>NZ_NQKZ01000052.1 GCF_002252665.1 Synechococcus sp. 8F6
TAAGCCAACAGAGGAGCCAAACCCGACCCTGGCGCTACCCTTAATCCAGGCCGCCTGAATAGCAGCCCAGGAGTGACAACTTTCCTGAAAGTCACCGCACCTGCTCGTCGAGCCCCTGGCAGATGCGGCTCACCTCCGATTTGGAGACGCCGCTGGCGCCGCCCAGCGCCTCCACCAGGGCATCAACCTTGCGGGTGGAGATACCACCGGTGTAGGCCTCCATCACCACGGCGTAGAGGGCCTTGTCGACCCGGCGGCGGGGTTCGAGCCAGTCGGGAAAGAAGCTGCCCTGCCTCAGTTTGGGGATGGCCAGGCTGATGTCGCCCACCTGGGTGGTGAGCAGCCGCTGGCGGTAGCCGTTGCGGTGGGTGGAGCGCTGATCCGGGCAGCGCTCATGGAGCTGGGCGCCAGTGAGGGCAGAAACCTCTGCTTCCAGCAGGTCCTGAAAGCCGCGGCGCACGATCTCAGGGATCAGGGCGCCAGCGGTGGTGCCCTCGATGAGCTGAGCCAGCTCGGAGGCGCCACTATGGGTAAGGGTCATGGTCTGTGTTCGGTTTGGTGGTAGTTCTCCGAACAGGGTCACAGACCGGCCCACCCATTGCCACAGCTGATGTCTGAGGGAGGCGAGCCGTCAGCCCCGGCGTAGCCGGGGCTGATCCCCCCGAGTTACACCACTCCATGGGACGCCGCTGCTGAAATCAAGGCAGCTTGCTGGAAGCTTTTTCAGGAGTCCCTGATTATCATCTATATGAGATAACCAAACTAACCTATCAATGATGCTACGACCCCAGCCGACCTACCACGCTAGAAATCCCTTTTGCTGCTGGTTGGGCAACGATGAAAGGACGGATTAGGGATCAGCACATGGTACCCAGATCCTTGGTGAGAAGTTAAGCCAACCACACAACCAACCATACAAAACCACTGTAGAATCAATAAAAGAGCAAGAGCTTTCCATCAAATGCCAAAAACAGATCTAAATAGTTTGTCATCTGCACTTAACTTGCCTAGCCTGAATCGCCTCAAGTCAAACTCAGCGCTTTATGGATACATAAGATATATTCTAAACTTCCGAAAACTAAAACGCTCAATAGCAAGCGGCGAGTTAAGTTCAATGCCAGGTTCAGTGAAGAACTTTGGAAAGTCACGACCAATCTTAAATGAATTTCTATCAGCTGCAGGCACTGCTTCAGGGCACTACTTTCATCAAGACCTATTAGTAGCTAATCATATCTATCACCATAAACCCACGGTTCATCTTGATATTGGTAGCAGGATTGATGGGTTCATTGCCCACCTGCTCTCGTTTGATCAGAATACAATTCTTGGTGACATCCGCCCAGTAGAGTTTGATAACAAAAATATTTCATTTATTCTCATGGACCTAAGCGGCGAGCTGGATCGTTCCCTGCTGGGAAGATACGAATCAATCAGCTGCCTACATGCTATTGAGCACATTGGTCTTGGTAGATACGGCGATCCAGTCAATGCAATAGGCCATTATGTAGCTTTAAAGAACCTAAGTAGCCTTTTATCTAGCTCTGGGACACTCTATCTGTCATATCCATTTGGAATAAAGAGCAGGATCGAATATAACGCACACCGCGTTATCTCCCTCGCAGAAAGTCGCGATATGTTTTACTTAAATAAGCTTGTCGCCAGAAAATTTGCTTACGTAAATGACGCCGGCAATCTCGTCAATGTCAGCAAAGTTGCCGACATTGATTGGGACTATAGCTACCATCAAAAATACGGATGCGCAATTTGGGTGCTCCATAAAGAATGATTCAAAAGCTATCAGGTTTACCCAGGCTTACCAAAAGACAGGCAACAAACCGCTGCTCAACCAACCCACCGGCAGCTCTGCACTCACCTATTGACCTCTCATCGGAGACTGCAAACCCCTGTTTTTCACAGAGATTGCAGAGCTAGCAGCAAAGCACTATAGGGTACCTCGAAATTTACAAGATTAGCCAGCCTCTGATCACCATAAAAAAATGCCTTTCGGCATCGTCGCAGCAGATCATAAGTGCTCAAGCAATAC
>NZ_NQKZ01000053.1 GCF_002252665.1 Synechococcus sp. 8F6
CGGCCTGCAGGCGGTGATGCACGACATCAAGGCGCTGCTGGCAATGGTGCGGCGGCAACCCCAGCCCGAAGCTTGCTGAGACTTTGAATCAGCCCTGAGGATTAGGGAGACTCTGGAAAACCAGCGCCTTTCGCGGGACAGGCGCTCGAGGCGGGCAGTCTCCTGCTCCAGCTCCTTCAGGCGATTGGCCTCCGTGGCTTCCATCCCGCCGTAGAGCCGCTGCTAGCGGTGATAGGTCGGAGCCGACACCTCAAGGGCGAGACAAACATCAGCGTCGGTTTGGCTCTGGTTGATGACGAGCTGCTCAGCGGCGTCCCATGGAGTGGTGTAACTCGGGGGGATCAGCCCCGGCGTAGCCGGGGCTGACGGCTCAACTCCCTCAGTCTTTAGCTGTGGCAATGGGTGGGCCGGTCTGTGACCCTGTTCGGAGCACTACCACCAAACCGAACACAGACCATGACCCATACCCATAGTGGCGCCTCCGAGCTGGCTCAGCTCATCGAGGGCACCACCGCTGGCGCCCTGATCCCAGAGATCGTGCGCCGGGGTTTCCAGGACCTGCTGGAAGCCGAGGTTTCTGCCCTCACGGGCGCTCAACTCCATGAGCGCTGTCCTGATCAGCGGTCCACCCACCGCAACGGCTACCGGCACCGGCTGCTCACCACCCAGGTGGGCGACCTCAGCCTGGCCATCCCAAAGCTGAGGCAGGGCAGCTTCTTTCCCGATTGGCTCGAGCCTCGCCGCCGGGTGGACAAGGCCCTCTACGCCGTGGTTATGGAGGCCTACACCGGCGGCATCTCCACCAGGAAGGTCGACGCCTTGGTGGAGGCGCTGGGCTGCGCCAGCGGCATCTCCAAATCAGAGGTGAGCCGCATCTGCCAGGGGCTCGACGAGCAGGTGAAAGCCTTTCTGTGCCGGCCGTTGGACCATGCCCGCTACCCGTACGTCTACCTCGATGCCACCTACCTCCACGGCCGTCTGGGGCAGAACATGCAGGTGGTTTCGCGGGCCGTGGTGGTAGCGATCGGCATCAATGCCCTCGGCTACCGCGAGGTGCTCGGCATTGCCGTGGGTGACAGCGAGGCAGAGGGCTTCTGGCGCCAGTTCCTCGGCTCCCTCAAGGAGCGTGGCCTGACTGGAACCCGGCTGGTGATCTCAGACGCCCACCTGGGGCTGACGGCAGCGATCAGGCGGATGTTCCAGGGCAGTAGCTGGCAGCGCTGCCGGGTGCACTTCCTGCGCAACCTGCTGTCTCACGTCCCCAAGGCCGGCCAAGACATGGTGGCCGCCGCCATGAAAGCAGTATTCGTGATCCAGGCACCTGAGCAAGTGCGCTCCCACTGGCAGCGGGTCACCGAGATGCTGCGCAAGCAGTTCCCAACGGCTGTGCCGGTAATGGACGCCGCTCGCGACGACGTGCTGGCCTTCCTGCACTTCCCCCAGGAGCACTGGCGCAAGATCTGGAGCACCAACCCGCTTGAGCGGCTTAACAAGGAGATCAAACGCCGCACCAATGTGGTCGGCATCTTCCCCAATGACGCTGCGATCGTGCGGTTGGTGGGCAGCCAGCTGCTGGAGCAGCAGGAGGAATGGCAGCTGGAGCGCCGCCGCTTCTTCTCCGAGGCGACCATGGCCAAGATCCCGGAGCCAGAAGAGGCCCTGGAGCTCATCGATGCTGATCCGTCTGCCCAGCCAGACGCACTCACCAGCTGAACCGCACCAGCTCCTCCCTTGATCTACACAGAACACATCGATCGCTGAGTTGCCAATTCAGCGATCCCCCTCTGCCAGGAAAGTTGACGCCTCTCCAACCCGACCACTTTTTTCACCAGGGGGCTTGATGGAGCAGGGCAATGCGTCGTTACAGCGAGGCCTTTAAGGCTGATGTGAGGAGGCGTATGACTCCGCCGAACCGCCAGAGCGTTTCCCAGATTTCAGCAGAGCTGGGCATTCACGTGGCCAGCCTCTACAACTGGAGAAAGGCCT
>NZ_NQKZ01000006.1 GCF_002252665.1 Synechococcus sp. 8F6
GCCCCATCAGCGCCACAACGGTGAGGCTGTGGAGATCTGCCGCCACCGTGCTGTCGTCTACGAACAAGCACGCCAACGGCATCCCCGCCGGTGGTCACGATCGACGCGTTGCTGGCGTCAGCCGGAAGAGGTCTGGATCAACCCACCGCCACCAGAAATCGAGCCAGATCCAGCTACGTTGATGTTGGTTGCCTGAATGGCAGCAGAGGCGTCATCTTTTCTGGCAGCTACCGGCTGTGGATAGCCAAGCTTTTTGAGAACCACACCACCAACAGCATTGTCGAGCTAAAAATGAGGCACCTGCCATGGCCACCTGCAACGAGAAGAGCCCTCCAGGCCTTGGGGCAGTGACCGTTTGTTAAGGGAGCAGTAGGCAGGCAGGCATCTTGATGAGAATGGGCGCACCAAGTTGAAACAGCCAGGCTGCTGCTCTCTGCCCACAAGAGGCACTGCGCTCGCCTGGGCCCTGACCAGCCTGGAACCCCTATCCACCCTTCCGACTATTCGTCGCGACTAGGAGCCTCCCAATGTTCGACGCCTTCACCAAGGTTGTAGCCCAGGCTGATGCCCGTGGCGAATTCATCAACGCCGGTCAAATCGACGCGCTTGCAGCGATGGTTTCCGAGAGCAACAAGCGGATGGATGCTGTGAACCGCATCACCTCCAATGCATCCAAGATCGTCACCAATGCGGCCCGCGATCTTTTTGAAGCTCAGCCGGCGCTAACAGCTCCTGGGGGGAACGCCTACACCAGCCGCCGCATGGCTGCGTGCCTACGCGATATGGACATCATCCTCCGTTACATCACCTACGCCATTTTCAACGGCGATGCATCCGTGCTGGAAGACCGCTGCCTCAACGGCCTGCGGGAGACCTACCTGGCCCTCGGCGTTCCTGGCGCTTCGGTTGCTGAAGGTGTTCGCAAGATGAAAGACGCCGCCATTGCAATTGCCAACGACCGTAACGGCATCACCCAGGGAGATTGCTCAGCTCTAATCAGCGAAATCGGGACCTACTTCGACCGCGCTGCAGCAGCCGTCGGCTGATCAGCTCACTAAAAAGCCAAACCAACTTATTTCCCCTTTCCAATGAAGACTCCCCTTACCGAAGCCGTCGCAACCGCTGATTCCCAGGGACGGTTCCTCTCAAACACTGAGCTCAACTCAGCTTTTGGTCGCTTTGACCGCGCCAAAAATGCTCTCGCAGCTGCTAAGGGCCTAACAGCCAACGCAGACAACTTGGTCAACGGCGCTGCCCAGGCCGTTTACAACAAGTTCCCCTACACCACCCAGATGCAGGGTGCAAACTATGCCGCTGATGCCCGTGGTAAGGCTAAGTGCTCCCGCGACATCGGCTACTACCTCCGCATGGTCACCTACTGCCTCGTGGCTGGTGGCACCGGACCCATGGATGAGTACCTGATTGCCGGTATTGATGAAATCAATCGCGCTTTTGAGCTCTCCCCCTCCTGGTATGTTGAAGCTCTTAGCTACATCAAAGCCAACCATGGCCTTACAGGCGAAGCAGCAACAGAAGCAAACAATTACCTCGATTACGCAATCAACGCGCTTGTTTGATCAGGCTTCCTGCTAAAAGTGATTAATAGCCTCCCCTAAGCAGGGGGGGCTATTTTTATTTAAAAAATAAAAGAAATAAAGAGTTGCGCACAGAATCAGCATCAAGGCAATAGGCGTGTTGCATTAAGCGCGCGCTAAGATTGGAGAAAGACTCTAGACAGCCCGCTAAAACAATCCTACTGCCAAAACAAAACACCATGTCACCCAATGAAACTTTTAGCATTAAAGACCTAATAAACCAAGCTGGAGGAGAACAGGAGATTCAGTACGGTACCGACGAGGCTCGCTTGCGCATAGACCTAAGAATTGACGACATTGGGATTTGGAAGGCCTATCACAAGAAACATGCTGGCAACCAAAATCTTTTACTTGCCTGCGAAAGGAACAGCGGAAAACTGTCAGACACTAATCTGACCTGGGTTGTCGGAGCAGCAATCCGTTCAGCCGTGGCTGAAGGAACGTCCGGAGCAAGGGATCTACTTAAAAACCTCGGTGTGTCAGAAGAGCTAGTGGATCTGGCATCTGAACACTGTCCAGAACTTGGCGGGACAGCAGTCTGGGCATTCCATTTGGAACGACATGGCTGGCTAACCGCTACTCCTGTAGAATGGTGAAACTGACTAGGGAAGCTCAACAGAAAATGGAGATCAGCCAACTTGCCAAGGATGCAAAAGTATGCGGCATAAGCAATCGCAACAGCATCCCCGAAGCGGCAAGGGTGTTGATAGCTAAAGCCGATACTTCAAAACGGTTCCTCAGCGCAGAGGAATCAAAAGCAATATGTAACTATTGCAATACTTCAGAGGATGCCATTGGGCTACTAGTAGCGGGGTCAAACCAGGTAATTGATGAAGCAAGGCGAGATTTACTAACCCAACAACCACAGCTCACAATGCCTGGCGGAGGACTATTCCCGGAGCCACGAGCAGAAGCCTGCTGGCACGATTGCCAACAGTTTTTGCGGGTGATAATTTATGGGGTTGCATGCGATTGCACAGATATAGCAGACATAGAGGGCATGATTGCATTGCGTCATTTATACAAGAAAATGGAAATACCTATCACTGCGATGATGTATGTCCTAGCTCGGATGCGTGCACTAACCACACGAGTCCTAGAAACTTCAGGGCATGCTCATGAGGCAACCTGCCTCAACAAAGCTTTTGATAACCTGACCAACGCTCTGCTACCAACCGAGCAAAGCTAGCGCTAGCACGGAACGTAAATGTGTCTAATTACTAGAAAATCAAATCCTGCCTGAAAATGTACCAAAAGCATCAAGCATTTTTGTTACCGGAAGATCCAAGCCAATGGAGTGCTCCTGAGAAATGCGAACCAACTGCGACGCAGCATCAACACGTAGACGCGCGCGGTGCAAGCTGGAACAAACGTGTTCTACAACCACTTGACCTGCGTCAGGCAAACCTTTGTCGAATGGATATAAGGGGAACAGACCTCAGCGCCTGCCTACTAGAAGGATGCAATTTAACACTTGCTCGATATGACAAAAAGACTCGTGTACCCGCTGGCTTTGATCTTGAAAAGTCAGGAGCGGTAGGCCCTGGTGCAGCTCTTAATGGGGCTTTTTTGAATGGTGCAGATCTCAGGGGTATGGACCTACGTAGCACCAACTTCATGGGTGCGTACCTAAGCGGATGTGACCTCAGTGGTGCAGTATTAGACGGAGCACGCTTTGTAGGAGCAGACTTAAGATTTGCAAAAATGCAAGGTAGTCGTTGCATAGGCGCACGCTTTAACGGTAGTCAGTTGCAACAGGCAGACTTTAGAGCCGCTAATTTGGCAGATGCAATCCTAGATGAGGCTGAAAGTATCAAGGGCGCTGACTTCAGTCAAGCCACGGGTTTGAACAAGATGCAGCTAGCCAACCTCCTAACTCGCTCTCATATCGAACTTGATTGCTGGAACCCACTCACTAGGCAAGCGACTCGGACGACACTGGAGTCGCTGCTGGAATCGACAACAAAACCCGCATAGGGTACTCGCAGTGGCAGACAAAGCGAAGCGGTTAAAGCAACATCTTGAGATTCGTGAAGTCGAAGTAGAGGGTTGTGAGGGATCAGAGATAATGGCCAGGTATCGCCAAGAAAGTCATGCCGTTTGGTCCAGCCTCGATCCTGGGTGTGGAGAGCTTCTCCCAAGAGTGCGAAGCACCACGTGAGCTAGTGCCAAGAGACGACGACCAAGCGAAGGAGTCAGTAATCCGGGCTGTCTACAGACAGGTTCTTGGAAATGCCTACGTGATGGAGAGCGAACGACAAATTGTTGCAGAATCGCAGTTCAAGCTAGGGGAAATCAGCGTTAGAGAACTGGTAAGACGTATCGCAAAAAGCGATCTTTATAGCACGCGCTTTTTTGACTCATGCGCGCGCTACCGCTATATCGAACTAGCTTTTCGCCACCTACTCGGACGTGCTCCAGCAGATTTTGAAGAAATGCGGGGGCATGCCGAAAGACTAGATACAAGTGGTTACGAAGCAGACATCGACAGCTTCTTAGATTCTGACGAATATCAGAACAACTTTGGTGAGTGGACAGTGCCATATCAACGTGGGTGGAAAACAGAATCCTGTGCAACGCTTCAAGAGTTCACCTGGTCATTCCAGTTGCTACGTGGCAACAGCAGCAGCAGCCTAAAAGGCAACTTGGCTGGAATCAGGAGCCGTCTTGGCGGTGCTGCCTATCAGAACCGCCCCCTTCCTGTGGTGGCTCCCTCATCACAAGATACCCAAGGCTGGAGCTACCGCCCAGCTGCCAACCTGACAGATCCCGTTACACGGATTGGTGTACTCGCAGGCGAAACAGGCAAAGTCTATCGGGTAGAAGTCACCGGCTATCGGGCCAATAACGTGCGACCCACATCACGCTATAGGAAAGCAAACAGGGTATTCTTCGTTCCCTTCAATAAGCTTTCAGAGCAATATCAACTTATCCACCGCGAGGGGGGCAAGATCGCAAGCATCACACCATTAGACTGATCCATTGCTCCAACTAGCTCTGTTTGACAATAGAGCTTCCGATTCAGCAGTCAAAATTAGTTGGATGCCGAAAGACATCCAAGCAATTATATTCCAAAAAGCAAAGCAAGTCTTTTACCTGCCACCCCCACTTCTCCCCCACCCGCCCG
Organism: Synechococcus sp. 8F6; assembly: GCF_002252665.1. Taxonomy (GTDB): domain Bacteria; phylum Cyanobacteriota; class Cyanobacteriia; order PCC-6307; family Cyanobiaceae; genus Cyanobium_A. The sequence goes on from NZ_NQKZ01000006.1 coordinate 4,723, forward strand.
TGACAGCAAATCAAAGCAATTCACTTGATTTCGGAGCCACTCAGCTACTTGAGGCACCAGCAAGGTTTTCTCGACAAAGGACTGATGCCGTAGAAACTGCCACAAGCGATGATCAATTTCGCAACCAGCAGCTACTAAATACACCATCAGCATTCACCGCAAACGACAATGCTGCTTTTCACAACGCAGTAAGAGCTGCATACCGGCAGGTATTCGGCAATGTTCAGCCGATGGAAAGCGAGCGCCTGCTGAGCGCCGAATCAAAATTACGCAATGGGGACATAAACGTACGCGAGTTCGTACGCAGATTGGCCCAATCCGATTTTTATCGCTCGCGCTTCTTTGATGCTGTGTCTCCGCATCGAGCAGTTGAGCTTAATTTCAAGCATCTGCTGGGCCGCCCCCCCCAGAATCAAACAGAGGTGGCTAGCCATGTGGCATTAATCGCCACAAGTGGCTTCACAGAAGAAATCAATAGCTATCTTGATTCCGATGAGTATCTAAAGTCCTTTGGCGAGGAAACAGTTCCATACCAAACAAGTTGGAACTCACCAGTAGGCCAGCCTCAAGCAGCGTTCAACAGGATCGCAGCACTTGAGCAGAATTTCGCTGGCAGCGACACAGCCGTAGGAACCAAAAGTCAACTGCTAGGCAATCTAGTTAGCGGCTACAGGCTCTCAATAAGAGTGCCTGCACAGGTTTACCGATCTGCTTCCCTTAGTCAAACGGGAGGAACAGCGGCTGGTTCGGGCGGTATGTTAGTGCCTGTCAAGCGGAACAGTGCCGATGGAGGCGACTCGACACCTATGCGTGGTGATCTATACGTTGGCTTTGGGCTTGGCCAGCGCCAGCAGGAAGTATTCGAGCGCTGCAACGGTGATTCAGCAGATCAGATTACTGCGCTGATCCGCTCGGTATACCGCCAAGTGCTGGGCAATCCCCATGTAATGGACAGCGAACGCAACTTAACAGCAGAAAGCCAGTTTGCTGAGGGAAGGCTCAGCACTCGCGAATTCATAAGAGCTATTGGACTTTCTTCAGACTATCGCCGGCGCTTCTTCGAAACAAATGCTCCCTACCGTTTTGTTGAGCTGAATTTCAAACATATTTTGGGGCGTGCACCCGCATCTCAGGCCGAGATGAGTGAGCATCTACAAAGGCTAGCCATTCACGGCTATGAAGCAGAAATCAACAGCTACGTTGATAGCGAAGAGTATCAGAACACCTTCGGCGAAAATACTGTTCCATATCTGCGTGTAGCCACGGAAAACGGTCGCGAACAGGTTTCCTTTAATCGGCACATAGCCCTAGTGCAAGGCTATGCAGCCAGTGACACCATTCAATGTGCCTCAAGCCTGCAGAATTCAGTAGCAACAAGATCTACCCCTACAAACTGGACAAATACAACCGTACGGATTAACAGGCTTGGTGCAGCCTCTGGATCAGCTGATCCCACATCCAAGCGCTTCCGTATTGTCGTCAATGCCCAGCCAGCAGGCGGCCGCCAACGCAACCCGAACGCCAGTTACGTAGTAAGCGGCAATGACATTACCAGCCAACTAGGCTACATCCATAGACGCGGTGGTCGGATCATTTCTGTGACCGAAATCACCTAGAAAACACTGGATCATTTATTCGGGACAACTGCTGTTTCTAAACTACCCCCTACCATCCTAAAAACCATGCAAATGGAAACTCTTGACAGGCCCAATTCGGGTTTACGCCAATCAGAAGCCCAAGCCCAGCTGAAAGCCGCCTACCGCCAGGTATTTGGCAATGCACACCTCTTTGACGAAGAGCTCTCAGTCTCTGCAGAGAGTTTGTTCATCAACGGCGACCTCACTGTGCAGGGGCTGATCAATGCTCTAGCCCTGTCCGACAGCTATCGGCGTCTCTTTTTTGATGCAAATGGTCCCTATCGGTTTGTTGAACTCAACTTCAAGCATCTCTTAGGCCGCGCCCCACGAAATCAGGCTGAACTGAGCAAGCATGTTCAGCTCCTGGCCGCAGAAGGCTACGAAGCAGAAATCAACAGCTATATATACGGAGCCGAGTATCTAGAGGTCTTTGGCTTTGATACAGTTCCTTATGACAGGGGAGTGGAAAGCCAGAAAGGTGAATCCAATCTTACGTACAACAGAACACGTGCATTAACATCGGGCTTTGCAACTTTTGACGGTGACGAACAATCACAATTATTAGTGAGCCTGGCGACCACTTCGCCCCCCGGAGGCAGTCAAAAAACACCCGGGCCAGGTGGTCGCAACAACCAGCGCTACGCTATTCGCTGGACAAGTGCTAATCCTGTTGGCCTAAATCGAAGCGTAACGCAAACGACAACAGTTCCCTTCAGCTCGCTATCATCAGCGATCCAATCAATTCATCGACGTAGGGGTCGTATCGTGTCAGTACGAGAGTCCTAATTTAAATGAAATTGGAAGCGGCTCAAGGCTGCATTTAGTATATAATGCTGCAACAATTGAGCCGCCTCCCAAAAGCATCAGCAACAAGCACCCTGGCTACAAACCATTGATTTAATGGACAATCACCATCTCAAAGCAGAGTGCTCCCGGAATGATCAGAGCACTACAAAGACACGGCCTGCGATCAACATGATGATCGATACATGGGTACACATGGTTCAGGCAGGTCGTCTGCCATCTGCACGGACAACTCACAGAAACAAGGCCTGAGCAGCGTTGATGCAGCTGGAATCTTTTGTAGCTCGTAGCCTAGGCCGCTGGCGATCAATGAGAAGCGGTCATTCTCTTGCTTTTCAGCAATTTGAGGATCTTCGCAGTTCAGTATTGATTGAACCAGTTGGACTCCAAGATCCGTTGGTTCTTCAGTTAATTAGAGAGTGCAAAATACACGACGCCGACCCCCTTCTGCCATTCCGAATGGAATGGAAAGCAGAAAGTGACTGGGAGCCAGAGGGGCCCAGTGAAGTATCAGCAGGATCATGCATCCTCGTTCCAATCCCACTTGATAATCAAAAAGGAATCTTACTGCGAAGTGCTGGATATGCAGAGGCGGAGCAAGCAGTATCAAACTATGCCTTTTTAGAAGATGATACTTTTATACTCACTACGCAATATGGTCAATCGATTGCAGAGGAAAGAATCTGGTTCGTATCTGAGAATGTTCGCTGCCGCTCATCAGTGCTGCGAACCTCGGCCGGCTCAGGAATACTGCAAACATCCTTCGCATCTGAAATCAGACGGTTAGATTCCTTCAGCCAATAGAGTTCACGATGATAGGTATTACCCTAAAATTCGCTAAAATTCTAGCTGGGCACTACAGTAATTTCTCCCAGGCACAGCAAGACCCCGTAAATTTCGCCCATATCAATATCTATTTTCGCCCGCTGCCTTGGGAAGTATTTCAGGGCCCTGGCTTTTACTCCGAGCAAAGCTATGGGCATGATCCTTGGCGACCTTATAGGCAAGGCGTACATCGACTGATTTCAACCGAGAAGGTGCAGATTGTTGAGAATTTTGGATTCGACCAACCAATTCGCTTAGCTGGAGCAGGCTTCACGCCTAAACTGCTTAAGCTTATTCATATTGATCGCCTTAAACAGCGCTGCGGTTGCGCGATGCATTTCCAAGAGACGACACCGGGTTGCTTCAGCGGAAAGGTAGAGCCTGGGAATAAATGCCTAGTGCCACGCGACGGGCAGCCTACCTATCTAGTGAGTGAGGTGTTGGTTGATCATGAAAACTGGATTAGTAGAGATCAGGGTTTTGATCCAGCTACTAATACCTTGCAATGGGGCTCAGAACATGGGCCACTACGTTTTGAACGCGTGGCTAGCTTTGAGAATGAGGTGACAGCTGAGTGGGCACGTCTAATTAAACATAAGGGAGAAGAACCTAAATAAGTTGGATAAAACTGAAACACTGCAAACTGACGGAGAAGCTATCCGCCAATTCCGTAGCTGGATTCGCTCGCAGCACCTGGTTTGCCAAGGCCAAGACTTTATTTTTGAAACAATCGATCATAGTCAGCTTGAGCGTTTTGAAGCCTGCCTAAATATGATTGGTGGGCAAGTGCGGTCTGTAAGAGCAATTGGAAACTGGCCCATGGGGCCCCGTCGAACATTCAAGATCCTGAGAGCTGACGCAGCTGTGCCGAGGCCCAAAGGCCTGGAAATCCAACGCTACTGGGCTGAGCGTGGCTCCTTTCAGACCCGGTTTTCTGAAATAAGCAGTTGACGCCTACGATCTACTAAAACATCAGGATCCTGCACGGCAAAAGCATTCTGTAAAAGCTGAATTATTTCATGGTTATTCCCAACATCAATTGAATCAAGACCTATCAATGCCGCATAACGTAGCTCCCAGCTTGGCGTGAAATCGGAGGACAAGAGCTGCCGCACACTTTTGCACCATATATCAGGGAAATGCTTATTCAAAGCCAAGCAAGCAGCCGGTCTTGATTTGCCGAATTGTGGGCGCTTGCTATTCATAGCTTCCAGCAGCAATGCCTCAATCTCAGAAGTAGCAGCGCAAGGCCAGATTTCCACACTACCAAGAAGCTGAATGAAGAAGTAATGAGCGCCGTAGTCATTAAAAGCATCCTCCTGCCATCGCTTCCAGAAAACAGGCCAGAGCTCCTCTGCTGGCCTATGCTTCAATGTGGACAATGCTAGGTAGCAACGGCTAAAGTCAGTACCAAAAAACTCATCAAATAAAAATAATATGGTGGGTTCAGCGTCGTAGCAGTGCGCCAAGACCAAATCCTCTGGCTGATCCAACATCAGCGAATCTAAACAAGTAAGCAGGTCAAGGCCTGCATATGCTTTTTCTTGGCCCGGCCAGAGTGTCCGCAGAGCGCGCAACCTGAACACAGGGGACACGGGCGCCTTGAGGATCGAAGGCAGTAGATATGTAGCTCGACAGTCAATTAAATCCTGAATCGCCGACTGCCGGTCCATTTGATTAGGCAGGGTCAGGTGGTCTTCCAACTCTTGAAGGCGACCGCTATCACCACTGAGCTGTGCAACCCCGGACAAAGCAGCGCCGCGAACCCCTGGATTCGCATCATCTTGCAGCGATTGAAGTACGGGCAAGGCCCCATGCACTTCTAACCCAACAAGAGCCTGGATAAGAACCCTGCGGCTCTGGCCTGGATCATTAAGTAACAGCAGCATCGCCTGATGGAGTTCAACATCCTGGCAATTGAGCTGAAGAAGGGCCCAGGCGGCATTTTCAATGAGATAGTGATCGTTACTCCTTAGGCAACGCCCAATACTGGGTATGGCCCGTTGAACCCCAAGCCTGCCCAAAACTTCGACCGCTTTTCGGCGCGCAAGATTAACCGCCTGTTCGCCCGAAGAATTATCAATGAGCCGCAATAATGCCTCCTCCGTTTTATCGCCGGGGAAATTCACGAGATGGGCGGCCGCCATGTAGTAGTCGCTGGCAGAATCAAGCGAGTCAAGAGATTGTTCAAGAATCGCTAGCGCATCATGATGGCTGAGCCCGGGATGAATATTGTCATAACTGTTGCTGGAGCTTGCCAAAATACTGTCCTCAAAAGTCAAAGGGGGCGAAGCTGTGTAGCTCAACATTGGCCTGATCCCAACTCTGATGGCCGGCAGGGCAAGCGCGCTGAAAGTTTAAGAATTATGTGTCTTGACGCAACCCGGCCCGGTCACGTTCAATATGAAACCATCTAAAATAGACGCTCGATGGGACCCCATCAATGTGGTGCACTTCTGGTTGTTACAAGCATCAATTCTGAAACTCCCCAGAGAGTTGCTCAGAAGCTGCTAGTTCCGCGCCATATGCTGAGCCATGCCATGCAGCAACTACACCAGAACGGAATCCCTGTTACGAAGGTGGAACCGCTTGAGGCTTCCAACTCGGCTTCCGCAGTGGTGACCAAATTGGCTGCCGACCCAGGCGAATCACCCAAAGCTGGACGGCAATCCCCTCGCCGCCGCAAATAGCCCAGCTCAGCCCTGAAGCTCGAACACGCCATCAGGAGCACGCCCCTGTTTGAGCAATTCCCAGTTAATCGACTGAAGAAAAGCGGCGGTGTTCAGAGTCTCCACCACATCGACCCCCCAGTCGCCCCTCTGCAGCAACGCTCCAGAGGCTCCTTGATCGTCCTTACGACCACCCAAGGCCAAAAGCTGGCACGCATCATCTGTAGCGCCTGTAGAGCAGCGCAGCTGACGCCAGGCTTGGAGCATGGCCTTGGCCAGATCAATGGGCAGCAGATCCGCTTCCACCTGAACCAACCAGTGGGGGTGGCTCAGTGCCTGAACATGGAAATCGGTGGATAGGTGCGCGACAAGCCCCGCCGCCAGATCGGCGGAATTGAGGGCTTTCAGGCTTTCGGAAGCCACCTGAAGGTTGTGGGAGAGCAAAAAGCGTGTCATGTCCTGATCTTGTTAAGCCCACCATAGGATCGCAGCGGCTATCCCTGATAATTTGTCCAATAGGAGGGAACCTTGTCTGCCGAGCTGTCCGCTACCCCCGCATCTGGGATCCAGCAACTGAGCGTCGAAGAAGCCAACATTCTGGCTACAGAGCTGCGTTCCCAACTTCGTCAGGGGTTAGTTCCTTCATCCGACACCCCAGCAATTGAGCGCATGGTGGCTGGTCTCGGCGATACCAGGGGCTTGATGCGGCTCACCTTTGCCGAAAGCCTTGGAGCAGTGGGTGCTGCAGCGGTGCCAACACTCTGCAGTGCATTGCAGTCTCACGACAACGTCACCGTTCGACGTGCTGCAGCTAAGACTCTGACCCTGATTGCAGATCCAGCTGCCTTGCCCGTCTTACTCGAAACTCTGCTCTCAGATTCGGATCCCGTTGTGCAGGGATCAGCGGTCGGAGCGATGGCTGCAGTCGGCGAGCAGGCTCTCGATCCACTCCTCTCAGTGCTGGTTCATCCAAAAGCTTCGGCCATGCAGCAGGGGCTGGCCAGCTGGGGGATTGCTTTTATCGGCGCCAAGGCGCCCGAAGCGCTTCGCCAAGCAGCCAGCTCTCCTGATGCCAGGATAAGAGCGGCAGCAATAGCAGCTCTCGGCGAACAGATCCAGGCTCTGGGGGATGACGAGGCGAGGCAGCTGCTGCTAACCGCGCTGGGTGACCTGGACTCCGAAGTGCGGGCAGAAGCTGCAACGCTGATGGGGAAGTTGCAGGAGCCAGAATGGGCCTGTCCGCGCCTGCTCCCCCTGCTCACCGACTCGGAAGAACAGGTTCGCAAAAACGCTGCTCTATCGCTGATGAAGCTAGGAGCCAGGGATGCATTACCTACATTACAAGCAAGTGTGGAACAGGAAGTACAACCTGGAGTCAGATTAGTGCTCGAACTAGCAATCAGTCAGCTGAGCAAGTGAGGATGCTTATCGTCTCGCGTCAGCCCGGCTGAGGTTGACGCGCTTGCAGGTCACTTATTCGAGCTAGGGCTGATTCAAGGGTCTCTCGCACATAACTATCTACCTGTGGTTGATGCTGCAGATCCTTAAGAATCGGTTCGATTGCAGGATCATCAATTTGGGCGAGTGCATTGACAGCAGCTACCGCCTGGGCTGGATTATCTCCACCCACCACTCTTAGCAACAGCGGCACCGCCTGCCCACCAACCTGCCCAAGGGCCATCACCGAAGCAACAGCCACAACGGGTGAGTCGTCGCTGAGTGCCTCCTCGAGAGCCCGCATCGCTGTCTCGGGGAAATGGATCCCAGGCTGGTTTGAAGCCACCTGGGCATAGGCCTTCACGCAGCTGGCGCGGATAGTGCTGTCCGTGCTAGCCATAAGAAGATCCGCTAAGGGCAGCAAGGCTGCCGCACCAAAGGCGCCAATACCACGAACAGAAGCCCTGCGTAAAGCTATATCCGGTTGGGCCAACAGACCAAGCAGGCGAGGAAGAGCTTGCTGAGGCCAATCCCTGACCATAGCCATAAAAGCCTGGCTTTGAATATAAGGATTAGGGTGGGCGAGATCATCAAATAAGATATCTAATGCTTCCATTTCCATCGAGAAGAGGGGGAGGGTAGGCAACGCCTGATTTTCACATAAAAAAGGAGGCCCGAAGGCCTCCCTGGGTTGTCCTCAACAATTAATCAGAAACTGATCAGGAGAGGGCGTTGATGGCGTAATCAAGGTACGACTTCAACTCGTTGAGAGCCTGGGGGCTCATGTCCCGAGGGGCGCAAGCCCGATCGCGGGTGAAGGTGAGCGCTTCTACGTAAGCAGCGGTAGGCAGGCGCAGGGTGCGGTACACCTCACGGGCTCCGGCAATGCCCCACTCATCGAGAGGGCCGGTGCCGCCCACAACCAGGCAGTAGTTGATCAGACGCAGATAGTGAGCGATGTCGCGGTAGCACTTGTCCACCTTGACCTGGTTCTCACCAGCTTCGCCGGCTTGCTTGAGGTAGGGGTACTTGCTGAAGCAAGCGTCACCAGCCTCCTTCGTCACTTTGTCCAGACCGGCAGCCAGCTTTTCAGCAGCTTCAAGACGAGCAGTAGCTCGCTGAATGTTGCCCTGAACAGCTTCCAGGTCGTTCTGGGAGGGGAAGCGACCAGCGGCATCAGCGGCGGTCACAACAGTGGTCACAACAGACTTCATCGTGAAGATCCTCGTTTAATTGAGTTGTAGTGGTTTAAAAAAGCAATCTCTTCGGATGAATCAGCTGAGGCCGCTGATCACACGGTCAAAGTAGGTAGCAGCTTCTGCCACTAGAGCGGAGCAGTCGCCCTGAACGGTTTCCATCTTGCGGAAACGGGTTTCCACAGGGTTGGTGCCGCTGGTGTTTGTCTCGTTAATGTGAGCTGTGGAAGAAGCCTTCATGATGGCCACAGCGCGGGCGGCAGACTGAAGGGGAACGCCCAAAGCGATGTAGGTCTCCTTGAGGCCGTTCAGGCAGCGGTCGTCCAAAACCGAGGCATCGCCTGCCAGCAGCGCGTAGCTGACGTAGCGAAGCACAATTTCGCCATCGCGCAGGCAGGCGGCCATGCGGCGGTTGGGATAGCAGTTGCCACCAGCCTGGATCAGGCCAGTGTTTTCACAGATCATGCCGGTGACTGCATCTGAAACGATGCAGGAGGCATTACTGGTGATGGCGTTAACAGCGTCTAGACGCTTATTACCCTCAGCAACATAGTTACGGAGAGCAGCAAGCTCACCGCCTCCAATTGGGGCAGTCTTCGAATCTGCGCTGACGACAGCGCGTGAAAAGGCGTCGAGCATGGGAAAGGGGCCAGGGGTTCTAGTGCTCAGCCAGTTGACAGCCAGGGAAGATCATTAGATCTGCTTGGAGCTGCATGGCTTAGCTGCCTCCCGGGGAAGGCGTAAGGGGAAACTACGGCTATCTCCAGCCTCAGGACCCCGATCAAAGCAATCATGCAAACTTTCGTCACCCATCGCTGTCGACCTTAAAAGGGCAGCGCTGGCAAAGGGTTTTGGCAAAAGGAAGGACGCACTCCCACCCAATTGCGCCACAAAGCGCCGGGAGATTTATCTTTTCTTCCATTTTCACCAGGAATGCAGCCGTTTGCAGCTGCTCTTGCCCTGATGGATGGCCTGGTGGACCTCAGCGGGTATCAGCGCAAATCGGGGCTGCGGCTGCGGCTGCTGCCGGCCGGAGACGCTGTGGCCCCGAGTGATGCGACTCCTGGAGACCCTGTGGGAGGCCAGCGACCATCGCTGCGGCAAACGCCTGGCGGCGGTGTTGAACACGCTTGTGGTGGCAATTGAAACCATGGTCACCTGGAGGTTCGACCGGTTCTCAAGGCATTGCTGCTGCAGTGGAGCCCGGGTGCAGCGCATGTTGGGGCGCCGCCGGCTACAAAGAGCCCAGCCGCTGAAGCGGCTTTGCCAGCTTGATGCCGCTCTGCGCCTGTTCACCAACATCGTCCAAACATCGGCCAAGCGAATCCCATTTGAGGAGGCTGACCTTTGGAATGCCGGTGCCCACGACGCCGCCATGACGAACCACTCACCCCGGCCGCCCTGCTGAGGACGATCCGCCACAACCAAGCAGCCCTGGTGAACGGCGCAGCCGGTTTGGTGAATCGCAGCGGTCGACTGCGTATGCTGACCTTCGCGCTACGCAACCCATGTCCGACGGCACCACCGCTCGCGCCGACACGTCTGCACTCAACGCATCCGATCCGAGTCGGCAGGAGTTGCAGGAGTCGATTGATCAGCTGGCGGCCTACCGCGATCGACTGATCAAAGATGTGATCGGCATGGGGCAAAGACTGAAGCTCCCTCAGAAGCAAGTGGAATTCACCCTGGCTCAGCATCCCGAGCTGCAGAAGCTAGAAGCAATTCTGGCTCAACTTGAGTCCCAGAAGTCCGAGCAGGACTAACCCCCATCCCCCTCACACCCCCGTGGCACCCGTGGACCCAGCCCGAACGATGGACCAGTTCTTGGCGGCCAGTCGAGGGTCCTGGCTGACGCGACGGGCTGTGCACCACCTCGACCACCAAGATGATGAATTCGGCGATTCCAATCTTGTTATCGAGCCCTTCTCCGCTGAGGATCCAGCCGTCACACAGATATGCCTAGCTCTCAATATCAACCCTCATTTAGCAGCAGGAGGGGCTCGTTTCTGGTGGGAAAGCAATCTAAAGCCCCTAGCCAGAACAGAAGATCAAGCGGCAGTATTAATAGATATCCCTCTCGCAGCAGATCCCTCTCAGGGTTTCCTAGTCCGTGACAAGGGCTACGTGGAGAAGCAGCCCGTCCTCAGTCAATACACCTTTTCCACCGATGGCGTCATGACCGTTACCACGCGCTACGACAGCAATGTCGGCACGGAGCGCTGCTGGTTCGTCACGGATCAGGTGCGAATGCGGGTGAGCTCAGTGCAGTGTCTCGATGGTGTGTCGATGACCACCTACTGCACGGAGCTTCGTTGCCCCTCCGACGCAACTCTGCAGTCGCTTCGGGAAAGCGCCGATTCCATGGCCGCCGGTTTCCGTTAACCCACCCTGCTCCTGAGCGCTCCGAGATGTTTGACCCTTTTTTGCAAGAGCTCAATAGCAGGCTGGAAAGGTCTGGAGCGCAGCCCATTGCCCCACCCGATGGGCTAGCTGAATGTCGCTCCCCGAAGAGGCAGAGCGTGATCCAAAGCTGGCTCTGGCAGGTGCCTGGGTTCCGACGCTGGCGGGTGACCAGGATGGACGCGGGGGACAGCCTGCAAGTGTTGAATTCGGTGGCCTATCCCGAATACAACAACGATCAGCCCCTGATGGGAATCGATCTCCTTTGGTTCGGCACCCGCGGCAAGCTGGTCGCAGTGCTTGATTTTCAGCCACTACTGCAGGATCAAAATTATCTTGACACCTATTATCGAGGCCTAAAAGAACTTATTTCTCGCCACCCGGATCTTCACGGTGCTGAGGCCATGCGCTCATTTGATCCAAACCAATATTTCTCGCCATGGCTGCTGTTCTGCCGTGGAGGAGCTGAGGAGGCGCAGGAATCGTTGCCCAGAGCTTTCACTGCCTTTCTCGACTGCTACTGGCAGCTCAGCGCCGAAGCCGGCCAACGCACTTCCATTGTTACAGCAGAAAAGGTGAAAACCCTGCAGGAGGCATACGATGTCTATAGCGCCGAAAGAGATCCGGCTCACGGCCTGTTTAGCAGCCACTTCGGCAAGGCTTGGTCGGATCGCTTTCTGCACGAGTTCCTCTTCCCATCTAGCCCGCAGCAATGACAGCACCGCAAAGCTGCAGCCTTAACCAGGTCAGAATCCCCGGTTGGCGTTGGCAGCCCTTTCTTGATCATGCAGTCAAAATGCTTCAGGCATTGGAGCCAGCCGCCTACCCCGTGCCGGAGCAGTTTCTGCAAAAAACCGGATCCACCGGTTCGAAGGCACAGCCGGTAGTTGTGCAAACTGCAACCTGGGCCTGTCAAACCAACAAGCTTCGCCAGGTGAGGGCCGCTTGCGTGGAGGCGGGGCCAGCAGCGTCCGTGCTGAACCTAGTCATCAATCCCAACTGCCGCTTTGATCTGCCTTTCTTCGGAGCCGATTTGGTCACGCTGCCCTCAGGCCATCTGCTAGCCCTTGACCTGCAGCCGGTTGACCGCAGCGATTCCCTCCATACCCAACCTGTCTGGGATCGCTTGCTCCCAATTTTTAACAGCTGGAAACCTCACTTACCCGATGGCGGGCCCATTCCTGCTGAGGCAGAACCTTACTTTTCGCCTGCATTTCTCTGGACCCGTCTGCCTTTGGGCGTAGCCTCCGATGAGCTGATCAGCACCGTTATATTTCAAGCCTTTGCTGAGTATTTAAAGCTTTATTTACAGCTCGTGGATGAAGCACCCCCCGTAGCAGACGATCGCTCAGCGATATTGCTCAATGGCCAAAGGCGCTACACCAGCTACCGGGCAGAGAAAGATCCAGCAAGGGGGATGCTCAGCCGCTTTCACGGTGCAGAGTGGACCGAGACATATATTCATGAGGTGTTGTTTGATCTGGACAGACACTATCCCTAGCAAAAAGGAGATCAAAGCAGACCTATGGCATGAAGAGGCCCACTTCCACTGATCAGCTCCACTAGAAAAGCGGAGAATCCGACCATAGCTAAGCGGCCATTCCACACTTCTGAGCTGTTGTTCCAGCCCCAAGCCCACTTGTCTTGGGGGTAGAGCTTCACAGTGCTGGGCAAAGCCGCCGCCTGGTCAAGATTCACTTCGGGTCCATCCAGGGCCTGCTGGACGAGTCGCGCAAGCCCCTGGATGAACGCAGGGTTGGTGTCAAGCGCCGGCACACGCCGAAAGTTGGTGATGCCCGATTCGAAAGCCAGCTTGCGATACTCGATGTCGATCTCTTCGAGGGTCTCGATGTGCTCGCTCACAAAACTGATCGGCACAACTACCAGATCCTTCACACCCTGCCGTCCTAGCTCCTCCAATGCCTCGTCGGTGTAGGGCTGGAGCCACTCCACAGGGCCCACCCGGCTCTGGTAAGCGAGGGTGAAAGAGTTGCTGTGGCCCAATGTGGCCTCCAACTTCTCAATGATCAACCGGGCGCAGGTTTCGATCTCCCCTTGGTAGGGATCGCCCGCTTCCTCCACGTAGCTTTTAGGAACACCGTGGGCACTGAAGAACACGTGGGCGGTATCTGGATCTGGGCAGGCCTGGATCTCGCGGGCGATCAGCCCGGCCATGGCGTCGATATAGCCCAGGTCATCGTGGTAGCTGCGGATGCATCGAATCGGCAACGCTGCGAAGACAGGATCAGCCTGACGAAGACGCTGAAGCTCCCTGAAACTGGAACCGCTGGTGCTAATCGAGAAATGGGGATAAAGAGGCAGCACCACCACCTCATCCACAGCGTCGGCTTTAATATCTGCCACCGCCGATTCGGTGAAGGGGTGCCAGTAGCGCATCGCCACGTAGCTGGTGGCCTCGATCCCAAGCAGACGCAGGGCACTCTGCAGCTCCCGCGCCTGCTGCTCAGTGATTCGCCGCAGTGGCGAGCCCCCGCCGATAGAGCGATAAGCCTCCTGCGACTTTCTCGCCCGCAGACTGCTGATCAGCCAAGCCAGAGGTTTCTGCAGAGCTGGGTTGGGTAGCCGGATGATCTCGGGGTCCGAGAACAGGTTGTAGAGAAAAGGGCCGACATCCTGGATGCGCTCCGGACCCCCGAGGTTCAGCAGGAGAACACCTACCTTGGACATGGCTTGGCGATCATGAGGCAGCACATCACCATAGGCCAACAAACGCTTGCAGCTGCACTCGCTCGATTGATTAAGAAATATTTAGGGTCGGCCTTGGCAGCGAAGTGGATTAAGGCACACCCCAGCCCCAAGGATCTTTCGCCAGCGGATAATGGCCTGAGAGCCCCATAAACTTTTCGCCTCGGACCTCTGATCACGAAACAACGATTCTGGAAAACCCGACTACCGAACTAAAGACAAAGGAAGATTTAGACATCCACGCCAAAGCCGCAGCTGATCGCCAATGGAACCTCATGCGCGCCAGCTTTGATGGCGACTGGCAAGGAACAACCACCTGGTACGGCCGCAACAGCGACGGCATGAATATGAAGCAGGGCACCGTCAACCCGGAGGCCTCGCATTACGCCATCCGCTTCTCGGATGCGCATACGGGTGAATGGCATGGAACAGGCCTTCGATTCGCACCGGGTGGAGAACGCCGCTTCCCCCTATATCGGCACAACTACAACCTCAGCCACAACTGCTGGCATTTTCCGCAGACTGCAGGTCAGTCGAGCCTGCAAATGGCAGGCAGTTGCACGCGTGCTGGGCATGAAGTGAACTTCTTCAGCGGCCGCAGTCGTTCGATGCTGGTTGCGCTTTACCAGCAACAACCGGATGGAGAGATGCTGCTGGACTCAATCGCCGCCACACCCTTCCGCTGCCAACGCACTAGTCCTGACCCGGAACGCGCTCAGTTTCAATCGTTGGAGGCGGTATTCGAGACCGTCTTTGGCTGGCAAGGAGTGGAATCAGTGATCAGACCCGGATTCAGTTCTAGAATTGCGATTTCAAAACAGCGGTTGGCGCCATTCTGTAGCGAATGGTTTATTAAGAATGAAGCAAATGGGCTATTTGAAGATAATTTAATCTGCAGCCTTCCTGAGAGTTTGCCAAAGCAATCATTTGACCTCCACTTCGGCTGCGTACTAGATCGTCAAAACTTTGTGCATCTGACAATGGAGTTCGATGCCAATTACAATCTACTGGCCTGGATAGAACGTCGCTATCAGCCCACCATGCATGGATGAGAAAGGCTGAAGCCAAGCTGCTTAAGCTTCTCATTACTCACCCGCGCATTAAGGATTCGATCGCTGGTGTCTCTGGTCAACCACTTTGCCAGTGGCAGGCCAGCGCGCTCACACAACCGATCTGTGAGCTCCTGACCGTTGTACTGGGTGTCATTGACCAGGTTATATGTGTCATTCAGGCCTTGGTCAAAGGCGAATTTGATACCTCGAACGATGTCATCGCGGTGAATCCAGCACGGCACATTCAAGCCATTACGCTGCACTAAGCTGCCAGCTGCACTAAGCAACATGCCCGGAATATCGCGTCCAGGCCCATATATGCCACCGAGGCGCAACACGCAGACCTTGATCGATTCGGTGCGGACCGACGCAATCATCTGCTCTGCCCTCACGAGCACGGAGTTCACTGGATGATTTGAATCAGTTGGATCGCTCTCACGTGTGAGCGCTCCCTGCCGGTTGCCATACACGCCACAGCTGCTCAGGTGAACAAGTTGCAGTGGCGAGCTGACAGGCCGACGGCTAAGCGTTTCGATCAGCCGTTGCAGGCCGCCAAGAAAGGTCTGCTCGTATTGGTTCAGCTCAACACTGGAACTCTTTGACGGAGCGAAGGACACCAAGATGCCGTCGAGATCTGCCGCGAAGTCCAGGCTGCTGGAGGGATCCGTTGAATCAAAAACCAACGGATTCTCGACTAGGTCAGCCAGCTCTGCCAAGCGTTCACGCCGGGTTGTGGTGCCCCAGAGTGCATGCCCTTCCTGCTTCCAGGATTTGGCAACCGCTTCGCCTACGTAGCCACAACCCAGGATTGCGCGACGCTCGCCCGAGGGCAGGATCGGGCGCTCTTGGAGAGACAGCAACTGATAAAGCGAGGCCAGATCAGGGGTAGAAGTCATCCCGCGAAGCCAAATCGTGAAGTTTTGCAACCCTAGGCCTGCCGGATGGGGGGTTGCGTTGTCATCGCTACGGATGACGCTCCCTGAGCCCTACTCGGTTCCTATGGCAACCTGAGCTGTCGCCGTAAGCCCATGCCCGTCTATTGCGTTGAAGTGCCTGGGCTACCGCCACTTTCCGTCACTTGCGCCGGCTGCAGCGGAGATGCTTTGCAACTGGCACTGCGGGAGCAGGGACTGGACAACTTCCGTGTGGAGCGGCGCAGCAAGGATGGTCGCCAGTGGTGGTTTCAGGCCAACTTCAAGCCAGGCACCATCGACCCGGCCACCACTGGAGGCCTCACCCGGCTGGTGAGCGTTGATTTAATCGAGGACTGATGGGTCCGGTCCAACCGCCGCCAAGCCTCAGGCCGCCGCCACTTCCGTGCTGCCAGCGCGCTGACGGCGGGTGAGGAAGCCGAACAACACCTTGCCGATGGCGGCGATCAGGTTGCCCTCCAGCTCCTGGAACATCGTCATGTTGAGGTGGAAGGCGTGGTTCGCCTCCTCAACAATGCGATCGGCCATGGCCTGATCGATCGGCAGGGCATCCAGGGTGGCGCGGTAGTTGGTCTTGAAGGCCTTCTCGTCGGGGATCGCGTCGAATTCGTAGAAGCGCAGGCCGTCGTGTTCACCCAGGTTCATCGCCTTCTGGGCGATGTTCTTGAGGATCTGGCCGCCGGAGAGATCGCCGATGTAGCGGGTGTAGTGGTGGCCCACCAGCAGCTCCGGACACTCCCGCGCCACCTGGTGCAGGCGCTCGACGTACTGCTGGGCTCCAGGGGTGGGCTTGACTGCGCTGCGCCAATCCGGGCCGAAATAGAAGGCCAGGTCCTGCTCGAGGCTCTCGCGACGGTTGAGCTCGACAAAAGCCACCGGACCCACCACCGGGTGGTCCTTGAGCTTGCCGAACTCCTCCTCCATCGCTGAATACACGAAATAGAGGTCGGCCACCAAGGTGCGGTAGCTGGCTTTGTCCACCACCCCCTTGAGGAAGCAGCTCACGAAGCCGGTGTTCTCCGCCATCGTGTGGGCTTTTTTGGTGCCTTCACGCAGTTGGGAGGCGAGCGCAACAGCCATAGGTGCCAGTCTGAGGAACAGGTCTATGGGCAGCAACTTAGAGGGGGCGCCCTGGATTGGTTTGCCCCTTTGCGAAGAGTTCACGACCTTAGTAATTGGCCCGCCATGAGCATTAGTACTGCGGCTAGCTCTCACTCATTCAGAGCCAGCCCTCAGCGGACCTGCCGGAATCATGCCCAAGCTGAATTTTGGAACCAGCCCTGGGCTGGCAACATCACTAGGTGTCCGCGTCACGCAACAGCACCCATGGCCGAAGCCGACGCCAGGCCCCCCCAAGCAGGCGAACCCATCAGTGAGCAGGAAGCCCTGCGCCGGCTCCGCCAGAGCGAAGACTCCTCCCAGCAGTACTACGGAGCCTGGTGGCTAGGCCGGATGCGCAGCCAGCACCCGGAGGCGGTGCCCCTGTTGCAACAAGCCCTACGCCAGCGCCGGCCCAGGGATAGCGGGGCCGGCGTTGAGGAGAACGCAGTAGCCCGCAATGCCGCCCGCGCCCTCGGCAAACTGGCTCCAGCAGCGCAAGCGGCCATCCCAGACCTACTCGACACCCTGCAGGATGCCGACGACAAATTGCGAGAAGCAGCAGCCCGGGCCCTAGGCGAACTCGCTGCGAGCGAGGCCATTGAGGCTCTCTGCCAGAGGCTAGCCAGCGGCCCCACCGTGGCCGGCGCCCAGCAGGCCAACAGCACCCGTCTAGTGGAACCCTGTGAAGCCCTCCTGAAAGCCCTGGGCGACATCGGTGTCAACGAGCCGCGGGTGCTGGCCGTGGTGAAACCCTTTCTTGCCCACGAGCGCCCCGTGATCCGCAGCGCTGCGGCGCGCACCCTGCTGCAATTGAGCGGTGAGGCGTGCTGGGGGGAACTGCTTGTGGACCTACTTGACCATCCCCAGCTGCCGGTGCGTCGTGCAGCCCTGATGGATCTAGGCACCGCCGGCTGGCGGCCCGGATTCAAAGCCATTGCCGCCACCCGGGCAGAGAACAGTCTGAAATTGATGGCCCTGCGGGGGCTGGTGGAACAGGGCAATGGCGACCCCGGCGACGAAGCCCTGCTGGCCTGCATGGACCTTTTGCTATGAGCCAGGTTTCACCGGTGGCAGCCCGAATTGCAGCCCTGCAACAGGCCGGCAGCGCCCTGGCCCTACTGCAAGCCACCCAGGAACTGGCCAGCTGCGCCGATGCCAGCGCAGCCCCAGTCCTGGTGGAGGTGTTGGGCTTCAACAACCCCGGCGCGGCAGTAGCCGCCGTGAACGGGCTGATCAGCCTGGGGACAGCAGCCGTGGAGGCCCTGTTGCAGCTCGACCCTGACAACTACGGAGCCCGGGCCTGGGCAGTGCGCGCCCTCGCCGGCATCGGCGATGTGCGCGGGCTAGAGCTGCTGCTAGATGCCCTCGGCAGCGATGTGGCCGCCAGTGTGCGCCGAGCCGCGGCCAAAGGTCTGGGCCAGCTGCAGCTGGGCGCCCTGGCTGAGGCAGAGCAGCACCAGGTGCGCCAGCGCTGCCTGGCGGCCCTGCTGGCCGCCACGGCCGATGGTGAATGGGTCGTGCGCTACGCGGTGGCCGTAGGACTGGAGTCCCTCGCCGAGGGGCTTTCCCCAGACGCCACAGAGTTGCAGCAGGCCCGCAATGGGTTGGTCACACTCAGCGAAGCAACCGAAGACACCCCCCCGGTGGTTCAGCGGCGCGCGAAGTTGGCACTGTCGCGCCTGGAGCCCCAATGAAGCGAGTGCTGTTCGTCTGCCTGGGGAACATCTGCCGCTCCCCCGCCGCTGAGGGGGTGTTCCTACACCAACTAACCCAGGCGGGAGCAGCAGACCGCTTCCTAGTGGATTCAGCCGGAACGGGGGGCTGGCATGTGGGCAAGGCCGCTGATCCACGCATGCGCGCAGCCGCCAGCCAGCGCGGAATAGCCCTCACCAGCCGGGCCCGCCAGCTGGAGCTCAGCGACCTGGACCGCTTTGATCACATCCTCACCATGGATGCCGCCAACCTTGCCCACGTGCAGGCCCTGGCACGGGAGGGCCGCTCCTGCGCTGCAGCGGGCGCTCACGGGCAGCAGGCCCGCATCGAGCCCCTGGTGGGCTACTGCAGCCGCTTTGACGCCCACGAGGTGCCCGACCCCTATTACGGCGGCGAAGAGGGGTTTGAGCAGGTGCTCGATCTGCTGGAGGATGCCTGCACTGGATTGCTGCAGGCCCTAGACCGCTAAGCCGCCGGCGTTGGCCAGGCCTCTTCCGGCACCCGCTCCCGGAAACGATCCACCAGGGCCTGGATCACCGCCTCGATGGCCAGGCTGTCGGTCACCAGCTCCACCGCATCGTCGGCCTGCCGCAGCGGGGCCACCTCCCGGCTGGAATCGAGCTGGTCGCGCTCGGCGATCTGGGCTTCGAGCTCGGCCAGGGGAGGCACCGCAAAGCCCCGCTGCTCCAGATCCAGGGCACGACGACGGGCTCGCTCGGCCACCGTGGCCGTCAGAAAGACCTTGAGTTCCGCATCGGGGAACACGGCCGTACCGATGTCCCGGCCCTCGGCCACCAGCCCCCCCTGGCGCCCCATCGCCTGCTGCTGGGCGGTGAGCGCCTGGCGCACGCAACCATGGGCTGCCACCACCGATACCTGAGCGGTGACCTCAGGGCTGCGAATGGCCGCGGTGACGTCGTGACCGTTGATGCTCACCTGCTGCTCGCCACCGGAACCGGAGCGCAGCTGCAGATTGAGATCCACCAGCAGCGGCTCCACCGCTGCCGCATCAGCCGGGTCGGCGCCCTGGTGCTGCACCCACCAGGTGAGGGCCCGGTACATCGCGCCGGTATCGAGGTAGATCAACCCCAGCCGCTTGGCGAAGGCCCGGGTGACGGTGCTCTTGCCCGCCCCCGCCGGACCATCAATGGCAACGATCGGCTGGCGAGACATCAGAAACACGTGATCGATCAGGCGGCTCGGGCCGCAGTGCACCGCCGCGGCCAGCAGAGCCATGCCCTGTACCTGCGGCAACGGCTCCAGGCTATGGGGAGCCACCAACTCCACATAATCCACCAGCAGCCCCGCCGCCTCCAACTGGCGAGACAAGCGGGCAGTCACCTCCCCGGCCTGACACTGCCCGGCCGCCACCTCGTCGGCGATAGCGGACAAGCTGGCGGGCAGGGCCGCAGCCTGCTGACGCTGGGGGGGGGAGAGGCGACGGTTGCGGGAGCTGCAGGCCAGCCCGTCGGCCTCCCGCACGGTGGCGCAGCCCTGAATCCGCAGCGGTAGGCCCAGATCCGCCACCACCCGGCGCAGGATCACCAGCTGCTGCCAGTCCTTCTCGCCAAGCCACAACCGGTCCGGTCGCACCAGGGTCAGCAGCCGCACCACCACGGTGGCCACCCCCTCGAAATGCTCCGGACGGCTGCGGCCACACAACACCTGGCGCAGGGCCAGGGGCGGGCTGATCCGGGTCAAGCCAGCCTCTCCCTGGGGATAAACCTCAGCCACGCTCGGCGCAAATAGGGCTGTGGCGCCGGCTGCAGCGGCCAACGCGATATCGGAGCTGAGGTCGCGCGGATAGGCGTCGAGATCTTCGCCAAGGCCGAACTGGAGCGGATTGACAAACACGCTCACCAGCACGGGGGAGATGGCACCACCGCAAGGCTCCGCCGCCCGCCGGATCAGCTGCTGGTGCCCCGCGTGCAGGGCCCCCATCGTGGGAACGAACTGCACCGATCCGGGCTGCTCATGCCGCCAGGCGCGCAAATCGTCTCGGGTGTGGAGCAACTGCACGGGCAGACAGCGGGCCGGCAACACAAAGCCCATCCGCCAGGTTGGCGGATGGGCTGGAGGAGAGCTGCCGAGCAGCTCAGATCACTGGAGCACTTCCAGTCGCACTGGAGCAAGTCCACTGGAGACCAGACCCACTTCCTGGGCAGCGCCATGGCCCAGGTCGATCACCCGATTGCCCACAAAAGGCCCTCGATCGTTGATGCGCACCACCGTGTTGCGCCCGTTGTTGAGGTTGGTGACCCGAACCCGGGTGCCGAAGGGCAAGGTGCGATGGGCCGCGGTGAGGGTGCCAGGGCGATAGGTTTCGCCGTTGGCGGTGCGGTTGCCAAAGAAGCCAGGGCCATACCAGCTGGCGGTGCCCTGGCTCACCTGCACAACCCGGGGTGCTGGCTTCGGGGCCGGAGCAATAGGGGTGGAGGGAGCCTGCTTGATCAGGGTCTCCGGAGGGACGGATTCGCTGTCGGCCTCACGAATGGCGACGTCATTGCTGGGTCCTTGGACCTCTGAGCTCGGCGTAGCCACGGCAACGGCATCGTTGGTGGTGGCTGCGCGGCTGGATTCGGCGATGGCGGGAACCAAGGCACTACCAGAGAGAAGCAGGGCAAGGGCCCCAAGGGAGAAAGTGCGACGCATAACAAACGAAACCCGCTGCAGGAGCAGCAATCACCAGCCGAAAGCGAAAGCTTCACGGCCAATCGATGATTCGTCAGCGTTGGATTCGAACTCAAACTGAATGGAGTTGAGATGCGAATTCGCGTTCGGAGTTCCTATCGGGAATTGACAACGACGCAAAGTTAACGGCCGTCGCGGGCGGTTTCGGTCAAAAACGACACCCCAAGAACCGATCAGAATTTGTCATCAAATCCCCGAGCGCCGGCCCTAACAGGGCTGAGCCACCGTCAGCAAGCCACCCCGGCATCAGCGACCCAAATGACGGTCATCAGCGCAGCTAATAGCCGTATGTGCCAATCTGCCAATCGTCCATCGACTGGGCGTGACCGGTCGCCCGCTGAGGGCGGACGGCTGGCGTTGGAGGATCAGGAGACAGCACCTGATGGACTTCGACGGGATGGACTACCGCACTGCCGGCGTGGACGTGGTCGCAGGCCGGGCGTTTGTGGATCGGATCCGCGCCAGCGTGGAAGCCACCCATCGCCCAGAGGTCGTGGGTGGTCTTGGCGGGTTCGGTGGCTTCTGCCGACTGCCGGCAGGCCTGCGGGAGCCGCTGCTGGTGGCGGGCACCGACGGGGTCGGCACCAAGCTCGAGCTGGCCCAAGCCCACGGCCGTCACCACGACGTGGGCATCGACCTGGTGGCGATGTGCGTCAACGACGTGATCACCAGTGGGGCAGAACCCCTGTTCTTCCTCGACTACATCGCCACCGGCAAACTCAGCCCTGAGGCCATGGCCGAGGTGGTGCAAGGCATCGCTGAGGGCTGCCGGCAGAGCGGCTGCGCCCTCCTGGGCGGGGAAACCGCAGAGATGCCCGGCTTCTATGGTCCAGGCCGCTACGACCTGGCGGGCTTCTGCGTGGCCGTGGTGGAGGCCAGCGCAGTGATCGATGGCCGCGCCGTGGTTGCCGGCGACCGCATCGTGGCGGTGGCGAGCAGTGGTGTGCACAGCAATGGATTCAGCCTGGTGCGTCGGATCCTCGACACCCAGGCGGTGGACGAACGCACCCCGTTGCCAGGTAGCGATCAGCCCCTGATTCAAGCCCTGCTCACCCCCACCCGCCTCTACGGAGCCCTTGTGAAAGCCCTCCTGACCAACGGCGTGCCGATCCACGGCATGGCCCACATCACCGGGGGCGGCCTGCCGGAAAACCTGCCCCGCTGCCTCCCTGCTGGCGTGCATGGCGTGATCGACCCCAACAGCTGGCAGCGCCCCCCCCTGTTCAGCTGGCTGCAGGAGGCCGGCGAGGTGCCGGAGGCGGATCTCTGGAACACCTTCAATCTGGGGGTGGGCTTCTGCCTGGTGCTGCCTGCCTCCGCCGTATCCGAGGCCCTCGCCGTCTGCCAGCAAGCCGGCTACACCGCCTGGGAACTGGGTGAGGTGGCCAGCGGCAGTGCTGGCGCCCAACCCCTGGCGGGCTTGCCTTACGGAGATTGAGCGGCGCCCAAGCCGCTGCTGGCAAATTGCTTCACGTTGGAGGCCAAGGGCCGGCCAGGTCAACGCTGCTGCCTAGGGTACTGACCTCGAACCGTCACCATCCCTGATATGCAGGTTGGTGGCCGAGCAGAACGAAGACAAATCAGGAGAGGCGTCATGACGCAATCAGTAGGTTCACCATTTGGTTCACCGCTTGGTTCACCAGGTTCACCACAACGCCTAACCGGACAACGTTTAACCGGATCTGGCCCTGCCGGCCCGGGAGTTTCAAGCGGGCTAGGCCAGGGATCCCTGGGCTCCGGCCAGCGCCTCACCCGCCGCCGCAGTTCCGCTGGCCCCGTTCCGCCCAGCCGCCCCCTGCGACCGCGCGATCCAGTGCCTGCCCCCCAGCGCGGAGGCATACGGCCCACCTTCCTCACCCTGAGGGATCACGGCAAGGTGTACGTGGCCGACCTGCCCCGGCTCTCCGACGGCCAACTGGCCCACGTGGCCAAAGAGGCGCGTGAGGTGCTCGAAAGCCTCGGTCGCCGGCTGGAGGAGCTCGATGCCCAGCCCTTCCTCTCCCAGGCCGAGCAGGACACCCGCATCCGGGCCTCCACCAAGCGGGAAGTGACCGAGCGCTTCATTCGCTCGATCGAGGACGAGCTGCAGCTCCGGCGCAACAACCCGGCCCTGCGGGCCGCCGCCGGCGAGTCCCTGGCCCGGGCATTTCTGGAGCTGGCCCGCCATCAGCTGCCCGGCGCCACCTTCGACTCCCTGCTGCAGGAGGCGCTCGCCGCCTGTGGACCGGAAGCGGCTGCGGCCGAAGCCGAATCCCAAGGCGACCCAGGCGCCAATCCTGTGGTGCCGCTGGTGCGCCGCCAGGCGATGCCCGTGGTGCTCACCCTCGATCCAACCGCCCAAGCCTGCTAAGCGCTCTGGAAGGGGTTGGCTGGCATGCCGACCTCCAGCCCCAGGGCCAGGTCGTCGAGGCGTTCACGCTCCTCGGCAGACAGCGACCAGGTGAGCGCAGCTGCCGCATCGTCCACCTGGTCGGGGCGGCGCAGGCCGGGGATCGGCATGGCGCCGTGGGCCCGACACCAGTTGAGGGCCACGGCAGACAAGCTGGCAGCATGGCTGGCGGCGATTCGGCCCATTTCTGCCTGGAGCTCCACCAGGGCCGGGCCGAGACGGCGAAACAGGGCGCCCCGGGGGCCCATCGGCCAGCTCTGGGCCTGCAGCGGCCGGGCCAACAACCCCAAGGCCAGGGGGCTATAGGCGATCAGGCGGATGCCCAGCTCGCGGCACAGCTCGGCCACGCCGCCGGGCCGGATCGGATCAGGGGCCAGCAACGACAGCTGCACCTGCAGGCTGCTCAGCGCCACGCCCCGCTCGGCGAGCCGGCGGTGCACAGCCCGCAGCCGCAGCGGACCCATGTTGGACACCCCCAGGGCTCCCGCCTCACCCTGCTCCACCAGATCGGCCAAGCCCTCGAGCAGGGGGGCCTCCTGCCAGGGCGCATAGCGGGCGGTGCTCCAGTGGAGCTGCACCAGGTCGATGCGACCGCCAAGGCGCTGCTTCGAGGCGGCGAAACCCCGCTGGTAGCCGCGCCGCCCGAGCCGCCAGGGGAAGGGGGCCAACTTGGTGGCCAGGCACAGCCTGTCCCGCTGCTGGGGAGGCAGGGCGGCGCTGAAGCGGCCCAACAAAGCCTCGCTGCGACCGTTGAAACGGCCAGTGCCGTAGGAGTCGGCGGTGTCGAACACCTGCAGACCGCAGGCCACGGCCCGCTGGAATGTGGCCTCCAGAACGGGATCCTGGCTGGGGTCGTATCCCCAGAGCAACTGGTTCCCCCAGGCCCAGGTGCCCACACCAATCCCGGGCGCCGAGCCCTCCGCTCCGCCAACATCAGCCCACGGATGCGCCATGGTGGACTGCAGTGCCTGCGGTGCTGCCCCACGATGCCTGATGTTCCCAACCCTGGCACCACCAACCCAGGCGCCACCGACAACCGGGCCCCGGCCACAAGCGATCCAGCACCCGAGCCCATTCTTTGCCAACACTGCGGGCGCACCGCCAGCAACGGCATCAGCTGCCAGGGCAGCTGCGTGGCTGACTCGGGCTACTGAGCCACCCCCTGGGCTGATGCCTCTCCTGCTGCCGATTCACCGCCTGCCGGCCCGCCTGGCCGTGGTGCTGGTCCTGAGCCTGGACGGCGCCGTGCAGGCGGAAGGGTTCGGGCGCTGGGACACCAAACTGCGCGATTGCTCCCTGCTCCAAGGGCGGATGGAGTTGCCCCTGCAGGCCCAACAGCAAACCTGCCAACGGCTGCGGCTCGAGCAAAACATGGAGGGTCTGCTGAGCGTGCGGCTGATCCAACCGTCGGCCCACCAGCGCTTCGGCAGCCAGACCCTGGTCTTCGGTGGTGTGCTGGCCGAAGGGCAGCAGACGATGCGCTGCAACACCAATGGCGAATGCCAACCCCGCTGGCCGATCCGCCTGGAGGTGGCCACCGTGGCCAGCAGCCTGGCCGATGACCAAGGGGTGGCACCGACCCTGCCGACGGCCCAACTGGCCCGGGGGAGCTGCCTGCTGGAGCGCCGCGCCCTGCAGTGTCAGGCCCGCGACCAGAACGGCCACTTCTGGGAGGCCAAGGCCCGGCACTGATCCGTCGTGCTGGGTGTGCGCGCATGAACACCCAGCACGACAACGACCGTTTCTAGGCAGAAATACTCAGTATCTTTATCTTGTCGTGATGAGCGACGGGAGACCTGTCCCTGGCGGAGTCGAACACGCTAGGGATTTTTTTGTGACTAATTCTTGCGCCTGCTCACGTCAGACCCGCTGTCCTGACTTGGATTCACACGGTGGAGGAGTTCGACCCTTCATCGCTTGAGGAAGCGGGCGGAAGGTTGGTTCCCGTCGCCGCCGCCCTGTTCCTCCCTCTTGCCTAGAACCTCATTCCAATCGGCACTGGGGCGGTGTTCGCCGGATCTCCTACTTCCTGCTGCCTTCCAGATCCGTGTCGGATCCGTTCTGGTGGCCGTTCAGGTGCTTCTCGCAAGCGTTGACGGTTGTGCCGATCAGCAGGGTCGCAGCGGTGAGAGCAAGGAGCAGCAGGCGCTTCATCGGTTCTGGGGGAGTGCCCTCAGGATATGGGCGGTTGTGCTGGGGTGCCTGGAGTGTTGCAGGGCGCTCACCGATCAAGCCAGCAAAAAATGACCAGCTCTCGCGGTCAATAAAGAGGCGGCACCCAGATTCGAACTGGGGGTAAAGGATTTGCAATCCTCTGCCTTACCACTTGGCCATGCCGCCGCACAGGGAGCAAACTCCCTGCAGCGGATCGTATCAGCCATGGCATGTCCTCCCGTCTGCTGGTTCTGAGCAACGGCCACGGGGAGGATCTGATCGCCCAGCGCGTGCTGCAGGCCCTGCGGCAGCGGCGGCCCGATCTGATCGTGCGGGTGCTGCCCCTGGTCGGGCTGGGGGAGGCCTTCGCCGCCGACGAAGCCGCTGGCCATCTGCAGCGGCTCGGCCCCCAGCTGCAGCTCCCCAGCGGCGGCTTCAGCAACCAGAGCCTGCGGGGCCTGGCTCGCGACCTGGCCGCCGGCCTGCCCCTGCTGAGCTGGCGGCAGCTACGCCTGGTGCGCGCCTGGGCCCGCCAGGGCGATCCGGTGCTGGCCGTCGGCGACCTGCTGCCCCTGCTGCTGGCCTGGAGCAGCGGCGGCCGTTTCGGCTTCATCGGCACCCCCAAGAGCGACTGCACCTGGGCCTCGCCAGGGCCACCCGGCTGGCGCCCCTCGCCCCTGGCGGATGCCTACCACCGCTGCAAAGGCAGCGAATGGGATCCGTGGGAATGGGCCGTGATGGGCAGCCGGCGCTGCCGGCTCGTGGCCGTGCGCGACCGGCTCACCGCCCGGGGGCTGCGCCGCCATGGGGTGGCAGCCCTGGCTCCAGGAAACCCAATGATGGATGGCTTCCCCCACGCCCCTCTGCCGGCCTGGCTGCAGAGCCAACGGCGCCTGATCCTGCTGGCCGGCAGCCGCCTGCCCGAAGCCCTCGGCAATGCCCGCCGGCTGCTGGGCTGCCTGGCGCTGTGGCAGCCGTTGCAGCACACCGTGGTGCTGGTGGCCTCAGGCTCGATCCCCAGCGCGGAAGCCTGGGCCCAGCTCCTAGAGAGTGGGGGCTTCACCGCGATGCCCCTGAGCGCGGAAGCGGCCGCCATCGGCGCCAGCGCCAGCTGGGGAAGGGGCCGCTGGCAGCTGCTGCTGGGCCAGCACAGCTTCAGCCGCTGGGCGAGCTGGGCCGAACTGGGCCTGGCTACCGCCGGCACCGCCACCGAACAACTGGCGGGGCTGGGGGTGCCGTCGCTGTCGCTGCCGGGCCCAGGTCCGCAGTTCAAGGCGGGCTTTGCCCGCCGCCAGAGCCGGCTGCTCGGCGGTGCCGTGCAGCCCTGCCAGAGCCCGGAGCAACTGGTCCGGCGGCTGCAGGAGTTGCTCGAGGATCCCCACGAACGGGCGCGGCGCGCAGCCTGGGGCCGCCGCCGCATGGGGCCAGCCGGCGGCAGCGCTCGGCTGGCTGCGTTGGTGGAGCAGCGCCTGCTGGGATGATGCGGCCATCCTCTGCCTTTGCGCTGCCATGGCCGGCATTCCTGATCGGGCCTACAACGCCTCCTGCGGCAAGCTCGCCAGCCAGTTGGGCATCAGCCTGGCGGCCGCCCGCCGCAAGGTGGATGTGAAGGCCTCCCAGCAGGGGCTGCGGGAGACAGCCGCCAAGCTGACCCTGGCCGAGCAGATGCTGGCAGAAGCCCAATCCAGCGGCACCAACAACCACGACCTGCTCACCTCCCTGCTCGAAGCGGTGGGCAACGACGAGAACTTCATGGTTGAAGACTGAATCGTCGAAGACTGACGCGCCGCCCAGGCGTGGCTCAGCGGTTGCCGCCGGTGGAGTGCTCGAACAGCAGGTGGAAGCGCTGGCGATCGAGATCGGCGAACACCGGAAGACAGCCGAAGCAGCGCTGAGCCAACTCCCAGCGCTCCTCGCGCTTGAGCATGGTTTCCAGCCGGTCCCGGGCCGGCAGCAGGTAGCGCACATCCCCGGCGGCATAGGCCAACTGGGCATCGGAGAGATCTTCAACCCGGCCCCAGTCGGAGCTCTGGGCCTGCTTGTCGAGCTCAACGCCCACCAACTCCTGCACCACCTCCTTGAGACCGTGGCGAGGGCTGTAGGTGCGGCCCAGGCGGCTGGCCACCTTGGTGCAGAAGATCGGGTTCACCGTGATGCCGAGGTTTTCGGCCAGGGCGGCCACATCGAAGCGGGCGAAGTGGAACACCTTCTCGATCGCCGGGTTTTCCATCAGCGCCTGGAGCCGGGGCGCCTCGCTCTGGCCCCGGGCCAGACGGATGCAGCACACGTTGTCGTGGTCGTCGCAGATCTGCACCAGGCAGAGGCGATCGCGGCCGTGGATCAGGCCCATGGCTTCGGTGTCCACCGCGAGGGCCCGCGCACCGGCAAACAGGGCGGCCCACTCCGCGTCGAGGTCAGCATCGAACACGGCGAAGCGTGCAAGGGCCGGCAGGTTGCTGGGGGCGGACGGGGCGGCCATGCGGAGGGAACAAGTGCGCCCCCATGCTGGCAAGCCACGGCCCCCCGGCTGGCGGCACAATGGGGGGGATGGCCAACCTCGGCTCCACCCTGCTGCTCACCCTGCTCCTGGCCATTGGCCTGGTGTTCTTTTTGCGGGCTGCCAGCAAAGACCGCACCACCGTGGTGGACGTGCGCTCGTCGCGGCCGCCTCTGGAGGTGCTGACCCGGCTCACCGAGTGGCTGCAGCAGCGCGGCTGGCAGACCGAATCGAGTGATCCAGAGCGGCGTCACCTGCGCTTCCGCGCCGAAGTCGCCGCCAGCCCCTGGCTGGCTGTTCTGCTGTCGGTGCTCGGGGCCGTGGGGGCCGCCTGCCTCGGGCTGGTTCTGCGGCAATTGCTGCCCCAACTGGGCTGGTGGCCGCTGCTGCTGGCGCTGCTGGGCCCGGCGGCGGGCCTGATCTACCGCAACCGGGCGATGCGGGCCGAAACCCTGGAGCTGCGCCTGATCAGCCACGACAGCGCCACCGGCAGTGCCCTGCGGCTGCGGGCCCACCGCGACGAGCTGATCGCCCTTGAGCTGGAACTGGGCCCCCAGCTGGGTCTGTTCAGCGACGGCAAGCTGCTCAGCTCCCCCATCTAGCCCTTCCACCAGCCCAGCCATGGATCGACGTCGGTGGGTTGGTGCCGTGTTGCTTGGGGCCCTCACCCTGGGCTCCGCCGCCGCCGCCCAGGCCCCGCTGCTGGCCAACCTGGATCCCCTGACGGGCCCCCGCAGCCGGCTGAGCAAAGACTGGGTGGGCCAGGTTCCCGTGCCCAGCCGCACCGAAATCCTCGTGCTGGCCGGCCATGCCGACTCCCAGGGGATCGGCGGAGCCGGCACGGCGGGCGCCGCGGTCGATCTTGCCGGGGCCGCCCCGATGCAGCCCGGCATCCGCGATGAGCTCTACTGGAACCTGCTCACCGCCAAGGCGGTGGTGGCCCTGGGGCAGCAGCGCGGCCTGGCGATCCGCTTCTACGAACCACCCCTGCGCACGATCGCCAACGCCGACGATCCCCGCACCAACTGGAGCGTGGGCAAGGCCCATGCGGAGGCCGGTGGCTATGCCCTCGAGATCCACTACGACGCCTACGGCCCCGACGGGGTGGGGTCGGGCCTGATCCCACCGCTGCATCGCGCGCCCAGCCGCCTCGACGAAAGCCTTGCGCTCGCCTTTGGCCCCTACCCCCTGCTTTACCGCAACGGCCTCGGGGCCCCCAGACGTGGAATTGCCATCCTGGAGATCGGCAAGCTGGAGGGCAGCCTGGAGGCGGCCCTACGCAATCCCCGCAGCCGCGATGCAGCGATCGCCGCGATTGCCGAGCGGGTGGTGAGTGCGCTGCAGCAGGGCCTTGAGCCAGCAGGTGTGGCGATCAGTCCACCGCCTGATGGGGGGCGCAGCGCCCCACAAGCGAGCCGTCCTTCAACCAATCCTGGGGGCGAGTGAACAGGTCGGTGAGCAGGGCCTCGCGGCTGCCAGGTTCTGGCTGGTAGCCGTATTCCCAGCGCACCAGCGGGGGTAGCGACATCAAAATCGACTCAGTGCGGCCATTGGTCTGCAAGCCGAAGATCGTGCCCCGATCGAACACCAGGTTGAACTCCACATAGCGGCCGCGCCGGTAGAGCTGGAAGTCGCGCTCGCGGGTGCTGAAGGGGGTGAACTGGCGCTTCTCGGCGATGGGCACATAGCTCGGCAGGAAGGCATTGCCGCAGGCGGAGGCCAGCTGGAACAACTGCTCCCAGCTCTGGTTCACCGCACCAACGGCCTGGCTGGCGGCCGCGGCCGGGCCACTCGGGTTCTGGCCCTTGTAGAGGACGCCGCGTGGATCCTGGTAGTCGTAAAAGATGCCGCCCACACCACGGGTTTCGCCGCGGTGCTTGAGGAAGAAGTATTCATCGCACCAGGGCTTGAACACCTCGTAATAGGCGGGGTTCACGCTGTCGCAGGCCCCCTTGAGGGTGCGGTGGAAATGCTTGGCGTCTTCCAGGAAGGGGTAGTAGGGGGTGAGGTCGGCGCCGCCACCAAACCACCACACCGGGCCCGCCTCGAAGTAGCGGTAGTTGAGGTGAACGGTGGGGATGTAGGGGTTGCGGGGGTGCAGCACCATCGAGGTGCCGGTGGCAAACCAGCGGTGGCCCTTGGCCTCGGGCCGCTGGCTCAGGATCGAGGGGGGCAGCTCGGAGCCTTCCACCTCGGAGAAATTGACGCCGCCCTGCTCAAACACGCGGCCCTGCTTGATCACCCGCGAGCGGCCGCCGCCGCCCTCGGGGCGCACCCAGCTCTCCTCTTCAAAACGGCCGACGCCATCGAATTGCTCCAGGCCGGCGCAGATGGAGTCCTGCAGGCCCATCAGCAGAGCCTTGGCCCGCTGGCGCGAATCGGCCGGCGGGGCCTCCAGGGCCAGCTTGTTTTTGCCACGCGCCAGCAGGGCCTTGAGCATCGACAGTGCGCCGAAAGAGCGCCGGAAAGGTCTCACCATTTCAGGCCACCCTCCATCCACACAAGTGTTCGAGAGGGTCTGTCACGGCGAGGCCACAGCGCGGTCACGGTCATGGCTTCGGCCGTGGCCCCTAGGATCGCGGGCCTTGTTCACCTCCCCGATGGCTTCTGTGGAGCAGGCCCTTGCCGCCCTCAACGCCGTCCAGGATGCAGGCAGCGGGCGCAGCCTGATGGAGCTGGGCTGGATTCATGAGCCCCGGCTGGACGGCGATCGAGCCGTGTTCCGGCTGGCCCTACCCGGCTTTGCCCAGAGCCAGCGCGACCGCATTGCCACCGAGGCCCGAGCCGCCCTGCTCTCCCTCGACGGCGTGAACGACGTACAGATCGAACTGGCCCAACCCGCCGGCTCCGCCCCGATCGGGGCCGCCGGCCATGGCGCGGGCGGCCAGGGACAACTACCAGAACGCCAGGCCATCCCGGGGGTCCGTCAGGTGATCGCCGTCAGCAGCGGCAAGGGGGGCGTGGGCAAGAGCACGGTGGCCGTCAACCTGGCCTGCGCCTTGGCCGCCTCCGGGCTGAAGGTCGGCCTGCTGGATGCCGACATCTACGGCCCCAACGCTCCCACCATGCTGGGGGTGGCTGACCGCACCCCCGAAGTGCGCGGCGAAGGCGCCCACCAGGTGCTCACCCCAATCGAGACCTGTGGCATCGCCATGGTGTCGATGGGGCTGCTGATCCAGGAGAACCAACCGGTGATCTGGCGGGGGCCGATGCTCAACGGCATCATCCGCCAGTTTCTCTATCAAGTGGATTGGGGCGAGCGGGATGTGCTGATCGTGGATCTGCCGCCCGGCACCGGTGACGCCCAGCTCACCATCGCCCAGGCCGTGCCGATGGCCGGGGCGATCATCGTCACCACCCCGCAACAGGTGTCCCTTGCCGATGCCCGCCGCGGCCTGGCGATGTTCCTGCAGATGGGGGTGACCGTGCTGGGCGTGGTCGAAAACATGAGCGTCTTCATTCCGCCGGATGCTCCCGACAAGCGCTATGCCCTGTTTGGCAGCGGCGGCGGCGCCCGCCTGGCAGATGAAGCCGGCGTCCCCCTGCTGGCCGAATTACCCCTGGAGATGCCGGTTCGGGAAGGCGGCGATAGCGGCCGTCCCGTGGTGCTGAGCCATCCCGATTCGGCCAGCGCCCAAACCTTCCTGGCCCTGGCTCAGCGCATCGGGACCGCCCACCTGGTGCCAGCCTGAATCCGATGCTGGGCCAGTGGGGACGGCGAAAAAATCGATTCTTCGCCGGCCGCGGCCGGAAGAAGAGCCCTCTGACCGACGTCGACCTCATCCTCTGGGGGATCCCCTGGGCCATGGTGGCGCTGGCAGGGATCCTGATCGCCAGCACCCAGCGCCAGGCGGATTACGCCGATTGGTACCAGCACTGGGTGACGGCTGCGGTGGGCATGGTGGTGGCCCTGCTGCTAGCGCGGATGCCGCTGGAGCGGCTGATCCCCTGGAAGTGGCCGATCTACGGCGCCATGGTGGCCAGCCTGATCGCCGTGCGGATCGTGGGCACCAGCGCTCTGGGCGCCCAGAGCTGGATCAACATCGGTGGCTTCTACGTGCAGCCTTCGGAATTCGCCAAGGTGGGCGCAATCCTCCTGCTGGCCGGCGTGCTGGCCCGGCATCCGGTGGATCGCCCGGTCGACCTGGTGCGTCCTGTGGGCCTGATCGCCCTCCCCTGGCTGCTGGTGTTCGTGCAGCCCGACCTGGGCAGCTCCCTGGTGTTTGGAGCCGTGCTGCTGGTGATGCTGTTCTGGGCGGGGATGCCTGGGGCATGGGTGCTGCTGCTGCTCTCTCCCCTAGTAGCGGCCATCGTGGCAGGCACCCTGCCCTGGCTGCTGCTGGGCTGGATTCCGCTGATGGGCTGGCTGGCCTGGACGAGCCTGCCCTGGAAACGGGTGGCCCTGGCCATCAGCCTGGCGGTGCAGGGGGTGTTCGCAGTGGCGGCCCCGTGGCTGTGGGAACACGGCCTACGGCCGCACCAGCGGGCTCGCCTCACCCTCCTTCTTGATCCTGCCCAGGATCCCCTCGGTGGCGGCTACCACCTGCTGCAGAGCACCGTGGGCATTGGCTCGGGCCAAATCTGGGGCACTGGGCTGATGCATGGCTCCCTCACCAAACTGCGCTTCATCCCTGAGCAGCACACGGATTTCATCTTCAGCGCCCTCGGCGAGGAAACGGGCTTTCTCGGCTCAGTGCTGGTGGTAGCCGGGTTTGTGCTGCTGATGTGGCGGCTGCTGCAGATCGCCGGACGGGCCCGCAGCGACTACGAAGCACTGGTGGTGGTAGGAATCGGCGCGATGCTGATGTTCCAGGTGGTGGTCAACATCAACATGACGATCGGACTGGGACCGATCACCGGCATCCCGTTGCCCTGGCTCAGCTACGGACGCTCCGCCATGCTCGTCAACTTCATCTCCCTTGGCCTGTGTGCCTCCGTGGCACGCCGGGGCCGCATCTCCCAGGGGCGCTGGTGAGCCTGGCCGACCTGCGACGCTGCCTGGCCGAGGGCGTGCCGGCCGGTGTCGGCAGCGAAGACACCGTGCGGCGCCAGTGGTGGGCAGCCCTGGCCACCCTGCAGGAGGACTTCCTGCTGCAGGGCCAGCCCCTCGACGGACTGTGGCTGGCCGCCCCCCTGCCCGCGCTCTACGAACCGGCCCTCTTGCAGCAGCTCCAGGGCTGGGTGTGGGCCCCGCGCGAGCTCGACGACTTGCTCCCCGGCTCCGCACCCCTGCTACCCGGAGCGGGTAGGGCCGCCAGCACCGGTGGGTTCCAACGGCTGGTGCTGGAGGACGACGACGGCACCGATCCGCTGCTGCTGGTGATCACCCCCCAGCTGCAGGTGGCGCTCTGCCTGGATGGCCCGCCTGAAGGCCGGCGCCTGATCGTTCGCTTCGACCCGGCAGCTCTTTCAGAAGCTCTGCGGCTGATCCACGAACGGCTGCTGGCCCGCGACCCGCAAGCCTCGTCAGCCCTTCGCAGCGCCCTACAACGGCTGGGCCCCCTGCGCAGCGACGACCAGCTGGGCCTGCGCTTCTGGCCGCGGATGGGCGAACGGCTGGCCGCGATGGCCCCCAGCCTCACCCTGCAACCCCTGGTGCACGGCGGCACAGCGCGGGATCGCCCCGGCGGCGACACCCCCCGGGCCATCAGCAGCGAACTGGCCCTGCTGGAGGCCCTCACCCATGAGGTGCGCACGCCGCTGGCCACGATTCGCACCCTGATCCGCTCTTTGCTGCGGCGCGATGATCTCTCGCCTGTGGTGCGCCAGCGCCTGGAGCAGATCGACGGCGAATGCAGCGAGCAGATTGACCGGTTTGGGTTGATCTTTCTGGCGGCTGAACTGCAGCGGCAACCAGGCGGCGAGGCCACCCTCGAGAATCACGCCCTCGCCCGCACCGACCTCAGCCAGGTGCTGCGCCAGCACCAGGAGCTGTGGCAACGGCAGCTAGCCCGCCGGGGCCTGGAGCTGGAGCTGGAGATCGCCGCAGGCCTATCGCCGGTGCTGAGTGATCCGGCCCGCCTGGAAACCACGCTGGGCGGCCTGATCGACCGGTTCAGCCGCGGCCTGCCCAGCGGCAGCCGCGTGACCGTGAGCCTGCTGCCAGCGGGGTCACGGCTGAAGCTGCAACTCAGCAGCGAGGGCCACCGCCTCGAGGACACCGCCTCCGCAGAGGACAGTGAACAGCGGGAGTTGGTGGGGCCGGTGCTGAGCTGGAATCCAGCCACCGGCAGCCTGCAGCTCAGCCGCCAAGCCACCCAGCGGCTGTTCCATCGCCTCGGCGGCCGCCTGACGGAACGCAGCGGCAGCGGCCTCACCGTGTTCTTTCCCGTGTGCTGAAGATCCGACGGGAGGAGCCGTTTGTTGACGGGTGTGAAGAGTGGAGCAGAAGCCCCGATCCGGTCAAAAACACGGTGCTAGTTTCCGGCTGAAACGTTCGAAAGCCATGGCAGCGACGGTGCTCAGCGGTCAACTCCCGAAGTACATCGGCAGCACCGGCGGCCTGCTGAACTCTGCTGAAACTGAGGAGAAATACGCCATCACCTGGAGCAGCCCGAAGGAGCAAGTCTTCGAGCTGCCCACCGGTGGCGCGGCCCACATGAATGAGGGCGAAAACCTGATGTATTTCGCCCGCAAGGAGCAGTGCCTGGCGCTCGGCACCCAACTGCGCACCAAGTTCAAGCCCCGGATCGAGGACTACAAGATTTACCGGATTTTCCCCGGCGGCGACACCGAGTTCCTGCACCCCAAAGACGGCGTCTTCCCTGAGAAGGTCAACGAAGGCCGCGCCATGGTGGGTCATAACCCCCGCCGGATCGGTGCCAACCCCAATCCCGCCAACCTCAAGTTCACGGGCAAGAACACCTTCGACGCCTGAGCAGCGTCGATCAACCCCCATAAAGGCGGGGCCAGGCGCCCCGTTTTTTTTGCCTGCCCGCCCGATGCCCAGCCCCGATCGCGATGGCCTTGCCCAGCAGGCGTTCCTCGAGGCGGTGGCGGCTGGCAACAGCTTCATTCCCCTCTGGAAGTGCTGGCCCGCCGACCTGGAAACACCGCTCACCACCTGGCTGAAGGTGGGCGCCCGCCACGACCACGGCGCACTGCTGGAGTCGGTGGAGGGCGGTGAGCGGATCGGCCGCTGGAGCTTCGTCGTCAGCGACCCCCTCTGGACCCTCACCAGCCGCGGGGAGCGCTCGGAGCGCCGCTGGCGCGACGGCCGCTGCGAGCCGTTGCAGGGCAACCCCTTTTCCTTGCTGCGCCAGTGCCTGGAGCCCCTGACCAGCGCCCCGATCCCCGGCCTGCCGCCGGTGGGGCAATTGTTTGGCTTCTGGGGCTATGAGCTGATCCGCTGGATCGAGCCGAGCGTGCCGGTGCACCAGGCCCCGGAGGGTGCTCCACCGGATGGCTGCTGGATGCTGGCCGACAGCTTGCTGGTGTTCGACCAGGTCAAGCGCCAGATCACCGCCGTGGCCTATGCCGACCTGAGCAGCGGCCAGGATCCCCAGGCCGCCTACGCCGCCGCCGCCGCCCGCATCGCCGCCCTGGAGGAGCGCATGCATGGGCCCCTGCCGGACTCCGTCACCCCCCTGCGCTGGCACGATGCCAGCGCCCGTGAAATCGCCAGCGCTCTCACCACCGGCAGCAACGTGGGCCAGGCAGCCTTCGAAGCCGCCGTGCGCCGTGGGGCAGAGCACATCGATGCGGGCGATGTGTTCCAGCTGGTGCTGAGCCAGCGGCTGGAAACCCGGATCGAGCGCGATCCCTTCGAGCTCTACCGCAGCCTGCGGATGGTGAATCCATCGCCCTACATGGCGTTCTTCAACTTCGGCGGCTGGTATCTGATCGGCTCGAGCCCGGAGGTGATGGTGAAGGCCGAACCCACCGCGAATGGGTCTGTGAAAGCCTCCCTGCGGCCAATCGCCGGCACCCGCCCCCGTGGCGCCGATGAGGCCGAAGATCTAGCCCTGGAGGCCGACCTGCTGGCCGATCCCAAGGAACGGGCCGAGCACGTGATGCTGGTGGATCTGGGCCGCAACGACCTGGGCCGGGTCTGCCAGCCCGGCACCGTCCAGGTGAGCGATCTGATGGTGATCGAGCGCTATTCCCACGTGATGCACATCGTCAGCCAGGTGGAGGGGCTCCTGGCGCAGGGGCAAACGGTGTGGGATCTGCTGATGGCCTCCTTCCCGGCCGGAACCGTCAGCGGCGCCCCCAAGATCCGCGCCATGCAGCTGATCCATGCTCTGGAGCCGGATGCCCGCGGCCCCTATTCAGGGGTGTATGGCGGCGTCGACCTGGCCGGCGCCCTCAACACCGCCATCACCATCCGCACCATGGTGGTTCTGCCCCATCCCGAGGGGGGCTGGCGCGTGCAAGTGCAAGCCGGCGCCGGCGTGGTGGCCGATTCCAAGCCCGAAGCCGAATACCAGGAAACCCTCAACAAGGCCCGGGGCATGCTGAAGGCCCTGGCCTGTCTGCTGCCGGCCCAGCCATGAGCTCGCCTCTTTTGCTGAAGGGTTTTGAAGTGGAGCTGTACACCGGCCGGGCCGACGGCACGGTGGTGGGCTGCTCGGCCGAGGCGGCGGCGGCCCTGGAGGGCTTCGTGACCGAGCCGGACCACCGCAACCTCGAATACATCACCCCCCCGGATGCCAGCTACACCCGCCAGCTGCAGCTGCTGCTCGAGCCGCGCCAACGGCTGCGCCACTGGCTGGCCAGCCGCCAGCTCACCCTGCTGCCCGGCAGCACCCTGAGCCTGGGCGACAGCCACCGCTTCGAGCGCTCCGACCCCTACAACCCTTACCACGGCTACATCGAAACCACCTACGGCACCAAGGTGGTGACCGCCAGCGTGCACATCAACCTGGGGCTGAGCAGCGCCCCCGAACAGATGGACAGCCTGTTTGCCGGGCTGCGGCTGATGCGCTGCGAGGCGGCCCTGCTGCTGGCCCTCAGTGCCAGCTCACCGTTTCTCGATGGGGCCGCCACCGGCGCTCACTCCCAGCGCTGGCTGCAGTTTCCGCTGACGCCCGCGGATGTGCCGCTGTTTGTGGACCACCAGCACTACATCCGCTGGATGGGGCAGCAACTGGAGCTGGGCACGATGCAGAACGTGCGCCACCTCTGGACGTCGGTGCGGCCCAATGGCGACAACCGGCCCCACGACCTCAACCGGCTGGAGATCCGCATCTGCGATCTGGTGACCGATCCGCTGGTGCTGCTGGCGATCACGGCCTACGCCGAACTGCGCTTGCAGCAGTTATTGCGCGACCCGAAGCGCAACGACCCACTGCAAACAAGCCGGCTGAGCCCCGCCCAACTGGCCAAGCTGGCGGATGCCAACGACCGCGCCGCAGCCCGTTCCAGCCTGGAGGCCACGCTGCATCACTGGCGCGACGGGGCGCCGGTGACCGCCCGCCACTGGCTGCGCGAACACC
Organism: Synechococcus sp. 8F6; assembly: GCF_002252665.1. Taxonomy (GTDB): domain Bacteria; phylum Cyanobacteriota; class Cyanobacteriia; order PCC-6307; family Cyanobiaceae; genus Cyanobium_A. Next base: position 42,363 of record NZ_NQKZ01000006.1, read on the forward strand.
TGGCGGAGCTGACGCCCCTGGCCGATGAGCTTGGCCTGAGCGCCGTGCTGGCCCCCCTGCAGAACGTGCTCGACAACGGCAATCAAGCCATGCGCTGGCTGGCGGGTCTGGAGGCCGGCCTCTCCATCGAGGAGCTCCTCAGCCGGGAGATCCAGGCAATGGCCGACCAGGAAACAGCCCTGCAGGAGGCGACTGGACTGCTGGACGCAACTGGCACAGTCGGAGGGCCGAGTCCTTTGGGATGATCATGGATCTTCTTGCTGCCGATCCGGCTCCCATGCGGCAGTCCACGCCCACCCCGCCCGCCTCGCAACGGGTCACCCGCCTGCTGGGCGAGCGACTGGAGCTGGTCGAAGACCTGTGGGAAACCGTGCTGCGCAGCGAATGCCCCCCCGGGCAGGCGGAGCGGCTGCTGCGCCTGAAACACCTCAGCGACCCCAGTGAAGGGGAAGACAGCACCGGCGGCGATGCCAGCAGCGCGATCGTGCAGCTGATCCGGGAGATGGATCTGGCCGAAGCGATCGCTGCGGCCCGGGCGTTCTCCCTCTATTTCCAACTGGTCAACATTCTCGAGCAGCACATCGAGGAGGACAGCTACCTCGACAGCCTCAAAAACCAGGACAGCTGCCCCAGCGACCCCTTCCTGCCGGCCCTGGCGAACCAGACCGACCCCGCCACCTTCCGCCAGCTGTTCGAGCGGCTGCGCAGCCTGAATGTGCCTCCAGCCCAGCTGGAAAACCTGCTGCGCACCCTTGATCTGCGGCTGGTGTTCACGGCCCACCCCACCGAGATCGTGCGCCACACGGTGCGGCACAAACAGCGGCGGGTGGCCACCCTCATCCAGAAGCTGGAGCAGGGCAGCGGCCTCAACAGCCTGGAGCGCCAGAGCCTGCGGCTGCAGCTGGAGGAGGAGATCCGGCTGTGGTGGCGCACCGACGAACTGCACCAGTTCAAACCCACGGTGCTCGATGAGGTCGACTACGCCCTGCACTACTTCCAGCAGGTGCTCTTCGATGCCATGCCGCAGCTGCGCGACCGGATTCGCGCCGCCCTGAAGGTCAGCTACCCGGACGTGGAGCCGCCGCGGGATGCGTTCTGCACCTTCGGTTCCTGGGTCGGTTCCGACCGGGACGGCAACCCCTCGGTCACCCCCGACATCACCTGGCGGACCGCCTGCTATCAGCGACAGCTGATGCTGGAGCGCTACATCAAGGCGGTGACGGAGCTGCGCGACCAGCTCAGCATCTCGATGCAGTGGAGCCAGGTGAGCCCGGCCCTGCTCGAATCGCTGGAGATGGACCGGCTGCGCTTCCCCGAGATCTACGAGGAACGGGCGGCCCGCTACCGACTCGAGCCCTACCGGCTCAAGCTCAGTTACACCCTGGAGCGGCTGCGGCTGACCCACCAGCGCAACCAGCAGCTGGCCGATGCGGGCTGGGAATCACCCTGTGACGGCAGTGCCCCGCCGCCGCCGATGGGGGGCAGCTTGACGCCCCCAGCCTCCCAGGAGCTTCACTACAGCACAGTCGATGAGTTTCGCAACGACCTAGAGCTGATCCAGGACAGCCTCGAAGGCACCGGCCTCAGCTGCGAGTTGCTGCAGCACCTGATCAGCCAGGCCCAGATCTTCGCCTTCTGCCTGGCCAGCCTCGACATCCGCCAGGAGAGCACCCGCCACAGCGACGCCCTCGACGAACTCAGCCACTACCTGCAGCTGCCCGTGCCCTACGGGGAGATGGACGAGCAGCAGCGGGTGGAGTGGCTGCTGACGGAGCTGCAGACCCGCCGGCCCCTGCTGCCGCCCGCAGCCCAGTGGAGCGCTGCCGCGGCGGAAACCTTTGCCGTGTTCCGCATGCTGCAGCGGCTGCAGCAGGAATTCGGCTCCCGCATCTGCCGCACCTATGTGATCTCGATGAGTCACACGGTGTCCGACCTGCTGGAGGTGCTGCTGCTGGCCAAGGAGGCCGGCCTGGTCGACCCGATGGCCCAGAAAGCCGGCTTGCTGGTGGTGCCGCTGTTTGAAACGGTCGAAGATCTCCAGGGGGCCCCGGCGGTGATGGGCACCCTGTTCCGCCATCCCTTCTACCGGGCTTTGCTGGCCAGCGATGGCGGCCAGCCCCTGCAGGAAGTGATGCTGGGCTACTCCGACAGCAACAAGGATTCCGGCTTCCTCTCCAGCAACTGGGAGATCCACAAAGCCCAGATCGCCCTGCAGCGGCTGGCGATCGAGCACGGGATCGCCCTGCGCATCTTCCACGGCCGCGGCGGCTCGGTGGGCCGGGGCGGCGGTCCTGCCTACCAGGCGATCCTGGCCCAGCCCAGTGGCACCCTCAGCGGCCGGATCAAGATCACCGAGCAGGGAGAGGTGCTCGCCTCGAAATACTCCCTACCGGAGCTGGCGCTCTACAACCTGGAGACGGTTACCACCGCCGTGCTGCAGAACAGCCTGGTGAGCACCCCCGTCGACGACACCCCCAGCTGGAATGACCTGATGGGCCGGCTGGCGGCCCGTTCCCGCGACCACTACCGGGCCCTGGTGCATGACAATCCCGACCTGGTGGCCTTCTTCCAGCAGGTGACGCCGATCGAAGAGATCAGCAAACTGCAGATCTCCAGCCGCCCGGCCCGCCGCAAAGGTGGCGCCAAAGACCTCTCAAGCCTGCGGGCCATTCCCTGGGTGTTCGGCTGGACCCAGAGCCGCTTCCTGCTGCCCAGTTGGTTTGGGGTGGGGGCCGCCCTGCAGGAGGAGCTGCACCAGGACCCCGGCCAGATGGAGCTGCTGCGGTTGCTGTATCAGCGCTGGCCGTTCTTCCGCATGCTGGTCTCCAAGGTCGAGATGACCCTCTCCAAGGTTGATCTGGATCTAGCCCACCACTACGTCCAGGTGCTGGGCCGCAGCGAACACCGCGAAGCCTTTGAGCACATCTTCCAGGTGATTGCAGCCGAATTCGTGCTCACCAGGGATCTGGTGCTGGCGATCACCGGCCACAGCCGGCTCCTGGATGGCGATCCGGCGCTGCAGCTGTCGGTGGATCTGCGCAACCGCACGATCATTCCCCTGGGCTTCCTGCAGGTGGCCCTGCTGCGGCGGCTACGCGACCAAAACCGCCAACCACCGATGAGCGAAGCGGCCGCCGCCGCAAGCGACGATGGCCGCACCTACAGCCGCAGCGAACTGCTGAGGGGGGCCCTGCTCACCATCAACGGCATCGCGGCGGGCATGCGCAACACCGGCTAAACCCAGCTCTGGACTCCCTCTTGATCCCCTTCCGCAGCCAGCCCCCAGCCCCACGTCTGCGGGAGGGCTATCGCCTGCTGGCCGAAGGGGCGCCCAGCCCTGAATCCCTCAACCGACTCCTGGTGGCTAGTGGCGATCAGCCGCGCCCGGCCGAGCGCTGGCAGCGGGTGCTGGAGTGCAGCCTCTGGCACCTGGCCGTAGCCGCCCCCGATGGGCAGCTGGTGGGCTTCGTGCGGGCCACCAGTGATCTGGCCCTCAACGCCAACCTCTGGGACCTCTGTGCCGATCCAGCCGATCCTGGCCAGAGCGAGATCCTGGCGGTGCTGGTGCATGGCGCCCTAGGACGGCTGCGCCGGGAGCTGGCGGGGTGCAGCATTTCCCTCTCGGCACCACCGGAAGCCCTCACGGCACTGGAGCGCTATGGCTTTGCCGTGGATCCCGGAGGGATCCGGGCGATGGGCCTCATCTTGAAGGCCTGATTGCAAACGAGCATGGAGGGACTTGAACCCCCGACCCTCAGAACCGGAATCTGATGCTCTATCCAACTGAGCTACATGCCCAAGGCCGAACCTCGGTGGGCTTACCTTAACCGCTCACCGCGTCTGACCCATCCGGCTGCACCGCCTGGAGCTGCTGCGTTTTCGCAATATCAGTCGACTGGAGCTGGCCCTGGAAGCTCCCCGGCTGCTGGTGATTGGTGCCAACGGCGAGGGCAAATCCAATCTGCTCGAGGCTGTGGAGTTGCTGGGTTGCCTGCGCTCCCACCGCACCGGCAGCGACCGCGACCTGATCCAGCACGGGGAGTCGAGCAGCCAGGTGCGAGCCGCCACCGGCAACGGTGATCTGCTGCAGCTCCACCTGCGCCGCAGCGGCGGGCGCACCGCCCAGCGCAATGGCAAGGTGCTGGAGCGTCAGCTCGACCTGCTGGGCTCCCTGCGCTGCGTGGGCTTCAGTGCCCTCGACCTGGAGCTGGTGCGCGGTGAACCGGCCGGTCGCCGCCAGTGGCTGGACCGGGTGGTGCTGCAACTGGAGCCTGTCTATGGCGATCTGCTGAGCCGCTATGGCCGGCTGCTGCGCCAACGCAGCCAGCTGCTGCGGCGCAGCCTGGGCGGCGGCACGCTGCAGGCCCTGCTCGACACCTTCGATCTGCAGATGGCCGTGATCGGCACCCGCCTGCACCGGCGCCGCTTCAGGGCCATTCAGCGCCTGGAGCCCCTGGCCGCCGCCTGGCAGCAACGGCTGAGCGGCGGTCGCGAACAGCTGCAGCTGCACTACCAGAGCGGCACCGCGCTCAGCGGCGAGGACGCGGAAGAGCCCTGGCGCCAGGCCCTGCTCGAGCAATTGCAGCAGCAGCGCAGCGAGGAGCTGCGTCTGGGCCAGTGCACGGTGGGCCCCCACCGCGACGAACTGGGGCTGAGCCTGGCGGACCAGCCGGCGCGCCGCTACGGCTCGGCAGGCCAGCAGCGCACCCTGGTGCTGGCCCTCAAGCTGGCCGAACTAGAACTGGTGGGCACGGTGCTGGGGGAGCCCCCCCTGCTGCTGCTCGACGATGTGCTGGCCGAACTCGATCCGGTGCGGCAACAACTGCTGCTGGAGGCCGTGGGCGAGGGCCACCAGTGTCTGGTGAGCGCCACCCACCTGGGGGCCTTTAGCGGCGGCTGGCAGGCCCAGAGTCAGGTGGTGCAGATGCGCGCCGGGTTGCTCGAAGGGGGCGGAGAGATTGCAGCAGAGCCCTAGGCACTTTCACCGGTCCCACCACGTATGGTGGTCGACTTGTCCGGTCGGATTCGATGACCCAGACCCTGCCCTGCCTCCACCCGAACCCGGGATGGACCGAGGCCTCCGCAGCGACCAACCCAGCTGCCCCCCTCCCCCACCAGGTTTCCGATACGGTCGGGAAGCACTGCATTCTCGAGCTCTACGGCTGCGATAGCGCCCGGCTCGACGACGAAGCTTTCCTCAGGGACACCATCACCGCAGCAGCGAAGCGTGCCGGTGCCACCCTGCTCAACCTGATCACCCACCGTTTCGAACCCCAGGGCGTGACGGGGCTGGCCCTGCTGGCCGAGTCGCACATCTCGATCCACACCTGGCCCGAATCGGGCTATGCCGCGGTTGATGTGTTCACCTGCGGCGACCACACCATGCCCGAGAAGGCCTGCGCTGTGCTCGCCGAAGAGCTCGCCGCCAACGACCACAAGCTCACCAGCTTCCTTCGCGAAACGCCTACGGCCATCGCCGGCAGCCTGCGTGATCCGCTGCGGGATCAGGCCTTCACCGCTGCGGTGACGCTCTGAACCTGGACTGAGCCCCCGGGCTGAGGTCGCGGTTCAGCTTGCCGCTCACCAGCCCTTCGAGGTCGAGGCCCACGGCGCTGAAGCCCAAGGCCCGAAAGGCCGCCACCAGCGCCTGCCGCGGGGTGGCCTCGACCCAGAAACTCAGGGCTTCTGCCAGCTGATCGGCAGGCAGCTCAATACGGGCGGTCTGCCCCTGGGAGCGCACCCGCACCTGGGGCCAGCCGGCGGCTAGCAGCCAGGCTTCGGCTGCCGCCACCCGCTGCAACCGCTCCGCCGTGATCGGCTCGCCGTAGGGAAACCGCGACGCCAGACAGGGCTGAGCCGGCTTGTCCCACCAGGGCAGCCCCAGAGCCCGGGAGAGCTGGCGCACCCCTGCCTTATCGAGGCCCACTTCGGCCAGGGGGGAGCGCACGCCGAACTCCCGGGCGGCCTGGATGCCGGGCCGGTGGTCACCGAGGTCGTCGGCATTGACGCCATCGACCACGGTCGCGCCATCGGCCGCCGCCGCAATCGGCGCCAACAGGCGGTGCAACTCCCGCTTGCAGGCGTAGCAGCGCTGCTCGGGATTGCTGGCATAGGCGGGATCCTCCAGCTCCGCCGTGGCGATCTCGCGGTGGCGGATCCGCAACCAGCGGGCCTGCTCCTGAGCCTCGGCCCGCAGATGGGGGGCCAGGGCGGGCGACACCCCGGTGATGGCCAGAGCCGCCTCGCCCCGCTGCTCCACGGCTAGGGCCGCCACCAAGGCACTGTCGACGCCACCGGAATAGGCCACCACCACCTGATCGAGGGCCGCCAGCTGCTGACGCAGGGCGGTCAGAGCTGCGTCCAGCGGCGGCGCCAGCGGTTCAAGCAGGGAGAAGTGCATCAAGCCCGGAATCCAGCCCCGATCCTGGCAACCCCAACCCAACGGCGCCGGTAACATCGCCCCATGAGCAGCACCCAGACGCCGCAGCGGGGTACGGGCCGGGGCATCGGCATCCGCACGGCGGCCGGCAGCGATGAGCGGGCCCATGGCCAGCTGCACGTGTACGACGGCGACGGCAAAGGCAAGAGCCAGGCCGCCCTGGGGGTGGTGCTGCGCACGATTGGCCTAGGCATCTGCGAGCAGAAACGCACCCGGGTGTTGCTGCTGCGCTTCCTCAAAGGGCCCGGCCGGGCCTACGACGAAGATGCCGCCATCGAGGCCCTGCAGCAGGGTTTCCCCCATCTGATCGACCAGGTGCGCACCGGCCGCGGGGACTTCTTCAGCGCCGAGGAGGTGACCAAATTCGACCGGCAGGAGGCCCAGCGCGGCTGGGACATCGCCAAGGGCGCCATCGCCAGCGACCTCTACTCCGTGGTGGTGCTCGATGAGCTCAACCCGGTGCTGGACCTGGGGCTGCTGGACATCGACGATGTGGCCCGCACCCTGGCGGCCAAACCCGGGGGTATGGAAGTGATCTGCACCGGCCGTGGCGCCCCCCGCCCGCTGGTGCAGCTGGCCGACTTGCACTCCGAGATGCGGGCCCACCAGGGGCCCGGTGGCCTCGATGGCGTGGAGATCTACACCGGTGAGGGCAAGGGCAAATCCACCAGTGCCCTGGGCAAGGGGCTACAGGCCATCGGCCGGGGCATCTCCCAGGACAAAAGCCACCGGGTGCTGATCCTGCAGTGGCTCAAAGGCGGCGCCGGTTACACCGAAGATGCCGCCATCGCCGCCCTGCGCGAGAGCTATCCCCACCTGGTAGATCACCTGCGCTCGGGGCGCGACGCGATTGTGTGGCGCGGCCAGCAGCAGCCGATCGACTACATCGAAGCGGAGCGCGCCTGGGAGATCGCCCGGGCCGCGATCTCAAGCGGCCTCTACAAAACCGTGATCCTCGATGAGATCAACCCCACGGTGGATCTGGAGCTGCTGCCGGTGGAGCCGATCGTGCAGACCCTGCTGCGCAAGCCCGCCGAAACCGAAGTGATTCTCACCGGGCGCTGCAAAAACCGACCCGCCTACTTCGACCTGGCCTCTGTGCACTCCGAGATGGTGTGCCACAAGCACTACGCCGAGCGCGGCGTCGACCTCAAGCGCGGGGTGGATTACTGAAGGCGAGGCTTAATAGCGCGGCAGGCTCGGGTCCACCTCCTGGCTCCAGGCGTCGATGCCGCCGGACACATTGACGCCCTCAATGCCGTGGCGCCCCAGGGCGATGAGCGCTTTGGCGCTACGGCCGCCCAGCTTGCAGTGCACGTAAATCTTCTTGCCGGCCGCCAGGTTGCGGATCTGATCGATCGCCACGCCGCTTTCGATCTGGTCCAGCGGCACCAGCACTGATCCAGGAATCACGGCGATGTCGGCCTCGGGCGGATTGCGCACATCCACCAACAGGATGTCCTCCACCTGGCCATCGATGATGGTTTTGAGCTCGGCCACGGTAATGCTGGGAACCGAGCCCGCTTCTTCCTGGCCGGGGGCGCTGCCGCCCACGCCGCAGAACTCCTGATAATCAATGAGCTTGTCGATCACCGGCCGCTCGGGGTTGGGCCGCAGCTTCAGCTCCCGAAACTTCATGCCCAGAGCATCGAACAACAGCAGGCGGCCGCTGAGGGTGGTGCCGATGCCGGTGATGATCTTCACCGCTTCGGTGGCCTGGATCACGCCGATGATCCCGGGCAGCACGCCCACCACGCCGCCCTCGGCGCAGGAGGGCACCATGCCAGGCGGCGGCGGCTCCGGGAACAGGTCGCGGTAGTTGGGGCTTTCGGCATCCAGGTTGAACACCGTGGCCTGGCCCTCGAAGCGGAAGATCGAGCCGTACACATTGGGCTTGCCCAGCAGCACGCAGGCATCGTTCACCAGGTAGCGGGTGGGGAAGTTGTCCGTGCCATCGCAGACGATGTCGTACGGGCGGATGATCTCCAGGGCGTTGTCGCTGGTGAGGGCCGTTTCGTAGAGATCCACCTGGCAATGGGGGTTGATCTCGAGGATGCGGGCCTTGGCCGATTCGATCTTGGGCTTGCCCACCCAGCTGGTGCCGTGAATCACCTGGCGCTGCAGGTTGGAGTGATCCACCACGTCGAAATCGACGATGCCGATCCGGCCCACACCGGCCGCAGCTAGATACAGCAAAAGCGGCGAGCCGAGGCCACCCGTGCCCACGCACAGCACCGAAGAGGCCTTGAGCCGCTTCTGCCCTTCCATGCCCACCTCGGGCAGGATCAGGTGCCTGGCAAAACGGGCCACCTCATCGGGGCTGAGCTGAACGCCGCTGGTGTCGGGAGGAAGCATGGCCTCTTGGATCAGCTCTCCATTCTCCATGGCAAGCGCTGGGGCTGGGCGGGAGGCTCCGGCAACCACCAGGCCACCAGCTCCTGGTCCTGGTCCTGGTCCTGGTCCTGGTCCTGGTCGCGCCCCAGGATCAGCATGAGCGCCGGCTGCAGCGTGAGGTAGCGGTCGGTGCTGGAAGGCACCGCAGGACTGCAGGGATGGCTGTGGGCCGCCCCCAGCACCTCCAGCCCCCGCGGTCGCCCCCACTTCTGCGCCAACAGCTGCTCGCGGGGATCGATCGCGAAGCGACGGCAGCGCTCGCCAGGCACCGGCCAGACGTTGCAGCAGGGCCAGATCCAGTCCAGCTCCCAGCCATCATCCAGCCGCTTGCCGAGCAGCAGGGCACATCCCTCCTGGGGTGCAGCGGACACCAGGATCTGGCGCAGAACGGTGAGCAGGCCCAGACCCGAGCTGAGCTGCGCTGGCGCTTGGGAGGTCACACCGATACCTTATGGAGCATTCCACACATCAGCCCCTCCACCTGGTCCATGAGCGATATGACCCCCGATGCGACTGAGCAGGGCACGGCCACTGGGACTGCCACTGACGTGGAGACAGGAGCACCCTCCAGCTCCACCGAGGTGAGCTTCAGCGAGCGCTATAGCGAAATCCTGACGAAGGTGAACAGCACCCTCGACCAGGTGGACTGGAATCAGATGGGCCGGATCGGCAAGGCCACCGGCGTGATCCTGGCTGTGATCGTGGCCCAGATCCTGATCAAAGGCGTGCTCGACACCATCAACCTGCTGCCCGTGGTGCCCGGCCTGCTCGAACTGCTCGGCTTGGTGGTGGTGGGCCAATGGAGCTGGCACAACCTCACCACCAGCGAAAAGCGCAATGCTGTGGTGGCCAAGGTTCAGAACCTCCGCAAGGAGTATCTGGGCTAATCCAGCAGAGCATCGATGCAAGCCTGGGCGCGGTGGCCGTAGCCGCCGCCAAACAGGTTGGCGTGGTTCAGCAGGTGGTACAGGTTGTAGAGGGAGATTCGCCCCCCGGCACAGGGCTCCAGCGGCCAGCCATCGGCATAGCCGTTGAAAAAGGCGGGCGGGAAGCCCCCGAACAGCTGCGCCATCGCCAGGTCCACCTCCCGATCCCCCCAGTAGCAGGCCGGATCAAAGATCGCCCCGCGCCCATCGGCCAGCAGGGCCGCATTGCCGCCCCACAGATCACCGTGCACCAGCACCGGCCTACAGCCATGGCTGTTCAACCCATGCGGCACCCGTTCCAGCAGCGCCTGGGCTCCGCGTAGGGGCTGCCCGCGGCGAGCCGCCCAGGCCAGCTGGGGCGCCAGACGGCATTCGGCAAAAAACAGCCCCCAATCGCTCCGCCAACCATTGGGCTGGGGGGCTGAACCCAGGAAGTTGTCGGCCGGCCAGCCATAGCCCAGGGCAGGGGCGCAGCTGGCGCTGGAGCGATGCAATCCGGCCAACCCCTGGCCGAGCGCGAACCAGGCCTTCTCTTGAGCCGCGGCGCCAACCGGTCCGCCGAGCTCCAGCCAGCCCAACACCAATACGGCCTGCTCACCCTCCACGCCCCAGGCCAGGGGCTCGGGGATCACCAGGCCCGTTGAGGCATGCCGAGCCAGCTGCTGCAGCCCCTCGGCTTCCGCCTCCAGCAGGGGCAGACAGGCGGCCGTGTTGGTTTTGGCAAACACAGTGCCACCGCCCGCGAGCTCGAGGCGCCAGGCGCTGTGGATGCAGCCACCGCCCACCGGCGTGCGGCCCACCACAACCTGCCCCAGCTGGCGGTGCAGCCACAGGTTGAGGGGATCTGGGGGCTCAGCCGCCACAACTCGCTGCGGATCAGGCACCTGCCAGCATGCCGCCATGGAGGAACACAGCGATGTGGTGGTGGTGGGGGCCGGCATCGCCGGCCTCACCGCCGCGGCCCTGCTGGCCAAGGCCGGAATGCGGGTGCAGCTGCTGGAGGCCCACCACCAGAGCGGCGGCTGCGCCGGCACCTTCCGCCGCGGGCCCTACACCTTTGATGTGGGTGCCACCCAGGTGGCGGGGCTCGAGCCCGGGGGCATCCACGCACGGATCTTCCAGCACCTCGGCGTTCCCCTGCCCCAGGCCAGCCCGCTCGATCCCGGCTGTGTGGTGGATCTGGGCGATGGCCATCCGCCGGTGCAGCTCTGGCGCGACCCCGCGCGCTGGCAGGCCGAACGGCAGGCGCAGTTTCCCGGCAGCGAGCGGTTCTGGCAGCTGACTGCGGCCCTGCACCGCGCCAACTGGGGCTTCGCCACCCAGGATCCGGTGCTGCCCCCCCGCAACGCCTGGGATCTGGGCCAGCTGCTGGGGGCCCTGCGCCCGGCCAACCTGGCCAGTGGGCTGCTGGTGGGCTCCACCATCGCCGACCTGTTGCACCTCTGCGGCGCAGCGGGCGATACCCGCCTGCGACGCTTCCTCGACCTGCAACTCAAGCTCTATTCCCAGGAACCCGCCAACCGCACCGCCGCCCTCTATGGCGCCACCGTGCTGGCCATGGCCCAGGAGCCCCTGGGGCTGTTTCACCTGGAGGGGTCGATGCAAACCCTCAGTGCCGGTTTGGAGCAGGGCCTGCATCAGGCCGGCGGCCAGCTGCGCACCCGCCACCGCGTCACAGGCCTGGAGCGCGATGCCGCTGTCCCGCCGGAGCGGCGCTGGCAGGTGAAAGGCCTTGGACCGGCAGATCGCCCCTTCCAGTTGCATTGCAGCGACGTGGTGCTGGCCCTGCCACCCCAAACCCTGCCTGCCCTGCTCGGTCCGCAGCTGCCCGCGGGCTACCGCCAGCGGCTGAGCCAGCTGGGCGAACCCTCGGGGGCCCTGGTGCTCTATGGGGCCGTGGCCCGCCGCGACCTGCCCCCCCAATGCCCTGCCCACCTGCAGGGTGCCTGGGACGAGCCGGGATCACTGTTCGTGTCGGTGAGCCGCGAGGGCGATGGCCGAGCCCCTGCCGGCAAAGCCACGGTGATTGCCAGTGTGTTCACGGAGGCCCTGCCCTGGTTTGGGCTCAGCCCAGAGGCCTATGCCGCGCGCAAGGCCAGTGCTCAAGCGGGCATGGAGCGGGGCCTGCGGGCGTTGCTGCAGCTGCCCGAGCAGCCCTGGCTGCACTGCGAAACCGCCACGCCCCGTGGCTTTGAGCGCTGGACCGGCCGCCCCTTCGGCTACGTGGGCGGGCTCGGGCAACACCCCAGCCGCTTCGGGCCCTTTGGCCTAGCCAGCCGCACGCCCCTGCCGGGCCTCTGGCTCTGCGGCGACGCGATCTATCCCGGCGAAGGCACCGCCGGTGTGAGTCACTCAGCCCTGATGGCCTGCCGCCAGTTGCTGGCCGCCCGCCAGCAGCCGCTCGTGCTGGCCTAGGGCAAGCGGGCACCAGGCCTAAAGAAACTCCGGCCGCAGGCTCTGGCAGCGCTGCAGGGTCTGCTGCAACCCCTGCCAATCCGACTCCCGCACGCAGGCCTCCAGCTGATCCAGGGCGCTGCGGTAGTGGCCGAGCGCCGCCAGCAGGGCCACCTGGTTGCAGCGGGCAATCAGGGTGCCGAGCTCCGGATTCCCTCCACCCACCCGGGTGGTGTCGGCAAAGCCACTGGAGGCCAGCTGCCGCACCAGGCCAGCCAGCTCGCCGTCTCCCGAAGGATCGGCGCCCGAGCGATCCGCGGTCTGCAGCAGAGCTGCACTCACCAGCACGGGTAGGTGGGAAATCAGCGCCACCGCCCGGTCGTGCTCAACGGCAGCGCAGCTGAGCCACTGGGCGCCCACGGCCCGGGCCAGACCCTGCACCAGCTGCAGGGCCTCCGGGTCGGTGGCGGCATCCGGCGTGGCCACCCAGGGGCGATCCCGAAACAGCCCCAACTGCCCAGCCTCCACCCCCGCCTGGGCGGTGCCAGCCATGGGATGGCTGGCCACAAAGCGCGGCACCAACCGCGACCAACAGGCCAGCACGGGCGCCTTCACCGAGCCCACATCGGTGATCACGGCCTGCGCTGGCAGGGCCGCCAGCAGCTCGGCAGGTGGCTCCAGAAGCCGGTCGAGGGGCAGGGCGAGCACCACCAGCCCGCAGTCAGCCAGCACAGCGGGATCGGTGCTGACCTGCGTGGCCAACCCGCGCTGCCGGGCCCGATCGGCCGTGGCCTCGCGATGCACCAGGGCGCGCACATCGACCCCCAGCTGCTGCAGATCCAAGCCCAGGGAGCCACCGATCAACCCCAGGCCCACCACGCCCACCGGGCGTTGGCGCCACAGGGCAGGTGCGGCGGTTGTGGTTGCCGCCGGGTGCGGCAGGGAAACAGAGGTCATTGCGGCAGAGCCATCCAGCCAGCTTCCTACGCTTTGCGTCTGTTGGCCGCCTGGGAATGCTCGAAGCCCGCGCCCACCAGCAACTCAAAGCCCTGCTGCAGCACGAGGGCGGCGAACCCTGGCCCCACCATCTGAGCCTCAGCCGCCTGGTGGCCCGCAGCCTGCGCCGCAGCGACCACACCCTGGTGCGGCTGGCTCCGGGCAGCGATCCCAGCTGGTGGATCAGCCTGCTGGTGCCGCTGGCGCTGAGCGAGGAACCGCTGGCCTTGGTGGTGAGTGAAGCCCAGCGGCAGCGACTGCTCCAGGTTGAGTTGCCCCGCCTGGGACGGGCCGACCCAAGCCTGGCCCTGCCGTGCTTCGAAGGTGACCGGCCGCCGGCCGGAGCCCGCGTGTGGCTGCTCAACCACCACCAACTGGTGGCGGCCTGGCAGCAGGGACTGCTGGGGACGCGGCAACTGGTGATTCCCGAGGCTGAACAGCTCGACACCCTGCTGCGCCAGGCCCTGGAGGTGGTGGTAACGCCGCAGCACTGGGACCAGTTGCGGCGGGCCCAGCCGGCGGCGGAAGCCAGCCTCCTGACCCTGCACGAGCGACTCAACCGCCAGGTGCTCAGCCATCCTCGCCGCCCCAACCAGCTGGTGGCCCTCGCGCCGGAAGACGAGGCACCCCTGCGCCACCTGCTGCAGCTGCTAAGCCCCCTGCCCGAACCATGGCCCGCCTGGCTGAACGCCCAGGGCAACGGCTGGACCAGCTGGGCCCAGGTGAATCCCGAGCTGCTGCAGTGGCAGCTGCACCGCCAACCACTCGAGCCGCTGCGGGTGCTGCAGGGCCTGCTGGAGCAGCGCGGCGCCGTGTTGCTGGGCCAGCTGGCCAGCGCCCGGGCCGCCGCCGGGCAGCCAGAGCCGGGCGTTGCCCTCGGACTGCAGCCAGTGGTGAGCGTGAGCCTGGGGGATCCGCCGCTGGCCGATCCCCTGCCCCTCTATGCCCCGCTGCGGCAACCCCTGCCCAACAGCCCCCACTACGGCCTACATCTGCTGGACCAGAGCCGCCGGCTGGTGCTGGGGCAGGCCGGCCTCACCGTGGTGCTGATCGATGACGACGCCCTACGCCGGGGGCTCACCAGTGGTTTAGCGGCGGAATTCGGCTCGCGCGTGGTGCACGAAAGCACTGCGCCCGACGGCAACGGCGTGATCTGCGCCCGCTGGAGCTGGTGGCTGGAGCAGCAGCAGCGACTGCCCCTACCCAGCCAGATTGTGGTGGGCCTGCTGCCCCTGGCCAGCCTCGAGGATCCCCTCACCGCCGCCCGGGTGCTGGCCCTGCGCCAGGACGGTCGCGACTGGTTCCGGGAGTGCCTGCTGCCCGATGGCCTCAACCGACTGCAACTGGGCCTAGCCGGCCTGCGGCGCCATGGGGGAGGGCGACTGGCCGTGCTGGATGGACGCCTACGGGGGCGCAGCTGGGGGCGGCAGGTGCTGATCGCCCTCGAACCTTGGGTCAGCCTCAGCCGCCTTCTGCCTCATTAGCCTGAGCTCAGCGCAGCACACAAGCAGCCAGGGGAATGGGGGAAGCCAAGCGCCGCAGCATCCAGGGCTTGCCGCCCAAAGCGATCAAGCCCGACCGCACCAAGCAGGTTGACACCTCGCCACGCATCGCCAGCTGGCTGCCGCTGACCCGCAACCAGGCCGATCGCTTCGTGACTCTCACCACCAAGGGCGCCTGGGTGGGCATCGCCGCGCTGGTGCTCTTTTGGGTGACGGTGCGCTTCATCGGCCCCGCCGCGGGCTGGTGGACCCTTGCGGATGGCTGAACGGCCGGCTGGCCCACCTCGAAATCTTAAAGAAAACATTAGAATTTGAAGCAGTTTGGGATTCCGCCGTGTTCCCGCGTCTCGCCGAGCAATACCGATCCGTGGTGCACGACCTGGTGATGAGCCTGCAGGCTCTGGCCAAAAGCCTTCAGAACCGGGGCATCGCCGCCACCTGTTACATCTGCGGCGATGGCCGTGATGGCCACGGCGCCTCCTTCGTGGCCAACTTGGACGCCAACCACATGGTGCGTTTTCTGGTGTCCGACTTCGGCATCAGCTGGGTGGAATCCCTCGACGGCCACGAACTGGTGAAGCTGGAGGGCGCCGAAGCCATCCAGGAACTGCAGCGGGTCGCCCAAGTGCTCCAGAACCCCGAAGCTGCCGGCGGATCCCGTGCCGCCAACCTGACCTCCAAGCCCAGGGGCGCCTTCTCGCGCCCCTGAGCCGAGAGACTGTCAGCTCGCCACCGGCAACTCAGCCAGGGCCGCTGCCGACTCCCCCAGAGCAGAAGACTCCGCCAGAGCAGCCGGAGTGGCAGCAGCCTTGGCAGCTGCAGCCAGGGGCTTCATCGAATTGGCCGTCACTTCCGAGCCCTCCTTGAGCTTCTGGCGGGTGAGCTGTTCGATCAACTCAGCCTGCTCGGGGTTCTGCTCCAGCCAGGTGATCGTGTTGTCACGCCCCTGACCAATGTTGTCGCCCTCGTAGCTGTACCAAGCACCCTTGCGGGCCACCACACCGGTTTCCTCGGCGAGATCGAGCAAGCAACCGAGGGTGCTGATGCCCCGGCCAAACAGAATGTCGAACTCGGCGATCCGGAAGGGAGGCGCCACCTTGTTTTTGGCCACCTTGACCTTGGCGCGGATGCCGTATTCCTCGGTGCCGCGCTTGAGGGTCTGGATGCGGCGGATATCGAGCCGCACCGAGGCGTAGAACTTCAGGGCGTTGCCGCCCGTGGTGGTTTCCGGGTTGCCGTAGGTGACGCCGATCTTCTGGCGCAGCTGGTTGAGGAAGATCACGGTGCAGCCGGATTTGCCGATGTTGCCGGTGATCTTGCGCATCGCCTGGCTCATCAAGCGGGCCTGGCTGCCCACCGCCAGATCCCCCATTTCCCCCTCGATCTCAGCGCGGGGCGTCAGGGCCGCCACCGAGTCGACCACCACGATGTCGACCGCGGCCGAGCGCACCAGCTGATCGACGATCTCCAGGGCCATCTCCCCCGTGTCGGGCTGGGAAACCAGCAGGTTTTCGATGTCGACCCCCAGGGCGGCGGCGTACACCGGATCCAGGGCATGCTCCGCATCGACAAAGGCCGCCACGCCACCGCGCTTCTGCACCTCGGCGATGGCATGCAGGGTGAGGGTGGTTTTACCGGAGCTCTCCGGGCCATAGACCTCCACCACCCGGCCCTTGGGATAGCCGCCACCGAGGGCGAGGTCGAGGGTGAGGGCACCGGTACCGATGGTTTCCACCCGCATGCGGGAGGCGTCACCAAGGCGCATGATCGAGCCCTTGCCGAAATTGCGCTCGATCTGGTTCAGCACCAACCCCAGGGCCTTGTCCCGCTCGGCGGCGGCGCTGGCGGACGTGCGGGAGGAGGAAGGGGAAGGGGACACGGAAGAGCTGGTGGTGGAATCGGCGGGCATGGCAGCAATCAGAAGCGATGGGACAGGCCGCAAGGGCGGGAACCGGAACGGGGAGCGGGCCGGAGAGCGGGTCGAAACCCGGCAGGCCCCGCAGGAACAGCCCCGGGAAACCCCGAAGGCAGCCATCCTGCGACCTCTAAGCAGCAAGTGCCACCAAAGAGGACCGGCGTACCAATTGCTTGTAGTACGCGCGTACTCTAGCCCACTAGGGCCATTGCGCCAGGGGCGCCGCAAACCGCTCGGGGGTGAGCCAGGCGATATCCGCCGGCAGGTTTTGGGCGTCCTGGGGTCCCAGGTAGCCCCAGCTCACCAGGCAACAGCGCACCGCGGCCAGTCGTGGATCGGCCCGCACCGTCTCCAGGGTGGGGCGACGATCTTCCACGAACCACAGGGGGCGCTGCTCGGCCAGCAGCCCCCGCAACACCGCGGGCTTGCTGCCCTGCTCATGGCCGTAGAGCGCCCAGGGTTGCAGACCCGCGGCGGCCAGCAGCCGTGAGGCAAACGCCGCACCCTTGGTGGTGAGCACAGCCCAGTCCGCCCCTTCCCCAGCCAGCTGGGCCAGGCGCTCCTTCACCCCCGGATACAACCGGTGGCGGGCCAACCAGGTCTCTGGTTCAGCGGCGATGGCCGCAGCACGAACCTGCTCGAGCTGCTGCTGCAGCTGCGCGGCGTCCCAACCCCAACGCGCCAGGGCAACGGGCAAGGCCGCGTCGTAGTGGGCCAGCAGGCCCTCCAGGTCAAGGTCCGCCCGGCCCAGCTCAGCGGCCATCAACACCATTTCCCAACCCTGATGGATCAGGGGTCGCAAGCGAACGAAGGCCGCGGGAGCCTGCTCCGGCAACACCAACTGAGGGGCAAGCTGCAGAGCCGTCGTCCGAGCCGCCCACCAGTACTCCGGCATGCCATCCATCAGCACGCCATCGAAGTCGAACACCACGAGAGGATCTGCCGCAGCCGGGGAAGCCGTTTTGGCGCGACTGGGCTGTGTCGGCATGGGGCGAAAAACTGGGTCGCTAGGATTCGAACCTAGGAATGGCGGGACCAAAACCCGCTGCCTTACCACTTGGCGACGACCCAATGCAGCCGGTCGCAACCGGTGCCTAGATAGTTACCCATAGCGCCCGGTCCTTCGTCAACCGCGACCGATCCACCGGCACCCGTTCAAGCCGGAAACACCCGCAGCCGCTGCTCGGATCCACGGCCAAACACCGCCGTACGCAGGCGGTAACGGCTTGCCAATTCCGCTTGCATCAGGCGCACCCGATCGCTCCGGGGCAGCAGCTCAACAGGCTGGCCGTGGGGCAGCACCACCTGTTCAACCGCCAGACGGCATTCCTCCAGACCGGCCAGGGCATCGTCCCCCTGGGAGCTGGCCGCCGACAGCGCCGCCGGATCCTGGGCGGCACGGTCTCGGGCAGCACGGTCCTGGCGGTGGCGCTCCAGTAGCCGCTCCAGAGCCCGCTGCAGCTGGGGTGGCGCCGCCGATTTGAGCACCAGGATCGGCAGGCCGAGGTCCTGGGCCTGGCGGCGTACGTGGGGGTCCCTGCCGAACTGCTGGCGCAGGCTCAGCACCGCATCGGCCAACTCCACGCTGCCCACCACCTCCACCGGCACCTGGCGGGCCCGCACCACCTGCTCCAAAGCCCCCCGACTGATGCCCGCCCCATACACCCGCAACACGGGCAAAGGCTCCACGACGGGAGTGGCCTCGCCGGCATCGGGCTCGTCGGGCTCCGGCAAGGGCCGGGGCACGAGGCGCGGCCGGCTCGAGAGGGGCGAAGCCGCGGGGGGCACGACCTCCTCGACCTGCAGGTGGCCATCGGCACCGAGCTCACGAACCTGGGGCCGGGCGCTCTGACCGCGCAGCAGCAGATCCACGGTGCGGGCCACATCGCGGTGCACCAGCCAGCGGTGACGGCTGTGCATCTCCACCGCCAAGGCGAAGGTGGGCTCGGCAGCGCGCTCCAGCACCGTCTTCTGGGTGCGACGGCGGCGGGCCTCCTCGTCCCCCAAAGTCACCGATTGAATGCCGCCCACCAGGTCGGAGAGAGTGGGGTTCTTGATCAGGTTCTCGATGGCGTTGCCATGGGCCGTGGCCACCAACATCACGCCCCGCTCGGCAATGGTGCGGGCCGCCTGCGCCTCGAGCTCGGTGCCGATCTCATCGATCACGATGACCTCGGGCATGTGGTTTTCCACCGCCTCGATCATCACCTGGTGCTGAAGCTCCGGCCGCGCCACCTGCATCCGCCTGGCGCGGCCGATGGCGGGATGGGGGATGTCACCGTCGCCGGCGATCTCGTTGCTGGTATCAATCACCACCACCCGCTTGCCCAGGTCGTCGGCCAGCACCCTGGCGATCTCCCGCAGGGCGGTGGTCTTGCCGACGCCGGGTCGGCCCATCAGCAGCAACGACTCGCCGGAATCCAGCAGATCGCGCACCATCGCCACCGTGCCGAACACGGCCCGCCCCACCCGACAGGTGAGGCCGACAATCTCACCGGTGCGGTTGCGGATGGCGCTGATGCGGTGCAGGGTGCGCTCGATACCGGCGCGATTGTCGCCGCCAAAAATCCCCAGCCGCTCCACCACCGCCGCCAGATCGGAGCGCTCCAGGGGCCGCTGACCCAGAGCCCGAACCTGGCCGGGATAACGGGCCTCCGGCACCCGCCCCAGATCCAGCACCACCTCCAACAGCTGCTCCCGCGCCTCCTCTGTCGCCAGCGACGTCTGCACCACCTCGGGCAGCAGCTCCAGCAGACGGTCGAGGTCGTCGGTGACGCGCTGGGGAGCCGTCGGGGCAGAGCTGGACACCGGATCGTCGGGCACTAGGTCTGTTCTAGCCAGGGAGCCACCAGGGCCTGAGCCAGCTCCAGGGCCTCGGGCCAGAGGGTCCCATCGGCTAGCAGGGGACGTCCCCGGCCCTGGGCTTCCAACAGCAGCGGTTGCAACAGACGGCGGGCCACCCCACCGAAGGCCACCCCCGCAATGTGGCGCCGAAGAGGAGCCTGTAACTGAGACAAGGTGTGCGCATTGGTGCCCCCCGCCAGCTGCACGGGGCCAGGGGGGGCGCAGGCCAGCACCGCTGCAGCCAATTTGACGGCGGCATGGGCCGTACCGGCCCCCACATCGCCACTCATCGGCCGGCCATCCAGCTGCCAGAGGGGGCGGAGGCCCTGGGCGCGCAGCAGGGCAAAGCGCTGCCACAGCTCGGCACCCAAGCCGGCTGGCAGCTGGGCCGTTCCCTCCAGACCAGCGCTCACCGCCAACCGCTGCAGCGGCACACCACTGGCCACCACCTGGGCCAGCCGCTCGGCAAAAGCTGCCCCCCGGCCTGGCTGGGTGTGGAGTTCCACCGCGTCGGGCCGCAATTGGGTCAGCAGGGGTGGCACGTCGACAGCCTCCAGCACCTGGCCCCGCTCCTCAATCAGGCCCTCGGGACAAGCCGGCAGGCAGCGACCGCAGCCGTAGCAGCGTTCAACCAGCACCCCGGGCCCACCGGTGGCCGCCACGCCGATCGCCAGGGCCGGACAGACCCGCTCACACGGGCGAGCACAGGCCGGCGGACAACGCTGGGGATCAAACCAGGCTTTGCGGAAATGGGGATCGGCCCCATCGCTGAGGCTCACCATCAACCAGGGCCGGGCCGCTCCCCGCGCCTGGGCCCAGGCGATGCCGCGACGGGCAGCGGCAGCCACGGCCACATCGGCCGCCACATCGATGCAGTGGACGCCTGCCAAGGCGAACACCCCGCAGACATCTTCAATGGCCGCCAGATCCTGATTGCTGGCACCGCAGATCAACTTGACCCAGCTGCCGCGGGTCAGGGCCGCCTCAGGCGTCAAGCAGCTGCTCAAGGGGCTGCCAGCGCAGGGCCCGGGCCCCTCCCATCTCCACCACCAACTTCAACCGCGGCTCACGCCGGCAGAGGGACACCAACGACCCCAGCTCGGCCCGCGACAGCACCTGGCCTTCGAGCAACCAAAGCAGGATCGGCTGGGTCCCCTCCAGCAGGCTCCCCAACTGAGGCATCACCCGCTGCACCTCCCCAACGGCCGCCCCTCGACCCACGCTTTGATGGCCGAGGTGCGGTGGACGCACGCCATGCAGCTGCAACAAAAAGGCTTCCGGATCCCCCAGCCCCCGGGCCGAGGTGAGCTGGGCTCGGTACCCCGCCGCCCGCATCCGACGCATCAGACGGGTTTCTGCGCCACCTTCGAGCGGGGCGAAGAGAGCCAAGGCCCCAGCCCGCTCCAGGTCCTGCCGGAAACCGCGCCCGGAGAGCAGCAGAGGCATCGCAAAGGATCACAAAGCTCAACAGCAGTCTGACAGCTCACGCCGGCCCGCGAACACGCATGGACTCGATCACTGCAGCGCCACGCAATGGAAGGCTGTCAACCCGTGAGGTAAGATCGTCGACTGTGCTGATGAACTGTGCCCGTCCGCTAGCCGGGCCTCCAGTTCGCAGCACACGGTCACCAGTGGTGGTGGCCGTCCTCGGCCAGCACGGCACAAGCAGCTGTCACAGGTTGCATGGTCCGTCGGGAAACTGCCTGAACGCGCCACATCTCCTTCGGAGATTCTGGTCCGGTTCAGACAAGTCCCAGCCGCGCTGATCCAATCCAGATCAGCCTTGCTAGCCCTTGGAAATCGCAACCGCGTCCGCCGGAGCTTCGTCTCGGGCCACGCCATGCGGCCACCTTGGCCGAGCCAGGCAGCTCCTCGATTTGTTCAGCTTCACCGTTACGCATGAGCCCTGGGCTCCTGTTGTGCGGTGGTCCAGCTGGCGTTGTTTCCCCTCCTATGTCCATCGGCATTCTTGGGAAGAAATTGGGCATGTCCCAATTCTTCGATGAAGAGGGCAGATCCATCCCGGTCACCGTGATCGAGGCTGGTCCCTGCCGTATCACCCAACTCAAAAGCACCAGCACCGACGGCTACAACGCTGTGCAGCTTGGTTTTGGCGACATTCGCGACAAGCTCGTGAACAAGCCGGCCAAGGGGCACCTGGCGAAGTCGGGCGATGAGGCCCTGCGTCACCTGAAGGAATATCGGGTCGACAGTGTCGATGGCCTTGAGCTGGGTGGCTCCATCACCGTCACGGCCTTCGAAGCAGGCCAGAAGGTCGATGTGAGCGGCGACACCATGGGGCGTGGCTTCTCCGGCCTCCAGAAGCGCCACGGCTTCAGCCGCGGACCCATGACCCACGGTTCCAAGAACCACCGTGAGCCGGGTTCGATCGGCGCCGGCACCACGCCTGGCCGCGTCTACCCCGGCAAGCGCATGGCTGGTCGTTACGGCGGCAAGCAAACCACCACCCGCGGGCTCGTCATCCTGAAAGTGGATGCGGAGCGCAATCTGCTGGTGGTGAAGGGTTCAGTGCCCGGCAAGCCCGGCGCCCTGCTGAACATCCGCCCGGCGAACCGGGTGGGCGCCAAAGCTGGGAACTGAGGAGAACATCGATGGCTAACTGTGTAATCCGCGACTGGCAGGGCAAAGAAGCCGGCAAGGCTGCCCTCGACCTCAAGGTCGCTAAAGAAACGTCCGCCTCCGACCTGGTGCATCGCGCCGTGGTGCGTCAGCTGGCCAACGCCCGCCAGGGCACAGCCAGCACGCTCACCCGTGCCGAAGTGGCCGGTGGTGGTCGCAAGCCCTACAAACAGAAGGGCACCGGTCGGGCCCGCCAGGGTTCGATCCGCACCCCCCTCCGCCCCGGTGGTGGTGTGGTGTTTGGTCCCAAGCCCCGCAGCTATGCCGTGGCGATGAACCGCAAGGAACGTCGCCTGGCCCTGCGCACCGCGCTGATGAGCCGCATCGACGACATCACCGTGGTGAAAGGCTTCGGAGCGGGGCTCGACACCCCCAAAACCAAGGAGATCACCGCTGCCTTGGCCCGCTTCGGCATCGAAGCCGGCACCAAGGTGCTGGTGGTGCTCGACGGTGCTTCCGAGGCCGTGCGGCGTTCCGTGCGCAACCTCGAGAAGGTCAAGCTGATCGCCGCTGATCAGCTCAACGTGTTCGATCTGCTCCACGCCAACAAGTTGGTGGTGAGCGAGGAAGCACTCGCGAAGATTCAGGAGGTCTACGGCGATGGCTGAGCGTTTTTCCAGTCGGCTCGCGGATGTGATCCGCCGGCCCCTGATCACCGAGAAGGCCACCCGGGCCCTCGAGCAAAACCAGTACACCTTCGAGGTGGACCATCGGGCCGCCAAGCCCGACATCAAGGCTGCCGTTGAACAGCTGTTCGACGTGAAGGTCATCGGCATCAGCACCATGAATCCCCCTCGCCGCTCACGGCGCGTGGGACGCTTCGCCGGCAAACGTGCCCAGGTGAAGAAAGCGGTGGTGCGCCTGGCCGAGGGCAACGCCATCCAGCTGTTCCCTGAGTCCTGAGGGGTCTGAAACAACATGGCTATTCGCAATTACCGCCCCATCACCCCCGGCACCCGCACCCGCGTCGCCAGCGACTTCTCTGAAGTCACTGGCCGTGGTCGGGAGCGGGGACTGGTGGTGGCCAAACACCGCCGCAAAGGCCGCAACAACCGCGGCGTGATCACCTGCCGCCACCGCGGCGGTGGCCACAAGCGCCTCTACCGCATCGTCGACTTCCGCCGCGACAAGCACGGCGTGGTCGCCAAGGTGGCGGCGATCCACTACGACCCCCACCGCAACGCCCGCCTGGCGCTGCTCTTCTACGTCGATGGCGAGAAGCGCTACATCCTGGCGCCGGCCGGCATCGAGATCGGCCAGCAGGTGGTGTCCGGCCCTGAGTCGCCGATCGAAACCGGCAACGCCCTGCCCCTCTCCGCCATCCCCCTCGGCTCCAGCGTCCACAACGTGGAGCTCTATGCCGGACGCGGTGGCCAGATGGTGCGTACCGCCGGGGCCAGTGCCCAGGTGGTGGCCAAGGAAGGCGACTACGTCGCCCTCAAGCTGCCCTCCACCGAGGTGCGGCTGGTGCGCCGCGAGTGCTACGCCACCCTCGGCGAAGTGGGCAACGCCGAGGTGCGCAACACCAGCCTCGGCAAGGCTGGCCGCAAGCGCTGGCTGGGCCGCCGGCCTGAAGTGCGCGGTTCGGTGATGAACCCCTGCGACCACCCCCACGGTGGTGGTGAGGGCAAGGCACCGATCGGTCGCTCCGGTCCGGTGACACCCTGGGGCAAACCCGCCCTGGGCCTCAGAACCCGTAAGCGGAACAAACCCAGCAATCGGTTTGTGCTCCGGAAACGTCGCCGCATCTCCAAACGGAGCCGTGGCGGACGCGATTCGTGATGATCCACACCGCTTTGCTGTTCGCTTAATCCGCCATGGGACGTTCACTCAAAAAAGGACCATTTGTTGCCGACAGCCTGCTGCGCAAGGTTGAAAAGCAAAACGTTGCCGATGACAAGTCCGTGATCAAAACCTGGTCACGCGCTTCCACCATCCTGCCGATGATGATTGGCCATACCATTGCCGTTCACAACGGCAAATCTCATGTTCCCGTCTACGTGACGGAACAGATGGTGGGCCACAAACTCGGGGAATTTGCCCCCACCCGCACCTTCCGGGGCCACATCAAGGACAAGAAAGGAGGCCGCTAACGCTATGGCAAACACCCCTTCCAACCAGGCCCTCGCCCACGGCCGCTACATCCGCGGTTCCGTCTCGAAGGTGCGCCGGGTTCTCGACCAGATCCGTGGCCGCAGCTATCGCGAGGCCCTGATCATGCTCGAGTTCATGCCCTACCGCTCCACCGGGCCCATCACCAAGGTGCTGCGCTCTGCGGTGGCCAACGCTGAACACAACCTGGGACTGGATCCCTCCACCTTGGTGGTCGCCACGGCGATCGCCGACATGGGTCCTTCCCTGAAGCGCTTCCGCCCCCGCGCCCAGGGTCGTGCCTACGCGATCAAAAAACAGACCTGCCACATCAGCATTGCTGTGGCTCCTTCCGCCTGACCCCGAGGACACCGACCGATGGGACACAAGATCCATCCAACCGGCCTGCGCCTGGGGATCACCCAGGATCACCGCTCGCGTTGGTACGCCCCCAGCAAGACCTACCCGACCCTCCTCCAGGAGGACGATCGGATTCGCAAGTTCATCCACAAGAAGTACGGCGCTGCCGGCATCAGCGATGTGCTGATCGCCCGCAAGGCTGACCAACTGGAAGTCGAACTGAAAACCGCCCGCCCCGGCGTGCTCGTTGGCCGTCAGGGCAGCGGCATTGAGGAGCTGCGCACCGGCATCCAGAAAACCCTCGGCGATGCCAACCGTCAGGTGCGCATCAACGTGGTGGAAGTCGAGCGGGTCGATGCCGACGCCTTCCTGCTGGCCGAGTACATCGCCCAGCAACTGGAAAAGCGGGTGGCCTTCCGTCGCGTCATGCGCATGGCCGTGCAGCGGGCCCAACGGGCCGGCGTTCTCGGCCTGAAGATCATGGTGGCCGGCCGCCTCAACGGCGCCGAGATCGCTCGTACCGAATGGACCCGCGAAGGTCGTGTGCCCCTGCACACCCTGCGCGCCGACATCGACTACGCCACCAAGCTGGCCAGCACCACCTACGGGGTGTTGGGCATCAAGGTGTGGGTGTTCAAGGGCGAGGTCCTGCCTGGCCAGAAAGAGCAGCTGCCCGTGGGCGCTGCCCCCCGCCGCCGGACCAGCCGGCAGCCGCAACAGTTTGAAGACCGCTCTAACAAAGAGTGATCCGGAGCCCTGAACCATGCTGAGTCCACGACGCGTCAAATTCCGCAAACAACAGCGAGGCCGCATGCGCGGCGTCGCCACCCGCGGCAACACCATTGCCTTCGGTGAGTTTGCGCTGCAGGCCCAAGAATGTGGCTGGATCACGTCCCGCCAGATTGAGGCCAGCCGCCGGGCGATGACCCGCCACGTCAAGCGGGGCGGCAAGATCTGGATCCGGATCTTCCCCGACAAGCCGGTCACCATGCGCCCCGCCGAAACCCGCATGGGTTCCGGTAAAGGCAACCCGGAATTCTGGGTGGCTGTGATCAAACCGGGCCGGATCCTGTTTGAAATGGGCGGTGCTGAAATCACCCCCGAAATCGCCAAGGAAGCCATGCGCCTAGCGCAATACAAGCTTCCGGTGAAGACCAAATTCCTGAGCCTGGCGGATCAGGACACTGCAGCCCCTGTGGAGGCCTGACCGATGGCACGACCCAACATCGCCGACGTGCGCAAGCTCAGCGGCGACCAGATCAACGAACAGGTCAGCGCCACCCGGCGCGAACTGTTTGAGCTGCGCTTCCAGCAGGCCACCCGCCGGCTGGAAAACCCGCACCGCTTCAAGGAGGCCCGCATCAAGCTGGCCCACCTGCTGACGGTGCAGCAGGAGCAAGAACGCTCCGCCGCCACGGCTGATTCAGCCTCCTGATACCCCCCTCGATCCCCATGGCACTCAAGGAAAGGGTCGGCACCGTCGTCAGCGACAAGATGGACAAAACGGTGGTGGTGGCGGTGGAAAACCGCTTCCCCCACCCCATCTACCAAAAGACGGTCAGCCGCACCACCCGTTACAAGGCCCACGACGAAGCGAACAGCTGCAAAGTGGGCGACCGGGTTCGCATCACCGAGACCCGCCCACTCAGCCGCACCAAGCGCTGGACCGTGGCCGAAGTTCTCACCAACAGCACCGCCGGTTGAAGAGAGCAGACCCATGATCCAACAGGAAACTTTTCTGAACGTCGCTGACAACAGCGGCGCCAAGCGCATCCAGTGCATCCGGGTGCTCGGCACCAACCGTCGCTACGCCCACGTGGGCGATGTGATTGTGGCCGCCGTCAAAGACGCCATGCCCAACATGGGCGTCAAGAAGTCGGATGTGGTGAAGGCTGTGGTGGTTCGCACCAAGGCAACCCTGCGTCGCGACACCGGCAACTCGATCCGGTTCGACGACAACGCTGCCGTGATTCTCGGCACCGACAACAACCCGAAGGGCACGCGGGTCTTCGGCCCCGTCGCCCGCGAATTGCGCGAGCGCAACTTCACCAAGATTGTGTCCCTCGCTCCGGAGGTGATCTGAGATGGCGACCGCAACCCCCAAGGCCAAGTCCCCCGAGCGCATCAAGATGCGCCTCAAGCAAGGCGACACCGTTCAGGTGATCTCTGGCAAGGACAAGGGCAAAACCGGCGAGGTGCTCCGCACCCTGCCGTATGAGAACCGGGTGGTCGTGCAGGGCATCAACCTGCGCACCCGCCACGTCAAGCCCACCCAAGAGGGCGAGACCGGCCAGATCGTCACCGAGGAAACGTCCCTGCACGCCTCCAACGTGATGCTCTACTCGACCACCAAACAGGTGGCCAGCCGCGTCGAAATCGTCGTGGAAAAGGATGGCTCCAAGAAGCGGCGCCTCAAAAAGACCGGGGAAATACTGGATTGATCGGCCCAGTTCCCATTCACAGTCTTCCATCTCTATCCCTGTTCCTGTCCGCCTTCTGACCCCGACCAGAAGCGCACCCCCTCCCTCCGTCATGTCACTGAAACAGCGCTACCGGGAGACGATTCAGCCCAAACTCCTCAAGGATCTGAATCTCTCCAACGTTCACGAAGTCCCGAAGGTGGTGAAAGTCACCGTCAACCGGGGCCTCGGTGAAGCCGCCCAGAATACGAAGGCCCTTGAGGCCTCCATCACGGAGCTGGCCACAATCACCGGTCAGAAGGTGATTGTGACCCGCGCCAAGAAGGCCATCGCCGGCTTCAAGATCCGCCAAGGCATGCCCATCGGCGTCGCCGTCACCCTCCGGGGTGAGCGGATGTATGCCTTCCTGGAGCGCTTGATCAATCTCGCTCTACCGCGCATCCGCGACTTCCGCGGCGTGAGCCCCAAGAGCTTTGACGGCCGGGGGAACTACACCCTGGGGATCCGCGAGCAGATCATCTTCCCCGAGATCTCCTTCGACAAGATCGATGCGATCCGGGGGATGGACGTCACGATCGTGACCAACGCCCGTAACGACGAAGAGGGCCGGGCCCTCCTCCGCGAGATGGGAATGCCGTTCCGCAGCAACTGAGCCCTCTTCGGACCCGACCATGGCCAATCACGACCCGATTTCCGACATGCTCACCCGCATCCGCAATGCGAGTGAGAAGCGTCACGAGACCACCAAGATTCCTGCTTCCCGTTTGGTGCGCAACGTCGCCAACGTGTTGCAGCAGGAAGGCTTCATCGCAGCCATCACCGAAGAAGGTGAAGGCGTGCAGAAGCATCTGGTGCTCGAGCTCAAGTACAGCGGCAAGCACCGCCAGCCCACGATCCGCTCCGTCCAGCGCGTCAGCAAGCCTGGCCTGCGCATCTACAAGAACAATCGCCAGCTGCCCAAAGTATTGGGCGGCCTGGGAGTGGCCATCATCTCCACATCCAAAGGAGTGATGAGCGACCGCGACGCCCGCAAGCAGGGTGTCGGTGGCGAAGTGCTCTGCTACGTCTACTGATCCCGGGAGGTTGATTCATGTCTCGTATTGGTAAAGCCCCGATTCCCCTCCCCGACAAGGTGAGCGTCAGCCTCAATGGTCTCGACGTCACCGTGAAGGGTCCGAAGGGCGAACTCAGCCGCACCCTGCCCGATGGGGTGCAGATCTCCCAGGACGGCAACACCCTGGTGGTGAGCCCCAGCAGCGAAACCCGCCGCTCGCGCGAGCGCCACGGTCTTTGCCGCACGCTTGTCGCCAACATGGTGGAAGGCGTCAGCCAGGGCTACACCCGCAAGTTGGAAATCGTCGGCGTGGGCTACCGCGCCGCTCTCCAGGGCAAAAAGTTGGTGGTTTCCGCCGGCTACAGCCACCAGGTGGAGATGGTGCCCCCCGATGGCGTCAGCTTCGCCGTCGAAGGCAACACCACCGTGCTCGTCTCCGGTGCCAACAAGGAACTGGTGGGCAACGAAGCTGCCAAGGTGCGCGCCATCCGTCCGCCCGAGCCCTACAAAGGCAAAGGCATCAAGTACGAGGGTGAGCACATCCTGCGCAAGGCCGGTAAGACCGGTAAGAAATGAGGTCTGCCTGAGCGTCGTTACCCTGTATCGCCATGTCATCCATCTCCCGCAAACAGCAGACCCAGAAGCGTCACCGCCGCCTGCGTCGCCAACTCAGTGGCTCGGCTGCCCGTCCCCGGCTCGCCGTGTTCCGCTCCAACAACCACATCTACGCCCAGGTCATCGACGACGACGCTCAGAACACCCTCTGCGCGGCGTCGACCCTCGACAAGGACCTGCGCACCAGCCTCACCACCAGCGGAACCTGCGATGCCTCCGTGGCCGTAGGCGAGCTGGTTGCCAAACGGGCCCTTGCCAAGGGCATCCAGCAGGTGGTCTTCGATCGCGGCGGCAACCTGTACCACGGCCGGGTCAAGGCCCTGGCTGACGCCGCCCGGGAAGCGGGCCTTCAGTTCTGATCCCTGCTCTCACCATGACCGAAACCAACGATCAAGTTCAATCCAACGACATTCCGGCCGCGTCGGATGTGCCTGTAGCGGCCGAAGGCCAGCAGGAGCGCCGCGGTGGCCGCGGTGAGGGCCGGGGTGGCGACAACCGCCGCGGTGGCGGTGGCCGTGGGCGCGACAACCGTCGCGGCCAGGAGCGCGACTCCGAGTGGCAGGAGCGGGTGGTCCAGATCCGCCGCGTCTCCAAGACCGTCAAGGGCGGCAAGAAAATGAGCTTCCGGGCCATCGTTGTCGTCGGCAACGAGAAGGGCCAGGTGGGCGTGGGTGTCGGCAAGGCCGGCGATGTGATCGGCGCCGTCCGCAAGGGCGTGGCCGATGGCAAGAAGCACCTGGTCAAGGTGCCCCTCACCCGCCATAGCTCCATCCCCACCCTCAGCAATGGCCGCGACGGCGCTGCCAGCGTGCTGATCCGCCCGGCCGCTCCCGGTACCGGTGTGATCGCGGGTGGCTCGATCCGCACGGTGCTGGAGCTGGCTGGCATCAAAAACGTGCTGGCCAAGCGCCTGGGGTCCAAGACACCCCTCAACAACGCCCGGGCTGCGATGGAGGCTCTGGCCGGCCTTCGCACCCACAAGGAGACCGCCAAGGAGCGGGGCATCTCCCTCGAGCAGATCTACTCCTGAGGCCTCGCCATGAGCATCAATCTCCAATCCCTGAAACCCAACGCCGGCGCCCGTCGCCGCAAACTGCGCAAAGGCCGCGGCATCGCCGCCGGTCAGGGTGCGAGCTGCGGCTTCGGCATGCGTGGTCAGAAGTCCCGCTCGGGTCGTCCGACCCGTCCTGGCTTTGAGGGTGGCCAAATGCCCCTCTACCGCCGCATCCCCAAGCTCAAGCACTTTGAGCTGGTGAACACCAAGGAGTTCACGATCATCAATGTGGCCAAGCTGGCCGAGTGCAAGGCCGGTAGCACCGTGAGCCTCGATTCCCTGGTGAAAGAAGGCCTGGTGACCAGCCCCAAGCACCCCCTCAAGGTGCTCGGCAATGGCGACCTCAAGGTCAAGCTCACCGTGCAGGCTGCTGCGTTCACAGCCAGCGCCCGCACCAAGATCGAAGCTGCCGGTGGCAGCTGCGAAGTCATCTGATCGCCTTGCGGGCCTCCGCCCTAAGGTCTGAGCCGTCCAGCTGGATCCCGGGACCCCCCAGGATTCAGCGGACGGTTTTTTTCATGCCCACCTCACGCCGCCATGCTTGTTAGCCGGGGTCGCAACCCCAGTGCTGGGGAAATCCTCAGCCAACTGATCCAATCAAAGGGCCTGCGCGACCGGGTGCTCACCACCCTCGGCCTGTTGCTGCTGGTGCGGCTGGGCATCTACATCCCGATGCCAGGCATCGACCGGGTGGCCTTCCAGGAGTTTCTCTCCCGGGGGGGCCAGCTGATCGGCTTCCTCGACATCTTCACCGGGGGTGGCCTCTCCACCCTGGGTGTGTTTGCCCTGGGGATCCTGCCCTTCATCAACGCGTCGATCATCATCCAGCTGCTCACCGCAGCCCTGCCCCAGCTGGAGGACCTCCAAAAGAACGAAGGGGAGGCCGGTCGCCGCAAGATTGCCCAGATCACCCGCTACGTGGCCCTGGGCTGGGGAATCCTGCAGAGCACGGTATTTGCCCTGATCCTGCGCCAGTACGCCACCGAGGGGCTCTCGGAGCCCGTGTTTGTCATCCAAACGGCCCTGGCTCTCGTGACCGGCTCAATGGTGGTGATGTGGATCAGCGAAGTGATCACCGAACGGGGCATCGGCCAGGGCGCGTCCCTGGTGATCTTCGTCAACATCGTGGCCACCCTGCCCAAGGCCCTGGGCTCCACCATCGAACTGGCCCAAAGCGGCGACCGCAGCACCGTGGGCGGCATCGTCGTGCTGGTGCTGGTGTTCCTGCTCACGATCGTTGGGATCATCTTTGTGCAGGAGGGCAACCGCCGCATCCCGATCGTCAGTGCCAAGCGCCAGGTGGGCGGCGCTGGGGTGCTCTCGGCACGCCAGAGCTATCTGCCGCTCAAGCTCAACGCCGGCGGCGTGATGCCGATCATCTTTGCTTCAGCGGTGGTGTTCCTGCCGCTGACCATCGCCAACATCACTCGCAGCCCCTGGCTGATCCAGCTGGCGGGCTACCTCAACCCCAACAGCAGCACGCCCTGGCTCTACGCCCTGGTGTTCTTCGCCCTGATCTGCGGCTTCGGCTTCTTCTACGCCTCGCTCACAGTCAATCCGGTGGACATCGCCACCAATCTCAAGCGCAGCGGCGTGGCCATCCCCGGCGTGCGCCCCGGCTCAGCCACGGCCAACCACCTCAGCGGTGTTCAAAACCGCCTCACCCTGCTGGGTGGTGTCTTCCTCGGCGCCGTGGCGATCATTCCCTCGGCCGTGGAAGGGGCAACCCAGGTGCGCACCTTCCAGGGCCTGGGGGCCACCTCCCTGCTGATCCTGGTGGGCGTGGCGATCGACACCGCCAAACAGGTGCAGACCTACGTGATCTCCCAGCGCTACGAAGGCATGGTGCGGCAGTAACCGCACGCCCTTCGGCACCCCGACCTCTGTTTTCAGTCCCGCCATGAAGCAACGTCTCCTGTTCCTCGGCCCCCCCGGAGCTGGCAAGGGCACCCAGGCCGAGCAGCTGGCCGCCGACCGCAACCTTCTGCATCTCTCCACTGGCGATCTGCTGCGGGCCGAAGTGGCCGCCGGCAGCGCCCTGGGTCAGGAAGCGGAGGCGGTGATGGCCCGCGGGGAGCTGGTGAGCGATGCGCTGGTGCTGGCGATCGTGCGCAGTCGCCTGGAAGCCCAGGCGGCCAGCGGGGGCGGCGGCTGGCTGCTGGATGGCTTCCCGCGCAACCTCGCCCAGGCGGAATCCCTGGGGGTGCTGCTTGACGAGCTGCAGCAACCGATCGAGCTGGCGGTGCTGATGGAGCTGGATGACGCCGTGCTGATCCAACGTCTGCTGGGCCGGGGCCGGGCCGACGACAACGAGACCGTGATCCGCCATCGCCTCGAGGTGTACCGCGAGCAGACCGCACCCCTGATTCGCTATTACCAAAGCAAAGGCCTGCTTCAGGCCGTGGAGGCCAACGGCACCGTGGAGACCATCGCCGAACGGATCACGGCGTTGCTGGGCTGATGCCCAAGAAGTGGTTGACCCGTGTGATAGGTTGTCGGTTTGCAAATTCGGAGAGCACAACGCCCATGAAGGTGCGTGCCTCAGTCAAGAAAATGTGCGACAAGTGCCGGGTGATCCGTCGCCACGGCCGGGTGATGGTGATCTGCACCAATCCCAAGCACAAGCAGCGCCAAGGCTGATCAGCCTTAGCCAGCCCCGCCTGGGGGCCAGCTGTATCCATGTTTATCCCGCTCCGCTTTGGCGGCGCGTCTTGCCCCCTCATCGATTTCCCACGTGGCTCGGATTGCCGGCGTTGATATCCCTCGCGAAAAGCGCGTTGAGATCTCCCTCACGTATGTGTATGGCATTGGTCTCACCCGTGCCCAGAAGATCCTGGCGAAAACCGGGGTCAACCCGGACACCCGGGTGAAGGACCTCAGCGACGCCGACGTTCAGAAACTGCGCGGGGCCGCTGAAAGCTTCACCCTCGAAGGCGACCTGCGTCGGCAGGAGGGCATGGCCCTCAAGCGCCTCCAAGACATCGGTTGCCTGCGGGGCCGTCGTCACCGCATGGGCCTGCCCGTCCGGGGCCAGCGCACCCGCACCAATGCCCGCACCCGCCGCGGTGCCCGCAAAACCGTGGCCGGCAAGAAGAAGTAAGGCGCCTCCCCCTTCCTCAATGCCCCCCTCGCCCTGCCGCCTCTTGCTCCAGCAGCCCAGACCTCCTGCGTCCGGCGTCACCAGAGCGACCCCCTTCACGTTCTTTGATCACCTCCTGCACCAGCAGGCCTTTCCGCCATGGCAAAACCAGCCAAGAAATCCGGCGCCAAGAAGACGAAGCGCAACGTCCCCAATGGTGTGGCGCACATCCAGAGCACCTTCAACAACACGATTGTGTCCATCACCGACACGGCCGGCGAAGTGATCTCCTGGAGCTCGGCCGGAGCCAGCGGCTTCAAGGGCGCCCGCAAAGGCACCCCCTTTGCTGCCCAAACCGCCGCCGAGGCCGCCGCTCGACGCGCCCTTGAACAGGGGATGCGCCAGATCGAAGTGCTGGTGCGGGGCCCCGGCTCCGGCCGTGAAACCGCCATTCGCGCCCTGCAGGTTGCGGGCCTGGAGATCACCCTGATCCGCGACGTGACTCCCCTTCCCCACAACGGCTGCCGCCGCTCCAAGCGCCGTCGTGTCTGATTCGTCGTCTCGTGCTTGCCCCCGAGGCTTCTTCCAACCTTTCGACCCTTCAGAACGTGCTGCATTACCAAATTGATCGGATCGAGCATCAGGTCGCCGAAGACCGGTCCCAGACCGGCACCTTCCTGATCGGCCCGCTCGATCGCGGCCAGGCCACCACCCTCGGCAACGCCCTCAGGCGCGTCCTGATCGGCAGCCTTGAAGGCAGTGCCATCACCGCCGTGCGCATCTCCGGCGTCAACCACGAGTACGCCACCGTTCCTGGCGTGCGCGAAGACGTGCTCGACATCCTGCTGAACTGCAAGCAGATCTCGGTGAACAGCCGCAACCGCGAGCTGGAAATCGGCCGACTGGTTGTGAATGGCCCTGCCACCGTGACTGCCGCCGACCTGCAGTTCTCCTCACAGGTGCAGGTGATCGACGGTGATCGCCTGATTGCCACCGTGGCCGAGGGCCACAGCCTCGAGATGGAAGTGCATGTGGAGCGCGGCGTCGGCTACCGCCCCGTCGATCGCCACAGCGAAGACACCAGCGCCATCGACCTGCTTCAGATCGATGCGGTGTTCAAGCCCGTGCGCCGGGTCAACTACACGGTGGATGAAACCGCTGTTGGCGAAGGCGGCTCCGCCCGGGAGCGGCTGCGCCTGGAGATCGAAACCAACGGCAGCGTCACCCCCGACGACGCCATGGCGCAGGCGGCCAACCAGCTGATCGCGCTGTTCCAGCCCCTGGCCAGCCTCACCATGGTGGAAGAGCCCGGCCTGGAGCCGGAACCCTCCGCCGAGGCCCAGATTCCGCTTGAAGAGCTCAACCTCTCCGTGCGGGCTTACAACTGTCTGAAGCGCGCCCAGGTCAACTCCGTGTCTGATCTGATGGGCTTCAGCTACGAAGATCTCCTGGAGATCAAAAACTTCGGCTCCAAGTCAGCCGATGAGGTGATCGAAGCGCTGGAGCGCATCGGCATCACCCTGCCCCAGAGCCGCACCAGCGCCTGATCGGCGGCCCCGTTTTCCGACACGCCACCTCACCAGCCCCAGTCCCATGCGACACCAGTGCCGAGTCCCCATGTTGGGACGCCCCGCCGACCAACGCAAAGCGATGCTGCGTGGACTCACCACCCAGCTAATCCGCGAAGGTCGGGTGACCACGACCAAAGCCCGCGCCAAGGCCCTTCGCGACGAGGCCGAGCGCATGATCAGCCTGGCCAAGGACGGCAGCCTTGCGGCCCGCCGCCGCGCCATTGGCTACATCTACGACAAGCAGCTGGTGCACGCCCTGTTTGACAAGGCCCAGGAGCGCTACGGCGAGCGTCAAGGCGGCTACACCCGCATCATCCGCACCGTGCCCCGCCGCGGCGACAACGCCGAGATGGCCATCATCGAGCTGGTCTGACCCGCTCCGGACCGTCCCTGCGCCGCATCGCCCTCTGCCTGCAATACGACGGCGCGGCGTTCTGCGGCTGGCAGCGGCAGCGCAACGCCCCCAGCGTGCAGGAAACCATCGAGGCGGCGATCGCCGCACTGGATCCGCTGGGGCCTGGTCGCACCATGGCGGCGGGCCGCACCGACACCGGCGTGCACGCAGCCGCCCAGGTGGCGCACTTCGACGCCGCCGGGCCGATCCCACCGGAGCGCTGGGCCAAGGCGCTGAACGGGCGGCTCCCCAGCTCGATTCGCATCCGGGCGGCCGCCGAGGTGCCCGACACCTGGCACGCCTGCTTCAGTGCCAGCTACCGGCGCTACCGCTACACGATCCACAACGCCCGCACCCCCAATCTGTTTCTGGCTCCCTGGAGCTGGCATCGCTACCAGCAGCGGCTCGACGACCAGGCCATGGCCCAAGCCCTTGAGGCCATGCTGGGTGAACACGATTTCTCGGCCTTCCAACGGGCCGGCAGCCGCCGCGCCCACGGCCGCACCACCCTCCAGGAGGTGCGCCTGGAGCGCCAGGGCGACCTCATCACCGTGGAGCTACAAGCCAGCGGTTTCCTCTACGGCATGGTGCGCCTGGTGATGGGCCAGCTCGTGGCCATTGGGGAAGGCCGGCTCAGCGGCGAGGCCTTCGAACACCGCTGGCGCGAGTGCCGGCGGGCCGAGGTGAAAGAGGCGGCGCCCCCCCAGGGCCTGTGCCTGCTGCGGGTGGGCTATCCCACTGAGGTCTTCCCCAGAGCCGCCTGGTATGATTGCCAACCGCGGTTTCAGCTCGAGACATCCGATTCACCGGATCTCCAGCCTGCTTCAGCCGTCCAGTCCGCACATCCAGCGCCGCCGCCGTCCGGGGGAGCGCAGGCCAAGCGGTAAGGTCACTGAATCCGGGCGCTGGGTTGTGTTCTACGACCAGCTGTCCTGCCCCAACTTCCGGCCTGCCGGTGCCTGATCAGGCGAAATGAACAAGACCCCCCTGCCCTCCATTGATTCCCTCGACCGCCAGTGGTATCTGGTGGACGCTGAGAATCAGACCCTCGGTCGCCTGGCGAGCGAAGTGGCCCAGGTGCTGCGCGGCAAGAACAAGCCCTGCTACACCCCCCACCTCGACACCGGCGACTTTGTGATCGTCATCAACGCCGACAAGGTGAAGGTGAGCGGCAACAAGCCGACCCAGAAGATCTACCGCCGCCACTCCGGTCGCCCAGGCGGTATGAAAACCGAGACCTTCGCCCATCTGCAGGCCCGCATTCCTGAGCGGATCGTGGAGAAGGCCATCAAGGGCATGCTTCCTCACAACGCCTTGGGGCGTCAGCTGTTCCGCAAGCTGAAGGTTTACAAGGGCACCGAGCATCCCCACGCTGCCCAGCAACCCCAGGTTCTCGCCCTCGATCCCGCCACTGCCGCCCAATGAGCACCAACAAAGTCGTCTACTGGGGTACGGGTCGTCGCAAGACCGCCGTCGCCCGCGTGCGTGTGGTGCCCGGCAACGGCACTGTCACCATCAATGGTCGCCCTGGCGACAACTACCTCAACTACAACCCCGTCTACCTGGCAGCCGTCAAAGCTCCCCTGCAGACCCTCGGTCTGGCAGCCGAATACGACCTGCTGGTGAACGTGCGCGGCGGTGGCCTGACCGGCCAGGCCGATGCGATCAAGCAGGGTGCTGCCCGCGCTCTCTGCGACCTCTCGCCAGACAACCGCAAGCCGCTCAAGACGGAAGGCCACCTCAGCCGTGACCCCCGCGCCAAGGAGCGTCGTAAGTACGGCCTGAAGAAAGCCCGTAAGGCGCCTCAGTTCTCCAAGCGCTGATTTCCTGTTCACGCCATCAGCCCCTTTTCGTCATGCCCAAGGCCGACATCCATCCCACCTGGTACCCCGATGCCAAGGTGATTTGCAACGGAGAGGTGGTGATGACCACCGGCTCCACTTCGCCTGAGATCCACGTCGACGTGTGGAGCGGCAACCACCCCTTCTATACCGGCACCCAGAAAATCCTCGACACCGAGGGGCGGGTGGATCGCTTCATGCGCAAGTACGGAATGGGCGGTGCCGATGCAGCAGGCTCGAGCTCCGGTGCCAAAAAAGAAGCCAAGAGCGCAGCCGCAGCCGACGCTCCTGCTGCCGAAGCTCCTGCTGCCGAAGCCACTGCAATGGGCGCCGAAGCCTGAACCCAAGTCAGGCCTGCGTTCGCTTGAATCCCAATCCCCCGGCCGGGTGCTTTCGGGCATCCGGTTTTTTGTTGTCTGGAGCCCTACCGGACCCGTTCCGCACCGCCGATGGATCTCTCCCTGCTGCATGAGCGCCTAGACACGGCCCGCCGCACCTTCGAGACACTCGAGCGGCAGCTGGCTGATCCCGCCGTAGCGGCCAACCCCAGCCAGCTCCAGGCGATCGCCCGCGAGCGCGCGCGACTGGAACCCCTGGTGCAGGATCACCAGCAGCTCCAGAAGCTCGAGCTGGAAGAGCGCGAAGCCCGCGCCCTGCTGAAGCAGCACCGCGGCGATGCCGCCATGGAAGAGCTCGCCACTGAAGAGCTCGCCAGCCTGGGCGAGGCCATCGCCGGTCTCCGCGACAAGCTCACCCTCGCCCTGTTGCCCCGCGATCCCCGCGACGAGCGCAGCGTGATGCTGGAAATCCGTGCCGGGGCCGGCGGCGATGAAGCGGCCATCTGGGCGGGCGATCTGGCCCGCATGTACGAGCGCTACGCCCAGAGCGTGGGTTGGCGCGTGGAGCCAGTGAGCGCCTCGGAAGCCGAACTCGGTGGCTACAAGGAACTGATCCTGGCCATCAAAGGCGAGGGGGTGTTCAGCCAGCTCAAATTTGAGGCCGGCGTGCACCGCGTGCAACGGGTGCCCGCCACGGAATCCCAGGGACGGGTGCACACCTCCACCGCCACCGTGGCCGTGATGCCCGAAGCCGATCCCGTGGAGGTGCAGATCGATCCCACCGAGATCGTGATCAGCACCGCCCGCTCCGGGGGGGCCGGCGGCCAGAACGTCAACAAGGTGGAAACGGCCGTGGATCTGCTGCACAAACCCACCGGCATCCGGGTGTTCTGCACCCAGGAGCGCTCCCAGCTGCAGAACCGCGAACGGGCTCTGGAGATCCTGCGGGCCAAGCTCTACGAGCGCCAACTGGCCGAGGCCAATGCCCAGGAGCGCTCCGCCCGGTTGGCCCAGGTGGGCAGCGGCGACCGCAGCGAGAAGATCCGCACCTACAACGTCAAAGACAACCGCACCACCGACCACCGCCTGGGCCGCAACTTCTCGCTCGAACCCGTGCTCAACGGCCAGCTGCAAGACCTGATCGGGGCCTGCATCGCGGCCGATCAGAGCCGCCAGCTCGAGGAGTTGGCCGAACAGATGACCCGCTGAGCCAGCTCAGGCGCCGATCACATACTTGGCCCACTCCCCATGGCGGCCCGCCGAGATCTGACGACTCGCTTCAAACGTGAGGCTGCTCAAGGGACGATGGGGCTGCCGGATCAGGGGCATGCCGGCTTCCCGGGGGGTGCGGTTGCCCTTGCGGACGTTGCAGGGCAGGCAGGCCGTGGTGACGTTCTCCCAGGTGTCGAGACCACCGCGGCTGCGGGGCACCACATGATCCACCGAGAGCTGCTCGGCGCTGATGCCGCAGTATTGGCAGCGATGGCCATCGCGGTGGAAGAGGTTGCGGCGGGTGAGCGGCAGTTGCTTGTACGGCACCCGCACGTACTGACGCAGCCGGATCACCGTGGGCAACCAGGTATCGTCGCGAATCCAGCGAGCAGGATCATGCTCGAGCCCCTCCGCCTTGCCCTTGAGCACCATCACCAGGGCGCGACGCCAGGTGGTGATGTTGAGGGGTTCGTAGGACGCATTCAGAACGAGAACGTGGCCCATGCCAGCACCCGTGATGGGCGGCATGCTAGGCGCAATCTTCCGTTTCATCCGTGACCCAGGCCACCAGGGCCAGCTGGAGCACCGCGGCCCCTGAGGCCGGGCTGGCCCGCCAGCGGGCCTGGGTGGAGGTGGACACCGAAGCGATCAGCGCCAACGCCCGCAGCCTCAAGCGCTGCATCGGCGCCAACACCAGCCTGATGGCGGTGGTGAAGGCCGATGGCTATGGCCATGGCTCCATCCCAGTGGCCCGGGCCGCCCTGGCCGGCGGAGCCAGCCA
Organism: Synechococcus sp. 8F6; assembly: GCF_002252665.1. Lineage (GTDB taxonomy): Bacteria > Cyanobacteriota > Cyanobacteriia > PCC-6307 > Cyanobiaceae > Cyanobium_A. Next base: position 81,223 of record NZ_NQKZ01000006.1, read on the forward strand.
ATGTGGCGTGGCCACCCTGGCCGAAGGTATCGAACTGCGCCGGGCCGGAATCGAGGCACCGATCCTGGTGATGGGCAGCCTCACCCAGGCGGAGGAGCTGCGCAGCTGTCTGCATTGGCAGCTGATGCCCACCATCAGCGGCATGCGCGAGGCCCTGCTCTGTCAAAACCTCGCCAGCGATCAGGGCCAAGCCATGGCCTTGCAGCTCAAGCTCGACACCGGCATGGCGCGCCTGGGGGTCGATTGGCAGGAGGGGCCCAGGCTGGCGGCGGCGATCGCCGAGCTGGAGGCGGTGCAGCTGGCAGGGGTTTACTCCCACCTCGCCAGCGCCGATGCGGCACCGGGCGACGACGATGGCCTCACGGCCCAGCAGCAGCAGCGCTTCAACACAGTGCTCCAGGCCCTGCGCAACCAGGGCCTGGAGAGCGGCAGCCGCCACCTGGCCAATTCCGCTGGCACCCTGCGCAGTGCGGGGCTCCACTACGACCTGGTGCGCGTCGGCCTGTCCCTCTACGGCCATAGCCCTGCGCCCCACCTCGCCGGTGTCACCCAGCTGGAGCCCGCCATGACCCTGCACGCCCGGGTGAGCCTGGTGCGGGAGGTGGGATCCGGAGTGGGGGTGAGCTACGGCCACCGCTTCCGCACCAGCCGGCCCAGCCGGCTGGCGGTGGTGGGCATCGGCTATGCCGATGGCGTGCCCCGGCAGCTGTCCAACCAACTTGAAGTGCTGTTTGCTGGCCAACGCCTGCCCCAGGTAGGGGCCATCACCATGGACCAACTGGTGCTGGATGCCACCGACTGCCCGGCGCTGGAGGTGGGCTCGGTGGTGACCCTGCTGGGACAGGACGGCGACGACCAGATCACCCCCAGCGACTGGAGCGACCGCTGCCAGACCATCCCCTGGGAGATCCTGTGCGGCTTCAAGCACCGTCTGCCACGCCTCACCGCGGCCCAGGCCGCCTGGGAGGGCCCCATCGACGGGGCTCACTGATAGGCTCGTCAAGCTGCTGGAGAGGTGGCTGAGTGGTTGAAAGCGGCTCCCTGCTAAGGAGTTACAGGAGGCAACTTCTGTCGAGGGTTCGAATCCCTCCCTCTCCGTTGAAAACTGGTTTGAGGAGGGTGCGTCCCCTCCCGAAACCGGCCAGCCTCGCGATCCCAAGGGCGACGCCTCGGCAAGCAGGCCAGCCAAGCAGGACTGTTCAGACGCGGCAGAACACCAGCAGATGCTGGCTTACGTCGACACCTGAATCAGGTACGCCTCAGGAAACTCAGGGCCTGGATTGTGGCGAGAGGGAAAGCGACGCTCGCATGAGGCGCCCGAACTCAGCAATCACCAAATAGCCTTCACCTCGGCGAGGAAAGCCACTGCGCAAAACTATTCAATCAACGCACCAAGGCCCGCCGTGGGCGGGAAAAAATGCCTATTCACGGGAAAGCGCTATAAGTGGCTTAGCTCTTAAGCAGTCGTGGCGCTGTTCCAGTGGATAGCAGTATCCAAGCACCAGGACCTTCTGAGAAACTTCGTCGGCGCTGTTGAACAATTGGGCCTGGAGATAGACCCAGAATTCTCCAGCAGCGTTTCGATCTACGCCAGGGAGCAGGCAAGCACCAGGACCCCTGCCAATGCTCGTGTAACTGTCATCATCTCCGCCACCAACGGATCAAAAGACGAGTTCCAGATTGAGGTCAGAAGCTCCGAACCCATGCTCAAGCGGGGGACGAGATGCGAGCAGATTGCCACTGATCTCAAGGCCATCCTTCTCTCGAAGGCATAGGACGCGACGCCCGATCAACCCAACGGAATCAAGAGCGCGATTTCAGCAGGACCAGCAGCAGCCTCGGCCTCTCCCAGGTGAGCCACTCAAATGGCGCTGGCCGCGGCCAAACGAGCGGCAATTTCAGGCAAGAGGCGGGTGTCCCGTGCGCAGGCCTCGCCCTCCGAGAAAATCACCAACAGAAATGGGGCCGCCCGGCCCCCGTCCTGTGGCGCTGGCGGTTCCACATAGGCCGCATCGTGCCGCGCCTGGCTCATCCAGCCCGCTTTGCTCCAGAGCTGAGCCGATGGCGGCAGCCCTTCACCAATGAAGCCATCCACCTGGTTTTCAGGATCCGCGGCCCGTTGCGCCGGATCCAGGCTGCGGGCCAGGAGTGCGCGCATGCGCGCACAGGCGGGAGGGGACACCAGCGCCGAAGCGATCACCGCCTGCAGCAGCCGAGCCACCGCATCGGTGCTGAGGCGATTGCGGTTATCCAGCTGTTCGCCATAAAACTCCCGCTCGCGGCCGTAGGGGCCGTCTCCCCAGGTTTTCTGGCAGGCATTGCAGCCCTGGAGCTCGGGCCAGTCGAGCTCTGCCAGCCAGCGATTCACCAACTGGCGCTGCTCCACCCACGCGGCCATGCGCCGGGGCGGCAGCGCCGGACCACTGGTGGTGCCAGTGAGCAGATCCAGCACCAGGCCGGTCGCGTCATTGCTGGAATCGCGGATCATGTCGGCGAGGGCGCGGCGCAGCTCAGGCGTGTCGATCAGCAGATCGCTCTGACGCCAGGCTTCCGCAGCCACCAGATACACCAGCTTCACCACACTGGCGGGATAGCGCCGACGATCGCCCGCCCAGCTGGCGCCCTGCACCGGCAGACCCCAGAACTGCTCCTGGGCCAGATCGGCAGCGCGCGCGATCAGCGATTGGTCGTAACGCACCCAGGTGATCGAAAGGTGCTGGGCCAACCCTGGCCTCCCCTCCAACTCCAGGGCTCGAACCAGGTCGGCCAGGATCTGGCCCATGGCCGGATCGGGGCTGTAGAACGCCATCACCACCGGCCACGTTGTGGCGAGATACAAGTGTGGCGAGATTAGGCAGCGTCCATCCAATCCCCTTGGCCCTAGGCGCCCCGACGGCGCCTGAATGGCTCCTCGCCGGCACGATCTGGCGCCTCACCGCCGCCGTGGATCTGCACAGCCAGCCCCAGGGCAAGGGCCTCGCCACCCAGGCCTGGGTGGGCCGCCACCTGCAAATCCTCACCAGCCCACAGCCGGGGGGGGATCGGCGCCTGCGGGTGCGCTTGCTCGAGGATGGTTACCCGGGCTGGCTGGAGCCCACGGCACTTCTGGGAGCAGCGGTGGCCAGCGGCCGCCCGCAGCCCGAACGGCTCGCGCGCAGCGCCATTGCCCGGCGGCTGCCGCTGGTGCTGGGGTTTGCGGAGGCCGCACGGCAGCAGCCGAACACCTACCTGTGGGGCGGCAGCCTGGGCCCTGATTACGACTGCTCCGGCCTGGTGCAGCGGGCCTTTGCCAGCGCCGGCATCTGGATCCCGCGGGACGCCTACCTGCAGGAGCGCTTCTGCCAGCCGGTAGCGGTGCAACCCGGCCAAACCCAGCTGCTGGCCCCCGGCGACCTGATTTTCTTCGGCACGCCCCAACGCTGCACCCATGTGGGCCTGCACCTGGGTGGGGGGCGCTACCTGCACAGCTCCGGCATTGCCCATGGCCGCAATGGCATCGGGCTCGACGACCTCGCGCCGCACAACCCCCACCCGGTGGCGCGTCATTACCGGCTGGAACTGCGCAGCGCCGGCCGTGTCATGCACAGCCATGACGGCAGCCCCCTGCCCGCCTAGGTTCGCCGCAAGAACAGGAGAACGATGAACCAGTTGGCGCCGGATCAACCCATTCCGGAACGTCTGGATCTCTCCGTGGTGGTGCCCCTCTACAACGAGGAGGAGAGCCTGCCCCAACTGGTCGAGCAACTGCTGGCCGCGGTGCGGCCCCTGGGGCTGGCCTTTGAGTTGGTGCTGGTGGACGACGGCTCACGCGACGACACCGCCGGCGTGCTGAGCCGGCTGACCGCCACGGCGCCCGAGCTGGTGGCCGTGCTGTTGCGCCGCAACTACGGCCAAACCGCCGCCATCGCCGCCGGATTCGATGCCAGTCGCGGGGCTGTGCTCGTCACCCTCGATGGCGACCTCCAAAACGACCCCGCCGATATCCCCTTGCTGCTCAGCGAGCTCAACCGGGGCTACGACCTGGTGAGTGGCTGGCGCCACCAGCGCCAGGATGCGGCCATGCAACGCCTGCTGCCCAGCCGAATCGCCAACCGCCTGATCGCCCAGGTGACCGGAGTGCGGCTGCACGACTACGGCTGCTCGCTTAAGGCCTACCGGCGCGAAGTGGTGAGCGACCTCAACCTCTACGGCGAGCTGCACCGCTTCCTGCCGGCCCTGGCCTTCATCGAAGGAGCGCGGATCAGCGAAGTGAAGGTGAACCACCACCCCCGGCGCTTTGGCGAGAGCAAATACGGGCTTGACCGCACCTTCCGGGTGCTGATGGACCTGCTGACGGTGTGGTTCATGAAGCGATTTCTGACCCGACCGATGCACGTGTTCGGCTTCGGCGGGCTCGCTGCCATGGGGGTGGGCCTGCTGATCGGCCTCTGGCTCGTGGGCGAAAAGCTCCTGTTGGGCAACGACATCGGCGATCGCCCCCTACTGCTGATGGCTCTGCTCAGTTTTCTGACGGGTGTGCAACTGTTCTGCTTTGGCCTGCTGGCCGAGCTCCAGATGCGCACCTACCACGAAAGCCAGGGCCGGCCGATCTACCGGGTGCGGGCCACATTGCGGGGCAACGGCAACTGCAGCGGTGGCTGAAGGCCGGATCCACAGGTACGGCCACGGAAGCGCTCCATGGCGCGGGCCGCTGCCTGGACCACGGCTGGATCGACGTCGCGTAGGCCACGGGCCAACAGGGGCAGGCTGGCGCGCTGACCCCAAACGCCCGCCGCTTCGATGGCAGCCAGGCGCTCGCGTGCAGGCCCTCCCAACTGAAGGCTGAGAGCCCTCAGGAAGAGCGCTCTCTCGCGGGCCGTCATGGGCAGCGGCCGGGATCGTGCAGCCAGCCCATCAGCCTCTGTCAACGCGGCAGGCTCGGCGCCACCTGCCACCAAAGCAATCTGGGCCCGGTTCAAAGCCGCCACGGCCTGCGAATCGAGGGCAAGCCCCAGGGTCGGGCGACGACGGGCCAACAACCAGAACGAGGCAGCCACGATGGCCGCAACGGCGGTCAGCAAAGACGGGGGCATGGATTGAACTTTTATGTCGCCCCTGCAGGGGCATTGGGGCCCCTTTGGGGGAGCTCCCTACAGTATTGATGGTTGCTATTGGCCCGTGCCATGACTGGAGAATTCGCTGCCGCTTGGATGCCCTCGGTGTTCGTACCCCTTGTGGGAATCCTCGGCCCAGCCTTGGCCATGACCCTGCTGTTCAACGTGATCGAAGCCAGCGACTGAGCTCCAACCGGAGCCGTTGCCCTGCCTCACCGCTTTCCCCCCGCCACCATGACCGTGACCCCCGTGGCCGACCCCTGTGTCGGCAATCTGGCCACCCCCGTTAACAGCAGCTACTTCAGCAAGGCCTTCCTGAACGCCCTGCCGGCCTACCGCCCGTCGCTCTCGCCCAACCGCCGGGGACTGGAAGTGGGCATGGCCCATGGCTTCTTCCTCTACGGACCATTCACGATCTGCGGGCCGCTGCGTCTCACCGAGTACGCCAGCACCGCTGGCCTGCTGGCCACCATCGGCCTGGTGTCGATCCTCACGGTGTGCCTGTCGATCTACGGCACCGCGGGTAACGGACCCAACATCCAGCCCGCTGACGCCACCATCGACAACCCTCCCGCCGACCTGTTCACCAAGGCAGGCTGGGCTGAATTTGCCAGCGGCTTCTGGCTCGGCGGTTGCGGCGGCGCCGCTTTTGCCTGGTTCCTGGCCGGCACGGCCATCGTGGCTCCGCTGGTCAACATCGCCGGCGGCGTCTGGAGCGTCGGCTGAGCCTCAGCCGCAAAGCCCAGCCATCCCAACAGGCCCCAGCCCCGCTTCGGCGGGGCTTTTTTGATGCGTGGGTGCACGGGGAGCGATCAGCGCCAACATTGGCGCAGCCCCGATGCCCGATGGTGCGATGCCAGACGATTCCATGCCAAGCCGCAATCACCAGCGCAGGCTGCTGCCGTTCAGCCTGGCGCTCGTGGGCAGCGGCGTCCTGCTCGCGGCCTGCCAGAAAGGTGGTCCCCAGTTGCCGGCACAACCAACGCTGCCGGCCCCAAATGCAGCTGGACAACCCCAGGCGGATCAACAGGCTGAAGCAGCCAAGCTGGCGCAGCAACGGATCGAGCAAGCAGCCCTGAAGCAAGGCTGGAGCGCAGGTCACCGCGCCACCGTGACCTGCCTACAGGGAGAACGCGCCCAGACCGACGGCAATGAGCTGCGCTGCGAAGACCAGGCCTACGTGGAGCAGAACTACAGATCAACCAACAACCGCTAAACCATGGAGGGGCAACCCGCTGAGCCGTGCATCTCGGTTCATCGCCCCCCCCATGAAAGCCAATAAAAAACCCCGGCTTGTGCCGGGGTTGGTTCGTCCCTCAAGGAGAAGGCAAGGGCTAAAGGATTAGCCGAACTTGCCCGAGGTGGAGGCGATCAGGAAGGCGGCGTACGTGAGGATGTAGCCGATCGTGAAGTGGGCCAGGCCCACCACGCGAGCCTGAACGATCGAGAGAGCGACAGGCTTATCGCGCCAGCCCACCAGGTTGGCGAGCGGAGTGCGCTGATGCGCCCAAACGATGGTCTCGATCAGTTCCTGCCAGTAACCGCGCCAGGAGATCAGGAACATGAAGCCGGTGGCCCACACCAGGTGACCGAACAGGAACATCCAGGACCAAACGGCCAGGTTGTTGCTGCCAAACGGGTTGTAGCCGTTGATCAGCTGGGAGGAGTTGAGCCACAGGTAATCGCGGAACCAGCCCATCAGATAGGTGCTGGATTCGTTGAACTGAGCCACGTTGCCCTGCCAGATGGCGAGGTGCTTCCAGTGCCAGTAGAAGGTCACCCAGCCCACGGTGTTCAGGGCCCAGAAAACCGACAGATAGAAGGAATCCCAAGCCGAGATGTCGCAGGTGCCGCCACGGCCGGGGCCGTCGCAGGGGAAGGAGTAGCCGAAGTCCTTTTTATCGGGCATCAGCTTGGAGCCCCGGGCATCCAGGGCACCCTTCACCAGGATCAGGGTGGTGGTGTGCAGACCCAGCGCAATGGCGTGGTGCACCAGGAAGTCGCCAGGACCAATGGGCAGGAACAGGTCGTTGCCGCCATTGATGGCATCAATCCAGCCAGGCAGATACACAGCACTGGCAGTGCTGGCCGCGCTTGCGGAGTTGGAGAGCAGCACATCCATGCCATACATCGCCTTGCCGGAAGCGGCTTGGACGAACTGGGCAAAGACGGGCTCCACCAGGATCTGCTTCTCGGGGGTCCCGAAGGCGACAACCACGTCGTTGTGGACGTAGAGACCCAGGGTGTGGAAACCGAGGAACAGGGAGACCCAGCTCAGGTGGCTGATCAGGGCTTCCTTGTGCTCAAGCATCCGAGCCAACACGTTGTCCTTGTTGGCTTCCGGGTCGTAGTCGCGAATGAAGAAGATCGCACCGTGGGCGAACGCACCGCACATCAGGAAGATGGCGATGTACTGGTGGTGGGTGTACAGCGCAGCCTGCGTTGTGTAGTCCTTAGCGATGAACGCGTAGGACGGCATCGCATACATGTGCTGGGCCACCAGGCTGGTGACCACACCCAGAGCTGCCAGAGCCAGGCCGAGCTGGAAGTGCAGCGAGTTGTTGATCGTGTCGTAGAGACCCTTGTGGCCGGCGCCGAGGTCACCAGGGGTGCCCTTGGGCGGGTTGTGGGCTTCGAGGATCTCGCGAATCGAGTGGCCGATACCGAAGTTGGTCCGGTACATGTGGCCGGCGATCACGAAGATGCAGCCGATCGCCAGGTGGTGGTGGGCGATGTCCGTGAGCCACAGAGCTTCCGTCTGGGGGTGGAACCCGCCGAGGAAGGTGAGGATCGCGGTGCCGGAGCCTTCAGCCGTGCCGAACTGTTGATAAACAGTGTCGGGGTTCTGGGCATAGACACCCCAGTTGCCGGTGAAGAACGGAGCCAGACCAGCGGGGTGCGGCAGCACGGAGAGGAAGTTGTCCCAACCCACGTGCTGACCACGGGCCTCAGGGATGGCCACGTGAACCAGGTGACCTGTCCAGGCGATCGAGCTGAAACCAAACAGAACTGCCAGGTGGTGGTTCAGCCGGGATTCAGCGTTCTTGAACCAGGCCAGGGAAGGCCGGAACTTGGGCTGCAGGTGGAGCCAGCCAGCGAACAGGGCCCAGGCCGACAGGATCATCATGAAGATGGAACCCTGGTAAAGCTCGGCGTTGGTTTTCATCCCGATCGTGTACCACCAGTGGTACAGGCCGGAATACGCAATGTTCACCGGAGAGGAGGCGCCCGCCTGGGTGAAGGCGGCAATCGCGCCCTGGCCAAAGTGGGGATCCCAGATCGCGTGAGCGATGGGACGGACATGCAGCGGATCGGCGACCCACTGCTCAAAGTTGCCCTGCCAGGCGATATGGAACAGGTTGCCCGAAACCCAGAGGCCAATGATGGCCAGGTGACCGAAGTGGGTGGAGAACAGCTTTTGGTAAAGCCGCTCCTCGGTCATGCCGTCGTGGCTCTCGAAGTCGTGAGCCGTGGCAATGCCGTACCAAATACGGCGGGTTGTCGGGTCCTGTGCCAGACCCTGGCTGAACGAAGGAAATTTCGTTGCCATTGGGAGAGGTCAGGAAAGGTCAGCCGACCGCGACGATGCGGGCCAGGAAAAATGCCCAGGTTGTTGCGATACCGCCCAACAAATAGTGAGCGACACCGACGGCACGACCCTGGGTGATGGAGAGCGCCCGCGGCTGGATAGCGGGAGCAACCCTCAGCTTGTTGTGAGCCCAGACGATGGACTCGATCAGCTCTTGCCAGTAGCCGCGGCCACTGAACAGGAACATCAGGCTGAAGGCCCAGATGAAGTGGGCTCCCAGGAACATCAGACCGTAAGCACTGGAGCTCGAGCCGTAGCTGTTGATCACCTGTGCGGCCTGGGCCCAGAGGAAGTCCCGCAGCCAACCATTGATGGTGATGGCGCTTTGGGCGAAGTTGCCATTGGTGATGTGCTGGACGCTGCCATCAGCGTTGACGGTGCCCCACACGTCGCTCTGCATCTTCCAGGAGAAGTGGAAGATGACGATCGACAGGGAGTTGTACATCCAGAACAGGCCGAGGAACACATGGTCCCAAGCCGACACCTGGCAGGTGCCGCCACGGCCGGGGCCGTCGCAGGGGAAGCGGAAGCCCAGATTCGCCTTGTCGGGGACTAGGCGGGAGCTGCGCGCATACAACACACCTTTCAGCAGGATCAGCACCGTCACGTGGATCGTGAAGGCGTGGATGTGGTGGACCATGAAGTCGGCCGTTCCCAGGGGGATCGGACCGGCGGCCACCTTGCCACCCACAGCCACAACAGCGCCGTTGAACACTTCGCTCACCCCCGCCAGGGCGTTGGGAGCGGTGCTTCCGGCAGCGGCGGCGTGCAGACCCTGAATCCACTGCGCGAAGACAGGCTTCAGGGCAATGGCGGAGTCGCTGAACATGTCCTGGGGACGACCCAGGGCACGCATGGTGTCGTTGTGGATGTAAAGGCCGAAGCTGTGGAAGCCGAGCCAGATGCACACCCAGTTGAGGTGGCTGATCAGGGCGTCGCGAGCCTTGAGCACCCGGTCGAGCACGTTGTCGACGTGCTTGGCGGGGTCGTAATCGCGAATCATCGCGATGGCGGCGTGGGCGCCGGCTCCAACGATCAGGAAGCCACCAATCCAGGTGTGGTGGGTGAAGATCGACAGCTGGGTGGGGTAGTCGATGCCGATGTATGGATACGGAGGCATCGCATACATGTGATGGGCCACGATGATGGTCAGCGAGCCCAGCAGAGCAAGGTTCACCGCCAGTTGGGCGTGCCAGCTGGTGGTCATGAACTCGAAGAGTCCGTCATGACCATTGGGAGCAGGGAACAGCAGGGGATCACCCTTCTGACCCTCGAGGATCTCCTTGATGCTGTGGCCAATGCCCCAGTTGGTGCGGTACATGTGGCCAGCCACGATGAACAGCACCGCGATCGCCAGATGGTGATGGGCGATGTCGGTCATCCACAGGCTGCCGGTCACAGGATTCAGACCACCCTTGAAGGTGAGGAAATCGCTGTAAGCCGCCCAGTTGCCGGTGAAGAAGGCTGAGATGCCCGCCCCGAAACCGGGGAACAGCTGGGCAATCACGTCCTGGTTCAGGAACTCGTGGGGCAGGGGGATGTCTGCATAGGTGGCGATGGTCTTGCCATTGAGCACCAGCGGCTGGCCGGCGTCGATCGCTTCCATCAGCGCATTGGTGGGCAGGGACACATGAAGAAGGTGTCCTGTCCAAGACAGGGATCCCAAGCCGAGCAGGCCAGCCAGGTGGTGGTTGAGCATCGACTCAACGTTCTGGAACCACTCGAGCTTGGGGGCTGCTTTGTGGTAGTGGAAGACGCCCGCATTGAGCATCAGCCCGGCCATCACCAGCGCGCCGATGGCCAGGGCCAGCAGCTGGGTTGTGTTGGTGATGCCCCAGGCCCTCCACACATGGAAGAGTCCGGAGGTGATCTGAATGCCGTGGAAGCCGGCACCCATATCGCCATTAAGGATTTCCTGGCCAAAGATCGGCCAAACCACCTGCGCCGAAGGCTTGACGTGCAGGGGATCGGTCAACCAACCGGTGTAGTTGGAGAAGCGCGCTCCGTGATAGAAGGCGCCGCTTAGCCAGATGAAGATGACGGCCAGGTGGCCGAAGTGAGCCGAAAAGATCTTGCGAGAGACCTCTTCGAGATCACTCGTGTGGCTGTCGAAGTCGTGAGCATTGGCGTGGAGGTTCCAAACCCAGGTGGTGGTTTTGGGACCTTTGGCAAGGCTGCGATCGAAATGGCCGGGCTTGCCGAACAGTTCGAAGGTGGCCGGAACGGGGTTCCGGTCAACCATGGCCTTCGCCTTTTCCCCACGCTCTGGTGGGCTGATGGTCATCGAGACGTTCCTCGAGGGACGGGGTCGAGGTGGTGGGTCCACCCCTGCAGCAGACCGGGAGGCCTGCCGTTGGGCCCCATGAGCAACCGGCGACCAAGGCCTCCGGAGTCATGGGCTCCAGCCGGGAAGAGGGATCGCGAAACCGCGAAACCGCTTGCCACCACTGGGGCTTGGGGCCCCAAATAGGGGACCGCTGGCGAAAGTATAGGGGCCGTTTCCGAAGGGTTTTGGGTTGCAGTTACAAAGGTTCAATCCCGGCGCTTCCCAGGCCAGCGCAGGGCTTTACAGAACAGAAAGAATCATCGAGATTGGCCTTCTTTTGGCCATGTCGTTATTACTTAATGACTAAAATTCAACCTGTAATAGTCTCTGAATTTCCAGGGTGGCCCGGCCCAGCAGAATGCCCGCAGAAACAGCTGAGCAACCCAGCGTGGGCGCAGGCAGCGCAACCCATCCAGCCCGTCCCCGACCGGGGGTGCACCAGGGCGGATCGCCCGCCCCCAGGCGGCCGATCCGATGGTGGCAGCCCGTGATGACGGGCCTGATGGCGTTGCTACTGCTACTGCCCGGGGGTTGCAACCGACTTTCCAGCTCCCGTGGAAGCGAGGCGCCAACCCCACCCCTGAGCCCCCAGGGCCCCAGTGGCCGCTTGCAGGAAGTGGCCACGCCCATCGCCGTGCAGCAGCTCCAGTCAGCGCTGAGCGAGCACAACCCCCAGGTGACGATCCTGGCGCCGCAGGATGGCGCCAACCTGCCCAACGGCCCAGTATCCCTGCGCCTGCGGGTAAGCGATTGGCCCCTGGTCGATGCCGGATCCCTGGGGTTCGGGCCCCATGTGGTGGTTCAGGTTGATGACCAGGCGCCCGTTCGCCTGTCCCGGCCTACCGCGACCGCCAACCCGGCCAGCCTCCAGATCGACCTGCCAGCCCTTACCCCTGGCAGCCACCGCATCACCGCCTATGCGGCTCGGCCCTGGGGAGAAGCGGTGAAAAGCCCAGGGGCCTGGGACCAGATCCGGGTGCACCGGGTGGCCGCCAATCCCCTGGCGATTCCCCAAGCAGGAAGCCCCCAGTTGATCCCAGTCAGTCCGGGGGACCTGGCGGGCCGGCAACCGGTGCTGCTCGACTGGCTGCTGCTGGATGCCCCCCTCCAGGGCCTGCGCGACAACGACGGCAGCTGGCGTCTGCGGGTGACCGTGAACGGTGACAGCTTTTTGGTGGATCAAAACGCGCCCCTCTGGCTCAAGGGGTGGCAAACCGGCAGCAACAGCGTGCTTCTGGAGCTGGTGGATGGGCGAGGCGAGCCCCTCAACCCTCCGTTCAACACGATAGTGTCTGAAGTGGTTCTGGATGCTGCGGGCCCCGGGCCGATCTGGCAGCGGGGCCGGCTGAGCGACGACGAGCTGGCCCAACTGCTGGGCAACGAGCCCCCACCCCCAGCGGAACCCCAACCGACGGCCGAACCCGAGGCCGAACTTGAGGCTGCGCCCGAACCAAAACCCGAACCCGAGGCCGAACCCGAACCCCAGCCAGAGCCAGAGCCAGAGCCAGAGCCAGAACAAGAGCAAGAGCCGGCTGCAGAGCCCCAGACCGAGGTGCCGCAGGCAGCGGAGCCAGAGCCCGAGGCTCGTCCAGATGTCGAACCAGCCCCAGAGCCCATCGACGCAGTGACCCCCAGCATCGCCACCGAACCCAGCCCAGACCCCAGTCCTGAGGGCGAGCTCGAACCCAGGCCCCTGGTGCCGGCCAGTTCGCAGCGCATGGCACCATCCACCAGTCTGGAAGGATCAGCGCGCAATCAAGTGAACGCCGACGGCTCCCTCCTCAAGCCCAAGCCCCAGGGGCCGCTGTCCGGGTTGCGCCAGAAGCTAGGCGCGTGACGTCCCATTCCAGCCTCAACGCCATGCGCAACGCCGATGGGGCGCCGCGCCGTCCGATCTGGGCACTGGGCTTCAGTGCAGCCAGCACGCCCCTGCTGGAACGGCTGGCCCAGGCGGGCCTGGTCGATGGCCGGGTCGGCCCAGACGACCAGCCGACGCCGCGGGACTGCCTGGCGGATCAATGGCCATCGGCCGGTGCCTTTGTGATCGTCGGGGCCTGCGGGCTCGTGACTCGTCTGATCGCCCCGCTGCTCACGGACAAGGACAGTGATCCGGCCGTGGTGGTGGTAGATCCCGAGGGCAACTTCGCCATTCCCCTTCTCGGCGGCCATGCCGCCGGCGCGGATCGGCTCAGCCAGCGGATCGCCGCCAGCTTCGGTGGCCAGGCGGTGCTCACCGGCGCCACCGCCGCCGCGGCACGACTGAGCCTGGACAGCTTCGGCACCGCCTGGGGCTGGCGCCGGGGGGCTGGCGATTGGAACGCACTGATGCACGCGGCCGCCAGGGGGGAAGAGCCGGTCGCGGTGGAGGCCCGCCATGGCAGTCGCCGCTGGCTCGAGCTGCCGGCTGCCACTGGCCTGCAAACGGTCTGCAGTGCCAAAGCGGCCCATCCAGCCATGGTGGTGGACATCCACACGGGGCAGGGCTGCCGCTGGCACCCGCCCAGCCTGTGGCTGGGTCTTGGCTGTGAACGCAACACCAGCCTGAGCCTGCTAGAGCGCCTGGTGGATCAAACCCTGGCAGAGCTGCAGCTGGCACCTGAGGCCGTGGCCGGGCTGGCCAGCATCGACCGCAAGGCCGATGAACCAGCCCTGCTAGCCCTCGCCGCCCAGCGGCGATGGCCCGTTCGCTGGTTTGCAGCAGCGAGCCTGGCCGATGTGCCCGTACCCAATCCCTCGTCGGCCGTGGCTCAGGAGATGGGCACCGCCAGCGTGGCGGAGGCCGCCGCTCTGCTGGTTGCGGGCCCTGGGGCGCAGCTGCTCCAGGCCAAACGCATCGAACGCACCAGCGGCGGTGAGCAGGGGGCCGCCACCCTGGCGATTGCTCTGGCGGAAAGCCAATGGGCCCCCCAGCGGGGTCAGCTGCACCTGGTGGGCAGCGGCCCGGGCAGCCTGGATCTGCTCACCGGCGATGCCCGGCGCGCCCTGGCTGACGCCACCGCCTGGGTGGGCTATGGCCTCTACCTCGACCTGCTCGAGCCCCTGCGGCGGCCGGATCAACTGCGCTGTGATGGCCAGCTCACCGAGGAGCGGGCCCGCTGCGCCCTGGCCCTGGAGCTGGCGAGCCAGGGGCTGAACGTGGCCCTCGTGTCGTCGGGCGACAGCGGCATCTACGCCATGGCCGGCCTGGCCCTGGAGTTGTGGCTAACCCAACCAGAGGATGAACGCCCCAGCTTCGCCGTCCATCCGGGAATCTCGGCGCTGCAGCTGGCGGCCGCGCGGGCTGGTGCCCCATTGATGCACGACTTCTGCACCATCAGCCTCAGCGATCGACTCACGCCCTGGGCCGTGATCGAACGACGGCTGCAGGCTGCCGCCACAGGGGATTTCGTCGTGGCGCTCTACAACCCGCGGTCCCAGGGGCGCGACTGGCAACTGGCCCGGGCCCAAGAGCTGTTGCTCCAAGGCCGGCCAGCCAGCACCCCGGTGGCCCTCGCCCGCCAGCTCGGACGAGCCAACGAGGCCCTGAGCCTGCACATCCTGGGCGAACTTCCGGTGGAGCAGGTGGACATGCTCACCTTGGTGCTCGTGGGGAACAGCAGCAGCTATGCCCGCGATGGCCGCATGGTCACCCCCCGCGGCTACCCGGGGGCCGAGCTCAGCTGAGCCGAAGCCATGGAAGAAAAAATCGGGATGACAGGATTCGAACCTGCGGCCCCTTCGTCCCGAACGAAGTGCGCTACCAAGCTGCGCTACATCCCGATGGAGCGACTTTAGGGGATGGCCTCCGCCCAACCCCCCTGATCCCGGCGGCTTTCTACAGTCTCGTCCAGCCCTTCCTTCGGCCCCACCGGCCTGCGTTGCGCCGTGCTCAAACCCGACTGGCTGCGCGTCAAGGCCCCCCAGCGGGAACGGATCGGCGAGGTGGCCGACCTGCTGCTGGACCTGAAGCTCAACACCGTCTGCCAGGAGGCCAGCTGCCCCAACATCGGCGAGTGCTTCGCCGGCGGCACCGCCACCTTCTTGATCATGGGGCCGGGCTGCACCCGCGCCTGCCCCTACTGCGACATCGACTTCGACAAGAGCGTGCGAGAGCTCGATCCCACCGAGCCCGAGCGCCTGGGGGAAGCGGTGGCCCGGCTGGGGCTCAAGCACGTGGTGATCACCTCGGTGAACCGCGATGACCTGGCCGATGGCGGCGCCAGCCAGTTTGTGGCCTGCATTGCACACGTGCGCGCCCGCTCACCGCTCACCACGATCGAGCTGCTGATCCCCGATTTCTGCGGCAACTGGGAGGCGCTGGCGGCGGTGATGGAGGGCGCCCCGGAGGTGCTCAACCACAACATCGAAACCGTGCCGAGGCTCTACAAAAAAGCCCGGCCCCAGGGCATCTACGCGCGTTCTCTGGAGCTGCTGCAACGGGTGCGCGCAGGCTGGCCGCGCACCTACACCAAATCCGGCCTGATGACCGGCCTGGGCGAAACCGACACGGAGGTGCTCGAGGTGATGGCCGATCTACGGCGCCACCGGGTGGACATCGTGACCATTGGCCAGTACCTCTCCCCGGGCCCCAAACACCTGCCAGTAGACCGGTTCGTGACTCCTGAGCAATTCGACGGCTTCCGCCGCCATGGCGAAGAAGCCCTGGGCTTTCTGCAGGTGGTGAGCTCCCCGCTCACCCGCAGCAGCTACCACGCCGGCGAGGTGCAGCGGCTGATGCGGCAGTACCCCCGCTGAGGGGGGAGGGCGCTAGCTAGGCCGCCACCGCTTGCCGCTCCGCCAGGCCCACGGTGGCCTTCTCGCTGGGAGGTACCAGCAGCTTGAAGCGAGCCTTCCAGTTGCTCCAATCGGCCAGGATCGCCGCGGCCTTGGCGCTGCCGGTGGCTTGCAGGTGGGCCTCCAGCAGGGGCTTGAGCAAGGCCTCCTGCTCCGGGGTTGTGAGCTCGGCGATCGCCACGATCTCGGGGTTGACCCGCTCCGTCAGGCCGCCGGTTTCATCCAGAATGAAGGCCACACCGCCGGTCATGCCGGCGGCCACGTTGCGGCCGGTGCTGCCCAGCACCACCACCACACCGCCAGTCATGTACTCGCAGCAGTGGTCGCCGGCGCCTTCCACCACGGTGCGGGCACCGCTGTTGCGCACGGCGAAGCGCTCACCGGCGCGGCCGAGGGCAAACAGCTCACCGCCTGTGGCGCCGTAGAGGCATGTGTTGCCCAGGATCACCTGGCTGCCTGGATCCTGCACGCCGGCGGGGGGCACCACGGTGAGGCGGCCACCGTTGAGGCCCTTGCCCACGTAGTCGTTGGCTTCACCCACCAGGCGCACGTTCATGCCCTGGAGCACGAAGGCCCCGAAGCTCTGACCCGCGGCCCCTTCGTAGGTGAGGTCAAGCTGGCCAGCGAAGCCGGTGTTGCCATGGCGGGCGGCGATTTCGCCGGAGAGGCGGGCGCCCACGCTGCGGTCGGTGTTCACGATCGCCAGGGTGCGGGCCACGCGGCCGTGGCCCTCCATGGCCGCCATCACCTCAGCGTCGGCCAGGAGCTGGTCTTCCAAGATCTGCCCATTGCCATGGGCCTCGGCATCGTGCTGCAACCAGCGGCGATCGGCCGCTGCTGGAATCGGATCGATCAGGCAGGAGAGATCAAGGGCCTGAGTTTTGGCCAGCTGCACGGTGCGGGCCTGCAGCAGCTCGGTGCGGCCGATCAGGTCTTCGAGGCGGGCCACGCCGAGCACGCTCAGCAGCTGGCGCACCTCCTCGGCCACGAACAGGAAGAAATTCACCACGTGCTCGGGCACGCCGGGGAAGCGCTTGCGCAGGTTCTCCTTCTGGGTGGCGACCCCCACGGGGCAGTTATTGGTGTGGCAAACGCGGGCCATGATGCAGCCCTCAGCGATCATCGCCACCGAGCCGAATCCGTATTCCTCAGCGCCCAGCAGGGCGGCGATGATCACGTCCCAGCCGGTCTTGAGGCCGCCATCGGCGCGCAGCAGCACCCGATCGCGCAGTCCGTTTTCCAGCAGAGAACGGTGCACCTCAGTGAGGCCTAGCTCCCAGGGGCTGCCGGCATGCTTGATCGAACTCAGCGGTGAGGCACCGGTGCCGCCGTCGTGGCCGGAGATCTGGATCACATCAGCATTGGCCTTGGCCACCCCTGCGGCGATCGTGCCGATGCCGATCTCGGCCACCAGCTTCACGCTCACCTTGGCGGCGGGATGCACCTGGTGCAGGTCGTGGATCAGCTGGGCCAGGTCCTCGATCGAATAGATGTCGTGGTGGGGTGGTGGCGAGATCAGCGCCACGCCGGGCTTGCTGTTGCGCAGCCAGGCGATGTAAGGATCCACCTTGGGTCCCGGCAGCTGGCCGCCCTCGCCGGGCTTGGCCCCCTGGGCCACCTTGATCTCCAGCTGCCGGCCGCTGCGCAGGTATTCAGGGGTCACACCGAAACGGCCCGAGGCGATCTGCTTGATCGCCGAGCAGGCGGTATCGCCGTTGCGAAGTCCCTTGAGCGTGGGCAGGGTGGCGGAACGCCCCTCCCCGTCCACATCGTTGAGGGTGTGGAAGCGAGCTGGGTCTTCGCCGCCCTCGCCGCTGTTGCTCTTGCCACCGATGCGGTTCATGGCGATGGCCAGCACCTCGTGGGCCTCGCGCGAGAGCGCCCCCAGGCTCATGCCACCGGTGCAGAAACGGCTGCAAATGCTCTCGATGCTCTCGACCTGCTCGATGGGTAAGGGAGCGGGTGCGGGCTTGAGCTCCAGCAGGTCGCGCAGGGCGGTGACCGGCCGGTTTTCCAACAGGGTTTTGTAGGTGGAGAAGTGGTCGTAGCCGGGGCCGGCCTTCACGGCCGCATGCAGGGCCTTGGCCATCTCCGGGCTGTTGAGGTGGTATTCGCCACCGGTGCGGTTTTGCACAAAGCCCATGAATTCGAGCTTGGTGCGGTTGAGCTCGGGGAAGGCTTTGGCGTGGAAGCTCAGAGTTTCGCTGGCCAGCTCGCCCAGGCTCAGGCCCGCCACCCGGCTGGTGGTGCCCTTGAAGGCCAGCGCGATCAGGTCGGCACCGAGGCCGATCGCCTCAAAGATCTGGGCGCCGTGGTAGCTGGCCAGCAGCGAGATGCCGATCTTGGACAGGATCTTGCGCAGGCCATCCTCCAGGGCCTTGCGCACGTTGGCCTGGGCCTGGTCGGGCGTGAGGGCCGGCAACTTGCCGGTTTCGATCAGCTTCTGCACGCGGGGATGTGCCAGCCAGTGTCGAGTGGTTTCCCAGGTGAGCCAGGGGCATACAGCGCTGGCGCCATAGCCGATCAGGCAGGCCAAGTGATGGGTGCTCCAACACTGGGCCGTGTCCACCACCAGGGAGGCCTGCAGCCGCAGCCCCAGGTTCAGCAGGTGATGGTGCACCGCCCCCACCGCCAGCAGCGGCGGGATGGTGGTGATGGTGGCCGTGATCCCACCGCTGGGGCCGCCACGATCACTGAGCACCAGGATCTGGGTGCCAGCGCGCACGGCCGCCTCCGCCTCTGCCTTGAGGCGCTCCACCGCAGCCGCCAGACCCCCAGGTCCAGCAGTGATCGGCATCAAGGTGGAGAGCGTGGTGGCGGGCAAACCTTGCTCGGCCACCGCCGCCAGCTCCGCCTCATTGAGGATCGGACTGGCCAGGTGCAGCACCGCGGCCGAGGCGGCCTCCGGCTTCAGGGGCGAGCCCCGCTTGCCCAGGTGCATCTCCAGGCTCATCACCAGCTTTTCCCGCAGGGGATCGATCGGCGGGTTGGTGACCTGAGCGAAGCGCTGCTTGAAATAGTCGTAGAGCAGGTGCGGTTTATCGGAGAGCACCGCCAGGGGGATGTCATCACCCATGCAGTAGGTGGGCTCCTTGGCTGCGCCGGCCATGTCCTCGATCACCAGCTCAAAGTCTTCGGCGGTGAAGCCAAAGGCCGTTTGCTGCTGCAGTAGCTCCAGATCGCCCAGCTGGCGCTCCTGCGTCCAGGGCTGGGCCGCCAGGCTGCGGCGATGCTCCGCCAGCCAGGCGCCGTAGGGGTGACGGGCCGCCACCTCCTGCTTCACATCCCAGTTTCGCAGCAGGCGGCCCTGCTCCAGATCCACCGCCAGCATCTGACCGGGGCCCAGGCGGCCCTTTTCGATGATGCGGCTCTCCTCGAGCTCCACCACGCCGGTTTCAGAGCCCATCACCACGAAGCCATCGCTGGTGATGCAGTAGCGGGCCGGGCGCAGGCCATTGCGATCCAGGGTGGCGCCGACGCTGCGGCCATCGGCGAACACCAGCAGGGCCGGGCCGTCCCAGGGCTCCTGGGTGCAAGCGGAATACTCGTAGAAGGCCGTGATCTCAGGTTTGCCTGTCAGCTCCGGCTGATCGCGGAAGGCCTCCGGCACCAGGGTGAGCAAGCTCTCCGTGATGGGCCGGCCGCTGCGCACCAGCAGCTCGAGGGTGGCGTCAAGGTTGGCCGAGTCGCTGAAGGCGGCATTCACCACCGGCTTGAGGTCACCAGCGGCCTCCCCCCACACCGCATCGAGGCTGGCCTCCGAGGCCCGGGCCCAGTTGAGGTTGCCCAGCAGGGTGTTGATCTCGCCGTTGTGGCCCAACAGCCGCATGGGCTGGGCCAGGGGCCAGCGGGGCAGGGTGTTGGTGCTGAAGCGGCGGTGGTACACCGCATAGCTCACGGCAAAGCGCGCATCGCGCAGGTCGCCATAGAAGGCGGCGAGCACCTCCGAGCGCACCATGCCCTTGTACACAACCGTGCGGCTGCTCAAGGAGGCGAAGTAGAGGTCGCTGGGTCCAGGGCCCCAGGCCTCGCGGGCCCGGTCGCCGCAGCGGCGGCGCAGGCGAAATAGCACCGACTCCAGGGCATCGCCGGCTTCGTCGGCGGCCAGCAGCCACTGCTCAATCGCCGGAGCGGTGCCCAGGGCCAGGGGGCCCAGCACCGCTGGATTCAGTGGCACCGCGCGCCAACCCAGGCTGCGAAGCCCCAGCTTGGCGGCCTCTTCGGCGCAGAAGGCTTTGGCCTGCTCGCGCTTGGTGGCATCGGCCGGCAGGAACAGCATGCCCAGGCCGCGGGCACTGCCGTTGGCAGCCGCTGCCTCGGGCCACACTGCCTCCAGATAGCTCCAGGGGATGCCGCAGAGCACCCCGGCACCGTCGCCGGAATCGCCATCGCCGCCGCAGCCGCCGCGGTGCTCCATGCAATCGAGGCCACGCAGGGCCTGCTGCAGCACCCAGTGGCTGGCTTCCCCCTTCAGGCTGGCCAGGAAGCCCACGCCGCAGGCGTCCTTCTCGCCCGCGACCGCCGCCGGTGCGGGGCTGTCGCAATGGGGCCAAACGGGGCGAGGGGAACGAGGCATAACCCGAAACGGTCCGGCAGTTGATCTGACAGATCAGCGCTGCAGCACACCCGGAGGTGCCTGCAACAGCAGAACGTCCGATCCTAGGGATGTACACCCCCCTGCCCTGGGCGCCCCAACGGCGAAGAGGGCTAGCGTTCTGCGCTGACGGCTGGGTGGGCCATGGCTTCCGCAGCTTCGCTGGCTCCCTGGCTCCTGGCTCTCCTGCTACCGGCGGCCAGCCGGGCCATCCCCCTGGCGGTGCCGCCTCCACCCCCGCCGCCGCCTCCACCTCCTGCCACAACGCCAGCGACACCTGCGGCTCCAGCCAGGCTCCCAGGCGCCAACCGTGCCCCCCGCCCCGAAACAGGCCAGCAGCGGCAGGCCAGCAGCCTGCGCATCAACGGCCGCACCCAAACGGCCCGTTGGCTTTGGGTTGGGCCATCCGGGGACCGCCCGACACAGCTCTGGATTCCGCTGGAGGTGCTTGAGAACCAGCTGGGGGTCACCAGCCGCAGCCGCAGCGATGGCTCCCTCGATCTGGAGTGGTTCGGCCAAGGGCTCCAGGTGGCTGCCAGCGCCCAGCGCAGCCTCGACGACGAGGTGGCCATCGAGGTCAGCCCGATGTTTCGCGCCCTCGGGGTGGCCATGCGGCAGGACGGCAACCTGCTCAGCCTCGAGCTGGCCAAGCCCCAGCTCCTGCAGGTGCGCAGCTCCACTCCGGGAAACATCCGACGCGTCGTCCTCGATCTCAGTGGTCCGGCCGTGCTGGAGGGCGACGCCTGCGGGCTGAGGGTCGATCTCACCAGCCGGAATGAGCAGCAGGTGCAGCTTCAGGGCCTGGGCCTGCTGGGCCAGCAGGCCGCCGCAGGCCTGAGCCTCAAGCCCGCCAAGGGCAAGTTGGGCCGTGTGTTCAGCCTGGGGGATCCGGCCCGGGTGGTGATCGAGTGGCCCGTTGAGGCCAGCGGCGCCTCAGCCAGCCCCGCCGCTCCGATTGATCCCCGCCTGCAGGCCTTGCTCGGCAAGGAGGTGCAGTGGGATCGGCTGATTCGCCAGGGGGTGCGCATCAATGCGGTCCGCATCGATCCCCGCACCGCACCCCTGCAGCTCCGGCCCCTGGCCAGGCCCGGAGGGATGGAAGGGCTCAGTTCGCTGGTGCAGCTCGCCAACCAGCAACAGGCCTGGGTGGCCATCAACGGCGGCTACTTCAACCGGGTGCGGCGCCTGCCCCTCGGTGCCCTGAAGGACAACGGCCGCTGGCTGTCCGGCCCCATCCTGAACCGGGGCGTGGCGGCCTGGGGAGAGCGCAGCCTGCCCCAATTCGGTCGTTTGCAGTTGAGCGAATGGATCGTTGGCCCGGGCGGCCAGCGGCTGCCGATCGTGGTGGTGAACAGCGGCTACGTGCAGCGCGGCATCAGCCGCTACACCGCCGACTGGGGGTCGAGCTACAAGGCCCTGAGCGGCTCGGAAACGGGCCTGCTGATCCAGGCGGGCAGCGTGCGGCAGCGGCTTGGCCCCGCCGAGCTGGACGCCGGCGTGCTCCTGCGGGGCGATGACCTGTTGCTGGTGGCTCGCGGCGGCGCAGAACTGCCCTGGGGGCCGGGCGAGCGACTCCAGCTCGAGAGCCGCCCGAGCAACACCCTGGGCCTGGCACCCCACGTAATCGGGGGCGGCCCCTTGCTGCTCCTGGACGGGCGCATTGTGCTCAATGGCGCCGCCGAGAACTTCAGCAGCTCCTTCCTCAGCCAAGGGGCGCCGCGCACCGTGCTGGCCAGCGACGACCGGCAGGTGTGGTTGATCACCATGGAAGGCACCCAGGACAGCGGGCCCTCACTGGGAGAAACGGCCGCCCTGTTGCAGCAATTGGGACTGCGCCATGCCCTCAACCTCGATGGCGGCAGCTCCACCGGCCTTGTGCTGGGAGGCTCGCTGCAGGTGAAGGGCAGAGGCGTGGCCGGCTCGGTGCATAACGGCGTGGGACTGGTGCCATGAAACGGCTGTGGAGCTGGCGAGTCCTGCCAAAGTGGAGGGCCGACCATCTCCCGAGCCCGCCATGCCCAAGGGTCACAGCCTGCGCGTGACCGCCGCCGCCGCGGCTGAGCTGGGGCGGCAAGCTGCCGTGGCCGGCACCCCCGGGATGATGCACCTCGACCTGGTGGAGGGCAGCTGCGAGCGTTGGGCCATCCGGCTGCGACCCGGCCAACTGGCGGGAACGCCGATCGCCCGCGCCGATGGCATCACCCTCTACGCCCCGCCGGAGCAGCTCACCCTGCTCACGGGTTTGAGCCTCGACTATCGCGGCGACATCAGCGGAGGAGGCTTTTTGGTGCGCCCCGGCGAGGGCGTGGTGAGCTGCGCCTGTGGCACTGCATTCAGCCGGGGAGGGGCGAGCCGACAGGCGACCCAGTAAGGTGACGGATTGTCGAAATCGGTCGGACGTCCGACCAATG
This sequence comes from Synechococcus sp. 8F6, assembly GCF_002252665.1. Classification (GTDB taxonomy): domain Bacteria; phylum Cyanobacteriota; class Cyanobacteriia; order PCC-6307; family Cyanobiaceae; genus Cyanobium_A. The sequence goes on from NZ_NQKZ01000006.1 coordinate 104,009, forward strand.
TTCTCCGACCAGATCCCGGCCCTCGATGCCCACCATTCAACAGCTGATCCGTACTGAGCGCCAGAGTCTTTCCCGAAAGACAAAGTCGCCTGCCCTGCGCTCTTGCCCCGAGCGCCGTGGTGTCTGCACCCGCGTGTACACCTCCACTCCGAAGAAGCCGAACTCGGCCCTTCGCAAGGTGGCTCGCGTGCGCCTCACCTCCGGCTTCGAGGTGACGGCCTACATCCCCGGCATCGGCCACAACCTCCAGGAGCACTCTGTGGTGCTGATCCGGGGAGGTCGCGTCAAGGATCTGCCCGGCGTGCGGTACCACATCATTCGGGGCACCCTGGACACGGCTGGCGTGAAGGATCGCCGCCAGTCCCGTTCCAAGTACGGCGCCAAGACGCCGAAAGCCTGAGTTGACGTTGATTCAGCCGGTCAAGCCGCTGAATCGCTGCCAACTGCCTACCAGGCACCCGCCTGGGTCCCTGGTCCATTCCACCCTCGTCCTTCCCGCTCCGGTCGACCATGTCTCGCCGCAATGCCGCCGAGAAGCGCCCCGTGCTTCCCGACCCTCAGTTCAACAGCCGCCTGGCCTCGATGATCGTGGCCCGGCTGATGAAACACGGCAAAAAATCCACCGCCCAGCGCATCCTCTCAGACGCGTTTTCGCTGATCAACGACCGCACGGGCTCTGATCCGCTTGAGCTGTTCGAAACCGCCGTCCGCAACGCCACGCCCCTGGTGGAAGTGCGGGCCCGACGCGTGGGTGGCGCCACCTATCAGGTGCCGATGGAAGTACGCCAAGAGCGCGGCACCGCCATGGCCCTGCGCTGGTTGGTCAACTTCTCCCGGGCCCGCAACGGGCGCAGCATGGCCCAGAAATTGGCCGGTGAGCTGATGGATGCGGCCAATGAAGCCGGCAGTGCCGTTCGCAAGCGGGAAGAAACCCACAAGATGGCCGAAGCCAACAAGGCCTTCGCCCACTACCGCTACTGATTCCCTTCAGTTGCCCTTCAAGCGGCTGAAGTCCTGGGCGGCTTCAGCTACTGCAGACCCAGTCTGTAGAGTAACGCCCTCGTTTTGTAGACCTCTCGGAGACTTGCCCCGTGGCCCGCGCCTTTCCACTGGAACGCGTTAGAAATATCGGTATTGCCGCGCACATTGATGCTGGCAAGACCACCACAACTGAACGGATTCTGTTCTATTCAGGCGTGGTGCACAAGATGGGCGAGGTGCACGACGGCGCCGCTGTCACCGACTGGATGGAGCAGGAGCGCGAGCGCGGCATCACCATTACTGCTGCGGCCATTTCCACCAGCTGGAAAGACAACCGCATCAACATTATCGACACCCCCGGGCACGTCGACTTCACGATCGAAGTGGAGCGCTCAATGCGGGTGCTGGACGGCGTGGTCGCCGTGTTCTGTGCCGTCGGTGGCGTCCAGCCCCAGTCAGAAACCGTGTGGCGCCAAGCTGATCGCTACAACGTGCCTCGGATCGTGTTCGTCAACAAGATGGACCGCACCGGTGCCAACTTCCTGAAGGTCTACGAGCAGATCAAAGATCGCCTGAAGGCCAATGCTGCCCCGATCCAACTGCCGATCGGCGCCGAAGGTGAGCTGAAAGGGATCATCGACCTGGTGCGTAACAAGGCGATCATCTACACGAATGATCTCGGCACCGACATCATCGAAAGCGAGATTCCGGCTGACATGAAGGACGAGGCCCAGGAATGGCGCCTCAAGCTGATGGAATCGGTCGCCGAATCCGACGAAACACTAATTGATGCTTTCCTCGAAAACGGCGAGCTCACAGAGGAGCAGCTGATCAAGGGCATCCGCAGCGCCACCATTCATCACGGCATGGTGCCGATGGTGTGCGGCTCGGCCTTCAAGAACAAGGGCGTGCAGCTGGTGCTCGACGCCGTCGTCGACTACCTGCCCGCTCCTGTGGACGTGCCGCCGATCACCGGCCTGCTGCCTGATGGCACCGAGTCAAACCGCCCCTGCGACGACAGCGCCCCCTTCAGCGCCCTGGCCTTCAAGGTGATGGCCGACCCGTACGGGAAACTCACCTTTGTGCGCATGTATTCGGGCGTGCTCAACAAGGGCAGCTACGTGCTCAACTCCACCAAAGACAAGAAAGAGCGCATCTCCCGCCTGATTCTGCTTAAGGCCGATGACCGGGAAGAGGTGGATGAGCTGCGCGCCGGCGACCTGGGTGCCGTGCTGGGCCTCAAGGACACCACCACAGGCGACACCCTCTGCGTCGAGTCCGATCCGATCATTCTCGAATCGCTCTACATCCCCGAGCCAGTGATCTCGGTGGCCGTGGAGCCGAAAACCAAGGGCGACATGGAGAAGCTCTCCAAGGCACTCCAGTCCCTGTCGGAGGAAGACCCCACCTTCCGGGTCTCCACCGATCCGGAAACCAGCCAGACCGTGATTGCCGGCATGGGCGAACTCCACCTGGAAATCCTGGTGGACCGGATGCTGCGCGAATTCAAGGTGGAAGCGAACATCGGCGCCCCCCAGGTGTCGTATCGCGAAACCATTCGCTCCAGCTCCAAAGGCGAAGGCAAATTTGCTCGCCAAACCGGTGGCAAGGGCCAATACGGCCACGTGGTGATCGAAATGACACCCGGCGAGCCGGGTTCAGGGTTTGAATTCGTCAACAAGATTGTTGGCGGCATCGTTCCCAAGGAGTACATCGGCCCCGCCGAAGCCGGCATGAAGGAGACCTGCCAATCCGGCGTGATTGCAGGTTTCCCCATGATCGACGTCAGGGCGACCATGGTCGACGGCTCCTATCACGACGTCGACTCTTCGGAGATGGCGTTTAAGATCGCTGGATCCATGGCCTTCAAAGACGCCGTCAAGAAGTGCAATCCTGTACTTCTTGAGCCGATGATGAAGGTGGAGGTCGAGATCCCCGAGGATTTCCTTGGATCGGTCATCGGCGACCTCTCATCCCGTCGCGGCCAGGTCGAAGGGCAGTCCATTGACAATGGGCAGTCCAAGGTCCAGTCGAAAGTGCCCCTGGCCGAGATGTTCGGCTATGCCACCCAGCTCCGATCCATGACCCAGGGTCGGGGTATTTTCTCGATGGAGTTCAGCCATTACGAGGAAGTTCCTCGCAATGTGGCTGAGGCCATCATCTCCAAGAATCAGGGCAATTCCTGATCTCTCCTCTACCCGTTAACCCCCCGATTCTTTCCACTCATGGCACGCGAGAAGTTCGAAAGGAACAAGCCCCACGTCAACATCGGCACCATTGGCCACGTTGACCATGGCAAAACCACCCTGACGGCTGCCATCACCAACGTGCTGGCATCCCAAGGCATGGCCAAGGCCCAGGCCTACGACGAAATCGATGGTGCCCCTGAAGAGAAAGAGCGGGGGATCACCATCAACACCGCGCACGTTGAATACGAAACCGGCAAGCGTCACTATGCCCACGTGGACTGCCCCGGCCACGCGGACTACGTGAAGAACATGATCACCGGTGCTGCCCAGATGGACGGCGCCATCCTGGTGGTGGCCGCCACCGACGGCCCGATGGCCCAGACCAAGGAGCACATTCTGCTGGCCAAGCAGGTGGGCGTGCCCGCACTGGTGGTGTTCCTCAACAAGAAGGACATGGTCGACGACGAGGAGATCCTCGAGCTCGTCGAACTGGAGATGCGTGAACTGCTCAGCAGCTACGACTTCCCCGGCGATGACATCCCCGTGGTGGCTGGTTCAGCCCTGAAGGCTCTGGAGTACATCCAGGCTGGCAACAAGGCTGAGCGTGGCGCCGACGAGTGGGTCGACAAAATCCTCGACCTGATGGATGCGGTCGATGAGTCGATCCCCGAGCCCGAGCGCGAAATCGACAAGCCGTTCCTGATGGCCATCGAAGACGTCTTCTCGATCACCGGTCGTGGCACCGTGGCCACCGGTCGGATCGAGCGCGGCAAGGTGAAGGTCGGCGAGACCGTGCAGATCGTGGGGATCAGGGACACCCGCGAAACCACCGTCACCGGCGTGGAAATGTTCCGCAAGCTCCTCGACGAGGGCATGGCCGGGGACAACGTGGGCCTGCTGCTGCGCGGTGTGCAGAAGGAAGACATCGAGCGCGGCATGGTGCTGGTCAAGCCCGGCTCCATCACCCCCCACACCAAGTTTGAGGGTGAGGTGTATGTGCTGAAGAAGGAAGAAGGCGGCCGCCACACCCCCTTCTTCGCTGGCTATCGCCCGCAGTTCTACATCCGTACGACCGACGTGACCGGCCAGATCACGGCCTTCACCTCCGACGACGGTGCGAACGTGGAAATGGTGATGCCCGGTGATCGCATCAAGATGACCGGCGAGCTGATCTGCCCAGTGGCCATCGAGCAGGGCATGCGCTTCGCCATCCGTGAAGGCGGCCGCACCATCGGTGCCGGCGTGGTCTCCAAGATCATCGCCTGAGCCTGAGGTAAGTTTCATGGGGTGGGTCCACCGGGCTCACCCCTTACCAGCACCTCGACAATCCAGCTCCATCAGCCCTCCGGCTGGCCAGGCTTGAGCCCCTTGACGACCGTTCCGAGTCTGATCTCCCATGTCCACCGCCATTGCTCAGCAGAAGATCCGCATTCGCCTGAAGGCGTTTGATCGCCGCATGCTGGATCTCTCCTGCGAAAAAATCATCGAAACCGCCGATCACACCGCTGCCACTGCCATCGGCCCCATCCCCCTGCCCACCAAGCGCAAGATCTACTGCGTGCTGCGCTCGCCCCACGTCGACAAGGACTCCCGCGAGCACTTCGAAACCCGCACCCACCGGCGCATCATCGACATCTACAGCCCTTCGGCGAAAACGATCGACGCGCTGATGAAGCTGGATCTGCCCAGCGGCGTCGACATCGAAGTCAAGCTCTGATCCACGGATCAGGGTTCGAGCCTCCAGGTTCTTTGCCCCTGTCACGCCAGCGCGTGGCGGGGGCATTTTTTCTAGGATGGCTAGGCACCTCCTGATCAAGCCATGGGTGAACTGGCCGTACGGGAGCTGCCACTGTTTCCCCTACCCGACGTGGTGCTCTTCCCCCAGGAAGTGCTGCCACTGCACATTTTTGAGCCCCGTTACCGCATGCTGCTGCGCACGGTGATGGCCGGTGACCAGCGTTTTGGGGTGGTGCGCTGGGATCCCCAGACCCAAACCATGGCCGAAGTGGGCTGCTGTGCTGAGATCCTGCACTGCCAAACCCAGGATGACGACCGCAGCAACATCGTGACCATGGGTCAGCAGCGCTTTCGCGTGCTCGACATTGTGCGCGAGGCACCCTTTCGGGTGGGTCTGGTGAGCTGGATTGAAGATGACCCCGAAGCCGGCCCTGCCGAGCTGGATGAACTGGCTGGCATGGTCGGTCAGGCCCTGCGGGACGTGGTGGAGCTCACGGGCAAGCTGATCGGCAAACCCGCCAGCCTGCCCAACGACCTGCCCGAACTGCCCCGGGAACTGTCCTTTTGGATCGGCGCCCACCTGGGTGGCCCCGTGGCCGACCACCAGCAGGCTCTCCTGGAAATCACCGACACCGGCGAGCGGTTGCGCCAGGAGTATGAGCTGCTCGATCAGACCCGCCGGCAATTGGCCGCCCGCACCGTGCTCAAGGACACGTTCCAGCCTCAGTAATCACAGCCCAAGTAATCCCAGCCCCAGTAAGCGGTTTCATGACCCTCCTCAGCTGGCCCCTGGCCGCCACCATCGGGGCTGGAGCGCTCCTTGCCGCGGCCATCGCCGTGGCCACCCGCTTTTGGCTGCAGCGCAGGCGCCGCTATGAATCCAGCGCCAGCGTGGCCGACGCCTACGACCGCTGGACCAATGACCAGCTGCTGGAACGCCTCTGGGGTGACCACATCCACCTGGGCCACTACCTCAACTCCGGGCGAGCCCCAAGCGGGCACCAGGACTTCCGCGCCGCGAAGGAGACCTTCGTGCATGAATTGGTGCGCTGGAGCGGCCTGGACCGGCTGCCCGCCGGGTCGACGGTGCTCGATGTGGGCTGCGGCATCGGCGGCAGCGCCCGCATCCTGGCCCGCGATTACGGCCTCAACGTGTTGGGCATCAGCATCAGCCCTGCCCAGATCGCCCGGGCCCAGGCGCTTACGCCAGCCGGCCTCAGCTGCCGCTTCGCGGTGATGGATGCCCTGGCCCTGGAGGTGGCCGACGCCAGCGTCGACGCGGTGTGGAGCGTGGAGGCCTGCCCCCACATGCCCGACAAGCAGCGCTACGCCGATGAGCTGCTGCGGGTGGTCAAACCCGGCGGCCTCCTGGCCGTGGCCGACTGGAACCGGCGCGACCCCGCCGATGGCGCCATGACCCGCCGGGAGCGCTGGGTGATGCGCCAGTTGCTGGAGCAGTGGGCCCATCCCGAATTCGCCAGCATCCGCGGCCTCCGCCAGCACCTTGAACAGAGTCGCTACGCCGGCGGGATGGCTGTGGACACCGATGACTGGACCCGGGCCACCCTGCCCTCCTGGATCGACTCGATCGCCGAAGGGGTGCGGCGGCCTGGGGCCATCCTCGGGCTGGGGCCTGGAGCGGTGCTGCAGGGCCTGCGGGAAACCCCCACGATCCTGCTGATGCACTGGGCCTTTGCCACTGGGCTGATGCAGTTCGGCGTGTTCCGCGGCGTCAAGCCAGGTTGGTGATCGGGTAAGCACCGAACAGGGCCAGGTGCTCACAAAGGGGGCCCAACTCGGCCAGGGCCGCCTCAAGGGGCGTGGAGCCCTCGGACAGTTCCAGGTCGACGAAAAAGATGTATTCACCCATCTCCCGTTTCGACGGCCGCGATTCGATGCGGCTCATGTTCAGCCCGCGCTGGGCAAAACAGCCCAGTGCCTCGAGCAGGGCCCCGGGCTGGTTGGAGTGGAGCGAGAAGGCGAGGCTGGCCATGGGCCCCTCGGCGTCGCGCGCGCCCCGGCGCAGCAGCAGGAAGCGGGTGCAATTGCCGGCTACATCATTGATCGGGTAAGCCAGCTCCTGCAGCCCGTGCTCCGCAGCGGCCTGCCGTGAGGCCACCGCCGCCCGGAAGCGGCTGCCGGCCACCATGCGGGCGGCTTCGGCGGTGGAACTGGTGGGCAGCTGCAGGGCCTGGGGCAAGTGCTCCGAGAGCCACTGGCTGCACTGAGCAAGGGCCTGGGGGTGGGAGAGCACCTCACTGACCCCCTCAATCGGACCACTGCCCAGCAGGGCGTGGCGGATCGGCAGCACCAGGGCACGGGCCACCGTGAGATCCGGATGCTCCCAGAGCGCATCCAGACAGGCGGTCACGCCTCCCTCCACCGAGTTTTCCACCGGCACCACGGCGGCGTCACAACTGCCCTGGGCCAGGGCCTGCACCACGGCCCGAATCCCGAGTTGGGGCACCAGCTCAGGGTTGGCGATGCCCTCGAGCTCCGCCAATTGCCGGGTTGCCTGCTCGCCGTAGGTGCCGGCCGGGCCGAGGAAGGCAAAACGCATCGTTTCCAGAAACCGAGGAAAGCCCCCGACGGAGGGCCGATAGGATCATGCCGCGCCGGCCCGCAGGCCATGCCCCTGGCCTTCAGCGCCAGTCAGCAACTGCAACTTGACGTAAGCGTCCAGCCCGAACGGCTGGCCTCCTACCTGCAGGATCAGGACCGCGTCGTGAAGGCCCTACTCGACCCGAGCCAGCTCGAGCCCATCGGGCCCGGCCGCTACCGCTATACGGTCACCCAGCTGCAGGTGTTCCAACTGCAGATCCAGCCTTTGGTGGACCTGCGCACCAGTCTGGAGCCAGGGCGGATCGTGCTGGAGGCCACCGATTGCGAACTGGAGGGGCTTGGGCTGGTGGACGATTTCCAGCTCACCCTGGGCTCCTGGCTGGCGGCGGGAGCCCGTGGATTGGAAGGCGAAGCCACGCTCGCGGTGGCGGTGAGCCAACCGCCCCTGTTGAAACTGATCCCAGCCAAGGTGCTGGAGGCCACGGGCCGTTCGCTGCTGGCGGGCATCCTGCTGGGCATCAAGGGCCGGGTGGGCCAGCAGCTGCTCAGCGACTTTCAGGACTGGTGCCAGGAGCACTGAGCGTCAGCCGACCCAGAAAGCTGAGGCGGTGCAGCGGGGTGGGTCCCCATTGCGCCAGCGCCGCAAGGTGCTGGGCCGTGCCATAGCCGGCATGGCGCTCCAGTCCGTAGCCGGGGTAGCGCTGAGCCAGGGCGGTGATCAGGCTGTCGCGGGCCTGCTTGGCCAGCACGCTGGCCGCCGCAATCGCCAAGCAGTGGCTGTCGCCGCGCACCAGGGTGGTTTGCTCGCCGCGCCAGCCCCGCAGGGGCAACACCCCATCGACGATCACCAATGCGGGCGAGCGGGGCAGCTTCTGCAGGGCACGGTGCATGGCCCGCTCAGTCGCCAGCCGGATGCCATGGCGATCGATCTCCGCCGCCGACGCCTGGCCAAGGGCCCAAGCCGCCGCCCACTGCTCGATGGCCGGCACCATCGCCGCACGGCGACGGGCGGTGAGTTTCTTGCTGTCGGTGAGGCCCAGCTCGCCCAAGGGGGCCAGGGCGGCAGCGGGAAGGACCACGGCAGCGGCAAAAACCGGGCCAAACAGGCAACCACGTCCCACCTCATCCACCCCAGCACAGGCGGCCGGATCCCGGCCTTGCCAGGGATCCGGCAAGGCCAACTCAGCTGGAGGCCGAGGAGCGGCGGCGGCGGCGGCGGGGTTCCCCGGAGTCATCCAGCTCTGGCTCCACAACCGCAACGGCAGTGGAGGTGGCCCCGGTCTTGGCGATCGTCTTGGCAGCTGAGGCTGCCACCGAACTGCGGGTGCGTCCGCGGCGGGCCGGCACCTCCACCTCCGGAGGGGCAATGCTGGTGGTGCTGGGCACCGACACCGTTACCACCGTTTCCGGTTCGCTGAGTTCAGGCAGGGGCGTGATCTCGACCGGAGCTGGAGGAGCCGCTGCCGAGCTGCTCAGCTGCTGACCCGTGCCGTTGGATGGGGCTTCACCTGCCTGGAAGTCGGACGTCGCGGAGCCACCGCCCCGACCACCCCGCCCCCGCCGGCGACGGGAACCACTCGCCGCCAACTGCTGACGGGCTTCCTCGAGCACCGCGTCCGCATCGACGCCGGGACGCACCACCCGCACCACGACGTTGTCGCCGGCGGGGGGCTGCTCCAGCAGCAGGGCGGGGTTGAGGCCCATCCAGCCAAACACCAATTCCTGGTCGGCATCCATCGGCACGGCCACCAGCTCGTGGTCGAAGCGGCGCGGTGCTGGCTCCGTGCTGGCAGCGGCACTGGCCCGTGGGACCTCAACGACAACGGGGGTCTCGAAGCCATCCGGCGCGCTAGTGGCTTCCGGCAATTCGGCGCCACCACGGCCGCCACGACCACCGCGGCGGCGGCGGCCAGAACCGGCCTCGGGGGTGCCAGGGCTGAGCACCTCAGCCCGGGCCGATGCCGCTGAGCGCACCAGGCCGGTGAGGGTCGCCAGGGGCTGGAGGGTGTCCTTGCCGGGCAACACGGCCACATGGCCCAAGCCACCGCAGCTGGGGCAAGCACGCCCGAACAGCTCGTAGATGTTCTGGCCCTGGCGCTTGCGGGTGAGCTCCACCAGACCGAGCTCGGTGAGCTGGGCGATCTGCGGCCGGGCGGCGTCATCGCGCACGGCCTGGGTGAAGTGCTCCAGCAGCTGCAGCTGATCGCGGCGCGACTCCATATCGATGAAGTCGATGATCACCACGCCGCCAATGTTGCGGAGCTTGAGCTGGCGGGCGATCTCCACGGCCGCCTCACAGTTGGTCCAGAGCACCGTCTCGCGGGAATTGGCGGAGCGGGTGAACGACCCGGAGTTGACGTCGATGACGGTGAGCGCCTCGGTGGGCTCGATGATCACGTAGCCGCCGGACGGCAGATCCACCCGCGGCTTGAGGGCATCACGAATGGCGGCGTTGACCTTGAAATGCTCGAGGATCTCCGACGACTCGGTGTGGGCCTCCACCAGCACGTTGGTGTGGTCGGAGCCCAGGAAGGCATTGGCCCGAGCAACCGCTTCGGGGGTGTCGACCACGACCCGCACCAACTCCGGGCTGTAGAGATCGCGCAGCACGCGATGCACGAAGTCTTCGTCGCGGTTGAGCAGCACCGGTGGGTTGGCACTCTCGGCAGCGGTCTGGATGCCCTCCCACTGGCGCAGCAGGGTTTCGAGGTCGTCGATCAGCAGCTCTTCACTGACCCCCTCGGCTTCGGTGCGGATCAACAGACCCGCCCCGGGCGGCTTGATCAGCACCCCGAGGGCCCGCAGACGGTTGCGTTCGTTTTCGCCGTTGATCCGGCGGGAGATGTTGACGCCCTGGCCCTGGGGCTGCAGCACCAGAAAACGCCCGGGCAGGGCGAGGTTGCCGGTGAGCCGGGGGCCCTTGGTACCCGTGGGCTCCTTCATCACCTGCACGAGCACCTTCTGGCGGGGCTCCAGCAGCTCGGTGATGCCAGCGGCACCCTTGCGCAGCCGCAAGGGGCCTAAATCGGTGACATGAATAAAACCATTTTTCTCGCTTTCGCCGATGTTGACGAAGGCAGCATCGATACCCGGCAACACGTTTTCAACGGTGCCGAGGTACACATCTCCGATCTGATAGCGGCCCTGGGCCACCACCAGTTCATCAACACGTTCGTCGTTGAGAACCGCGGCGATCCGCAGTTGCTCGGCAATGACGATCTGCTGGGGCATAGGGAAAGGGAAAGGGCCCGATGGGCCCGACCAGGGGGGAAAGCAGTGAAAGGATCTGGCTGAAGCAGATCTGAGGCTGGACGAGGCGGAACCGGATAGGGCTCAGCCGATCCCGGATGAAGCAATGCGGATAAAAAATGCAGTAGGGCTGTGATCAGCCCTTCAAATCAAGCGGCCTGAACTGAAATGGCCTGAAGCAACCGAGATGTCGGAGGAACCGGACAGCCCGGGGGCGTTGCTGCGAAAATGCTGTTCTGAATCAGCCGCGCATCAACTGCCGCGGAACAACTTTCAGGAGAGGAACTTCTTGAAAGCGGTGGGGCGAAGACTGGGGCAGGGTTGCCCGGGGGCGGTGAAACCAGCGAACCTGGCTACCGGCAGCAGTTGGCATCCGAGAAACGTCGGATTCAACGAGCTATTCGCCTTAAGACGAAATTAGCACGGGCTTCAGGAGCAAGGCCTGGCGGCGCAGGGCTGTCAGGGTCAGGGATTGGCCCAGGCGCTCAGCGATCCAGTGCTGCACCTGCTCGGGCCGCAGACTGCGGCCCGAGGCATCGATCGCCGCCCGCAAGCTGCACCGTTGAGCGCCGTCTATTGCTGACGTCATTTGCAGCTCCAACAGAAAGGGACGGCAGTCCCGGCTGCGGGGGCGGCCTTTTTTATCCGTGTCGTGCCAGATCAAGCTCTCGGCAGCCAGCAGCGTGGCGCGCGCCTGCTGCCACTGCTCCGGCGTTACGCCCTCTCCCGCCTCGGGCTGGAGCACGAAGCTCCACTGGGCGGCCTCCAGCTCCTGGGACAAGCTCACCCCAAACACAGGGACCCGGGCCGCCGAGAGCAGCTGGAATTCGGAGGGAAGCTGCGGTTGCAGCTGCTCCCGCACCACTGCGGGATCCACCGCTTGCGTGAACTCCAGGTCGAGCCACTCCCCATCCCCCTCCACCCCCAGGGGCAATGGCAGGGCCAACTGCAGACGCGGCAGGGGATGGAAGCCACCGGTGAAGCTCACCGGCAACCCCGAACGGCGCAGGGCCCGCTCCAGCATCCGCAGGGTGTCGAGGTGGCTAATCAGGGCTAGGGAGCCGGTTTTGGTGAAACCGATCCGCAGCCGGTCCACCCGCTCGCTGGCCGGGGCGCGCTGGGGCAGCGCGACCGGAATCGCCGGCGGCGGAATCACCACGTTGTGGCCAAGCTCCGGACCACACACGCCGCAACTGCTGCATCCCTCGAAAGAACAGTCGGGCAGCACCGCCGCGGCCAGGGCCCGCTGCAGATCTTCGGCCAGCCAGCGCTTGTCGAGGCCGGAATCGATGTGGTCCCACGGCAGGCTCTGGCGGCAGAAGGCCTCCAGATCCGCCGTCTCCATCGCCTCAGCCGCACTCCAGGCGCCGAGCTCCAGCTGGCGGTAGCGGCCACCCAGGCCGGCAGCCTCGATCGCGCCGGTCCAGGCGGCGTAGCTGCGCTCGGCCGATTCAAACCAGGCATCCAGCCCCGCCCCAGCCCGCCAGGCCGCCTCAATCACCGCGGCGAGGCGCCGGTCGCCGCGACCCACAAAATCTTCCACCGCCGAAAGGCGCACATCAGTGAAGTTGGTTTTGAGGCCGCGCAGCTGACGCAGGGCCCGGCGCAACAACTCCTGACGGCGCCGAAACTCCTCGGTGCTGACGCTGTGCCACTGGAACGGCGTGTGGGGCTTGGGCGTGAAATTGCTGATCGTCAGATTGAGCTCCAGCCTGCCCAGATCCGCGCATTGCCGCTGCAGGGCCTGACAGGTGTCGGCGATGCCGAGCACGTCGGCGTCGGTTTCCCCCGGCAGGCCGATCATGAAATAGAGCTTGACCTTGCGGTAGCCGTTCTCCATGGCCGTGCGAATGCCGGCCAGCAGCTCGGCATCGGTGAGCCCCTTGTTGACGATGTCGCGCAAGCGCTGGCTGCCGGCCTCCGGCGCAAAGGTGAGCCCGCCCTTGCGCGCCCCACCAATGATGTGGGCGATGTTGGCGTCGAAGCGATCCACTCGCTGGCTGGGCAGGGTGAGGCTCACGTTCTTGTCGGCTAGCCGGTTGCGCAGCTCGACGCCCACCGCCGGCAGGGCCAGGTAGTCGGAGCAGCTCAGCGACAGCAGCGAGAAGTCGCTGTAGCCGGTGCGGCGCATGCCCTCGTCCACCGCTTCCACCACCGCCTCGGGCTCCACGTCGCGGGCGGGGCGGGTGAGCATGCCGGGCTGGCAGAAGCGGCAACCGCGGGTGCAACCGCGGCGGATCTCCACCGTGAGCCGGTCGTGCACGGTTTCGATGTGGGGCACCAGGCCCATGGCGTAGTGGGGCATGGGCGTGGCGGTGCGCCGCTGCACCCGAGCCGGGGCGCCTGGTTCGAGCGGCTCGAGGCTCACCCCATCGGGCCCGGGGCCGTAGAGGCTGGGCACGTAGACCCCCGGCACCTGGGCCAGATCCCGCAGCAGCGCTCGGCGGCCCAGACCGGCAGCCCGGGCTTCAGCCACCACCAGGCCGATCTCCGGCAGCAGCTCCTCACCGTCGCCAAGAGCCACAAAGTCGAAGAAGGCGGCGAAGGGCTCGGGGTTGCTGGTGGCGGTGGGCCCGCCGGCAAAGATCAGCGGTGGCGCATGCGGATGAGCCAGGGGCAGGTCGCCGCGGGCGTCCGCCCGGATGGGGATGCCGGCGAGCTCCAGCATCTCCAGGATGTTGGTGCCGCCCAGCTCGTAGCTGAGCGAGAAGCCGAGGATGTCGAAGGCCGCCAAAGGCCGGCGGCTCTCCACTGCAAACAGGGGCGCGCCGCGTTCGCGCAGGCGGGCGGCCAGATCCGGCGCCGGCAGGTAGCTGCGATCGCACAGCTGGCCGGGAACGGCATTGAGGATCGAATAGAGAATGATGTGGCCGCTGTTGCTGGCACCCACCTCGTAGACCTCGGGGTAGGTGAGCGCCCAGCGCACCCCGGCTGAGGGCCAGTCGGCCTCCCAATCACGGGGTTGCACCCCCAGCTCATTGCCTAGGTAGCGAGCCGGCTTGCTGATGCCCAGGTCGACCAGAGCGGCGAAATCGACGGGTGCGTCGACGGGAACGGCGACGGTCACGGGCGCTGGCGGCTGGGGTGCAGCCTTGATCGTATGGAGGCCACCGCCGCATAGGACAATCGCCCCAACGTTCAACGGGCCCGGCGGCGGCCCACACCGCAGCAATGGCCCAGGTCAACGGCAACTACCTCAAGCTCAAGGCGGGCTACCTGTTTCCCGAGATCGCCCGGCGGGTGAAGGCCTTCAGCGAGGCCCACCCCAGCGCGCCGATCATCCGCCTGGGCATCGGCGATGTCACCGAGCCGCTGCCCGAGGCCTGCCGCACTGCCATGAAGGCCGCCATCGATGAGATGGGCACCCGCGAGGGCTTCCACGGCTACGGCCCCGAGCAGGGCTACCTGTGGCTGCGTGAAGCGATCGCCACCAACGATTTTCAGGCCCGCGGCTGCCAGATCAGCGCCGAGGAGATCTTCGTGTCGGATGGCTCCAAGTGCGACAGCGCCAACGTCCTCGACATCCTCGGCTCGGACAACCGCATCGCCGTGACCGACCCGGTGTATCCGGTGTATGTGGACAGCAACGTGATGGCGGGCCGCACCGGCGACGCCGATGACGCTGGCCAATACGGCGGCCTCACCTACCTGCCGATCCATGCCGAGAACGGCTTCACCGCCCAGGTCCCGACGGAGAAGGTGGATCTGATCTACCTCTGCTTCCCCAACAACCCCACCGGTGCGGTGGCCACCAAAGAGCAGCTGAAGGCCTGGGTGGATTACGCCCGCGCCAACGACGCCCTGATCCTGTTTGACGCGGCCTACGAGGCCTTCATTCAGGACCCCTCCCTGCCTCACTCGATCTACGAGATCGAGGGCGCCCGCGAGTGCGCCATCGAATTCCGCTCCTTCTCCAAAAACGCCGGCTTCACCGGCACCCGCTGCGCCCTCACCGTGGTGCCCCGCGGCCTGATGGGCACCGCCGCCCATGGCGAGCGCGTGGAGCTGTGGGGCCTGTGGAACCGCCGCCAGTGCACCAAGTTCAACGGCGTGAGCTACATCGTGCAGCGCGGTGCCGAAGCCGTGTATTCGGCTGAGGGCCAAGCCCAGGTGAAGGCTCTGATCGCCTTCTACATGGAGAATGCCGCGATCATCCGCCGCGAGCTCAGTGAAGCTGGCCTGCAGGTGTATGGCGGCGAGCAGGCCCCCTACGTGTGGCTGAAGACACCGGATGGAGTCGATTCCTGGGGCTTCTTCGATCTGCTGCTCAACAAAGCCAACGTGGTGGGCACTCCCGGCAGCGGCTTCGGCGCCGCCGGCGAGGGCTACTTCCGCCTCTCGGCCTTCAACAGCCGCGCCAATGTGGAAGACGCCATGCGGCGCATTCGGGCCCTTTAATGGAGCCGTCGTCATGACACCAGCGGCCATGACCTCCGTAGCCAGCGACCAGCCCTTAGCTAGCGACCCACCCATCGCCACCCAGACCCCCAGCCGCGAAAGCGGCGGCGCCGCCGTGCTGGAGAAGGCTCCAGAACGGGTGCGCCAGCCCCAGCGGCGCTACAAGGTGCTGCTGCACAACGATCCAGTGAACTCGATGGAATACGTGGTGTCCACCCTGCGGCAGGTGGTGCCCAGCCTGAGCGAGCAGGACGCCATCGCTGTGATGCTCGAGGCCCACAACACCGGCGTGGGCCTGGTGATCGTGTGTGACATCGAACCGGCTGAGTTCTACTGCGAGAGCCTCAAGGCCAAGGGCCTCACCAGCACGATCGAGCCCGAGGAATGAAGCCCCATTGGTGGGGCACGCTGCTCTATGTGCCCGTTTTGTACGGGCTGGGCTGGCTGGCCAGTCGCCCCCTGCTGCTGCTCGCCCCCAGCTGGCGCACCGATCAGGTGGACCTCGCCGGGCTCGCCGTCTCGCTGTTGCTGCTGCTGCTGACGCTGCCGCTGCGGCTGCGGCGCGTGTGGCAAGACCCCCAACCCTGGCAGCGTCTGGGGCTGGCGGTGCCGTTGGCATTAGCCCTGCGCAGTGGAGTGCGCGGCCTACTCAAAGCGCTGGTGCTGTTGCTGCTGGTGGCGGCGGCCCTGGTGCTGGCGGGCCAGGCCCAGTGGCTCGGGGAGCTCAACAGCGCCCTGCTGATCAACGGGCTGCTGTTGCTTGTGGGGGTCGGATTTGCCGAAGAGCTGCTGTTTCGCGGCTGGCTCTGGGGTGAGCTGGAGTTGCAGGTGGGGGCCCGCCGGGCACTGCTGCTGCAGGCGCTGATCTTCGCCCTGCTGCACCCCTGGTACCGCGCTCCGGGTCTGGAGGCGGTGGGTCTGCTGGGGGGACTGATCCTGCTGGGGTTGGTACTGGCCCTGCAGCGCCGCGCCGATGGCGGCTCCCTCTGGGGCGCCATCGGCCTGCATGGCGGCCTGGTGGGGGGCTGGTTTCTGGTGCAGAAGGGGCTGCTGCAGATCTCCCCGGCCGCACCCGGCTGGTGGGTGGGGCCCGGCGGCGCCGACATCAACCCGATCGGTGGTCTAATCGGCTGGATCGGCCTGGCGGCCCTGCTCTGGGCGCGGCGGCACTGGTGGGCCCAACCCCTGCCATAATTGCTATCAAAGACGCTATCAATCAGAGCCATGGCCCAGGTGTTGATTCGTCAGCTCGACGATCAGCTGGTGGAACGGCTACGGCAGCAAGCCAAGCGACGCGGGCTCTCCCTCGAGCAATCCCTGCGCGACATCCTGCGCCAAGCAGCCGCCGAGCCCGCCCAACTGCTGGACGACCTGGCCCGGCTACGCAGCCAAACCCCAGCCACTGGACGGGAGCTCGACGTAGCAGAGCTGATTCGTGAGGGCCGTGAGCAGCGCTAAGGCCTTGGTTTTGGATGCATCGGTGCTGTTTGGCTGGTTTGCCAACTGCCGCACCACCGCTCCTGCTCTTGCGTTGTTGGAAGCCACCACCGTGGAGCAACGGCTGGCGCCCGATCTGGTGCTGATCGAGCTGCTCAATGCCGGCTGGAAAAGCCACCGCGCCGGAGTGATCACCACCGAGCAGTTTGAGGCGATGGCCACCCACACGCCCCAGCTCCTGGGAGCCATCGTGCCCAGTGGAGAGCTTCTGGAGGCCGCCTGGCGCTGGTGCACAATCCTCGACCACCCTGCCTACGACTGCCTTTATCTGGCCTTGGCCGAACGTCGGCAAGCACCCCTGATCACCGCCGATCAACGGCTCCTGCAACGCCTCAACAATCTGGGAGCTCCAAGCGATCTGGCGATCGATCTCAACGCTTGGGCCCTGCCCATCGCGTAATCAACGCAGCCACCCGCTTCAACGCACAGCCGTAGCCAGCGCCCGCCGCCCCTCCACCGGCGCATGCAGCGCTTCCTCCAGGGGGGCCAGCCCGTAGTCGCGCTCCAGCAGCGCCATCACCGTGCGGCCGAAGTCGCCGGGGTTGGTGTCGAAAGCCTCGAGGCAGATGCGGCCGAAGGTGCTACCCATCGGCTCGGGATTCCAGAGCATCTTGCGGGCGTTCCACGGCATCATGCTCATCGGGTTGTAGCCCGGCTGGATCAGGCCCTGATCGAAGCCGTATTGCTCCAAATGCGTGTGGGGCTGCAGGCCGATGAAGAAGATCGCCGGCTCCACCTTGTCGGCCCCGAAGATGCGCTCGAGCTCGCGGTGATAAGCCACAGTCTGGCGGATCGTTTCGGGCCGCTCGTCGATCACGTTGAACGAATAGTTCACCGACACGTGCTCACGAAAGCCCGCCCGCGCCAGCATCCGACAGCTCTCTAAAACAGTGCGCAGGTTGTACCCCATGCGCATCTTGCGCACGAGCTCCTGGGATCCTGAGGTGATGCCGATCTCGAAATACTCCATGCCCGTGGCCACCATCAGCTCGGCCAGCTCGGCATCGAGGTTGTCGGCGCGGATGTAGGCGGCCCAGCGGATGTCATCCCAGCCCTGGGCCTGAATCGCGCGCAGCAGCTGCTTGGCATCCTCGATGTAACGCCGCGCCGGGATGAACTGGGCATCGGTGAACCAGAAGCCCCGCACCCCTTTGGCGTAGAGCTGGGCCATCTCGGCGATCACCTCCTCCACCGGGTTCACCCGCACCGCCTTGCCTTCCACCACCGTGTAGACGCAGTAGCAACAGTTGTGGGGGCAGCCGCGCTTGGTCTGCACGCCCACGTAGAAGTCGCCACCGTCGAGATACCAATCCAACTGGGGCCAGATCTCGGCGATGTAGGCGTAGTTGCAGGCAGTTTTCTCCATGCCCGCCGGTTGCTCGTGGATCAGCCCCGGCCGGGGCTCTTCACCCACCACAAAGCAGCGCTCCCCCGCCAGAGAGTCGCCGCGGATCAGCTTCTCCAGCAGCGGCTCCCCTTCCCCCACCGAAACCACCGTGCCCTTGGGCAACCGGCGACCCAACTGCTCATAAAACACACTCACGGCGCCCCCGCCGAGCACAGCCGTGGCCTGGGGCTGGTAGCGCCGGGCCCGCTTCAGACCACGGCGCACCAGGCGCAGGTTGCGCCACAGCTCGCCATAAAAAGAGCCCATCAGGCGCAGGCCGCCGAGGGCACCGCGCAGGCGCTTGAGGGGATTGGCGGCATAGAACACCTCAAAGGAGTTCTGCAGCGGATTGCCGCCGCGCCCGTCCACCGGCGCATAGATCTGGATGTCGCGCCAGGAGAACACCAGCAGGCTGGGGCGGAACTGCTCCACCGTGGCCAGCAGCACCCGCTCCACATCCAGCAGCGGCACGGCGGCCAGATCGAGAATCCGCTGCGGAATCGCCGGAAACTGCTTGTGGATGTGATCGGCCAGGTACACCGGGCCGATCGGGAAGATGGGGTTGCAGGGCAGGCGCACCAGCAGCACTCGCTGATCGCGCGTGGCGCTCACGGCCATGGACTCGTGGGTCCGGAGGAGCTGGACGCTAACAAGTGTGCTTCGGTGCGGTGGGCCTGGCGCTGCAGGGCCGGCGGCAGCCAGTGGCGCCAGGCAGGGTGCACGCACAACCTCGGCACCAGGCTGAAACCGGCGCGCTCCAGCACAGCCGCCAACCATGCCGGGGTGGGCTGGGGAAAGGCGCGGTTGATCACATCGCTGCTGTCGATCCCGCCGAGATCGTCGATGCCGGCGGCCAGTGCATCGGGCAGGGCCTCCAGAGGCCAGAGGTTGGGGGGCAGTTGCAGATGCACCTCCGGCGGCAGGATCGCTCGGGCCTCCGCGATGGTGACGAGCAGGTCGGCCTGCTCAGCAGCGGTGAGCAATTCGGCTGCGGCACCGTCGGGCCGAAAGGGCTGCAGGATCACCTCCTGCAGATGTCCCCAGCGTTGCTGCAGGTGGGCTAGCCGCTCTAACCCCGCGCGGCGGTCGGCGTGGCTCTCGCCCACCCCGAGCAGCAGCCCGGTGGTGAAGGGAATCCCCAGGCGGCCAGCCTGTTCCAATTGGCCGAGGCGCACGGCCAGCCGTTTGCTGGGGGCGTACCGGTGCAAGGCGTCGTAGGCGGGGCCGAGGCCCTCCAGCATCAATCCCATCGAGGCGTTGAGGCGACCCAGGGCGGCCATCTCCGCCAGCGACAGGGGGCCAGCATTGGTATGCGGCAATCTCCCCTGCGCCCACGCCAACCGGCTGAGGGCCAGCAACCGCTCAAACCAGGCACGCCGCTCGGTCGCATGGGGCGCCACCTCGCCGCTGAGCAGCAACACCTCCGTCGCCTCGGGCCGAGCCACCAGAAGGGCCTGGGCGGCGGCATCGCTAAGGGCATCAGCGAGGTTGTCCGCAAGGGGGCCTGCGGGGTCGGGCGGGCGCCGAAAACTGCAGTAGCCGCAGGCGTTGAAGCAAAACCGGGTGGGCACCAGGGTGACGCTCGGGCTCCACGTAATCGGCCGTGCCGCCGACCTCAGAACTCCCGGCTCATCAGCTGCGCTGATCAGAGTCATCAGCAGGCCTGCGGCATCCAGGCCGCGGCTCTCTCACCATCACCGCAATCTTCCGTTACAGTTGCGAGCGACGGGATTCCGTCCGGCTGTTTTCGCTGCTGCCCTTTCGGCAGATCGGATTCCCGCCTTCCATACCCGTTCCTCTGGAACACCCTTCTCTCGTTCTCATGACAACCACAATTCAGCAGCGCCAAGGCGCTTCTGCGTGGAACCAGTTCTGCGAGTGGGTCACCTCCACCAACAACCGCCTCTATGTGGGCTGGTTCGGTGTGCTGATGATCCCCTGCCTCCTGGCTGCCACCATCTGCTTCATCGTGGCGTTCATCGCCGCTCCCCCTGTCGACATCGACGGCATCCGTGAGCCCGTCGCCGGCTCCCTGATGTACG
>NZ_NQKZ01000007.1 GCF_002252665.1 Synechococcus sp. 8F6
TGGAATTGGATGCCGCTGCGCGCCATGACCGGACTGGTATTTGTGTACCACTATATAGGGCCTGGGTGGCCGTCGCGGAGTGAGCTGGGTAATCAAGTCGGGCGATGCGCTGGTGGTTCGGCGGGACTATGTCCAGCATCCCAGGCTGCAGGCTCTGCTGATACAGCTGCATCGGCACTATCTGCCGATGGTTCGCAACCACGCCGAGGTCGACTTTGATCCAGTTTTTCTGGCCCGAGTCGGCTTGTGAGCTGGGGGGTTTATGCAGAAACTGCAAGGTCTGCGAGATTGTGCGGTGTTCGGCTGAATTCGCGCTTTTTAGTGAATTGGTGACACTACGGTTGCCCAACTATGGCTGCGCTCTGAGTGGTCTCAGTGGAGGTGTTGGCGGCGTTGGATGCCCTGTTGTGGCTGCGCACCGGTGAGCGCGCTGCCGCCTATCTCGAGTGCACCCAGTCGACGGTGAGCCGCCACAGCCGCCGCTGTCTGCAGGTGTTTGGCCTGGCGATGCAGAAACGGGCAGGCGAATGGTGCCTGCAAGGAGACCAAGCTCTGATTGATCTGGAGCGCGCCGTGCATCAGCTGCTGCGGTGGCGGCAAGGCCGCTGCCTGCGGCTTGACAGCCAACACTGGTGCGGCCATTTGTTGGCCACGCAGCTGCCCGACGCCTGGACGTGCGGCAACTCCAATTATCTCGAATACCAGCGGCCGCACGAGCTGTTGCTCCATGGTGTGATCGATGCCTGGCTTTGCTCCGCACCCGATCTCCCCGACCATCCCGACCTGCACGCCATCCAGCTCACGGCCATGCCGCTGCACATGATGGTGAGGCCCGGTCACCCGCTCCTGCAGCGTGGTGATCGGCTCTCCTTCGCGGATCTGGCCGACTACCCCGTGCTGCCGTTGCCCGATGGCGCCTTCCCCAAGGCCCAGCGCATCCTCGAAGACCACAACCTCTGGTCGTGTCCGGAGCGGGATCGGCGTGTCCAGCAGGCCTGCTGGTTTGACACGGTGCCCGTGGAGGACTTGATGATCGGCTTCGGCACGCCCCTGCAGCGGGTGACGGGCTTCTTGGATGGCTGCGTGCCCTTGCCGCTCACCTTGCCGATCACAGTCGGGGAGGCCCTGGTGGTGAAACGGGAGTTTGTCGCCCGCTCCCATCTGCGCAGCCTGCTGGCCGCACTGGTCGGCAGGGCCACCCAGTTGGCCGCCGGGCTCGAGGTTGTGGAGGTGCTGCTGAGCGATCAGCCGGGCTTGAAGGTCAGCGCAACGCCGTTGTTGCAATAACGCTTGCCGGTGGGCTTGGGGCCGTCGTCGAAGACATGGCCTTGGTGGCCTCCGCAGCGCTGGCAGTGGTATTCGGTGCGCGGCACGATCAGCTTGAAATCCAGCTTGGTGGCGATGCCGTTGGGCAGGGGTTGCCAGAAGCTGGGCCACCCGGTGCCGCTGTCGTATTTGGCCTTGGAGCTGAACAGCGGTAAAGCGCAGCCGGCGCAGAGATAGGTGCCCGCACGTTTTTCGCCGTTCAACGGACTGGAGAAGGGCCGTTCGGTGCCTTCCTGGCGCAGCACCTTGTAGGCGGGCGGGCTGAGCCGTTGTTTCCAGGCGGCTTCGCTGAGCTGCCAGGCCGGATCCTGGGCTTTGGAGGCGGCTTCGGCGCGGGAGGCACCGGTGAAGAAGGCACCCAGGCTGGATCCCAGGGCCACCAGTAGGTTGCGGCGCGGCATTGTCATCCGAGCGTGCCTAGTTCAGCCAGCCGGCGCTGAGCACCACGGCCAGCCCCAGAAAGATGGCCAGCAGCGTCCAGCTGATGCGGTTGAGGGTGGCTTCCGCGCTGCGGGCGCTGGTGAACATGGACCCGCCGCTGGCGGCCAGACCGCCCATGCCGTCGCCCTTGGGGCTGTGCAGCAGCACACTGATGATCAGCAGCACGCCACTGCCGATCCACACCCACGACAACACAGACGTGATCATGGCCTCTCCGCTGATGGACGCAGGCTAAACGCCCAGCGTCTGGGGGATGCGGCTGGCGTCGGCGGTGGTGCCTGCGGGCAAGACCAGCGACGCGCCGCTCATCGTTGCTGGTTTCGGCAGGTTCAGGATTTCGAGGATGGTCGGGGCGATGTCGGCCAGCCCGCC
Organism: Synechococcus sp. 8F6; assembly: GCF_002252665.1. Lineage (GTDB taxonomy): Bacteria > Cyanobacteriota > Cyanobacteriia > PCC-6307 > Cyanobiaceae > Cyanobium_A. Next base: position 2,140 of record NZ_NQKZ01000007.1, read on the forward strand.
TTGGTCGCGCAGCAGCACATTGGTGCCATGGCCGGGCAGTTTGCGCTTTTCGCCCTCCACCAGGATCACGGGCACCGGGTTGGTGGTGTGGGCGGTCCAGGGGCGGCCATCGGGCCCTTCCATCGTCTCGGCGTTGCCGTGGTCGGCGGTGATCAACAGGGTGCCACCCATGCGATTGGTGGCCTCCATCAGTCGGCCCACGCAGGCATCCACGGTGCTGATCGCTTCTGTGGTGGCCTCCATCTTGCCGGTGTGCCCCACCATGTCGGGGTTGGCGTAGTTGATCACCACCAGGGAATAGATGCCCTTTTGGATGGCAGCGATGCAGCTGTCGGTGAGTTGGCTCGCCGACATGGCGGGGGATTGGTCGTAGGTGGCGACGCGGGGTGAGGGCACCAGATGGCGGTCTTCGCCTGGGAAGGCCTGCTCGATCCCCCCATTCATGAAATAGGTGACGTGGGGATATTTTTCCGTTTCGGCGGTGCGGAACTGACGCAGTCCAGCCTCGGAGACCACCTGTCCCAGCAGGCCATCCAGGGATTCCGGTGGGAAGGCCACCGCCACCGGTAGGCCCTTCTCGTATTGGGTGAAGGTCACCACATCGAGTGGGGTGATCGCCTCCCGTTCGAAGCCGTCAAAGTCGGGCACCACCAGGGCCCGAATCAGTTGCCGCACCCGGTCGGGGCGGAAGTTGAAACACACCAGGGCATCGCCCGCCTCAATCAGCCCCTCGGCCAGGCGCAGGGGCTCCAGGAATTCATCGCCAATGTCCAGGGCGTAGGAGGCATGGATGGCATTGACCGGGCTGAGCTCGGAGATGGGGGCTGGTTCGGTGTAGAGGCGGTAGGCCTTCTCGGTGCGGTCCCAGCGGTTGTCGCGGTCCATCGCCCAGTAGCGGCCGCACAGCGTGGCGATCCGCCCGACGCCAGCCCGGCTGATCTGATCCTGCACCTGGGCGACGAATCGGGGGGCGCTGCTCGGGTCGGTGTCGCGGCCATCGGTGATGACATGCACGCAGACATCTGACAGACCCCGCGCTGCAGCCCAGCGCAGCAGCCCACCCAGGTGGGTGATATGGCTATGGACGCCCCCGTCGGAGCAGAGGCCGATCAGGTGCAGGGTGCCTCCCCGTTGGATCAGGCCATCGGCCAGGGCGTTGAGGGCGGGGTTGGCGGCGAGGCTGCCGTCCTTGACGGCCTGGCTGATGCGCACCAGCTCCTGGCGGATGATGCGACCAGAGCCGATGGTGAGGTGTCCGACTTCCGAGTTGCCCATTTGGTCGTCAGGTAAGCCAACGGCCGACCCACTGGCTTCAATCAGGGTGTGGGGATAGGCGTGCCAGAGGGCATCCATCACCGGGGTGCTGGCGGCGCGAATGGCGTTGTGTTCGTCTTCGTGGCGGTAGCCCCAGCCATCCAGGATGGCGAGCACGACGGGGGCGACAGCCGCAGATTCTCGAAACGCCGGAGGTGAGCCTGCGTTCAGGGTGGATTGCTGCTGGGAGGGAATTGTTGTCACCCGTCTCACCTAGCGGCGTTGGGACCAACGCCTTCCAAATCCAACTTACAGTGCAGATGTGCTGCGATCCCCGCCGATCCCGGTACGGTCAGCCTTTGGCGACACCCAATCGGTGCTGATCGATCGGCTTGAACTGCTCTCGGCCCAGGATCTGGGGCGCACCCTCGACCGGCTGGCCTCCCAAGTGTTGGAGAGTGTCACCAACAGTCGGGACTTGGTGCTGCTGGGAATCCCCACCCGCGGTGTCGCGTTGGCCGCGGTGTTGGCCCAGCGCTTGGCGGCGATGACGGCTCACCCGATCGATCAGGGCACAGTGGATCCCACCTTCCATCGGGACGATCTGGGGCGGGTGGGAACCCGACTGTCCCAGCCCACCGATCTGCCGGTGGCGCTGGATGGGCGTGAGGTGGTGCTGGTGGACGATGTGATCTTCACGGGACGCACCGTGCGGGCAGCACTTGAGGCCCTGCAGGCCTGGGGACGGCCGAAGCGGGTGCGCTTGCTGGCCATGGTGGATCGTGGCCATCGGGAGCTGCCGATCCAACCCGACTTCTGCGGTCGGGTGGTGCCGACAAGCCGCCAAGAATCGATCCAGCTCTGCCTGCAGGGGATCGATGGGGAGGAAGGGGTGTACCTGGTGAGGCCGGAGATCTAGGCGGGCTCGAGTTCGTCGCCTCGGAAATGGGCCCGGAATTTGCCGAAGGCCACCACCACCGGCAGGGTGGGGCTGATCACCCGTCCCTTCCACTCGTTGAGAACAGTCACCACCTCGCCTTGCTGACCCTGCAGGTCAAAGGCCTCGCCGCGGTGCTGGGGGTGGTGGTAGACGACCACGCTGTGGGAGACCTTGACCTGATCACCTGGCTGCATGGCCTCGAAGTTTGGAGACGGGGCTAATCCTGTCACGCGCCACTCATCGCTTGCAGGCCGTTTCTGGTCCGGCTTCCACCACCCTGCCGCCCAGGGCCCGGCAGGCGGCCTGGAATGCCGACCATTCGTCCATGCCGCTGGCAATCCGCTGGCGCACCTGGGCGTCGAGCTGTGAGTCGGGCACCGTGTGCGGCAGTTGGCCGTGGGCGTCCCGTTCGCGCTCCTGGCCCTTGAGGCTCTCAATGCTTTGCGTCACCTTGGCCTGCACATCGCGGCTGTGGGTTTTCCACCAGGGATGGTCGATGCGGGTCAGGGCATCGAGGGCTTCCCACCAGCGCTGTTGATCGCCAAGGCGTTTGGCGCGCTCGAACTGCAGTCGGTTGCGGGTCCAGTTTTCACGCAACTTGTCCCCCAGGCTGTTGCCGTCGCTCCGCTGGTCGTCGCCCATCTCGGCCAGGAGCGCCAGGGCGCCGGGCAGGTCGCCCTCCTGGAAGCGGCTGAGCGCCTTCTGTTGCAGAGACTGCTGCCACACCACCAGCTGTTGACGGTCGGCCGCTTGGCCGGCCTGGGAATTCACCAGTTGCAGCTGAAGTTGCAGGGCGGGGCTCCATTGCTGTTGCTGCCACAGCTGGGCGGCCTTGCGGCGCCGGCAGTTGCCCTGCTCGGCCGGGGCCTGGCCACCGAGCCAGCGCAGGGCCTCGAGTTGTTCGCTGTAGCGCAGGCAGGCCTCGAGATCGCCTCCCCGGGCGGCCTGCTCCAGGCGTTGCGGCAGCTGTTGCTCCCACCAGTAGGCCGCCCCGACGCCGCTGGCCACCAGACCCAGAGTGAGGCCGAGCCAGAATCGGGGCAGCCTGTGGCGGCGCAGGGCCAAGGCGGGGCTCATGGAGACAGCTTCCGTTTTATGGGCGCATGGGGCCAAATGCACCCTTGCGGGGGCAGCGCCTGTGGCGTCCACCGATTTGGCGCAAGGGGGCTCAGCGCATGGGGGCTCAGCGCACGGCACCCAGCACCCGCGCCTGCGCAGTCCGGCCGCTGCGCAGGTCGGTGGCCTCCAGCACCAGCTGGCCCTGACCATTCACCTGGAAGGCCAGCCGCAGGCAGTCCTCGCCGGGCTGGCCCGGGGTGTCGAGGGCCACGGGTGGGGGCTGGTGGCTCCAGGCCCGGACCCGGCCCTGACCCGCTGGTCGCTGGCGCAGCACCGGTAGGCCGCCCTCGAACACCACTTCGCTGCGCTGTTCGTTGTCGGGTTCTCCCAACACCAGCTCCAGGGCGCGTTGGTCGGGGTTGTTGGAGGCGAGCACCAGCTCCAGCGGCCGCTCACTGGGCCAGGCTTGCCCCGCCACAAACAGGGGTTGCCAGTGGTGGCGACCGGAGCGCTGGTCCCAGCAGCGCAGGCTGACGCCATGGCGCAGCACGTCGCGCACCTGAACGCCTGGTGTGAGCGCTAGGGCCCCGAGGGCCACGGCTTCGACCGGACGCTCGTCGCGCAGGGGCACGCCGCTGCAGCGCTCGCTCAGCCATTGGCGGATCAGGGGGATGCGGCTGCTGCCTCCAACCGGCAGCACGGCGGTGATCTGCTGCAGGGCCAGGCCCTCGCGCCGGGCCGCGGCCAGCACCTCCTCCAGCAGGCCATCGAGTTGGGCGAGCAGGCCCCGTTGCCGCAGCAGGTTGTTGAGGGCACTGCGGCTCAGCCGCAGGGGCTGGGGCGGCTGGCCTGGCCCCGGGGGACTCCAGAGCGCCAGGGCCTCTTCCTTGCTGCTGAGCTGACACTTCAGATTTTCTGCAGCCTGGAGCAGCGCACCATTCAGCGGTGCTCCAGGGCAGAGCTCGGCGGCGATCCAGCGGTCGAGATCCCGGCCCCCCAGGGCCAGGCCTGCTTTGCCGATCACCCGGGCACAGCGCAGGACCTGGCGGCTGGCCCCCAACTCGCGGCCGGCGAAGCGCAGCAGCTGGGCCATCGGTGCCGGCCTGCCCTCGCCCCCTTCCAGGGCCACCAGGGAGAGGTCGATCGTGCCGCCACCGAGGTCCACCACGAGCACCGTGCTGCCGGCCGGCAAGCCCGCCCCGATTGCGGCGGCGGTGGGTTCGTCCACCAGGGCTAGTTCGGGCACGGCCAACTCGCTGCAAACCTCCTGCAGCCATTGGCGATAGCGCAGGTAGCTGTCGATCGGGGCCGTGAGCACCAGCCGCTGCGGTTCCAGGTCGGCGGGCAGCGCCGCCCAGAGCCGACGCAGCAGCAGGGCGCCGGCTTGCTCCGGCGAGAGGGGCAGGCCGTTGCCTGGGGCGGGCTCCATGGCGGCAGATCCGACTGCGGGGGCTGCGCCGATCTGGCGTTTGAAGTCGCGGTGCAGCTGGGGATCGTCGCCATCGGCCAGGCCGGCCTCGAGCACCTGGCGTCCGATCAGGGGCCGGGATGGGGCGGGTTCGCTGAGCCAGAGCAGGGTGGGCACCACCACCGGTTCACTGTTGCTGTAGGGCGGCAAGGCCAGCAGCTGCGCCGCTGCGCCGGGTGCCTGGTAGGCCACCACCGTGGTGCTGCTGCCCAGATCGATCGCCAGGGTGCCGCCCATCCCCCACTTCTAGCCAGGGGGCTGCCGCTGCTGACTTAGGCTTGCTCCATCAAGGTGGTGTTTATGCAGAGCGGTCTTGATCTCAACCCCAAGGAATTGGCCCAGCGGGCCGAAAGCCTGATTCGCCATTCCAGCAACCGCTACCTCACCACGGTGCGCATTGCCTTCCGGGCCAAGCAACGCCGCTTCGATGATTTCGATGGCCTGCTCGACGACTCGATGATCAAGCCCGTGCAGCGGGCCATTGTTGAGCTCAGCGACGAGCAGGATCAGCCCGACCTGCTGCCTGGCTGAGGCTGGCCCAGGCAGGTTCAGGATGCAGGTGCAGGAGGGTGAGGGGTGGCGTTGGCTGGTGGATCCAGGCCGCCACCCCTTTGCTGTGTTGATCGGCGGCCAGGATTGGGCGGTGGAGCTGACCGCCGATGAGGCGCAGGGGCTGCAAGAGGGACTGGTCCACTTGGTGCAGGAGCATCACGGCCTGGTCGACCAGCTGATGGTGGAGGAGACGATCAGCCTGGAGCTGGAGCGGGGCCCGCTCTGGATGGCCCTGGAGGGCGGCCGAGAGGTGTGGCAGCTGCGGTTTGTGCTCACGCCGGCCTCACGGAGCCGGGCTGTGGAGGGCGGCTGGCGGCCCGAGGCCAGCGTGGCCCTGGTGGCCGCTCTCGTGTCGGCCTTGGCCCAGAACGATCCCAGCTGAGACCCGGCCAATCTGGGTGTTGATCAGCAGTGCTGATCACGGTCGCTTTCCCGCTTGCCCCCCAAGAATCGCGGGTGTTTTGCCCAGGTTTTCCCCAGGCCAGGGGCCCGGATCTGGGTCTGGGGCTTGGCTCTGGGGAGAATGGTGCCGTTGTCTGCTTTCCCCTTGACAGCGCCCGCGGTTACCTCCCGCAGCGGCCCCGGCGGGGTGGGCCGGGTGCAGGTTCCTTGAGGGGCAGGCGATCTCAGCCTGGGAGCCCTGGTTGTAGGGCGTGGAACGGCGATTTGACGGTTGTGAGCGGATGTGGAGAACTGGTGCCAAGTCTTTGTTGAGCCCCAATGGAGTTGCAGACCACTGTTGATGCTCGTCCAGCCAGCGTCGCCCAGGCTGCTGAGGAGCCTGAGTCAGCGGCTGCTGCGATGGTCAGCTTTCACGCCGAGGTGCCGGAGGTGCTGTTGGCGTCGATGCACGATTTCATGGCGCAGCATCCCAACTGGGATCAATACCGCTTGTTCCAGGCAGCCCTCGCTGGCTTTCTGGTGCAGAACGGCCTGCACAGCCGCGGGGTGACCCGCTGCTATCTGGCCAATCTGTTCCCCGCCCAGGTCGGTTTCAGGAGCCCGTGAGCCGGCCCCGGTCGTCGGGGCCGAACAGCTGTTGGTAAGCCGCCGTGAGGGTGCAGGCTGCCAGCGGCAGGGTGACCACGAGCCCGACGAGCAGCACCAGGAAACCGGCCAGCACCAGGCCGAGCAGCACCATGGCCAGCCCCAAAGACTGGAGCCAGTGGGGGTCGGTCGCAGCCCGGCTGCAACGGAAGGCCGCCAAGGGATTGAGACCGCCGATCAGGGTGAGCGGCAGGCTCAGAATCTGGTCGGCACTGAAGTAGATCACAGCGGCAAGGCCCGCCAGCAGCGGTAGCGGGGCTAGCACCGGCTGAATCAGAGTGAGCAACCACGAACTGGCCTGGGCCAGGCGCACGATCAGCGCCAGCACCGCCAGGATCAGCACCAGCATCCCGAAACAGCGCAGCATGGCCCGTCCATCCACCCGCAGCAGGTCGCCCAGCCGGGGCCGCTGTTGGTTGAGGGCCAGCAGCGCTCCACGCATCAACCCCACCACGAGCCAGAGACCCGTGATCACATAGAGGATCCAGGCGAAGCCCGCCAGGGCAATCGGCAGGGGATCGGGCCGCCCCAGCAGCGAGATCACCAGCTTGCTCTGATGGCGGTAGAGCAGTTGGCTCAGCAGATTGATGCCACCACCGATCAGGGTGAATCCCATCAACGCCCAGGGGCTGCAGGCAAAGGCTGCCCAGCCCCGCTCGACCGCGCTGCGAATCGCCAATGGGTTTTGGTGGCGTGGCGCCAGATTGCTCATGGGGATTCCAGCAGCGTCAGCAGCTGTTCGGCACTGCTGACGCTCACCGGCAGGATCGAGAGCCGATTGCCCCGTTTCACCACCCCCAGCTCCTCTGGGCTGAAGTTGTCCCGCAGGGCATCCAGGCTCAGCAGGCTGTCGAAGTGACGTACGTACCGCAGACGGACGCAGTCCCAGCGGGGGCGCTCCGGAGTGGCGGCGGGGTCGAAGTATTTCGAGCTGGGATCAAACTGGCTGGGATCGATGAGCTGGGTTTCGATCACCTCCATCAGGCCCACAATGCCGGGTGGTTTGGTGTTGGAGTGATAGAAGAAAGCCTGGTCGCCGATCTGCATGGCCCGCATGAAGTTGCGGGCCTGGTAGTTGCGAATGCCATCCCAGAGTGTGGTGCCCTCCCGCTGCAGATGGTCGATCCCGTAGACATCGGGCTCGCTCTTCATCAACCAAAAGGCCATGGGCGTCGCTGCGGACGGCTCTGGACTGGATGCTAGAGGTCGACCTCTGGGCCGCTACAGCGCGGCGACCAGTTGCCGGAAGTGATCGCCGCGGGCTTCGAAGTCGCTGTATTGATCAAAGCTGGCGCAGGCGGGTGACAGCAGCACGGCGCGGCAGTGCAGGGTTGTTGCCAGTTCGGCGGCCAGGGGTACCCCCTCGGCCAGACCCGGGCAGCACTGCACCACCCCCGCAAACGCAGCCTCCTCGAGCAGGCGCCTGAATTCCGTCCGAGCAGCGCCATACAGCACCACCGCAGCGGCTTTGTGTTGCAGCGCGGCGAGCCAGCCGGCGGGATTGCCGCGTTTCGATTCGCCGCCGGCCAGCACCACTAGGGGGCCCTCCAAGGCATGGATCGCCACTTCGGCAGCGTCGTAATTGGTGGCTTTGCTGTCGTTGAAGTAGCAGATGCCCTGCTGATCGCGAATTCGCTCGAGCCGGTGGGGTACGCCGGGAAAAGCCCGGAAGGCCTGCTCCATCTGGGGGCCTGAGAGCCCGGCGGCCAGTCCGGCGGCGGCGGCCATCAGCAGGTTCTGGCGGTTGTGGGCTCCGGGCATGGCCAGGCTGTCGGCGGCCATCAAGGGTTCGGCTGCCGCACCAGCGCCAGGCTTGACGGCGCGCATCACCTGGCCGTTCTCGATCCAGAGGCTGGGGTGGATCGTGGCGGGCAGGTCGTTGCGCTGGCCGGCGGTGATCCAGGTGGCCTGGTCCCAACTGCTGGCATGGGCCCGGAGATCGGGGTCGTCGGCGTTGAGGATGCGCAGCTTGGAACGCTCCAGCAGGCTGCGTTTGATGGCGCGGTAAGCATCGAGGCTGCCGTGGCGCTCCAGATGGTCCGGCGTCAGGGTGGTCCAGATGCCCACGTCGGGGGCCACCTGCGGGGCCGCTTCGATCTGGTAGCTGCTGAGCTCCATCACCAACCAGTCGGGCGGCGCTGTGCTGCGTTGCCGCTGCTCCAGCACCAGCTCGGCGGCGGAAAAGCCCACATTGCCGCCCATGGGTGCATCCAGGCCGGCGTGCTGCAGCAGGTGGCTCACCAGGTGGGTGACGGTGGTTTTGCCGTTGGTGCCGGTGATGCCGATCCAGGGCACGGCAGCATCGTTGGCCTGCCAGGCCAGCTCGAGCTCGCCCAGGGTGGGGATGCCCTGGCGGCGCAGCGCTTCCAGGGTGGGGTGATCCCAGCGGATCCCCGGGCTCACCACCACCGCAGCCAGGGGCGCCGTCAGGGCAGCAAAGGTGTCGGGGTGGAGGGGGGCATCCAGCTGGACAGGGATGCCGCTCTGCCGCAGCGCGGCGGCTTTGGCTTCGAGGGCAGGACCGCTCTGGTTGTCGATCACCATCACGGCGCGCCCTAGATGGTGCAATAACCGAGCTGCGCCGATCCCGGAGCGAGCCAGACCCACAACCACGGTCAAACCGCTTGCCGTGACTGCCATCTCGGACACTGCAGCTGATCTTCAGTCAGGAACGTGGGCGATCAAAGTGGGCGATACTGGAATCGAACCAGTGACTCCTACCGTGTCAAGGTAGTGCTCTACCTCTGAGCTAATCGCCCCAGAAGCTCGCTCACTTTACAGATCGGTTTGCTGGGGGCCGCACCACCTCAGCAGCGCACCAGCTCGATGCGCCAGCGCTCCCGCTTGGTGGCGGTGATGGTCTCAAGCCGTAGCTCGCCCCGGCCCTCCAGCTGCACCCGATCTCCCGCTGCCAGCAGGCGGCTTGCGCTGGAGATGGGCTGCCAGTTGAGTCGCACGCTGCCCTGGCGGATCAGTTCGGCCATGCGGCTACGCGAGATCCCGAAGCCCGCTGAGGCCACCGCATCCACACGCAGGGAGGCCTCCACGGTGTGGAAGCGCCGCGGCTGACGCGCGGCGGGCAGCTGCAGCTGATCGAGGGGGCGGGCTTCCAGCTGCACCTCCACCGTGCGCACCGTGGTGCTCAGCCCAGCAAGGGCCATCGCCTGCTGGGCGGTGAGCACCGCCTGGGCGCCCCGATCGCCCCGCACCCACAGATCGCCCAGGCTGTCGGACTGTGCACCGAGAGCGAGCAGCCCTGCCCGGAAATCGGCGCGTTCGGCGGGATCGAACAGGAAGTTGCCGCTGATCTCCAGGCCCATCAGTGCCTGGGGCACGGCGTTGGGCTCCAGGGCCGCCTCGCGACGCAGCAGCAGCAGGCGCCGCCGCTCAGCTCCCGGGTAGCCACCGCTGCTGCTCAGGCTGAGTTCGCTCAGGTCGCCCAGCCGTTGCTCGGCCTCCTCGCACACCTCGGCGTCCACAAAGGCTGTCCACACCGGCTCCCAGGTGCGCAGGGCCTGGTCGGCCGCGTTGATCACGGCCTTCAGTTCCTGGGGGTGCTTGCTGCCCTCCAGCAGGTCGCGCCGCGGCAGCATCAGATCCACGCCTGCCTAGCCATCGCCCAGGCGCACCACGGCCAACGGTTTGGCCTGCTGCAGGCTGATCCACGGCATCTCAACGCCATTGGCGGTTTCGGCCAGCAGCAGCCAGTGCCCCTCCTCCACCCGGTTGCGCAGGCTGCGGATCCGGTCGTCTTCTTCTGAGCGCACGCTTGCCGCCGCCGCGAAGCTGCCCATCCAGCCCGAGCCCATGCCCAACAGGGCGCCGATCAGGTGCTGACTCCAAGCGCCAGCAAAGGCAAAGGTGTCGAGGTCGGTGATGTAGGTGAAGGTGAGGCCGGCCAGGAAGCCAAAAGGGATCAGCCAGCGGGCCATCGAGCGCTGGCGGTTGCGCCGCGCCACCGCCGGATTGAGCCGCTCCACCTCCGCCAGGGTCTGCTCGCCTGCGCCGATGGCCTCCAACCGCACCATCGGCGGCTGCAACTCCGCCAGTCGGTCCTTCAATTGATGCAGGCGTTTGCGGTCGTTCAACACCACCACCACACTCGTGCCCACGCTGCGCTCGACTCTTTGAGGATGGAGGGATTCTCGCCGCTCACTACACTGCACCGCCGGCTCACCCTCCCAACCGCCGGGCATGACAAAGGTTCTCGTTTCGGATCCCATCGACCAGGCGGGGATCGACATCCTGTCCCAGGTGGCCACGGTCGATGTGCGCACCGGCTTGCCGCCTGAAGAGCTCAAGGCGATCATTGGCGAGTACGACGCCTTGATGATCCGCTCAGGCACCACGGTGACCGCGGACATTATTGAAGCCGCCGACAAGCTGCGGATCATCGGCCGTGCCGGTGTTGGGGTGGACAACGTGGATGTGCCAGCGGCCACCAGGCGGGGTGTGCTGGTGGTGAACTCCCCCGAGGGCAACACGATTGCCGCCGCTGAGCAGGCCCTGGCGCTGATGCTGGCCCTCTCGCGCCATGTTCCCCACGCCCACGCCAGCACCATGGCCGGCGGCTGGGATCGCAAGAAATACGTTGGCAACGAGCTCTACAAAAAAAAGCTCGGTGTGGTGGGCCTGGGCAAGATCGGCTCCCATGTGGCCCGGGTGGCCAAGGCCATGGGCATGGACGTGATGGCCTACGACCCGTTCGTGTCGGCGGAGCGGGCCCAGCAGATGCAGGTGCGCCTGCTGCCCCTGCCGGCCCTGTTTGCTGAAGCCGACTTCGTCAGCCTGCACCTGCCGCGCACGCCGGACACCGAGAACCTGGTGAACGCTGAGCTGCTCAAGACGATGAAGCCAACAGCCCGCATCGTCAATTGCGCCCGCGGCGGCATCATCGACGAGGCGGCCCTGGCCGAAGCGGTGGACAACGGCACCATCGGCGGCGCCGCCCTCGACGTGTATGCCAATGAGCCCCTCGACGCCGGTTCGCCCCTGCGCCAGGTGCGGGAGCGGCTGATCCTCACCCCCCACCTGGGCGCCTCCACCGAAGAGGCCCAGGAGAATGTGGCCATCGATGTGGCCGAGCAGATTCGCGACGTGCTGCTGGGTCTGCCGGCCCGCAGTGCCGTCAACATCCCTGGCCTCAACGCCGAGGTGATGGAGCAGCTCAAGCCCCATCTGCAGCTGGCTGAAACCCTCGGCCAACTGTTGAGCCAGCTGGCGGGTGGCCCGATCAATGAGCTGGAGGTGCGGCTCCAGGGCGACTTTGCGGCCCATCCTCCCCAGCCGCTGGTGGTGGCAGCCCTCAAGGGCCTGCTCTCCACGGCCCTGGGCGACAGCATCAACTACGTGAACGCCAGCCTGGAGGCCAAGGAGCGTGGCATCCATGTGTTGGAGGTGAAGGACGATGCCAGCCGTGATTTCGCCGGCGGCTCGCTGCAGCTCAGCTCCAAGGGCTCCAATGGCAACCACACCGTGACTGGAGCCGTGTTCGCCGAGGGTGAGCTGCGCATCACCACCATCGACGAGTTCCCCGTGAACGTGGCCCCGAGTCGCCACATGCTGTTTACCCGGCACCGCGACATGCCCGGGATCATTGGCCAGCTGGGCTCCCTGCTGGGCGAGCACAACGTCAACATCGCCTCCATGCAGGTGGGCCGCCGCATCGTGCGCGGCGATGCCGTGATGGTGGTCAGCCTCGACGATCCCATTCCGCCCAGCCTGCTGGCCTCGGTGCACGCGATCAACGGCATCCAGGAAGCTCATCCGGTCACCCTCTGATGGTGGCCGCGTCTGGCGGCGCCCCGTTCGGCGCCGGCCCCAGCTGGTGGCGATTGGAGCTGGCGGCGCTACCCGAGCTTGAGGAATCCCTGCTGTGGAAGCTCGGGGCCCTGGGGATTTCCCGCGTGGCCGTGCAGCACCGGCCCGAAGATCCCGGTGAGCGGCAGCTGGTGGCCTGGCTGCCGGCCATCGATTGGCCCGAACCGGAGCGCTGCCAGCTGGAGCGAGCCCTGGCCCCCCTGGCGCAGACCTTTGGCCTGGTCCTGCCCCCGATCCGCTGGAGTGAGCAGGCCGACGAAGACTGGAGCCTTAGCTGGAAGCAGCACTGGCAGGCCGACCCGGTGGGCCAGCGCCTGCTGATCCTCCCCGCCTGGCTCCCCTGTCCGCCCGAGCATGCCGAGCGTCTGGTGATCACCATGGATCCCGGCAGTGCCTTCGGCACCGGTAGCCATCCCACCACCCGTCTCTGCCTGGAGGCCCTCGAGGGCCTTGAGTTGGCCGGGCTGCGGGTGGCCGACCTCGGTTGCGGCAGCGGCGTGCTGGGCCTGGCGGCCCTGCGCCTGGGCGCGGCCTCGGTGGCGGCGGCCGATACCGACTCCCTGGCGGTGCGGGCCACCGCGGACAATGCCGCCCTCAACGGCCTCACGTCCCAGGTGCGGGTGGGCTTGGGCTCGGTAGAGGCTCTGGCTGCCCTGCTCGACGGCCAGCCGGCCGATCTGCTGCTCTGCAACATCCTGGCGCCGGTGATCCAGGCCCTCTGCCCCGCCTTTGAGACGGTGCTGGCCGCCCACGGCGTCGGTCTGCTCAGCGGCCTGCTGGTGGATCAGGCCCCGGCCCTGCAGCATGAGCTGCTTGAGCAGGGTTGGCGGGCGGAGCTCACGGCCCAGCAGAGCCAGTGGGGGCTGATGACGATCCGGCGTGTTGCATAAGGCACGCTGATCTGTGCCTTGGCTTTGATTGGGCTTCCCGGATCCTGGCGCGCAAATCAGCAGGAAAGGCGTGCGGCGGATGTATGAAGGGCGTGTCCTACAGGCCCGGCTTCCGGGTGCCTGTGAGCCCCAACCCTTTTCATGGCTTCCTACAAGGTCACCCTCATCAGCGAGAGCGAAGGCCTCAACAAGACCATCGAGGTTCCTGACGACCAGTACATCCTCGATGCCGCTGAAGAGCAGGGCATCGATCTTCCCTACTCCTGTCGTGCAGGCGCCTGCTCCACTTGTGCTGGCAAGCTGACCGCCGGCACCGTCGACCAAAGCGATCAGAGCTTCCTCGACGACGACCAGATCGAAGCTGGTTTCGTGCTCACCTGCGTGGCTTACCCCACCAGCGACTGCACCATCAAGACCCACGCTGAAGAAGAGCTTTACTGAGCTCGGGGTCCCTGCGAGGCGCCAGTCAGGTCCTGGCTGGCGCCCCTTGAATCATCCAAGCTTGTTTGCCACCCTGCGGGGTGGCTTTTTATTGTCATCCTGGAGCCTTGTTCAGTGTCAGGCCAGACAACCCCTTTGCGGGGAGCCTCCACACGCGGCACCGTCGAAGTCCTGCTGGAGCCGGGGAGCGAGCACACCAGCCCTGGAGGCCAGTACAGCTATCGGGTGCTGGGCCCCTGTTGCCGTCTGTTTGATCGCGAGGAGCTGCCCTGGCCTTGCTGCCGCCTGGCCTGGCGCAGCAAGGAGCCCAGCTGGCGGCGGATCGGCCGGCGTTTTGTTCCCGATCTGGCCTCGCGCCGCTGTCCCTCCTATGCGGTGGAGCTGCTCCAGCCGGGAGCCCGACCCACCCGCACGGTCATGACCCTGTTTCCGGTGCGTCTGGGGGCAGGCCTGCAGGAGTGGTGGTACAGCAAGTTGCCGGCCTCCCTCGACCATGCCAACAGCCAGCCTCCCGGCCAGTCGGTGACGCCTGAGCAACGCCCCTGAGTCGGGCACCCAAAACGGGCCACAAAAAAGCCGGCGCTGGGGCACCGGCTGATGGGGGATCGGTTCAGATGGGACGCGATCAGAAGTAGATCTTGCCGCCGCCCCACTGCACGCCCTGCACCTTGGGGGCCACCAGGATGTAGCCGGCCATCAGACGCAGATCGTCGTCGTCGAGATCGCGCATCTTCACGAAGATGTCGCTGCTGCGCATGCTGGGGTGGACGTCGGCGATGCTGTACTCCCCGTCATAGGAGGTGGGGTCCTTCATGTAGTCAACCAGGGCCTCCACGTTGTCCCTGGACGGGGTGGCCAGGGCCAGGGTCTCGGGGTCGAGGCCCACGTTCTGGTTGGTCTTGGTGATCCCGCCGGCATGGCACTCGCCGCAGCTGCTATTGAACACCTTGCGGCCGGCTTTGATCTCCTGCTCGCTGAAGGTCACCAGGGTGCCATCGGGGCTGGCCGGCACGGTGAGCTGCTCGGTGCTCCACGCGGCCGCCAGGGCCGGGCCACCGAAGCCCATGCACAACAGCAGAGCCAGGGGCAGGGCCAACAGGGTTCGGGCAAGTGCGCGAACACCCCTGCGGAAGGTGGCCCTGCTGAAGGTGGCTCTGCTGAAGGCAGCCGAGGAGAAGGAGGAGGCCATTGGGAAAAGCCGGCGGGTAGGCGGGAGAGACCGCATCGGAGACCTTGTATCACGGGGGAAGGGCCCTCCGGAGCGGAATCGCGCGAACTGTTGCAGGCCTAGGCCGTGGCCGGTTCGGGTGGCGTGATGTCGATGCTGAGGAAATCCTTGGCCACCACGGTATTGGCGAAGATGGCCCGGGCTTCCGCCACCAGGTCGTCGGGGGTCATCGCATTGCCCGGCATGTAGCGGGGGCTGAGGTGGGTCAGCACCAGCTGCTTGACGCCGGCCTCCAGGGCCGTTTGGGCCGCCATCGTGCTGGTGGAGTGCTGGCGCTGGTAGGCCAGCTCCGCCTCGGCGTGGGAGAAGGTGGATTCGTGGATTAGGAGGTCGGCCCCGGCGGCCAGCTGCACCGCCGCCGCGCAGAACACGGTGTCGGTGCAATACACGACGCTGGCGCCCGGGCGGTCGGGGCCGCAAAGGCTGGCGCCCTTGATGATGCGGCCATCGTCCAGGGTCACGCTGCGGCCAGCCTTGAGCTCGGCATAAACCGGGCCGGGCGGGATGCCCAGGGCCCGGGCACGCTCCACGTCGAAGCGGCCGGGCCGCGGTTTCTGGTCGACCCGGTAGGCAAAGGCCGGCACCCGGTGGGTGAGCGGGGTGCAACGCACGGTGAGGTCGTCGTCGTCGAGCAGCAGGGCGCCACTGCTGGCGGCGGGCTGCACTTTGTGGGTGCGCAGCGGGTAGCCGATGCGGGTGGAGGAGGTGCGCAGCACCCCTTCGAGGTAGTCGCGCAGCGGGTCGGGGCCATAGAGATCGATGCCCGTGCAGGTGCCCGCCAGCCCCAGGCTGGCCAGCAGCCCCGGCAGGCCGAACACGTGGTCGCCATGCATGTGGGTGATGAAGATCCGCCGCAGCTGGCTCACCCGCAGCTCGCTGCGCAGGAACTGGTGCTGGGTGGCCTCACCACAGTCGAACAGCCACAATTCACTGCGCTGGGGCAGCCGCAGCGCCACGGCCGACACATTGCGGCCCCGGGTGGGCACGCCGGAACTGGTGCCTAAAAAGGTGACCTGCACGGTCGTGCCGCCTCTGGCGCATGCTGCCACGCCGGGCACAATGAATCCCCTGAGCAGGAATCTTTCTTTTGGCGCCGCCTTCCCCTCGCCAGCGCGTCCTCTCCTGGTCGGCGACCTGGCTCGTTGCCGGGCCCGCGGCGGCTGTGGTGCTAGCCGGGGCGGCCCCCATGGCCCTGCAGGCCCAGGCTGCTGAGCCCCAGGTGCGGGTGCTGCTGCTGGAGGCTGACCGGATGCCGCTGGCGGCAGGCCAGCAGCCCTTGGTGCTTCGGGCCGGCAGCCAGCGCTGGTTGCTGGCCCCCAGTGAGTCGGTGGTGCTGCAGCTCGCCGCCGGCGACCTCGTGCTGGAGCGCGGCGGTGCCGTGGAGCGCCTGCCCCAGATGTCCGAGCTCTGGCTCGAGCCGGCGGCGCGGCCTTCCGGCGATGGGGCCGATTTCCAGCTGCAGCAGCGGGGCTACCGCGGGCGTCTGCAGCTCCTGGTGGGCGCCTCTGCGGTGCGGGCCATCAACCACGTGCCCCTGGAGGCTTACCTGCCCAGCGTGGTGGGCAGCGAGATGCCGGCCAGTTGGCCCCAGGCGGCTCTGCGGGCCCAGGCGGTGGCGGCCCGCACCTATGCCCTGCGACAGCGCAAGCCCACGGCCCCCTTTGACGTGAGCGCCACCGTGTCGAGCCAGGTGTACAAGGGCGTCGATGCCGAAACGCCCTCCACCCGCCAGGCGGTGGCCAGCACCCGCGGTCAGGTGTTGATCTACGGCTCCAGCCTGGCCAATGCGGTTTTTCACAGCAGCGCCGGCGGCAGCACCGAAAACAGCGGCGATCTCTGGAGTCAGCAGCTCCCCTACCTGGTGAGCGTTCCCGATTTCGATCAGCACAGTCCAGTGCACGCCTGGGAGCAGCGGTTGGAGCCCGAGCAGCTGCAGAAGGCCTTCGGCGAGATCGGCGGAGCCCAGCGCATCGAGGTGCTCGCCACCACCGGCTCAGGACGGGTTCGCCAAGCCCGGGTGATTGGCCCCAGCGGCACCCTGGTGCTCACGGGTGCCAAGTTGCGCAGTCGCCTCGGCCTCAAGAGCACCCTGGTGCGCTTTGAAGTGCTAGCCCCCGAGTTGGCAGCCCTTCCTCCCTCCCTGCCGCCCCTGCCGCCCCTGCCGTCCCAGCCGTTTGATCCGGGGGGCCAGCCGCCCGTGCAGGTGCCCCCGCCGTCGCTGTTGGCGATCGGCCGCGGCTACGGCCACGGTGTGGGCATGAGCCAGTGGGGGGCCCACGGCCTGGCCCAACGGGGCCAGAGCTACGACCAGATCCTGCGCCACTACTACCGCGGCACCGAGCTGCGTCCTTACACCAGCCCCTGAGCGTGGAGCTGCTCGCGTTGCCAGACGCCCAGGCCGTGGCGACGGCGGTGGCCGAACGGGTGTGTCAGGCACAGCAGGCTGAGTTGCCCAAGCCCCTGGGCCTGGCGACCGGGCGCACCATGGAGCCCGTGTATGCGGCGCTGCGGTTGCAGCTGGGCCGGCTCAGGCCTCAGGAGCGGCAGGCCATCCGCGATGGCTGGCTGAGTTTCAACCTCGACGAGTACGTGGGCCTGGCGGCCGACGATCCACGCTCCTTTGCCGCCTTCATGGCTGATCAGCTGCAGCGGCCCCTGGGGTTGCGGGCGGATCAGGTGCGGCTGCCCGATGGCCTGGCGACTGATCCCCAGGCCGAAGCTCACCGCTATGCGACGGCCCTGGCCGCCGCCGGGGGCTTGGGCCTGCAGCTGTTGGGCCTGGGTGGCAACGGCCACGTGGGGTTTAACGAACCCCCCTGCGCTGCCGAGGCCCCCTGCCGCTGCCTGGAGCTGAGCCCCGCCACCCGCGCCCAGAACGCCGGCGCCTTCGGCGGCGATGCAGGGGCAGTGCCGGCCCGGGCCATCACCCTGGGAATGCTGGAGATCCTGGCGGCCGAGCGGATTCTGCTGGTGGTGACCGGTACGGCCAAGGCCGGGATCCTGCGGCGCGTTCTGGAGGAGCCGCCCCACGACAACCTCCCGGCCAGCTGGCTGCAGGGCCATCCCGCGGTCACGGTGATCGCCGATGCCGCAGCCCTGGCTGGTTAAGCGGGCTTGGCGGGCTGGTTCAGCCCATCAGCGTTGCCAGCACGGACTGCATCAGATCCTCGTTGGCCTCCAGGTTGCTGGTGACGCTGCGCACATCGTCGAGGTCGTCGAGGGCGTCGAGCATGCGGTAGAAGGCCCGCAGGCTGTCCTCGTCGCCGAGGGGGCAGGCGGTCTGGGGAATCCAGCGGTGTTCCCAGCCGCCCACGGGCAAACCCTGGTGGCGCAGGCCGTCTTGTAGGGCTTCGAGGGCCTCGAAGGCGCCGAACACCTCGGCCCCCTCGCCATCGAGCTCGTAGCCCAGGGCTGCTGGCCCGCCCCGCTCCTCCAGCGTCAGCAAGCTGTCCAGCAGCGCCTCCTCCTGCAGGCCGGGCTGCTCGATCCGCACCACCGCCCGCTGCTCAAACAGGTAGCCCACGCAGCCCGTCTCGCCCAGGTTGCCGCCGTGTTTGCTGAAGGCCAGGCGCACGTCGGCGGCGGTGCGGTTGCGGTTGTCGGTGAAGGCCTCGATCAGCACCGCTACCCCGCCGGGGCCATAGCCCTCGTAGCGCACAGCCTCAAAGGCATCGCCCGCGCCGCTGCCCTGCCCGGAGCCCTTGGCGATGGCCCGCTCGATGTTGGCGTTGGGCACGCCGGCGGCCTTGGCCTTCTCGATCGCCGTGCGCAGCTGGAAGTTGCCAGCTGGGTCGGCTCCACCCCGGGCTGCCACGGTGATTTCCCGCCCCAGCCGGGTGAACACGGCACCTCGCTTGGCGTCCACCACCGCTTTGGTGCGTTTGATCTGGGCCCACTTGCTGTGGCCGGCCATCGGAGGGTGCGGGGAAAAACGGCGGGGTCAGCCAGTGGCGTTGAACACCAGCTTCGGCTGCAGCAGGCCGGTGCCATTGGCGCGGGCCATGCCGGCCAGGTTGCCATCCGGGGCCAACACGGCGACCGGCTGTTCGGCAGCCAGCTCCTGGCCGGGCTCCAGGGGCGCTGCGGCGGCCAGGGCCCTGCCGCATCGCCAGCCCGCCTGCTCTGTTTCATCCAGCTGCCGTCGGGGCAGGTGCGCCAGGGCCGCCAGGGGATCCAGCAGGGGCGGCAGGGGCGCCTGCTCGAGACGCTCCAGCGGCACGGCTTGTTCGAGGCTGAAGCCCAGGGCCTCGGTGCGTCGCAGCCCGGCCAGGGCGCCGCCGCAGCCCAGTGCCTCCCCCAGGTCGCGTGCCAGGGCGCGGATGTAGGTGCCGGCCGAGCAGCGCACCAGCAGCTCCAGGCTGCCGGCCGCGGCATCCCAGCCCAGCAGCTCCAGCCGCTGCACGGTCACCGGCCGGGCCGCCAACTGCAGCTGCTCCCCCTGGCGCACCCGGGCATAGGCCCGCTGGCCGTCCACATGCACCGCCGACACCTGGGGCGGCACCTGCTGGATCGGGCCGCGAAAGGCCGCCAGGGCCGCCTCCAGATCGGCCGCCGTCAGGGCGGGCACGGCGGCGCGGCTCAGCACTTCTCCTTCCAGGTCGTCGCTGACGGTGCGCACCCCCAGTTGCACCACGCCCCGGTACGTCTTGTCACCCTCCAGGTAGGGCAGCAGCCGGGTGGCGGGGCCAAGGGCGATTGGCAGCACGCCGGTGACGGCGGGATCCAGGGTGCCGCCATGCCCCACGCGGCGCAGGCCGTAGGCACGCCGCACCCGGCCGACGCAGGCGTGGGAGGTGAGGCCGGCGGGCTTGTCGAGCACCAGAAAGCCGCAGGGCTGGTCAGCCATGGATCGGAGCGTCAGCCTTGCAGGGTCCCATGTTCGGCCTCGATGACCCTGCAGCAGCGCCGTGACCTCGCGTTTCTGGTGCTGGCCGGCATCTTTCTCGGCACCATGGGCATGCTCAATATCCTCGGGCTCACCCGCTTTCTGCAGCTGGGCAGCATCGGCTCCTGGCCGATCGTGGTGGCTGTGGGCGCCCTGCCCTATCCGGTCACTTTCCTCTGCACCGACCTGATCAGTGAGCTGTGGGGTGAGCGCAAAGCCGGGCAGCTGGTGTGGGTGGGCCTGGCGCTCAACGGCTGGATCGTGCTGATCCTCTGGCTCGGTGGCATCCTGCCGGGTCTGGCCGGTGCGCCGGAGGCCACCTTCTTCGAGGTGCGCCGCCTGGCCTTCGGGGCGGTGGGGGCCTCGATGGTGGCCTACCTGGCAGCCCAGTTCACCGATGTGCGCCTGTTCCATTTCTGGAAACGCGTCAGTGGCGGCAAAGCCCTGTGGCTGCGCAACAACGGCTCCACCCTGGTGAGCCAGCTGGTGGACACCACGGCGGTGGTGTTGATCAGCCACTACGCCAGCCATCTGCTGCCGGTGCGCGCCGGCGAGCCGGTGCTGCCCCAGTTGGCCTCGTTCATCGCCAGCGGCTACCTGTTCAAACTCATCGCCGCCCTGGCCGACACCCTGCCCTTTTATGGCTTGGTGGCCTGGCTGCGGCGCTGGCTGGAGGTGCCCGGCGACGGAGCCGAGTTGCTCGACGGGGTGCCTGAAGGGGCCCCGAATCCCGGCACCTAGGTTGGCCTCAACCTGCACAGGGATGGCGTTGGTGGTGGAGAGGCAAGAGGGGGCGGCGCTGGCTTCACCCTTAACGGTGGAGCAGTTTTTGGTCGATGGTTTTGCCCTGCGGCCCCAGTTGGCCGCTTTCCTTGAGATCGCCTTGCCGGAGCTGGAGCGCCGCCTGCCCAGCAGCACCAACGATCTTGCTGCCCTGCATCCGGGGGCCTTTGATCCCAACCAGGTGGAGCAGTTCTACGAAGACGCCGTGGGCACCGGCCATCTGCTCGAGTTGGCCGCCTGGCACCTCGGCAGTGCCGATTACATCGCCGACACTCTGCGCCTTCAGCAGCGCTTTGCGGCCGGTCAGGTGCTCGACTTCGGTGGCGGCATCGGCAGCCATGCCTTGGCGGCGGCAGCCCTTCCCCAGGTGGAGCAGGTGTGGTTTGTGGATCTCAACCCCCACAACCGCGCCTTCGTGGAGGTCCGCGCCGCCGAGCTTGGCCTGGCCGGCAAGTTGCGCTGCTTCCGCGATCTGGCCGATCCGGCCCTGCCCGCGCGCTTCGACACGATCGTCTGCCTGGATGTGCTCGAGCACCTCAGCGATCCGGCCGCCCAGCTGGAAATTTTCGCCGAACGCTTAGCACCGGAAGGGATTGCCTTGCTCAACTGGTATTTCTTCAAGGGGTTTCAGGGCGAGTACCCCTTCCACTTCGACGCCCCTGAGCTGGTGGAGGCCTTCTTCCGCACACTCCAAAGCCGCTTCCTGGAGGTGTTCCACCCCTATCTGATCACCACCCGGGCCTACCGGTTGGCCTGAAGGGTCCCCTGAGCGGGCGCGGGGCTCTGGCCATCAAAAAGCCGGCGGGGTTGTCCGCCGGCTGGTGCTTGAAGATCGGCTCGCCGGGATGGCTTGCAGCTCGATCAGCCGACGGCGATGTTGATGCGCTTGCGGCTGCGCAGCCCGCGCTTGATGCTGTCGAAGCTCACCACGCCGTCCACTAGGGCGAACAGGGTGTCGTCGGAGCCGCGGCCAACGTTCACGCCAGGCAGCACGGAGGTGCCGCGCTGACGGATCAGGATTGAGCCGGCGCTCACAGTTTCACCGCCGTAGCGCTTGACGCCCAGACGCTTGGAGTTGGAGTCGCGGCCGTTGCGCGTGGAGCCTGTGCCTTTCTTGTGGGCCATGGATCGGAGGAAGCAGGGATAGGGGTCTCAGGAACGTAGGCGTGGAGCGCGAGGTACCGGGTTTCAGGCGATCGCCTTACCGCCGACGGAGATCGACTCGACCATCACACGGGTCAGCTCCTGACGGTGACCGTTCTTGCGCCGGGTCTTCTTTTTGGGGCGCATTTTGTAAACGATGATCTTGGGGCCGCGGCGATGCTCCATCACTTTCAGCGCCACGCTGGCGCCTTTGACGTAGGGCTGGCCGAGGGTGGTGGCTTTGCCGTCGTTGACCAGGAGCACGTTGTCGATGGTGAAGTTGCCATCAACATCGACTGCGACCCTGTCGAAGTCGTAGTAGCGGTTCGGTTGCAGCCAGAACTGCTGGCCTGAGGCCTCAACAATGGCGTAAGGACCGGATGCAGCGGCAGTTTCGGGGGTTGGGCTCATGGCAGCAAGGGCGTGGACAGGCTGACGGGCGGTCCTCAGGAGCGGAGTGGTCTCCGGCGAAGGACTGGCCGTCATTCGGCCTGGCGCACACAATCAAAAGACAAACAACAATCTTCCCGCTCTGGCCCTCCTTTCGTCAACATTTGGGAGCCATTCCCGCGGGTTGTCCCGCTGCCGAAGCGGTCCATGCCCGAACCGGCTCTCACCATCGCTTCCCTGATCCGCGACCCCCGGCTGCAGGACGCCAGCTCCCGATGGCTGGCGGGTGGTCGCTGTGCGCTGGTGTGGGTGGATCCGGCCAGCGATCCCGTGGAGCAGCTGGATCGGCGGCGCGAAGAATTCGATGCGGTGCTGCTGGAGCAGGGGGCCCTCTCCCCCCAGTCCTATCAAGCCCTATCGGATCTCGGCCTGTTATTGCCGGCTGTGGTGATTGGTGCGGTGAGTGGCCGGATCGAATTTCACGATGCGGAGGTGCACCTACCCCCCGATCAGCTGGAGCAGCTCAGCTACAGCCTCGATGCGGCGGTGTCTCGTTTCCTGCGGCATGGCCTGGTGGCGGCGAGCAGTTCCCCTGCCGGCCAGACCCCCGACACGCCCGACCGCTGGAAGTTGGCCAATCGGCTCAAGGGCCGGCTCGGGTTTGTGGGCGTGTTCTACAAGCGCGATCCCTCCCGGTTTCTGCGCAACCTGCCGGAGCTGGAGAGCCATGAGCTGATCCATTCCCTCGAGCGCACCTATCGGGATCTGCTGCTCAGCTACTTCCGGGATCCGGCTGCCGCCAACCAGGCCCTGGAAAGCTTTGTGAATACGGCTTTTTTTAGTGATTTGCCGATCACCAAAACTGTTGAGATTCACATGAATCTCATTGATGGTTTCTCCAAGCAGCTCAAGCTGGAAGGACACAAAAACGATTTTCTCCAGGATTACCGACTAGCCCTACTCGACGTGATGGCCCATCTCTGCGAGATGTATCGCCGCTCGATTCCACCCGATGCCCCCTTGGCTGGCTTGCCGGTCGAGGTGTCCGGCCAGTCCTCGATGGCTTGACCCAGGAGCTTCTTTCACCATGACTCCACGCAAGACCTACATCCTCAAGCTCTACGTGGCGGGCAACACGCCAAACTCGATGCGTGCCCTCAAGACGTTGCGCAACATTCTGGAAACGGAATTCCGGGGGGTCTATGCCCTCAAGGTGATCGATGTGCTGAAAAATCCCCAGTTGGCGGAGGAAGACAAGATCCTCGCCACCCCGACCCTCGCGAAGATCCTGCCACCGCCGGTTCGGCGGATCATTGGCGATCTCTCCGACCGGGAGCGGGTGCTGATCGGTCTGGATCTCCTCTACGAAGAGCTCACGGAGGAGGCTCTGGCTGACGAGGCATTTTCTCAGGAGGCCTTCGGTGATGACCCGCTCGGCGATGCGCCTTCAGCCGCTCCTACAGATCCTCTCCCTTCCCAGGGGCCGCTGACCTGAGTAGTTTTTTATCAGACCCCCACCGTCGATGCAGGATCCCAGCCCCAACATTAATCCCCTGATGCAGGTGCAGAAGCTCCCGACTGGGATCGAGGGCTTCGATGACGTGTGCCATGGCGGGCTGCCGATCGGCCGTTCCACCCTGATCAGCGGTACCTCGGGCACCGGCAAAACGGTGTTTTCGCTCAACTTCCTGTGCAACGGCATTCGCCAGTACAACGAGCCTGGGATCTTTGTCACCTTTGAAGAGTCGCCGCTCGATATCTTGCGCAACGCCGCCAGTTTTGGTTGGAATCTGCAGGAGATGGTGGAGCAGGATAAGCTTTTCATCCTTGATGCTTCGCCGGATCCGGAGGGTCAAGATGTGGCGGGCAGCTTTGATCTTTCCGGTCTGATCGAGCGAATCAACTATGCGATTCGCAAATACAAGGCCCGCCGTGTGGCGATTGATTCGATCACGGCTGTGTTCCAGCAATACGATGCTGTGTCGGTGGTGCGGCGTGAGATTTTTCGGCTGATTGCCCGCCTCAAGGAGATCGGTGTCACCACGTTGATGACCACCGAGCGTATCGATGAATATGGCCCGATTGCCCGCTACGGCGTTGAGGAGTTTGTTTCCGACAACGTGGTGATTCTGCGCAACGTGTTGGAGGGTGAGCGTCGGCGGCGCACCTGCGAGATCCTCAAGTTGAGGGGCACCACCCACATGAAGGGGGAATTCCCCTTCACGATGGGAGCCCATGGCATCAGCATCTTCCCGCTGGGGGCGATGCGTCTCACCCAGCGCAGCTCCAATGTGCGGGTGAGCTCTGGCGTGCCGCGGCTCGATGAGATGTGCGGCGGCGGCTTCTTCAAGGATTCGGTCATCCTGGCCACTGGCGCCACCGGCACCGGTAAAACGTTGCTGGTCAGCAAGTTCGTCGAGAACGCCTGCGATAACAAGGAGCGGGCGATCCTATTTGCCTACGAGGAATCCCGGGCCCAGCTGCTGCGCAACGCCACCAGCTGGGGGATCGACTTCGAGCAGATGGAGCAGGACGGCCTGCTCAAGATCATCTGTGCCTATCCCGAATCCACGGGATTGGAGGACCACCTCCAGATCATCAAGACCGAAATCAGCCAGTTCAAGCCGTCGCGGATGGCGATTGATTCCCTCAGTGCCCTGGCTCGGGGGGTAAGCCATAACGCCTTCCGCCAGTTTGTGATCGGCGTCACCGGCTACGCCAAGCAGGAGGAGATCGCCGGCTTCTTCACGAACACCTCTGAGGAGTTCATGGGCAGCCACGCGATCACCGATTCCCACATCTCCACCATCACCGACACGATCCTGCTGCTGCAGTACGTGGAGATTCGCGGTGAGATGGCCCGCGCCCTCAACGTGTTCAAGATGCGGGGCTCCTGGCACGACAAGGGCATCCGCGAATTCGTGATCACCAGCAACGGGCCGGAGATTAAGGACTCCTTCTCCAATTTCGAGCGGATCATCTCCGGTGTTCCCCACCGCATCACCACTGATGAGCGCAGTGAGCTCTCGCGGATTGTGCGGGGCGTGGCCGACGACGACCGCTAAGAAAACGACTGCTAAGCGAAGGGTTGATTACAGGGTGACAGCCTGGTCGTAGCGGCGCCGCTCAGCCAAGAGCTGCAGCTCGTCGGTGTCGGAATCCTCCAGAGGCAGGTCAAACCAGAAGATGGTGCCCACTCCGGGCTCGCTGGCCATGCGCACCTGGGTGCCGTGCTTCTCGAGAATGCCGCGCACGATTGACAGGCCCAGCCCCGTGCCTGCCTCGGTGTGCACAGCGTTTTCGACCCGGAAGAAGCGCTCGAAGATGCGCTCCTGGTCGGCTTCGGAGATGCCACATCCGCTGTCGGCGATCTCGATCCGCAGCCTGGGCAGCGGTGAGGTGAGCTCGCAACTTGGACTCTCGCTGTTCGGGGCCGTGCTCGGGGAGAGCTGGCAGAGGTCAGGCCACGGGTAGGCCCGCAGCTGCAGTTGTCCGTCCTTGGGGGTGAACTTGAGCGCGTTGCCCACGAGGTTGTCGAACACCTGCAACAGCAGGTCCCAGTTGCCCAACACCCGGGGCAGCAGGGGGTCGGCATTGAAGGCCAGGGTCACGCCTTTTTCGTCCGCGTTGAGCCGGTAGGTGCGCAGGGTCTGCTCGATGGCGGGGGCCAGCTCCATGGGTTCGAGGGTCCACACCCGCTCCGACTCCAGGCGGGAGAGGTCGAGCACATCGTTGACGAGTCGGGTGAGGCGATCGGTTTCGGCATTGGCGATGCCGAGGAATTCCCGTTTTTCCTCCTCGGTGAGCTGGTCGCCCAGGTCGTGGAGGGTTTCCACGTAGCTCTTGATGTTGAACAGCGGCGTGCGCAGCTCGTGGGACACGTTGCTGATGAAACGGCTCTGGGCCGCGTTGAGTTCCACCTCGCGGGTGAGGTCCTGAATGGTCATGGCGATGCCCTTGAGGCTTTCGCCGCTGGCATCGCGCACCGACTGCAGCACGATCCGCAGCGTCCGAGATGGTTCGCCAAAGCTGCAGCGCACATCGGTGGTGTCGCGATCGCGGCAGGTGATGCTGTCCAGGGGGGATTGCAGCTCCATGGCCAGCCGTTCGGGCAGCTCGGCGATCAGGTCATTGCCTTCGAGGTTGCGTCCTTCCCAGCGGAACAGGCGACGGGCGGTCGGGTTGGCCAGCACGATCGCCCCCTCCGCATCGAGCAGCACGGCGCCATCGGCCATGGTGGCGATCAGCGATTGCTGCTTCACCTGGGCAGCGGTGAGCTCTTCGATGTTGGCGGCTTTGTAGTCCTCCAACTGGGAGGCCATGGTGTTGAAGCCCGCCAGCAATTCGCCCAGTTCGCCCCCCACCGGCAGGGCCAGCCGCGTTTCAAACTTGCCTCCGGCGATCGAGCGCACCCCCTGCAACAACTCCTTCACCGGGCGGGTGATGGTGAGGGCGTTGAACACCGCCCCCAGGATCACCAGCACCCAGATCGAGATGAACACCGCCACGGTGACCTCCCGGGTGAGAGCGGCACTGGCCAGCAGGGTTTCATTGGGGTTGATGCCGAGGGCGAGCACCCCGAGGTAGCGCCCCTCGCTCACCATCGGCACGAACACGTCAGTCACCTGGCCGTCTGGGCTGAGGTGCTGGCGGATCAGCGGGGTGTCGGGCCGTTTCTGAAGGTCGGCGGGCAATTCGAGCCGGCGGCTGAGCAGCAGCTCGCTGCTGCCGGAGCTGGCCCCGATCGGGATGCCCAGGTAGATCACCCCTTCGGGGTCGGCGAAGAAGATGTAGCGAAGGCTGCGGCTGGAGCGCCAGAAGCGATCGGCCACCGCCGCCAGCTCGCGGTCGTTGGCCTCGGCCACCAGCGGCGTGACGTTGGCGGAGAGCAGCAGACCCAGATCGCGGGCATAGCGGGTGTCGCTCATCCGGGCATCCCGCTGGATGCCGTTGAGGGCAAAGAAGGTGATGCCCGTCATCAGCAGGCTCACCACCAGGGTGGCCACCGCCAGCAGCTTGGTCTGCAGGCTGAATTCCGCCCACCAGCGGCCCAGGGCAGCGCGCCAGCTCATCGGCTGCGCACCTGATGGCCGATGTCGCGCCGGGCGGTCATGCCCTCGAAGTGCACCTGGGCCAGGCCGGCGTAGGCCCGCTCGAAGGCGCTATCGAAGTCGTCGGCCTGGGCCACCACCGCCAACACCCGCCCGCCGCTGGTGCGGCAGCTGCCGTCTGAGTCGCGGCGGGTGCCGGCGTGGAACAGCTGCAGCTGGGCGCTGGGCTCCAGCTGGCTGGTGATCGGATCGCCTTGGCGGATGGTGCCGGGGTAGCCCTGGGCGGCGGCGATCACGCAGGCACTGCAGCCCGCGCTGATCGTCAGCGGTGGGGCTTGGTCGAGGCGGCCGGTGGCGCAGGCCAGCAGCACCTGGGCCAGCTCAGGGCCCAGCAGGGGCATCAGGGTTTCGCACTCCGGATCGCCAAAACGGCAGTTGAATTCGATCACGCTGGGGCCGCTCTCAGTGAGCATCAGGCCGGCGTAGATGACGCCCCGGTAGTCGATGCCGCGGGCCCGCAGGGCGGCCACGGTGGGTTCGAGCACCAGGCGACGCACCTCGTTCAGGCCTTGGGCATCGAGCAGTGGCGCCGGCGCGTAGGCCCCCATGCCGCCGGTGTTGGGGCCTGTGTCGCCCTCGCCGATGCGCTTGTGGTCCTGGGCGGGGGGCAGCAGCACCATCCGCTCGCCGTCGCAGAGGGCAAACACCGAGACCTCTGGCCCGAAGGTTCGCTCCTCCAGCACCAAGGAGGCCCCGGCTGCGTCAGCGTTGGCGTCGAAACGACCATCAAAGATCTCCGCAACCGCGGCCGTGGCTTCCTCCAGGGTCTCGGCCACGGTGACCCCCTTGCCCGCCGCCAGGCCATCGGCCTTGACCACCAGGGGCCGGCCTTCGCGCTCCAGGATCTGCAGAGCCTGCGCGCAGCTGCTGGCAGGCCAGTAGCCGGCGGTGGGGATGCCTGCCTCCAGCATCAGCGCTTTTGCCCAATGCTTGCTGGCCTCCAGCTGGGCCCCATCGGCCCCCGGCCCGAACACCGGCACCCCCGTGGCCCGCAAGGTGTCGGCCAGGCCGGCGGCCAGCGGGGCTTCCGGGCCGACCACCACCAGCTCAATCGCCTGGTCGCGGCAGGCGGAGATCAGGCCGGCCTGATCGGATTCGGCAATCGCCAGCTGCCGGCAGCCGGACAGGTCGGGGGTGCCCCCATTGCCGGGGGCAATCCACACCGCTTCCACACCGCTGCAGCGCGCCAGCGCCCAGCCCAGGGCATTTTCGCGACCACCGCCACCGATCACCAGGATCTTTGCGGGGGTTGGGCAGGGGGCGGAGGGCATGGGGCCGGGTGAGGGGCGAAACTGGGGGTGGATGGGGTGTAGCAGCTCTTCTAGGTTGAAACCTGCTGAGCGGGCCGCCGCGCCCTGTAGTTCGACATGCCGGCAAGCGCAACGCCATTCTCCCCCCGAGCCCGGCAGCCCTTTTACCGGCAGCCCGTTTACCGGCAGCCCCTGTACCGGTTGCGGTGCCTCCAGGGGCGGGTTGCCATCGGCGTGGGTATGGGGTTGGTGGCGCTTGGGGGCGCCCTGCCTGCAGCACTCTGGGCCAAGGCCCCACCAGCGGCCCCTGATCCGGTCTTGGCGGCTCTGCTGCGCAGCGGTGATCTCAGCGCCCTCAACGGGGCCTGCACCGCCGCCCTTGAACGGGGCGATGGCCTGCAGTTGCGGCGCCTGCAGCAGCGTTTGCTGACGATCCATCCGGCCCCCCAGCCCCTGGCGGTGGTGCTGGCCAATGCCAACAGCTTGCTGAGCTGTGGAGCCCCCGATGGGGCCTTGGCGGTGCTCGGCCGCGTGAGCCCTGCGGCAGGGGCCGAGCGGGCGCAGTGGCTGGTGCTGCAGTGGCGCGCCGCCCAGGCGGGTTTGCACCACCAGCTGGCTGCCGATGCCCTGGAGCGGCTGGCGGCCGGCAACCTGGCGTCTCTGGCATCGCTGGAGCTGCCGGTCGGCCAGCGCCAGGATGGCACTCCGGTGACGCGCCCGGCCCTGGATCTGCTGGCCAGCCACCTGGAGAGCCTGGGCCAGCGGCAACGGGCGGCCGAGGTGCTGGTCAGCAGTGCCCAGCCCGGGGCCGCGACGGCGGTCCGTCTCTCGCAGGCGGTGGCTCTGCTGGATGGACTGCCTGCCCCGGAGCAGGATCGCCTGCTGGAGCTGGCTCTTGAGCAGGCTGCCGCGGCGGGGGCGTGGGGGCTGGTGGCCCAGATCCTCGATCAGCAGCTGGCCCTCGTCAGCAGCACGCCAGAGTCGGCTGCGCGGGTGCGGGAGCGCCGCTTGCGGCTCAGCGGCGGCATCGACGATGCCTACGGAGAATGGCTGCTGCGCCGCCGCGATCCGGCGGGCTCAGCACGGCAGCTCGAGCTGGAGCGTCAATTGCGTTCTCCTCGCGCCCCCGGCGGCCATGCTGCACCCCCTACTCCCATATCCCAGCCATGACGGCTTACAGCCTCGGTTCACTCCTCTACGAAGGCAAGGCCAAGCGCGTCTATGCCACCGACCAGCCCGAGGTGGTAGCGGTGGAATACAAGGATGACGCCACGGCCTTCAATGCCCTCAAAAAGGCCCAGCTGGCTGGCAAGGGTGAGCTCAACTGCAGGATTTCGGCCCTGCTGTTCGAACACCTTGCTTCCCGTGGGGTGCCCACCCATTACTTAGGGGTGGGAGGAGAGCGCTGGATGCTCTGCCGGCCCGTGCGGGTGATTCCCGTTGAGGTGGTGATCCGCAACATCGCTGCGGGCTCGCTCTGCAAGCAGATGCCGATCGAGCCCGGCACGGCTCTGGAGCCACCGCTGCTCGATCTCTATTACAAAGACGACGCCTACGGTGATCCCCTGCTCACCGAGGCCCGGTTGGAGCATTTGGGGCTGGTGACCCCGCAGCAGCGCCGGCGGCTGGAGGATCTGGCGCGTCAGGTCAACCGCGAGCTGTTGGCTCTGTTTGGTTCGCTCGGGCTGCAGTTGGTGGATTTCAAGATCGAACTGGGGTTTACCACCACCGGTGAATTGGTGGTGGCTGATGAGATCAGCCCAGACACCTGTCGGCTCTGGGATCGGGGCGTGGCCGATGCACAGGACCGCATTTTGGACAAGGATCGATTCCGACAGGATTTAGGTGGTGTTGTCGAGGCCTACGGGGAGGTCCTCAAACGGGTCCAAGGGGCCTGTCCAGAACCCAGGGTCTACGGGTAAGGTCGACGGCATTTACGGCCCGACCGCGCCGTCCCCCAATCACATGGCTGGCTTGCTGGGTTTGAAGGCTGCGTGGCCCCTGGTTGGTGCCGCTCTCCTTTCGGCGACTCCTGCCCTCGCCCAGCCAGCCAGCGAACAGCCCCCTGAATCCAGGCCGGTTTCCGAGCAGCTCGATAACCCCCTGGCGGAACCGGCGCCCGCCCCAGCTACCCCTGCCCAGGCCGAACCCGCCCAGCCCGCCGCAAAGGCTGAGCCCAAGGTGTTGATTGCCGAGGTGGTGATCGAGGGCCTCCAGGGCCATCCCGAGCAGGAGCGGCTCGAGTTGGCCGCCTACGCCGCCATGGCGGCCACCCCCGGCACCCAGGTAACCCGCTCGGAACTTCAGACCGACCTGTCGGCGATCTACGCCAGCGGCTGGTTTTCCGATGTGCGCATCCAGCCTGTTGATGGCCCCTTGGGCGTCCGCCTCGTGGTGGTGGTGGTGGCCAACCCGGTGCTGGAGCAGGTCAAGCTCGATCCCGCCGACCTGAAGCTGCCTGAGCAGGTGGTCAAGGACACCTTTGCGGCGGACTACGGCAAGACTCTCAACCTCAACACCCTGCAGACCCGCATGCAGGAGCTGCAGCGCTGGTATGCCGACCAGGGCTACTCCCTATCCCGGATCACCGGCCCCAGTCGGGTGAGTCCGGAAGGGGTGGTGGAGCTGCTGGTGCGTCAGGGCACTGTCGAGGGGGTGGAGGTTCAGTTCCTCAACAAGGAGGGCTCGGCCACCAACGACAAGGGCGAGCCGATCCGGGGCAAGACCAAGCCCTGGGTGGTGACCCGAGAGGTCTCCCTGCGGCCCGGTCAGGTGTTCAACCGCCGTGAGCTGGAGGAGGACATCAAGCGCATCTATGGCACCGGCCTGTTCAGCGACGTCAAGGTGACGCTCAGGCCGGTGCCGGCCGAGCCCGGCAAGGTTGTGATTGTGCTGGGCATCGTCGAGCAGTCCAGCGGTTCCCTCTCCGGTGGCCTGGGGTACAGCCAGAGCCAGGGTGTGTTCGGCCAGATCCAGCTGCAGGACAGCAACTTGTTTGGTCGCGCCTGGGACCTGGGCACCAACATCTCCTACGGCCAATACGGCGGCCTCGGTGATATCACCTTCACCGACCCCTGGATCAAGGACAACAAGTACCGCACCTCGTTCCGGGCTCGCGTCTTCTTCAGTCGGGAAGTTCCCCAGCTTTTTCAAAATGAAAACAATTTTGCCTTGAATGATCAGGATCTTAACGGGCGAGATTTTGTTGTTTCCAAAATTGTAGGCAGGGATCTTGACGCTGGCACTACTGAAGTAACTACTAATTTTGACACGGTGGCGCTTCAGAGGATTGGTGCCAACGTACAATTTGTGCGCCCGCTCAATGGCGGCAATCCCTACAAGAAAGCGCCCTGGAACTTGATCCTGTCTTTCGGTGGTCAGGAAGTGACACCGATGGACTTTTCGGGCAGCAAATATTCCTACGGCGTGGTGGGAGCCACCAGCTCTCCGATTACCGTTCCCAGCAACCAGGTGATCTGCCTGGCCTACAACTGCGCTTCTGAAAACCAGTTGCTGAGCTTCCGCGTGGGTGCTACCTACAGCACCCTCAACGATCCCCGCAATCCCACCAAAGGCAACTTCCTGAGTCTGGGCACCGAGCAGTTTATTTCCGTTGGAGAAAATTCCCCCACGTTTAACCGTGTGCGGGGCAGCTTCACCCACTACATCCCTGTGGAGTGGTTGAAGATCTTCAAGGGTTGCCGTCCTAAGCCTGGTGAGACCAAGGATTGCAAACAGGCCCTCGCCTTCCAGGTGTCGGCTGGTTCGTTGATCGGCAGTGAGATTCCGCCTTACGAGGCTTTCTGTTTGGGGGGTGGCAATTCCGTGCGCGGTTACTACGACTGTGACCTTGGCGTGGGCAAGAGCTTTGCTGAGGCCACGATCGAATACCGCTTCCCGATCTTCAGCATCATCAGTGGTGAGATCTTCTTTGACGCCGGCACCACCTTCGGCACCCAGGGCGATATCCAAGGTAATCCGGGTGGTCTGCTGGGTAAAAAGGGTCAGGGCTATTCCCCGGGGATCGGCGTGATCGTCACCACTCCCGTGGGCCCCCTACGGCTGGAAGCCGCCACCCAGGACTTCACCAGTGACTGGCGCTTCAACCTCGGCGTCGGCTGGAAGTTTTAGTGGTGCAGTGGCCAGCTGATTACACCGGAGCCTGGACTCTCCAAACCCCGGTGCAGCGCCGCGGTGTGGGCCTGCATAGCGGCCAGGAGGGCACGGTGCGGCTTCAGGCCTCGGAGCGTCCGGGTTTCTGGGTGGGCTGGCTCGATGCGCCAGAGCTTCCGCTGTGCCGATTGGCGCCGGGCCAGGTGAGTGACACCCAGTTGTGCACGGCCTTGCATCTGGGCCCACGCCGGTTGGCCACGGTGGAGCACCTGCTGGCAGCCTTGGCCGGTATCGGGGTGACCCAGGCCGAGATTCTGGTGAGCGGTGAGGAGATTCCCCTGTTGGATGGATCGGCCCTGCCCTGGGTAGAGGCCTTGGCCGAGGCGGGGTTGCGGGCCCTGCCGGCCCCCTCTACCGGCGTCGAGCTGGAGGCTCCGCTGACGGTGAGCCATGGCTCCAGCTTTGCCACGGCGTTGCCTTACGCCGGCCTGCGGCTGGGCGCTGCCATCGAATTCACCGATGCGGCCATCGGGCGCCAGCTGTTTTCTCTGGAGCTCACCCCTGGCACGTTTGTCGATGAGATCGCCCCGGCCCGCACCTTTGGTCTGCGCTCCCAGGTGGATCAGTTGCGGGCAGCGGGGTTGATTCAGGGGGGCTGTCTTGAGAACGCCCTGGTGTGTGACGGCGAGACCTGGCTCAACCCGCCGCTGCGGTTTGCCGAGGAACCCGTGCGCCATAAAATCCTGGACTTGTTGGGAGACCTTGCACTCGTCGGCCTACCTCGGGCCCAGGTGTTCGCTTACCGCGGCTCCCATGGGCTTCACACCTCCCTGGCGGCTGCTTTGGCTGACTTGCCTCCCGCCATTCCCTCTCCCGGTTGATCCCCTTGTCTGAGTCCAGTTCTCCGGTTCCCGCATCTCCGCTGCCCGCCTCAGCGGGAGCCAGCAGGGAGGTGATCCTCACCACGGAGCAAATCCAGGGATTGCTGCCCCACCGCTACCCCTTCGCCCTGGTGGATCGGGTGATTGAGCACGAGCCCGGCAAGCGGGCTGTGGCGATCAAAAATGTCACCATCAACGAGCCGCAGTTTCAGGGCCATTTCCCGGGTCGCCCGCTGATGCCGGGGGTGTTGATTGTGGAGGCCATGGCCCAGGTGGGCGGTCTGATCGTGACCCAGATGCCCGATCTGCCCAAGGGGTTGTTTGTCTTCGCCGGAATCGACGGGGTGCGCTTCCGCCGGCCTGTGGTACCTGGCGACCAGCTGCTGATCACCTGTGAGTTGCTCAGCCTCAAGCGCCAGCGCTTCGGCAAGGTGAAGGCTGAGGCCAGCGTCGATGGCCAGCTGGCCTGCTCCGGCGAACTGATGTTTTCACTGGTGGCTTGAGCGATGGCCACGACCATCCATCCCACCGCTGTTGTTGATCCCAGGGCCGAGCTGGCCGATGGGGTCAGTGTGGGGCCCTATGCGGTGATCGGCCCTGAGGTTCAGCTCGGCCCCGATTGCCGCATCGGCCCCCATGTGGTGCTCGATGGTCGGGTGCGGATGGGCCGCGGCAATCGCATCTTTCCTGGCGCCTGCATCGGCCTGGAGCCCCAGGATCTGAAATACACCGGCGATCCCACCGAGGTGGTGCTCGGCGATGACAACACCATCCGTGAGTGCGTCACCATCAACCGCGCCACGACCGGCCATCAACAGACGCGCCTGGGCAGGGGCAACCTGTTGATGGCCAACAGCCATCTCGGCCACAACTGTGAACTGGGTGACCGGATTGTGATCGCCAATGGGGTGGCTGTGGCCGGCCATGTGGTGATCGGCGACCGTGCCGTGATCGGCGGCGTGTTGGGTGTCCATCAGTTTGTGCACATCGGCACTTTGGCGATGGTGGGGGGGATGAGCCGGATCGAGCGGGATGTGCCCCCATTCACGATGGTGGAGGGCCATCCATCCCGCGTGCGGGCCCTCAACAAGATCGGCCTGCGGCGCAGTGGCCTGGTAGAGCTCGACGACGGCCGGCAGTTTGAGGACCTCAAACAGGCCTGGACCCTGCTGTATCGCCGCTCTCTGACTCTGGCTGAGGCCCTGGGGCAACTGCGCTGTCAGCCCCTGCATGGCGCAGCCGACCAGCTCTGCACGTTCCTGGAAGCCTCCCTAGGCCCATCGCGCCGCGGGCCGATTCCGGGGGCGCGCTGATGCTGCGGTTGCTGGTGAGCACCGGCGAGGTGTCTGGGGATCTGCAGGGGGCCCTGTTGGTCAGGGCGCTGCATGAGGAGGCCCAGCGCCGCCAGCTGGATCTGGAGATCGTGGCGCTTGGCGGCGAGCGGATGGAGCGGGCCGGGGCCGAGTTGCTGGCCAACACCACCCGCATGGGGGCTATCGGCCTGCTGGAGGCCATCCCCTTTGTGTTGCCCACCTTGAAATTGCAGCGGCGCCTCAAGCGTTGGTTCCGCCGTGACCCGCCCGATGGTGTGGTGCTGATCGACTACATGGGCCCCAACGTGAGCCTTGGGCTACGCCTCAAGCACAAGTTCCCCAGGGTGCCGGTCACTTATTACATCGCCCCCCAGGAATGGGCGTTCAAATTCGGCAACGGCGGCCGCTCCAATCTGATCAGCTTCACCAACCAGATCCTGGCGATCTTCCAGGAAGAAGCCCGCTTCTACCGCTGCCGCGGCGCCAACGTCACCTACGTGGGCCATCCGCTGCTGGACACCATTGGCCAGCTGCCCAGCCGCCAGGAGGCCCTGCGTCAACTTGGCCTGCGTGATGCGCCGGTGCTGCTGCTGATGCCGGCGTCTCGGCGCCAGGAGATCCATTACATGCTGCCCCACATCGTGGCGGCGGCGGCGGAGCTGCAGCGTCAGCGGCCCGAGCTGCAGGTGGTGGTGCCAGCAGGCCTGCCGGGATTTGAAGCCCATCTGTCGAGGCAGTTGAGCCAGGCAGGGGTGCGCGCCGAGATCATTGCCGCCTCCGATTCCGACCAGCTCAAGGCCTACCTCTGTGCCGCAGCGGATCTGGCGCTGGCCAAGTCGGGCACCGTCAACCTCGAGCTGGCCCTGCGGGGCGTGCCGCAGGTGGTGGTGTACCGCGTCAGCGGGGTCACCGCCTTTGTGGCCCGCTACATCCTGCGCTTCAGCGTGCCCCACATCTCGCCGGTCAACCTGGTGCTGGGCGAGCGGCTCGTGCCCGAGTTGCTGCAGGAGGATCTCTCAGCTGCGGCGATCGTGAGGGAAGCTCTGCCCCTGCTCGATAGCGCCAGTGCGGCCCGCCACAGCATGCTGGAGGGCTACCGCCGTCTGCGGCTCGAATTGGGGGAGCCTGGCGTCACCCAGCGGGCGGCCGCGGCCATCTTTGACCAGGTGCTCAACGCCGCATGATCCAAACCCCCCGGCCCCTGGCCTGGCTGCCCAGCCTGGTGCTGCCTGTGCTGCTTCCTCTTCTGTTCCTGCTGCCGTTGGGCCTGTTGTCGCCTGGCCCAGCCTGGGCGGACCCGGCCCAGAAGGCTGCTTCGGTTCAAGAGGCTGTGCTGGCGGGGGGCTGTTTCTGGTGCCTGGAGCACGACCTCGAGAGCTTGCCCGGGGTGCTGGATGCCGAGAGCGGCTACAGCGGCGGGACCGTGGCCCAGCCCACCTATGGCCAGGTGTCGGCCGGAGGCACCGGCCACCAGGAGGTGGTGCGGGTGCGCTTTGATCCAGCTCGCCTCAGCTACGCCGCTCTGCTGCGGGCGTACTGGCGCAACATCGATCCCCTCGATGGCGGCGGTCAGTTCTGCGATCGCGGTACGTCCTACCGGCCCGTCATCTTCACCAGTGGCCCCGAGCAGCAGACCCAAGCCGAGGCCAGCCGCCTGGCGGCAGCTGCGGAGCTGGCGCGGCCCGCTGCCAGCCTGCAGGTGCAGATCAAGCCCCTGACGCGCTTCTGGCCGGCGGAGGGCTACCACCAGAACTACGCGGAACGCAACAGCGTCAAATACAACTACTACCGCTGGGCCTGCGGCCGGGATCGGCGGCTCGATGCGGTGTGGGGCAAGCGAGCCCGCAGTGGCATGGCCTGGGTTTCGAGCAGGAAGTCCTGACGCAAGAGCAGTAACTGGGGAGCAGCGGACCCGTGGACTCTGCTGCAATTATGAGGAAAATCTGTAGGGGCAGGGTGGTTTTGGTCGGTCAGACGGCTGTAGTAGAGCGGCTTTCCGCCCTTCCCAATCCCTTGACGCTTCTCTACCGTGATGCGTGCCTCTGTGCGCTGCCCTGTATGTATCTGCTGACCATTCGCGACGGTCTGCAGACCCGCCACGTTGGGCCTTACGGGAGCCCGAAGCAGGCTGCGGATGATCTGGATCGCCTGCTGCCCCTCTGTGGGGAGCGGGCCCGCTGGCAGATCCATGCCCTCGAATCGCCTGCCCAGCTGATGGCCAGCCTGGGGGCAGCCGCTAGCGCTGATGTGGGCGTGGCTGCCTGAGAGCCGCCTTCAGCTGCGGCCGGGATAGCCGCGCAGCAGGCCGCTTTCGACCATCAGACCCACGCCCGCATTGATCAGAATCAGGCCGAAGGTGCCATACCAAAACCAGGGGCCTGGGCTGGTGAGTGTTTCCACCTTGCCGCTGGCCGCCAGCACCTGAATTCCCTTGCGGATCACCGCTTCGCCGAAGAGGCAGAGCCCCGCTGGCAGCAGCAGCACCCCCAGCTGAGCTTTGACATACCAGCGGATCTTCTGGACGGCCATGGAGCGAGCTAAGGCGTCAGGACTCCAAACCTAGGCTGCTGATCAAATCCGGGCTGATGGTCCCGTGGCGGCGCCGGAGCAGATCCAGTTCACCAGGGTGCGTACGCCGAAACCAGTGGCTCCGGCCGGGTCGGCCCCCCGCCCCTTGTCACTCCAGACGGTGCCGGCGATGTCGAGGTGGGCCCAGGCCAGCTTCGGGGTGACGAAGTCCTGCAGGAACAGGGCGGCGGTGATCGAGCCGCCAGGGCGGGGGCCGGTGTTTTTGAGGTCGGCGACCGGGCTCTTGAGCCCGGCCTTGTAGGAGCTGCGCAGGGGCATCCGCCACAGGTCTTCGCCGCCGGCCTGACCAGCGCCCAACAGCGCTTCGGCCAGGCCGTCGTTGTTGGACCACAGCCCCGCCATCTCCTCGCCCAGGGCGATCACGCAGGCACCGGTGAGGGTCGCCAAGTCCACCACCGCATCGGGCTCCAGCTTGCAGGCATACACCAGGGCGTCGGCCAGGGTGAGGCGCCCCTCGGCGTCGGTGTTGTTGATCTCGATGGTCTTGCCGTTGGAGGCGGTGAGGATGTCGCCGGGGTGCACAGCGCCGCCGCTGATCATGTTTTCGCAGGCCGCCACGATCACGTGCACCTCCACGCCGGCGGGCTTCAGCTCAGCGATGGCGCGGGCCGCTCCCAGCACCGCGGCGCTGCCGCCCATGTCGTATTTCATCATCTCGATCTGGGAACCGGCGGTTTTGAGGTTGTAACCGCCGGAATCGAAGGTGAGACCCTTGCCCACCAGGGCAATGCGGCGTTGCACGGGCCCGGCCGGGGTGTAGGTGAGATGGATGAATTTCGGGGCCAGATCGGACCCCTGGGCGACGCCGAGGTAGGCCCCCATGCCGAGGGCTTCGCAGTCGCTGCGCTCCAGCACCCGCAGCGTGATGCCGAAGTCGCGGGCGATGGCCGCGGCGGTGTCGGCCAGATGCTGGGGTGTGGCCACATTGGGGGGCGCAGCCACCAGTTTGCGGGCCAGTTCGACGCCGGCGCAGGTGGCGTTCACCGCAGCCAGGGTGGGCTCGGCTGCCTTGGCTACCCCGATCAGGCTGACCGTGGCGGGCTGGGGTCTGGGCTCGGCTTCGCTCTTGAAGCGTTGATCACTGAACAGGGCCAGGCGGGTGGCCTCAGCCATGGCGCCGGCAGCGGTGCCGGCCTCCAGCCCTTCGAGCGGCAGGGCCAGGGCCAGGTGGCGGGCTCCGGCGGCCGCCGCGGTTTGGCTGGCGGCGGCGCAGGCCTGGCGCAGGCCGGCCAGGCTGAAGTCGGCCGGGGCGCCCAGGCCTACCAGGATGAGGGTCTGGGGGGTGGCGTCCAGGCGATCCAGGCTGATGCATTCGCCCGGCTTGGCCTTGAAGCGCCGCTGTTCGAGGCGTTTGGCCAGAGGCTGGCCCAGGGCCGTGGTCAGCTTCTGCAGCTGGGGGTGCTCCGGGCGATCGTCGGCACCGGCGAACAGGCCGACGGCCAGGCAGTCGCCGTCCCACTGGCTCAGGGCCGCGGGCAGGTCGTCGGGGATGCAGCGAAACTCCATGGGCCGGCCGGGGTTGGCGGCGATCGTAGCCAGCGCGCCTAGGCGGGATCGGCCTGGAACGGTGTGGCCCAGCGGCTGCGCGTTTCCTTGTTGAAGGGCGGCAGCCAGCGGCGAATCAGCGCCTGCTCCAGGGCCCGTCGCGGCCGAACGGCGGCGGGCACATCCAGCCAGAAGCGAATGCTGAGCTGGCAGCCCAGGCCGACCTTCAGCAGGGCCTCGCTGTAGGCGGCCAGGTAGGCCTTGCAATCGTGCTCGCCTTTCCAGCGCCGATCAGCCCGGCCGGTTTCGCCCACGTAGAGCAGCAGCGGCTGGGGCAGGCCGGCGGGGCGATCGGTGACCACGTACAGGGCGGCCCCCTGCTGGGGTGCGGCGGGCCAGCGCCAGAACGACAGGGGCTGGGGCTGCAGGCTGAGGGGCTGGAAGCGCTCGGCTTCGCCCTGGGGATCCTCGGGAGGGGTGGCAAACAATGACCCCTGCTGGCCGCCCCCCTCCTGGTTGGCAAACAGGGGTTGCTGGTGGGCCGCCAGCCGGGCCTGCCACTCCTGCAGCTGGTGGGTCAACAGAGGAAGATCGGCGCCCTCGGCATGGGCCGCTCCCCCGAGGGCCGATCCAGCAAACAACTCCCCTTGGCGCGCCACGGCCCTAGGACGCCTTGCTGGCCGGCGGCAGCACCGGACCGGCTGGCCCCGGTTGGAAGCGCACCTTGCCGATCCAGGCTTCCACCAACGCCGCCGGCAGCTGCAGGCGCTGTTGCAGGTCGGCCAGATCGCGGAAGG
This sequence comes from Synechococcus sp. 8F6, assembly GCF_002252665.1. Classification (GTDB taxonomy): domain Bacteria; phylum Cyanobacteriota; class Cyanobacteriia; order PCC-6307; family Cyanobiaceae; genus Cyanobium_A. Next base: position 41,579 of record NZ_NQKZ01000007.1, read on the forward strand.
GGCCGCGCCCCCGCTCGCGCAGCAGCCGGCGCAGCCGTTCCGGATCCAGTCCCAGTTCTTCGAGTTGCGTGGCCGTGGCGCGGTTCAGATCCAGGGGGCTGAACGGTTGCACCGGCAGGGCGGGTTCGCCATACCAGCGAAACTCCAACAGGGGGCCCCAGCTCTCCACCACCGCTGCGGGCAGCTCCAGCAGCCGTTGCAGATCCTCGATCCCGCTGAGCTGCACGCCCCCGGCCTGGAGCCGCAGCAACAGGTCCACCTGGGCCGCTTCGATGCCCGGCAGCCGCAGCCAGTCGGCGGGGGTGGCGCGGTTGACGTCCAGCCGCCAGCCCAGGGCGGCAGCGCGACGAACCGCCCCGGCATCCTCAAGCTTGAGCGCGGGGTTCTGCTGCAGCTTGAGAGCCAGCATGTCGCGTTCCACCTGCTCGCGATCCGAGCTGTCCGGCTGGTCGGCGGGGGCCGGCCGCTCGGGCTGGGGGCTGCGGCGGGCGGCTGGGATCTGCCCGGTGGCCCTCAGCAGCTGACGAGCGAGGGGATCCAACCAGTGCCGCTGGGCCATGGCGGATCGCGACTGCAACAACGGTGATCTGAACCTAGCGGCCAGCTCAGGCTTCAGGCCAGTCGATCAGCCCCCAGCGCAGGCCCAGCACGGCGGCGTGGGTGCGGTCGCGGGCCGGCAACTTGCGGCACAGGTGACGCAGGTGGGTTTTCACCGTGTCTGCTGAAACGTACAGCTGCTGGCCGATTTCGCCGTTGCTGTCACCCCGGGCCACGAGGCTGAGCACCTGCCGCTCCCGCTCGCTCAGCGGTTCGAGCGGGCCGCCATCGCCATGGCCCCGGCGAAACAGCTCTGCCAGGCTTCGGTCGACATACACCCCGCCGCCGCTGATGGCATGGATCGCAGCAAGCGAACTGCCCAGCCCCATGCGGGATTCCACCAACAACCCATCACAACCAGCCTCGATGGCGCTCTTGATCGCCTCCTGGCGCTGCTCCTGACTGATCAGCAGCAGGGTGTGAATGGTGGGCCAGCGCTGTTTGATCGCCTGCACCAGGGCCACGCCAGAGCCCTCCTCCAGGGTGTCGCTGAGAACCACCATGCTGGGCTGATGCTGTTCCACCAGGGCAAGGCCGGCCGCTTCGCAGGTGGCGGCCACCACCAGGTGGTCCTGTCCGATCAGACCGCCCACAAACGTGCAAAGCAGGGCCCGGTTGCCGAAGCAGACCACCAGCCGGGCGTCCCGCAGCAGGTTGTGGATCTGGCTGGTGTTGCGGCGGATCTGGTCAAGTTTTGGCGTGAAGTCCATGGGTGGGGTTCACGGCAGCATGAGCCGCATGCTGGCTGAGGCTGGCCGGGGTGGCATCGCGATTACGTCTATCCGCACTCCCCAGGGCGGCTTGACTTCACCAGAATCACAGAATCGCTGCACTGCCAGGGGCATGGCGTTCTTTGAATCCGAAATCGTTCAGGACGAAGCCAAGCGCCTCTTTGGCGACTACCAGCAGCTGATGCAGCTGGGCAGTGAGTACGGCAAGTTCGATCGGGAGGGCAAGAAGCTCTACATCGAAAAGATGGAGGACATGATGGAGCGCTACCGGGTGTTCATGAAGCGCTTCGAGCTCTCCGAGGATTTCCAGGCCAAGCTCACCGTCGAGCAGCTGCGCGCCCAGCTCAGCCAGTTCGGCCTGACGCCGGAAACGATGTTCCAGCAGATGCACCAGACCCTCGAGCGCATGAAGGGTCAGCTCGATGCTCCCGCCTAGGGCCTGACGGCGATCCCGTCGCGGCTGCGTACGATCCGGCCACCCAGTCGCCCCTGGCCCCGGTGCCGATGACAGGACCGCAACCAACCGTCGTGCATCCTCATGGGGCCTTGCCGGCCTGGCTCGCCCGGGGGATGGCGGATCTGTTTCCGGCCGGCGCCGCCGTCGGGGCTGGCGAGGATCCCGATCAGCAGCTGGCGGCTCGCCTTGCCGAGGCGGAGTGCAGCGGCAGGCCCCTGCGCATCAAGCTCGGCATCGATCCCACCGGCTCCGACATCCACCTGGGCCACTCGATTCTGTTCCGCAAGCTGCGGGTCTTTCAGGACGCCGGTCACACCGCGGTGCTGATCATCGGCGACTTCACCGCCCGCATCGGTGATCCCACCGGCAAGAGCGCCACCCGGGTGCAGCTCAGCGCCGCCGCGGTGGAAGCCAATGCCGAAACTTATCTGGTGCAGCTCGGACTCGGCCAGGATCCGTCGCGCGCGCTCCTGGATTTCGACACCCCTGGCCGCCTCGAGGTGCGCCGCAACAGCGAGTGGCTTGCGGGTCTCGATTTGCCCGAGGTGATCGAGCTGCTGGGCATCTCCACCGTGGGTCAGATGCTGGCCAAGGAGGATTTCGCCAACCGCTACGGCTCGGGCACGCCCATTTCCCTGCACGAGTTCCTGTATCCGCTGCTGCAGGGCTACGACTCTGTGCAGGTGCAGGCCGATGTGGAGCTCGGTGGCACCGACCAGAAGTTCAACGTGGCCATGGGCCGCGACCTGCAGCGCCACTTCGGCCAGCGGCCCCAATTTGGCTTGTTGTTGCCGATCCTGCCGGGGCTTGATGGCGTGCAGAAGATGAGCAAGAGCCTGGGCAACACCGTGGGCCTCTCTGAAGACCCGCTCTCGATGTATTCGAAGCTTGAGAAGGTGCCGGATGCGGTGGTGAACGACTACCTCACCTTGCTCACCGATCTGGAGCTGGCCGCCCTGCCCGAGAACCCCCGCGAGCGTCAGAAGGCGATGGCCCTGGAGATCACCCGGGCTCGCCATGGTGATGCGGCGGCTGATGCGGCCCAGGTGGATGCGGCCAAGCTTGTGGCTGGTGCCCAGGGCGCCGGGGCGGCCGATGCCGAGGTGCCGGAGGCTTCGCTGGCGGCAGTGAACTTCCCCGCCAAGGCTTTCTATCTGCTCAGTGCTGTGGGGATCTGCGCCAGCAGCAGCGAGGCCCGGCGCCAGATCCAGGGGGGTGGGGTGAAGCTCGATGGCCAGAAGCTGGCCGATCCCAACCAGGAGTTCACCGGCCCGGCCGAGCTGGCGGGCAAGGTGCTGCAATTGGGCAAGAAGACGTTCCGGCGGCTGGTGGTGGGCTGATGGCTGGGCTCCTGGGTGCACATCCGGCTGATCGAATCATCGTGGCCCTCGATGGCATGGGACCGGATCAGGCACTCGCCTTTGCCGCGGCGATTCCTGAGCTGCGCTGGGTGAAGGTGGGCCTCGAACTGTTTGTGGCGGGCGGCCCGGCGGTGGTGCGGCAGCTGCGCGATCAGGGCAAGCGGGTGTTCCTGGATCTCAAGTTCCACGACATCCCCGCCACCATGGCCGGCGCCTGCCGCAGCGCCACGCGCCTCGGGGCTGAGCTGATCACGGTGCACGCCTGTGCCGGCCATGACGCCTTGGCTGCCACCCAGGCTGCTGCCCTGGAGGCCGCCAACGACGCCGGCCTGCCCGCTCCCACCTTGCTGGCCGTGACGGTGCTCACCAGCTGGGAGTCCACCGGTTTCGCTGCCCAGCTTGCGATTGACGAGCCTGTGTCCGCCTACGTGCCCCGCTTGGCCCGGCTGGCGGCGGCGGCCGGCATCGGCGGCTGCGTGTGCTCGCCCCTGGAGGTGGCGGCCCTGCGGGCAGCCCATCCTGAGCCCTTTGCTCTGGTGACACCAGGCATTCGCCCGGCCGGTTCTGCCCTGGGGGATCAGCAGCGGGTGATGACGCCGGCCCAGGCCCTGGTGGCGGGTGCCAGCCAATTGGTGATCGGTCGCCCGATCACGGCCGTACCCGATCCGGCGACGGCTTTTGCTGCCTGCTGCGCTGAGCTCTCAGGCCACCAGTGAGCCCTGAGGCACCAGCTCGGCGTAGAGCGCCTCGAGGGCATGGATGTTGCCTTCCAGGGTGTAACGCTCCAGGGCCCGGGCCCGGGCCCGGCGGCCCAGCTCTTCCGTGAGCACCGGCTGATCCCGCAGCACCGGCAGCAAGGTGCGCAGCTGGGTGGTGACCCCCTGGGTGCTGATCACGATGCCGGCGCCCCCCTCCAGCACTTCACCATCGGCTCCGGCGTCGGTGGCGATGCAGGCGGTGCCGCTGGCCATGGCCTCCAGCAGGGCCAGGCTCAGCCCTTCCACCAGCGAGGGCAGCAGAAACACTTCGGCCAGTTGCTGAAACGCCACCCGCCGCTCGAGGCTGGGTTCGTATCCCCACCACACCACGTCGGGTTCATCGCCTGGGGTCTGCAGGGCGCTGCGCAAGGGACCATCGCCCACGATCACCAGCACGCAACCCGCCGGGCGCACCAGCCGCCAGGCCTTGATCAGGGCTTCCACGTTCTTCTCGGTGGCCACCCGGCCCATGTAGAGAAAAACGCGCCGGCCGGCAAACCGCTGGCGCAGCTCCTGCAGCTCGGGGCTGGCCGCTGCCTGGGCACCGGTGGCCGGTGCCGGCCGCCAGGTGTCGGTGTCGACGCCATTGGGGATCACGGCCAGCCGTTCGGCCCGCACGCCCAGGCGCAGCAGCACCTCGGCCTGCAGCTCCGAAAACACGATCACCCGGTCGAATTTGGCCAGGGTTGGGGCGTAGAGCTGGTAGGTGAGCTGCTGGGTGCCGGCGGTGAGGTTGCGCAGGCTGGCATCGAAGGCCGGATGGAAGGTGGCCACCACCGGCAGCCCCAGCTGCTGGCAGAGATCGGGCAGGCGGAAATCCAGCGGCGAGAGCGTCAGGCTGGCGTGCACCAGGTCGGGCTTGAGCCGCTCCAGGGATTCCCGCAGCTCCCGCTGGGCGCCCAGTGAAGGAATCGTGTACACCTGCGATTTGACCAGGTAGGGCAGGGCCACTTCCGGGCCGCCGCCGTTGCTGTCTCCGAGGGTTTCGACCTCCGTGAGGGCCTCGCCCGACCGGCCCAGGCTGCCGGCGGGGGTGTCGAAGTGGATGAAGCTGATCCCGTGGCCACGGCTGCGCAGCGCATGGGTGGTGCTCAGTCCGTAGGTGACATTGCCGCAGAACGGGTTTTTTTTGCCCAGCCAGGCAATGTGGGCCACCAGGGCTCGCGCGTCCGGAAATCCACGCTAACAGCGCTGCCAGGGCCGCTCCATCACCGCTGCCGCCAGGGCGATCGCCGCCAGCCCCCACAGCACCGGCAGCAGGCCGTAGCGGCTCACCACTGCACCAGCCAGCACCAGCGGCAGGCTCAGGGCGATGTTGATCAGGTTGTTCTGCAGGCCAAACACCTTGCCGCGCAGGTCCTCGGGCGTCTCCTCCTGGATCGTGGTCTGGGCGGGGATCGCCAACAGGGCCGAACCCACGCCCAGCACGGCGCAGAGCAGCAGGGTGAACACGAGGTTGCCGCGCAGCTGGCCCAGCAGCACCAGGCTCCAGCCGATGGTGCCCAGCCCCGTGGCGGCCAGGTGGCGACGGTTGAGGCCTTGGCCGAGCTGGGCCACCGCCAGGGCTCCGGTCGCCAGCCCCAGGCCGCTCATGGCCAGCAGGGTGCCGAACTGGGTGGGCCCCAGCCCGGGGATCGCCGAGGCCAGGCTGATCGCCAGCACGTAGAGGGCCGCCAGCAGGCTGTAGAGCAGCACCAGTTGCACCATGGCGCTGCGCACCCGTGGCCGCTCCCGCAGCACCTGGAGGCCCTCGCCGATTTCCTGCCACACGGAGCTGCGGCTGAGGGGCCTGGGTTGTTCCCGCCAGCGGATCCGGCTGATCGCCACGGCCGCCAGCCCATAACAAAAGGGCAGCAGCAGGAATTCACCGCCATCCATGCCGATCTGGCGCAGGCCCAGGTGCAGCAGCCGCAGGATCGGGTCGCCCAGGGCGAAGCCCACGATCGTGGCGGCCATGCTCGTGGCCTGATACAGCGAATTGGCCGCCAGCAGCTGATCGCTGGGCACCAACTGGGGGATGGCCGCCTGTTCGGCGGGGGCGAAGAACTGGGTGAGCACCGATTCGAGCAGGGTCATCAGCACCAGACCCCAGTAGCCCCAGCTCAAGCCGAGCCACTCGGGCCCCTCCACCAGGCAGAAGGGGGCCAGCAGCACCAACGCCGCCCGCAGGCCATTGGAGGCCACCATCACAGCCCGTTTGGGCCAGCGGTCGGCCCACACCCCGGCCACCGTGCCGAGCAGCATCGCCGGAATCGTGTTGGCCACGTAGATGCCCGTGGCCAACAGGGTGATCATCTGGGCCCGGGTTTCGGGCAGATCGAGGCGGATCGCCGAGGCCGCCTCGGCCAGGGCGGGGTTGGCCTCCGGGGTGCCCTTCACCCAGGTCTGGGCGATCAGGAACACCATCAGCACGATGTAGAACTTGTCAGCCAGCTGCGAAAAGACCTGGCCCAGCCACAGCCGGCGGAAATCGGGCAGCGCCAGAACGCCTTGCAAGCCGGTGGCGTTGGAACTGCCGCTCAATCTGGCCTGGGCTGCTGCTGGCCCGTCATGATGCCGCAAGGCCTGGGGCCAGGCCCGTGCGCAGCAGCCGGTAGGCCCGCGGTTTGCGGCCCAGGTGCTCCTGGGTCCAATGCTCCACCAGCTCGAGCAGGTGCAGCCAAACCGGCAGCGGTCCCATCAGCTCGCCATCGCGCCGGCGGGGCAGGTTGGGCCGAAGCAGCCGTTGCAGCAGGGCCAATTCCGAGGCGTTGAGCACCACCCGCGCCCCAGGCACCCCGCCGATCGCCAGGCCCTCGCTGGGCACCAGGCTGCAGCGCCAGTCCCAGTTGCCCAGCGGCGGCTCCAGGGGCTCGCCGCTGCGGGCGCAGCGTCCGAGCGGTAGGGCATAGCCGCCCAGGGCGAGCAGGTGAACGCTCCCTTGCACCGCAACCGCCAGGGCCTCCAGATCGCAGCCCCGCTCCCGCACCAGCGCATCGAGGCGCCCCAGCTGCATCAGCAGGTCGGCGAGCATGCCCGGCGCCGGAGCTTCGCTGGGGACCAGGGCCAGGCAGAGCTCGCAGAGGGCCTGGGCAGCGGCCAGGGCCTCGAGTTGCTGGGCCAGGCCGCTGTAGCTGCGCAGCACCTTCAGTTGGCGCACCCGCCGCAGGCCGCTGCGGCCACCCACCTGCAGCCGCAGATGGCTCAGGGGCACGGCGGCGGCCAGGCTGCTGCGGGGTTTGCGCGCCCCGGGCACCGCGAGTCGGATCACCCCCTGGTCGTCGCTGAGCAGGGTCAGCAGGCGATCGTTTTCACCGAGGGGCTTGCAGCTCAGGGCCAGTCCTTCCAGGCTCTCCTCGGGCACGGCAGACTCAGCCCCGCAGCGCCTGGGCCAGGGCCACGCCGCGGCTGGTGCCCAGGCGTGTGGCGCCGGCTTCCACCAACGCCAGGGCCTGCTCGAGGTTGGTGATGCCGCCTGAGGCCTTGATCGCGGCCCTGCCGCGGGCCAGCTCCTTGAGCTGCCGCACCTGCTCCACCGTCACCGGCGGACCGAAGCCGCTGCCGGTTTTGAGGAAGCGGGCGCCGGCGTCGATGCTGATCTCCACCAGCAGGGCCAGGGCCTCGGGATCCAGCTTGCCCACCTCCAGGATCACCTTCACGGGCAGGTCCAACTCGCAGATGGCCGCCAGTTCGTCGTGGACCGGTGTGCTGGCCCGGTCGGCCAGGGCTCCGAAATCCGGCACCACATCAAGTTCATCGGCGCCGGCCGCGGCGGCCGCTTCGGCTTCGGCCTGCTTCACCGCCGATGGCACCGCGCCGAAGGGAAACCCCACCACCGCAATCAGTTGGGGGGTGCGGCCCTTGCCCTCCCGGGGCAGCTGCTCCCGGGCCGTGGCCACCCAGCGAGAGGCCACGCACACCCCGGCAAAGCCGAAGTGGCGGGCCTCCTCGCAGCATTGCCGGATCGCGCCCTGGCCCTGGTGAGGATCCAGCAGGGCATGGTCGATCAGGGGGGCCAGGTCGGGCCGGTCGGCGCTCACGCCTCCTTGGCCTGGATCACCCCGAAGCCGCCATGGTTGCGGTGATACACCACCTGGATCTGGCCGCTCTCCGCGTCGCGGAACACGTAGAAGTCGTGGTCGATCAGCTCCAGCTGATGCTGGGCGTCGTCGAGGGTCATCGGCGGCATGGCAAAATACTTGCGCCGCACGCCTCGGTTGGGCAGTTCGGGCTCCTTGCCGTCCACCAGGGTGGCTCCCGGCGGCGGCAGGTTGGCAGCAGCGCCGGCCTCCTCATCGCGGGCGGAGCGGTGCACCGGACCCTGGGCCTGCTCGTGGATGCGGTCTTTGTAGCGGTGCAGCTGGCGGCTGAGCTTGCTGGCCACCAGGTCGATGCTGGCGTAGAGGTTGTCGCTGCGCTCCTGGGCCCGGATCACGGTGCCGTTGGCAAACATCGTCACCTCCACGGTTTGCTGCGGCACCCGCGGGTTGCGGGCCACCGACAGGTGCACGTCGGCCTCTTTGACGAGGCCTTCGAAGTGGTGAATGGCGCGGGTCAGCTTGGTTTCGGTGTACTCCCGGATGGCCGGGGTGACGTCAAGATTGCGGCCATGGATCAGCAGTTTCATCAGATGGCAACCGCCTCCGGTGCTCTGGTGCCCCAACGCTAAGAACGGTTGGTGATGTGCCTCAAGCTCGACGCAATCCTTTTCGAAGCGGCGCAACCGGTGCCGTTTCTGCTGGGCTGGGAAGCCCAGCGCAGCCTGCAGCAACGGCTCCTGCTGGACCCTGAAGGGCCGGAGGCGGTGCTGCTGCTGGAGCATGAGGCCTGCTACACCCTGGGCCGCGGTGCCTCGGAGGCCTTCCTGCGCTTCGATCCGGCCGCCCCACCGCTGCCGCTGCACCGCATCGATCGCGGCGGCGAGGTGACCCACCACGCCCCGGGCCAGCTGGTGCTCTATCCAGTGCTCAACCTGCAGCGCCATGGCGCCGACCTGCACCTCTACATGCGCCAGCTGGAGCAGGTGGTGATTGATCTGTTGGCCGGCCTGGATCTGCAGGGGGAACGGATCGCCGGGCTCACCGGGGTGTGGCTGGAGGGCCGCAAGGTGGCGGCCATCGGCGTGGGGGCGCGCCGCTGGATCAGCCAGCACGGCCTGGCCCTCAACGTGGATGGCGACCTGGCGGGCTTTGCGGCGGTGGTGCCCTGCGGCCTCGCCGACCACCCGGTGGGGCGACTGGCCGACTGGCGGCCTGAGCTCACCAGCGAGGGGCTGCGCCAACCGCTGCTGGCGGCCCTGGCCGATCGGTTTGGTCTGGCCCTGCGTCCACCGAAGCCCCAGGAACGGCTGCAGGGGTGGTAACCCTGGGGCTGAGCTCCGCCGCCCCTCTCGCCATGGCCCGCGCCGTCTCCCCCGCTGAGATCCACTGGAGCGGCAGCCGTCGCGATCAGCAGGCCCTGGCCCGTCGCAGCGACTGGAGTCAGATCACCGGCCTGGAGCAACTGTGGCCCGTGCTGGCCGAGCGCCATGGCGAGGCCCTGGCCCTGGAGGCACCGCACGCCTCCATCCCGGAGCAGCTCAGCTATCGCCAGCTGCACCAGCGCATCGAGCAGGCTGCGGCGGCCTTCGCCGGCCTTGGGGTGGGTGCGGGGGATGTGGTGGCCCTGTTCGCCGAAAACGGCCCCCGCTGGCTGCAGGCGGATCAGGGGCTGATGCGGGCCGGCGCCGCCGATGCGGTGCGGGGCAGCGCCGCGCCGCTGGAGGAGCTGCGCTACACCCTCGACGACTCCGGGGCCGTGGCTCTGGTGGTGGAGTCGGCGGCGTTGCTGGAGAAGCTCGCCCTCGAGAACACCCGGCTGGCCCGGCTGCGTTTCGTGCTGGTGTTGGAGGGCGAACGGGGTGAGGGAGCGCCGCCGGTGCCCTGCCTGAGCTGGGGCGAACTGCTCGAGCGCGGGGCGGCGGCGTTGGCCTCCGGCACGCCGGCCCCGCCCCCGCCAGGGGACGGAGCCCGCCTCGCCACGATCCTGTACACCTCCGGCACCACGGGGCAGCCCAAGGGTGTGCCCCTCAGTCACGCCAACCTGCTGCACCAGCTGCGGCACCTGGGGGTGGCCGTGGCTCCCCGGCCCGGTGACCGCGTGGTGAGCGTGTTGCCGATCTGGCATTCCTACGAGCGCAGTGCCGAATATTTCCTGCTGGCCTGCGGCTGCCGGCAGACCTACACCACCCTCAAGCAGCTGCGTGCCGATCTGCAGCGGGTGCGGCCCCACTATCTGATCAGCGTGCCGCGCCTGTGGGAGGCCCTGCTCTCCGGCTTCGACGATGCCCTGACGGCGATGCCCGCCTCGCGGCAGCGGTTGCTACGGGCCGCCCTGGCCAACAGCCGCGCCTACGGCCAGCAGCGTCGCCAGGCCTTCGATCTCACCCTGACGCCAGAGGGCTGGCCGGCCCGGGTTGGAGCCGCGGGGCTGGCGCTGTTGCGCTGGCCGCTGCACCGGCTGGCGGCGGCGCTGCTTTGGCCCAAGGTGCGTCAGCAATTGGTGGGCGGGCGGTTGCGCACCGCCATCAGCGGCGGTGGCGCCCTGGCCCTGCACGTGGATGGTTTTTTCGAGGCGATCGGCATCGAGCTGCTGGTGGGCTACGGCCTCACCGAAACCAGCCCGGTGCTCAGCTGCCGCCGCAGCTGGGCCAACCGCCGCGGCAGTGCCGGCCAGCCGCTGCCGGCCACCAGCCTGCGGATCGTCGATCCCGAAACCGGCGCCCTCCTGGCCCTTGGCCAGCGGGGCCGGGTGCTGGCCCGCGGCCCCCAGGTGATGGCGGGCTACTGGCGCAAGCCTGAGGCCACCGCTGCGGTGCTGGATGGCGAGGGTTGGTTTGATACCGGCGATCTGGGCCAGTTGCTGCCCGATGGCTCCCTGGTGCTCACCGGCCGGGCCAAGGACACGATTGTGCTGAGCAGCGGCGAGAACATCGAGCCCGGCCCGCTGGAGGAGGCCCTGGTGGCCAGTCCCCTGATCGAGCAGGTGATGCTGGTGGGCCAGGACCGCAAGCAGCTCGGCGCCCTGCTGGTGCCCAAGCCCGAAGCCCTGGCTGCCTTCGCCGCAGCCGCCGGCCTCATCACCCAGGTGGACGGCGACCCGGCGGGCGAGGCGGCCCTGCTGCGCGCCCTCACCCGCGAGTGCAACCGGCTGCTGGCTGCTCGCCCGGGCTCCCGGCCCGATGAGCGCCTGGCCGGGGTGGCCTTGGTGGAGCCCTTCAGCCTCGACAACGGCCTGCTGACCCAGACCCTCAAGCAGCGCCGCGACCGCATCGCCGCTCGGGATGGCGGCGCGATCGCCGCGATCTACACGCCCCGGTGAGGTGCGGCCAACCGACCGTTGACCCCCGCCCGCCGCGCTGACAGCCTGAATGCTGCTTTGCATCCCCCATGGCTGACGGCTCCCTGACGATCAAGCGCACGATCACTGTGCGTGCCGTGGTCACACCCCGCTGGAAAGAGGATGCTGAGCGCGAGCTGAGCAACGCCATCGCCAACGTCGACGGTCAGTTGTCCCAGCTGGAGCAGGAGGGTCAGCAGCTGGTCGACGAGATCCGTCGCCAGAGCGCCAATCCGCTCGATCCGCGGGTGCAGGACCAGGTGGCTTCGGTGCAGCAGCAGGTGGCCGCCAAGCGGGCCGAGCTGGAAGAGCAGAAGCGTCAGATGCTCGAGCAGCAGCGCCAGGTGCGGGAGCTGGAGATGGAGCAGATCGTGGAGCAGGGGCAGATCGAAAGCCTGTGCGAGGTGAAGGTGGGCGACAACCTGGTGGAGAAGCTGCAGGCGGCTGTGCTGGTGCGCGATGGCGTGATCGAGGCCATCGAAGCCGGCGCCTGAGCAGCTCCACTCGCCGAGCCCAGGAGCCCCAACCAGGAGCCACGTAAAATCCGCCCAACTGCGCGGCAGACCCCCGTTGGCAACCCACGAAATCTTTATGCCGGCCCTCTCCTCCACCATGACGGAGGGCAAGATCGTGGAGTGGCTCAAGAAGCCGGGCGACAAGGTGGAGCGCGGTGAATCCGTGCTGGTGGTCGAGTCCGACAAGGCCGACATGGACGTTGAGTCGTTCAACGAGGGCTTCCTGGCTGCGGTGCTGATGCCGGCCGGTGGCACGGCGCCGGTGGGCGAGACCATCGGCCTGATTGTGGAAACCGAGGCCGAGATCGCTGAGGCGGCGGCCAAGGCCCCCGCCGCTCCCGCGGCTGCGGCCGCTCCCGCACCGGCTCCCGCTGCGGCGGCTCCAGTGGCAGCTCCTCCGGCTCCGGTGGCGGCTCCGCCAACCCCCGCTCCCGCTCCAGTGGTGGCGGCTCCGGTGGTGGCCCCCGCGTCGACGGCCAGCGGTCGGGTGGTGGCTTCCCCCCGGGCCAAAAAGCTCGCATCCCAGCTGGGCGTTGACCTGGGCGGTTTGCGTGGCAGCGGTCCCCACGGCCGCATTCAGGCCGACGACGTGCTCGCCGCCACCGGGCAACCGATCACGGTGCCCCGGGTGGCCGAGGGCTCGGGTCCGGCCGCCGTGGCGGCTGCCGGCGGTAACGGTGCAGCCCCGGCGGCTCCTGCGCCTGCCGGTGAAGCCTTTGGCCGGCCCGGTGAGAGCGTGAGCTTCAACACCCTCCAGGGCGCGGTGAACCGCAATATGCTCGCCAGCCTGGCGGTTCCCTGTTTCCGGGTGGGCTACACCATCACCACCACCAAGCTCGACGCCTTCTACAAGCAGGTGAAGCCCAAGGGCGTCACGATGACGGCCCTGCTGGCCAAGGCCGTGGGCGTGGTGCTGGCCCGCCATCCCCAGGTGAACGCGGCCACCAGTGCCGATGGCAGCGCCATGAGCTTCCCCGCCGCGGTGAATGTGGCGGTGGCGGTGGCCATGGAGGACGGCGGCCTGATCACCCCGGTGCTGGCGAATGCCGACAAGACCGACATCTATTCGATGGCCCGCAACTGGGCTGATCTGGTGAGCCGCGCCCGCAGCAAGCAGCTCCAGCCTGAGGAATACAGCACCGGCACCTTCACCCTGTCCAATCTGGGGATGTTTGGCGTCGATCGCTTCGACGCGATCCTGCCCCCCGGCACCGGCGCCATCCTGGCGGTGGCGGCCTCTCGCCCCACCGTGGTGGCCGGCAAGGATGGCTCCATGCGCGTGGCCAACCAGATGCAGGTGAACCTCACCTGCGACCACCGCACCATCTACGGCGCCCACGCTGCCGCCTTCCTCAAGGATCTGGCCCAGCTGATCGAGACCAACCCCGAAAGCCTGGCGCTCTGATTCTGATGCGACTGTGAATCAGCCTGCAGCCACCGCTCTGATCCGCTGGCTGCTCGGCAGGCCTCTGCCGAAAGCTGCCGCTGCCTCCGAGCGCCTGCCCAGCGTGCAGGCCCTGCCGATCCTCGCCTCGGATGCCCTGTCTTCGGTGGCCTATGCCACGGAGGCTGCCCTGGGGGTGCTGGTGCTGGCCGGCAGCCAGGCGCTGCGGTTGTCGCTGCCGATCACCCTGGCGATCATCGCCCTGATTGCCATCGTGGTGGCGTCCTATCGCCAGACGATCGAGGCCTACCCCCAGGGCGGTGGCTCCTACGTGGTGGCAAGGGAGAACCTGGGCACCGGCCCCTCCCTGCTGGCGGCTGCCGCCCTCTTGGTGGACTACACCCTCACGGCGGCGGTGAGCCTGATGGCCGGCACCCAGGCCCTCTCCTCGCTCTGGCCAGGGCTACTCCCCTATGAGGTGCCCCTGGCGCTGCTGTTGCTGCTGGCGGTGGGCTGGGCCAACCTGCGCGGCCTGCGCGAAGCCGGCCAGGCCTTCAGCATTCCCACCTACGCCTTTGTGGTGATGGTGGCGTTGCTGGCGGTTTTTGGCCTCCAGAACCTGGTGGTTGCCCATGGCTTCACCCCCGACGCCCCACCGGCCATCCGGGCCGTGGAGCCCCTGGGTCTGTTTCTGGTGCTGCGAGCCTTCAGCTCCGGTTGCTCGGCCATGACCGGCATCGAGGCCATCGCCAACGGCGTCTCGGTGTTTCGCGAGCCAGCTGCGCGCCGCGCCCGCGCCACGATGCTGGTGATGGGCCTGATGCTGGGGGCCATGTTCCTGGCTGTCAGCGGCCTGGCCTATCTCTACGGGGTGGCCCCCGACCCCGATCGCACCGTGCTGGCCCAGGTGGGCATGCGGGTGTTCGGTGCCGGCAGTGGGCTGTTCTGGGCGCTGCAGATCACCACCCTGCTGATTCTCACGCTGGCGGCCAACACCGCCTTCGCGGGCTTTCCGCGCCTGGCGGCGATGCTGGCCCAGGACCGCTTTCTGCCCCGCCAGATGGGCTGGATCGGCGACCGGCTGGTGTTCCAGAACGGCATCGCCGTGCTGCTGGCGGCCACGGCCCTGATCATCCTGGTGTGCCGGGGCGACACCACCGTGGCGGTGAACCTTTACGCCCTGGGCGTGTTCATGGCGTTCACCCTCTCCCAGGCCGGCATGGTGGTGCGCTGGTGGCGCCGGCGCGGTGCCGGCTGGTTCGGTCGGCTGGCCATCAACGCGCTGGGTGCCCTCACCACGTTGGTGGTGCTGCTGGTGATCGTGGTGAGCAAGTTTGACGAGGGCGCCTGGACGGTGGTCATCGCCATCCCCCTGCTGGTGTGGCTTCTGGCCAGCATTCGCGATCGCTATCGCCGCGTCTACGCCGCCATCGCCTTGCCTGCCGACGCCCAGGGCAGCGTTGTGTTGCCCCAGCGGCGCGATCCGGTGGGCAACCGCAGCATCGTCTGGATCGCCTCCTTCTCCCGTCCCTCCCTGGATGCTCTGCGCTACGCCGCCACGGTGTCGGATCAGGTCAGCGCGGTGTGGGTGCGCTCGGAGGGGGACGACATCGAGCTGATCCGCGGCGACTGGCAGCGGCTGGTGGGCGAGTCGCCCGGCATCAGCCTGCGGATCCTGGACAGCCCCTTTGCTTCTCTGATCGATCCGTTCGTGGCGTTTGTGACTGGAGAGCAGCAAGCCCACCCGGAGGTGAGCCTCACGATCGTGATGCCGATGGCGATCCCGCGCTATCGCTTTGATTCCCTGCTGCTCAACCAGCGCGGCATCAACATGCACCGGGCGCTCGATGCCAGCGGCAACCGGGTGTTCACCCTGGTGCGCTACTACCTGCCGGCATGAGCCAGGGCCTGCTGCCATGAGCGATCCCGCCGATCTGCGGCTCTCCAGCTACGACTTCCAGCTTCCCGAGGAGCGCATCGCCCAGCGGCCGGTGGAGCCCCGCCATGCCGCCCGGCTGCTGGCGGTGGACCCGCCCGGGGTGGGCCCTGCTCCCCTGGCCCGCCACCTCACGGTGTGGGAGCTGCAGCAGGAGTTGCAGCAGGGTGATCTGCTGGTGGTGAACGACACCCGGGTGCTGCGGGCCCGCCTGGAAGCACGCCGGCCCAGCGGCGGTGCTGTGGAGCTGTTGGTGCTGGAGCCCTGGCAGGGTGGCCAGGGCCAATGGCTCTGCCTGGCGAAGCCCGCCAAGAAGCTCCGGCCGGGCGATTGGATCGAGGTGGTGGCCGATGGCCAGCCGCCCCTGGCGGTGCAGGTGCTCGGCAGCGACCCCACCACCGGCGGTCGCATCGTGCAGTTTCCGCCGCAATATGCCGATGCGGCGGCCCTGGAACCGCTGCTGATCCATTACGGCGCCATCCCGCTGCCGCCCTACATCCACGAGCACGACGCTGCCGACAACGAGCGCTACCAGACCCGCTATGCCGCTCGCCCCGGAGCGGTGGCTGCGCCCACGGCGGGCCTCCACCTCAGCGACGCCTTGCTGGCGGCGATCCGGGAGCGGGGCGTTGAGCTGGCCACCACCACCCTGCACGTAGGCCTGGGCACCTTCCGGCCGGTGGAAACGGAAGATCTGCGCCACTTGGAGCTGCACAGCGAGTGGGTGGAGGTGAGCCCGGCGCTGGTGGCCGCGGTGGCCGCCTGCCGGGCCCGCGGCGGCCGGGTGATCGCCATCGGCACCACCTCGGTGCGCAGCCTCGAAGCCGTGGCCCAGCTGCACGGCGGCGAGCTGCGGCCCCACACCGGCCCCGTGAATCTGGTGATCCAGCCCGGCTATCGCTTTGCCGTGGTGCAGGGCCTGCTCACCAACTTCCACCTGCCCAAGAGCTCCCTGCTGCTGCTGGTGAGTGCCCTGATCGGTCGCGAGCGCCTGTTGGCGTTGTATGCCGAGGCGATCGAGCGCCAGTATCGCTTCTTCTCCTATGGCGACGCCATGTGGATCGCGCCGGAGGCGGTGCTCAGTTCAGCCGCTCCATCGCTTTAAAGGGCCTGAGCTGCCAAGAACCTCAAGGCAGGATTACTGCTGGCCTGCTGGCCAGAGAGGGAAAGAGGGGCCAGCAAAAAGCCCCCGGTTGGGGCCGGGGGCTGGGCAGGGCTGGCTTCAATCAGCCGAGCATGTGGGGATCAGGCAGCAGCCAGGTTGGCAGCCACGAAGTCCCAGTTCACCAGCTTCTCGAGGAAGGTGGTCATGTAATCGGGGCGGCGGTTCTGGTAATCGAGGTAGTAGGCGTGCTCCCACACATCCATGGTGAGCAGGGCCTTCTGGCCGTGGGCCAGGGGCAGGTCGGCGTTGGGGGTTTTGATGACCTTGAGGGTGCCGCCATCGAGCACCAGCCAGGCCCAGCCGCTGCCGAACTGGGTGGCGCCGGCGGTCTTGAACTGCTCGACGAAGGCTTCAAAACTGCCGAAGTCAGCGTTGATCTTGTCGGCGAGGGCGCCGCTGGGCTGGCCGCCGCCACCGGGCTTCATGCACTGCCAGTAGAAGCTGTGGTTCCACACCTGGGCAGCGTTGTTGAACACACCGGCCTTGCTGGCATCGCCGGCCACGGAGGTGATGGTGTCTTCCAGGCTCTTGCCGTCCAGGTCGGTGCCGGCCACCAGGTTGTTGAGGTTGGTCACGTAGGCGGCGTGGTGCTTGCCGTGGTGAAACTCAAGGGTGGAGCGGGAGATGTTGGGCTCGAGCGCATCGAGGCCGTAGGGCAGCGCGGGCAGCGTATGGGCCATGGATGGGAAACAAAGGAAGGTGGCAGGGTGGATTGGCGCAGCACAGAATCAGCGCAACCCACCAACCAGAGTAGGCATCTTAACGATTGCGTTCTGCGGCTCAGCCGCCGATGCGCAGCAGTTCGACCTCGAAGGTGAGGGTGGCATTGGGGGGAATGACGCCGCCGGCGCCGCGCTCGCCGTAGGCCAGATCAGGGGGAATCACCAGCTTGCGCTTGCCGCCCACCTTCATGCCGGCCACGCCCTCATCCCAGCCCTGAATCACCCGGCCACCGCCAAGGGGGAAGGAGAACGGCCCGCGGCCGTAGCTGCTGTCGAATTCGCTGCCGTTGGCCAAGGTGCCGCGGTAGTTCACCACCACCGTTTCACCGGCCACGGCTTCGGCGCCATCGCCCACCACCAGATCGGTGATGCGCAGGCCGCTGGGGGTGGTGCGCTCCTTGGGAGCGTTGAGCTCGCCCCCGAGGCCGCTGGCCTGGGCGATCTCAGCGCCGCTGGTCTGGTCGTTGTCGCTGGCCATCACAAACAGGGTGGGGTTGGGGTCGTCGGGGTCCAGTTCGAAGCGGCTGGTCACGGCCGGCCTGGCCGGCGCGTTGGCTGGAGCTGGGCTGGACAGCACGGCCGCTTCGGCAGCGCCACCGGGGTTGGCGGCCTGCACGGTGGTGGGATTCACCAGTTGGCTCACCAGGGCCAGCAGCAGGCAGGCCACACACACGGCCGAGCTGATCAGGATGTCGCGCATGGGACCCCGCAGGTTGATCCGATTCTGCCGGGCAGTCGGCTGGCGTGCTCCCTTCAGTCGGGACTGTCTCAGTCGGGAATGTCCACTTCGGGGGGGGCTTGGGCTGGTGGTTGCTGGCGCAGGCCCCGCTCCAGACGGTCAATCCGGCCGCGCAGTTCATCGAGCTCCCGCTGCCGGGCCAGGCCCAAATCCTGCAGCAGCTGGTCTTTGTTGCGCTCCAGCTGGCGCTCGGCCTGCTGCTCCAGTTCGGGCGTTTCGCCCCGTAGGGCCTTCAGCACGTCGTCCACCAGGGCTGGGGCCTGGCTGGGATCGAGCTTGCCGCTGCGCACCCAGGCCTGGGTGACCGTGCGCAGTCGCTCCGACACCAGTGAGGTGGTGCCGAGGCCACGCAGCAGCAGTTGTTGGAGCGGGTTGTTCGGATCCATGGCGGCAATCGTCCTTCTTCACCTTGGCGCTTCCTACGCTCACTGGCCATGGGCAATGACCGGCTAGGGGGGTGGTGGCTGGCCGGGATGTCCGGGCTGCTGGCGGGGTTGGCGCTACCCCCCCTGGGGCTGCCGCCGCTGCTCTGGCTGGCCCTGGCGGGGCTGTGGGCCCTGCCGGGCTCGGCGATCGGGGCCCGGGGCGGGGCCCTGTGGGCAGGGGCGGCCGTGCTGGTGAGTCACCGCTGGTTGCTGGGGCTCCACCCCCTCGACTGGATCGGCGTGCCGGGCCCCTTGAGCTTTCCCCTGGCCGTGCTGTTGCTGGCGATCTGCGCCCTGGCGGGGGCTGGCTTGGTGGCCCTCTGGGTGGCCCTGGCCCAGCGCTTCGACCCCCGCCGGTTGAGCACTGCCCTGCTGCTGAGCGCCGGTTGGGGGCTGGCGGAGGTGCTGCTGGCCAAGGGGCCGCTGTTTTGGCTGGGGTTGGGAGCGGCGGCGCTCCCCGGCGACCGACCCCTGGCAGGCCTGGCCGCCCTCGGCGGCAGCGGCCTGCTGGCCACCTTGCAGCTGCTGATCGGTTGGGGCCTGTGGCGCTGCGCGACGGTGCCCCAGCCCCGGGCCTGGATCGCTGCCACCGCTGCTGGCGTGCTTCTGAGCCATGGCCTCGGTGCAGCCGTGCTGGCGGCGCTGCCCCTAGGCCTGCCTGCGGGGCAGACCAGCTCCGGCGTGGAGCGGGTGCTGGTGCTGCAGCCGGCGATCCCCACGCGCCAGAAGTTTCAGTGGGCCCAGCAGCAGCGGTTGCAGCAGCGCTTAACGGCGGCGCTGGCGGAGGCGCAACAGCGCCGGGTGGATGCAGTGCTGCTGCCCGAGGGGGCCCTGGGGCTCGAGCCTGAGCTGGCGGCGCCGGTGCCGGTCGAACTGATCAGTGGTGGTTTCCGCTGGCAGGAGGTGGCCGGGGAGCCGCAGCAGCGCAGCGCCCTGCTGCGCATGGCTCCGGGGGAGCAGCAGGCCAGCAGTTGGCTCGACAAGCATCGGCTCGTGCCCTTGGGGGAATGGGTTCCCCTGGCGGGGCTGGGGCGATGGAGCGGTTTGTCGGCCGTGGGCGGCATCGAGCCGGGAGCGGCATCGCGGCTCCTGCCCCGGCCAGCGGGGGCCATTGCCGGGGCCATTTGCTACGAGCTCTCCGATGGTGCCGCCCTGGCCACCGCCAGCCGCGCTGGGGCGGGCTGGTTGCTGGCCAGTGCCAACCTCGACCCCTATCCCGCGCTGTTGCAGCAACAGTTTCAGGCCCTGGCCCAGCTGCGGGCGATTGAGACGGGCCGCTGGCTGGTGAGTGCGGCCAACACTGGCCCGAGTTTGTTGGTGAATGCCCGCGGCCGGGTGGTGGCCTCCCTGCCAGCGGGTCGGCCAGCCACGGGCGTGTTTGCCGTGCCCCGCCTGCAGACCCTCACCCCCTACGACCGCTGGGGCGAGGCTCCCTTGCTGCTGCTCGCCGGAGCCGCGGCGTGGCAGCGGCGGCCGAGGGCGTGACCCAGGGCCACCAGCACCAGGCCGCCCAGCAGGCTCGCCACCAGCACCAACAGGCTGTCCCAGGCTTCGCCAGCCCGCAGGGCCCGGGCCAGTTGCAGCATCCAGGAGGAGAAGGTGGTGAGGGATCCGCAGAAGCCGATGCCGGCCCACAGCATCAGCCGCTTGCGCCGGACGGACTGGGCCAGCACCAGGCCCAGCAGCAGGCAGCCCAGCATGTTGGCGATGAAGTCGGCTCCCACCAAGCCGCGCAGGCCGCCGACTTCCGCCGTGCCGATGGCCTCATGGCGCCAGCGCAGCAGGGCCCCGGGGATCGCTCCGGCGGCCACCAGGGCTAGATCGCGCAGGTCGCCACGGAGGCTGCGGGCGGGGGTGGTGCTCATGTCTCGGCCCCCAGGGAGAGGCCCGTCAGCATCGCCAGCAGCCCGCCGGCCACCGAGCCCCCGGCCAGCACGGCCGCTTCGCGCCAATGCCTGGCCACCAGCTCCGCCCGCAATTCGGCCGAGAAGGTGGAAAAGGTGCTGAAGCTGCCCAGAAAGCCGGTGCCGATCAACAGGAGCACCCGGCGGGATGCATCACCACAACTCTGCTCCAGGCCCACCATCAGGCCGAGGGCGAAACAGGCAATCAGGTTGACCCCGAAGGTGCCCCAGTGCCGCCTGGGCAGCACCGGTTCGAGGTGATCGACGACCCGGAAGCGCAGCCAGGCGCCCGGGACAGCGCCGATGGCCACCAGCAGGGCGTCAGCTCCTGGAGCTCCTGCGGCCATGGTTCAGCACTGGTGCCCCATCAGTCTGCAGTTCTGGGTGTTGGGGTCGCCTCGCTCAAGGCAGGGTTGGTAAGGGTGTCGGATCCTGGCGGCGAAACAGGCCATCGAGGTAGTGGCGGGCCACAACGCGGTCCTGGCAGCCGTGCTGGAACAGGAAGCCGGCCAGGGCGGCCTGCATCAGGCGGTACTGGTCCCACTGGGGATGCAGCCGGACAAACTCCCGCATCGCGTCGTAGAGGTCTTCCGGAAACTGGTTTTCGACCGAGACGGAGTTGGGGGGGGTGGTCCGGGATCTGGAGCATGGAGGCGTTGCCCTGAGCGAGCCCCCATCAGGCCACGCCACTGGCTCCGCCGTCAAAGGGCGTCCCAACAGGCGAGTCCGGCAAGACCCACCGACCCCAGGCCCGGGCCACAGGCACTTTCGGGCTTTTTTCCAGTTTGGCGCGCGCTCGGAAGTCGCCTGCGCAGAAGCGTCAAGGGGCCGGCCCGTTTTCCCCATCCCCGGACTCAGACGGGTGATGGACGGGGCCCTTCCGCCTCTCCATCCCTGTGGAAAAGGCCTCTAAAGATTGGGGAGAAGCGACCCGGCCTGGGGAAAAGATCACTGCTCAGCAGTGGTGATCAATCCCAGGCGGGTCAGCAGGAGCGCTCATCACCGGGGGCCGGGGCCAGATGCACCCACCACCAGCTGCTTCAAGATCTGTTACGATTACGTCAAGTTTCGTAACCAACGAACATCCATGGCTGATTCCGCTTCCCGTTTCGGTTTTGTTGCCTTCGCTGAAACCTGGAATGGTCGCCTGGCCATGCTCGGTTTCGTGATCGGCCTCGGCACCGAGCTGCTCACCGGCCAGGGCATCCTGGGCCAGGTGGGTCTGGGCTGAGCCCCTCGGGCTTCGACCTAACGAAAAGCCCGGCCAGCTCTGCTGGTCGGGCTTTTTTGTGCTGATTCAGAGCCTGCCGGTCTGATCGGAGTCGCTCACTCCGCCTTGGCAGCGATCACGGCAAAGAAGGGATCGCCCTTGCCGCCGATCCAGCCGAGCACCCCTGGAGCCGGGGTCTCTTCTGCCAGCAGCTGGGGCTTCGACCAGCCCTGGGCCAGCAGCACCTTCGCCACGGTGGCCAGATGGTCGCGGTCGCCGCCCTCGGTCCAGATCTGGGGGGCTTTCTGGAAGAACATCCGGTTGCTGAAGGCCACGATCACCTCGCCCCGGGGCCGCACCACCCGCAGCAGTTCGGCGGCCACCGCTTCCGGTTGCTGCAGGTACTGCCAGCCGGCCACGATCAGCGCAACATCCACGCTGTTATCGGCCAGGGGAAGATCCTGTTCGGTGTTGAGGTTTTGCACCCAGTGGCGATCGAACCGGGGGTTGGCCGCCAATTCTTCGGCGTTGAGGCCGTGGCCGATCACCTCCTGGTAGGAGAGCTCTTCGGGCAGATGGCTGACCCAGCTGCTCATCAGGTCCAGCACCACCGCGCAAGGCGGGATCCGCTCGCGATACAGGCTGGTCAGGCGTGCCCGGAAACTGGCATCAAGGTGATGCACGAACCGCGGATCGGCGTAGAAGAGGGCGTCGTCGGAGCGATCGAGCTTGTCGCGATCAGCGTCGCTCAGCACGGGAACAGGCACAGGCACGGGAGCGGATGGGGGCACGGTCTAGGTGGGCCGGGCCGCAAATCAGATGCGCCTTACCAGGCGGGACCCTGTGAGGCTAGAGTTTGCAAATCTCTTTAACAATTGGGAGCGACGGCGCATGTTCACGCTTGAGAAAGCCACCCAGATCTTTCCCGACACTATGTCGGCCGACGTTGTGCCGGCCATCACGGCCCGTTTTCGGCTGCTGAGCGCCGAAGACCAGCTGGCGCTGATCTGGTACGCCTACCTCGAGATGGGCAACACCATCACCGTTGCTGCCCCTGGTGCTGCGCGCATGCAGTTTGCCGAGCCCGTGCTCAACCAGATCAAGGCGATGAATTTCGCCGAGCAGAGCGCGGTGATGTGCGAGCTCGCCAACCGCACCGACACCCAGATCGGCCGCACCTACTCCTGCTGGTCGGTCAATATCAAGCTGGGCTTCTGGTATCAGCTGGGTGATTGGATGGCCGCCGGCCTGGTGGCGCCGATCCCCGAGGGCTACCAGCTCTCGGCCAACGCCTCCGCCGTGCTGAGCTCGGTCAAGGGCGTGGATCAGGGTCAGCAGATCACCCTGCTGCGCAACTTCGTGGTGGACATGGGCTACGACCCCGCCAAGGGCGAAGGCCAGCGCGTGATGGAGCCGATTGCCGCTCCCACGCCCGAGGAGCAGCGCAAGCGCGTGTTCATCGAGGGGGTGATCAACCCCACGGTGAACAGCTACATGGACCAGCTCAACGCCAACGACTTCGACAACCTGATCGACCTGTTCCTGGCCGACGGCGCCCTGCAGCCCCCCTTCCAGAAGCCGATCGTCGGTCGCGACGCCATCCTGCGCTTCTTCCGCGAAGACTGCCAAAACCTAAAGCTCCTGCCTGAGCGCGGTTTTGCTGAGCCCACCGAGGGAGACTTCACCCAGATCAAGGTCACGGGCAAGGTCCAGACCCCCTGGTTTGGCGCCGGCATCGGCATGAACGTGGCCTGGCGTTTCCTGCTCAATCCCGAGGGCAAGATCTACTTCGTGGCCATCGACCTGCTGGCCTCCCCGGCTGAGTTGTTGAAGCTGGGCCGTTGAGCAGGGCTTTGTGCCCCAGCCAAAGCCGTCTGACCACCACCACCCATCGCGGTCTGCTGCTCGCCACAGTGATCTTGCTCGCCTGGCTCGCTTCCCTGCTGGGGCTGCTCAGTCTTGATTTGAGTCGGCTGCACGGGGCGGCCCTGGTGGCTCTGGTGGTGGTGTCCACGCTGGGGAGAACCTGGCTGCAGACCGGCCTGTTCATCGTTGGTCACGACGCCATGCATGGCGTGCTGGTGTTGGAGCGGCGGGGCTGGAATGATCGCCTTGGTGTCGTTGCCCTGGCGCTCTATGCGGCTTTGCCCTATGTGGCTTGTCGCCGCAATCACCAGAGCCATCACCGGTTCACCGCCAGCGCGGATGATCCCGATTTCCATGGCGATCCCCGCGCCGGAACGCTGGGTTGGTACCGGCGCTTCATGGCTGGTTACCTTTCAGCGGGCCAGATGATGCGGCTGCTTGGCGGCTGGGGCTTGTTGGCGTTGATCGCCGGCCGGATCCACCCCGCGGCCTGGATCAACGTGCTGCTGTTCTGCACCCTGCCCCTGCTGCTCAGTTCGCTGCAGTTGTTTGTGTTCGGCACCTATCTGCCACACCGGCGCCAGCGGTTGCCGCACCAGCAATCCCAGCCCGACAGCCTCGATCTGCCCCCCTGGCTTTCGCTGCTGGCCTGTTTTCACTTCGGTTACCACCGCGAGCACCACGACAGCCCGCATCTCGCCTGGTTCGAGTTGCCAGCCCAACACCGCCGCGCCCGCCCGTCTCGGCGGGACCCAGGGCTCGCGGCAGCCTGAACCCCCGACTAGCGTCCCTGCCAGGGCGCTTAAATCAAATGATGGAGACCATGCTGGAGGGATGGACGGAATCGGAACAGGCCGTCGCCCGCGAGGCCTTTGACCGCGCCTACGGCAGGGCTGTTGACCAATTGGTGGCGTCGGTGCAGGCCCAGGCCGTGGCGCTGGGCTCTGCCGAAACCGTGTGGGAGCTCCACGATTTTCTCAGCATCGAGCGGCACACGATTGAAGGGCGGTTTGATTTCCGCCTCGACGGCATTTTGTTTGTGTTTGCCAGTTTGGTGAAGGAAAGCTTGCTACAGATCGACGAACTGGCGGGTCTGGACGCTGAAAAACTGGCCAAGATCGAGGCCATGTCTCGCTTTTAGGCCCTGCTGTCTCCCCGCTTGGGCTGCGTCGGCAGCGGTAGCGGTATGGGTTGCTGGAGCACCGGCAACAGGCTGTTGATGCCGAGCATCACAAAGGCAAGGGCCCCCACCAGCGCCAGCAGACGCAGCCCCCAGGGCCGACCTTGGTCGTTGGGCCAGTCGTCGGAATCGGGCATGGGCTTAGATGTAAAACATCGGCTGTGGCTGCCTGAGGGCATCCCGCTCTCGCAACAACTGGGCCAGTGAGGTGGAGGCGAGCAAAGTCTCTCGGGCCTGCTCCAGTTTCTGCTCAAGGGCCGTCAGCACCAGGAACGTGGCGTCGCCAGGATCGCCCTGCCGCTCGCTGTTGCGGCTCCCTTCCAGAACATTGACCACGTCGGCAACGGTGATGCAGTCGGGATCCCTGGCGAGCTGAAAGCCCCCTCGTGGGCCGCGGATGCTGGTCAGCAGGCCGACTTTTCGCAGGTCGGTGAGCAGTTGCTCGAGGTAGCGCTCTGGGATGCCATGGCGCCGGCAGATCTCCCCGCTTTGCACCAAGGTGCCTGAGGGATAAGCTGCCGCCAACTCCATCAGGGCGACGAGTCCATAGTCGGTCTTGGCGCTGAAGCCCATGGCCGGGGATGGACAACCGTCATTGTGTCAGCCCAAGACCGGTGGTATGGATGCAATGGCAGCTGACCCCGTGGATCCCCAGCGTCAGGTGGGCCCTGCTCCGGTGAGCCTGGCCGATGCCAGCCGCTTCTGGCTCCAGCTTGGGGTGGTGAGCTTCGGTGGACCCGCCGGTCAGATCGCCCTGTTGCACCGTGAGTTGGTGGAACGCCGCCGCTGGCTGAGCGAGCGGCGCTATCTGCACGCGCTCAACTACTGCATGCTGCTGCCGGGGCCGGAGGCCACCCAGCTCGCCACCTATCTGGGTTGGTTGATGCACGGCGTGCCTGGTGGCCTGATTGCCGGAGGGCTGTTCCTGCTGCCCTCGGTGCTGGTGCTGACGCTGCTCTCCAGCGTCTACGTGCATTGGGGCCAGTTGCCCCTGTTGGTGGCGGTGTTCGCGGTGCTCAAGCCAGCGGTGCTGGCGATCGTGGTGGTGTCGGCCTGGCGGCTGGGTCGGCGTGCGCTGCGCTCGTTCTGGCTCGCCGGCATTGCGTTGGCTGCCTTTTTGGCCCTTGCGGTGCTGGGTCTGCCCTATCCCTTGGTGGTGGGTGTGGCGGCGCTCACGGGTGCCTTGGTTGGCCGCTGGCGTCCCGAGGCCTTGCTGCTCCCACCGCCGCTGGGGCCGGCCGTTGCAGGGCTGGTGCCAGGGCCGGCCCAAGCGCTGCTGCAGCCTGAGCCCATCCATGGCGATCACACGCCCACGCCAGCCCACGCCCGCTTCAACCGGCGACGCCTGGCCCGCACCCTGCTGATCTGGGCGCTGGCCCTGATCCTGCCCCTGGCGATGCTCACCGCAATGGCCGGCTGGAATGGCACCCTGCCCCTGATGGCCCGCTTCTTCACGCGGGTGGCCCTGCTCAGCTTCGGCGGGGCCTATGCGGTGCTTCCCTACGTCGCCCAGGGGGCGGTCGAGCAGTTTGGCTGGCTGTCGGCGGCCCAGATGGTTGACGGCCTGGCCCTGGGGGAGACCACGCCGGGGCCGCTGATCATGGTGGTGGCCTTCGTGGGCTTCATGGGCGGCTGGACCACCGGTGCCGGGGCTGTGGCCGCCACCCTGGTGACCGTGTGGTTCACCTTTCTGCCCTCCTTCGGTTTCATCCTGGTTGGCGCCCCGCTGGTGGAGGCCAGCCGAGACAACCTCCGCATCGGCGCACCCCTCACCGCCATCACCGCTGCGGTGGTGGGCGTGATCGCCAGCCTGGCCCTGTTCTTTGCGGGCCCGGTGCTCTGGCCAGCCGGGCGCTTCGATGCCGCGGCGGCTCTCGTCGCCGGGCTGGCGATGCTGGCTCTGGTGCGATGGCTTTGGAGTGTGCTGCAGCTGATTGGTGTGGCCGCAGGCCTGGGTGTGTTGATGCAGTTGCTGGCCCCGCGTTGAGCGCGCCAAGCCAACGCCTCATCGCCTCGACAGAAAGGCCTTGGCCTGCTTGGGCTCAGCACGCTCCGTGTCGGATCCGGTGGCCAGGGCCAATAGTTTCCCGTAGTCATCACGGGCGGCCTGAGGATGACCCGTGGCTTGCGCGGCGCCGTCAATCCCACGGAAGCGATTGGGATTCCGCTTGAGGGAGCGCTCAAACTCGCTCAGCGCTTGCGATGGTCGATGGAGCCAGGCTGGTGAAAAGTAGGAGGGCGCATGCCAGCTTTCGCTGCTGCCGCTTTAGCCTCTCAAAGAATGTCGTCTTGCTCTTGCTGCGAAACTGATCGTCATTTGCCGCGTTGCTGCACTTTGGCGGCCTTTTCGCCGGTGCTGCCGGTGATTGGATCTGGCAATATGGGAATTCTTGTCATTTCACTGCTTGATTCATAACATCAAGCTTGGCGAGATTGAAGTCACCTTTTCTGGATATTAATGCAGCGGGATCTTTGTGATCAACGACCGCTGGCCTCACCGCTGCGATGGGTACACCCTTTTGGTCCGATCGTGTCGCCGAGTTCCATCCAAAGGGTGATGCCTCGATGGCCCCACGCTGGCCCTAGTCTTCCGCACCACACGGGCTCGTGGCTCATGGCTAAATATTACTATCGATGTATTGCGAATTGAAACGGGTTTTGCGCCTGCCGGGTATTTGTTACGTCTTGACTCTCGGGCAGCGTGACGTGCTTTTGGGATTGGTGGATCTATAAAATGCTCTCGCGTCTTCCCATTCTTTGAGGGCGCCATTGCCCCTGGTATGGATTTCGCCACTGCTGCTTCCGCGCCTGACCCCAAGGCACCGCTAGCTAAGCAACGCCAGTGGCTGGAGCTGCAGCGTCTCGCCTTTGCCAACGACCAAGCCGAGATGCGCTTCGAAAGCGAGGCCCTGGCCGATGAGATTGGTCTGACGGTCAACCTCACCTGCTTTGAGCCCCGGGAGAAGCATCAGGCGTTTGCCCATAAAGCCTCCTTACTGCTAGCCGGCGACATGGCCGTCAGTGCTGCTGCCTATGTGCCCTTGGTCGCCAGCACCGAGGACTACAGCGAAAGCACCCTTGGGATTCCATATCAAGGTGGCACGCGTTATCGGATTGAGGGACGCGATTGGTTTGATCGGGCCGGCCATCAGGCCATCTACCTCCCAGGTCAGGCTTATGAAGTGGAAACCGACCACTTCAATGGCCTGCTGTTCAACCTCAATCCCCAGCGCCTGGTTCAAACCATTGGCTGGGAAAGCAAAGGCCGGATTCCGCTTGAGCTGGCCGAGCGTTGGGTGGAGCGGCCCGTGCCGATCAATCTGTGCGATCCGCGCGTGATCCAGCAGCAGCGCATCATTGAGAGTGGTCTCGATACCCTGGCGAGCAACAGCGACACTGGTTTGGGGCACCCCTATTCATCACTGGCACTTGGGCTGGAAACATTGGTTTATCAGTGCAGTGCCCGCATGCTGCTGATTTCCCTAAACTGAGCCAATCTGCTCTTGGTATAGACCCCACTACTGGCAATACGAGCTGAGTTCGTTGGCATTGAGGCCAGCAGTCTTCAGCGCCACCATGAATTTGTCGGCAGCACTCCCTGCAACTGCCAAGCTTCCATCTAGTTGTAGAGGGTGACCACTTGGATGCCCAACTCCTCTGAAATCCGAGCTTCGCCTGGCGCTTCCACGGCCACCTACATCATGGTCAGCATGATTGAAACGGTCCTGCGTGATGGGCTCATCGGCGATTGGAAAGCAAAGATGCGCGAAATCATTCCCTCCCATGGGCACGATCTCAAACAGGATGCGGCGATGTTGACCAAGGTGCGCGCTGAAACAGCTGAGATCCTTGGTTTGCAGAATGCTTGACTTGTACTGATTCGACCCAGGAGGCACGCTGATCGACCTGTCCAAACCCCTGGTGCTCGATCCCGGCAATGCCTGCTTCCAGCGCTGGAAGCAGGCGCGGCATGGCACGGTGGCCGTCCCGTGACTCCGGTTCGTGCTCCGGCAGCGGTTGCCCTGGCTGGCTGGTTGCTGCTAGGGCTGCTGTTTGGGCTGCTGATGTGGCCCTATCAGGCCCTCTCAGAACTGGGCTTCCTGTTGCAGCGGGGGCTCTGGCTGGCGGCTCAACCCCGGCCGCTACTCGGCTGCGTGGTGGTGTTTGCGGCCACGAGCCTGCTGGTGCTGCTGGCTTGGGGGCCGCTGGCCGCGGGCCGCGGTGGCGGCACGACGGCGCTGCTGGCCCTCGATCGCGCACCCCAGGCTGAGCGCACTGCCCGGGAGGCGCTCTGGCTGCAACAGCTCAGCCTCGCCACCCAGCTGCGGCGGCTGCCCCTGATGCTGCTCACCCACCTGGGCGGCTTGGCGGTGGGGGTGGAGTCGCCCTCGGTGGCGCTGGGGGCGAGCGTGCTGCTGGCCATCCGCCGGCGCTGGCCTCGTTTTCAGCTGCTGGCTGCCCTTCCGCCGCAACTGGTGGCCGTGATCGGCGGCGCAGCCGGGCTGGGGGCGGCGTTTCGCTCCCCCCTGCTGGGGGTGGCCTATGGCCTGGAAGAGCTGGGCCAGCGCAGCGGTCTGCCGCTGGTGCTGCCAGCGCTGCTGCTGGCGGGCAGTGGCACCCTGCTGGCCACCACCACGGGCCAGCCGGCCCGTCTGCCGGGCCTGGATCTCGGAGCCCTGGCACCGGAGCTGTGGGGCTGGGTGGTGCTGCTCACCCTGGTGGGAGCCGCTGGAGGAAGCCTGTTCGTGCGCTTGCTGCTGCCTGCAGCCGCCTGGGTGAAACGCCTGCTGGCCAAGCGGCTGCTGCTGGGTGCCCTGCTGCTGGCCGCCAGCCTCACGCTGCTGGCGTTCGTCAGTGGCGGCCTCAGCCTCAACGACGGCTCTCTGTCGCTGGCGGCGGCCCTGAGTGGTGAATCCGTGGGATCACCGCTCCTCTGGCTGTGGCGCCTGCTGGCCAGCGTGCTCAGCCTTGCCCTGGGGGCCCCCGGGGGGTTGATGCACGACAGCATGAGCCTCGGCGCCCTGCTGATCAGTCCGCTGCAGGGCCTGCCAGGGCTCACCAGCAACGACCTGGCCCAGCTGGCAGCGGTGGGGGCCACGGCCCTGTTCGCCGCTGCCCATGGCGCGCCGCTGTTCTGCGCCGCTTTTGTGTTCACCCTGCAGGGGGATCCGGCCCTGTTGCCGCTGTTGTTGCTGGTGGCCGCGATTGCGGCGGCCCTGGGCGAGCGCTGGCGCGGCGAGGGCTGGAACGACCACCAGGTGCGGGTGTTGCTGGAGGCGAAGCCCAGCGCCCCTCAGAACCCGAGCGCGACCCCATCGAGCCGGTGATCCACGGCCTGCTGGGGATTCATGCCCCGATCGAGGGCGTTCACCAGGATCTCGGTGAGCCCATGGGGGTGGGCGTTGCCCTCCGGATCCACGGCGCACACGTAGCTGGCGTCGCCGGTAATCTTCAGTTGCGGCTTAGATTGTGAACCGTTCCTGGCATTGCCGTGGAGCTATGTCTAATCGTGGATGACCAGCGGGGTGTGGCGGGCTGCGATGACGGCCTGCACAAAGCTGCGCTTCTGAAAACGGGTCCAAATGTTGGCTGATTGAAACCCTGTTCTTGTTTGGAAGTGCTGCCACCACTGACGGATATCGTCCCGTTCGAGCAGCTGGAGCTCGTCGGTCATGCTGAGACGAGCCAGTAATACCGCCACCACGATGTCGGCCCGGCTAAGACGATCCCCAAAAAGGCCTGCTCCAAACTGTGGTGCTGGCAGAGCACAGAGATAAGCGTGCACCTGCTCGCGCATGGATTTCAAGGTTTGGGCTGGTGGCACATCGGTCAAGGTCGCCAACCGCTCACGATCCTGCTGGGCTTTGGCCCGCAGGGATGCGCCACCGTCAGCTGCCTGCTCCGCCCTGGCCTCAAGGCTTCGGCTCAGGCCCCCTAGCACCCTCTTCACAACTGGAAGGAGCAGGGGCTTGCTCACCAGCAACTTGCTGAAGGTGAGGTTTTCGATCGAAATGGCGTAGTGGTCAGTTACAACCTGGTCAATCGCTGGCGCCAACCCCGCATCAGCATCCAGCCAATTCGCGCCGGCCTGGTGAGCGCTGAAAGCGAGGATGTCGGCGCTGTCGGTCAGCAGCAGTCCGGGGCCACGCAGCGTGGGCACCGTCATATGGGGGTTGAGCTGGCGGTAGGCATCGCTCAACTGCTGCTTGGCGATGTGGATATCCAGGAGTCGACTGATGGTCGCCACCCCCGCTTCTGCCAGTGCCAACCGCGCCACCATCGAGTAGTAGGAGGGGGCAGCATGAAACAGCTCCAGCACGGGTCTCTCCAGATCGACCTGAGTGTGATGTACGGGGCTCCTGAATGCCAGGCTCACCACGTTGGGGCTGTGGCTTGGCTCAAAGCGCCCCATGCGCTCCGATGCAGCACACACAAAAAAACCCAGGCTGGGCCTGGGTTCTCTCGATGGAGCCAAGCGGATTCGAACCGCTGACCCCCTGCATGCCATGCAGGTGCTCTACCAGCTGAGCTATGGCCCCGAAAAGGCGCTTTGGCAGCAATGACGCTGGTCGTCTCGCTTTGGCCCGTGGGCCTTGCCGCGCGCTAGATGAGCTTACAACGCTGCCTGTTCAGACCTGGCGCCAGACGGCCACCAGCTTGCCCTGCACCGTCACTTGGTCTGCGGGAAGCACGATTGGTTCGTAGGCCGGGTTGGCGGCCTCCAGGGTCACCGTGGCGCCACTGCGGTGGAAGTGCTTGAGGGTGGTGCCACTGCCTGGCACCAGGGCGCTCACGATCGTGCCGGCCTTGAGGCGGCTGGGGTCGGGCACCGGCTCCAGCAGGACCACGTCGCCATCAGCGATGTGGGCATCTACCATCGAATCGCCGTTCACCGTGAGGGCAAACAGGCCGCGGGTGTCGAGCACCGGGGCCAAATCGAGTCGCTCCTGGACGTCGTCGAAGGTTTCCACCAGGCCACCAGCGGCCACGGCGCCGAGCACCGGAATGCCGCTGGCCATGCCGCCCAGCAGTTGCAGGGTGCGGGCCTGGCCCTCCTGCCAGGTGATCCAGCCTTTCAGCTGGAGGTGGCGCAGGCGGCTTTGGATCGGCGCCGGCGAGCGCAGCCCCATGGCCTCCATCATCTGGCGGATCGAGGGGCTGTGGCGGTGGGCGCCGATGTAGTCGGCCAGCCAGTCGTAGAGCTCCCGCTGGGCCGTGGTCAGCTCTTGCTGGGTGTCGTGATGGCCTTGATGAGCAGGCTGGGGCACCGGGTTGGCGTCGCTGATACAGATGTACCGCCTCGTGGGCGCTTTGTCCAGCTCTGTCGCGGGCGGATTTCGCTTAAAGGCTGGGCGACAGGGATGGAACCGGCGAAGTCGACGGGAGCGTGCCGCCATCCGGTTCAGGGCTCGGCCAGCAGCGCCGCCAGCAGGGCCTGCTGGGCGTGCAGGCGGTTTTCGGCCTGATCGAAGATGCGGCTGGCGCTGCCCTCCATGGCACCGGCGCTGATCTCCAGGCCCCGATAGGCCGGCAGGCAGTGCAGCACGATCGCCCGGGGATCGGCCTCCGCCACCAGCTCTTCGTTCAGGCACCAGCCGGCAAAGGCCCGCTCCCGCTCCGCCTTTTCCTCTTCCTGCCCCATCGACGCCCACACATCGGTGTAGAGAGCATGGGCGCCGCGCACGGCCGCCACCGGCTCATGCAGCACCTCCACACTGCTGCCGTGGGCCGCTGCCAGGGCGCGGGACTGGTCGAGCACCGCGGCGTCGGGCTCGAAGCCTTTGGGGCAACCGATGCGCACGTTCACACCCAGCAGGGCACCGCTGAGCATCAGCGAGTGGGCCACGTTGTTGCCATCGCCCACGTAGCTGAGGGTGAGACCAGCCAGCTCGCCGAAGGCCTCCTGCAGGGTGAGGAAGTCGGCCAGGGCCTGGCAGGGGTGCTCCAGGTCAGTGAGGGCGTTGATCACGGGGATCGAGGCCCAGTGGGCGTAGTCCGCCAGTTCTTCCTGGGCGAAGGTGCGGATCGCCAGGGCATCCACGTAGCGGCTCAGCACCCGGGCCGTGTCGGCCACGGGCTCGCCCCGGCCCACCTGGGTCACCTGGGGGTTGAGGTCGAGGGTCTGGCCGCCGAGGCGCGCCATGGCCACCGAAAAGCTCACCCGGGTGCGGGTAGAGGCCTTGGTGAAGATCAGGCCGAGGGTCTTGCCGTCGAGATTGATGTGGCTGCGCCCGGCCTTGAGGTCGGCGGCCAGCCGCAGCATGCTCAGCGTCTGTTCGGCGCTCAGGTCGGCGGAGGAGAGGAGATCCCTGCCGCGCAGCTCAGCCAGGGCCGGGTATCCGTTGATGGCAGCCATGGCTGCATCTCTAAAGAACCCTTATCCGTGATCAGGTGCCCCGGCGTCAAGGCCTCAGGCCGGCACCCCGGCCCCCTCCGGCAGCACGCTGCTGGCCAGAAGTTCCTTGAGGTTGTCTCCCTCGATCACCTCCTTTTCCAGGATCTGCTGGGAGATGCTCTCCAGCAGTTCACGGTTGTGGCGCAGGATCGCCAGGGCTTTGTCGTGGGCGTTGTCAACCAGGGTGCGCACTTCCTTGTCGATCGCCTGGGCGGTGGCATCACTGACGGAGCGACGGGGATTGTTGCCGCCGCCGAGGAAGCGGCCGCCGCCCTGCTTGTCGTAGGCCAGGGGGCCGAGGGTTTCACTCATGCCGAAGGTGCCCACCATCTGCTCGGCGATGTCGGTGGCGCGCTGCAGGTCGTTGGCGGCACCGGTGGTGACTTCGCCAAACACGATTTCCTCGGCGCTGCGGCCGCCCAGCAGGGTGGCGATCTGCCCTTCCAAATCCTCCTTGGAGTTAAGGAAGCGCTCCTCGGTGGGCAACTGCAGGGTGTAGCCCAGGGCGCTCATGCCCCGGGGCACGATCGAGATCTTGGCCACCTTGCTGCCGCCGGGCATCAGGTGGCCAACGATCGCGTGGCCCACTTCGTGATAAGCCACCACCCGTTTCTCATCGGGCTGGAGCACCCGGCTCTTCTTCTCCAGGCCAGCCACCACACGTTCAATAGCCTCGTTGAGGTCGGCCTGCTCCACCTCGGTGCGGTAGGCGCGGGCCGCCAGCAGGGCCGCCTCGTTCACCAGGTTGGCCAGGTCGGCACCGGCAAAGCCACTGGTGGCCTGGGCGATTTTGTCAACGTCAACGCTGCTCGAGAGCTTCACCTTCTTGGCGTAGATGTCAAGGATCAACTTGCGACCAGACAGGTCGGGGCGATCCACCAGCACCTGGCGGTCGAAACGACCCGGACGCAGCAGGGCGGCATCGAGGGTTTCCGGTTGGTTGGTGGCCGCCAGCACGATCACCGGTTTGTCCTGGCCGGTGAAGCCGTCCATCTCGGTGAGCAGCTGGTTGAGGGTCTGCTCGCGC
Organism: Synechococcus sp. 8F6; assembly: GCF_002252665.1. GTDB lineage: Bacteria > Cyanobacteriota > Cyanobacteriia > PCC-6307 > Cyanobiaceae > Cyanobium_A. The sequence goes on from NZ_NQKZ01000007.1 coordinate 75,307, forward strand.
TCGTCGTTGCCGCCCACCACACCCATCGAGCCGGAACGGCTCTTGCCGATGGCATCGAGTTCGTCGATGAAGATGATGCACGGGGCCTTCTTTTTGGCCTCTTCAAACAGATCGCGCACCCGGGCCGCGCCGGCGCCGACGAACAGCTCCACGAATTCGGAGCCGGAAATGATGAAGAAGGGCACCTCCGCCTCGCCGGCCACGGCCTTGGAGAGCAGGGTTTTGCCAGTGCCGGGAGGGCCCACCAGCAGCACGCCTTTGGGAATGCGGGCGCCGATCGCGGCGTAGCGCTCGGGCTTCTTGAGGAAGTCGACGATCTCGGCGAGTTCGGCCTTGGCCTCATCCACGCCGGCCACATCGGCGAAGGTGACCCGGGATTCCTCATCGGGCACGTACACCTTGGCTTTGCTCTTGGTGAAGCTCAGGGCCCCCTGGGCGCCGCCGCCCATCTGGCGGCGGGCGAAGAACTGGAGCACCAGGATGAAGATCAGCGGCGGCACCACCCAGCTCAGGGCCGTGGTGATGAAGCTGGGCTTCTGGGGCGGCGCGGCGGCAAACTCGACCCCGTGCTGCTCCAGCCGCTGGGGCAGATCCATGTCGAAGATCGGCGTGGTGGAGAGCACGGTGGGTGCGCCCTCCTCAGAGGCTTCCTTGAGCTCGTAGCGGATCTGGTCGGAGGTGATGTAGGCGCGCTTGACGTTGCTGTCGTTCACCTGGTCGATGAACAGCGAGTAGGGCACCCGCGGCACCTGGGCGGCTGGATTGGGCAGGAAGTTGCTGAACAGCAGCAGCACGCCGAAGCCGATCAACACCAGGTTGATGATTCCGAAGCGGCGGTTGGGGCGGTTGTCGTCCTGGCGGATCGCCATGGTGCGGCAGCCAAAGGTGACTCCAAGCTAGGCCTGTGCTCCCCATCGGCGATCGAGCCAAGGTTGGGAGAACCGAACGCGCCCCCCCAGTCCTCAAGTCGCCTATTGCTGCATGTGTGGTCGCTTTTCGCTCGGCGCCGATCTCGCCCGCCTGCTGCCGCAGCTGCAGGGCCCCCTGCCGCCGGGGCTGGCGGCCCACTACGCCCCCCGGGCCGAGGTGCGCCCGGGCGAACCGCTGTTGATCCAGCGTCAGGAGCACGGCCAGCTGCAGGTTGCCCTGGCCCTGTGGGGGCTGCTGCCCGAGTGGGTCAAGGACCCGGCCACCGCCCACCGGTCTGTGCATGCCCGCGCCGAGACCGTGGCGCTCAAGCCCAGTTTTCGCGGCGCCTGGCGCCATCGCCGCTGCCTGATCCCCGCCGATGCTTTCTGGGAACAGGGCCGTTGGATCCGCCGGCGCGACGGCAAGTTGTTCTGGCTGGCCGGCCTCTGGGACCGTTGGATCGGCCCGGATGGCAGCGAGCTGGAGAGTTGCTGCGTGCTCACCAGTGCCCCCAACACCCTGCTGGCGCCGATCCACCGGCGCATGCCGGTGGTGATTCCCACCGGGCTGGAGGAGGCCTGGCTGGCGGTCGCTGACGGCCCCGGCCTGAGAGCCCTGGAGCCGCTGCTGCTCCCCTGGGATCCCGCTGGCTGGCTAGCCGATGGCCCGCCGTCGTGGCTAGACCAGCCCCAGTTGGAGCTGAATCTGTGAGCCTCGAGCAACTGGACGCCTTCCTGGCCGCTGCCCGGCAGACGCCCAACCTGGCGACCCAGCTGGCGGAGCCCCTGGAGTTGCCGGCCTTCCTGGAGCTGGCCCGCGGCGCCGGCTATGCGCTCGAGGAGGCTGATGTGATCGCCGCGCAGCAGCGGCAGGAGGCCAGCCTCAGCGATGCGGAGCTGCAGGAGCGGGCCGGAGCGGAAGGCCGGCGGTTGCGCAATTTCATCCATGCCTGAGCCCGCCATGGCGGCAGCCGTTGAGCGGGTGTGCGACTACCCCCGGCCGCCAGCCCTGGTGGAGAGCGCTGCCCATGTGCGGGTGGAGGCCCTGGGCCAGCTGCTGGCGGAGAGCCATCGCATGTTGCGGGTGCTGGAAACCTTCCATCCCCCCACCATCTACCTGCCGCCCGAAAGTGTGCGGCTAGAGCTGTTGCAGCCCAGCGCCGGCACCAGCTTCTGCGAGTGGAAGGGGGTGGCCCATTACTGCGATGTGGTGGTCGATTCGGGCAGTCCGGCCGAGCGCCGCCTACGCCGGGCGGTGTGGACCTACCCCGAGCCCACCCCGGCCTTCGCGGCGCTGGCGGGTTGGTTTGCCGTGTATCCAGCCCTGATGGATGGCTGCTGGCTCGATGGCGAGCGGGTCGTGCCCCAGCCGGGCGGTTTCTACGGCGGCTGGATCACCTCCGCGGTGGTGGGGCCCTTCAAGGGGGATCCGCTGCATCCGCAGTTGAGGTAGGGCCATCGTTTGAGATCACCGTGCGGGTGGGGAAGGGCATGCCGGCCCCGGCCTGCTCCACCACCTCGCCGATCAACAGCAACACCTGCTGCCTCAGGGCCCAGGCTGCTTGCAGGTCGCCGCTGGCGCTGAAGCACAGCAGCCGCAAGAGCAGGGCCGAGTCGCCGTAGTCGACGAAGTGCACCAGCCGGTCCCTGACCCGGTCAATCCCAGTCAGGGTCTCAAGCCGCTCCCCCAGGGTGTGGATGATGGCCTCGATGCGGCCGCGGTCGGCGTAGCGGAGTCCGAATTCGATCCAGATGCGGCGGTTGTCGATCTGGGCCAGGTTTTGCACTGCCTGGCTGGTGAAGATGCCGTTGGGGATGTAAATCCGCTGGCGGTCGGGATCACGCAGCTCGGTGTAAAACCAGCCCACCTTCTCCACCGTGCCCAGCAGGTTGAGCGCCGGCAGGTTGATCGTGTCGCCGAGAGTGAAGGGCCGGTTGATGTAGAGGCACAAGCCGCTGAGGCCGTTTTCCACGATCATGCGGGCACCGAAGCCCAGGGCCGCGGCGCCGAAGCCCCCGGCGGTGATCAACACCCCTGCCGACACCCCCAGCAGCTCGAGTGCCTTGAACAGCACCACCAGCAGGGCAGCGCTGCAGAACAGCTTGTCGAGCACGTCGAACAGGAAGAGCTGGTCTTTGGGGGCGAGGTGCGGCAGCAGCTGAGCGGCGTAGTGCTCATCGCGCTGCTTGAGTTCTCGGCGCCAGCGCAGCAGGGTCCACACCACGCCGATGCTGAGCAGCAGATCGCGCACCTGCAGGCCCTGATCCGGCCCCGCCAGCCACCAGCCCACACTGCTGAGCAAGACTGTTCCGGCCAGGCTGAGCCGACCGTTGAGCAGCAGGGCGCGAACCAGGGAGCCGCTGCGGCAGCGCCGGCCAAGCCGATCCAGCAGCAGCCACACGACCAGGGCCAGCACCGCCCCCGCCAGGGGGAGCTGCAGCGCGAAGGGCAGGTTGGTGGTGGGCATGGCGCTCAAGGGAAGGGGGGGGCTGGGGGTTCGGGGGTTGGGGTGGTGAGCCGCCAGAGCAGATCGGGGCCGAGGGCCAGGGGGGGGTGGGCAGGCCAGGCCGGCACCTTGGCCATGGCGCTGTAACCCAGCTCGCCCAGGGGTGTACGGGCCGGCTCGCCGCCCATCAGTTTCGGGGCGATCACGGCGGCCACCTCCTGCACGCAGCCGTCGCGCACGGCCGCGGCGGCCAGCTCCGGCCCGCATTCCCACAGCACCTGGTTGCAGCCGCGGGCCGCCAGGGCCTCCAGCAGGGCCCGGGGACTGCAGAGCTCCAGTTCCAGCCGGGGTACGCCCTGCTGATCGAGGGCGGCGCAGGCCTGCGGCGGTGCCTCGGGGCCATGGGCCACCAGGGTGGGCGCGGCGGCCTGGCTCCAGAGCTGGGCGTTGGCCGGCAGATCCAAGCTGCGGCTGAGCACCACCCGCAGGGGTTCGGGATCGCGCCGTCCGCGGCTGGTGAGCAGGGGGTCGTCGGCGCGCACCGTGCCGCCCCCCACGATCACCGCATCACACTGGCTCCGCAGCCGGTGCACCCACTGCCGTGCCTCCGGGCCGCTGATCCATTGGCTGGCGCCGTTGCTGAGGGCGGTGCGGCCGTCGGCACCCATGGCCCATTTGAGCAGTCCCAGGGGGCGGCCCGTGGCGACGCGATGGCAGAAGGCGCGGTTGAGGGCGCGGGCTTCCGTCTCGGCCACCCCGGTGATCACCGCGATGCCGGCGGCCCGCAGTTGGGCCAGGCCGCCGCCGGCCACCTGGGGGTTGGGATCGGCCATGGCCACCACCACCCGGGCCAGCCCCGCGGCGATTACGGCGCCTGTGCAGGGGGGCGTGCGGCCGTGGTGGCAGCAGGGCTCCAGGGTGACCACCAGCGTGCCGCCGCGGGCCCGCTCGCCCGCCTGGGCCAGGGCGCCCACCTCGGCGTGGGCGTCACCAGCCCGGGCGTGGTAGCCCTCCCCCACCAACGCTCCGTTGGCATCGAGCACCACCGCACCCACCAAAGGGTTGGGGCTGGTGCGGCCGGTGCCGAGGGCCGCCAGCTGCAGGGCTCGCTGCATCCAGGGGCGCCAGGGGCTGGGTTCGGGGCTGGATAAGGGGGGTGGCACTGAAGAAGGTGTGGAAGAGCAACAAAGCGAGTGGAGAAAAACTAAAAGAGATATCAGTCGTCCCTGAGGGATGTTTGATCCATCCGTTGTTTCCCTGAATTCATCATTTCCGTGTAAGACAGGGCCCTGGGGCGTTCCTGATCCAAGGAGATCGTCTTCAGAGAAATCGTCTTCAGAGAAATCGTCTTCAGAGAAATCGTCCTCTGATCCTCGCCTTGACTCCGAGCCTTTCCGGCCAGGAGTTTTGCAGCCATCCAGCCGATGGTCAACGAAAAAGCCAGGCCGATTGTTATGCTCATGGCTGCATGATGGCGTGGAAACGCAGCGCTGCAATCTCTGTTTGTTCGCGTCTGAGCAGAAAGGTGATTCACGGGTTGTCTGGCGTCACTGCGCCGATGCCGGAGGCCTTATCTCGTCTGCAGCTGGTGCAGTGGGCAGCGGGGGAGGATTTTGAAGGGGCATAGAGGCCGGGGCAGGCAGAGATGGAGCGCCGGGAGACTGAGACTGCGGACTCTGGGTGCTATCCCCACGGTCTTTGAGCTCTTTTTGCAACGTCTCAATTAAAAGCCGCTGATCTTTTATTTGCCCATCCATTCCATCAAAGTATCTCACGGCAGCAACGGCGGCAACCGCAATGGTTGTAAGGCTTGCAACAACCGCGATGCTCTTGGAAAAGCTAACCATGATGCCGTCCTCGTGCACAATGTTTTCGTAATTCTATCTTGATCAATCCAGCTGTGCTCGGTGGCTCAGTGCCCTGCCCTGATTGATACTCGTTGCGTTGCAGAGGGGCTGTCGTTGGCAATCCTGACTTGCTGGCTAAGCCATCGGCAGGCTGCGCCATTCCGCCACGACAAATGGCGGCACCGGCAGTTCCACAAACACTCCCTGCAGCACCAGGCGCAGGGGCCGGTCCTGCTTCAGGTCGGCCAGCAGCGGGGCCAGGTCGAATTCGGCGGCGGCGGCGCGGCCGTCTCCGGCCAGCTGGGGATTGGCCAGGGTCACATCGGCCAGCTCCCAGCGGAAGCGACCGCTCTGCACCTGCAGGGCCGTGGGGTGGTCGAGGCGCACCTTGCCGGGGTAGCCGACGATCCGCAGCTTCAGGGGCCCGCCGGGAGGGCCTTCGCGGTAGGCCACCACCTGCCAGCTCTGGTAGTCGAGGTCGCGCAGGCTTTCGAGGCTGCGCACCACCGGGGTGCCGTTCTCGTCGTTGTGGGCATGCACCAGCGCCTGGGCGGCGGGGGGCAGGCCCAGCCAGAGGGCAGCGGTCAACAGAGGGGCCAGCAGCAGGGCAAGCAGGCGCTTCATGGCTGGCGCTCCGCCCCGGGGATCGCTTGCCAGTTGGTGTGGGTGGCCCACAGGGCCCAGATCGCCATCGCCCGCAGGTAGTGGCAGGCCCGGAAGGTGTTGACCCCGGTGATGGCTTCCGGGGTGCGGAACTGCAGGCCGCCGCTGTACACCTGCTCGACCACGGCAGCGGAGATGGCGAAGGCGGTGTCGGTTTCGCCCATCAGGCGGTAGTAGGCCGCCAGGCCGAAGTTGATACCGGTCCACACCTCCAGCGGGTGGGTGCCGTTGGGATCGAGGGGCGTGCCGTCGCGGCGTAGGCCGTTGGCCACGCCGAGCGTGCCGCCCTGGAAGCCCTCGAAGCAGGCCTCCTTCACGGCCCGCAGCGCACTCTGGGCCCGGTCGGTGGCGACCACCGGCGGCAGACCCAGCAGCCGGGCGTAGAAATCACCGCAGAGCTGGTCGGCCATCACCACGGGCGTGCCGCTCTCGGCGTCGATGTTGTAGTACTCGCCGTTCCACAGCAGTGGGTCGAAGTTGGCCCGGCTCTGCTCCAGCCAGCTGCCGAATTCGCGCTGCTCGCCGCTCGTGTCGAGCCCCAGCTCCAACTGCAGCTGCTGGGCCATCGCCAGGGCGGCTTCCAGGGCTGCGATCCAGAGGGCGCCGCAGTAGGCGCTCACGCCCTTCAGCGGCCAGTCGTCGAAGGTCTGGTCGGGGGCGCCGCCGTTGTCGGGTAGGCCGTCGTTGTTGGCATCGAAGCCCTTCAGATACCGCAGGGCCTGCACCGCCGCCGGCCAGCAGGACGCCAGAAAGCTGAGGTCTTCGCCGCTTGGGGCCAGCTTGAAGGTGCGCCACACCTGCAGCATGTAGTCGCTGGCCAAGTCCTTCCAGAGGTTGCAGTCTTGATAGGCGGTGTAATTGGTGGCTTCAAACGGCCGCTCGTTGGGGGCGCCCAGATCGTGCGGTGTGGCGCCGGCCACCTTGCGGGGGGCCTCCACCCGGCCCTTGCCCTGGGTGAAATACCAGCCGATCGGCCGGGGAGTGGCATCGGCGGCCGGGATGGCGCGGGCGAAGCTGCGCAGCACGGCCTTGTCGAGCTCTGGCCAGAGCTGCAGCAGGGCAAACGAGCCGTAGAGCCGCACGTCGAGGCTTTCGTACCAGGCGTAGTCGAGGCACTCCAACACCCCAAACTGACCCACCGGATCGCCGCTGCTGGCGGCGGTCCAGAGACTGCCGCCGCTGGCCAGGTCGTAGAGCTCGTTGAACAGCGCCATGCGCAGGGCGTCGGGCAGATCCGTGCGCTCCAGCACCGGCCGTTGCCAGGCATCGATCTGGGCGCGCCAATCGCGCCAGTCGCGCAGGGCCTCGGCGGCGATGGCAGCGGCGCTGCCGGCCTTTCCGCCAAAAAAGTCGGTGTAGCGGCGCAGGGCCCGGGTGCCGGTGGCGAAGGCCGTGACCGGCAGGTCCCAGCTGATCACCAGGGGGATCTCGATGCTGGCGCCAGGCTCCAGCTGGCACTTCACCGCCAGGGCGGCGCTGCTGGGGTCGCCCTCGCCGCTGCGGCGGTCGTTGTTGCTGTCGGGGATCGAGCCATCGCGGGCGAAGGGCTCCCATAGCTCGGCGCCGCTGCCGTGGGGGTTCCAGCGGCTGCAGCGCTGCACCTCCAGGTGATCGGGGGCTGCGAGGCACCACTGCCCCTCCCCTTCCGCGATCGGCGTGGAGCGATCACCCTCCAGCAGCACGCCGCGCAGGTTCTCCCCATCCACCCAGCGGTTGCGCTGGCCCTTGCTGAGGCCGATCGCCGGCACGTAGTTGTGCTCCGGGCTGCCGTCGTCGCGAAACTGGACTGCCGCGGTGGGATCGGTGTTGCTGAACCAGCCCGTGGTGTTGCGCCAGCTCAGCAGCAGGGAGAGGTCGAGGGGGCGGTCGGTGGGGTTGGTCAGCGTCCAGACGAACACCGCCACCGGGTAGCTGGTGCGCTGGTAGTCGCCAGGCAGGATCGGACTGAAGGCCTCACAGCTCACCTCGGCTTCAAACACCCCCTCGTAGCTGGTGCTGCTCAGGGGGTAGCGGGCGGTGTAGGTGCCGGTGGGTTGCTCAGCGGTGCTGGCGGGGTACCAGCTCCAGGCGCTGAGGGGCTCGCTGCCCTCGGGGCGGGAGGCATCGGCCGCCGGCTTCACCGCCAGGGCGTGGGCACGGCTCTGGGTCCCGTCGCTTTCAAACAGGGCGAACTGGCAGTCGGGCAGGGTGCCAAACCAGTGCTCGCCGCCGTCGAGGTGCCAGAGGTTGAAGCTGCCGTCGGGGGCTCGGCCGATGCAGCCGGCACCGAAGCCCCCCAGGGGCATGCCGTGGTTGGGGCCGTCGTCGAGGTTGCTGGCGTAGCGCACCGTGAAGGGCTGCTGCCAGCCCAGGCCGAAGGGGCGGCTCCAGCTGGCGGCCGGTGCGGTCCACCTGCTGGTGCCCGTCCGGCGGCCCCCTTTCCCCTGGAGTAGGGAGGTCAGGGCGGAGAGGCCGAAGCGCGCCATGGGGCCAGAAAAGGTGCGCCCAGCTTGTCAGAGGTCGTTGGCTGGGGGCTGGAAGCCGCCCTGCACCTCCTGATCCACCAGGGCATCGAGGGTGACGGCGGAGCGCACCAGGGCCTGGTAGCGCTGCACCACCCGGCGGTTGCGCTCGATCCAGTTGCCGGGATCGCCGCTGGGCAGGCCCGTGCCATCGCCGGCCAGCAGCTCCAGGTCGCCCTGCTGGGCCAGCAGGGCGAGCACGAGGTCGTGGATGCGCTGGCGGCGGTTGTTCATGGCCAGGCTGAAGGGCACTCGGCTGAGCATCATGGCTCCAGTAACCGTGAAGCGCCCTGGCGCAGCAGGCTGTGTTGGAGGTGATCGGCACCGATGCCAGTGGCTTGGCCGCTCTGGCTCCCCGGGCCCTGGAGCTGGTGCGCCGGGCACGGCTGGTGGTGGCGCCGGCGCGGCTGCTGGGGCCGTTGGAGCCTTGGTGGCACGCGGAGCAGGCGGCCGGGCGCATCGCCCAGGAGCAACCCTGCCCGGCGCTGCTGGCCAGCGACCGGCCGGATCAGATCGTCGGCCCCTTGGAGCAGGCCCTGGCCAGCGGCGAGCCGGCGGTGCTGCTGGCCAGCGGTGATCCGCTCTGGTTTGGCATCGGCCGGTTGTTGCTGCAGCGCTTCCCGGCGGCCCAGCTGCGCTTTCATCCGGCCCCCAGCTCGCTGCAGCTGGCCTTCGCCCGGATCGGCCGCCCCTGGCAGGACGCCAGCTGGATCAGCCTGCACGGCCGCGACCCGGAGCCCCTGGCCGCCGCCTTGCAGAAAAGGCCCGCCGCCCTGGCGGTGCTCACCGATCCGAGCCGGGGCGGGGCCGAGGAGGCGCGGCGGATCCTGGCGGCCTCAGGGCTGGAGGCGGCCTATGCCGTTTGGCTGTGCGAGCGGCTGGGGCATCCCGAGGAGCGGGTGCAGCGGCTCGCCCCGCAGGCGGCGCTGCCCACCGCAGTCGATCCCCTGCACCTGGTGCTGTTGATCGCCGAGCCGCCGGCGCCCCCCGCCGATCCGGCGGCTCTGCCCCTGTTCGGCCTCGACGATGGCCTGTTCCTCCAGCACGACGACCGCCCGGGCCTGATGACCAAGCGGGAGGTGCGCATCCAGCTGCTGGCCGATCTGGAGCTGCCCGAGCGCGGCGTGCTGTGGGACATCGGCGCCGGTGTGGGCTCGGTGGGCCTGGAGGCCCTGCGGCTGCGGCCTGGCCTGGCGGGCTGGTTGTTGGAGGCGCGGGGCGGTTCGGCGGCGCTGATCGCCGCCAATGCCGAACGGCTGGGGGTGCGGCCAGCGGGGATCCACGAGGGCCGGGCGCCCGACGCCCTGTCGGCGCTGCCCGATCCGGATCGGGTGCTGCTTGGTGGTGGTGGCCGCGAGCGGGCGGCCGTGCTGGCGGCGGTGCTGCAGCGGCTGCGGCCTGGCGGCGTGGTGGTGATCCCCCTGGCCACCGTGGAGGCCCTGGCGGAGCTGCGGCCCCTGCTGGAGCAGGCCGGCTGCCGGGTGGCGGTGGGCCAGCATCAGGCCTGGCGGGGGGCGCCCTTGGCCGACGGCACCCGCCTGGCGCCGCTCAATCCTGTGCTGGTGTTGAAGGGGAGGCTTTCCCAAGCGGCTCAATCCGCACCGGGCTGCCCACCGTGATCCCCAGGGCTTCGGCCTGGCCGGCGGCCAGTTCGAGCACGCCGTCCACCGCTTGGTCGGGGCCGTAGCTGCGGCAGGGCAGCTGAAGGCAGGGTTGGGTGTGGGCCTCGATCGCCACCACCCGGTTGCCTTGCACAAACAGCATGTCGAGGGGTTCGGGGGTGCGGTGCATCCAGAACCGCGCCAGCGAGGGCGGGCTGTAGGGGAACCACATGCCCCGCAGGGGCGGCAGGGGCGGCCGCAGCTGCAGGCCCTTGCTCTGTTTCTCGGGGGTGTCGGCCACCTCCAGGGCGATGCAGCGTTGGGGATGCAGCGGGGCCAGGCACCACTGGGCCGTGATCGGTAGCCATTGGGGCGGGGGCGTGAAGCCGCTCAGCAGCAGGGCCAGGGCCGCCTGCCCGCACCAGCGCAGCTGGGAACGGACACCCATCAGCTGCGCGCCTCCAGCGGGGGCAGGCGCTCGCTGAGGCAGTAGCCCTGGCCGCGGATCGTGTGGATCAGCCGCCGCTCGCCGCCCTCCTCCAGCTTCTGGCGCAGATAGCGCACGTACACCTCAATCACGTTGCTGGTGGTGGCCTGATCGTCGTTCCACACCTGGCGCAGGATCAGCTCGCGGCCCACCACCGTGCCCTTGCGCTCCAGCAGCAGGAGCAGCAGTTGGTATTCCCGCGCCGTTAGGCCCACCGGCCGGGGGCCGCGTTTCACCTGGCGCGTGCTGGGGTTCACCACCAGATCGCCCACCTGCAGCAATTGGGCCGGCACGTTGGTGCGGCGCGTTAGATCCAGGTGCAGTCGCAACCGCATCAGCAGGTCGCTGGGGCCGAGGCTCGAGAGCCAGAAGTCGTCGGCACCCGAGCTGAGGCAATGGATGCGGGCCTCCACCGTGTCGTTGCCCACGTCGAGCAGCAGCGGAATGGTGCCCCACTGCGCCCGCAATGCGCCGATCCGCCCGGCCTCTCCTGCCGACAGCAGCACGGCATCGGGGCTGGCAGCCGAGTCCTGGCCAGCGCCGATCCCCAGCTGGGCTTCGCTGCTGCAGGCGTAGCCCGAGGCTTCCAGTCGGGCCGCCAGCGCCTCGGCTTCCGGGCCCACCAGCAGGATCAGGGCTTCGCTCATGGTGCGGTGCCGTTGCCGGGCTTGGCCACGTGGGGCAGGCCCCAGCCCAGTTTGTTGCGTAGCACCTGGAAAAACTCATGGTCGGCCAGGCGCACAAAGCGCACCGGCTGCTCGCTGCGGCGCACCAGCACCCGGTCTTCCGGCCAGATGTAGCAACCGGCGCTGCCGTCCACCACCATCATCAGCCGCTCCGGTGTGGCCGGAAACACCGTCACCGGCTCCCGGTCGCTGAACACCAGGGCCCGAGAGGCCAGGGAGTGGGGTGCGATCGGCGTGAGCTGCAGCACCGGGCAATCCGGCGTGATCACCGGGCCACCGGCGCTGAGGGCATAGGCGGTGGAGCCGGTGGGGGTGGAGAGGATCACGCCGTCGGCGGCGATGTCCACCGGGGCGTGACGGCCCACGGCGATCTCGAAATGGCACATCGAGGTGAGCGGCTCGCGGTGCAGGGCCATCTCGTTGAGGCACAGCACCTCCCAGCGCCGCTGGTCGCCGCGCATCACGCTGACGATTAAGGATGTGCGCTCCTCCACCGTCCATTCGCCGCTGAGCACCTGGTCGAGGGCCGTTTCCAGCTGGTGCAGGTAGGCCTCGGCCAGAAAACCCAGATGGCCGGTGTTGACCGTGAGAATCGGCACGCCAACGGGCGCGGTTTGGCGGGCGGCCGAAAGCACGGTGCCGTCGCCGCCGAGCACCACCGCCAGGCTGAGGTCGCGATCGAAGCCCGCCGGCACGCAGGCCGTGTAGCCACGGGTGCGCAGGTGCTGGTCGGGGTTGGCGAAGCCCACCATGCCGCCGGAGCTGCTCACCCGCACCACGCCATAGCCCGCCGCCGTGAAGCGCGCCTCAATGGCATCGGCGGTGGCCAGGGCCAGGTCCTTGCCGTCATTCACGATCAGTCCGACGCGGGGCACCGATCGGGGGCGCGGAGGGCAGTCTGAGTTTATGGGGGGGCTGGTTGGATGGGCCTTGGCGGTCTGCTCAGAACTGCTCCAGAAAGCGCAGATCGCTGGTGTAGAGGCGGCGGATGTCGTCGATGCCGTGGCGCACCATGCAGAACCGTTCCACCCCAAGGCCAGCGGCAAAGCCGCTCCAGCGCTCGGGATCGAGGCCCATGCCCGTGAGCACGGCGGGGTCGACCATGCCGCAACCCATCACCTCCAGCCAGCGGCCGCGCCACTGCACATCCACCTCGGCGCTGGGCTCGGTGAAGGGGAAGTAGCTGGCGCGGAAGCGCACCGGCAGATCGCCGAAGAACTGCTGCAGGAAGGCGGTCACCGTGCCGCGCAGGTGGCTGAAATCCAGGCCCTCATCGATGGCCAGCACCTCCACCTGGTGGAACACCGGCGAGTGGGTGGCATCCACCGCGTCGCGGCGATACACCCGGCCCGGGGCGATCACCCGCACCGGCGGCGGGTTGTTTTCCAGATAGCGGATCTGCACGGGCGAGGTGTGGGTGCGCAGCAGCCGGCCGTCCTCCAGGTAGAAGGTGTCCTGCATGTCCCGGGCCGGATGATGCTCCGGGATGTTGAGGGCGGTGAAGTTGTAGTAGTCGCTTTCGATCTCAGGGCCTTCTGACACCCGATAGCCGAGACCGGCAAAGATGTCGGTGATCTCCTCGATCGTGCTGATCAGCGGGTGGCGGTGGCCCGGCGGCGTGTAGCTGCAGGGGGCTGTGACGTCGAGGGTTTCGCGGGCAATGCGCTCAGCCATGGCGGCGCTTTTAACAGCGGTCAGGCGCTCGCCCAGCAGAGCCTGCACCTGCTCCTTGAGCACATTGGCCCGCTGGCCGATCAGCGGTCGCTCGTCGCCGGGCAATTTGCCCATCGCCCCGAGCACCCCCGACAGACGCCCTTTCTTGCCCAGCAACCCCACCCGCAGCTCCTCGAGCTCAGCGGCGGTGCTGGCCGCGGAGATCTCTGCCGCGGCCTGGGTTTCCAGCTCCTGGAGCTGGTTGGTGAGCTGCTGCAGGGACACGGTGGCGCTCACGGCTGAGGCGGAGGGAGTGCCGACTGTAAGGAGCCGCCCCAGACCCAACCCCAGTACCGTTGCAGCGAGATGGCGCTGGGCCTGATGGCACCACTCAGGATCCTGATCAGCAACGACGACGGGGTCTTCGCTGAGGGCATCCGCACCCTGGCCAATGCGGCCCTGGCCCGCGGCCACCAGGTGAGTGTGGTGTGTCCGGATCAGGAGCGCTCCGCCACAGGCCATGGCCTCACCCTGCACACCCCCATCCGGGCGGAACGGGCCGATGAGCTGTTCGACGATGGGGTGCAGGCCTGGGCCTGCAGCGGCACCCCCTCCGACTGCGTCAAGCTGGCGCTCTTCTCCCTGCTCGAGGAGTGGCCGGATCTGGTGCTCTCCGGCATCAACCACGGCCCCAACCTGGGCACCGATGTGCTCTATTCCGGCACGGTGAGCGCGGCGATGGAGGGCACGATCGAGGGCCTGCCCGCCCTGGCGGTGAGCAGTGCCGACTTCCAATGGCGCCAGTTTGCGCCGGCAGCAAGCTTGGCCCTCGATGTGGCCGAGCGGATGCTGGCCGAGGGCTGGCCGGAGCGCATGCTGCTTAACCTCAATGTGCCGCCCCGGCCGGCGGAAGCGATCGGGCCGCTGCGCTGGTGCCGTGCGGCGGTGCGCCGCTACACCGATCAATTTGAGCAGCGGGTGGATCCCCGCGGGCACACCTACTACTGGCTGGCTGGCGAGGTCGTCAACGACCTGGAGGCCGAGGTGTCCGGGCCGGCGGCCTGGCCCACCGACGTGGCCCAGATCAACGGCGGCGGTGCCTCGCTGACACCGCTGCAACCCGACATCTTCTGGCGCGGCGCCACCCGTGACCTGCCCGAGCCGTGAACGATCAGGTTGAGCGGTCGATCAGGCTGATCGGTAAATCCGTTGCAGCATCCACAGGCTGATCCATAGCCCGATCAGGTGGGCAAACAGCACCTGGGTGTTGCCCAGCACCGAAAGCATCTCGATCGAGGTGATCGGCAGCCCCACCAGTCGTCCAGCCGTGCCAGGGGCCGACTGGATCTGCGCCCCGAAGAAGCCCGGCACCTGCTGGGAGGCCTGCACGAACAGGCTGCCCGCGAGCGACTGATAGCCCAACACCGCCAGGGTGAGTCCAACCAGGTCGGCGAACACGCCGCGTTTGATCAGCCGGGCCGTTTCGCCCTTGCTGGGGTGCACGGGGCTGGCCAAGGCCCGTCCGCAGCGCACCACCAGCCAGCTCTGCCAGATGCACCAGAGCAGCAGCAGGAAGGCCAGGGTGGTGAGCGAAATGCCCGGCCCCAGGCCCAGGGCCCGGGCCGAATTGGCGGCAAGGCGACCGCCGATGTTGTTGAACAGCTGCACGCCCACCACCACAACACCCAGCACCACCTGGGCCCAGAAGCGCACCCAGCCCATGCGCCGCAGCGCTGCGGCAATCAGCTGCAGGTCGAGGCGGTCAGCCATTCAGCCATCGCGAGAACAACAGGTCCCAAAGGTGCCATGGGAAGATCGCTTTGGCTCCTGTTGCCTTTGGGTTCCGTAGCGTTGATACCCCTGCGATCACCCCAGGAGGCGCGGCGGCCCACGGCCATTGCCCTCGGCAGCTTCGACGGCCTGCATCAGGGACACCGCCGCGTGATCGCGGCCGTCACCGGAGCTGCGGGCGGGGCGACGCCGACGGTGGTCAGCTTCTGGCCCCATCCGCGCGAGGTGCTGTACGGCGAGCCGCGACTGCGGCTGGATCTGCCCGCCGAGAAGCTGCATCTGCTCGAACCCCTCGGCATTGAGCAGCTGGTGCTGGTGCCTTTCACCCGCGAGCTGGCGGCCCTCAGCCCCGAGGCGTTCGTGGAGCAGGTGCTGGTGGGCCAGCTGGGGGCCCAGCGCGTTGCCGTGGGTGACAACTTCCGCTTCGGGGCCGGCCGCAGTGGCGACAGCCACACGCTGGCAGCGATCGGCCAGCGCCACGGCATCGACGTGCAGGTGCTGCCGATGCTCTGGGACGGCCAGGAGCGGGTGAGCAGCAGCCGCATCCGCCGGGCCCTGGCGGCGGGGGATGTGGCCGAGGCCCGGCGGCTGCTGGAGCGGCCCTATCGCTTCAGCGGCCGGGTGGTGCGGGGCCGGGGGTTGGGTCGGGAGCTCGGCTGGCCCACCGCCAACCTGCAGGTGGACGGGCGCAAGTTTCTCCCCCTCGAGGGGGTGTATGCCGCTGCGGCAACGGTGGCCGGTGGGCCGCTGCTGCCGGCCGTGATGAACCTCGGCCCCCAGCCCACCGTCGATCCGATGGCGCCCTCGGCGGTGGAGGTGCACCTGCTGGATCGCCGCCTGGAGCTCGACGGCCTGGAGCTGGTGGTGGAGCCGCTCCAGCTGCTGCGCCGCCAGCAGACCTTCGCCAGCTTCGAGGCGTTGAGTGCCCAGATCGCCCGCGATGCCGACGAGGCCCGGGCCCTAACCGCCGGGATAGGCGTGGGTCAGGCCCCAGCCGATGAAGGTGGCGATCCCGCCGAGCAGCAGAATCCCTGAAATCAGCACCAGCATCGGGCTGTCGGAGTTGCCTTTGTCCACTCCGCCCGGCTCGCCTGCCATTGGCCCCTGCGTGATGGACCCCACCCTAAACAGCATGGCCAGCGAGGGTCTGGATGACCCAGCTCGCGATCGCTTGATCGACGCCAACCTCGATCGAGCCCGAGAGGGGTTGCGGGTGCTGGAGGACTGGGCCCGTTTCGGCCTGGATCGACGCGACCTGGTGGTGCGCACCAAGGACATGCGCCAGCGGCTGGGCCGGTTGCACCGGGATGCCTACAAATTTGCGCGCCACACAGCCACCGACCCGGCCGCGGGGCTCGGCCATCCGGCCCAGGCGGAGCGCCGCAGCCCCAGCGCCGTGGTTGGTGCCAACGCCGGTCGGGTGCAGGAGGCGCTGCGGGTGCTGGAGGAGTTTGGCCGCAGCAGCGATCCGGAGCTGGCGGAGGAGGCCTCCACCCTGCGCTACCTGCTCTACGACCTGGAAGTGGATCTGCTGCAGGCCTGTCGTCTGGCGGCCACGGGCGGGGAGGGGCGCCGCGAGGCCCTGGCCCACTGCCGCTTGTATCTGGTTACCTCGCCGGTGGCCGATCTGGAGGGCGTGGTGGCCGCGGCCCTCGGGGCCGGGGTGCGCCTGGTGCAATACCGCGCCAAGGAGGCTGCTGGTCTCGACGACCTGCAGAAGCTTGGCCAGGCCCGCGCCCTGCGCCAGCTGTGCGCGGCCCACGGCGCCCTGTTTCTGGTCAACGACCGGATCGACATCGCTCTGGCGGTGGAAGCCGATGGGGTGCATCTGGGCCAGGGGGATCTGCCGCCGGCGGTGGCGCGCCAGCTGCTGGGGCCCGATCGCCTGATCGGCCGCAGCACCCATGCCCTCGCGCAGCTGCAGCAGGCGGTGACCGATGGCTGCGACTACGTGGGCGTCGGGCCGGTGCACGCCACGCCCACCAAGCCGGGCCGGGAGCCGGTGGGCCTTGACTACGTGCGCCAGGCCGCGGCGGCCAGCCCGATCCCCTTCTTCGCCATCGGCGGGGTGGAGGCCAGCAACCTGGCGGCGGTGCGGGCGGCCGGTGCCGATCGGGTGGCGGTGGTGCGGGCCATCACCGAAGCCGTTGATCCGGCTGCCGCCACGGCCGCGCTGCTGCAGGCCCTGGAGGGTTGCCCATGATCACCTTGCAGGTGAATGGCGAACTGCGCCAGTGCTCAGCAGGCCTGAGCCTGGAGCAGGTGCTCGCCGAACTGGGCTACCAGCCCCGGCTGGTGGTGGTGGAGTTCAACGGCGCGATCCTGCTCCGGCAGGCCTGGCCCTCCCAGCCGGTGGTGGAATCCGATGTGCTGGAGGTGGTCACCATCGTGGGTGGCGGTTCCTAGATTTCAACCACTTGCTTGCGGAGCCTTGGCGCTTCCGACCCGTCCGACCTTCGGACCCAGCCTGAGCCTGCGGCGCTGTGTCAGTTGGCTGGCCGTGCCGGTGCTGGCGCTCACCCTGCTGCTTGCCCATCCAAGCCCCAGCTGGGCGGCCAGCGGCGGCCGGATTGGTGGCGGCAGCTTCCGTTCGGCCCCCTCGATGCCCCGCAGCTACGGCGGCGGTGGCTATGGCGGGGGATATCGAGGTGGCTACAGCGGCGGCTATCGCGGTGGTTATGGCGGCGGTGGAATTGGCTTTCCCTTCCTGATCCCGATCTTTGGCTTCGGCGGCGGTGGGCTGTTCGGCTTCCTGGTGCTGATGGGCGTGGTGGGTCTGCTGCTCAATGCCGTGCGAGGTGGTGGTGGTGGTCAGGGCCCCGCCCTTGGCAGCGGCCGCGGCGGCGATCTGATTGGCGCGGGACGCCCCGATGGACCGGTCACGATCAGCCAGCTGCAGGTGGGGCTGCTCGCTTCGGCGCGCCAGCTGCAAACCGACCTGCGTCGGTTGGCCGGCAGCGCCGACACCAGCCATGCGGCCGGGCTCCAGGCACTGCTCCAGGAGAGCACCCTGGCCCTGCTGCGCCACCCCGACCTCTGGATGTACGCCAACGGTGAAGTGGGCCAGGTGCCCTTCGTCAGTGCGGAAGCCACCTTTAACCGTCTGTCGATGGCCGAACGCAGCAAGTTGCAGCGTGAGGTGACCAGCAATGTCGGCGGTCAGCGCTACAGCGATGCCGCCGTCGCGGCGGGCGACAGCGATGCCAGCAGTGATTTCATCGCCGTGACCCTGCTGGTGGCCACCCGCAACCGGATCAACCTCAAGGGTGCGGGCAGCGCCGACCAGCTGCGTGAATCGCTGGAGCAGCTCGGGGCGGTGGGCTCTGCGGACCTGCTTGCGATCGAGGTGATCTGGCAGCCGGAAGGGGCCGGCGAAGTGCTCAGCACCGAAGAGCTGCTCACCGCCTACCCCCAGCTGCAGCACCTCTAGCCCTGGGGGAGCAGCAGTCCTGGGGCGAGTCGCAAACGGCCCGAGGAGATTGGTCCCCAGGCCCTTGCGGTCACCTCGTGGGCTTTCCACACTGCGCTTCACTGCCGGTTGCACCGATGGGTCGTCGCGCGCTGTCCTGGGCGAACACTCCCGTGCTGCTGCAGGCGATTGAACGCTACGAGCAGGGACGGCTGCCCCGATCGATGCAGCTTTGGCTGCAGACCCTGCTGGAAATCGAGGAGTCCGCCGCTACCCCCTTGCGCCCCGGCTGCTGAGGATGCGCACAGCGGCCATGGCGGCCCCGTAGCCGTTGTCGATGTTGACCACCGAGAGCCCTGGGGCGCAGCTGGCCAGCATGCCGTGCAGGGCAGCCACCCCACCGGCGCTCACCCCGTAGCCCACCGCCACCGGCACGCCGATCACCGGCTGGGGCAGCAGCCCGGCCAGCACCGTGGGCAGCGCTCCTTCCATGCCAGCGCAGGCGATCAGCACATCCGCGCCGCGCAGCTCCTCGAGCCGACCCAGCAGGCGATGCAGCCCGGCCACGCCCACGTCGAGCACCAGCTCGGCGGCGATCCCATGGCAGTGCAGGGCCAGCTGGGCCTCGGCCGCCACCGGCAGGTCGCTGGTGCCGCCGCTCAGCACCACCACCCGGCCGCGGCGGGGATCCGGATCCGGCAGGGGGCCGGCCGTGAGGCAGCGGGCCTGGCCGTGGTGCTGGAGTGCCAGCTGCGGCAGCAGCGCCTGCGGCAGCTGGGTGGCCACGGCTTCCGCTTTCTCCGGGGAGATGCGGGTGGCCAGGGCCAGCTCCCCGGCGTCGTGCAGGGCCTCAAGGATCCGCGCGATCTGCTCAGCGCTCTTGTGTTCCCCCCAGATCGCCTCCACCATGCCCAGCCGCTGGCGGCGGCCGAGATCCAGCCGGTGCTCGGCGCTCATGGCCGCTCCCACACCATCTCCACCAGCGCTGGCGTCACCCAAAGGCTGGCGTGGCGCTGCCCCCAGGCCAGTTCGGCTTCCAGGCCGGCCTGCTCGGCGGCGCTCCAGCGGCCGGCGGCGATCAGCTGGGCGGGATAGCTGCTGAGGAAATCAAGCAGCCACTGGGTTTTGGGGTGGTCGCTGGGGGAGCAGGCCATCAGGCTGGAGCTGTGCAGCAGCCGGAAGCCGCGGGCCTCGAGCAGGGCCGGTAGGCGCTGGGCCACGTCGGGATCGCCGCCATGGTCGCGCCAGTGTTGGATGCAGCGCTCCACAAAGCGGGCTAGGGCGCTGCCGCCCGGATGGAGCGCGAAGGTGTTCCACTGCACGTATTCGTGCAGCACCAGCCGGCCGCCGGGGCGCAACGCCTGGCTCACCAGATCCAGCAGGGGCTCAAGCCGGGGTAGAAACATCGCCACCCAGCGACACCAGGCCCCGTCCCAGCTGTCCCCCTCCAAAGCCAGGGGTGGCGACCCGTTTGAGGAGGCCAGGTCGTGTTGCAGGGTGCGCAGCTGGGGCATGGCCTTCTGCTGCAACTGCTGCTGCAGGTGCGCCAGGTAGGCCGGGGCGCTGTCGATGGCCAGCACCTGGCCGGCCGGCCCCACCCGCTCGGCCAGCTCGCAGCTGGCGAAGCCGGGGCCGCAGCCCAGATCGAGCAGCCGCTGACCCGGCCCGAAGCCAGCCCGGTCCCAGGAGCTCAGCATCGCGTCGCGCCAGATCGCATGCTGGCGCGCCAGCCGTTCCCGCTCGATGGCGTGGCTGCCGAGCACATAGGAGGCTCCCCTGGTGGCGGCGCTCATGGCGGCAGCAGTTCCCCTTCAAACACCAGCGGGAAGGGATTGCCCTGCTGCGCACCGGTGGCCTGGCGGGCCAGCTGCTCGAAGCGTTCCTGCACCGCCTCCAGGTCCTGCTCGGGGATCGCTTTCCACTGGTCGCGGCTGGCCCAGCGGATCAACAGGGTGCCCTCCTCGGTGGCGGGGTCCCAAAGCAGCTGGCGATCAAGGAATCCATCCTGCTGGGCCAACCAAGGCTCCCAGCTGCCCTTTTCAGCGTCGATCCAGGCCTGGCGGGCTTCGGCCGGCACCTTCAGCCGCAGGTGCTCCACCACGGCCACCTCAAAACCGCCATCGGGCCGATCCAGCTCGGCGATCGCCACATCGGCATGACCGGCAAGCAGCATCGCCAGGCACAGGGCAACGGCCAGCAACCTAGCTAGGACGGTCATGGCTGCTGCAACAGGGCCACGGCATGGCAGGAGATCCCCTCTTCACGGCCTTCCGCCCCGAGCCGCTCATTGGTGGTGGCTTTCACCCCCACCTGCTCGGGCTCCAGGCCCATCCGGCTGGCAATGGCGCTGCGCATGGCCTCGATGTGGGGTTTGAGTTTGGGCCGCTCGGCCACGACCACGCTGTCGATGTTCACCACGCTCCAGCCCCGTTCCATCACCAGGGCCACCACTTGTTCCAGCAGCTCCAGGCTGTCGGCCCCTTTCCACTGGGGATCGTCGGGCGGGAAGTATTTGCCGATGTCGCCCAGCGACAGGGCCCCCAGCAGGGCGTCCATGATCGCGTGCACCAGCACGTCGGCATCGCTGTGGCCATCGAGGCCCAGGCCATCCGGGTGCTCCAGCGGTTGCCCCCCCAGGATCAGCGCCCGACCCGGCACCAGGCGATGGATGTCGTAGCCGTTGCCGATGCGGAATTGCATCTGCCCCTGATGTCTGCTCTCAGTCTCCCCCAGGCCCCATCACCTGCAGCTGGTTGCCGTCACGGCCCATCACGGTGACGTAGCTGCCCGGTGGCAGGGGGTGGGAGTCCTTGAGGTTGACGGCGCTCCAGCTCTGGCCTTGCCAGCGCACCCGACCCGTATCGCTCTCGGCAAAGCCGCTGATCACCTCGGCCGTCTCTGCAAGCGGCAGGCTGCGGTGGCGTTGCCGCCGCGACCAGCGCCGCAGGCCCAGCACTCCCAGGCCCGTGAGCCCCAGCAGCAGTCCCAGCTGCAGCCCTGGTGGCAGGGGCCACCAGGCCGTGGCCACCGACAGCCCCAGGGCTGCCACCGCGGCGGGCAGCAGCCCCTCGACATCCGCGCCCGCCAGGCCCAGCACCAGCAGACCGGCGGCCAGCAGCAGCCAGAGGAGGGGCATGGGGGCCATGGGGTGAGGGCGCGGGCGGTTCGTTGTGCCCATGCTGACTAGCGTTGGGATTCCTAGCTCGGAGCCCGGCCGTGGAAGCGCTGTTGTCTTTGCCCGCCCTGGCCTTGATGGCCCTGCTGGGGGTGAGCAGCGTCAAGGTCACCAGCGGCGGCCAGTCGCGGTTGGTGGAGCGGCTTGGCAAGTACGACCGCCAGCTGCAGCCGGGGCTCTCCTTCGTGTTGCCGGGGGTGGAGAAGGTGGTGAGCCACGAATCCCTGAAGGAGCGGGTGCTCGACATCCCGCCCCAGCAGTGCATCACCCGCGACAACGTCGGCATCGAGGTGGATGCGGTGGTGTATTGGCAGCTGCTCGAGCACGCCCGCGCCTACTACGGCGTCGACAACCTCCAGGCGGCGATGGTGAACCTGGTGCTCACCCAGATCCGCGCCGAGATGGGCAAGCTCGACCTGGATCAAACCTTCACCACCCGCCAAGAGGTGAACGAGGCGCTGCTGCGGGAGCTGGATCAGGCCACCGATCCCTGGGGGGTGAAGGTGACCCGCGTTGAGCTGCGCGACATCCAGCCGTCGCGCGGCGTGCAGCAGGCGATGGAGCAGCAGATGACCGCCGAGCGGGAGAAGCGGGCGGCAATTTTGCGCTCCGAAGGCGAGCGCGACTCCCAGGTGAATGCGGCCCGGGGCCGGGCCGAAGCCCTGGTGCTGGACGCCGAAGCCCAGGCCAAGCAGCAGGCCCTGCTGGCCCAGGCCCGGGCCGATGCGGCCACCCGCTTGGCGGAAGCAATCGGTGGCAACCCCGCGGCGGCTGAGGCCCTGCGGCTGCTGCTGGCCAGCGACTGGATGGCGATGGGCCAGCAGATGGCCCAATCCCCAGGCGGCAGCGTGTTGATGGTGGACCCCCAGAGCCCTGCCGCCCTGCTCACCGCCTTGCGGAATCTCCAGCAGGGTCAGGGCTGAGGCCTATTGCTGCTGTTGTTGCTCCTGCCAGCGGGCATACAGATCGGGCCGGCGCTCTCGGGTGCGCTGTTGCTGCTGCTCAGCACGCCAGCGGGCGATGGCGCCATGGTCGCCGCTGCGCAGCACCGCCGGCACCTCCATGCCCCTGAACTCGGCAGGCCTGGTGTAGTGAGGGTGCTCCAGCAGCAGGGCGCTGTGGCTCTCCTCCTCCAGGCAAGCCTCGCTGCCTACGGTGCCGGGCAGCAGCCGCACCACGCCGTTGATGATCACCGCCGCCGGTAGCTCGCCGCCGGTGAGCACGAAATCGCCGATCGACACCTCCTCGTCGGCCAAGCTGCGGATGCGCTCGTCGAAGCCCTCGTAGTGGCCGCAGATCAGCACCAGCTGGTCGAAGCTTGTGGCCCAGCGGCGCAGATCGGCCTGCTCCAGCGGCTTGCCCTGGGGGCTCATCAGCAGAAGCCGGCGCCGCGGCAGCACGGGGATCGCTTCCACCGCCGCATACACCGGCTCAGGCTTGAGCACCATGCCGGCGCCGCCGCCATAGGGGTCGTCGTCAACTTTTTTGTACTTGTCGGTGGCGAAGTCGCGCGGGTTGTGGGTGTGCAGCGCGGCGATGCCCGCAGCAAAGGCCCGGCCGATCACGCCGAGCGTGAGCAGGGGCGCGAAGGCCTCCGGGGCCAGGCTCACTACATCGAGTCTCATCACAGATCGAGACGCATCAGTTCAGCTCGAGGGCTCGGCGGGCCGGCTCACCCGCCGGATCTCGGAGCTGAAGCAGGCGCGGCCTGGGCTGCCATCGGCGCGGCTCTCCACGGTGGAGCGCAGGCGCAGGTTGGGCTTGGTAAACCAGATGCGCTCGCGCACCTCCGCGTCGCCGCTGCTGAGGCTGAGCTCCAGGCTGCCGTCGGGCCAGAGCTGCCAGCGGCCCTGTTGGTCGCCGTTGCGGAAACTGCCATCGGCACTGAACTGCAGCTCTTGGGCGGTGCCGTCCTTCGGCCCCACCTGCAGGCCGCCGGGAGCGTCTGCGGTTTCGGGCTCCAGATAGGCAACCAGCAGCTCGCCGCGTTCGCTGCTGTGCCACTCGTCGCCGTTCTCCCCCTCCAGGCCGGCATCGAGGGCAAAGCGGCTGCGCAGCCCCATCCACTCGCCGGCGCAGAAGCGCAGGAAGGCGCCGATCTCCTGGGGGGGAAAGGGGGCAGCGTTGGTGCGTGACTCGGTGCTGGGCTCGCTCATGGCCTCGATTCTCTCAGCCGCCTGATCTACGCGTCGCCAATCCAGATCACCTGCTGGCCGTAGCCGCGGAGGATTCGATCAGCCGTTAGCAGGGTGAGGCCGTGATGGATGGCCTGGGCCACCAGCAGCCGATCGAAGGGGTCGCGATGGATCAAGGGCAGATGCTGTACCGCCAGACAGTGTTCAGGCGCGATTCCCAGTTCCTGAAGACCCTGCTGCTTCAGCCCATCACGCAACTGAGTGGCGTCTACGAGGAATCCGGGTTTGCCGAGAGAGGTTTTGATCGCCACTTCCCAAAGGCTCACAACGCTGTACAGCAACGGCAAGCGGCGATCACTGAGGTTTCCACGCAACGTTGCCGGTAGGCGCTCCGGGGCGATGGCCATCCAGAGCAGAAGCTGGGTGTCGAGCAGTTGCGGGCTCAAATTCGGTTGGCTTGAGCTGGCTGTTTCCATCAGCCGAACATCGACTCGATGTCCTCCTGGAAGTCGGCTTTGAGGTCGCAGTTCAGAACAGCAGACCCCTGCAGAAAGCCGAGCTCGCGCTGGCGAGGAGTCTCATCCACCGGCACCAGACGCACCAGCGCCTTGCCGGCTCGGGCGATCACCACCTCCTCGCCATCGAGTGCCTGCTCCACATACCGGGAGAGATGGGTCTTGGCGTCGTGGAGGTTGACCTGCATCAACTCAGCTTAGCCGGTAAAGCTGCTAAGCAGCACCGACCTAGTCCCCCCGGTAGCCCAGCTCGGCCAGGCGGGCGGCGCTGCGGCGCCAGTTGGGCACCACCTTCACAAATAGCTCCAGATACACCGGCCCGCTGAACACCTTTTCCATCTGCAGCCGCGCTCCCTGGCCGATGGTTTTGAGCATGCTCCCCCCCTTGCCGATCAGGATGCCCTTCTGGCTGGAGCGCTCCACCAGCACCGTGGCCAGCACGGCGGTGCGGGGGCCGTCGTCGACCACCCGATCAATACTCACCGCCACCGAGTGGGGCACCTCCTCGCGGGTGTGGGTCAGCACCTGCTCACGGATCAGCTCGGCCATCAGCAGCTGCTCGGGCTGGTCGCTCACCGCATCGGCCGGGTAGAGCTGGGGCCCCGGCGGCAGCTCGGCGCTCAGCGCCGTCACCAGGGCTTCGGTGCCCTCGCCGTTCAAGGCGCTCACCGGGTGCAGGGGCCAGTCGCCCACCAGGTCGCGATAGCTGGCGGCCAGCTCATCGGCCCGGGCCGGATCCACCAGGTCGGCTTTGTTGAGGGCCACATGCACTGGGGCCCGGCAGTGCTTAAGCAGCTCCACGATGAAGCCATCACCCCGGCCGGCGGGCTCGCTGCCATCCACCAGCAGCAGCACCACATCCACTTCGCCGATGGCGCCCCGGGCGCTCTGCACCAGCCGCGCCCCCAGCAGGTGGTGGGGCTTGTGGATGCCCGGGGTGTCGAGCAGCACCAGCTGGGCCGCCGGGGTGGTGAGGATCGCCCGCAACCGGTTGCGGGTGGTTTGGGCCACCGGCGAGGTGATCGCCACCTTCTGGCCCACCAACTGGTTGAGCAGGGTGGATTTGCCCACGTTGGGCCGGCCGATCAGGGCCACGAAGCCGGAGCGGTAGTCGGCATTCCGCCCTGGAGTCGATCCAGCCCCAGCGGCCCCCAGCAGCCGCGCCGACTCCTGCGGATCGGGGATCGGCAGGATCTGGCCTTCCAGAATCTCACCGTCGTTGATCGCGTCGTCGTTGGAGGGGGGCGGGGGCGTGGCTGTCATGGGTTAACAGTGGCAGCCCATCGGACCCGGGGGAGTTTCCATAGGCTCAGAGGGCAGAGCACCGCTGGCTCCATGTCTGACACACCCGACACCCTTCGCGAACCCACCTTCCAGCAGGCCATGGAGATCACGGCCCAGTGGCTGGTGCTCTGGGAAAACGGGGAGCTCAGCGACGAGGTGCTGGGCGATCGGGTGGCCGAGTTGGTGGCCAGCCGCGATGGCGCCCGGGGCTTCTTCGTGGTGAGCCTGGCCGGTGATGGCCCGCTGATGGATCGTTTGCCGGAGCCGCTGCTGCTGCAGCTGCGGCTGGCTGGCGCGGGGGTGGTGGATCTGACGGCCCGCAATCTGGCCATGAGCACGGCGATGGTGTTGCACCATCAGCGTGCTGGCGATGGGGCGCAGCAGGGGGCGTCGGAGCGGGTGCAGGCCCGCTGCACCGACTTGCTGCGCGGCCTGGAGCCCCAAGCCGTCAAGCAGCGGCTCGAAACCTTGTTGGCGGCCACCGCAGGGGAAGGGGAGGATGTCTCCTTTCTGGACCGCTGGGGCTACGACACTGACCAGAGGGCCGCCATTGCTGCGGCGATCGACGCGGTGGCTGAGGGGTAACGCAGGCCAAGATGACCCAGCCTGCACCTGCCTTGTCAATGGCGATCCGGTCCGGGGTTTTCGCTTTGGCGGCGTCGGCGTTGCTGGCGCCAACCTCCGCCCGGGCGATTGAAACCATCAAGCTGCGCTTGCCGCTGCTGGAGACCGATTTCGTGATCCGGGTTTCGGAGTTGCGCAGCCCCCAGGCCTTGATGGCAGGGGACAGCGATCTGGCCGAACTCGACCGGGCGAGTGGCGGAGCGATCGGTCAGAAGCTCAAGGCGGTGATGCAATCCAACCTGCCCCTGGAGCTTGGGGCGGTGTTGCGCAATGCCCAGGGCTCGCCGCTGCTGGAGCAGGTGCTGTTGTTGGTGGGGGCCCTGGGCGACATCGACGGCCTGCCCGAGCCGCTCCAGCCAGCCCAGTTTGAGGCGGCCATGCAGCGGGCCGCCGCCCAGGGAGGCATCAGCCTGCTCGATGTGCTGGAGCAGTTGCCGGGTGACAGCGTCACGGTGCAACTGGGGCGCCTGGGCTCCTCGGTGCAGCGATTCCGGGCCCAGCGCCGGCAGGCCGACCAGCTCGTGGCCTCCCTCCCGGCCGTGACCAGCCAGGGGCCCTGGCTAGAGGCCGGGCGGTTCTCCACCGCGCGGCGGGAGCTCACCATTGCGGTGAAGCACCGCCCGGAGCCCCTGGCTGTGGTGGTTCTGGAGTCGAGCGCATCAGTACCCGCATCCGCTCCTGCCAGCGACCGGTTGGTGGTCATCTCCCATGGCCTGTGGGACGACCCCAGCAACTTCGAGGGTTGGGCCAGCCACCTGGCCAGCCACGGCTACACGGTGGTGTTGCCCCGCCATCCCGGCAGCGACCAGAGCCAGCAGCGGGCGATGCTGGCCGGCAAGGCGCCGCCGCCGAGCCCGCTGGAGCTGGCCTTGCGGCCCAAGGATGTGTCGGCGGTGATCGATGCGGCGGCAGACGGCCGGCTTGGCTTGCGCCGGCCGGTGAACACCCAGGCGGTGCTGGTCGCCGGCCATTCCTGGGGAGCCACCACGGCGCTGCAACTGGCTGGAGCCCGCCCCACCCCCAGCCGGCTCAAGGAGCTGTGCGATGAGGTGGGACATCCCTCCCGCAATCTCAGCTGGGTGTTGCAGTGCAACTTCGTGGGATCCGCCGAGAGCGCCGCCCTGGTGGATTCCCGCGTGCTCGCCGCCGTGGCTGTGAGTCCGCCGATGCTCCTGTTGTTTGACGTCGAGTCGGTCCAGACGATGCCCGCCAAGGTGTTGGTGGTGAGCGGCAACAGCGATTGGGTGGTGCCTTCTGGCCCGGAGGCGATTGAGCCCATGGGTCGGGCCACCCGCTCAGCTGGCAGCGGCCACCGCCTGGTGTTGGCTGAACGGGCGGACCATTTCAATCTCCGCTCCCCCCAGGGCGATGGCGGTGGGGCCCTGCGTGGCTTGCTGCTGGCCTGGTTCAATGCCGCTGCCCAGGCTGGCCCGGGAGTGACTCCCCAATTGCCCGCTGGTGGTTGGGGCAGCAGCCGCCATCCGCTGCGGGATGTCACCACCACCCTGCCCCAGCTCGCCGTGCCGGCGGTCGTCCAGCCATAAAAAAGCGCCCCACTGGGGCGCTGCAGAAAGCTCTGGGACGCGAGCTCAGTCGCGGCGGCCGCCGCCCTGGAGGGCAATGATCAAGCGCAGGATGAAGATAAACAGGTTGATGTAGGTGAGGTACATGCCCAGAGCGCCGGCCAGATATTGGTCGTCGCTGTAGGTGCGGGGCATTGTGTAGAAGTCGACGAAGGCCGCACCCACAAACAACACGGTGCCGAAGCCGGCGATCAGCAGCTCAAACGTGCCTCCGCTGAAGACACCCGGAGCAAAAATGCTGCCCACGATCTGCACCACCATGGCAATCAGCAGCCCGAGGATGCCGAGGCCCACCACGCCGCTGAGGGCCTGGCCGACGTTGTCGCTCATGCGACGGCCCACCACGGAAGCCACCACGAAGGTGATCCCCGTGGCCAAGGTGGCCGTGCCGATGGCGCCGACTCCAGCAGCGCTGACGGCGTAGGCGACGATGCCGCTCAGGGTGAAGCCGGTGATCAGGCTGTAAGCGGTCAGCAGTGGCAGGGCCGTGCTGTTGTTGCCCTTCATCGCCACGTTCTGGGCCACGAAGAACAACACGAAGTTGCCGATCAGGGCCACCCAGAACAGGGGCATGAACAGGGCCGGGCTGCTGGCCATCAGGGCCAAACCTCCCATCACTCCACCGGCGGTGAGCACCATGCCGCCGCCCACATAGGGCAGGGCCTTGTTGACCACATTGGGGCCAACTAGGGCACTCGATTGGGCCTCACGGATGGCCTGTTGAAAATTGCTGCTGGCCGGCATGGCACACCAGTGGTTTCGAAGTTTCTATATCCTGCCAGCGACATGCAGGCAACGGGAGGCCCTGCTGGCGCTCGTCGGTGCGGATCTCCCTATCGGGACGGGCTCAGGTTTGGCGCTTTGGCTTCAGAACTTGTCACCAGCCTGGTTGTTTGAGCTGGGCCATAGCTCCGCCGCGAGCACTGCAACGCCGGTGCCGATGCATGATTCAGCCAAGCGCAGCAGGGCATTTAGCCCCGGACTCAGCTTCGGATCCAGGCTGCCGGTGACCATCACAACGATCACGGTGATAGCTGCCAGGCGGCCATGGCTCGGCACATTGATCGCTGCGCAGAGCGCAACGGTGGCGAAAATTGCCACGGCCATGCCCAAAGGGTGAAAGGGAAGCAGCGTCAGGTAGATGGCACTGGTGCCGGCGCCTATGGCTGAACCCAAAATTCGCAGCGAGGCTGAGTTGGTTGTCTCCCTGCGGGTGGCCTGGATTACCACGATCGCGGAGATCGCCGACCAAAGCCCGCCGATCTTGGGTAGGTAGCCCGGGAACAGATTCGTGAACCAGTAGCCGAGCAAATAAGCCACCAAAGCCGCTACGGCGATCTCGGCGGGGATGCGCAGACGCTCTGCTTTGTTCATGGCTCAGGCTCACTGCACTGGCCATCGAATCGCCTTTTAACGGCAGGCGCCAGCTTGGTGGCATCGCGATCGGCATAGGCCTCCACCAGCCGCTGCACTAGCGGGTGGCGCACCACGTCAGCCGCGGTGAGCTCGCAGATCGCCACCCCCTCCACCCCCTGCAGCACCTGGGCAGCTTCCTGCAGGCCGCTTTTTACCCCATAGGGCAGGTCCACCTGGGTGGGATCGCCAGTCACCACCATGCGGGAGTGTTCCCCCAGCCGGGTCAGCACCATCCGCATCTGGGTGGTGGTGGTGTTTTGGGCTTCGTCGAGGATCACAAAGGCGTCGGCCAGGGTGCGGCCGCGCATGTAAGCCAGTGGCGCCACTTCAATCACCCCTTTTTCCAGCAGGGCACCGGTGCGCTCGGCGCCAAGCAGGGCGTGCAGGGCGTCGTAGAGGGGGCGCAGGTAGGGATCAACTTTCTGCTGCAGATCGCCCGGTAAAAAACCGAGCCGCTCGCCCGCCTCCACCGCCGGGCGAGTGAGCACCAACCGCTCGACTTTGCGCTCGGTGAGCATGCGCACCGCCTGAACTGCGGCCAGAAAGGTTTTGCCCGTGCCAGCCGGGCCGAGGGCAATGGTGAGGTCGTGGCGCTCCATAGCTTCCACGTAGGCCAGCTGGCGCAGGGTGCGCGGGCGCAGCAGCTTGCCACTCTGGCTGCGGGCCAGCACCTGGCTGCCCAGTTGTTGATGCTCCGTGCTCCTGCCGGTGTCGAGGGCCTGCAGGGCTACCCGCACATCCACCTGGGTGATGGCTTGGCCTTCCTGCCACAGGGGGCGAAGCAATTCCACCAATGCGGCAGCTCTCTCCATCTGGCTGGGAGGTGCCTGAATGACCAAATCCAGCCCCCGCAGCACTAGCGAAGCTCCGGTGAGGGCTTCGAGATGGCGCAGGGTGGATGATTCAGCGTCACCTGCCAGGGCTAGAGCCGCGGCAGGATTGGGCAGGGGAATGGCAAAGCTTGTGGGCCCCTTTGGCTCCGCCATGGGCCGAACGCTCAAGCTTCGGCGGTAGCGGCGGCTTCCGTAGTTGCTTCTTCGGCACTGGCGGCTTCGGCACTCGCGGCTTCAGCAGCGGCCTTGGCTTCGGCGGCAGCAGCAGCTTCAGCAGCTTTTGCTTCAGCAGCTTCCTTGACAGCCTGCTTGGCGGCAGCTTCGCGGGCATCAGCCTGCTTTTGCTTGCCAACGACCTCGGCAGGGCGCACGGTCTTCTCGATCAGACCACCCTTCTCCAGCAAGGAGCGCACCGTGTCGGTGGGTTGGGCCCCTTGGCCCAGGCGAGTGCGGATCGCCTCGGTGTCGAGACGGGTCTCTTTAGTACGGGGGTTGTAGAAGCCGAGCTCCTCAAGCGGACGTCCGTCGCGGCGAGAGGTGCTGTTAGTGGCCACGAGGCGGAAACTCGCTTCCCGCTTCTTGCCAAACCGCTTCAGGCGGAGCTTGATCATCGTGGCCTTGCGCTAGGTGTCCAAAGAAGCAATGTACCCGGTCGGGTGCTCATAGCTCCCCGAAGCCCTTGCGTTTCTTGGCCGGCCTGGCGGGCCGCCGCCCCCCACCCCCAGCGCCACCCATGGGACCGGGCATGGTTGGTATTCCTGGCATCCCGGGCATGCCGCCCATTCCCGGCATGCCGCCGCCTTTGGTCATCTGCTGCATGAAGCCGCGCATCTTCTGGAAGTCGGCCAGCACCTTGTCGACATCGGCCGGCGCGTGACCACTGCCTGCGGCGATGCGGCGGCGGCGGGAGGGCTGGGAGGCCAGCAGTTCCGGCTGCTGCCGTTCGGCCTCGGTCATTGAGCCGATCATCGCCTCGATCCGCTTGAGCTGCTGCTCGCCTTGCTTGAGCATGCCGTCGTCGATCTTGTTCATGCCCGGGATCAGCTTCATCAGGCCGCCCAGGGAGCCCATGCGCTTGATCAGGCGCATCTGCTGCAGGAAGTCGGAGAAGTCGAAGCTGGCTTCCTGCAGCTTCTGCTGCATCTTGGCCACATCGGCCAGCTCCACCTCCTTGGTGGCCTTCTCCACCAGGGTGAGCACGTCGCCCATGCCGAGGATGCGGCTGGCCATCCGCTCGGGGTGGAAGGGCTGCAGCGCCTCCACTTTCTCGCCGGTGCCGATGAACTTGATCGGCGCTCCGCTCACCTTGCGGATCGAGAGGGCCGCACCACCGCGGGAGTCGCCGTCGAGCTTGGTGAGCACGGCACCGGTGATGCCCACCTGCTCGTGGAAGGAGCGGGTGAGCTCGGCCGCTTCCTGGCCGATCATCGAATCCACCACCAGCAGCACCTCGTCGGGCTGCACGGCCTCCCGGATCCGCACCATCTCCTCCATCATCGCGGTGTCGATCTGGAGGCGGCCGGCGGTGTCCACCAGCACCGTGTCGAAGCCTTCGGCCTTGGCTTTGGCGATGCCGGCGGCGGCGATGGCTTCCGGCTTGGCGTCGATGCCGAGGCTGAACACCTCCACGCCGATCTGGTTGCCGAGGGTTTTGAGTTGCTCAATGGCGGCTGGGCGGTACACATCCGCTCCCACCAGCAGCGCTTTGCGACCCTGCTCCTTGAGGTGCAGGCCGAGCTTGGCGGTGGCGGTGGTCTTGCCGGCGCCCTGCAGGCCGGCCATCAGCACCACCGTCGGGGCCCCGGCCACGCCGCCGGCAGCCAGGGGCGCGTTCTCGCCGCCCATGGTCTCGACCAGCTGTTCATGCACCAGCTGGATGAATTTCTGATCCGGGCTCACGCCCCGCACCACTTCGGCGCCAACCGTCTTGCGGCGCACCTCGTCAACGAAGTCCTGCACCACCGGCAGGCTCACATCCGCCTCCAGCAGGGCCCGGCGCACCTGCTTGAGCGCCCCCTGCACGTTCGTTTCGGTGATTGAGGCCTGGCCCCTCAGGCTCTTGACCGCATCTTCAAATCGCTGGGACAGCTCGTCAAACATCGCGTTGCCGCTCGGGGACCAGGGGCGGGGCGTGGCCCCGGGAGTGAAGCGATCGTAAAAACCGGCCCGGCGGGCACGGGGGCGGTGTTCCGGGAGGTTGGTGATTCAGGGGGCTTTTTGGAAGCTCACCAACCGCCAGATGCCACCATCGCGGCCGAACACATAGCGGTTGCGCAGCGCGAGCTTGGTGGGCTCGCCTTGTGGGTCTCCCTTGGCGTTGAGCCGCTGGTCGGCATAGCGCAGGTTCACCGTGGCGGCGATCCGGTTGGCGCTCTGTTCATCGATCACCACGGAGGTGATCGCGGTGCTGATGGTTTGGGTTTCGCCGCGGGCCTGATCGGCTGCGCGCTCAGCTTCAAGGCGAGACAGTTGAGTCGGACGGGCCAGCATCTCCAAGGGAATGCGGCTGTTCTTGCCAGCCAGGATGGAGGCCTTGGCATCGAGCCAGGCTTCCAGCAGCGCCTGAACCTGCTCTTCGCTGGGGGTCTCGGCGCGCAACGGCACAGTGGCGGGTGGAACTGGGGTCGGTGTGGGCTGCACGGGGATCGGGGTGCGGCCCGGGCCGGGGGCTGGGGGCCGTGGGCGCATCACCGAGGCGAGGGCCACCAGCACCACGCCGGCCCCAACGGCCGCTGCCGTGGCCGTGCGGCGCGAGGGTCGCTCCAGCTGCGGCCAGCGCCAGTTGAAGCGCATGGTCTCCAGCCAGGCTGCCGGGTTCCAGCCGTCACCATCCACGTCCCCGTCGTCGTTGTTGACCGGGGTCAACGGCTGGGTGGTGGTGTCCGCTGGGCTGCCGGCATCGACGGCCACGCCCCAGGGGAGGGTGCTGTCGGTGACGGCCGGAGCGGGCGGACGGTCGTGCTGCTCCACGTAGGTCTGCACATCGCGATCGGCGAAGTAGGCCTCCAGATCAGGATCGGCCTCAAGGTCGCGGTAGCCGGGCAACACATCGCGGGCCAGCCAGTCGCGGCAATAGGCACAGAGCTGGGCCAGGGGATCCGGGCTCTGCTGGTCGGCCCAGCGCTTCAAGTCCGGCGTGGCGCCCTGTTCAAAGGCGGCGCGGGCTTGCTCCACCTGGCCCAGCAGCAGGTGCTGGCAGGCCAGCAGCGGTTGCACACCCTCCTGGCCGCTGGCCTCGAGCCGTTGCCGGGCGGCGGCAATGCGTTCGGGTTTGCGTTGGGCAAAGCCGGAGGCGGTGAGGGCGGTGCTGGTCAGAAAATCGGCCGCGGCAGAGGTTGGCGCCCAGCGGCTGAACAGGTCCACCTGCTCCTGCACCGTCAGGAAGGCGCGGATCTGCTTGAAGAAGGCCTGGAACTCCTCGGGGCCCATGCTGGGATCCCCGAAGCCTTCGAGTCCGCCGCGACGGGCCACCAGCGCCTCGAGCAGGGCCAGTCCCTCGGCCCGCTCCGCCTGGGCCGTGAGGTTGCGGCTGAGCAGGTCGAGCACGCGGTAGGGCCGCAGGTTGTCGAGCTCATCGCTGAGTTGCTGACGGATCGCTGGCAGTTGGCCCATCCGTTGCAGCAGCTGCTGGCCCCGCTGAAGGGTCTGGGCGGCGGCCTCATAGCACCGTTGCTGATGCAGATCGGCGGCGGCGGCCAGGCAGGCCAGGCCCGCCAGCAGGGTGAGGTCGGCCTCACGGGTGCTACCCAGCGCCGGTGCCTGGGGCGGCTGCAGAGCGCGGCAGGCGATTTCGAAACACTCAAAGGCCTGACCTGCCTCCAGCAGCAGCAGCAGACCTGCCACGTCCTTGCTGGTGGGCACATCCAGCGCCGGCATCACAGCCTGGCCGCTGCCCGCCAGGGCGGTGAGGTCGGATTCGTAGGCCTGACGCCGGCTCGCGTCGCTGAGCAGGTCGGCGCTGGCCCGCAGCAGCTCTTCGCGGGCCAGCAGGGTGTCCTGGGTGAAGCCCTGGTCGGGGGCGCGGTCGATGCGTTGCTGCAGGGTGTGGAGCAACGCCTGCAGGTCGGTGGTCGGGCTAACTCCGAGCAACCGGAAGTGATCGATCGGCAGTTCCAATCCAGACCCGTCACTGACGGCCGACTCTAGGCAGGGTCAGCAGTTTTGCCAGAGATTGCCGGTCCCATTGAGATCGGACCTCGTAGAGTTGATTCATGACGCAGGCAGACATGGGCCCTGACATCACGGCTGTTTCTGGAACGGCTGCTACCGGAGCACCGTCCTGTTCCGCCGACGCCACCAGCCTGGTTGGTGCTCATGCCGAGCGTCTAGAGAACCTTTACCCCTCCACCCCGGCCACGGTGACGCGGGAGGAGGGCTTGATGCTCTACCGCGACATGACCCTGGGGCGGCGCTTCGAAGACAAGTGCGCCGAGATGTATTACCGGGGCAAGATGTTTGGCTTCGTGCACCTCTACAACGGCCAGGAGGCCGTGAGCACGGGCGTGATCAAGGCGATGAAGATGCAGCACGACTGGTTCTGCAGCACCTACCGCGATCACGTCCATGCCCTCAGCTGCGGCGTGCCGGCCCGCGAGGTGATGAGCGAGTTGTTCGGCAAGGAAACCGGCTGCAGCAAGGGTCGCGGCGGCTCGATGCACCTGTTCTCCAAGGAGCACCATCTGCTGGGCGGTTACGCCTTCATCGGGGAAGGCATCCCTGTGGCCCTCGGCGCCGCCTTCACCAGCCGCTACAAGCGCGACGCCCTGGGAGATGCCAGCAGTGATGCGGTCACGGCGGCCTTCTTCGGCGATGGCACCTGCAACATCGGCCAGTTTTACGAGTGCCTCAACATGGCGGCCCTCTGGAAGCTGCCGATCCTGTTTGTGGTGGAGAACAACAAGTGGGCCATCGGCATGGACCACAACCGCGCCACCAGTGATCCGGAGATCTGGCGCAAGGCAGCTGCCTTCGGCATGGCCGGCGAAGAGGTGGATGGCATGGATGTGCTGGCGGTGCGCGGTGCTGCCCAGCGCGCCATTGAGCGGGCCCGGGCCGGTGAAGGCCCCACCGTGCTCGAGTGCCTCACCTACCGCTTCCGCGGCCACTCCCTGGCCGACCCCGACGAGCTGCGGGCCGAGGCGGAGAAGGAGTTCTGGGCGAAACGCGACCCGATCAAGGCCCTGGCCGCTCGCCTGATCGAGCAGGGCCTTGCCTCCGGCGAGGAGCTCAAGGCGATCGAAAAGGAGATCGACGCCGAGGTGGCCGATTGCGTGGAATTCGCCCTCGCCGCCCCCGAGCCCAAACCCGAGGAGCTCACCCGCTACATCTGGGCGGAAGATTGAGCGGAAGGCCGATCAGATCCCGTGCAGACGGGCCTGCTCAGCGGCGGCCCTGAACACCAGGCTGTGGCGCTTCACCAACGGCTCCAAGGCGTCGTAACCGCCACCGATCACCGTGGCAACCGGGATACCGCGCCGTAGGCAGGCATCGAGCACCAGTCGGTCGCGGTTGATCAGGCCATCGCTACTGAGGCAGAGACGTCCCAGTCGATCGTCGCGGTGGGGATCCACTCCGGCGTTGTAGAGCACCAGTTGGGGGAGCTGCTGATCGAGCAGCTCGGGGATCAGATCTCCAATGGCGTGCAGGTAGTCGACATCCTCGAGGCCATCGGCGAGCGGCAGGTCGACGTTGCTGCGCTGTTTGCGCAGCGGGAAGTTGCTGGCGCAGTGGGCCGAAAAGGTGAACACCCGCGGCTCATCAGCAAAGATCGCCGCCGTGGCATCCCCCTGATGCACGTCCAGGTCGATCACCATCAGCCGCTGCACCGCCCCCTCTGCCAGCAACACCTGGGCCGCCACGGCACAGTCGTTGAAGATGCAGAAGCCGCTGCCGTGATCCGGGAAGGCGTGATGGGTGCCGCCGGCGAGGTGGCAGGCCACCCCATGGCGCAAGGCCAGACGGGCGGTGAGCACCGTGCCGCCAACGGCCAGCCAGGTGCGCCGCACCAGCGGCAGGGTTGCGGGTAGACCGATGCGCCGCTGATCGGCGGCCGTGAGCGCGTTGCGGGCAAAGGCCTGGTGATAGGTGCGTTCATGCACCAGTTCCAGCCAGCGGCGCGGCGCGGGCAAGGGGGTGTGCAGTTGCTCAGGGCTGGCGAGCCCCTGCTGGTGCAGCAGCTGGTGCAGCAGCCGAAACTTCGCCATCGGGAAGCGATGGCTGCTGGGCAGCGGGGCCGAGTAGGCCGGGTGGTAGATCAGCGGCGGCCCCAGAGCCCTAGAGCGTGGTGGGCGTGCGGCGGGTGAGGTTGCGCAGCTTGCGCAGGGCCTTGAGCTCCACCTGGCGCACCCGTTCCCGTGACACATCCAGCTGGCGGCCGATTTCCGCCAGGGTGTGGCGCTCCTCGCCTTCCAGCCCGAAGCGCAGGTGCAACACCTGACGCTCCTGGTCGCTCAGGTGGCTCAACCAGCGTCCCAGCTGCTCATGGTGGATGACCCGCTCCACCCGATCGAGGGGTTCCTCGTTGGAGGAGTCAGCGATCAGATCACCCAGGAAGCTGCGCCCCTCATCGCCGTTCACGGGCGCATCCAGGCTGGAGGTGGTGAGGGCCTGGCGCAGCAGGCCATCGAGCTCGTCGATGGGTATCGCCATGGCTTCGGCGATTTCCTGCCGGCTGGGCATGGCACCCAGTTTGTGGGCCAGATCCAGGCTCACCTTGCGGATGGCCGACAGCCGTTCGCTCAGGTGCACCGGCAGGCGGATCGTGCGCGACTGGCAGGCGATCGCCCGGGTCATGCTCTGGCGAATCCACCAGAAGGCGTAGGTCGAAAATTTATAGCCCCGGGTTGGGTCAAATTTCTCAACGGCCCGCTCCAATCCCAGCGATCCTTCCTGGATCAGATCGAGGAGTTCGAGGCCTTTGCCTTGATACTTTTTGGCAACACTGACCACTAAACGCAAATTGGCCTTCATCATGCGCTGCTTGGAGCGCTTGCCGATGCGGAGCAGCTTCTTTTCCAGGTCGGTGTAGTCCCGCTCTCCTTCTTCCAGCAGGCGCATCATTGTCTGCACCTGGTTGCC
This sequence comes from Synechococcus sp. 8F6, assembly GCF_002252665.1. Taxonomy (GTDB): domain Bacteria; phylum Cyanobacteriota; class Cyanobacteriia; order PCC-6307; family Cyanobiaceae; genus Cyanobium_A. Next base: position 111,942 of record NZ_NQKZ01000007.1, read on the forward strand.
GAGTTCGATCTCTTCGGCTGGTGTGAGCAGAGGTTCGCGACCGATCGTCGCCAGATACCAGGTGATCGGGTCGCTACTTCGTCGACGACTGCTTTCGCTAGCTCCTAGGGGAGAGGAGGTCATCGGAGAGCCTAGAGAGGAGAATGACTATCCAGGCAAATTCACTGTTTCGAGTGTGTTTTCAGCAACCCTTTAGCTTTCAATTGCAAAACAACACAGAACCGTCCTGGGTTGGGGCGGCTGCGCTGCAACTTGGTGTGGTGATCAACACAACTGGGCTAGCTTTTGCGCCACCTCCAGGGGGGTGGCGGCGCCCTGGTTGCTGGGTGCACGGAGTTGCAAGCCGGCCTGGGCGTGGGCCAGGGCCGCTGCAGCCAGCCAGGAGGCATCGGCGCCGCCTGTGGCGGCCATGGCCATCGCCCCCAGGCCTGCGGCGTGGCCCGCCAGCACATCGCCGAGGCCGGCCCTGGCACTGGTGGGATTGGCCTCCAGCAGTTGCCAGCGGCGGCCATCGGGGGCTGCCACCACACTGCGCGCCCCTTTAAGCAGCACGCAGGCGCCGCAGCTCCGGGCCGCCTGGGCGGCGGCCTCCAGGGCGGTACTGGTGGTGGTAGAGGTGGCGGCGAGCTCAGGAAACAACCGGGCGAATTCCGCCGGGTGCGGGGTGATCCAGGTGGGGCCCTGGCGCTGTTGCAGCCAGCTGATGGCGCTCAGGCCGAGGCCCTGGGCCACCGGCCCGGCCAGTCGGTTGAGTCCATCGGCATCGAGCACCAGCAGCCCGCTCCAGCCCAGCAGGCTGCGCCAGCAGTCGGCCTCGCTGAAGCTGGCCTCGGGGCTGCTCTGGCCCGCACAGGTGAGGGGCCCGATTCCTGGTCCGATCAGCAGGGCATTGAGCCGCTGCGGGTCGAGCTCGGTGAGTTGATCCAGCCGCAGGCTGCCGTGGTTGTGGCAGGCCAGGGTTTGGCTCACCACCACGTGGGGGTGCTGCTGCCAGAGACTGCTGGCCAGGGCCTCCGGTAGGGCCGCCTGCAGGCTGCCGCAGCCGCTGCTGGAGGCCCCTGCCAGCGCGAGGCTGGCCGCCCCCTGGTAGGCCTCGCTGCCCGCTACCACCAGCAGCCGGCCCCGCTGGTATTTGTTGGCGGCCGGACTGAGTGCGGGCCGGGGTCGGTCGGCCAGATCCCGCGCGGCCAGCCCCAGCGGCTGATCGCAGGGCAGGGTGTCCAGCAGGGATCGGGGCAAGCCCAGGTCGATCCATTCCAGCTGGCCCACGCTCGCCAGGGCCGCGTCCTGCACCAGGCCGGTCTTGACCAGCCCGATCGCGTAGGTGGTGAGGGCCAGGGCCGTGACCGGGCCGGTGGCCTGGCCGCTGTCGGCGCAGAGGCCTGTGGGCACATCCACCGCCACCAGGCCGCCGGGGCGTTGTTGCTGGCGAGCGTGCAGCAGGGGTTCGATCACTGGCCCGGGGGGACGCCGCTGGCCGATGCCCAGCAGAGCATCGATCCAGAGGGGGCTGGCGCCGGGATCGGGATTGTGGTCGAGCAGGGGAATGCCCAGCCAGTGGGCATGGCGGAGGTGCGCTTCGGTGAGCGGCCTGCGCCGCTCAAACGGGCTCCAGAGGGTGGTCGCGACCCCGGCCAGGTGCAGCTCCCGGGCGATCACCAGGCCATCGCCGCCGTTGTGGCCGGGCCCCACCAGCACCAGCGCGCCATCGCGCGCCAGCCGCTCGCCGTGCTGCTCCAGCAGCCGCCGCGTGACCGCCAGGGCAGCCTTTTCCATCAGGGCTTCCACCGGCAGGCCACTGGCGAACAGCTGCTCCTCCAGCGCCGCCATCTGGGCGCTGCTCACCAGCAGATGGCGGCCGTCCCGCGCGGGCCAGGCGGGCAATGCGGCTGGCTGCACCAACCCTGTTTCGGCAACTGGGTTTCATGATGGGAGCACTCCTGCCCGCTGTCTGCCCTGTTGTCCGTTTCCGTTGCCACCTCCACCAGCCCCGCAGCGCCGTCCACTCCGGCCGGTCTTGCGGCCCTGGAACGCCTGCGCGCCTGGCCTGGCGAGCATCGGGTGGCCGTGGGGCTGTCGGGCGGCGTCGATAGCTCCCTCACGGCGGCGCTGCTGGTGGAGGCGGGCTGGCAGGTGGAGGGGCTCACTCTCTGGCTGATGAGCGGCAAGGGGGCCTGCTGCGCCGAAGGCCTGGTGGATGCGGCCGGTATCTGTGAGCAGTTGGGGGTGCCCCACCACGTGGTGGATTTCCGCGCGCACTTCCAGGCCCAGATTGTCGATTTCCTGGTGGAGGGCTACGCGGCTGGGGTCACGCCGCTGCCCTGCTCCCGCTGCAACCGGGAGGTGAAGTTTGGGCCGATGCTGCAGTGGGCCGAGGCGGAGCGGGGCATCGGCCGCCTCGCCACCGGCCACTACGCCCGGGTGCGCCACGGCGCGGTGAGCGACAACGGCCGCCACCAGTTGTTGCGGGGCCTGGATACCCAGAAGGATCAGAGCTACTTCCTCTACGACCTGCCCCAGGAGGCCCTGGGCCGTCTCGTGTTTCCCCTGGGTGAGCTGACCAAGGCCGACACCCGCCTGGAGGCGGAGCGCCATGGCCTGCGCACGGCCAAGAAGCCCGAAAGCCAGGACCTCTGCCTGGCGGATCACCACGGCTCAATGAAGGCCTTTCTGGATGCCTATTTGCCGCCGCGCCAGGGCCAGATCGTGCTCGCCGATGGCACGGTGGTCGGCGAACACGACGGCATCGAGCACTTCACGATTGGCCAGCGCAAGGGGCTAGGCGTGGCCTGGAGCGAGCCGCTGCATGTGGTGCGGCTCGATGGGGCGATGAACCAGGTGGTGGTGGCGCCCCGGCGCGAGGCGGCCCGCCCTGAAGCGGTGGTGGGCGCGGTGAACTGGGTGTCGGTGGCCCCGCCCGAGGAGCCGATCGTGGAGCCGCTTGAGGTGGCGGTGCAGGTGCGCTACCGCAGTGCGCCGGAGCCGGCCCGGCTCTTCCCCCTGCCCGCCACCGAGGCCGACCGGGCCGCTGGCCGGCCCCATCGGGTGCGGCTCGAGTTTGCAGACGCGCAGTTTTCGATCACGCCTGGACAGGCGGCGGTGTTTTACGACGGTGAGGTGCTGCTCGGTGGTGGGTTAATTCAGCGCTAAATTCGGCGAGATCTGGGATTGAGCGGTGCCCCATCCACTCACTGGCCTCTTCCCATTCTTTTGTCCCCTTTTCAGATCAGACTTTCTGGGCTGCTTCAGATCTAGCCGCGCGTGGTCTCCTTGGGAGCTGGATTGTGAGCGGCTCGGTCCGGCTGAGTCCCGGGCTGTTGCGCCAGAGCCTGCGCATCACCGTGGTGATGTTTGTGACGGCGGCTATTGCGCTCTGGTGTGATCGCAGCGCCTACCTGTGGTATCCGCTCAATGCCGCCTTGATCGTTGTGGATGACAACGACGAGCTCACACTTCCGGCGGCCAGTGGCAGGATTATGGGCACGATCCTGGGGGCGTTGGTCACGTTTGTGGTGCACACCATCGCTTCCGGCTGGATGGCGGTGATGGTGAGCTCTTTGTTGTGCTTTCCGCTGCTGCGCTTGTTCGGATGGCAGGGCGGATTGTCCACCGCCGTAAATATCGTGGTGATGTTTCTGATGATTCCTAAGCCAACGGCTCTGAACTGGGAATTTGTGTTCAATCGCAGCCTCGACAGCCTGATCGGCATCATCGTTGCGGTGGGGGTGGCGTATCTGTTCTGGCCACGGAATCGCTTGGCAGAGCTGGATCGGCTTGATCTCGTCTTGGATCAGCAGATCCGCGCTGCGGTGGCTGGATCCGCCGCTGACCTCACCACTGGTTATCTCAATCTGGCTCGTGCCGTGGAGGTGGCGCAGCGCAGCCAGCAAGCTGCGCTGGTGCAGCGCAAGCGTTGGCGGCAGCGGCTACTTCTCTGGGAAACGTTGCTGCACCACGCCCTGGAATTGGATCGCCATCGCGCCATGGCCCAATCGGGCCTGCGTTCGCCGCTGCTGGAGGCCGCTATTGCCGATGAGCAGCAACGGGTGCAGCAGGCGCTGCGCAGCATGGCGTTGTGCCGGCAGGCATACCGATGATCCATCGCGATGATCTTCGGCTGGCGGTTTGCGTTGGCCTTGCTGCAGGTCTGGGCAGCATCAGCACGGTGCCGGATGGCTACTACCTGCCGCTCACGCTGGCGGCGGTGATGGTGGGCAGTTACGGCAGTTCCTATGCGTTGGGGTTGCAGAGGGTGATTTGCACCCTGTTGGGGGGCTTGCTGTTGCTGGTTGCCCAGCCTGCTTTCACATCACTGCCTTTTCCGATCGGCCTGGCGCTGATGTTGGGGTTGATTCGCTTCGTGGGTGGTTGCCTTGGCTTGCAGGCCGGCTACAAGATCACCGGCATGGTGGTGGTGATGGGCTGGTTGATGCAGCCCACGGCGGTGGACATCTGGCTTGGTCTGAAGCTCAGCTGGACGGCCTTAGGTGTGGTGCTGGCCCTGTTGGGACTGCATCTGTTCTGGCCGAGCACGGCGATCCGAGAACATCAGAGCTGCTTTGCTGACCTGCTGGATTTGCAACGGGAGGCCCTGGAGGAGCAGCGCCAGCTGCTGATCGATCCAGCTCGTAGTCGCCTCTCGCCTGCGTGCCGTAAGCAAGGGCATCGCGAGCTGATGCAGGCATTGATTCGATCGCGCGACAGCCGCGCTGCGGCCGTGATCGAGTTGGGAGCAAACCCCTACAGCCAGCCACAGCTCCACCTTTGGTCTGATCTGGAACGTTGCTGTGCAGGGGTGGCCGGTTGCCTCACGGCGCTGAGGGCCTTGCGTGAACCTCTTTCGGGTTCAGGGCTGCTGGCCAACGTGCAGCAGGCGGAAGCACAGTTGCTGGCTTGTTGTGCTCAGCAGATGGGTCTGTGGCGAAGCGCGCTCCAGAACGATCGGCCCGCCTTGCCCCCAGGAGCGAGTTCCGTTGATCTTCAGGCCGCCATTGAGTCCCTTCGGCTGGGGGAGTACGCCTTGCTTGCAGACATGGATCTCTCTCATGGCTTGGATCGATCGCAGCAGCGGCAAGTGGCTCGACGGCTCCTTCTTTGCTACCAGATCGGCTCGGTGGTGCGACGGATGCAGGTGCGATGGCTGGAGTTGATTCCCAGCCGGCAGCGTCACCAATAGGGATCGCTGGCCAGCTCCACCGTTAGCGTGCCGCTGCGGCTGGCGGGCACCGTGGCGATGCAGGCCCGCACCACCTGGCCATTCACCTCGATTTCGCAGGCCCCGCAACTGCCCCCCAGGCAACCGGTGGGGATGGCCACCCCGGCCTGGCGGGCTGCTTCCAGCCAGTCGCTGCCGCTGGCGATGCGACTCTGGTGGCCGTGGGGCCAGTGGATCAGCACCTCGGTCATGGCTCCTGCAGTAAGGGATCCAGGTTGACGTGCTGCGCAAAGGCATCGGCGAGCCGATCGAGCAGGGCTTCGCGCTGGCGGCTGTGGTGCGGTTGCCGTTCGCTCAGGCTCGGCAACCCCTTGCGCTGCCGCAGTTGGTTGAGCCAGCGCCGCCGCCAGGGGCCGCTCTCAAACACCCCGTGCAGATAGGTGCCGACCACCAGTCCGCCCTGGTCGCCAAAGGCGGCCACCCAGCCCAACGCCGCATCGGCGCAGAGGGGCTGGCAGGCGTCGAGCGCGGTGGTGCGGCCGCGGTGCAGCTCGAAGCCCTCCAGCTCCAGGGCATCGCCCGCGGCAGCTGGCCAGAGGGCGGGGCTTCGGCGTTGGCGCAGGGCCTTACCCTCGCCAAACACTGTGCTCAGTGGTAGCAAGCCGATCCCGGCTGCACCGGTGCCGGCTTGCCCCTCCAGCCCATCGGGATCACTGAGCTCGCGCCCCAGCAGTTGCATGCCGCCGCAGATGCCGAATACGTGGCCGCCGCAAGCGACATAGCGCTTCAGTTCCTCTCCCAGGCCACTGGCGTCCAGGGCGGCCAGATCCCGCAGGGTTTGCTTGCTGCCCGGCACGATCACCGCATCGGGCTGGCCCAGCTCCTCCCCTGGCGCGAGCCAGCGCAGCTGCACCGTCGGTTCGGCCTCTAGGGGGTCGAGGTCGGAGAAGTTGCTCAGCGACGGCAGCCGCAGCACGGCGATCTCCAGCTCCGCTCCCCGCTTGCGGCCGCGGCGCTCCAGCAGGTCGAGGGAGTCTTCCGGGGGGAAGAGCTCATCGAGCCAGGGCATCACCCCCAGCACCGGCACGCCGGTGTGGGCCTCCAGCCAGCGCCGCCCTTCATCGAACAGCTCGCGGCGGCCGCGGAAGCGGTTGATCAGCAGGCCGCGCACCAGGGGGCGCTCCACCGGCCGCAGCAGGCCCAGGGTGCCCACCAGCTGGGCGAAGACGCCACCGCGCTCGATGTCGGCCACCAGTAGGCAGCGGGCCCGCAGGTATTGGGCCAGACGCAGGTTGGTGAGGTCGCGGGATTGCAGGTTGACCTCCACCGGGCTGCCGGCCCCCTCCAGCACCAGACGCCCGCCGGGATGGGCCGCCTGCAGGGTCTGCAGCCCCTGGCGGATCGCAGCCCAGCCGGGGCGAAACCAGTCGCGGTAGTAGTGCTCGGCGCGGGCGCTGCCCACCGAACGGCCCAGATGAATCAGCTCACTGGTGGAATCGCCCTGGGGCTTGAGCAGCACCGGGTTCATGCTGTGGTGCGGCTCCAGGCCGGCGGCCCAGGCCTGCAGCGCCTGGGAGTAGGCCATCTCGCCGCCGGTCTGGTCCACCCAGGCGTTGTTGCTCATGTTCTGCCCCTTGAAGGGCAGGGGCGTTTCACCGCGGCGGCGCAGCACCCGGCAGAGGGCGGCGGTCATCAGCGATTTGCCGGCACCACTGCTGGTGCCTAGCACCATCAGGGGGTTGGGTGGGGCCTGGCTCATCCGTTGGCCCTGCTGTTGTCGACAAACCAGCGTTCGAGTTCCAACCAGGGCAGCTCGCCCGCCGCAAGCCGTTGAATCGTCAGAACAATGCTTTCATTGCCGGCTTGGAAGCTGAAGCCGTTGAGGCCCAGGAAAACAACGGCTACGAGAAACCCGCTCCTTTTGTTCCCATCGCTGAAGGGGTGCGCGCGCACAATTGCCTCGGCGTAAGCGGCTGCCAGTTGGGGGATTGTGCCCAGTTCTCCGTAGACCCAACGCTGCCTGGGCCTGGCAAGGGAAGAGGCCAGAGCGATCTCGCTGCGAACACCCCGAAGTCCACCATGCTCCAGGGTCTGCTGGTGGTGGATGGCTTTCACCGCAACGGCAGGCACCCATCGCGGTTCCTGGACGTCGCTCAACGGGCCAGTTCACGCAGGGCGGCTTGGAATTTGCGCGCCGCATCCGTTGCGAGTGCCAGTGCTTCCTGCACCGTTGGATCGAAGGGGGAGAGCAGGATGCCGTGCTCAGTTTCGATCGCTTGCACGCGGTCTCCCGGAGCCAGGTGAAACCGGCGGGCCATCTCGGAAGGGATTGTGGCGCTGACAGACCCGCCAGCCTGACGAAGCGTGACTTCCGTTGGCATCGCCCTGTGGCAAGTAGCACTTGAATGCTACGCGCTACTGCCGTTCACAGCCGGGGTCGCCGCCGGCGCAGGCCGTGCTGGAGCCGATCCAGCAGCGTGGCGGTAGGAATCTCATCGGGCCATTGGGCCAGCAGCGTGCGGCCCATCGGCGTGAGGCGCACCCGTTCGGTGAGGCCCTGGCCATCCACCTCCCGCCGCAGCACTCCCAGTTGGATCAGCCAGATCCACTGGGCTTCGATTCGATCGGGAGTGGGGGTGCCCCGGCAGAGGCTCCGGTGGTCGTTCCGGCGGCAGAGTTCGTTGCTGCTGAGGGCCTGCTCCGCCACCGTTCTGTAGAACGCCAGGCGAAAGGGCAAGCAGCGCAGGGCCTGGCTGGCGCGCTGCTGGGCACGCCGGTCGTGGAGGAGGGGGTCGAGGAGCAGGCGGTCGATTGGGGTGGCGGCCCGGTGTTGCATAGAGGGATTCTCCCTGACCCCATGCTCGTTCTTGCTTCGGCGTCTCCCGCCCGTCGGCGTTTGCTGGAGCAGGCCGGCATCCCCCACCGGGTGCAGGTGAGCGGCGTGGACGAGGCAGCGATCCAGCACAGCGATCCGAGGCAGCTCGTGCAGCAGCTGGCGCGGGCCAAGGCGGCGGCGGTGGCATCCACCGTGGCGGAGGGCTTTGGCGAGGGCGCTGCGGTGCTCGGCTGTGATTCGCTGTTGGTGTTTGAGGGGGAGGTGTTTGGCAAGCCCGCCGATGCTGCGGAAGCCCAGGCGCGCTGGCAGCGGATGGCCGGGCACTGGGGAGAGCTGATCACCGGCCATTGCCTGCTGCCCGCTGACCAGGCTGGTGGCCAGGGTCTGGGGGGCTACACCAGCCCCCAGCTCGCCGCGGTGGTGACCCGCGTGCAGTTCGCGTCCCTGAGCCCAGCGGAGATTGAGGCCTATGTGGCCACCGGCGAACCGCTGCAGTGCGCCGGTGGTTTTGCCCTGGAGGGCCGAGGCGGCTTGCTGGTGGAACGGATCGAGGGCTGTTTCAGCAATGTGATCGGCCTGAGCCTGCCCTTGCTGCGCCGCTGGCTTGCGGGCTAACTGCAAGCCAGGGCTTCACTGGCCCAGCAGGATGTCGAGCAGCTGGCCCCAGCTGGTGCCGCTGGTGGCTGCGGTCTCGGGCGTCATGGTGAGCACCCGATCCGACCAGCTGAAGCTGAGCGTTCGCCCCTGGTCGCGCACCTGCACCGGCCAGGTGGTGCCGTTGCGATCACTGATCTGGTACGTCCCGCCCCTTGGCCTTCGCGGCAGGCAAGACGGGGTTCAACCCAAGGGCCGTGCTGAGCAGGCTGGCGCTCACGGCGCTGACCAGCACCGGCGGAAGCTGGGGACGCTTCATGCAGGCAGTCTTGAGTACTGCTGGAAAGCTATGCAGCCTGGAGCGGGGCAATAAAAAAGCCCCCGCATGTGGCGGGGGCTGAGGCAGAACTGCATCCGATGGTTGCGGATTCAGATCAACACAAGGGCTCAGTCGAGGTCCGGCATGGCCAGGGTGGGCTCGGCCTTGCGGTCGATCCCTTTCTCGAAACCGGCAGCGGCAGCGCGGGCGCGGCCGGCGTGCCAGAGGTGACCCACCAGGAAGAAGAAGGCGAGCACAAACTGCGTGGACGCCAGCCACTGGCGGATGTTCACGAAGTTCACCGAGTTGGGCTCGGTGATGATGCCGCCCACCGAGTTCAGGGACGCGTTGGGAGCGTGGGTCATGTATTCAGCCGCGCGGCGCACTTGCCAGGGCTGAATGTCGTTCTGGAGCTTGTCGAGGCTCAGGCCGTTGGGGCCGCGTAGGGGCTCCAGCCAGGGGCCGCGGAAGTCCCAGAAGCGCATGGTTTCACCACCGAAGATGATCTCGCCGGTGGGTGAGCGCATCAGGTATTTGCCCAGACCGGTGGGGCCCATGGCCGAACCGATGTTGGCGCCCAGGCGCTGGTCGCGCACCAGGAAGGTGAAGCTCTGGGCCTGGGAGGACTCGGCGTTTGTGGGGCCGTAGAACTCCGAGGGATAGGCGGTGTTGTTGAACCAAATGTAGGCCGAGGCGATGAAGCTCATGAAGCTCAGGGCGCCAAGGCTGTAGCTCAGGTAGGCCTCACCATTCCAGATGAAGGCGCGGCGCACCCAGCCGAAGGGCTTGGTGATCGCGTGCCAGATGCCACCAAAGATGCAGATCAGACCGATCCAAATGTGGCCACCAATGATGTCTTCCATCGAGTTGACCCCGATGATCCAACCTTCGCCACCGAACGGGGCGCGGGTGAGATAGCCGAAGATCACTCCGGGGCTGAGGGTGGGGTTGGTGATGATGCGCACATCGCCACCGCCCGGGGCCCAGGTGTCGTAGACGCCGCCGAAGAACATGGCCTTGAAGACCAGCAGCAGGGCGCCGACGCCGAGAAGGATCAGGTGATAACCAATGATGTTGGTCATCTGGTTTTTGTCGCGCCAATCCTGGGAGAAGAACGAGGAGTAGTTCTCGAGGATTTCAGGGCCGCGGAGGGCGTGATACAGACCGCCCAGGCCGAGCACGGCCGAGCTGATCAGGTGCAGCACACCGACCACAAAGAACGGGTAGAGATCGGTGACCTCGCCGCCGGGGCCCACGCCGTAGCCAAGGGTGGCCACGTGGGGGAACAGGATCAGGCCCTGTTCATACATGGGCTTGTCGAAGGTGAAGTGGCTCACCTCGAACAACATCATGGCGCCGGCCCAGAAGACCATCAGACCCGCGTGGGCCACGTGGGCGCCGAGCAGGCGGCCGGAGAGGTTGATCAGACGGGCATTGCCCGCCCACCAGGCATAACCGGTGGAGTCGAGGTCTCTGCCTCCGACCACCAAGTTGGAATTAAAGGGCGTTTCCACGGGGCAGAACCTCTTCAGGGAAGACGAAGTTTTCGTGCGGCTGGTCAGCCGGTGCCATCCAGGCACGCAGACCTTCATTCAGAAGAATGTTCTTCG
>NZ_NQKZ01000008.1 GCF_002252665.1 Synechococcus sp. 8F6
GCAGAACACCAGCCGCCCTGGTGGTTCCGCCATCGATGGCCGCACCACCTGCCACGAGGGTTACGCCAAGTCGATCCACGCCCGCCGCGGCATCGAGAAGGTGTTTGGCTGGATCAAGCAGTGGGGCGGTCTGCGCCAGTTCAAGCTGCGCGGCACCGAAAAGGTGAGCGCAGTGTTTGGCCTGCATGTGATCGCCTACAACCTGATCCGCTTGGGCAACCTGCTCAAGCCGGCAATGGCGGCGGCATGAGCACGTGGTTACCCAGAGGTGTGGCCAGGTGACAGCGATCAAGGAGCCCAAACGGGGCAAAACGGCTGAAATCGGGCGTTCTGAACCGTTGATCCACTGAAAGCCAGCTCGATCAGAACCTGATCACCTCTCAGGAGGGGAAAGCGAGGCCGTTCAGCCCGTTTTTCCGCAAACTCTTAACGGATGCGTGGGCCGTTGTAGAAGCCGCGGTGCGGTTCAAACATCATCTACGCTCGGGGAGGCGTTTGGAATCGAGCGCCAGAATTCCATCCACTTAAGTCCTTCTCTCTGACTGGTGATGAGGGCGAGCTTCTTAGTAGGACCTCAATTCATCCCTGGTTACGTCAGTCGATGTATTGAGTAAGCCCACCTTCTTCGGCGCGCTCAGCCTCCTGGCGCAAGCGCTCCAGGCGCTGCAGCAGCGACTCATTACTCATCCGGTTGTTTAGGCGCTCCGCCAGTAAGGGGAAGGCCAGGGGGCCGGGCCGGGGGGTGCGCTCTAGCTGCAAACTGCATCGCTGCAGCCGCTGCAAGGCCAGGGTGATCCGGGGCAGATCCAGCTGTTCGGTGAGCACTTCCGATCTGGCCTGGGCCAGGAGGCGGTTGGCGGGTTCGTGGCGGCTGAACACGTCGTAGAGCAGGGCGGCACTGATCTGCAGTTGACCGCCGGATTTGGACTGGCCGGGGTAGCCGTTCAGCACCAAGCCGCTGATCTGGGCAATGGCGCGGAAACGCCTCCGGCATAGCTCTGAGAGGTTGATTGCTTGCTCCAAGTCGTCCTTGAGATTGGTGGCGTCAAGCAGTTCTTCGGCGTGTAGCTCAAATAACTCTTCAAATGGATAGTTTTTAGGCGCCAGTAGTTCAAAGCCGTAGTCGTTTACCGACACCGTGATCGTGCTGGCTTGGTGACGGGCCAGGCGCCAGGCCCAGAGAAAACCCAGGCCCTCATGCACAAAGCGCCCCTCAAATGGATAGGCATAGAGGTGGCTGCCTTCGCGGCTGTTGCACACCTCCACCAGCAATTCGTGTTGCCTTGGTAGCCGGGAGAGCTGCACCTGGCGCTGCAGTAGGGGCTCGAGCGCCACAAGTTCGGGGCTATTGAGCTTGGCTTCTCCCGCCAGGGCGCGGCTGCAACGATCCACTTCGGCGCGTAGGTGGCGGCTGAGTAGGTCGGAGAGGGCCATCTGGCCGCCTGCCCAGGCGGGCACGGTGTTGCTTTTTTTGGAGCTGGCCTTCACCTGGGCCGTCATCTCCCGCAGCCGCACAAACTCCAGCTGCCGGCCCGCGAAGAAGAACACGTCGCCGGCTTTGAGCCGGCCGATGAAGGCCTCTTCCACATGGCCGAGCACGGCACCGCGCACAAAGCGCACCGTGACGGCTCGGTCGGCGGTGATGGTGCCGATGTGCAGGCGGTGCATCCGGGCGATCGCCTTTTCCTTTACGAAATAGAGATCGCCATCGCGCTCGAGCTTGCGGTAACGCGGATAGGCACCAAGGCAGTCGCCGCCGTGCTCGAGGAAGCGCAGACACCACTGCCAGTCGGCATCGCTGAGCTGCCGATAGCTCCAGGCCGTGCGCACCGCCGCCAGCTCCTGGGCCGGTTCGAAGCCCGGCCCGCAGGCCAGGCTGGTGAGGTGCTGGAGCAGCACGTCGATCGGGGCCGTTGGCGGCCGGCGCTCCTCCACCAAACCCGCGGCCAGGCCCCGCCGCAGGGCGCTCAGCTCCAGCAGCTCGAGAGCATGGGTGGGCATGAACAGCACCTGGGAGGTGCCGCCGGGGCTGTGGGCGCTGCGGCCGGCCCGCTGCAACAGCCGCGCCACGTTTTTGGCCGAGCCGATCTGCACCACCCGCTCCACCGGCTGAAAGTCGACGCCCAGATCCAGGGAGCTGGTGGCCACCACCCAGCGCAGGGCCCCATTTTTGACGCCTGCCTCGATCGCTTCGCGCTCGGCCCGGTCGATGGCGCTGTGGTGCAGGGCCAGGGCGCCCTCCATCTCCGGGCAGGCATAGCGCAGGCACTGGTGCCAGCGCTCGGCCTGGTTGCGGGTGTTGGTGAACAGCAGGGTGGACACCCCTGGCTCCAGCGCCGCCACCAGTTCCTCGTACATGCGCAGGCCCAGGTGGCCGGCCCAGGGAAAGCCGTCGATGCTCTCGGGCAGCAGGCTGCGGATCGCCGTGGCCCGGGCGATCGGTGCCGTAATCAGGCAGGGCTCGGGGCCAGTGCCAAGGGCGGTTTGAGCCGCTTCCTCAAGGTTGCCGATCGTGGCGCTGATCGCCCAGGTGCGCAGGCCGGGCCGCAGCCGCCGCAGCCAGCTCAGGCAGAGCTCGGTTTGGCTGCCGCGCTTGCTGCCCATCAGCTCGTGCCACTCATCCAGCACCACCGCCTGGAGCCCGCTGAACAGCTCCGTCGCCTTGGGATTGGCCAGTAGCAGCGCCAGTGATTCCGGGGTGGTGATCAGGATCTGGGGCGGGCTGCGCAGCTGCCGGGTGCGTGCGCTGCTGGCGGTGTCGCCATTGCGGATGCCCACCTGCAGCGGCCAGCCCATGGCTTCGATCGGTTGCTGGATGGCGAGGGCGAGATCGCGGCTGAGGGCGCGCAGGGGGGTGATGTAGAGCAGCCGCAGGCCCTGGATGTTGGTTTGGGGTGTGGTGGTGCGTCGGGGGCGCTTGTTGTTTTCAGACTCTCCCTGTTTCTGTACGGTCTGTACGCAATCCTGGAGACGGCGCTGCGTTGTGTCTGCCCCCTGCACGGCGAGCATCTCGGCGATCGGACCCATCACGGCGGCATAGGTCTTGCCGGAGCCGGTGGGCACCTGGATCAGGCCGCTCCTGCCCTCCAGGTAGGCCTGCCAGCTCTGGCGTTGGAAGGGCAGCGGCGTCCAGCCCTGCTGGCTGAACCAGGCCTCGATCGGCGCCATGGACAGCGTCATGCAGCGGCCAGCTCCAGCAGGGCCACCTCGGCGCAGAGCCCCGGCCCAAAGGCCAGGGCCAGGCACGGGCCGGGAACCGCCGCCTGGCGCAGGCGATCGAGGATGAACAGGATCGTGGCCGACGACATGTTGCCGTGCTCCTGCAGCACGGCCTGGGATGTGGCGATCTGGTGGGGCTCCAGCTGGAGGGCGGCGGCGCAGGCCTGCAGGATGCGCGGGCCGCCGGGGTGCACTGCCCAGCTGGCGATCTCCGCCAGGCGGAGGTGTCTGGGGTGCAGCCAGTGCTCGAGCCAGGGACCCAGCTGGGCGGCCACCGCCTCCGGCACCTTCGAGGAGAGGCCCATCTCGAAGCCGTGGTCGCCGATCTGCCAGTGCATCAAGTCGGCGGTGTGGGGGATCACGGTGGAGCCAGTGGCCAGCAGGTTGAGGAGGGAGCCAGGGCAGGGGCTGGGGTTGGCGGGCTTGGCGGTGGCCACCAGGGCGGCCGCCCCATCGGCAAACAGGGCATTGGCCACCACCTTCTCCGGATCCCAGCCGTAATACAGGTGCAGGCTGCATAGCTCCACCGCACAGAGCAGCACCACCGCCTCGGCATCCGCCTCCACGAAGGCCTGGGCCACCCGCAGACCGTTGAGGGCACCGTGGCAGCCCATGAAACCCACGTGGGTGCGCTGCACCCCCGGATCCAGGCCGAGCTGGTGGATCAGGGCCAGATCCAATCCCGGCGCCTGGAAGCCCGTGCAGCACACGGTGATCAGATGGGTGATCCGGGGGGCTTCGATCGCCGCATCAGCCAGGGCGCCGCGCACCGCGTCCAGGGCCAGAGGAGCGGCATGGTCGGCGAATGCGGCCATGCGGGCGGCCGTGGTGGGGCTCTGGTTGCCGTAGAAGGGCAGCCGCTCGTCGCTGGGCTGCTGGTTGGCGTTGCCCGTGGCCAGCACGCTGCCGCGCTGGCGCACCTGGGTGCGGCCCTGGATCCGCCGCACCAGGGCGGCCCGGCTGCCGTTGTCGGCACTCACCCGTTCCGCCAGGGCCATGGCTTCGGCCTGGTTCAGCTGGTGGGGCGGAGTGGCGGTGCCGATGCCGCGGATGCTCAGGGGCATGGCGACACCTGCAGGGAGGGGACAGTCACATGGTTGAGCTGGGCCACCAGCTGCTCGGCGACGGCCGGCAGGTGTTGGCTGACGCCAAAGGCCAGGGCTGTGGCCCCCGGCTGGCGCAACAGCAGGGCCAGGCCGCGGCAGAGCCGTTGGCGGCGGCCAATCTGCTGGCGCAGCTCCCGCTGCCAGCGGCGCTCCAGGGCTGGGCTCCAGCACTCCAGCCCCGCCAGTACGAGGGGCGCCGCGGCAGCGCCGGCGGTGAGGGCCCAGGCCATGCCTTCGCCGGTGAAGGGCTCCACATAGCCCGCCGCGTCGCCCAGCACCAGAAAGCGCTCGCCAGCCACCACCGCGGCGCGACGGCTGAGGGCGGGGGTGAGCTGCCAGCGCGCCTGCTCCAGCCCCATCGGGATCGGGAAGCCGGCGCTCGCCAGCACCGTTCGGGCTGCAGCGGCTGCACCGCTGCTGCTGCTTGGGCCAGGACACTGGATTGCCTGGCGATCGAAGGCCGCCGCCAGGTTGAGCTGGCCATCCTCGCGCCGCACCAGGCCCACGTAGCCCTCGCGGCCGATGGCCATGTGGATGCGGCCGGACGGATAGGCGGCCGCCGCGTCCGGCAGCACGCAGCCCGCCCCGATCCGGGAGTGACGCTGGATGATCGGGGCACCGGCCTCGCCGGCGGGGATGCAGCGCTGGGCCAGGCCGGCGGCCACCAGCACCACCTTGGCCCGCACCGATTGGGACTGGCGACTGCCGCGCTCGTGCAGCGTCACGGTCCGTCCGGTGGCGTCTGCCGGGCCCAGCTGGGCCGTGGTGCTGGCCCGGAAGCTGGCACCTGCGGTGATCGACGCCTGCACCAGGGCCTGGTCGAACCGCTCCCGCGACAGGGCGCGGCCATCGGGCAGGGCCAGTGACGCCTCCTGGCCCCGGTGGCCCAGTTGCAGCCGCTGCAGCGGCACACCACCCTGGCTCTCGATCAGCTGGCCCTGCCCCACCGCCGCCAGCACCGCCTGGGCCTGGGCATTGAGGCAGCAGCCACACACCTTCCAGCGGGGAAAGGCCCGCTTCTCCACCAGCAACACCCGCAGCCCCCGCTGGGCCAGATCCAGGGCCGCCAGGCCACCGGCCGGGCCTGCCCCCACCACCACCACATCCCAGCCGTTGGCATGCTGCAACTCAGCCATGGCCTTGCTCCAGGCCACGCTCCCAGCGCAACAGATAACGCTCGGGCCAGCAGCGCTGCAGGGAGGATCCAGCGAGTCCGGCCCGCTCGGCCATCGCCAGCACCTCCGCCGGTTGAAAGGCGGCGCGCACCGAGAGGAGCCCATCGGTGTGCACCACCCAGGAGCGGCTGAGCAGGCGGGTGCCGGTCCAGGCCAGGGCATACCCCAGGCGGCTGCGGATCAGGTCGTTCACCAGCACCAGGTGGAGGGCCCGCTGGGCCATCAGCGCCAGCAGCCGCTCGGCATCGGCGTCGGGGAGGTGGTGCAGAAACAGCGAACAGAACACCACGTCGGCTTCGCCCGGCGCTGGGGGAGCGGCGAGGGCATCGGCGCAGAAGAACTCCACCGGCGCGCCGCGCCGTTGGGCATTGGCCTCGGCGATTCGCACCGCCTCTGGGTTGAGGTCGCAGGCGCGCAGCTCCAGGGCCAGGCCTCGGCGCTGGGCCATCAGGGCCAGATCGATGGCGGTGTCGCCGCCACCGCAGGCCAGCTCCAGCACCTGCAGGGGTGCGCCACCCCGGCGGCGGGCCAGCGCCTCAATCGGTTTCAGCAGGCTCGCCGCCAGGCCGCTGATGCGATTGATGCGTCGCAGCCCGGCCAGGGCACGGGCGTGCTCGGCCGGATCCAGCCCCGGCTGATCCATCACCTCCGGTTGGCGATCGCGCCGCTGCAGGCCCTGGCCCGGTGGCGTGGCGGAGGGCGTGGGCGCAGCCGTGGGCATGGGCTCAGCCGAGGGATTCAGTCCATGATGGGCAGGTTGCGATCGATGTTGCGGTGCCTCAGGGCTGCAGCAGCGCCAGGGCACTGGCGAGGGTGTCGGCCTCACAGGCCGGTTTGTCGTGGCGCCAGCGGCGGATGCGGGGAAAGCGCACGGCCAGGCCGCTCTTGTGGCGCGGTGAGTGCTGCAGCCCTTCGAAGGCCAGCTCGAACACCTGCTGCGGCTCCACGGCCCGCACCGGGCCGAAGCGCTCGCTGGTGTGCTGACGGATCCAGCGGTCCAGGGCTGTGATCTCGCCATCGTCGAGGCCGGAGTAGGCCTTGGCGAAGCTCACGAGTTCGCCCTCCCCGTTCCACAACCCGAAGGTGTAGTCGGTGAACAGGTTGGCGCGGCGACCGCTGCCGGCCTGGGCGTAGAGCAGCACCGCATCAAGGGTGTAGGGATCGCGCTTGTGCTTCCACCAATGGCCGCGTTTGCGGCCGGCCAGGTAGGGCGACGCCAGCGCCTTGAGCATCAGGCCCTCGGCGGCGGCGGTGCTGGCCTGCTGGCGCAGCGGCTCGAGCTGTGTCCAGCTGTCCAGGGGGAGTCGGGGGGACAGGCGCAGGAGCCTGGCTTCCGGGGTTGGTGTCGTCTGCTGGAGCTGCTGGTGGAGCTCCTCCAGGGCGGCCCGGCGTTGGTTCAGGGGCCTGGGGCGCCAGTCTTCGCCCCCTCGCTCCAGCAGGTCGTAGGCCACAAAGCTGGCCGGGCACTCCGCCAGCAGCTTGCGGCCCGGTGCCTTGCGGCCGAGGCGACGCTGCAGCTGGGCAAAGGGGGCCGGGCGCTCGATGCCCTGGGGCCACACGAGCACCTCGCCGTCGAGCACGGTGCCCTCGTCCAGGCAGCCGGCCGCCGCGATCAATTCCGGAAAGGCGGCGTTGATCAGCTCCTCGCCGCGGCTCCACAGAAAGCTCTCGCCGCTGCGGCGGATCAGTTGGCCGCGGATGCCGTCGAATTTCCACTCCGCCAGCCAGGCGCTGCTGGGGCCGGGTAGGGGCGCGGCGCCGTCGGGGAGTTCCAGCGGTGCGGCCAGAAAAAACGGATAGGGCCGGCTGGGCAACGCTGCGCCTTGGTCGGTTGGGGCCAGCAGGGCGAGAAAGACCTCGGCGCTGGCCTCAAAGCCCCCCATCAACCGGTGCTGCAACAGAGCTTCCTCCAGGCCGCTCAGGCGTGCCAGGGCCCGCAGCACCAGGCCCTGGGCCACACCCACCCGCAGGCCGCCGGTGAGCAGCTTGTTGGCCACCAGCAGCTCGCCGGGGCTCAGGCCCTGCCACAGCTGCCGCACGGCTTCGGCCTGCGCGGCCCCGTCCAGGGCTGCGGCGGCAGGTAACAGCTCCGCCATCCAGTGGTGGAGGGGTCGGTCCGCCCGTGCCTCCTGGTCGGAGGGCTGCCAAAGCAGCGCGATGGTTTCGGCCGAGTCGCCAACGTGGGCGTAGCAGTCGTCAAACAGCCATTCCGGGATGGGGGAGCCCTCCAGGCAGATCTGGCGCAGCCGCCGTCCGGTGATCAGGCGCTTGCCCTGCTTGCCCAGCAACACGTGCAGGGCCCAGGCGGCATCGGCCGGATCGGCGCTGGCGAAGTAGGCGGCCAGGGCTGCGACCCGGGCACCCGTGCCGCTGCTCCCATCGAGCTCGCTGTAGAGCGCGGCGAAACGGCGCATGGTCAGGCGGCGGGGTCTGGGCTTTCGCGGCTGGGGCCATGGCCCCCCTCCAGCGCCTCGGCGCTGATCCCCTCCACCTCGCGCAGGTAGCGGGCCAGGCCATCGCTGTTGCCATGGGTGACGTACACCTGGCGGGCGCCGCTGTCGTTCACGCTGGCGATCAGGCCGGGCCAGTCGGCATGGTCGCTCATCACGAAGCCGCGCTCATAGCCCCGGCGGCGGCGGGCGCCGCGCACGGCCATCCAGCCGCTCACAAACGCCGTTTGCGGCAGCTTGAAGCGCTTCATCCACGGCGAGCGGTGGGCTGAGGGCGGGGCGATCACCAGCCGGCCGGCCAGGGATTCGCCCCTGGCGATGGCGCTCACGGCCTGCGTGGGCGGCAGCACCACACCGGCTTCGCGGTAGGCGGGCATCAGCGCCTCCACGGCGCCGTGCAGCAGCACCTCTTCCGTCACACCGATTCCGGCCAGCTCGGCCAGCAGCCGTTGGGCCTTGCCGAAGGCATAGGCAAACAGGAGCGAGGGGCGCTCCGGCGCCGCCCGCCACCACGCCAGGATCTCCCGGGCCACCGCGGCCCCGCTCTGCCAGCGGTAGATCGGCAGTCCGAAGGTAGCCTCGCTGATGAACACATCAGCCTGTACGGGTTCAAACGGCGTGCAGCTGGGGTCGGCGCAGCGTTTGTAGTCGCCGCTCACCAGCCAGCTCTCGCCGCCAGCCTCCAGACGGATCTGGGCGCTGCCGAGCACGTGGCCGGCGCTGTGAAACGACACCCTGGCGTCGCCGATGCGGTGCGCTTGGCCGTAGTCCACCGGGATCAGGTTGATGCTGGCTCCGAGCCGCTGCCGCAGGATCGCCTCGCTGGCGCCGATGGCCCAGTATTCGCGGCAGCCGGGCCGGGCGTGGTCGGCATGGGCATGGGTGATCAGGGCTCGGGGTACCGGCCGCCAGGGGTCGATCCAGGCCCCGGCCGCCCGGCAGTAGAGCCCCTGGGGGGTGAGCTCCAGCAGGCTGGCGGGGGGGAGAGGCATGGGAACTGTCGGTTGATGCGGAGGGCTCCGGGGATCAAGGTTCGTCCCAGAGGCTCTGCAGCGACCAGGGGCTGCCCGCCATCAGCCAGAACGATCCATCCACCAGGCGGAGGTGCTGATCAAGCTCGCTGATCCGCTCGAGATCGGCCGGCGTGAGTTCGATCTCTGCTGCCGCGAGGTTCTCGCGCAGCCGCGCTGGGCTCACCGACTTGGGAATGGTGGAGATGCCGCTCTGGAGCTGCCAGGCGATCAGCACCTGGGCGGGGCTGCAGCCATGCTCCGCGGCGATCGCGCTGATCAGCGGGTGCGTCAGCAGCTCGGGTTCATTCGCGCCCTTGAGGGCGGCTGGCCGGTCGCCAGAGCCCAGCGGTGAGTAGGCGGTGATGTGAACACCCTCGGCTGCGCAGTCGGCCAGCAAAGCCGGCTGTTGCAGCAGGGGGTGCCGTTCCACCTGATTCACCTCCGGCCGGATCCGGCAGTGGCTCAGGAGATCGTGGAGCTTGTGGCTGGAGACATTGCTCACACCGATATGGCGGGTGAGCCCAGCCTCCAGGGCGCCTTCCATCCCCTCCCAGGTGGATCTGAGCGACCCCTGCGCCGGTGGTAGAAAATCTTCCCCGCTGGAGGGAAAGGCCACGCCGGACTTGATCGGCACCGGCCAGTGGATCAGGTAGAGATCCAGCCACGCCAGGCCCAGATCCCCAAGGGTGCGGCGCAGCGCCGGTTCGACGTTGTCGCGGCCATGGGCATTGCACCAGAGCTTGGAGGTGATCCACAGCTCCTCGCGCCTCACCTCGCCGGCATCGATGGCGCTGCGGATCGCCTCGCCCACCTCCGGCTCGTTGCCATAGACGCTGGCACAGTCGATGTGGCGGTAGCCCAGCCGGATGGCTTCCTGCACCGCAGCACCCACATCACCAGGAGCCGATTTCCAGGTGCCCAGTCCCAGCAGGGGCATGCGGTCGCCATTGGCGAAGGCAATGGTGCGCATGGGTAGCCGGGGGAGTGAATGACCTGGCTCGGGCACCCTAGGCAGCGTGGCGACACGTGGCTTCCCTGCTCCGACCACCCCCCCTGCCTTTCCCCCCCAGTCCACCGTTGACGATGAGCGGCGGCCCGACTAGCCAGGGATCTCCCGCAGGCTGCCGCCATGGCCCTGGATGATTTCCGCGATGAGCTCGCCGCCACCGCTGCGGCCCTGGCGGCCCCGGGCACGGGGCTGCTGGCGGCGGATGAATCCACCGGCACGATCGGCAAGCGCTTCGCGGCCATCGGCCTGGAGAACACCGAGGAGCATCGGCGTGCCTACCGCAGCCTGCTGGCCACTACCGCAGGCCTCAGCGACCACATCTCCGGCGTGATCCTCTACGAGGAAACCCTCTTTCAAGACAGCACCGCTGCGGCTGGCGGCGTGCCGCTCGTGGAGCTATTTCAGCGCCAGGGAATCGTGCCCGGCATCAAGGTGGATCAGGGGGTGGAACCCCTGGCTGGTGGGGTGCCCGGCGAGAGCTGGTGCACCGGGCTCAAGGGCCTGGGGGAGCGCGCGGCCCGTTACTACGCCCGTGGCGCGCGCTTCGCCAAGTGGCGCGCTGTGTTGCAGATCAGCGCCAGCGGCGCGCCATCGGAGCTGGCGGTGCGTGAGAACGCCTGGGGGCTGGCCCGCTACGCCCGCACGGTGCAGGAGCACGGCCTGGTGCCGATCGTGGAGCCTGAGATCTTGATGGATGGCGACCATGACATCACCACCACCGCCTCAGTGCAGGAGTGGGTTCTGCGCACCACCTACGAAGCCCTGGCGCTGAATGGTGTGTTTCTCGAGGGGAGCCTGCTCAAACCTTCGATGACCTGCCCAGGCGCCGACTGCCCCCGGCAGGCGAGTGCCGAGGAGGTGGGGGAATTCACCATGCGCACCCTCAGCCGCACCGTGCCTGCGGCGGTGCCGGCGATCCTGTTCCTCAGTGGCGGCCTCAGCGAGGAGGACGCCAGCCTCTGCCTCAACGCCATCAATCAGGTGGCGGCCCAGGAGGGCGCCCCCTGGCACTTGGGCTTCTCCTACGGTCGCGCCCTGCAGCATTCCTGCCTCAAGCACTGGGGCGGCACGGATCGGGCGGCCGGCCAGGCGGCTCCGTTGGCCCGGGCCCGCGCCAACGGAGCCGCCAGCCGCGGCGCCTACGAGCCCGGCAGCGAGCCCTCCGACGACACCAGCTTGTTTGTGGCCAACTACAGCTACTGACTCAGGGGCGGTGGGTTCAGCGGCTCATCGCCAGCATCCGCTCGATCGGCGCCAGGGCCTTGAGCCGTAGCTCCTCGTCCAGCACGATTTCCGGTGCCATGTCGTGCAGGCACTGCCACACCTTCTCCAGGGTGTTGAGGCGCATGTAGGGGCAGGCGTTGCAGCTGCAGCCGTCGGCGCCGGGCACCTCAAAAAAGTGCTTGTGGGGCAGCTTCAGCCGCATCTGATGCAGGATGCCGGGCTCGGTGAGCACGATGAAACTGGTGGCGGGGCTGGCCTCGGCGCGGCGCAGCAGGCCGCTGGTGGAGCCGATGAAATCCGCCAGATCCAGCAGGTGCTGCTGGCATTCGGGGTGGGCCAGCACCTCGGCTTGCGGATGCTCGAGCTTGAGCTGCAGCAGGGCCTGCTCGCTGAAGGCCACGTGCACCTGGCAGCTGCCGGGCCAGAGGGTGAGCTCCCGGCCGCTCTGGGCCTGCACCCAGCGGCCGAGGTTCTCGTCGGGGGCGAACAGGATCGGCCGATCGGCGGGCAGTTGCTGCACCAGATCCACCGCATTGCTGCTGGTGCAGATCAGGTCGCTGTGGGCTTTCACCGCTGCCGAGCAGTTGATGTAGCTCACGGCGATGTGGTCGGGATGTTGCGCTCGGAAGCGGGCGAAGGCGTCGGCCGGGCAGGTGTCGGCCAGGGAACAGCCGGCCTCCAGATCCGGCAGCAGCACCGTTTTTGAAGGATTGAGGATCTTGGCCGTTTCGGCCATGAAGTGCACGCCGCAGAACACGATCACATCGGCCTCTGTGGCAGCTGCCTTGCGGGAGAGCTCCAGGGAATCGCCGATGAAGTCGGCGATGTCCTGGATGGCCTCGTCCTGGTAGTAGTGCGCCAGGATCACGGCGTTGCGCTGGCGCTTGAGCTCGGCGATCGCCGCGGGCAGGTCGACGGCTGGTGTGTGCTGGATGGCGGCGAAAACCAACCCGGGCCCCCAACTGATGCAGGATGGCCTCAGCCTAGGCAGCGGAGATGGCGGCACCCGGCGGGGGGAAAACGCTCCGCATCGCCATTGCCGGTGATCTGCACGGGGCCTGGGACCACACCGATCACGCTCTGCTGGCGACGCTTGCTCCGGATGCCCTGCTGGTGGTGGGCGACCTCAGCGATGGCCAGCAGCGGATCCCGGCACTGCTGCGCCAGCTGCCGCTGCCGGTGGCCTGCATCCTTGGCAACCACGACGCCGGCAAGGACGCCTCCGGCCGCACCCTGCAGCGCCAGATGGACCTGCTGGGCGACGTGCACTGCGGCTGGCGGCTGCGGGCCCTCAGCCCGCCGGGTCTGGCCGTGGTGGGGGGCCGGCCTGGCACGGCCGGTGGCGGCTACAACCTCTCCCGGGCAGTGCAGGCGGCTTGCGGGCCGGTGAGCCTGCAGGAGTCGGCGGACCGGATCACGGCCGCCGCCGCCGCCGCTCCCGCCGACTGGCCCCTGGTGCTCCTGGGCCACAGCGGCCCTTCCGGCCTCGGTAGCGACGCCGCCTCCCCCTGCGGCCGCGACTGGAAGCCCCCCGCCTGTGACTGGGGCGACCTCGACCTCTCCCTGGCGATCCAGCAGATCCGCCGCCGCCGCTCCGTGCCCCTGGTGGTGTTCGGCCACATGCACCATGCGCTCAGGCGGGGGCAGGGGGCGCGCCAGAGCTTCTGCCGCGACCGGGCCGGCACCGCCTACCTCAACACCGCCTGCGTGCCCCGTCACGGCACCGACGGCGCCGGCCAGGCCCTGCGCCACTTCAGCTGGGTGGAGCTGGTGGGGCAGGAGCTGCGCAGCGCCAGTCACCGCTGGTATGGCCTGGGCGGTGAACTGCTGTACGAGGAGCGGCTCTGGCAGGCCCCCAGCCAAGCCGCCCAGCTGGCACCGTGCTGATCCTGCGCTGACCCATGCTGATCGTTGCCTGCATCAGCGCCCATGGCTTCGGCCATGGCTCCCGCACCGCCGCCGTGCTCACGGCCCTGCATCAGCGGCAACCCAGCTGGCGGCTGGTGCTGTCCACGGCGTTGCCCGAAACCTTTCTGCGCACGGCCCTGGGGCCGGTGCCGTTTGAACGTCGCCCCTGCCGCTGGGATGTGGGCGTGGTGCAGGCCGATGCCCTGGGCGCGGATCCGGAGGCCACCCTGGCGGCCCTGACGGCCCTCGATGCCCAGCTGCCCGAGCAGTGGGCCGCTGAAGCGACCTGGCTGCTGGCCCAGGGGCAGCCGCTGCTGGTGTTGGGGGATGTGCCGCCGGCTGCCGCCGAGCTGGCCCGGCGGGTGGGTGCCCCGCTGATCTGGTTGGCCAGCTTCGGCTGGGAGGCCATCTACAGCCCGATGGGGCCGGCATTTCAAACCTGGGCCCGCCGCAGCCTGGAGGCCTACCGCCAGGGCGATCTGCTGCTGCGCTGCCCCCTGGCCATGCCGATGGACTGGGACATCCCTGAGGTGGAGGTCGGGTTAACGGCCGGCCAGCCCAGGCTCGACCCTGCGGCCCTGGCCCAGCAGCTGGGCCTGCCGTCTGAACGAGAGCGTTGCGTGTTGATCAGCTTCGGTGGGCTGGGCCTGAACCTGGCTGCGGAGCTGCTCGGTCGCTGGCCCGACCATGTGTTCATCTCCTCCGATCCCTCGCTGGCTGAGGCCCCCAATGCCCGGCTGTTGCCCCCAGGCGTGCGGCCCCTGGAGGTGATGGGGCTGTGCGGGCGGCTGCTCACCAAACCGGGCTACAGCTCCTTTTGTGAAGCCCTGAGTGCCGGTGTGGGGGTGCACCTGGTGCATCGCGACGGCTTTGCCGAGGCCCCGGTGCTCGAGGCGGCCCTGGTGCGCCATGGCTGGCACCGCCTGCTCAGCCAGGAGCAGGCCCGCAGCGGCGACTGGCAACTGGATCAGCCGTTGTTGCCGCCCCAGGGAGCCCCCCTGGCTGCCGATGGCAACGTCCAGGCGGCCCAGGCCATCGAGACCTTTGTGACCCAGCAATTCGCCCCGGCCTAGCGGCTCACTGGCGCCAAAGATCAGTTGTGTTTTGACGACAAAGGCTTGGCGCAGGAAGTGATCTGAACCGTTCACGGTGATTGTTGACACCAATGGACACTTGTGTGATTGGCACTAATGTTCTCGATTTGCGCGAATTGGTAGGCAAATTGACGCGAACAATAATTGTTTCGTTTTTCGAGTTTTTGCCGCCTGGATGCGGTTTTGCCGTCTGATTCGCTCCGGTATGACCTTGCCTTGCTCCAGCTCCCGTTCAGCTCGCTCTGTTCAAGTCGGTTTGGCCGGGCTGGCCCTCCTGGCCCTGATCGCTCCCGGGGTTCGGGCCGCTGAGGATCCGGCTGCTCCAGTGCTGATCCAGGCCCATCCCCACACGGCGATGGCGCTGCCCCTGCCGCCGCCGCCGCCGCGCATCTTCGCGATCACGCCTGAGCGCCGGGCGTTGCTCAACACCATTCGCTTCGCCGAGGGCACCTGGGCCAATGGCGACGACGTTGGCTATCGCATCATGTTTGGCGGCGGCCTGATGCCGTCGCTCGAGCGCCACCCCGATCGGGTGGTGCGCACGGCCCGTTACGCCAGTGCGGCCGCTGGAGCCTACCAGTTCATGCCCTTCACCTGGAACATGGTTTCGCGTTCCTTGGGAATCGCGGCCTTTGGCCCCCAGGTTCAAGACCAGGGCGCCATCTACCTAATCCAGCGTCGTGGTGCCCTGGCCCTAGCTGATCAAGGCGTGTTCTCGCCGCTGCTGGCGGCCAAATTGGCCCCCGAGTGGGCCAGCTTCCCCACCCTCGCCGGCCGCAGCTTCTACGGCCAGCCGGTGAAGCGCTTCCACGACCTCAAGCGTTTCTACGACGACAACCTGGGGCGCCTGCGCGGCCAGCTCACGGTTGCTGCCGCTGAACCGCCGAAACCGGCCTGCACCCCGGCGACCTCGTTGCGCTGTCAGCTCGAGAGCCTCGAGCGACTCGGGCCCAGAAGCCGCACCAGCTCACTCTGAGTCCCGCAGCCGGGCCTTTCCCACGGTGGCTCCGGCGATCAGGTAGGCAGCGAGCGCTGCCCCCAGGAAGGCCAGGGTGTTGCGGGCCACCGGCAGCAGATCGCTGGTGCGCGTCACGATCGGCCCCAGCCCCAGGGCACCAAACAGGATCAGCCACAGGGGCGAGAGCAGCAGCACCCAGGCCCATTCCACTTTGCGCCCCTCTTTGCGGGGATAGGCGGCGAAGCCCACCACCAGGCCCCCCAGCACCGAGGTGGAGAGGGTGAGCAGCCACTGCTCCCGCGGCAGACCCGGCACCACCTGGCAGCCGCCCTGCACCAGGCAGGTTTCCACCGCCGTCAGCGCATCGACGATCGCCGCATCCTGGCCGTTGTCGCGCACGTAGTACTGGTTGCCGTAGCGGGTTTGCAGCTCCACCCAGTAGGTGCGCGGCATCAGCGCAAACAGGGCATCGCCCACGTTGAAGTTGAGCAGGTTGCCGCCGCGCTCGTCGGCCACCAGCAGCAGGCTGCGCTCATCAAGCTCCCAGAAGCTCTTCACCGCCTGGCCTGGGGTGCGGTCGTACTGGGTGAGCACCCGCAGTTTCCAGCCGGTATCGGCCTCGAAGCGGGTGAGATTTTCTTCCAGGCTGATGCGCTGACCATCGGTGAGGGCCTTGGCCAGGTCGATCACCGGGGTGGGGTGGTCGGGTAGGAGGTCGGGGTTGTCGTAGGCCTGGGCTGGAGCGATACCCACACCCAGCCAGCAGGTCAGAACCAGCAGCAGCGACACCAGCGCAGGCAGCACGGCGTTCCAAGCGCGACCCATTCACCGGCCTCAGCGAAGATGCATTCTCCCTGAGCAGGCGTCTGAGCGTGAGCTTGCCCCCCTGGCTGCTGCAGCGCTTCGAGGCCGTCGGCGCAGCGGTCCCCTTTCGCACTTACATGGAATGGGTGTTGCACGATCCGTTGCATGGCGCCTATGGGGCTGGCCGGCTGCGCATCGGCCCGGCGGGGGATTTCGCCACTGCCCCCTCCCTGGGGCCCGATTTCGCCGCCCTGCTAGCTCCCCAGCTGGCCGAGTGGCTCACTGCCCTGGCGGCCGGTCCCGGTCCCCTTGCTCTGGTTGAGGCAGGGCCCGGCGAGGGCAGCCTGGCCCTGCAGCTGGCCGAGGCCCTGGTGGCGGGTTGGCCCCAGCTGGCCCAGCGCCTGGAGCTGGTGCTGGTGGAGCCCAACGGGGGCATGGCGGCCCGTCAGCAAGCCCTGCTGCAGGACTGCCCCTTGCCCTGTCGCTGGGCCAGCTTCGCGGAGCTGGCGGCCTCACCGCTGCGCGGTGTGGTGCTCGCCCATGAGGTGCTCGATGCCCTGGCGGTGGAGCGGATCGAGTGGGACGGGGCGCTCTGGCGCCAGCAAGTGGTGGCGCTGCACGAGGGTCCTGGGGCGGAGCTCTCGCTGCGGCTGGAGCCCGGCGCGCCCCTGGAGCCGGCAGCGGCCGCCCAACTCGAGCCCCTTGGACTCCTGCCCCCATCGCTCCAGCGCCCGCCCGGCTGGTGCAGCGAGCTGCACCCGGGCCTGGCCCCCTGGCTTAGCGAGTGCGCAGCAGCCGTGGCCGAGGGCCAGCTGCTGGTGATCGACTACGCCTTAGAGGCCTGGCGCTACTACGCCCCCCAGCGCTCTGGCGGCACCTTGATGGCTTATCGGGGCCAGCAGGCCAGCGGCGATCCGCTGCTGGAGCCAGGCGCTTGGGATCTCACAGCCCATTTGTGTGTTGAGAGCGTCGATGCTGCCGCCGCCGCCAGCGGCTGGCTGCCCCTGGGCCAGTGCCGCCAGGGCCAGGCCCTACTCGCCCTGGGCTTGGCCGAGCGGCTGCACGGGCTGCAGCAGGAGGCCCCGGCGGCGCTGGCCACCGTGCTGGCCCGGCGCGAGGCCCTGCTGCGGCTGGTGGATCCCGGGGCCCTGGGGGATTTCCGCTGGCTGGCCTACGGCCGGGGTGGGACCCCGGAGCTACCCCGCTTCAGCCGGGAGCCGGGATCGCTGTCTCCAGCCAATGGTTGAGGGACTGGGGCTGCTGGGTGGGACTGCTGGTGATTTCGATGATCTGCCCGCTGGCGGCCGGGGTTTCGAGGGCTTCTAGGCACACCCGGGCCACCAGGCGGCGGGGCAGGCTGCTGCTCTCCTGCTGGTTAGGGCCCGAATAAACCACCCCCTCCCTTTCGCTGCGGCTGTCGTCCTCACTGAGGCCGCCGGGGCGCACCACGGTCCAGTCGAGTCCGCTTTCTTCAAGCCAGCGCTCGCCCAGGCGTTTCCACACCAGGATCAAGCCAAACAGGTTTAGGGGGTGCTGCCAGCGACCGGCGCAGAGGGAGCTCACCAGCACCACCCGCTTCAGGCCCACCGCCTGGCAGGCGCGGATCTGGTCGCGCACCCCGAAGGCATCCACCTTGAGGGGGCCGGCCAGATCCACGGATGGCCTGGCGCCAGTGGCGATCACCAGGGAGTCACAGCCGCTCAGGGCGGCATGCAAGGCCTCGGTGGCACTTAGATCCAGTCGCCGCACATCGAGCCGCCCTTGCTGCTCTGCTTCGGCTAGGGCTGCTGGCAGCACGGAGCCGGGCCGCACGATCGCCCGCACCGCCAGGCCCCGCTTCAAGGCTTCATCCACCACCCGCCAGCCGGTCTTTCCGGATGCTCCCGTTACTGCTACCAGGCTCATCGCTGCATCTCCTCCATTCCAGCTCCATGTTGCTCGTTTGGCGGATTGGCTGGCAGCAGGCTGCGCCTCAGCCAGGTTTCAGCTGCCAGTGGCCGCAGCAGCCGGCTCAGGATCACAGCCAGGGCAAGCGGTTCGGCAGGCGCCCGCCGCGTCGGCCACTGGCCATCGCGGCGGTATAGCCGTTGCTGCAGCCACTCCTTGCGCTCCTCCGCAGGCTCGCTTGAAATCGGTGCCC
Source organism: Synechococcus sp. 8F6 (assembly GCF_002252665.1). Classification (GTDB taxonomy): domain Bacteria; phylum Cyanobacteriota; class Cyanobacteriia; order PCC-6307; family Cyanobiaceae; genus Cyanobium_A. The sequence continues at coordinate 18,101 of NZ_NQKZ01000008.1, forward strand.
AGCTGCAGCCCAGGCGCCTGCCATAGCAGGCCTCGAGCCTCAGGAGCCAGCGACGGCCGTCGCTGGTGGCGAGTTCCAGCTCTTGCCCCGGCTGCGGCGCTTCCCGCTCCAGTTCAAGCTCGAGGCCCGCTTCGCTTAAGGCCACCAGTTGGGCGGGCTGGCCAGCTAGCTGCACCGCCTCTCGCCAGGCCAGCCAGGGCACCGCATCGCTGCGGGGCCGATCCCAGCAGCAGCGCAGGGCGGCCAGCAGCAGCAGCACATTCACCAGGGCCCAGCCCACCCCGAGGGCCAGGGTGGCCTTGCTCTCGGGCAATAGGTCCAGCCGGACACCGCTGGCGATGGGCAGCAGATTCAGCAAGGCGACCAGCTGCAGGCTGAGCAGGGCCAGCAGGGGCAACAGCAGACGCGGTTTGGGGCTGGTTTGGCGGCCGCTGGCCAGGGCCTTGGGTGTGACCCGGAAGGGCAGGGGCCTGCCCAGCAGGGTGCTCAGCACCGCTCCCACCAGCGGCAGCAGCACCACCAGGCGGTAGAGCTCGCTGGTGAGTGCGGTGCGGCTGTGGGCCGTAAACCAGCGAGCCAGCACCAGCTGGGCGCCGTAGAGGGGCAGGGCCATCTGCAGCAGTCCGGCACCGCTGACGCGCAGTGGCGCGATGCCCAGCACCCCCAGGCTCAGGGGCATCAGCAGCAGCACCAGCTGGGGCAGGGCGTTGAGCCAGTGCAGGATCCCCTCGAGAAAGGCAAGCCGCTGGATCGGATTAAGGCCCTTGATCAGTAGGGGGTTGGCACCGGTGCGCAGGGTCTGCAGGGTGCCGCTGGCCCAACGGCAGCGCTGGCGGGCAAAGGCGGCGGCGGTGAGGGGCGCCAAGCCAGCGCTGAGCTTCTCCGGTACAAACAGCAACCGCCAGCCGGCGGCTGTGAGCCGAATGCCGGTGGCTAGGTCTTCCGAGGGGGTGCCCGTCTCGAAGCCACCCACCGCCAGCAGGGCTGAGCGGCGCAGCACAAACGACGTCCCGGCACACACCACCGCCCCGAGCCGTTGGCGCACTGGTTCAATCCAGCGGTAAAAGCTCTCCTCATCCGGCAACAACCACCGCTCCAGAGCCAGGTTGCGGATCACCGGATCGGCATTCATATAGGTCTGGGGTGTCTGCACCAGGCCCACTTCGGCTCTATCAAATAGCCCAACCGTTCGCTCCAGGAAGCCCCGCACCGGCACAACGTCCGCATCGAATACGGCGATCAGCTCGCCCTGCAGGTCCGGCAATACATGGTTGAGGTTGCCTGCCTTGGCATGCTCCCGCCGCTCGCGGCTGCGGTAGTGACAGCCCAGGCGCGCGCACAGCTCCGCCAGCTCCGGCCTGCCGGAATCGTCGAGGAGCCAGAGGTGGTAGCGGCCGTAATTGAGGGCGCGGCAGCCGCGCAGGCAGCGCTCCACCACCTCGATCGGCTCGCCGTAGCTCGGCACCAGCACATCCACCCAGGGCAAGCTGGCGGCCTGCTTGGGGTCTGGGCTAGGCGCTGCTTGTCTTTGGGCCGGCGCCAGGGTGAACAGCAGCTGCAGGAAGCCGTGGGCCAGCAGCCAGAGCTCGGCTGCCAGCAGTAGCAGGCTCAGCGCCGCAGCCAGGGGGCTATCGAGGTTCAGGGTGGCTGTGCAGCGCCAAAAGACGTAGCGACCCGCCAGCAGGGCCAACAGCGCTACGGCCCAGGGCAGGCGCATCAGCCCGGTGGAGCCAGGGGCGGGCAGACGCGCAAGCTGAAGTCACAGCTCCAGATGGTGGCTTTTTGCCAGCTCAGGGGAATTTCCAGCAGGTCCCTCGGGCCCGTGATCCCCTGGGCCAGAAAGATCAGGGCCGCCAGGGCGTTGGCGCTGAGGTGAAGGCGCCGCCAGCGCATTTGGCGCTGGATCTCCGGACGGGCCGCTAGGGAGAAGAGCAGCAAGCCGGTGAGCCCCATGCCGCCCCAGAAATGGGATTGCCAGAAGGCTGGATCGAGGGGGTTGTCGCTGAGCCGCCAGATTTCAGGCTGCATGCCCAGGCCGATCACCCCGATCCAGCAGAGCAGGGCAAAGCTGGCCCGGTAACTGGCTTGCCGCACCCGCCACAGAGCTACCAGGGCCAGCACGCTGCCAGTCAGCACGAGCAGCAGCAGGGAGCTGCGCATGGCGTCGAGCTGGCTGGGCTTCTGGGTGAGAATCACCACTGCATAGGCAAGCAGCTGGATGGCCACCACCGAGCTGGTGAGCCAGCGCCCCAGGGCGGTGTGTTCGCTGCCGGCACTTGCTGGCGCCTTGCCTGGGTTGAGGCGGCGCCGGCGGGTCTGGATGGCCAGCTGCAAGACAGCGCCCAGCAGGGGAAAAACCAGGGCTACCGCCAGGGCGGGATGGAGCAGCCAGAGCCAGTCAACGCTGGTCATCGTCTTGGAGGCTGTAGTTATGCGGTGCCTAAACCCTAATCAGCCCAGTTGGCTGCCTACCGTGCCCTGGATAGCAGAACGTTGTGGCAGGGCCAATCATTCGCGCTAGTGGGCTGAGCAAGACCTACCGAATCAGCGAGAAGCAGCCTGGCCTGGCCGGCACAATCCAGCATCTGCTGCGGCGGCGCCATCGCGATGTGTTGGCGGTGGATGGAATCAGCTTCACGATCGAGCCCGGGGAGATCGTTGGCTTCCTGGGCCCCAATGGCGCCGGCAAGACCACCACCTTGAAGATGCTCACCGGCCTGATCCACCCCAGCGGTGGCGAGCTGGAGGTGGCAGGCCACGAGCCCTTTCGGCGTCAGGCCCGCTTCTTGCGCCAGATCACCCTGGTAATGGGCAACCGCCAGCAGCTGATCTGGGACCTTCCGGCCCTCGATTCGCTGCGGGTGAATGCGGCGGTGTATGGCATCGAGGAGGCCGAGGCGAGGCGCCGCATCGCCGAGCTGGCCGAGATGTTGGAGCTGGGTCCCGAGCTGCAGCGCCCCCTGCGCAAGCTCTCGCTCGGTCAGCGCATGAAGGCCGAGCTGCTGGCGGCGCTGCTGCACCGGCCCTCGGTGCTGTTTCTCGATGAGCCCACCCTGGGGCTGGATGTGAATGCCCAGGCGCGGGTGCGCGATTTCCTGGCCGACTACAACCGCCGCACCGGCGCCACCGTGCTGCTCACCAGCCACTACATGGGCGACATCACCGCCCTCTGCCCGCGGGTGCTGCTGATCCACCAGGGTCAGCTGTTCCACGATGGCTCCCTCGCCGACCTCACCCAGCGGCTGGCCCCCTGCCGCCAGGTGCGCCTGGAGCTATCCGACCTGCAACCAACCGAGGCCTTCGCGTGCTTTGGTGTGATCGAGGCGCACCAGGGCCACCAGGTGCGGCTGTTGGTGCCGCGCGCGCAGCTCACCGAGCGGGTGGCGGTGCTGCTGGAGCGCTTTGCGGTGGTGGATCTGGAGGTGAGTGATCCACCGATCGAGGAGCTGATCGGTGGGTTGTTTCGCCAGCGCGGGGAGGCTTCGGTGACGGGAGGGGTGCCTTGAGCTGGGCCTGGCGCGTGGCGCGGGCGCTGCTGGGCAGCCAGTACGCGCTGATGCTCGAATACCGGGCCGAGATCGCCCTCTGGGCCCTCTCGGGCGTGCTGCCCCTGATCATGCTGGGGGTGTGGAGCGGCTCGGGCGCCGGCGTAGCGGCGGGCCTGACGCCCCAGCAGATCAGCCACTATTTCCTGGCGGCGTTTGTGGTGCGCCAGTTCACGGTGGTGTGGCTGATCCACGTGTTTGAGGAGGATGCCCTGCAGGGCCGCCTCTCGCCCCTGCTGCTGCAGCCCCTGGCGCCGCTGTGGCGCTACCTGGCGGCTCATTTCAGCGAGCAGGCCACTCGCGTGCCGTTTGTGCTGCTGATGCTGGTGGTGGTGGGGCTGGCAGCGCCGGGGGTGCTGTGGTGGCCTTCGCCCGCTGAGCTGCTGCTGGGACTGCTGGCGATTCAGGCAGCCTTCCTGCTGCGGTTTGTGTTGCAGGTGATCGTCACCACCTTGTGCTTCTGGAGCGAGCGGGCGGCGGCGCTGGATCGCCTGCTGTTGATCCCCTACCTGTTTCTCTCCGGTCTGGTGGCCCCGCTCGACACCTTTCCGCCGGCGGTGCGGCGGCTGGCCCTGGCCACGCCCTTTCCCTGGATGGTGGATTTCCCGGCCCGGCTGCTGGCCGGTGAGCCGGTGAATGTGGCGCTGGGATTCGGCGCCATCGCTGCCTGGTGTCTGCTGCTCTGGCCGATCAGTCGTGTGCTGTGGCGGGCCGGCCTGCGGCGCTACTCGGCGATGGGGGCCTGAAGCATGAAGCGCTACTGGCGCAGCCTGCGTTGCTTCTGGGGCACCTCGCTGGCGGCCGAGCTCGAGTATCCGCTCAATGCGGCGATTGAATTCGTGTCGGTGCTGGGCAACCTGGCCGGCAGCCTGTTTGTGCTGCAGCTGCTGTTTGCCGGCGGCCCCAGCCTGGGGGGCTGGAGCTGGAGCGGGGCGCTGGTGGTGCTGGGGCTCTACACCCTTCTGGATGGCTTCACCACCTGCGTGCTGCAGCCCAACCTCAGCCGCATCGTCAGCCACGTGCAGACGGGCACCCTGGATTACGTGCTGCTCAAGCCGATCGACAGCCAGTTCTGGCTCTCGGCCCGCACGGTGTCACCCTGGGGCCTGCCGGCGGTTGCAGCGGGGTTGGGGCTGATCGGCTGGGCCCTGGCCCAGGGCGGCCCCGAGGCTGCAGCTGGCCTGCGCTCGCTCGGGGCCGTGCTGCTGCCCCTGGCGCTGCTGCTGGCCGCCCTCGCGATCCTTTACAGCCTCTGGTTTGTGCTGGCGGCCCTGAGCATCTGGTTTGTGAAGGTGTGGAATGCCACCGAGGTGCTGCGCTACACGCTGGTCGCCGGTCGCTATCCGGTGAGCGCCTATCCGCCGGCACTGAGGTTGCTGTTCACCTTCGTGCTGCCCGTGGCCTTTCTCACCACCGTGCCGGCCGAGGCGCTTTTGGGCCGGGGCTCGGCGCTGTGGGCCATCGGTTCGCTGCTGGTGGCGGCGCTGTGCCTGGCGGGCAGCCGGCTGCTGTGGCGCTTCGCCCAGCGTTCCTACACCTCGGCATCGAGTTGAGCGGCCTCCAGCGAGGGCGCGCCATCATCAGCGCCAACCCTTTCGTCTTCTCTGCGGTTTCTCCATGGTTGTGTCCCCCACCGTTGTTGCCGCAAGCGATGCCGCAAGCGATGCCGCCAGCCAGGAGCGCTGGCAAGAGCACTGGCAGCAGCGCTGGTATCCGGTGGCCTACCTCCAGGATCTGGATCCCCGCCAACCCACGGCTTTCACCCTGCTGGAACAGGACCTGGTGCTCTGGTGGGACGCTGCCGCCGGCCAGTGGCGCGCCTTCGCCGACGTGTGCCCCCACCGGCTCGTGCCCCTCAGCGAAGGCCGGCTCAACGGCCGGGGTGAACTGGAGTGCCCCTATCACGGCTGGAGTTTCAATGGCGAGGGCCGCTGCACCGCCATCCCCCAGGCCGATCCCGGGGCGGTTGCCACCGCCTGCGCCAGTGCCCGCAGTGCCTGCCGCGCCTATGCCACGGCCACCGGCCAGGGGCTGCTGTTTGTGTTCGCCGGCGACCCGGAGCGGGCGGCAACGGCGCCCCTGCCCCTGGTGCCGGTGCTCGAGGAACCCGGCTGGCTGGTGCAAGACACCTTCCGCGACCTGCCGATGGATGCCCTCACCCTGCTGGAAAACGTGCTCGACGTGAGCCACGTGCCCTTCACCCACCACCGCACCGTAGGCCGCCGCCAGAACGCCGCGCCCGTTGCCGCCGAGCTCACCAGCTCCGGGCCCGAGGGGTTCACCCTGGCCTGGCCGGAGGGGCCGCGGCGGGGCAAGCTCGGCAGCCAGTTCACCACCTTCGTGGCCCCGGGCCTGATGTGGCACGACCTCACCGCCAAGGGGTTCGCCCGGTTCATGACCGTCGTGTACGCGACGCCGATCCGGGCTGGGGAATGCCGCCTGTTTGCCCGCTTTCCCTTCCAATTCCGCTCGGCCTTGCCGCGGCTGCTGCTGCGCGCCCGGCCGGTGTGGCTGCAGCACCTCGGCAACCACACGGTGCTCGAAGACGACCAGGTGTTTCTGCACGGCCAGGAGCGGGTTCTGGCGGAGCGGGGCGGCAGCGGCGCCCTGGCCCAAGCCTGCTTCCTGCCCACCAGCGCCGATGTCTACGTGCAGGCGCTGCACAACTGGGTCAACACCATCGCTGGACCACCGGCTCCCGGCAGCGCCCTCCCTCCCCGCTGGGGTCGGGCGGCCTTGATGGACCGCTACGACAGCCACACCCGCCATTGCCGGGCCTGCTCCGGTGCCCTGCGGGGTGTGCGCCGCTGGCGGCCGCTGGTGCTGGTGGCCTTGGGACTGGAGCTGGTGCTGGCGGCCTGGCTGCCGGGAGCCGCTGCTCGCGTTGGCCTGCTGGTGGCCCTGGGCTTCACGGCACTGCTGCTGCGCCAGCTCAACCGCTGGGAGCGCTTGCTGCTGCGCGGCGACGGCCATCCGCCCCGCAATGCCCTGGATCGGCGTGACGCCTGATCAGCCCCTTTCCTGGCGCAGGGGCTGCTCGCGGCAGTGGAGTTGCCAGGCCCGCAGCAGGTCGACACGGGTGATGCGATAGCCCAGCTGGCGGGAGGCCAGCACCAGCTCCTGCTGGGAGCGGCAGTGCCGCAGCGCCCTTTGCACCGTGGTGTCGGCTTCGGCGTCTTCCACCAACCGTTCCAGTTCGCTCCAGCTCATCGCGCGGCCGTCCGGGCCTCTCACCATGCCCAGCGCAGCGCCAGGGTGCAAGGTTCCGTTCGTCACCAAGCGCGGAAGGATCAGGGCTGCTGATCGGCGCCCTCAGACGATTGGCAATCCGGGCTGGCGGCCCTAGCTAGGAGGGAGAAAAGCCGGGCCTGGGTGATGGTGAACAAACCCACGGATCAACCCGGGGATCAACCCGGGGACCAACCCGGGGATCAACCCGGGGATCAACCCAGGGACCGCGCTGAAGAGGGTTTTGAGGTGGAGCCGCCGCCACCGATCACACCCCATGCCACGCCGGTGATGGATGAGCAGGGCCAGCTCACCTATGTCGGCGATGACGGTCGCCGCTACGTGGTGGGCTTGCCGCCGGAGGCCGATGAGCAAAGCGTGGAGCGGGTGATGGCCACCCTGGCTGCCGGCGGCGACCTGTTTCAGCAGATCGAGGGGCTTTGTCATCGCTGGATCTCAGCCGTGACCGGCCCCGACCTCGACTCCCGGGCGGCCTTGGTGCTGCTGATCACCACCTTGGAAACGGCCCTGGAAGATGCCTACGGGGAGGCGTAGAGCGCGCGGCGGATGATCGCCTCGCTCACGTCGCTGCGGATCTCCACGCTGCCGATCGCTGTGGGTAGCACGAAGCGCACCTGGCCGTCGCGCACTTTCTTGTCCCCTTGTAGGCAGGTGAGCACCGCTTCGGGGTTGAGCTCCGGCCAGCGGTGGGGCAGGCCGGCCGCTTCAATCAGGGCCAGCTGGCGTTGCTGCTCGGCAGCGCTCCAGAGGCCCATGGCCAAGGCGATCTCGCCGGCGGCGGCCATGCCGATGGCCACCGCCTCGCCATGCAGCCAGGTGCCGTAGCCGCAGAGGGCTTCCACCACATGGCCCAGGGTGTGGCCGTAGTTGAGGATCGCCCGCAGGCCGCCCTCGTGTTCATCGGCGGCCACCACACGGGCCTTGGCTGCGGCGGAGCGCTCCAGCAGGGTCTGCAGCAGCTCGGGCCCCACCGCTGCCATCGCGCTGAGGTTGCCGGCTGCCTCCAACGCAGCAAACAGCTCGGCGTCGCCGATCACGCCGTACTTGATCACCTCGGCCATGCCGGCTCGAAATTCCCGCTCCGGCAGGGTGGAAAGGGTGGTGGGATCGATCAGCACCAGCCGCGGCTGGTGGAAGGCGCCGATCAGGTTCTTGCCGCCGGGGTGGTTGACGCCCGTTTTGCCGCCGATGGCCGCATCCACCATCGCCAGCAGCGTGGTGGGCACCTGCACCACGGCGATGCCGCGCAGCCAGGTGGCGGCGGCAAATCCCGCCATGTCGCCCACCACACCGCCGCCCAGGGCCACGATCAGCGAGCCGCGCTCAAGCTTGCGGGCGAAGGCAGCGTCGTGGATCAGTCCCACGGTGGCAGGTGTTTTCTGGTCTTCGCCCGCCTCAATCACCAGGGTGCTGGCGTCGAAGCCGGCGGCCTGCAGGCTGGCCAGGGCGGTGGCGCCGTAGTGCTCCTGCACCACGGGGTTGGTCACCATCAGCACCTTGGTGCCGGCCTTGAAGCCCCGCGCGCGAATCTGCTCGCCCAGGCCGGCCAAGGCGCCGGCGCCGATCACCACCGGGTAGGGGTTGGCGCTGAGCTCTACCGCGATGGTGCGCAGCGGGCAGGCGGCTGGGGTCGCAGTCATCGGTAGGGGCGGGCGTCGCCTGAGGCTAAAGCCGCCCCTGGGACAGCACTGCGGCAGCGGGTTCCACAATGGAACGACCCGGAGTTGTCCATGTCTCTCTCCGCCCCCCGCACGGCCACAGCCTGGGGTTTTCTGCTGCCGGCCCTGGTGCTGATCGGGCTGTCGGTGCTGATCCCGGCGGCGATGGCCCTGGTGATGAGCGTCAGCCAGGCTGGCCTGGATGTGAGTGAGCCCCTGCGCTTCGTGGGCCTGGCCAACGTGCGGCGGCTGCTGGCCGATCCGATGTTTTTCCGGGTCACCGGCACCACTTTTCTCTACCTGGTGGGTGTCGTTCCCCCGATCGTGATCGGTGCCCTGGCCCTGGCGGTGCTGGTCAACCGCCAGCTGCCGGGGATGCATTGGTTTCGAGGCGCCTTTTACACGCCGGTGCTGGTGTCGATCGTGGTGGCGGCGATCGCCTTCCGCTGGATCTACGCCGAAAACGGCTTGATCAACGGCTGGTTGAGCGCGCTTCTGCGCGACGGCTGGCTGAGTGCCCTTCTGCCTGGCTCTTTTCAGCCCATCGGTTTCCTCACTTCGCCGCTGCTGGCGCTTCCCTCGGTGATGCTCGTCACCCTGTGGAAGGGGCTGGGGTACTACATGGTGATTTTTCTGGCCGGCCTGCAGGGCATCTCCCCCGACCTCTACGAAGCGGCGGCGCTCGATGGCAGCGAGGGTTTGCGCAAGCACCTCGACATCACCCTGCCCCTGCTGCGCCCCTACATCACCCTGGTGGCGGTGATTTCGGCGATTGCCGCCACCAAGGTGTTTGAGGAGGTCTACCTGATGACCCAGGGAGGACCGGCCGACTCCACGCGCACGCTGGTCTATTACGTCTACGACCAGGCCTTCGCCGAGCTGGAGATCAGCTACGCCTGCACGATCGGGCTGGCGTTGTTTCTGATCGTGCTGCTGCTCAGCCTGGTGCGGTATCTGTTCGCCGGCGACCGCGGATTCAGCTGACCCCCGGCGCCGTAACCTGATGGATTGCCATCGAGAAGGGGCGATTCCCGACTCAGCCAACACCTATGGCCGAGCCAACAGCCACCCCCTTGATGCCATCCATCGGCGTGGTGGGTGGCGGCCAGCTGGCCTGGATGCTCGCGGCGGCGGCCCAGCAGCTGCATGTGCCTCTGCATGTGCAAACCCCGGGGGCCCACGATCCCGCCACAGCCCTGGCCACCAGCGTGGTGCAGGCCGAACTTGACGACATCGCTGCCACCCGCGAGCTGGCCCGTCGCTGCAGCGCCATCACCTTTGAAAACGAGTGGGTCGACCTGCCGGCCCTCGCGCCGCTCAGTTTTGACGGCATCAGTTTTCTGCCCAGCCTGGAAGCCCTCTCCCCATTGGTGAGCAAGCGCAGCCAACGTGAGTTGCTGCAGCAGTTGGGTTTGCCGGCTCCCCGTTGGTGTGATCTGCCCTCCGATGGGGTTTTGCCGGATGGCTTCTCCTACCCATTGATGGCCAAGGCCTCCACCGGCGGCTACGACGGCAAGGGCACGGCCGTGCTCCAGGGGCCAGAGGATCTCCAGGCGCTGCTGGCCCGTATTCCCGCCAGCGACTGGATCCTCGAGGAGCTGGTGTCCTTTGAGCTGGAGCTTTCCCAGCTCGCCTGCCGCGACCGGGCCGGCAATCTGCAGTGCTACCCGCTCGTGCAGACCCACCAGCATCAGCAGGTGTGTGACTGGGTGCTGGCACCGGCGTCCGTGCCCCATGCGGTGCAGGCCTACGCCCGCAACATCGCCGCCTCCCTGCTCACCGCTATCAACTATGTGGGGGTGCTGTCGATTGAGTTCTTCTACGGACAGGGCGGCCTCCAGGTCAATGAGATTGCCCCCCGCACCCACAACTCCGGCCACTTCACGATCGAGGCGGCTCACACCAGTCAGTTTGCGCAGCAGGTGCGCATCGTTGCCGGGCTGCCGATGGGACCCGTGGAGTTGCAGGTGCCCGGGGCCCTGATGGTGAATCTGCTCGGTTTTGAGAGCTCCGACGTCGACTACCAGAGCCAACGCGACGCTCTCGCGGCCCTGCCCCAGGCCACGGTGCATTGGTATGGCAAGCAGGGGTCCAGCCCGGGGCGCAAGCTGGGCCATGTCACCTTGCTGCTGGAGGGCGTCACCCCCCAGGAGCGGGACGATCAGGCGCAGCAGCTGCTGGAGCAGGTGCGCCTGATCTGGCCCCTACCCCCGGCGGCGGCACCAAGTGCCATGGCGCCATCGCCCGAGGAACCGGGCTGACTCGGCGCAAATCGGCTTACAGTGCCAGAGGACTGCCGCGTTGGTCACTGCCTTTTACAGTTTTCTGATCTGACTCCCTTTTCGACATGGGGGGTCTGCAGCGGAAGCAACGTAAGCCGGCCTCGTAGCCGGAAACGGCGCCCCGCCCTTGACCCCCCTTCTGGTTCCACCAGGTCGAACACTGGGGCAAAACGGCACGGCGGTCCACCCCATTTCCAACCTGATCACCCCTGCGCCTTCAGCGCACTTCGATCAGCTCACTAGCCGAGTAGCGCACCTTGGTCAGGCTGGCGTACTTGTCGCTGGCCGAGCGGTAGCCCACGGCGCACACCACGCAGCTGCGGTAGGGCGCGTTATCCAGCCCCAGGATGCGGTCATAGGCCGCTGGGTCGAAGCCCTCAATTGCGCAGGTGTCCACCTCCAGCAGGGCAGCGGCCGTCATCAAGGTGCCCAGGGCGATGTACACCTGGTTGCTGGCCCAGCGCTCGATCTGCTGGCTGCGGGGGCCGTTGATTAGATCAACGTCGATCATCTGGCGGTAGGAGGCCAGATCGGCGGGATCGAGGCCGCGGGTCTGGGCCATGGTTGTGATCAGTCGGTCGGCTTCCGCGGGGCCGATGTGGCGTTGCACCAGAAACACCACCAGATGGGAGGCGTCAGTGATCTGGCTCTGGTTCCACGACTCGGGCCGCAGCTGCTCGCGCACGGCTGGCTCGCGGATCACCAGGAATTTCCAGGGCTGCAGCCCGTAGCTCGACGGGCTCTGGACCAGGGCGTTCTCCAGGGCGCTCCAGGTGGCCGCGTCGATCCGGCGGCTTGGGTCGAACACCTTGGTGGCATAGCGCCACGCCATGGCCCCATCGAGCTGGGCTGGGGTGATCGGCATGGGCGGCGACAGGGGGCGGGATCAGGCGGCATTCTGGACGCCATGGTTGTTGAAGACGGGTTCTGCCCCCCTGCCTCGATGGAGTCCTTTCAGCAGGCTTTTGAGTCGTTGCTCTGCCTTGCTCCGGGGCCGGTTTTTCCCAGGGCCCGGGAGCTTTATTTGCGCAAATATCCGCTGGAGGGCAGGCTGATCGAAGACGGTGCGCCGGCTCCCTCCAGCGGGGTGCGCGATCGCTTCCGCACCTTTCTGCTCGAGGAGGAGATCCAGGAGTCGAGTGGTGGGATCGTGCGGGTGCGGGCCCTGGCGTTTGCGGTGGTGCACTGGCAGGCCCCCCAGGTCAACGCGAACGACTACACCGCCTATCTGCAGCAGCGCTGGCAGCTCCAGCCCGATGGGCTGTGCTTGGAGCCCGGCAGTTGGTTTCGCGAGGGGGGCGCCTATGCGCGCTTCCGGGCGCCGGCGGTTTACGAGCGATCGCCGTCCGGCGAATTGCTGTTGGGCGACGCCTGACCCAACAGCGCATCCAACTGCTGCTGCAGTTGCTCACGGCTCCAGCCGGTGACCACGAACACCTCCTGGGCACTGCTGCCGCGCCGGGCGACCAGCTTGTGGCCACCGGTGATTGGGGCTGACACCCGCAGCCGCAGCTGGGCGCTGCGGCCTCGCACCCGGCTGATCACCGCTGGGGTCACCGTGTCGATGCCGGGGCAGCGGGCCAGTCGCTTGAGCAGTGGCACCAGGCCCTCGACGTAGGTGCTGTGGGTGATCACTACCCGGCCCATCAGGCGGGCTCCAGGGGTGCCATGGTCAGCCCTTCGGCTCCGAGTTGCTGGTGGTAGAGCTCGGCCTGCTCCTGGGGCCCGCACCACACCACTGCCGAGCCCTCACTGTCGATGCGGTGCGCCAGGGCCCAGGCTTGATCTGGCTGCATCGCCGGGATCAAGCGCACCAGACACTCCACAACGTGCTGGAAGGTGTTCACGTCGTCGTCGAGCACCACCACCTTGAAGTGGGGGTAGGGCTGGCGCAGCCGCTGCCGCTCCTGCACGGCGGTGGGGGAGGAACTCACCATCAGCACCGGCTGAACCCCATCCCTAGCCCAAACATCCACAACAGTTTCACCTTCCACAACAGCCCAACCATCCATCACCAAGACCTCTACCGCAGACGCCTGATGGGCCCACCCTAGGTAAAGTGCCGCCAACGACTGATGGCAGCGCCATGTTGATCACTTTGGGTTGGGCGTCGCTGGCAGCCCTCTTCAGCTTCTCGATCGCGATGGTGGTCTGGGGTCGTCATGGCGACAACAGCATCAAGTTCTGACCGCGGCCCGGCAACTTTCGGTGCCTGAGCTGCCCATTTCCCTCCCCCAGCTGCTGTCGGCCATCGCCGCCTTGCTGCTGGTGTTTGTCAGTGGTGGGGTGATCTACCTCTCCACCGTTGAGTGGCGAGATCGCCGTCGCCGCAAGGCGCTTGAAGGCAAGCGACGCTCGTGATTGCTGCCGGGCTCGCCGACTGGGCCTGGCACACGGCCGATGAACTGTTGGTGCCGCCACCCGAGCAGGTGGCGCCCGGCTCCCTGTCTGACTTACTAGAGGCCATCGCCGATCTCCACGCTGCGGCTGGATCCGGCGAGGAATTGACTGATCCTGCAGCTCTGCCTCGGGCCTTGACACCGCTAGCCCTGGCCCTGCTCAGTCAGCCCAGCAGCGGCGCGGCCGACGAGCACCTGCGCGGCGCCGCCGATGCCCTGCGGCACGTCTTGGCGGGCAACACGGTCACCTACGTGGTGAACCGCAACCTCAACGTGTCCAACCACTGCATCAAGCACTGCAGCTTCTGCGCCTTTCGCCGCGATGCCGGTGAACCGGGTGCCTACTGGCTTGATGAAGCGGACCTGGAGCGGCGGGCCGCCGAGGCCTGCGATGCCGGTGCCACCGAGCTCTGCATCCAGGGCGGCCTTAACCCCGCGGCCACCGTGGAGGGCAGCCAGCTGGCCTACGCCGAACGGCTGCTGCAGCGGTTGCAGCAAGCTGCCCCGGGCCTGCATCTACATGCCTTCTCCCCCCAGGAGCTCCTGTATTTCGCCCAGCACGACGGTGTGCCCCTGGATCATGTGCTGGAGCGGCTGCAGGCGGCGGGGCTGGGCTCGGTGCCGGGTACGGCAGCCGAGGTGCTGAGTGAGCCTGTGCGGCGGGTGCTCTGCCCCGAGAAGCTGACGGCGCGGGACTGGGTGGCGGTGATGCTGCAGGTCCATCAGCACGGGCTGCCGTCCACCAGCACCTTGATGGCCGGCCACATCGAGGGCCCGGCCGATCGGGCGGCCCATCTGCTCACCCTGGTGGCCGTGCAGCGCTATGCCTGGCAGCATCAACGCCAGGGTTTCACGGAGTTTGTGCTGCTGCCGTTCGTGGGCGCCTCGGCGCCGGCCGCCCTGCGGGCCCGGGTGCGGCGCGACCAGCCCGATGCCGCGGCGATGCTGCGGCTCACGGCCCAGGCCAGGATTCTGCTGGGGCCCTGGTTTCCCTTCCACCAGCCGAGCTGGGTGAAGCTCACTCTCGCCGGCGCCACCGAAGCCCTGCGCTGGGGCTGCAACGACCTGGGCGGCACCCTGATGGAGGAGCACATCACCACGATGGCGGGGGCCAGCGGCGGCACTTGCCAGTCGCCCGAGGCTCTCGAGGCAGCAGCCCGTCAGCTGGGCCGTCCGGTGCGCCGCCGCACCACCCTCTACGGGGATGTGGCATGACGCGTTTGCGTTGGACCGCAGCCCTCACCGCTCTGCTGGTGCTGGTGCCGGCTGTTGTGTTGCTGCGCTGGCCCCGGCCGCGGGCCCAGGGTTTGGAGCGGCTGCTGGGTCAGGCGGCGCTGATGCAGAGCTTTCCCGCCTCGCCGCAGCGGCCCGTGCCGGCCCTGTGGAGTCAGCGGCTAGGCCCAGCTCTGGCCCGCAACGTCTGGCAGCAGCAGCGCCGGGTGTGGTGGCAGTTCTGGGGGCGCGACGGCGATGGTGGCGCCTACCTGGCGTTCCCTGCCCATACCCTGCCCCCGGCGCTCACGGCCGGCGCCACCAGTGGCCTGCCGCCCCACAGCCTTCGGGTCGATGACCTGGTGGTCGTCGCGGCCGATCCTCTCTCCCAGCAGCTGCTGCAGGACCAGCTGCGGCTGGCCCAGCGCCAGCGCCGCGGCCTGGAGCAGCGCTGTCTGCTGCGGCTGCAGCAGGAGCAGGCGGTGTTCTGGGCGCCCCTCGGCCTCGGGGTGATGGCCGGACCGATGGCGCCCCTGCTCCAGCGTTTCCAGGAGGGTTGCCTGAGCCTGCGGTTGGAGGGGGCCAGCTTGGGCCTGACGGGCGAGGCGAGTGCCGCCAGCGGCCTCCTGAGCGCCCCCGGCCGGCCCCAACCGGCTCCACCGCTGCCGCCTCTGCCCGCCGATTTGCTGCTGGAGTGGCGCGGCCCAGTTTTGGATGCGCTGGTGCAGGGACTGCTCAGCCGCCAGTTGATCCGCGAACCCTTGGCGGCCCGCTATGGCATCGGTGATGGCCAGCTGACCCTGCTGCGCCGGGTTCCCTTTGTGCTGCGGGTGCGGCCGCTGGCTCAGGGGCCGTTTCAGGCCGGTCTTGAGGTTCAGTTGCATGTCAGCGGCGAATGCCGCCCCTGGACCCAGCTGCTGGATGGATTGGTGGCGCCGCTGGAGGCGCAGGGTCTTGCCGCGACCCGCACCGGCTCAGCTGCCCTGCCCGCCATCAGCTGGCGCCGCGAGGATGGCCTGGTGGTGGGTGGCTGGCGCTGGGTGCTGGCCGCCTCGGGCGAGCCCCAACTGCTTCTGTATCTGGGGCCTGAGCCCCCCTTGGCCAACTCCGCTGCGACCCTTGCCAATCCAACCCTTGCCGCTCCCACCCCGTCCCTCGGGCTGCCCGGCTCAGCTGGGGCAACGGTGTTGCGGGCTCGCCCCCAGGCCTTGGCCCGCTTGGGCTTGCTGCCTCCGGAGCTGCCGGAGCTGGTGCAGCAGGCCGCCCAGCTGGATCTGGTGGCCATGCATGCGGCCAGTGGCGCCGGAGTGCTCGGCTCGCCCCTCAGCCAGCTGACGGGGCAGCTTCAGTTGCAGCTTCGCTCCCAGCGTCCGCCGGTGGCTCGCTAGCGCTGGGTGCAGCCTCAGCAGCTTGCTGCTGCCGTTCGCGTTTGCGGCGCTCAGCGGCAACGGTTTCCTCCATCAGTTCCACCGCCTGGGCCATCTTCTCGAGATTGTTGGCATAGAGGCTGATGTCCTTGTCGAGTCGATCGCGCAGCAGGCCCATGGCGCTGCCCAGGTCGTGGGCGTAGCTGCGCAGGGCCGTGGGATCCATGGCATCAGCTCCCTGGGCCTGCTCCAGCAGGCTCAGCAGGCCGACTGCCATCAGCCGGGAGTAGTGAAAGTCGGGCCGGCGGATGCTCGCCAAAGCAGCTGCAACCGGCTCGGGTGCACCGGCCCCTTCCTGCTCGATCCACTGCTTCACCTGCTCGACGCTGTGGCTGCCCATGGCGGCCATGGCCTGATCGCGCTGCTGACGCAGGGCGGCGGCATCAAAGCCTGAGGCGGAGCAGAGCGCTGCCAACAGCGGCTCCCGCTGGCTGTCGGGGCGATAGCCCTTGGCAAAGCTGTCGAACACCTGAATCAGCCCGCAGGCAAACAGGGGATCACTGCGAAAGCCGCTCTGGCGGCTGAGCAGGTGCAGCTCTACCAGCAGCTCATCCACCAGGCGCCGGTAGAGCGGCGCAATCACGTGGGGAAAGGTGCGGTGGAAGGCACGCTTGCTGTCGGCAACGGTGAGGGCTGCGCTCACGCTGAATCGGGCCAAGATCCGCCGACCCTAGCCGCCCAGGCTCAGTAGGATCGGGTCCAGTCGCTCCAACAGCTCCATGATCCCGATCGTGATTGAAGAGTCGGGCCGGGGTGAACGCGCATTCGACATCTATTCCCGTCTGTTGCGGGAGCGAATCATCTTCCTGGGCGAACCGGTCACGTCAGAGTCGGCCAACCGCGTGGTGGCCCAGCTTCTGTTTCTGGAAGCGGAAGATCCGGAGAAAGACATCTTCCTCTACATCAACTCCCCCGGCGGATCGGTGTACGACGGCCTCGGCATCTTCGACACGATGCAACACATCAAGCCCGATGTGCAGACCGTCTGTGTGGGGCTGGCCGCCTCGATGGGAGCCTTCCTGCTCTGCGCCGGCACCAAGGGCAAGCGCAGCAGCCTCACCCACTCGCGGATCATGATTCACCAGCCCCTGGGCGGTGCCCGCGGCCAGGCCAGCGACATCCGCATCCAGGCCGATGAGATTCTCTATCTCAAAAAGAAGCTCAACACGGAGCTGGCCGATCGCACCGGCCAGCCCCTGCCGCGCATCGAAGAGGACACTGACCGCGACTTCTTCATGTCGCCGGCTGAGGCGGTGGAGTATGGCCTGATCGACAAGGTGATCGAGAAGCGTCCCGTTCGACCCGTTTGAAGCTCAGCTTCGACTGATCTGAGGCCCAGCGAGGTTTCAAAAAAGCCCCTCCCGAGGTTGATCCACGGGGGGGCTTTTGGGTCTGGTTTAAGCAGCAGGGGCTGGTTCAGCCACAGCCGCATCAGAAAGAAGGGGCGAGAAACGCTCCTTCTCGGGGACTGTGGTGAATTCGGCAACGATGGCGCGGAACTCTTCACCATCGAGCGTTTCCTTCTCGATCAGAAGCTCCACCACCCGGTCCATGCAGGCGCGGTGCTCCGCCACCAGCTTCACCGTGTCGGCGTAGCAGCTCTGCACGATCTGGCGCACGGCGTCATCGATCTTGCTGGCAAGACGATCAGAGCCGTCGCTGCGGGTCATCAGGTCGCGGCCGAGGAACACCTCTTGGTTGCCCGCTTCAAACGACACCTGGCCGAGGTCACTCATGCCGAAGCGCGTCACCATCTGGCGGGCGATCGAGGCCACCTGCTGGATGTCGCCGCCAGCACCGGTGGTGACCTCCGCATAGCCGAACACCACATCCTCAGCAGCGCGGCCGCCCAGGGCGCCCATGATCCTTGCCCGCAGCTGGGCCCGGCTCACCAGCATCTGCTCTTCATCGGGGGAAAACCAGGTGAGGCCCTGGGCCTGACCCCGGGGGATCAGCGTCACCTTTTGCACCGGGTCGTGGGCCTGCACCAGGGTGCCCACCAGGGCATGGCCGACCTCGTGGTAGGCGATCAACCTCTTGCTGCGCCCGTCGGTGAGCGGTTTGCCCTCCATGCCGGCGATCACCCGGTCCACGGCGTCGTCGATCTCGGCCAAGGTGGTGGCTTCCTTGCGGCGGCGGGCGGTGAGGATCGCCGCTTCGTTGAGCAGGTTGGCCAGGTCGGCGCCTGAGAAGCCAGGGGTGCGGCGTGCGACGGCTTCGAGGCTCACATCCGGCGCCAGCTTTTTGTTGCGGCTGTGCACATTCAGGATCGACAGGCGCCCCTTGATGTCGGGCACGTCAACCTGCACTTGGCGGTCAAAGCGGCCGGGGCGTAGCAGCGCCGAATCGAGCACGTCGGCCCGGTTGGTGGCGGCAATGATGATGATGCCACTGTTGCCCTCGAAGCCGTCCATCTCCGTCAGGAGCTGGTTGAGGGTCTGCTCCCGTTCGTCGTTGCCACCTCCCACGCCGGCGCCACGCTGGCGGCCCACCGCATCGATTTCGTCGATGAAGATCAAGCAGGGGCTGTTTTCCTTGGCCCGCTTGAAAAGGTCGCGCACCCGGCTGGCACCCACGCCCACGAACATCTCCACAAATTCCGAACCGGAAAGGGAGAAAAAGGGCACGCCGGCCTCGCCGGCAATGGCCTTGGCCAGAAGGGTTTTGCCGGTGCCTGGAGGCCCAACCAGCAGCACGCCTTTGGGAATCTTGGCGCCCACGGAGGTGAAGCGCTCCGGCGTTTTCAGGAAGGTCACTACCTCTTGTAGGTCTTGCTTGGCTTCTTCCACGCCGGCCACGTCGTCAAATTTGACGCCGGTTTCGGCCTCCATCGCAAAGCGGGCCTTGGTCTTGCCGAACTGCATCGCTTGGCCGGGGCCGCCAGGCATGCCGTTACCGCGACGGGCCAGGAACACCAGCGAACCGATCAGCAGCAGCGGGAATAGCAGATTGCCCAGCAGTCCCAGAGCCGGAGGGGCGGTTTTGGGTGGATGGATGTCGAAGCTGATGGCCTGATCCTTGAGCTTGTTCACCAGCTCCGGCGCCACTCCTGGAAGATCCACCCGCAGCCGCTGCACCCGGTTGTCGAGGTCGGGATCCACCGCTTCGATCACGGCGCTACGGCCACCATCAAAGATGTCTACGGCCGTCACGCGTCCGGCGTCGACGTAGTCAAGGAAGCGGCCATAGCTCATGCGGGCTACCGCCGCATTGCGGGGCGCAACGGTGGGACTGGCGGAATTATTGGGATTGAAGCGGGCCGTGCCTCCGCTGCTCAGCAACTGCCATCCGAGAAAGGCAACCACCGCCAGGGGCAGCAGCCAGAGGGCAATCAGACGCCAGCGCTGGTTCATAGCTGAAACACATTCTTAACAAGTGTAACGGCGCTGCGGACCGCTGTAGCTTCCCTGGATGTGCTTGTTCACGCCGAATTCAACAGAGGCAGGCTGGCGCTCTGTGCACCATCGAACCCTTCTTCAGCCTGCTTGCGCCCAGGGCAGCTCGTTGAAGCTGGCACCGGCGAGGGCTTCGAGCTGGGCAGGACTGCTGGGTGGCTCAACCAGCAACTCCTGGGCCTGGATTGTTTCGACCAGTTCAGGACCGCCGAGGCCATGGGTCCAGATCTTGATCACGCTTAGTGGCGGGCATTGAAAGCTGAGGAGCTCAAACGGAAACACCACCCGTTCGAGGAAAAACTGCTCGGGTCCGACGCAGCGCAGGATCACCATGCGATCCCTGGTGTTGCGGTAGCCGCACGAGAGCAGAGTCAAGGCCAGTTCTGGTGAGGGCACACCATGAAGCCATCGCCTCACGTGCGGATTTGGTGACGAACGCCACGTTTTTAGGTTTTTAATAGTTTCTTCGGTTTTGCGGGCCGGTTGGGCTGGAGCAAAGAGGGTCTGGCCCGGCTGGCTCAGAGGCTGCGCAGGGCCACGATTGGATCCAACCGGGCGGCGCGGCGGGCCGGCACCACGCCGAAGAACAGGCCGATCGAGCCCGACAGCCCCACCGTGGCCAGCACCGTGGCGGCTCCGATCGTGGCGGGCAACGGCGTAACGGCGGCCACCATGACCACCGTGCCGATGCCCACGGCGCTGCCGATCACGCCGCCGAGGCTGGCCAGCACCAGCGACTCCACCAGAAACTGCAGCAGCACGTCGCCGCTGCGGGCGCCGAGGGCCTTACGCAGACCGATCTCCTCGGTGCGCTCGCTCACCGACACCAACATGATGTTCATGATGCCGATGCCGCCCACCAGCAGCGACACGGCGCCGATGGCTGCCAGCATCAAGGTGAGTCCACCGGTGATCGTGCTCACGATTGTCAGGGCGTCCTTCTGGGAGCGCACGGCGAAGTCGTCCTCCCGCAGGATCCGGTGCCGTTGGCGCAGCAGGTTGGTGATCTGAAAGCTCGCGGCTCCGGTGCTCTGTTCGTCGCGGGCCTCGACGCTGATGAAGTTGAGGTTGACGCCGTAGGTGGGATCGCGGCCGGAGAGCTTGCTCACCATCGTCGTGAGCGGCACGTAGGCGTTTTCGTCCTGGTTTTGGCCAAACACCGCCCCCTTGGGCTCCAGCACGCCGATCACCTCGAACAGCTGGTTGCGGATGCGCAGTTGGCGCCCCACCGGCGCCTTGCCGGGAAACATCTTGGCGCCCAGATCGGGCCCCACCACAGTGACGTTGCGGGCGCTGCTGAGGTCGCTGGCGGAGAAGAAACGGCCCTGGGCCACCTCAAACTGACGCACCGGCAGAAACTCGGGTGTCACTCCCGATACCGAGGCGGTGCTGCTGATGCCGCCGGCTTGAATCACCTCGCTCAGGGTGATCTGGGGCGCCACCCGTTTGACGCTGGGCACTTGCTCGGCGATCGCCTCGGCGTCTTCGAGCACGAGGGTTTTGGGGAAGTCGATGCCCTGGCGCCGGGTGTCGTTGTTGCCCGGCACCACAAACAACACATTGGCCCCGAGGTTGCTGAGCTGGCCTTCGGCCAGGTTCTGGGCTCCCCGTCCCACGCCCACCAAGGTGATCACCGAGGCATTGCCGATCACGATGCCGAGCATCGTGAGCAGGCTGCGCAGCCGGTTGGCCCGCAGGGTGGTCAGAGCCATGACTACGGTTTCACCGACGGGCAATTTCGAAGCCATGGGCACGTGCTGGGGCCCTAAACGATGGCGGTTCCGCTGTCCGCGTTGTGGCTGCGGGCGCCGCGATGCACTTCCCCGCGGAGCAGATCCAGGGTCACGATCTCGCCCTGACGCAGGCTGGCAAAGGCGTTGTCGACGCCCACAATCGCCGGAACGCCGGTGCGCTGGGCGATCACGGCCGCGTGGCTCTCCATGCCGTCGGCTTCGGCAATCACGGCCTTGGCTTTGCGAATCGCCTCGATGTAATCAGCCGAGGTTTCACGTACCACCAGGATCTCCCCCGACTGGATCGCCGCTGCTGCCTCGGGGCTATCCACGAGGCGAACCCGCCCGCTCACCGAGCCGTTGCCGATGCCGGTGCCCTTCGACAGCACGGCCGACACGATGCCGACCTTGATGAAGTCGGTGGAGCCGCTCACCCCAGACAGGGTGCCAGCGGTTTGCACCACCAGGTCGCCGTCCTGCAGGAAGCCCAGCTCCCGGGCCATGCCCATGGCCAGGCTGAAGGTGCTCGTGGAGGAGCTTTGTTCCGCCACCAGCAGGGGATTCACTCCCCAGCAGAGCTGCAGCTGGCGGGCCACCTTCACCTCGCTGGTGATCGCCAGGATGGGCGTGCTGGGCCGAAACTTGCTGACGTTGCGGGCGGTTGAGCCACCCTTGGTGAGGGGCAGGATTGCCGCGGCATTGAGCTGGCGGGCAATGCTGCTCACCGCCTGGCAGATGGCGTTGGGAATGGTGGTGGCCATGTGGCTGTCGAGCACCCGCTGGGGGTAATCACGCTCGATGCGCCGGGCGATCGTGGCCATGGTGGCCACCGCTTCCACCGGGAAATCACCCACAGCGCTCTCGTTGGACAGCATCACGGCGTCGGTGCCATCGAGGATGGCATTGGCGACGTCGCTCACCTCGGCCCGGGTGGGGCGGGGGCAGCTCACCATCGAATCGAGCATCTGGGTGGCGGTGATCACCGGGATGCCGAGGCTGTTGGCTTTGCGGATCAGCTCCTTCTGCAGCAGCGGCACCTCTTCGGCAGGCATCTCGACGCCCAAATCACCGCGGGCCACCATTACCCCGTCGCAAAGGGGCAGGATGTCGTCGATCTGGTCGATCGCCTCAAATTTTTCAATCTTGGCGACCACCGGCGTGCTGTGTCCGTGGCTGCGGATCAGCTCGCGGATCTCGCGCATGTCCGAGGGGTTGCGCACGAAGCTGAGCGCCACCCAATCGACACCGTGTTGCAGGCCAAAGGCCAGGTCGATCCGGTCTTTTTCGGTAAGCGCCCGGATCGAGAGCTGCACGTCTGGAAAGTTGACGCCCTTGTTGTTGGAGAGCACGCCACCGACGGTGACGCTGCAGAACAGGGTTTGCTCGGGCTTGTCGACGCGCTCGACCAGCATTTCGACCCGGCCGTCATCCAGCAGGATGCGGCTGCCGGGCACGACCTCGTCGGCGAGATTGTCGTAGGTGACTGTGGCAATCGATTGATTGCAAGCCACATCCCTCGAGGTGAGCGTGAAGGGATCACCCTTGGCCAGGGTGATGGGCCCGTCGGCGAAGCGGCCCAGCCGGATCTTGGGACCCTGCAGGTCCTGGAGGATGCCGATCTCGATGCCCAGCTCGGTGGAGACCTGGCGGATCGTGGCGATCCGAGCCGCGTGCTCGCTGTGGTCCCCGTGGGAGAAATTGAGGCGAAAGGTGGTAGCCCCGGCGGCAATCAACTCGCGCAGGCGTTCCGGAGATTCCGTGGCGGGCCCGATCGTGGCCACGATCTTGGTGCGACGCATGAGATCGGGCTGGGGCATCAACACGCCATCAGACAGCTGGAAACTACCATCCAGGCCTGCAACGAGCTGCCGCAGTTGGACTTTCAGGCTTACCAACAGCGCTCCCGCGCCACCGCCCTCTATCCCGAGGCCGGCGACAACCCCATCTATCCCACCCTGGGGCTGTGCGGTGAGGCCGGTGAGGTGGCCGACAAGGTCAAGAAGGTGATGCGCGACCAGAACGGCGTGTTCACCCCCGAGGTGATCGCCGCCCTGCAGCTGGAGCTGGGGGATGTGCTCTGGTACGTGGCGCAACTCGCCACCGAACTGGGCCTGGAGCTCGATCAGATCGCCCAGGCCAATCTCGACAAGCTGGCCAGCCGCGCCGCCCGTAACGTGATTGCAGGTAGTGGGGATACGCGGTGATCAGAGTCGTGCTAGCTCCTTTTCTGGTGGCGTTGTTGCTGCTTGTGCCTGGTCCTGCCTGGGCGGCCGAGCTGCAGGTTTCGCAGGTGAGTCTCGAGCCCTGTCCCGCCGAAGATGTTGGCGCCCAACCCGAGTTGCGGCGCCCTTCCGGCGCCAGCTGCTACGCCCTGCGTGGCACTGTGCTGAATCCGGGCCGCAAACCTGTGGTGGACACCGATGTGTTTGCTCTGATCGTCGATTCCAGCGGCGAGCCGGTGCTCCAGAACCGCACCCGCGTGGGGTCGATCGGCGACGTGCCCCCAGGCAGCTCCGGCTTTGCCCTGCGCCTGTCGGTGCCGGCGGGCACACCAGGGCCCCTCAGCTTCCGCAGCGTCAAGGCGCGTGGTTTCAGTGCCCCGGTGCGCACCCGCGCCGGTATCGACGACGAATTGCTGCCGCTTGAGCAGGCTCTCGCCGATCAGTAACGCGGAGCCCGATCAGTAACCGGCGCTCAGCACCGACACGCTGGCGCCTGCGAGCAGGCTCTGCACCAGTTGCAGGGCGATGAAGGCCACAATCGCCGACAGGTCGAGGCCGCCCAGGGGCGGGATCAGGCCGCGGAAGGCATTGAGGTAGGGGTCGGTGATCGAACTCACCGTGGAGAGCAGCGGATTGCTCCAGTCGAGGTTGGGGAACCAGCTGAGCAGCACCCGCACCAGCAGCACCACGGTGTAGATGCTGAGGGTTTGGGCCAGCACCTGCAGCAGAAAACTCAGCGCGTCCATGGGTGCTCGTTGGCGGAATCTCGATCGGGAAACTCTAGGCAGCCTCGTCCCAGGCTTCATCCTGAGTTGGAGCCTTATTACCAGCCTGATCCTCAGCCTGATCTAGAGCTGGTTCGGGATCCACCACCTTGGCCTTGGCCGCCCTCGGACGGGGTTGCAGGTCGTCGGCCTTGACGGCGAAGGTGCGGTGAAATTTCTCGCTCAGGGTGAGCCAGTAGGAGCGACCCTCGCTCTGGCGCTTGCGCTCGATGAAGTTCTGGGCCAGGAGCTCCTTGATGTGCTCGTAAGCACCCGAACCCCGCAGCTCCACCAGATCCGACTGCAGGATCCGTTTCTTCAGCGCGATCGTGGCCAGGGTGCGCAGGGCAGCGGTGGAGAGGTCCACCGGCAGCAGGTTCTGCACCAGGTCGCCCAGGCCGTCGCGCAGCTGCAGGCTGTAGCGGTTGCCCTCCTGGCGCACTTCCAGCGCGGTGTCGCGGTGGGCGTAGTCGGTGATCAGGGTGATCAGCCCCAGCTCCGCCTCTTCCCGACCAACGGCGGCAATCTCGGCCAGCTCAGCGAGGCTCAGGGGTCGGCCCTTGAGATAGAGAATCGCCTCCATCCGGGCCGGCAGCGACAGACCCTGGATCGCCTCAGTGGCCGCTGCGCCTGTGTGCATGGCGGCACGGTACCGCAGGTGTTCGGGCTCAGGCCAGGGCTGGCAGGGGAGCGCTGCTGGGGCCGAGAAACAGCCGGTAGGCGGGGTTGTCGCTTTCATCCCAGTGCTGGTAGCCCAGGCCATTGAGGAAGGCCTGCCACTGCGACCGTTCGCCGCGGGGCACTTGCACCCCCACCACGATCCGCCCCACGTCGGCGCCGTGGTTGCGGTAGTGAAAGATGCTGATGTTCCAGTTGGCGTGCAAGGCGTTGACGAACGCCATCAGGGCCCCGGGTTTTTCGGGAAACTCGAAGCGGTAGAGCAACTCCTCCCCCTGCTCCAGGGCGGGGCCGGCGCTGGCGGGCAGGCGTCCGCCCACCATGTGGCGTAGGTGCAGCTTGGCCAATTCGTTGTTGGAGAGGTCGAGGCAGGGGAATCCGGCGGCCTGCACGTCGTGGATCAGTTGCTGCTCGTCGTCGCTGCCGCTGGTCTGTACCCCCACGAAGATGTGGGCGACGCGGGGATCGGCCAGCCGGTAGCTGAATTCGGTGAGGCTGCGCTGGCCCAGCACCCCACAGAAGCGCCGCAGGCTGCCGGTTTGCTCGGGGATCTCCACCGCCAGCATCGCCTCGCGGTCTTCGCCGATTTCGGTGCGTTCGGCCACGAAGCGCAGCCGATCGAAGTTCATGTTGGCGCCGCAGGCCACCGCCACCAGCGTCTGACCATGCAGGCCCTGCTGCAGCACATCCCGCTTCATGCCCGCCACCGCCAGGGCGCCGGCCGGCTCCAGGATCGAGCGGGTGTCCTCGAACACGTCCTTGATGGCGGCGCAGATGGCGTCGGTGTCGACGGTCACCATGCGATCCACCGTCTGGCGGGCCAGATCGAAGGTCAGCTTTCCCACCTGGCGCACGGCCACCCCATCGGCAAACAGACCCACCTGGTCGAGCTGCACCCGCTCGCCGGCGGCCAGCGAGCGGGTCATGGCATCGGCATCCACTGGCTCGACGCCCACGATCTGCACCTGGGGCCACAGGGTTTTGACGTAGGCGCCGATGCCGGCGATCAGGCCGCCACCGCCCACCGCCACGTAAATCACATCCGGTGGCGCGGAGCACTGGCGCAGGATCTCCAGCCCGATCGTGCCCTGCCCGGCGATCACATCCGGATCGTCGAAGGGGTGGATGAAGGTGAGCCCCCGCTCTGCGGCCAGTCGGGTGGCTTCGGTGCAGGCTGCGTCGTAGTTGTCGCCGTGCAGCACCACTTCGGCGCCGCGGGCGGCCACCGCTTTGACCTTCATCTCCGGTGTGGTCACCGGCATCACAATCACCGCCCTGCAGCCCAGCTTCTGGGCCCCCAGCGCCACCCCCTGGGCGTGGTTGCCGGCGCTGGCGGCGATCACGCCGCGCTCCAGCTCCGCCGGCGAGA
The DNA here is from genome assembly GCF_002252665.1 of Synechococcus sp. 8F6. Classification (GTDB taxonomy): domain Bacteria; phylum Cyanobacteriota; class Cyanobacteriia; order PCC-6307; family Cyanobiaceae; genus Cyanobium_A. The sequence goes on from NZ_NQKZ01000008.1 coordinate 44,034, forward strand.
GGCCCGCCATCTTGTTGTAGGCCCCCCGCAGCTTGAAGCTGAACACGGGCTGCAGGTCTTCGCGCTTCAGCAGCACCCGGTTGTGCAGGCGCGCCGAGAGATTGGGTGCGGGATCGAGCGGCGACTCGATCGCCACGTCGTACACCCGCGCCCGCAGGATTCGCTGGAGATAGCTGTGGGGAGCCTCGCTCATGGCACCAGTGTCGCAATCCGCACCGCTGGGCGGGATCCAAGGCCTAGATTGCACCCCACCTCCAGGGTTGTGCATGCATCTCAGCGAGCTGAATCACCCGAATCAGCTGCACGGCCTGAGCACGGCTGAGCTTGAAGCCATTGGCCGCCAGGTCCGGGAGCGCCACCTGGAGGTGGTCAGCACCAGCGGTGGTCACCTGGGGCCAGGGTTGGGGGTGGTGGAGCTCACCCTGGCCCTGTATCAAACCCTCGATCTCGATCACGACAAAGTGGTGTGGGATGTGGGCCACCAGGCCTACCCCCACAAGTTGTTGACGGGCCGCTACAAGGATTTCGACAGCCTGCGCCAAAAGGGCGGCGTGGCGGGCTATCTGAAGCGCTGTGAAAGTCGCTTCGACCACTTCGGTGCCGGCCACGCCAGCACCTCGATTTCAGCCGCCCTGGGCATGGCCCTGGCACGGGATCGCCGCGGCGAAGTCTTTAAATGCGTCGCCGTGATCGGCGATGGTGCCCTCACCGGCGGCATGGCCCTCGAGGCCATCAACCATGCCGGCCACCTGCCCAAAACCAAGCTGCTGGTGGTGCTGAACGACAACGACATGTCGATCAGTCCACCGGTGGGAGCCCTCTCCACCTACCTCAACCGCATGCGGCTGAGCCCGCCGCTGCAGTTTCTGCAGGGCAACGCCGAGGAGGCGATCAAGCACCTGCCCTTCCTGCACGGCGAGCTCCCCACCGAGCTCAAGACGCTCAAGGAGAGCATGAAGCGCCTGGCGGTGCCCAAGGTGGGTGCCGTGTTTGAGGAGCTGGGCTTCACCTACATCGGCCCGATCGATGGCCACGACATTGCCGGGATGGTGCGCACCTTCGAGCAGGCGCATCGCACCGAGGGTCCCGTGCTGGTGCACGTGGCCACCACCAAGGGCAAGGGTTATGCCTACGCCGAGGCCGACCAGGTGGGCTACCACGCCCAGAGCGCCTTTGATCTGGCCACCGGCAAGGCCTATCCCTCCAGCAAGCCGAAACCGCCGAGCTACAGCAAGGTGTTCGGCCAAACGCTGGTGAAGCTCTGCGAACAGGACCCCACCGTGGTGGGCATCACCGCCGCCATGGCCACGGGCACCGGTCTGGATCTGCTGGAGAAGGCCCTGCCCGATCAATATTTTGATGTGGGCATCGCCGAGCAGCATGCCGTCACCATGGCTGCGGGCATGGCCTGCGAGGGCCTCAAGCCGGTGGTGGCGATTTACAGCACCTTCCTGCAACGCGCCTTCGACCAACTCATCCACGACGTGGGCATCCAGAAGCTGCCGGTCACCTTCGTGCTGGACCGGGCCGGGATCGTGGGTGCCGACGGCCCCACCCACCAGGGCCAGTACGACATCAGCTACTTCCGTGCCATCCCCAACTTCACCGTGATGGCTCCCAAGGATGAGGCTGAGTTGCAGCGCATGCTCGTGACCTCAATTCATCACAGCGGCCCCTGCGCTTTGCGCATCCCCCGCGGCGAAGGCGAGGGCGTGCCTCTTGCGGAAGAGGGCTTTGAACCCCTGGAGATCGGCCGCGGTGAGCTGCTTACCGATGGCGACGACCTGCTGATCGTGGCCTACGGCGCCATGGTGGCCCCGGCGATGGCCACCGCTGGGTTGCTGCAGGAGAAGGGCATCCGCGCTGCGGTGATCAACGCCCGCTTCCTGCGGCCCCTCGATGAGGCGCTGATCCTGCCGATGGCCCAGCGCATTGGCAAGGTGGTGACCATCGAAGAGGGCGCCCTGGCGGGTGGCTTCGGTGCCGCGGTGGTGGAAACCCTCGTCGATCACGACGTGCTTGTGCCCGTGCTGCGCATTGGCATTCCCGATCTGCTCGTCGACCACGCCAGCCCCGACCAGAGCAAGCAGAGCCTCGGCCTCACCCCTCCCCAGATGGCCGACCGCATCCTGGAGCGCTTCGGCTCTCCCCGCCCCACCAATCTGGCGGCCGCCGGTCAGCCCGTTGCCGTCTGAGCCTCAGCGAGCGTTCCACCACGGATGAGCCCGACCGCTGCGAGGTGCTGGTGGTGGGTGCCGGCCCGGCGGGAGCTGAGCTGGCCCGGTTGCTGGCCCTGGCGGGGGTGGATGTGTTGCTGGTGGATCGCTTGGCCGACCTCCGCCAGGCGGCCTTCAGCAGCGCGGCCCTGCCCTTGGCGGCGGTGGAGCGCTACGGCTTGCCGTCTGCGGTGGTGGCGGCCCGCTGGAGCGGCTGGCAATTGGTGGGCCCCGGAGCGCAGGGGCGTCAGTGGAGTTCCGATCAGCCGCTGGGGGCCGTGCTGGATTTCGGCGCCCTGCGCCAATGGCTGGCGGATCAGGCCCAGGGCTGGGGCGCCCGGCTGCAGCTCGGGGTCACGGCGCTGGGCTGGCAGCCCGATGGGGAGGGGGCCTGCACCTGGGTGCGGGATGGCCGTGGTGGCCGCCGCGCCATCCGCAGCCGTTGGCTGGTGGATGCCAGTGGTGAGAGCCGCGCCCTGATTGGCGAGCCCAGCAGCTGCCCGGGCGATCCGCTGGTGGCGGGGCTGGGGGTGGAGTGGTTGCTGCAGGTGAGTTCCGATGCCTACGCCGCCTGGGCGGATCGGCTCAGTTTTTTCCTCGGCAGCGACTGGGTGCAGCAGGGGTATGGCTGGGTGTTTCCGATGGGCCCGGGCCAGCTCAAGGTGGGGGTGTGCCGCTTGCACGACGGCCATCGGCCCCAACCACCGCTTGGGCAGGAGTTGCAGAAGTTGCTGCAGCGCAGCGGCCTGGCGGGAGCTGTGGTGCTCGATCGCCATGGCGGCCGCATCCGCAGCACGCTGCGGCGCCGGGAAGCGCACCGCCAGGGGCCGCTGATCGGCCTGGGCGACGCTGTGAGCACCGCCAACCTGTTGGGCGGTGAAGGGATCCGCCACGCCCTGGCCAGTGCCCGGGTGCTGGCACCGTTGCTGCTGCAGGTGTGGGGCGATGGTGGAGGCCAGCGCGGTGATACAGCCACGCCGCTCGATCGCTACCCGATGCTGCTGCGCCGGGAGCTGGGTTGGCGCTGGAGCCTGAGTGGCCGGTTGGCCCGGCGCACCTGGCTGGGCCTGGCCCATGCGCAAGCCGACCGACGCCTGGAGCGACTGCTGGCGGGATTGCAAACAAAACGGGCGGAGGATCTCTCCGCCCTGCTGTTCGACTACCGCTTTGAGCGCTACGGGCTCAAAGCCTTGCCCTATCTGCTGGGCTGGCGTTGAACGCCAGACTTCAAACCAGGCTGACGATTCAAACCACGCCGCGGGAGGCCAGGCCGAGGATGGCGCCCATGCCGAGGATGTGACCCAGGCTCAGGGTTCCGAGCATGGCTCCGTGGCCGAAGCCGCCAAACAGGCTGGGGCTGGGCAGCTGCAGGCCCACGTTGGGGTGCTTGATCGTGGCCTTGCCGATTGCAATGGCGATCACATTGCAGACGATCATCACCAGCGCCACCTTGGGCGACCAGGTGATCGTGGCGGGGGCCAGGGCCAGAAGCGGAGTGATCATGGAGCAAGTGCCGACGCCCCATCTTCCGGGCACCGTTGGCATTGCATCCCCCTGCTTAAGACTTGTTCATTCCCCTCTCTTCTGGGGCCGTGTGGTGACCGCGGCGCCCACACCGCTAAAGCCGAGCACCACCAGCAGGTTGGAAACGGTGAGCAGGGATTCGGCGCCCCCGTGGAGAGGATCCACGTTGGCGAGCAGGGCGCCATAGCGCAGCTGGGCGATCACGGCGGCACCGATGGTGACCGCCACAAACACCAGGGTGAACTGGAAGCCGCGCAGGGCCAGCTTTGGGAAGCCTTCGATCCGCCCCGCCCACCACAGAAAGGCCAGGTAGGGGAGCAGCGACAGCACAAACAGCGGCGTGGGATCGATCCCGGCCAGCCAGCTGAGCGGGCCGCTCATGGCGCTGCCTGCCGCTGTTGACGCAGCAGGTTCCAGGCCGCCAGGGCCAGGGTGCCGTTGCCGAGGGTGGTGAGCCCGGCCTGCAGCACCACAAGGCCTTGCAGCTCGGGGCTGTTGTCGAACAGGTGCCATGTGCAGGCGGCCATGGCACTCACCAGGGCCGGCAGCATGCCCAGGCTCAGCCAGCGCCACCCCTCTTCCCGGCGGGCAACGCCCAGCCGTTGGATCGCCACCATCGCCACCACCCACTCGAGCACCGAGGTGACATGGATCCACCATGTGGGTAGGGACAGGGCGTGCATGGGGTCAGTGGATGGCGATGAGCTGTGATTCGGAGCGTGACAGTTCGAGGATCTGCCGGCGGAGCAGCTCAACCAGTTGGGCAACAGCCGGCTCATCCCGGTGTTCGTGCAACACCACCAGGCTTTCCACGTAGTGAGACGATACGGCCACCTTGACGCGGACGACGTCAATTTTGTCGGCCAGGGCTTTGAGCATGAGGCTGTTGGCGAAATAAACAGGATCCGTGTCGGGGTGTCGCGTGCCTCTGCGGGTGCGAGCAGGCCGGAAATGGTGGTCATAGAAGCCGCGGATGAACTGCTTCTGGGGGCGAGGGTTGAAGGGGAAGGTGTCGATGTGGCAATGGGTGCCGATCTCAGCCCTGCTGGGCTGGGTGATTCGGCTCACCCGTGCTGAAGGGCGCGTGACCAGATGGATCGGAGAGTGGAACAGGTCAAAGCAGGCAAATCGGGTGTCATCGCTGGCCGGCCGTTCTGGCAGGGTGGCCAGGCAGGCGTCAACCACCCGTTGCTCGAGCAGGTCCAGGCAGTGGTGGGCGGAGCCCAAGGAGCTGAAGGGGTTGCTGATCCAGTGGGGAGGCAGGTTGTTGAACAGGGCATCGGAGCTCCAGTAAGGAGCCTGCAGGCGCAGGGCTTGCCGTCCCAGAAACCGGCCGCGTTGGTGCAGCTGCCGCTCTAGGCGGAGCAGCAGTGGGTCGCCCGTCGCTTGCCAGGCTTCTGAGACGCGGCGCAGTTTGAGGTTGAAGGTGGCCAGGGTCTGCTGCACCCGACGCGACACGGTGCTCTGGTTGCAATGAGCGAGCTCACTGGCATGGGTGCCATTCCCAAGCCAGATCAGCAGATCGAGGGCCTCAAGGGCTTCCTCCGTCACCATTGTGGTCTGTTAGCACCACTCAAGTGCTAGCGACGATTCCCTGTCGACGCCATGCAGCCAGCTGTGACAGGCCGGGCTGAGGGCTTCCCGGCTGACCCGGTCGTAGGCCTCGAGCTGTTCCGGACGCAGGACGCCCCGCCAGCGGCCGTTGCTGCCGCGGTAGAGGAATGTGGTGGCGCCGCCTTTCCAGAGACGTCCCCCGCAGGGCACGTAGCGATCGCTGTGGAGTCGCATGGCATCAAAGGCAACCGCGGCCGCCACAGTTTCGAGCCGCGGAGCATCGATCTCCATGCCGAGAAAGCTGGCAATCCTGGCGATCTGGGCCGGCAGATCGGCCTTGAGGTCGCTGTAGTGCAGCAGCAGGATGTTGGCTTGATGGTGGTGATCCCACCACGACTGCACGTTGTGAAAGAACGACCAGAAAGGCCAGCCATCCTTCTCCCAGTCCAGCCAACCGTTGTGCAACCAGCGATCAAAGAAGGTCTGCACGTCTGCCGGGGGAAGGGGGAAGGTCTCGCCCCGTTCGTTGGGCACCTGGTTGACCAGGGCATGGGCCTGATCGCTCCAGTTCAGGTAGTGATTCCAAAGCGACATCGCCACATCCCCTCCATCGCGGGCGATGTAGAGAAAACGCCGCCGGGGATCCCATGGCAGGGCATCGAGGGTAGGTGGCTTTTGATGAAACGGCGGTGGCGTTGCTGCTCCAGCGTCAGCACCAAAGCGTCGAGATCGTGGTAATTGGCTTCCAGCCAGGGCGAGAGGTCGGCCAGAGGGGCCGCCAGTTCACCGTCAAACACCAGGTGGGCCACGATGGCTTGCAACCAGGTGGTGCCGCTCTTGTAGGGGCTGGCGATGACGATGTCGTCATCGCGGAGCGCGACATGATCCCAGCGACGGCTGTCGAAGTGGTGGTTGTGAATGCGGCGGGTGCGCTGCGGATCTCCGCTTCCAGGGCTGATGGCCATCAATCTGCATCGATGCAGCGATCTGCACCAATCTGTTTTGGTGCCATGCTGATTGGGCGGTGAGGCCCGGCTCGTGCGCGAGACCAGACAGAAGACTGACCCGGCTCCGATGGGCCTGGTGCGCAAGACCCTGGCGCCTCGCAGGGTTTTGCTGTGCGGTTACTACGGGGAGCACAACCTCGGCGATGACGCCCTGCTGGAGGTGCTGATAAGCCAACTGCCTGCGGGATGCCAGGCGGTGGTGACAGCCCATGACGCTGCTTTGGTGCAGGAGCGCTTTGGAGTGGAGACGGTGCCGCGCCGCAGCCTGCCGCTGGTGCTTAAGGCGCTGCGGCGCTGCGATGCCCTGGTGCTCGGCGGCGGCAGCCTGTTGCAGGATTCCACCAGTTTCCGCAGCCTGCTCTACTACGGCGCTCTGATTGCGGCGGCCCGGCTGGAAGGCAAGCCGGTGCTGCTCTGGGGCCAGGGTTTGGGTCCGCTACGGCGCCGTCGCAGCAGGCTGTTGGTGGGCCGCCTGTTGCGCTTGGCCACGGCGGTGAGCTGGCGGGATCCGGAATCGGCGGCTCTGGCCAAGCGCCTCGGGCGCGAGGGCCCGGTGGGCAGTGATCCGGTGTGGGCCCTGCCGGCCCAGCCCTGGCGCGGGCGTGGTGGCCCCTTGGTGCTCTGTTTTCGGCCAACCGGTCAGCTGCAGGGAGCAACCTGGCGCCCCTATCTCGAGGCCCTGGAGCAACTGGCCCGCGAGCACGACCGCGAGGTGATCTGGTTGCCCTTCCACGCCACGCAGGACCGGGGCCTGTTGGAGCACTTGCGCCAGGAGCAGCTGCTGCCAGCAGGCCTGGCGGCCCGCAGCCGGGAGGTGCTGGCGGAGCGGCCCAGCGAAGCAATGGCGATGGGCAGTGGTGCCGGACTGGTGGTGGCGATGCGCCTGCATGGCCTGATCCTGGCGGCCCTCTCCGGAGCGCCCTGCGCCGCCCTCAGCTACGACCCGAAAGTGGCCGCCGCCGCCTCTGCCCTGGGCTGCCCCTGCCACAGCCTGGATGCGGCAGCAGCGCCGGCCGAGCTGGTGGCCGCCTGGACGACCGTGCTCGACAGCCCGCCGCCCAGCGCCCGGCTAGCGGAGCTCCGCCAGCAGACGGCGGTGCATCGCCAACTGCTGGAGAGCCTGGACACCTGCAGCGGCTCTTGCTAGCAGGGGGCATGAGCGTTTCCGCTGGAACCGTCCTGCCGGTGCGTCAGTACTACGTGCAAACCGACAGTGCCGTGCCGGGCCAGGCCCATCGCATGTGCTTTTCCAGCACCTGCGCCATGGCCATCAAATACCTGCGCCCTGGGGCATTGCTGGGGATCAATGCCGATGACACCATCTCGCCGACGGCCTATGGCGAACTCGACAACCCAGGTGGCGGGTACGTGCAGGTAGGCCGGGGAGGCCACGGCGTGCGTTACAGCTGGCGGCACTGGCTGCCGCGCTGGGAGGTGGAAGGCCCCCGCACGGGATGGTTCATGACCTATCGGCTGGCCTGACCTAGCGGCTGATCTGAAGCTCCTGCAGGGTGGCCAGCACTTCGGCGCTGTGGCCGCTTGGACGCACGGCCACCCAGGTGGATCGCAACACACCAACGGGATCGATCAGGAAGGTGTGGCGTTGCGAAAACGGTGCGATCCAGCTGCCGTAGGCGCGGCTGACGCTGCCCGCTGGATCGGAGAGCAGCGGAAAAGCAAGCCCTTCACTGCTGCAGAAGTCGGCGTGGGATTCGGCGTCATCGGCGCTCACCCCCACCACAGCGGCGTTTGCGGCTTCAAAGGCAGCCAGATCCTTCTGAAAGCCGCGTGCCTCCAGGGTGCAACCGCCGGTGAAATCACGCGGATAGAAATACAGCACCAGCCAGCGTCCTCGGAAATCAGCAAGCTGCAACTGGGTTTCGACGGCCTCACCATCGGCCGCGGGAGCGATGCCCGGCAGGGCGAAATCCGGAGCGGGCTGATTCAGGGCCGGAAGCGTGCCTCCCAAAGCAAAAGCCTGCCGACCGAAGGCCAGCAGGCTTGTTGCCCCGAGAGTGGCAGGCACCAGGGCGGCCAGGCTGCGCAGAACTGCCCGGCGTTGCATGGTGCCCTCAGATCTTGGCCAGGTTGACACCGAGCTCTTTGGCATAGGCGCCCAGGCCCTTCTTTTGAATGGTTTTCAGGGCGCGGGTGGAGACGCGCAACTTGACAAAGCGGTTGCCTTCGGCCCACCACAGGCGCCGCTCCTGCAGGTTCACCTGTTGCAGCTTCTTGGTGCGCACGTGGGAGTGCGAGACGGCCATGCCGTTGTTGGCGCGCTTGCCGGTGAGCTGGCAGACCCGGGACATGACCGATTTCCGAAACGACGTGCAGGGCACAATGCCCAAGACACCACTGTACCAACTGGTCTGCAGGGGGGTGTCGGCCCCGGCAAGGGATGGCGCCTGGGCCTGGGCTTGCGTCGGCTTTTGCTCACAACGCCTCCCCAGGTCGCGGATTTGATTGATCGATTCGAATAACACCTCTATTTTTGAACCAGTTGTTGAGCTGCGGTGTTCATCACCGTTTCCGGCCAAAAGGGTGGGGTCGCCAAAACCTGCACCAGCATCCACCTCGCCAGTGTCTGGGCGGAGCTCGGCCGCTCGGTGTGCGTGGTGGATGCCGACCGCAACCGCTCGGCCCTGGCCTATCGCATCCGCGGCGAATTGCCCTTCCAGGTGGTGCCGGTGGAGGCCGCCGCCAAGGCCAGCCGCTTTGCCGATGTGGTGATCACCGATGGCCAGGCGAGCAGCGATGAGGAGGAGCTGCGTCACCTGGCCGACGGTTCCGACCTCGTGCTGCTGCCCACTGCCCCCAAGGCCCGTGCCGTTGAGCTCACCGTAGAGCTGGCCCAGCTGTTGCAGCGCGTGCAGGTGCCCCATGCCGTGCTGTTGGTAAAGGTGGATCTGCGCCAGCAGCGGGCGGCCCACGAAGCCCGCAAAGCCCTCGAAACCTTTGGGCTGCAGGTGCTCAGGGCCGAAATCCCCCTGCTGGCAGCCTTCGATAAGGCCGAAACCCAGGGATTGCCCGTGTTTGCCGCCATCGACGACCGCGGCCGGGCTGACCCTCGCCGCATGGCCGGTTGGTCGGCCTATCAGTCCGTTGCCCAGGAAATTGAATGCCTGATTTCGAAGCCCTCATCCGTCGCCAGCAGGACCATCAGTCCACTGCCGCTGAGCGCCTGAGCCTCGTTCAGCCCACCTCGGTAAGCCAGGCGGTGGGAGCACCGATCGCCTGGTTGGCCTTTGCTGGTGGGCTGCTGGGTTCCTTGCTGGGCACCGTTGGCTTTCAGATCGCCTTGGCCCAGGGCTGGTTGCGGTTTTAGAGCCCCCGCGCCATCAGTTGCCCCATCAGGGTGGCGCTGCGCTGTTGGAAGCCGGCCAGTTCGTTGGGCTCCAGGCCGCCCACCGCCAGGCGGGCCAGCTCGTAGACATGGCGGCTGAGGTCGTCGGCGAGCTGCTGGCTGGGGGAGCTGCCGCCGGCACCGGTGATCACCGAACCGGCCGAGAGCTTGAGCAGGCCCTCCACCAGGGGGTGCTTGCGGTTCACCAGCAGCACGTGGTGATCGGGCAGGCCCGGCAGGCGCTGCTCCATCAGGGCGCCCATGTCGTTGATGCGGCGCATCTGCTCCGGCAGCAGGATCAGGGCGGCGGGGGCGTTGTCGCCCTTGAGGGCCTGCACCTGGATGGTGATCTTGTCGTTGGCCAGGGCGCCTTTGAACAGCTCCCGCACCTTTTCACTGGAGTCCTTGCCCTCGGCATCGCTCAGCTCGCTCTCCTTCTCCTGCAGGGAGTCGTCGAGTTCGCTGTCCACCCGCTGGAACTTCAGCTCCTCGTGGCGGTATTCCAGCCAGGGGATGAACTGGGTATCAATGAAGGTGTCGGCCAGCAGCACCTCGGCGCCCTGGCTCTTCCACAGGGCCAGCGCTCCGGCCTGGCCGGCCTCATCGGTGCAATAGAGGATCCGCTTGTCATTGTCGGCGGCCAGGCGTGAGCGGTAGCCAGCGAGGGTGGTGTAAGCCTTGCCACCCTCGCCGGGGATGGGATCGGGGCTGTCGCCTTCACCCGCAGCAGCTGTCGAGCCAAACAGCACCAGGTCGGCCACCTGTTCGGCGAATTTGTCGTCCTCCATGGCGCCGATCTTGATGAACGGAGCCAGCGACTCCCAGATCTCGGCGTAGCGCTTCGGATCGTCGCGATGCAGCTCCTTGAGCCGGTCGCCGACCTTCTTGGCCACGAAGCCACCGATCGAGCGCACCCGCCGGTCGGTCTGCAGGGCTGAACGGCTTACGTTCAGGGGGATGTCGGGCGAATCGATCACGCCGCGCAGGGGCAGCAGGTAGCGGGGCACCACCTCCTTGATCGAGTCGCTCACAAAAACGTTGTTGCAGTAGAGCTTGATCTCACCCTTCTCCCAGTCGGCCCGGCCAGTGGATTTGGGGAAATAGAGGATCCCCTGCAGGTTGTAGGGGTAGTCGGTGTTGAGGTGCACCCACAGCAGCGGGTCGCCCTGGAAGGGGTAGAGGTAGCGGTAGAGCTCGATGTAGTCGTTGTCGCTCAAGTCGCGCGGGCTCTTGCGCCAGGGGGATTCGCGCTTGTTGACGGTTTCGCCCTCCAGCTGCACCTCCACCGGCAGGAAGTCGCAGTAGGTGGTTATTAATGTGCGGATGCGGGCTGGCTCGATGTACTCGAGCTCCTCCTCCATCAGGTGCAGGACAACATCGGTGCCCGGCTCGCTGCGCTCAGCCGCCTCCAGCGAAAAGTTGGGCGAGCCGTCGCAGCTCCAGCGCACCGCCTCAGCCCCCTCGCGGGCCGAGAGGCTCACCAGCTCCACCTGCTTGGCCACCATGAAGCTGGAGTAGAAGCCCAGGCCGAAGTGGCCGATGATCGCGTCGTTCTCCTGCTTGTACTTCTCGAGGAAGTCTTCGGCGCTGGAGAACGCCACCTGGTTGATGTAGCGCTTCACCTCGTCGGCGCCCATGCCGATGCCGTTGTCGGAAATGGTGATCGTTTTGGCTTCGCGGTCGATGCGGATGGAGATCTTGCCTTCGGGGCCTTCGCTGCAGTCGCCGGCCATGGCGGCCATGCGGCGCTTGCTGATGGCATCGACGCCATTGCTCACCAGCTCCCGCAGGAACACCTCATGGCCGCTGTAGACGGCCTTTTTGATGATCGGAAAGATGTTCTCGGTATGGATCTGAATCTGGCCCTGTTCCGCCTGTAGCACCACAGCTTTCAAAATCACGCTGACACCAGATTCCCCCGGGGTGGGGCCGCCCGCCAAGGGGGCGCCATGGGCAGGAAACCGTCCAAGGCCTCTGCCGGTGGGGGCTCCATAGGATCAGTTGCAGTCTCCTGATCCCCAGCCGATGGCCAGCCAGTGGCAGAACTTCCTGGCCAATCTGGGGGCTTGGCAGGGCTCCTTCACCGGCATCAGCCCCACGGGCACGGAGCTCAAGACCACCCTTTCGCTGCTCAGCCTCGAAGCCGGCGAGCAGAACGCAGAGGGTGCGATCTCGATGGTGCGCTTCCGCCTGCAGCGCTTTGAAGGGGGCGACCGCAGCGCTCCGCCCAGCAGCGACCTGAGCCAGGAGTACCGCAGCCTCGGCCGCCAGGTGGTGTTTTTTGACACCGGCACGTTCTGCAAGGGGTCGCTGCAGCTGGCACCGGGCACGGTGTTCGGCGGGGAGTTTGGCTTTGTGCATGGCGATCGTCGCCACCGGTTGGTGCTGCTCTACACCGAAGCCGGCGATGCCGACCAGCTGGTGCTGATCCGGGAATACCGCGTCGGCTCGGGCGCCCAGGAGTGTCCGCCGCTGACGCCGGAGCAGTTGCAGGGTTCGTGGCAGGGCAGCCGGGCCACCATTGCCGCCGACTGGCCCGAGCCCGATCGATCGGAGGCCCGGGTGAGCTTCTCGGCTGCCGAGATGGCTGAGTTGCAGTGGCTCGCCGATGGCGGCTATTGCCGCTGGCCCCAGCAGGTGAGCCACCGGGAAGCCTTCAGCGTGGAGGCCGGTTGGCTCACCGCTCCCGATCGGCTCGAGCGCCTGATCCGCTGCTACGACGGCAGCGGCGCCTGGGTCTCAGCCACTCACGAGGTGTTGGAGCGTTAGGGGCGGTGCTTCAGCCGGCCTGCTGCAGCTCGGGCTTTTCCTCCGGCAGGATCGCCCCGGCCACCGGGCACACCTGCAGGCAGATGCCGCAGTCGATGCAGGTGTCGAAGTCGATCCAGTAGAAGGCCGTGCCCTTGGTGTTGGCGCCCTGGCCTGGATGGATGCAGGCCACGGGGCAGGCATCGACGCAATCGGCGACGCCCTCACAGACGTTGGTGACGATTGTGTGGGCCATGGCTCGCGCGGGTGCTGGCCGGATCCTAGGGAGCGATCCAGAGGGTGCGGCTGCAGCCTCGGGCCTCGCCGATGGCCTGGGCTTCGGCCTGGCTGGCGGTGGCACCGCTGAGCAGTTCCGCACAGGTGCCGGCCTGGTGCAGGGCTTCGAGGTGATCGAGGGCCGGGGCCAGATCCTCCGGCCGGCCGTAGGCCACCAGCACCGGCGAAGAGGCGTCCAGCGTTGGTGCCACCAGCTCGCGCACCGCCTCGATGTCAAAGCCGAAGCCCACGCCTGCGGCCTGGGCAGGGTCTTGGCAGAACCGCCCCACCAGGGCGTCGTAGCGGCCACCGCTGGCGATCTCCACTGGCGCTTCCTGGCCCTGGCACACCAGCTTCAGCACCAGGCCGTCGTAGAGGGCGAAGTGGGGCTGGAAGCTGGGATCGAGCTGCAGCGCCACCCCCAGCCGCTCGGCAGCCGGGGCCACCGCGGCCAGGGTGGCGCCCAGCTCGGCCAGCAGCGGCACGGGGCCCAGCCATTGCTCGAGTTGATACATTACCCGGGCCGGCTCGCCCCGCAGGCGCATCAAGGTGGCTAGCCGCTGGCGATCGGACTCCGGCAGGGGCAGCTGGGCCAGTGCCAGGGGATCGAAGTTGGTGAGGGCGCGGCGGGCAGCGCTGCGCTGTCCGTCGGGGAGCTGGCTCAGTAGGACGCTGAGCACGCCGTGGTGCCCCACCAGCAGTCGGGGTTGATGGCGTTCCTCCAGGCCCAGTCGTCCGGCGGCCGCGAGCAGCAGTCGCATCAGTTCCACGTCGGCGGCGGCGGAGCGCACCCCCAGCAGCTCGACACCGCTCTGGAGCTGTTCAAGGATCCGCTGGCCGCCGCCATCGCCGGTGGAGCTGCGGAAGGTGCTGCCCATCGCCCACAGGCGCAGGGGGCGGGGCCGCTCCGCCAGGCGGGTGCTCGCGGCTCGGGCGATCGAGGCGGTCAGCTCGGGGCGCAAGCCCAGAGGTTCATCGGTGGCCAACCGCACCAGCTCACGGCCATCGATGCCACCACCGGCCTCGAGGGTGTCCAGCCGTTCAAAACTCGGCGGCGCCACCTCCTGGTAGCCCCAGAGCCGGTAGACCGCAGCCAGTTGCTCGGCGATGCGGCAGTTGCCTTCCACCTCGCGGGGATTGAGATCCCGGGCGCCGGCGGCGGGTTGCAGGGCCATTGCGGCGTCGAGCTGGCGAAAGGGACTGGGCTGATCTTATGGATCCAGGTTGGGGGCATCGAGCTCGGGAGCGCCGTAGCTGCCGCCTGCCAGGGGCTTGCAGGCGCCCAGCCCTTCGATCAGCGCCTGGCGCAGCCCCGGTGTGCAGGCGATCAGCTTGCCGCTGGCCAGCTCCGCCGGACCGCCGTCGTAGGCGCACACCACCCCGCCGGCTTGCTCCACGAGCACCACGCCGGCGGCAAGATCCCAGGGCGAGAGCCCCCGCTCCCAGTAGCCATCCAACCGGCCGTCGGCCACAAAGGCCAGATCCACCGCAGCGGCACCGGCCCGCCGCACCCCCCGGGTGCGATGGGTGAACCAGGCGAATTCGGCGTAGTTGTTGTCGACGCGGGTGTGACGGTCGTAGGCGAAGCCGGTGACCAGCAGCGACTGGCTGAGTTCGCTGCAGTCGCTCACCCGGATCGGGCTGTTGTTGGCCCAGGCCCCCAACCCCGGCGCCGCCCAGTAGAGCTGCTCCAGCGCTGGCACCGCCAGGGCCCCCAGCAGCGGCTGGCCATTCCAGGTGAGGCCCACCGAGGTGCCGAAGAACGGAAACCGATGGGCGTAGTTGGTGGTGCCATCGAGTGGGTCCACGCACCACTCCAGCGGTGAACCTTGGCCCTGGCGCCGACCACTCTCCTCCGCCAGCACCCCCAGTTCGGGCGTCTCCTGCTCGAGCACCGCCAGCACGGCCTGCTCCGCCGCCACATCGGCTTCGGTCACCAGGTCGCCGGCCCGGCCCTTCTCGCGGATCCGCTCCAGGTGGCCGAAGTGATGGCGCAGCTGCTCGGCGCCGGCCTCCGCCGCCCGGCGGGCTACGGCGGCGAGCCGCTCGAGTTCAACGGCAGGCAGCTCCGAGGCTTCCCAGGCCTGGTTTGAAAGGCTGGCCGGATGGGTGGGGAAGTCAGTCATTCGTCGTCGAGGGGCAGGCCAGGGCGCACCTTGCCGCGGCCGAAGTGGCGACCGAACTGCAGCTCGTACACCTCGTCTTCGTCCTGGGTTTCCACCTCCAGCGGACCGGTGGCACGCGCGACGCAGAGAAGGCCGTAGCCGCGGCCGCGCAATTCGCGCGACAGCCCCAGCGCTTCCCGCTGGTCGATCTCCCCGGAGATCACCCGCACGGCGCAGGCTGTGCAGCAGCCATTGCGGCAGCTGAAGGGCAGGGCATCGCCCTGCTGTTCAAAGCTGCGCAGGATGTAGTCACCCTCCGGCACCTCGTGGCGGATCACGCGGCCGGTCTGGCGCCAGTGGATCGTGATCGGGTGGCTGCGGGTCATGGTGCGAAGCGACTGGGAAGCCAGAGTCGAACTGCTACATTGCCATCTGGTTGCCCCATTTTGCCCCTGGAGAGGTGGCCGAGTGGTCGAAGGCGCAGCACTGGAAATGCTGTATAGGGGCAACTCTATCGAGGGTTCGAATCCCTCCCTCTCCGTTCAAAAGCCGGCTTTGCAGCCGGCTTTTTCATGGCAATTTCTTCGTCGGCGAAGGGTGTCGTCGATGGCCAGAATCCCGCGGTTTAATCCTCAACCGAAGCGGCCGCTGACGTAGTCCTGGGTGGCCTGCTGGGCGGGTGCATTGAAGATGCGTTCCGTGTCGTTGAACTCCACCAGATACCCCACCTTGCCGGTGCCTCCTTCCACCGCTTCCGCATTAAAGAAGGCCGTGTGATCAGCTACCCGCACCGCCTGTTGCATGTTGTGGGTCACGATGATGATGGTGTAGCTCCGTTTGAGCTCGTGCATCGTTTCTTCGATCTTGAGGGTGGAGATCGGATCGAGAGCTGAGCATGGCTCGTCCATCAGGATCACCTCCGGCTCGGTGGCGATGGCTCGGGCGATGCAGAGGCGCTGCTGCTGACCGCCCGAGAGGGCAAAGCCGCTCTCGCGCAGTTTGTCCTTGCACTCATCCCACACGGCAGCCTTGCGCAGGGATCGCTCCACCAGCTCATCCATGTCGCCTTTGAAGCCGTTGATGCGGGCACCGAAGGCGATGTTTTCGTAAATGGATTTGGGAAACGGATTGGGTTTCTGAAACACCATGCCAATGCGACGCCTCACCTCCACCGGATCCACCTTGGGGTCGTAGAGGTCGTAGCCATCGAACACCACACGGCCTTTGAGTCTGCAGCCCGGAATTAAATCGTTCATCCGGTTCAACCCCCGCAGCACGGTCGACTTGCCGCAGCCGGATGGACCGATGAACGCGGTGACCCGTCCGCGGGGAATGTCCATGAAGACATTTTTGACGGCCTCGAACTTCCCGTAGGAAATGGTGACGTTCTGCAGCGACATGCAGACGTCCTCCTTGCTGGCTTCAACGGCTGGGCTGGTGTGGAAGCTGCTGGTCATGGCTCGAGAGCAGGGAGGAGTTAAGGAAACGGGATGAGGTCGTGATCAGACTTTGGCCATCCGACTAATCCAGCGAGCCAGGAGATTGGCGCCCAGGATCATCATCACCAACACGAAGGAGGCCGCCCAGGCCAGTGCGTTCTGGGCCTCATAAGGCATGATCGCGAAGTTGAAGATCAGCACCGACATGGTGGCGATCGGGTTGAACACCCCTTCGGGCCAAAAGGGGGAGAACAGCGCGGTGAAGATCAGTGGTGCGGTTTCGCCGGCGGCTCGGGCGATCGCCAACACCACCCCTGTGGCGATGGGGGTGAAGGCTGAGGGCAGGGTGATTCGCATCACCGTCACAAACTTCGAAGCCCCCACGCCATAGGCTCCCCAGCGCAGTTCCTGGGGCACCAGCTTGAGGCCTTCATCGGTAGTTTTGATCACCGTGGGAAGCATCAGCACCGCCAGGGCGATACCGCCAGCCATGGCGCTGTAGCTCTGATCAAAAAACACCCGCGTCGCCACCACAATCCCGTAAACGAACACTCCACTGATGATCGATGGAACGCCGGCCAGGATGTCGTTGCCGAAGCTCACAAACTGAGCAAACCAACCGCGCTGGGAGTATTCGCTGAGGTAGATGCCCCCTCCTACGCCGACCGGGATGGCGATCAGGGAGGCAATCAGGGTTACCAAAAGGGTGCCGAGAATGGCATTGCCAATACCACCCCCATCGAGCCCTGGTGCCGGTGGCAGTTCGCTAAACATGCCCACGGAGATCAGTCTGCCGCCCTGCACCAGCACGTGAAACAGGACGAGCAGCAGGGGCAGAACGGCAATCACAGCAAACAAGCCAGCGATTCCGGTAAACAGTTGGTTGAGGCGGTTGCGCCGCAGGTTGGGATCAAAGTGCAGTGGCCTTCTGTCGAAGAGGGCGCTGCTGGAATAGGTGATGGGTTGGTTCGCCATGGGGGATCTCAGTAGCGCAGGCTGAGGCGACGCACGATCCATTTGGCTGCCACATTCACGGCGAACGTGAGGAACATCAGGATCAGAGCGGCATACATCAAGGCAGACACCTGAATGCCATTGGCTTCACCGAACTGATTGGCCAGCATGGAGGCGATGGTGTTGCCCGGTGCCAGCAGCGACAGGTTGAAATTGAGAGCGTTGCCGATGATCATCGTCACCGCCATGGTTTCACCCATGGCTCGACCCAACGCCAACATCACGCCCCCAGTAATGGCCGAGATCGCTGCCGGCAGGATCACACTGAAGATCGCGCCCCAGCGGGTGGTGCCAACCCCATAGGCCCCCTGCCGCAACTCAATCGGCACCTGGTTGAGCGCATCCCGAGAAATCGCCGTGATGATCGGCAGCACCATCACCACCAGGATCAGGATGGCCGGGGTCATGCCAGGGCCCTGGGGCACGGTGTTAAAAAACGGACTCCAGCCGAGCAGGCTGTGGAGCAGGTTGAGAACCGGGCGGAGTGCTGGCTCCATCACGAAGATCGCCCAGAGGCCCAGCACCACCGAGGGAATCGCTGCCAGCAGCTCCACCATCAGACCGATGGCATCCCGCAACACCGTGGGAATCAGGTCTTCGGTGATGAAGATGGCCGTACCCACTCCCAGGGGCACCGCAATCAGCAGCGACAAGAAGGACGTGACCAAGGTGCCGTAGATGGCGATGAAGGCCCCGTACTGCTCGTTGACGGGGTCCCAGGCAGAGGTGGTGAGAAAGTCCAGTCCGAAGGTGGCGATGGCCTCCCGTGCCCCCTGGAACACGGTGAGAAAGATGCCCAGCAGCACGATGGCCACCATCGAAGCCAGCACCAGGGTCAGCTGGCGGAAGCCCAGGTCCACCAGTTTTTCGGTCGGTGGACGCCGACGCAGGGTGAAGGCGTCGGCGTCCAGGGCGGGGCTTGGGTCCGTCAGCATGGGGGAAGAAGGCTTTGCATCGGTCAGCGCAGGGGTGGCCGATTCGAGCTAAATCTACGAAGAGCCCCACACCAGGTCGTTTAAGTGGTGATTAACGTCTGAGATCCCGGTAGTTTTGGGCTCCACCGCGCGGGGCTGCAACAGCCGGTTTCATGGGTCGACGGGTTTCCTGGCACGGTTTTGCAAGTAGCGGTTTTGCATCTCGCGGGGTGGCATGTCGCGGATAGTCGGCATCGACCTGGGCACCACCAACTCAGTGGTGGCGATGTTGGAGGGTGGCCGCCCCGCGGTGATCGCCAGCGCCGAGGGCGGCCGCACGACGCCGACGGTGGTGGGCTTCAGCCGCGACCAGGAGCTGCTGGTGGGCCAATTGGCGCGCCGCCAGCTGGTGCTCAACCCCCGCAACACCTTCGCCAATCTCAAGCGCTTCGTGGGGCGCCAATGGGACGAACTGGAGGAGGGCAGCCTGTCGGTGCCCTACTCGGTGCGGGCCAACGAGCAGGGCAATGTGCGGGTGGTTTGTCCGGCTACCGAGCGGGAATACGCCCCGGAAGAGCTGGTTGCGAGTGTGCTGCGCAAGCTCTGCGACGACGCCGCCACCTACCTGGGGGAACCCGTTGAGGCGGCGGTGATCACCGTGCCGGCTTATTTCAACGACGCCCAGCGCCAGGCCACCCGGGATGCCGGCCGGCTGGCGGGCATCAGCGTCGAGCGCATCCTCAACGAGCCCACGGCTGCGGCCCTCGCCTACGGCTTCGACCGCAGCACGGTGAAGCGGGTGCTGGTGTTCGACCTGGGCGGCGGCACCTTCGATGTGTCGGTGCTGCGCATCGCCCAGGGGGTGTTCGATGTGAAGGCCACCAGCGGCGACACCCAGCTGGGCGGCAACGACTGGGATCGCCGCATCGTCGACTGGCTGGCTGATGCCTTCCAGGTGGAGCACGGCATCGACCTGCGCCGCGACCGTCAGGCCCTGCAGCGCCTCACTGAGGCGGCGGAGAAGGCCAAGATCGAGCTCAGCGGAGTGCAGAGCACGCCCATCTCGCTGCCCTTCATCGCCACCGGTCCCGACGGGCCCCTGCACATTGAAACCACCCTGGAGCGCCGGGTGTTTGAGGGGCTCTGCCCCGACCTGCTCGATCGGCTGTTGCGGCCGGTGCAGCGCGCCCTGCGCGATTCCGGCCTGGCAGCCGAGGACATCGACGATGTGGTGCTGGTGGGCGGCTCCACCCGCATGCCGATGGTGCAGGAGATGGTGCGCACCCTCATCCCCCTGGAGCCCTGCCAGTCGGTGAATCCCGATGAGGTGGTGGCGATCGGCGCTGCGGTGCAGGCCGGCATCCTCACTGGCGAGCTGCGCGATCTGATGCTCAACGACGTCACGCCCCTGTCGCTGGGTCTGGAGACCATCGGCGGCGTGATGAAGGTGCTGATCCCTCGCAACACGTCCATTCCGGTGCGCAAGAGCGACCTGTTCAGCACCTCCGAAGCCAATCAGAGCTCGGTGGAGATCCATGTGCTGCAGGGGGAGCGGCAGATGGCGGACGACAACAAGAGTCTGGGCCGCTTCCGCCTGTCTGGCATCCCGCCGGCGCCCCGGGGCGTGCCCCAGGTGCAGGTCTCGTTTGACATTGATGCCAATGGCTTGCTGCAGGTGTCGGCCACCGACCGCACCACCGGCCGGCAGCAGAGCGTCAGCATTCAGGGCGGCTCCAACCTCAGCGAGGAGGAGATCACCAAGCTGATCGAAGAGGCGGAGCAGAAGGCCAGCGAAGATCGCCGCAAGCGGTCTGAGATCGATCGTCGCAATCGGGCCCAGACCCTGGTGGCCCAGGCGGAGCGCCGGCTCAGGGATGCCGCCCTGGAGCTGGGACCCTATGGCGCCGAGCGGCAGCAGCGCTCGGTGGAGATGGCCCTGCGCGACGTGCAGGACCTGCTCGCTGCCGACGACCTGGTGGAGCTGGAACTGGCGGTGAGCCAGCTGCAGGAGGCCCTGTTTGGGCTCAACCGGCGCCTGTTGAGTGAGCGCAAGGCCGAACAGGGGCCCCTGCAGGGCCTCAAAAACACCCTGGGCTCCCTCAAGGATGAGTTGTTTGCCGACGACGACTGGGACGACTGGAACCGCCCCGGCAGCGACCCCTGGGCCATGCCACCGTCGCGTTATGACCGCGAGCCCAGCTATCGCGAGCCCAGCTATCGGGAACCTCCCTATCGCGAACCCGAAGCTTTGGTGCGTGAGCGCCCGCCCCGGGTGGATGACGACCCTTGGGGGGATGGGTCCTACCGGTGACGCGTAGCCCCGCCGCCCCGTCCGACTACTGGTCGGTGCTGGGCCTTGAGCCCGGCGCCGACGCCAGCAGCCTCAAGCGGGCCTTTCGCGCCCAGGCCCGCCGCTGGCATCCCGACCTCAACGGCAATGACCCGCTGGCAGAGGAGCGCTTCAAGCTGGTCAACGAGGCCTATGCGGTGCTGTCCGACCCGCGCCGCCGCCAGGCCTGGGAGGCCGGCGATCCTGGTGGTGACGCTTCTGGCCGCGAGCCGCAGGATCCCTTCGCCACCGGCTTTCCCGACTTCGAGGAGTACCTCGACGCTCTGTTCGGTGAGCGGCGCCGTTCCCGTCGGCCCTCCAACGCTGATTTTGGGCCCCCTGGACGCGACGACGAGGCTGCCCCGGAGCCCGACGCCGAGCCAGAGGGACACGAGCGAGAGGCTCCGGGCTCGGTGACGGCCTCGCCGCCGCCGCCGCTGCCGGTGCAGGCCTCCAGCGACCAAGAGAGCCTGGTGGAGCTCAGCCCCGAGCAGGCCCTGCAGGGGGAGCGGGTGGAGTTGGAGCTTGCCGATGGCACGGCGGTGGAGGTGTGGACCCCACCCCTGGCGGGCGATGGCTGGCGGCTGCGGCTCGCGGGGGTGACCCCCGGCGGCGGCGACCACTTCCTGCAATTGCGGGTGCGCACGGAGGAGGGGCTGCGCATCGATGGCCTGCGTGTGCTCTACCCGCTGGAGCTCAGCCCAGCGGAAGCCGCCCTGGGCGCCGAGGTGGTGGTGCCAACTTTGCGGGGGCCGGTGAAGCTGCGGGTGCCGCCGGGCTCCTCGAGCGGCCGGCTGCTGCGCCTGCGGGGCCGTGGCCAGGAGTGGGGGGGGCAGCGCGGCGACCAGCTGGTGGAGGTGCGCATCGTGGTGCCCGAGGAGTTGGGCGACGCCGAAGCCGCCCTGTATCGCCGCCTGCAGGAACTGGCCGACGATCCCGACGGTCTGCACCGGTGACACACTGAGGGTCCTCTGCCCTTTGCCGCGATCCATGCCGGTGCACGTGATGCTGTTCGATGCCGGAAGTGACCAGGAAGGCATCCATTCGCTGGAGCTCAATGGCCGCACCGTGGTGCTGCTGTTTGAGGACCGCGATGACGCGGAGCGCTACGCCGGACTGTTGGAGGCCCAGGACTTTCCCGTGCCCACCGTGGAGCCGCTCGACCGGGAGGAGATGGAGTTGTTTTGCAGCCAGGCGGGGTACGAGGCCCGTTTCGTGCCGGCGGGGTTTCTGCCCCAGAGCGCCGAAGATCGCCTGCTGATTGCGCCGCCCGAGCGCAACATGGATGTCGCCAAATGGCAGGAGCAGCAGGCGGCCGAGACTGCCGAGAGTTCTGGCGACCCCAGCCTGGAGGCCTTTCGCCGCCAGCTCGAGGGCCTGTTGTGAGCGGGGCCGCGGCCGGCGTAGACCGCGGCCACCTGCTCACCGAACAGGCCAATCCCCTCAGCGAGCGGCTCGACCAGCTGTCCACCGACGCGTTGGTGGCTCTGTTCTGCGCCAACGACCGGGAGCCCCAACGGGCCCTGGAGGCGGCGGCTCCGGCGCTTACGGCCGCCGTGGATGCCATTGCGACGCGGCTTGCGCGCGGCGGGCGGCTGTTTTATCTGGGCGCCGGCACATCCGGCCGGCTGGGGGTGCTCGATGCGGCCGAATGCCCGCCCACCTTCTGCACGTCGCCGGAGTTGGTGCAGGGCGTGCTAGCTGGCGGGGCGCCCGCCCTGTTGCGCAGCTCGGAGGGGCTGGAGGATCTGGCCGAGGCCGGCCAGCACGATCTGGAAGAGCGGGGCTTCGGCCCTGGCGATTGCCTGGTGGGCATCGCCGCCGGCGGCACCACGCCCTACGTGCTCGGCGCCTTGCGCCACGCCCAGGCAACCGGTGCCCTGGCGATCGCCATGGCCTGCGTGCCCGCCAACCAGGCCCCCATGCCCTGTGACATCGACATCCGCCTGCTGACGGGCCCTGAGCTGCTGGCTGGCTCCACCCGGCTTAAGGCCGGCACCGCCACCAAGATGGCCCTCAACCTGTTGTCCACCGGCGTGATGGTGCGGCTGGGCAAGGTGCACGGCAACCGCATGGTGGATGTGGCCGTGACCAACACCAAGCTCGAAGATCGGGCCCTGCGCATCCTGCAGGACCTGGCCGGGCTGCGCCGCGAGCAGGGCGCTCAGCTGCTGGAGCAGGCGGGTGGTTCGGTGAAGCTCGCGCTGCTGATGGCGGCCTCAGGCATGGATCCTGGCTCAGCCGCCGCCCATCTGGCCCAGCATGGCCCCAGCCTGCGGGCGGCTCTGCAGGCCTGCGGTGCTCAGTTGAACGGTCTGGCTCAGTTGAACGAGCCCCAGTAGGGCGCGGTGAACAGGTCGACCTGGCGGCGGGTGCTGGCCGGCACCTGCTCTTTGGGGGTCATCAGGGCGTGGCGCAGGGCCTGGTGGGCGCTGCTGGTGGGGCGCTGGGCCGCTACCCGTTCGGCCGCCACCCGCACGATCTGTTGGGCCAGGCTGGCGTTCGCGTGCAGGTTGGCAATCACCATCTCCACCGTCACCGAGGCGTGTTCCTGGTGCCAGCAGTCGTAGTCGGTCACCATCGCCAGGGTGGCGTAGGCGATCTCAGCTTCCCGGGCCAGGCGCGCTTCGGTGTGGTTGGTCATGCCGATCACGGCACAGCCCCAGGAGCGGTAGAGCTCCGATTCGGCGCGGGTGGAGAAGGCCGGACCCTCCATGCAGAGGTAGGTGCCGCCGCGGTGCAGTTGGCGGCCGGTGGGCATCAGGCTTTCGCCCACATCGGCCAGCAGCCGGCTGAGCACCGGACAGAAGGGATCGGCGAAGCCCACGTGGGCCACCAGCCCGTCGCCAAACAGGGTGAGCGGGCGCTGGTGGGTGCGATCGATGAATTGATCCGGCACCACCATGTCGAGCGGCCGAAACTGCTCCTGCAGGGAGCCCACTGCCGACAAGGACAGGATCCAGCGCACGCCCAGGGAGCGCAGGGCCCAGAGGTTGGCGCGATAGGGCACCTCCGTGGGGGTGTGGCTGTGGTGCCGGCCGTGGCGGGCCAGGAACACAACCTCCATATCGCCGATCTTGCCCAGTCGCAGGGAATCGGAGGGAGGCCCGTAGGGCGTGTCGATCGTCAGCTCCTGTACATCCTCCAGGCCCTCCATCGCGTAAAGGCCACTGCCTCCCAGGATTCCAAGCCGGGCACGGCTCAGATCGAGACCGCTGGGCGAGTCGGACGTGGGGCTGCTCATCGGCGAGGCGACCGCATGGCTCTCCATTTTCAACACGCGCATTCCCCCACCCCATACAGTCGGCTTTTACGCACAGCAACCGTGACCAAAGCCGTGATGGAGACCGAGGCCGGAACCATCGAACTCGACCTGTTCGAGAGCGATGCGCCCAACACCGTGGCCAACTTCACCAAGCTCGCCAAGGAGGGCTTCTACGACGGACTGGCCTTCCATCGTGTGATCCCCGGTTTCATGGCCCAGGGCGGCTGCCCCAACAGCCGGGAAGGCTCCCGCGGTACGGCTGGCACCGGTGGCCCCGGCTACCAGATCGATTGTGAGATCAACAGCCAGAAGCATCAGGCCGGCACCCTGGCGATGGCCCACGCCGGCAAGAACACCGGTGGTTCGCAGTTTTATATCTGCCACGGCGCCCAGCCCCACCTCGATGGCGTGCACACCGTGTTTGGCCACACCGGCAACATGGACGTGGTGCTCGCCCTCAAGAACGGCAGTCGCATCACCAAGGTGACTGTTCAGGATTGAAGATCCTCCAGCCAGGACTGCGTTAGCGCCAGACCAGAAAGGCGCCGGGTTGAACCTTCAACTCGGCGCCCAGTTCGCTGAGGGAGCGCTGCTGGCGCTCCAGGTCAGCGCTGGGGTGACTGCTCCGCTGGGCATCCGGAGCCAGCAGCAGGCTGACGGCGCTGGTGTGGCTCCAGTGCGCCATCTGGCTGAGGGCTGCCCCCACGGCTCCCACTCCACCCCGTGTCTGGTCGAGGCCGCTGAGCACCACCGCCAGCGCCGGTTGGTTGAGCAGGGCCAGCAGGCGCGGGTGCTCCTCACGCTCCACCTGAAGCCCCTGCGCCTGCGCCCACTGCTGGAGGGCGTCCAGCTGGGTGGCAATCGCCACCGTGCTGAGCTCCGTGCTGAGCTCAGTGCTGTGCTGCTCGGCGGTGCTGTGCCAGGCCAGCACCGCCGTGGGTCCACCG
The DNA here is from genome assembly GCF_002252665.1 of Synechococcus sp. 8F6. GTDB lineage: Bacteria > Cyanobacteriota > Cyanobacteriia > PCC-6307 > Cyanobiaceae > Cyanobium_A. Next base: position 68,715 of record NZ_NQKZ01000008.1, read on the forward strand.
ATGGGGCAGGACGGCCCATCACCCATCAGGTGTCCCAGCTTGATGCGCTTGGTTTGCAGGTAGGCGGCGTTGTGGCTGCCGGGATCCATCACCAGCGGCACCCGGTCTTCCACCTTCAGGCCGTAGCCGCCCAGACCGGCGATCTTGCGCGGGTTGTTGGTGATCAGGCGCAGCCGGTTCACCCCCAGATCGCTGAGGATCTGGGCACCGACGCCGTAGTTGCGCAGGTCGGCGGGGAAGCCGAGGCGCTCGTTGGCCTCCACCGTGTCGAGTCCTGTGTCCTGGAGGGAATAGGCCTTGAGTTTGTTGATCAGGCCAATGCCGCGGCCCTCCTGGCGCAGATACACCACCACGCCTTCGCCGGCCGCTTCGATCATGCGCAGGGCGGTTTCCAGTTGGGGCCGGCAGTCGCAGCGCAGGGAGCCGAAGGCATCGCCGGTGAGACATTCGCTGTGCACCCGCACCAGCACCGGGGCTTCAGCCCGCTCGGGTTGCCCCTTCACGATCGCGATATGTTCGCTGCCATCGAGCTCGTTGCGGTAGCCGATGGCTCGGAAGTCGCCAAAGGCGCTGGGCAAGGTGGCTTCCGCCTGGCGGCGTACGAAACGCTCGGTGTCGAGGCGGTAGCGGATCAGGTCGGCAATGCTGATCAGCCTTAATCCGTGGCGCCTCGCGTACACGGCCAGCTGGGCCAGCCGGGCCATGGAGCCGTCGCTGTTCTGGATTTCACAGATCACCCCGGCCGGGTAGAGGCCGGCCAGGCGAGCCAGGTCGACGGCGGCTTCGGTGTGACCAGCCCGCTTCAACACGCCGCCCTGCTTGGCCCGCAGCGGAAAGATGTGGCCGGGCCGGCGCAGATCGTTGGGACGGGTGTGGGGATGGATCGCCACCTGGATGGTGCGGGCCCGATCCTCCGCGGAGATGCCGGTGCTCACCCCGTTCTCAGCACCCGCATCCACGCTCACGGTGAAGGCGGTCTGGTTGCTGTCGGTGTTGCGATCCACCATCAGCGGCAGATCGAGGGCATCGAGCCGCTCGCCCTCCATCGCCAGACAGATCAGGCCCCGAGCCTCGATGGCCATGAAGTTGATCTGCTCGGGCGTGGCGAACTGGGCCGCGCAGATCAGGTCGCCCTCGTTTTCGCGGTTTTCGTCGTCCACCACCACGATCGACTCGCCGTTGCGGATCGCCGCCAGGGCATCGGCGATCGAGTCGAAACGGATGCCGGGGTCGTGGGAGGGGAGGGGCTGGTCGCGCAGGAGGGTCAACGGAGTGCGGGTGGGGCCTGAGCCCTGGCGCAATCATCCTTTATAAAGCCCGGGTCGTCCTTCCCCGCGGCTCTGCCATGGCCAACAAGCGCGTTGCGGTGATCGGGGCCAGTGGTTACGGCGGGCTCCAAACCTTGCGGCTGCTGCACCAGCACCCAAACCTGGACGTCACGTTCCTGGGCGGCGAGCGCAGCAGCGGCAAGCGCTGGAGCGAACTGGTGCCCTTCCTGCCCCTGGCCGGTGACCCCGTGGTGCAGACCCCGGAGCCCGACGCCATCGCCGAGGCGGCGGATCTGGCAGTGCTCAGCCTGCCCAACGGTGTGGCGGCCCAGCTGGTGCCTCTCCTGCTCGAGCGCGGCGTGCGGGTGGTGGATCTCTCCGCCGACTACCGCTACAGCTCTTTGGCCCAGTGGCAAGAGGTGTACGCCACCGAGGCCCGCCAGGTGCCCCGCAGCGACGGCGACCTGTGCAGTGAGGCTGTCTACGGGCTGCCGGAATTGGAGGCGGATGCGATCCGTCGCGCCCGCCTGGTGGCCGCCCCCGGATGCTTCCCCACCGCATCACTGTTGGGGCTGCTCCCCTTTTTGAAGCAGGGCTTGATCGACACCGGCGGCATCGTGATCGACGCCAAGACCGGTACCTCCGGCGGAGGACGGGCCGCCAAGGAGCACCTGCTGCTGGCCGAGTGCTCCGAGTCGGTGGCGCCCTATGGCGTGGTGGGCCACCGCCACACCAGCGAGATCGAGCAGTTGGCGGGTCGAGTGGCCGGCCGCGAGATCCAGCTGCAGTTCACGCCCCACCTGATGCCGATGGTGCGGGGTCTGCTAGCCACCGTGTATTGCCGCCTGCGGGATCCGGGCCTCACCGCTGAAGACTGCGCCACCCTGCTGGCCTCGGCCTACCGCCAGGCTCCCTGCGTGGAGGTGCTGCCGGTGGGCACCTACCCCTCCACCAAGTGGGTGCGCCAGACCAACCGGGCCCTGCTGTCGGTGCAGGTTGATCCCCGCACGGGCCAGCTGATCGTGATGGGCGCGATCGACAACCTGGTGAAGGGTCAGGCGGGCCAGGGGGTGCAGTGCCTGAATTTGATGGCGGGCTTGGAGTCCACGACGGGTCTGCCGTTATTGCCCTTCTATCCCTGAGCCCGCTCAGCCAGGCTTGCCAAGCTGCTGGGCGGTGAGGGCTACGGCCAGGGGCAGGATCCGGTGCTCCTGCATCTGAATCCGGCGGGTGAGGCTGGCGTGGTCGTCGCCAGCCAGCACGGGCACGGCCGCCTGCACCAAAATTCTGCCGGCATCCACCTCCTCGCTCACCAGGTGGGCCGTGCAGCCGGCCAGGGTCACCCCGGCCGCCAGGGCCTGACCTACCGCATCGAGGCCCCGGAAGCTGGGCAGCAGGGAGGGATGAATGTTGAGCAGCCGGTCTGGGAAGGCGCCGATCAGAGTGGGGGTGACCACCCGCATCCACCCCGCCATCACCACCAGATCCACGGCAGCTGCCTGAAAGCTGGCCACCAGGGCCCGGTCGAGCTGGTCGCGGCTGGGATGGTTCCGGTGATCGTGCAGCTGGCAGGGAATGCCCAGCCGCTCAGCCCGCTGCTGGGCACCGCAGCCGCCGTTGTTCACCACCAGCAGGGCCACTTCGGCCTGGAGGTTGCCTTGCCGGCAGGCCTGCACCAGGGCCTCGAAGTTGCTGCCGGCACCGGAGGCCATCACCCCCAGCCGCAGGAGGCCGGGCTCCGGTGCGCAGGCCGTTGCATGGGCTTCTCGGCAATCCGGTGGCAACGGCCACTGGACGCAGGGCCCTTGATCGCTAGGGTCTGAAAAAGCGGGCATTGTGCCGTGTCCCACCTCTCCATCCTGCCAACCGTGCTTCGCGATGCCGAGGGACTCGCAGCCAGCCTGGCGGCTCTGGGCCATTCCCCGGAGTGGGGCGGCCAGCTGGAGGGTTTCGCCGGCGAGACCCAGCCTGTCGACTTGCAGGTGACCCTTTCAAGTGGCGTGCAGCTCGGCTGGACGCGCCACACGGATGGATCCCTTGCCTTGGTGGGCGATCTGCAGCGGCTGAGCCGCTCCCAGACCCTGCAGCGTCTGCTGGGCGCCATCACCCGCCGCTACGCCGCTGAGATGGCCCTGCGCGAAGCGGCCAGCCAGCTGTCGGGGGCCCAGGTGAGCGTGGTGCTCTGACGCCTGCTTGTGCCAGAGCGATCCGTGCCAGAGCCCGTGCCCGCGTTTCACCTGGATCTCACGGCCTGCCACCAGCACCTGGTGCGGGTGCGCCTCAGCCACACCCCCAGTCGTTCCTGTCTGCGCCTGTCTCTGCCGTCCTGGACCCCGGGCTCCTACCTGATCCGCGACTATGTCCGTCAGCTTGAGGGGCTGACAGTCAGGCAGGGGGGGCGGACCCTTGAGCCCCGTCGACTCACCCCGAGCCGTTGGCAGCTCGAGCTGCCCAGCCTCGAGCCGCTGGAGATCCACTACGCGGTGCTGGCCACCGAGCTCACGGTGCGCACCTGCCACCTTGACGGCGACCATGGCTTTCTGGCCTTGGCGGCGGTGGCCCTGGAGCTGGAGGGGGAGCGCTGGACGCCCCACCGGCTGCAGCTTTCGCTCCCGACTGGGTGGCAGGCCTTCGTGCCCCTGCCGGAGGCCCCGCAGGGCGATGCCACCGGGGCTGAAGGCGGCGGCTGGCTGGCCCGCGACTTCGATCAGCTGCTGGACACGCCGGTCGAGGCCGGCCCCCACCGCGCCCACGCCTTCAGCGTTGCCGGCGTGCCCCACCGCTGGGTGAGCTGGGGCTCCGATCTGCAAGGACGTGATCCCGTTGACGCCGATCCGCGCTGGCTTAAGGATCTCGAGCAGGTCTGCCTGGCCTGTTGCCGCCTGATGGAGGTGGAGCGGCCGGCGGCGGATCACTACCTGGTTGTGCTGCACCTCACCGACAGCGGCTATGGCGGCCTGGAGCACGATCTCAGCACGGTGTTGCAGTTCGGTCGGCGGTCTTTGGGCCGACCGGAGGGGCGCCGCAAGTTGCTGCAGCTCGCCGCCCACGAATACCTGCATCAGTGGAACGTGCGGCGGTTACGCCCCGCCGAGCTCACGCCCTATCGCTACGACCAGGCGGTGGTGGTCCCCACGCTTTGGTTCGCCGAGGGCGTGACCAGCTATGTCGATCAGCTGTTGCCCCACAGCGCCGGGTGCAGCACCGAGAAGGAGGTGCTCGAGGATCTGGGCGCCGACTTGAGCCGTTACCTGCTCAGCCCTGGCCGGCGGGTGCAGAGCCTGCGCTCCAGCAGCGAGGAGGCCTGGGTGAAGCTCTACCGGCCCGATGCCTATTCGCCGAACAGCCAGATCAGCTACTACCTCAAGGGAGCGGTGCTGGCCCTGGTGCTGGATCTGCACCTGCGTCGCGTTGGGGCCTGCCTGCCCCAGGTGCTGCGCGAGTTGTGGGCCAGCCATGGGGCTGGGGGCCGGGGTTACCGGGACGTGGATCTGATCGATGCGTTTGCCCGCCATGCCGCCGATCTGGCCGTGCTGCTGCCGCAGTGGCTCAACAGTTGCGACGATCCACCGCTGCAGGCCTATCTGGCGGATGTGGGCCTGCGGCTGGAACCCCAGCTGGCCCCCAGCCAGGAGTTGGGCTGCCGGCTGGAGCCTGGGGCCGCTGGCCTGACGCTGCAGCGGGTTGTCCGCGATGGCCCAGCCGAGCGGGCGGGCCTGGCCGTTGGCGATGAATGGCTCGCCCTCGATGGCATGCGTGTGCGCAACGTCGACGACATCGCGGATCTGCTTCGGCCGGAGCGTCCTCTGAGTGGCCACGCGTTGCTGTTTTGCCGGGACGGACGGGTGCGCACCACCACCCTCCTGCCCGAGGCGCCAGCCGTGGAGCGCTGGACTCTGGATCTGGACCCCGCATCCGGCGAGGCGACGGCACCCCAGCGCCAGCGGTGGCTGACCCTGGAGGTCCCATGACCGCCTCCCCCCGCCCCCTGTGGTTGGCCCTGGCCGCAGGCGCCATGGTCGCCCTGGGGGGAATGGGCTGGTTGGCCCGGGAGTTGTCGGCAGAAGCCAGCGGCGGCCGCAAGCGCCCCAGCCTGCTGGAGCTGCTGGAGGAGGTGCGTCAGCCGCCCGCGGCTCCGGAGCCGGGCCGGCGTGCGGCCCCGGGCCCGCCGAGACAGGCCAGCTGGCAATCGCCTCTGCGCAGCAGTTGCACGATCACCGATCCCGCCCAACGCACCCGGCTGCAGGCCCTGGTGAGCGAGGTGCAGACCTCGCCGGCCCGGGTCCAGATCCACCCCACCAACTACGGCGAGCGGTTCATCCGGGATGCCTATGGCAACCCCATCGACCCCACTCCCCAGCTGGTGGTGCTGCACGAGACGGTGTACGGGATCGGCTCGGCGATCAACACCTTCCTCACCCCCCATCCGCGCGATGACGACCAGGTGAGCTACCACTCCCTCATTGGTGGGGATGGCTCAGTGGTGCAGGTGCTGGATCCCGCCAAGCGCGCCTTTGGCGCCGGCAATTCGGCCTTCAATGGCCGCTGGGTGGTGACCAACGCCAAGGCGAGCGGCTCTGTCAACAACTTCGCCTTGCACGTCAGCCTGGAAACGCCCCTTGATGGCGAGGGCCAGAATCCGACCCACAGCGGCTATTCCGCGGCCCAGTACGACGCCTTGGCGGCCCTGCTGGCCGGCTGGATGCAGCGCTACGGGATCCCGGCCGACCACATCACCACCCATCGAGCCGTGGATCTGGGCGGCGAGCGGGCCGATCCCCGCAGTTTTCAGTGGTCAGCCTTGCAACAGCGCCTCCAGAACCTGGGAATGCTGTGTTCTGGCCGATCAGATCAGGGGTGAAGGCGCCGCTTTGCGCCTGGAGTACATCAGGGCGTGCAGCTCGGCATCCTGCATGGCGCGCAGGATGCGGCGGGGGTAGTCGAGCTTGCCGTTGTGCAGATAGGCCAGGGTGGCCAGCGCTTTGGCATCCCGTTGGCTCTTGCTGGCCTGCAGCTGGCGCTTCGGCAAGTTCAACTCCCGGCTCAGGCGCGCGAATTTGCCCACCAGCAGCACCACGTTCTGCTCGGGGTCGAGCAAGGCATCACGGGCCTGGCTGATCTCGGCATCGGAGGCATCGGGCTTCAGCAGACCCTGGTGGACCATTTCACCCAGGCCGAGCTGGGCCGGGCCGTGGGTGCTGAACAACCCGGAGTGGGCCGCCAGGGGCAGATCTTCGCCGGGCTTGGCGTGGCGCATTTCGTCGAAGAGAATCGCCGCCACCAGCATTGGATTCACGCGTTGGCGTTGGCTTTCGGCCAGGATCACTGGCCTCAGATCGGCGATGCGCCCAAGGGTGTGGGAGCGCAGGGGCTCGAGTTGGTCGATGCCGCTGGTGAAAAGCTGGGCCAGCCGTGGCTGGGGGCCGTGCACGCCAAAACGCCGCTTTAATTCGCTGAGCTCGGCTGCCGAGAACTGCAGGGGGTCGACTTGGTCGCTTGCGCCTTGGGCGGTGCTGATGCTGCCGCTCAGACCAGGGTCAAGCAGCAGCAGGGGCTTGCTGGGGCCACCGGTGAACGGCAGGGTAGCCACGGCCAGAAGGGCTGCCGTCAGCCCAGTGGGGCGCCGAACCCCTACCAGGCGCTTGCCCCAGGCAAGCCAGCTCCGGTGGCTGAAACGGTTCGACACACAAGTCTTAAATTCCCAAACTGATCTTAAGGAATTGTCTGGGTTTTTCTTGGCCCAGGGAACGGTCTGACGTCCGGCCCCTGCTCCTGCGCTGGTGCAGGGCGGGGTTCAGGCGTAAGTTCTGTCGACGTGAGCGGCCTGAGCCGCAAGCCCATGCTTGCCAATTTCGATGGCTCCAGTGCTGAATCCCAGTGGCAGCGCTTCTGCGAGCTGCTCTGGTACGAGGAGGATCTCGGCATCTGGCTGGATGTGAGCCGCATGGCGATCGGCCAGGGCGACCTCGACGGCCTGGCTCCTCGCTTCGAACAGGCTTTCACAGCCATGGCAGCCCTTGAGGCCGGGGCGATCGCCAACCCTGACGAACAGCGTCAGGTGGGTCATTACTGGTTGCGCACGCCCAGCCTGGCTCCGGAACCCGCCATTGCCGCCCACATCGACGCGGAGGTGGAACGGATCGCAGCCTTCGGCCAGGCGGTGCTGAACGGCAGCCTCAAGGCTCCCAACGGCCAGGCCTTCACCGACGTGCTCTGGATCGGCATCGGTGGTTCCGGGCTGGGGCCGCTGTTGATGGTGCGTGCCCTGCAGGACGCGGGTCAGGGGCTCCCCTTCCATTTCTTCGACAACGTCGATCCAAATGGCATGAGCCGCACCCTGGCGGCCCTCGACAGTCGGCTGGCCACCACGTTGGTGGTGGTGGTGAGCAAGTCGGGCGGCACGCCGGAGCCCCACATCGGCATGGAGCAGGCCCAGTCCCGGTTGGAGGCCCGCGGTGGCCAGTGGGCCGGCCAGGCGGTGGCCGTCACGATGCTGGGCAGCAAGCTCGATCAGCTGGCTGTTGCGGGCCAGTGGCTCCGCCGTTTCGACATGTTCGATTGGGTGGGCGGACGCACCAGCATCACCAGTGCGGTGGGGTTGTTGCCCGCGGCTCTGATCGCTGCCGACATCCCTGGTTTTCTGTCCGGGGCCTCCCGCATGGATGCGCTCACCCGGCTGGCCGACCTGCGTCGCAACCCGGCGGCCCTGATGGCGGCCTCCTGGTATGTGGCTGGTCATGGCCGGGGCCAGCGCGACATGGTCGTGCTCCCCTACCGCGATCGCCTGGAGGTGTTCAGCCGCTACCTGCAGCAGCTGGTGATGGAAAGCCTGGGCAAGAAGCACGACCGCAATGGCCAGGTGGTGCACCAGGGCATCGCGGTGTATGGCAACAAGGGCTCCACCGACCAGCACGCCTATGTGCAGCAGTTGCGCGATGGCATCGACAACTTCTTTGTCACCTTCATCGAGGCCCTGGAGGAACCCAGTGATATCCCCCCGATCGGCGATGAGATCCCCGGCGATTTCCTCGATGGCTTCCTGCAGGGCACCCGCTCTGCCTTGATGGAGGGCGGCCGCCAGAGCCTCTCGATCACCCTGCGCCGCTTTGATGCCACCTCTCTCGGCGCCCTGATCGCCCTGTTTGAGCGCGCCGTAGGCCTCTATGCCGAACTGGTGAACATCAACGCCTACGACCAGCCCGGTGTCGAGGCCGGCAAGAAGGCGGCTGCCGAGATCCTGGCGCTGCAGGGGCGGCTTGAGGCGCTGCTGGCGGATGGCCAGGAGCGCAGCCTGCAGGAGCTGCAGCAGGCCCTCGGCGCCGAAAGCCCTGAGCCGCTCTTTTGGATCCTGCGCCATCTCTGTGCCAACCCCCGCGGTTATCGGGCCAGCGGTGCGTGGGGACAGCCCGCGGCGATGCGCTTCGCCAAGGCCTGAGCCGCGCCGCTGCGATGCCAAGCCGAGTGATGGCGGGCCTGCCCTCTCCCGCGCAGGTGCTGCAGGAGGTGTTCGGCTATGGCGCCTTCCGGGGCCCCCAGCAGGAGATCGTCGAGCACTTGGTGGCGGGCGGTTCGGCGCTGGTGCTGATGCCCACGGGTGGGGGCAAATCGCTCTGCTATCAGATCCCCGCCCTCTGCCGCCCCGGTATCGGCGTGGTGATCTCGCCCCTGATTGCCCTGATGCAGGACCAGGTGGAAGGCTTGCGCCAGGCCGGGGTGCGGGCAGCTGCGCTGCATTCGAGTTGCTCCGCTGAGGAGAGCGCTGCCACCTGGAGCGCCCTGCGGACCGGTGCGCTCGACTTGCTCTACCTCTCCCCCGAGCGTCTGTTGGCCCCGGGCACCCTGGATCGTTTGGCGGTCCTGCCGATCGCTCTGTTTGCCATTGATGAGGCCCACTGCGTCTCCCAGTGGGGCCACGATTTCCGCCCCGACTATCTGCAGCTGGCGGTGTTGGCCCAGCGCTTTGGCGATGTGCCGCGGCTGGCCCTCACCGCCACCGCCGATCCCCGCACCCGCGAAGAGATCCGCACCAGGCTGCAGTTGGAGCAGGGCCGGGTGTTTCTGGCCAGCTTCGATCGGCCCAACATCCGTTATGTGCTGCGCGACAAGGATGATGCCCGCTGTCAGCTGCTCGAGCTGTTGGCCGACCACCGCGGTGAGGCGGGGATTGTGTATGCCCGCTCCCGCAGCCGCGTGGACCGTTTCTGCCGCGACCTGCAGGCCGCCGGCTACGACGCTGTGGCCTACCACGCCGGTTTGGATGCGGCCCAGCGCAGCGCAGCCCTGGAGCGCTTTCGGCGGGAGAGCGGCGTGATTGTGGTGGCCACGATCGCCTTCGGCATGGGCATCGACAAGCCCGATGTGCGCTTTGTGGCCCACGTGGATCTGCCCAAGAGCCTGGAGGCCTATTACCAGGAGACGGGCCGGGCGGGCCGCGATGGTCTGCCGGCGCTCGCCTGGATGGTGCACGGAGCAGGGGATGTGCCCCAGCTGCGCCGGTTCATCGACGACTCCGACGCCGAGCCCGTTCAGAAGCGGATTGAGCACGGCAAACTCGACGCCCTGATCAGCTTCACGGAGGCCAGTGGTTGCCGCCGTCAGGTGTTGCTGGCCCACTTCGGTGAGGGGCTGGCTCAACCCTGCGGCAACTGCGATCTCTGCCTGGAGCCGGACACGGCGGTGGATGTGACCGAGCCGGCCCGCAAAGCCCTTTCAGCGGTGTACCGCTGCGGCAGTCGCTTCGGGGCGGCCCATCTGGTGGATGTGCTGCTGGGGGCGGACACCGCTCGGGTGCGTGAGCTCGGCCACCAGAACCTGAGTGTGTATGGCATCGGCCAGGAGCTCGACCGGGGCCAGTGGCGCAGCCTGTTTCGGCAACTGGTCGCCCGCGGCCTGCTGCATTCGGACCCTGACCGCTATGGCGCCCTGGGGTTTGGCGCTGATGCGCTGGTGAAGCCTCTGCTGCGGGGCGAGCAACAGCTGCTGCTGCGCCTGCCGCCCCCCAAGCGGGAGCGGCGACGCCAGCCGTCTGCTGGCACGGCACCCCTTCCTGCGGAGCTCAGCCCCGACGACGCTCCGTTGCTGCAGGCGCTCAAGGACTGGCGACGGGAGCAGGCCCGTAGCCAGGGGCTGCCGCCCTATGTGGTGTTCCACGACCGCACCCTGGTGGAGGTGGTGGCCCGCCAGCCCAGATCGCTCCAGGCCCTGGCCGAGATCAGCGGCATCGGCCAGGCGAAGCTGGATCGCTACGGGACGGCGTTGCTGGAGGCGCTGGAGCTGGGCCTCAGGGCCGGGGCAGGCGGCAGCCCAGCTGGATGACGCCCTGGTCGAGCAGGCGACCCAGGCGCAAGGCGGTGGCTTCTTCGACCCGGTTGAAGTCGTCCTGGTGCTGGGTGAGCCAGCTCAGTTCGGCTGGGGCGATGACCCCGGTGCTGAGGGCTTCGAGAAACACGGTTCCAACAGACATGGTGGAGCGGTGCGGCTTCGCAGAAGTTTGCTCCGTTGATCCTGGAGTGACCGGACCTCAGTCTTTCGTAACAGTGCGAACGTGCGGCAGATGCGCCGATTGGCATCCGGAGATACATCCGGGAGCCCCACCCACCGTTACGTTGTCGCAAAGTTTCGTAACAGACTTCCAGTCATGACTGATTCCTCCCCGCGCTATGGCTTCGTCGCCTTTGCTGAAACCTGGAATGGCCGCATGGCCATGCTGGGTTTTGTGATCGGCCTCGCGACCGAGCTGCTCACCGGCCAAGGCATCCTCCGCCAAATCGGCCTGGGCTGAGATCAGGTTTCGCACCCCTCGCTCAGAGCCACTGCATCTAGAGCCACTGCATCCCGGGGGTTTCGAGCATCTCATGGCTGGGCCAAGCGCCCAGCCCTGAGAATGCCGCCCCCAGCAGGGCCCAGATCCCTTTGCCGCTGGACAACTCCTGCTCAGCAGCCCACTCCGCTTCCTGAATCTCGGCCTCGGTGAGGCGAAGTCCTTCCACCAGCTGGCGGTAAAGCACCTTTTCCTGGGGATTGATCGCGGCGCTGTCCTTTGGGCGTTGGCTCACCCTGGCCATCATGTAAGCGAGTTTCAGGGCCAGAAGCCGGTCCTCGGCCACGGTCAACCGCGCCATCAGCTCGTCCAGCAGCGTTCCATCCACGGTCCAGGCTTCCAACAGACGAGCCGCTTCCTCGCTGGCATCGGCGCCGTTTTCCGATGAGAAGTAGCGCGCCACCAACTGTTCAAGCAGGCGTTTCTCTTCTGCCGAGACATCTCCGTCCACCCAGGCCACGCAACAAACGATCTGAAGCAGATCCAGCTGGCGTTCGCGATCGCTGGCCATGGCCTGGAGTCACACAGATCCACCATTTTGAGCGGCTGCGAGCGCTCGTTGCAGCATTGGGTTTCGTGCGCTGCATTGGTGCGCCGTAATCACCCCCGGATGGGGGCAGACAGCCTGCTCCGCCGGGATGACGATGGAAGACAGAACGACACACACACCAAAGGAGGGGGCATGACCTGTTTGGGACGCACCTGCCTTAAGTGGCAGGCCGATGGTGAACTGACAGCTTTGGATCGGCAGCTCGTGCTGCAGCGCTTGGTGCTGGTGGATCAGGATGCCACCGATCTGCTGAGCCTCCTCGCCGACGACCTGCCATGTCCCTCGCTGAGTTGAAGGCCTTTCTGACCAAGGTTCAAGATGACGCGGCCCTGAGGGAGGCGGTCAAAGCCGCTGCAACGGCCGACGACGTAGCCCAGATCGGTGCAGGCCTGGGCTATGAGTTTTCTGGAGACGAACTGCTGCGGATATCGGGCCAGAAGGTGGGCCGGGTCACAGTGACCAAGCAGGACATACCGGGCGAATACAACTGAGGCTTTGGCTCGGTTCCTTGGTTGATTGCTGGTTCGTTTGAAGTTGGCGTTGCTCAGGCAGCGACGGCTGCTGTATCGGCAGGCTGGTTGACCTGCTGAACCAACGTTCGGGCATCAAAGCGCTCCAGCAACTCCGCCCCCCCGAGACCGTGGGTCCAGAGCTCCACATCGGCATTGCCGGGCGCCTGGAAACACCAGTCTTCAAAGGGAAAAATCACCTTCTCGAGAAAGTAGGCCTCAGCACCGATACAGCGCAGGATTACCAGTTGGGCGCTGCAATTTCGGTAGAGGCAGGGTTCCATGGCCCGGGTGTCCTCTGATCGCACCGACCCTGCGGCAGTGCGAGCGCAGCTTCTGTGCCGATGCACACCATTCTGTGGTTTCTTCCCGCCAGGGCCCAATCCATTGGCTAGACATCGCTTAGCGATCGAGATCTCCATGGCCAGGGTTCATCCCACCGCGTCACTGACAGGTCTTGTTTTGGGCCTGCTGACGGCCGCCCCTTGGCTGGACGCGGCCCTGGCGCGCCCGATGCGCGGCGGCGGCCTCGGCGGACCCGCCTCCGGCGCCGGGGTTCGTCCAGGGGCGGGCTGGGGTGCCCCCGGAGCTGGGGTGCGGCCCGGGGCAGGCTTCGGCGCACCTGGGGTTGGGCTGACCCGGGCACCCGGGGTTTCGGCCTGGAATCCGGCCTGGGGGCGGCGGGGCTACTGGCCTGCCCGCACCTGGTCCACCGGCTGGTATTGGCCCTATCCGGCTGCCTGGCCCTGGTGGCGCACCAGTTCAGCGGCCTGGGGTGTCACCAGTCTGGCCACAGCCGCCGTGATCACCAGTGCCGTGGATGCTGCCGCCGACCAGCAGTCCACCGTCATCGTTGTGCCCCAGACCAGCCTGCAGCTCGATTACGGCTCGATTCAGGCTTTGCCCCCCAACGGGGTGCAATTTGCCGTTGCTGCGGCCGGCATGCCTTACGCCACGGTCACGAGCGACTGCAAGCAGGGCCTGATCAACGGCGTCCCGCCCACCACGGCCGACCAGGCGCAGCTGCTCAATGCCAGCTGTCAGATCGCCTGCGGCTCGGTCTGAGGGCGGGTGGCCGCTTCACGGCTGCAGATTCGGGCTCTCAACAAGGGGGACCTGCCCCTGGTCACCGCCTGGGCACGGGCTGAACAGTTCGCGCCGGGCCGCGGGGATTTCGCCATCTACCGCCATACCGATCGCCAGGGGTTCTGGGTGGGCTGTCTTGATGGCCGTCCTATCGGTTGCATCGCCGGTGTGCGCTACAACGCCGAATACGGCTTCATCGGCCTGTTTCTGGTGCAGCCCGAGTACCGCGGCCAGGGCTATGGCCGCCAGCTCTGGTGCCATGCCCTGGCGCATCTCGAGGGCATCCCCTGTATCGGCATCGAGGCGGCAACGGATCGCATTGCCGATTACGCCAGCTGGGGCTTTGTGGCGGCTTCTCCGACCCGACGTTGGCAGAGCATCGTGGAGGAGCGAGCACCCGTTGAGGGCAATGCCTCGGGCCAGGCCGCCGCGGCGGAGGGGCTCAGCCTGGTGGAGGGGCCGGCGATTCCGGATGCGGCCGTGCAGGCCTACGACGCGGTGCGGGAGCCCAGCCCACGCCCCCATTTCCTGGCCGACTGGCTGCACCATCCCGCTGGCACGGTGCTGGCGTTGATGGATGCGGCGGGGGCCTGCCATGGCTTCGGGCGGATTCGCCCCTGCCTGCTGCAACGGGGGGAGGGTTGGCGGATTGGCCCCCTGCTGGCCGACACGCCAGCCCTGGCGGTACGCCTGCTGGAGGCCCTGATGGAGCGCCATCCCGGCGTGGTGTTGATCGATGCCCCGGGGGCCAATCCCCAGGCTGCTCCGCTCCTGCAGCAGCTTGGCTTTGCCGTGGTGGGGGAGAGCCTGCGGATGGTGCGAGGCGTGCTGCCGGCGGTGCCCCTCAACGACGTTTATGGGTTGGCCTGCCTGGAGCTGGGCTGAGCCCGGCGGGCCGCCAGGCCCGCTTCGGTGGCGGTGATGCCCGCGAGCGCCAACAGTCCGGCCAGACCGATCAGTTGGTTGCGCTGCACGAGGTCGGGCATCAGCCCGGGATCCACCTTCTGGCCCAGCAGGGCGCCAGCCACAAACCAGGCCGTGGCCACCGCGGAGGTGATCCAGTAGGCGCGCCAGCGACGTTGATAGATGTAGCCAGTGCCCAGGCCGGGCACCAGGTTGAGCACCACGGCTACCCAGGGGCTAGAGGCAGCCAGGATGGTTTGTGGGCTGGGCCGATCGACCTGGCTGGCTGGCTGCATGGCTGCGACGTGTGGTGCGTTGTGACTTGGCTTAGCGCAGCGCCGCCGGTGCTGCGTCAGGGTGGGGGTTGACGAGCCGCGCGCCGTGCTGGCAGGCCTGATGATTCTGCTGGTGATGACGGGGGTGGCGGGAGTGCTGAACCCCAGTCGTCAGGACTTTGCCTGGTTCATTCGGCTACGCCGGCCCCGCTGGTTGGTGTTTGAAGGCTGGATCCCGGTGATCTGGCTGCTGATCTATGCCTGCTTCGCGGCTTCAGCCTGGCTCACCTGGCAGGCCTCCTGGAGCGCACCCTGGATGGTGGCGTATCTGGTGCAGTTGGTGTTGGTGCAGAGCTACACCCTGGCGATCTGCCGCAGCCGCAGCCTGGGTGCGGGCACGGCGATCGGCTTTGCCGGCTGGGTGTGGGGCATTGCCCTCACCCTGGGGGTGTCAACGCTGAGCTCCCTGGCCGCTGGCCTGCTGGTGCCCTATCTGCTCTGGAGTCCGGTGGGCACGTTGGTGACCTGGCAGATGCGGCAGCTCAATCGCGGGCGACGCCCGTAGCCGCGAGCAAGCCGCCGGCGAAGCCACTGAGGTGGCCGATCCAGCTGACGCCGGGCGGCGAAAAAATTGGCAGCAGGCTTGGCAGCACCCCGGCGTAGGTGACCAGGGCCAGCACCGACAGGGCCAGCGACAGGGGACGCTTCTCCAGCCAGCCGATCAGCAGCAGGTAACCCAGCAGGCCATACACCACGCCAGAGAGCCCATGGCTGCCGTTGGGCCAGAGCAGCCACACGGGAATGGCGGTGGCGTACACCCCCAGCCAAACGGCCAGGTAATCGCGGCGACCGCGCAGCAGCACCAGCCAGGAGAGGGGCAGAAAGGTGAGGGAGTTGGCCAGCAGGTGGCCGAAACCGCTGTGGCTGAAGGGAGCCGTCAGCACGCCCAAAAATGAGCCACCAGGCGTCATCGGCAGATTCCAGCGCCCACCAAACACCAGCTGATCCACCAGTTCCTGCAGCCAGGGGATCAGCAGGATCACCACGGGGATCACCAGGTTGAAACCAGCTCGGGCGATCCAGCGATCCAGGCGTTGGGGCAGCGATTCACTCACGGAACAGGCACGACGCTGCAGCGCAGCATGGCAAGCGCTTCATCCGGAAGGCCGAGGAAGCGATCCAGCCAGGGGTCTCCGCTGGGTGGCACCGTGGCGACGCCCACCAGCAAGGTTTGGCCATCCGCGTCCAGGGGTTGTCCGCTGGCCCGGTGGCGCAGGCCCTGGGCCGCGGTGCTGCTGAGCTCCGTGTCGATCTGCAGAGCGGGGGGCTGGTAGAGGCCTGCGAGGTTGAGGTGAAAGCGAGCGCGAAATCGCAGCGTCAGGCTGGCAGTGGCTGGATCCCAGTGGCCCGCTAGCTCCTCGGGCTCGATGTGGATGGCCAGCCCTGGTGGCAGCGGCAGCCCCAGCACCCGGGTGGTGCGCCAGCAGAGCGGCGGAATCACCAGGCTCGCCGGCGCAAACACCAGCGCCTGGCGGCCAGTGTGATCGGCGGCATCGAGGTGTCCGAGGCCACCGCCTCCACGGGCGTCGTAGCGGAAGCGGGGATAGCCGGCGATCGCCAGGCCGCAGCCCGCTGTGGTGCTCAGCTGCAGCTGGCCGCTGCTCGGCCAGGCGCTCACAGGCCGCGCAGGGCTTCCAGTTCCCCGCGGCTGTGCAGCTCGGCCAGGGCGTCGTAGCCGCCGATGGCCACGCCATCGATGACGATCTGGGGCACGCTGCCTTCGGCAGTGGGCTGGATTTCCAGGAAAGGAATGCCGAGGGTGCGCAACATGCGCAGGGCCCGCCGCGAGAAGGGACAGCCCGGCAACGTGGCGATCTCAACGCGCGGTTTAGCGATCATCCGCGGGTGGGTCAGCTCCTGGGCCGGCTCGGTGAGGAACCCCACCAGCAGGTCGGCGCCGCGCAGCACCAGGGTGCCGTGCTCGAGATGGCCGCCCCACACCTGGCATTCGGCATCGGAGAGGCTCAGGTGCAGGTGAACACCATCCGGCGAGAGGGTGCCCTGCAAGGTGATGACTTCGAGTTCGCCCTGGAGCACGGTGGGGGCGGTTTTGCCGGGGCAGGCGAAGGCCGCCTGGGAGAGGTTGCCCACCACACTCAGCACAAAGCCACCGGCCTGATGCTGCTGGGCCAGCTGCTCGAGGCTGCGGCGCACGTCGCTGCCGGCCTCAAGGTGGAGCGGCACGGCATGCATGGTGCGAGCGGAGCGGGAGTTGGGGGCAGATTACGCCGGTTGCATGCTGGTGCCGTTGCAGAGGAGGGATGGCATCAGGTCACCACGTGTTGCGGCGTGCCGGCGAGGAACGCGGCAATGTTGGCAGCCGAGAGGGTGAGCAGCCGGCGGCGGGCGGCCCTGGTGGCCCAGGCGATGTGGGGGGTGATCACGCAATGCTTCGCCGTGAGCAGTGGATTGTCGGCCGGGGGAGGTTCCACGGAGAGCACATCGAGGCCGGCACCGGCAAGGTGGCCGGCGTTGAGGCCAGCCGCCAGATCTGCTTCCTGCACTAAGCCGCCCCGGGCTGTGTTGATCAGGTAGGCCGTCGGCTTCATCTGGGCAAGCCGGATGGCGTTCACCAGATGCTCGGTGTCGGCGGTGAGCGGACAGTGCAGGCTCACCACATCACTCTCGCCAAACAGGCGATCGAGGTCGACGAAGGCGCCGCCCTCCGCGATGGTGCCTGCGCCACTGCGCCGGTTGGCGAGGATGTGCATGCCGAAGGCCCGGCCCACGCGGGCCACCGCCGCGCCGATCTCGCCGTAGCCCACGATTCCCAAGGTGAGGCCGGCGAGCTCTTGCAGGGTGCCATCCCAGTAGCAGAACTGCTTACTGGCACTCCAGCGCCCTTCGTGCACCGTGCGGTTGTGGTGGCCGGTGCGGTTGGTGAGCTCCAGCAGCAGGGCGAACACCGCCTGAGCCACTCCAGGCGTGCTGTAGGCCGGCACATTGCACACCGTGATGCCGCGATCCTTGGCCGCTGCAACGTCCACCACGTTGAAGCCCGTGCCCAGCACGCTGATCAGCTTCAAATGGGGCAAGGCAGCGAGCACATCCGCCGGCAGCGGAGTTTTGTTGGTGAGCACGATCTCGGCAGCGCCGATGCGGGAGATCACCGCCTCCGCCTCCGTGTGGTCAAACACGGTGCACGGGCCGAGGGCCTCGAGTTCAGCCCAGCTCAGATCGCCGGGGTTGGCCGTGTAGCCATCGAGGATCACGATCTGCATGGTGGGGCGGAGGCTGGGGTTGCGGTCGCGATCCGTACAGCTCTTGATAGGCCATTGATGAGCAGCTTCATAGAGATGATGACCTCAGCGACCGGGCTGGCCCCGGCAAGCCCAGAACCTGAGAGAGCCGTGCTGATCACAACCTTCCCGGAGTTCGTCCAACGGGCCGACTATTCGCTCCTGGAGTCGCTGCAGGGCGATCCCCAGGCGAGCGGCGATGGCCAGGATCACCGGCCCCGCGAGGTGTTCTCCGGTCATTTTGTGCCGGTGACGCCCACCTCGCTGCCAGATCCGGAGTATGTGGCCCATAGCCAAGCCTTGTTTGATGAACTGGGCCTGAGCGATGGGCTGGCCCACGACGACCAGTTCCGCCGTCTGTTTTCCGGCGACATCAGCGTGGCCACAGGGCCGATGCGCCCGTATGGCTGGGCCACCGGCTATGCCCTGTCGATCTACGGCAGCGAATACATCCAGCAGTGCCCGTTTGGCACCGGCAACGGCTACGGCGATGGCCGGGCCATTTCCGTGTTTGAAGGCTTGTTCAACGGCAAGCGCTGGGAACTGCAACTCAAAGGCGGTGGCCCAACGCCCTACTGCCGCGGCGCCGATGGACGGGCGGTGCTCCGCTCCAGCGTGCGCGAGTTTCTGGCCCAGGAGTTCATGCACGCCCTCGGGGTTCCCACCTCCCGCTCGCTGACGCTTTATGTGTCGCGCGCTGAAACGGTGCGGCGGCCCTGGTACGCGCCGAACTCCAGCTCGTTCGATCCCGACATCCTGGTGGACAATCCCGTGGCAATCACCACCCGGGTGGCGCCCTCGTTTCTGCGGGTGGGTCAGCTGGAGCTGTTTGCCCGTCGCGCCCGCAGCCAGGCCCATCCGGATGCGCTACTCGAGCTGCGGATGATCGTGGCGCATCTGATCGAGCGCAACTACCGGGCGGAGATTGATCCGAGCCTGGAGTTCAGGGATCAGGTGGTGGAACTGGCGGGCTTGTTTCGCGGGCGGCTCACCGCACTGGTGGCGAATTGGATCCGCGTGGGCTACTGCCAGGGCAATTTCAACAGCGACAACTGCGCTGCCGGTGGCTACACCCTCGACTACGGCCCCTTCGGCTATTGCGAACTGTTCGACCCCCGCTTCCAACCCTGGACCGGCGGCGGCGAGCATTTCTGCTTCTTGAATCAACCGGTGGCCGCCGAAGCCAACTTCCAGATGTTCTGGGCCGCCATCCGGCTGCTGCTCGCAGACCATGCGGAGGCCCTGGAGCGGCTGGATGCGATCCGCGACAGCTTCGTCGCAGCGATGCAACAGGAGCTCGAGACGATGTGGGCCAGGAAGCTGGGCTTGAGCAGTCCCGATGCCGCGCTGGTGAACGAGCTGCTCGAGCTGATGGTGGCGTCCAAGGCGGATTACACGATCTTCTTTCGGCGGCTCTCCGAGATTCCCGAGCAGCTCTCAGCCCTACAAGCGAGCTTCTATCTGCCCAGCTCCGAGGAGCTCAAGGTGCAGTGGGAGAGCTGGCTGCAACGGTGGCGGCATCAACTCAACGCCAACGGCAACCTCAGCGAAACCTCCGCAGCCATGAAAGGGGTCAACCCCGCGATCACCTGGCGCGAGTGGTTGGTGGCGCCCGCCTATCAACAGGCTGAACAGGGAGATACAACCCTGATCCAGGAGCTTCAGGAGGTGTTCAGCCATCCCTACGACGCGCCAGCAGCCGAACTGGCGGCGACCTACGACCGGCTCAAGCCCAGGGAGTTCTTCAATGCGGGTGGCGTGTCGCATTACAGCTGTTCGTCCTAGGCCGATCGGGATCGGCGCAGGCCCTGCCAGCTGTCAGGGCTGGCCATGATCCCTGCGTGGTGGCGGCTGAACCCGGAATCAGCAAACCACCCCAGTGCAGATGCCGACTTGGTCCCTGTGCTGTGCGGTAGGTCACAGCTTGCTGATTCGTTATTTTTTCTTTTTTAAATGCGTGACTTTTCAAGAACCTGTTGCACAGGCCACAGCAGCCAGGCGAGTGGAAGCTGTGCAGTGAATGACTGTCACCAAAGATTCAAGGAGCTGCTTCTCCGCAACTGGTGATTTCTCAACGTCTGCAGACCTCAACAATGACAACCTCCCCCAGTACCGCGGATGGGTTTGCGGCGGTGGCTTTGGCAGCGCTCTGCTGGGATGGCGTGATGAGCGCAGCGGGAGCTCGCTCCCTTCGCCACGCTTTGGATTACCGCCTGCCTTTTCGCGATTACAGCGATGGCGAGATGGCGCAATTGCTGGATAGCCTGTTAGGGCAATTGCGCACACAGGGAGCCGAGCATCTGATGGTGAGCTGAAGGTGGATGAGCGAAATATTCTCAATAATCTTGCCGCGGTTCTCAATCTGGAGTAGTCGCTCACAGACGACATCCTCCAGGTGATGGATCCTCCAGGTGATGGATGTGCTGCATGGCAGCCTGGAATGAGCACTACGCCAGGTCTTCCTCTGCGTTGGCGCGAATCGTGCAATCGCTCAGCGGGTAGCTGACGCAGAGGAGTGCAAACCCCTTCTCGATCTGGTCGTCGTCCAGATAGGACTGATCGGATTGATCAACCTTGCCCGCGATGAGCTGGCCGGCACAGGTGCTGCAGGCGCCTGCCCGGCAGGAATAGGGGAGATCAATGCCCTGCTCTTCGGCGGCATCGAGGATGTAAGCGTCGTCTGCGCAGGGAAAGGATTTGCCGCTCTCAAGCGTGATGGTGAAAGTGGGCATGGCGATCAAAGTAGGTTTCTCAAGCATGGGCTCCCTGGATCGGCATGGGCTGTGCTGAGCACTACCACTTGGCGTGAGCCTGCATCTGTTCAGCAAGACACAGCTGAAGGCTGCTCACCGCTGAGCCACTGCTCCAACGGAGGCAGCTGGAGTTGCTGGTTGCGATCGAGGCCCTGCAGCTCGTCCAGGTTTCTGGCTGTGCGCACCTCCACGGCGTAGCGCATCAACGAGCCAATGCCGGTGCCGCGGTAGCTGCCGCTGACAGCAGCGGCCAGGCTTGGTGATCGGGGGCAGCGGTGAGCGCCACATGCCCGTCTGCCACGGCCAAGCCAAGGCTGGGGTCATAGCCCCGCCAACCTGCGCCGGGCAGGTAAACCTCCGCCCAGGCATGTAGTTCGTGCTCGCTCACTTCCGCGGGGTGGTGCATCGAGTAGCCGCTGACGAATCGAGCGGCAAGACCGAGACTGCGACAGGCCGCCACAAACAGCATGGCGGTGTCACGGCAGGCGCCGGTCCGCGTTGCGAGCGTGTCGACAGGGGGCATCGGCTCACCGTCGGGCCGTCCCACGTGTTGAAAGCCATGGTGGATCGTGTCGGCCAGATGCATCAGGAAGTCGGTGGTTGCGCCATCCACCTCTGAGGCCAGTGTCGCTGCCCACTGCTGCACCGGCTTGGCTACAGGCTGGCTCCCGGCCAGGCAGGCAAGCAGGGATCGAGCCTCGGCAGACGGATAGGCAGCCGGCAGAACCAACGCCGGTGGATGGGTCACGATCCAATCGAAGGGGTTGGCGCGTGTGGTGCGCACCACCATCTCCACTTCGATGCTGAGCTCGTGCTGCAACGGGTCAAACCAAAGCACAAGGGCTTCGCCACCATCTGCCTCCAGCACGCGGCTGCTGCCGCTTGGTTGGGGCTGCACCCTCAGTTCGTGATGCAGGAGCTGCTGGGCTGGGTCGTTGCGAGGAGCTAAGCGAAGTGTGGTGGGCTCAAGAAATACGGGTTGCCCATAGACGTAGCGCAGAGCATGACGAATGTGAAAAAGCATGGCCATCAGAGCCTACGTCGATCTAGCTGTGCAGCTCACACTGCGACCCAGATGTCCATTAAATGGATCTATGAATTGTCGTTGTGAGGGCTCAGAATGCTTGGCTTGAACACTTTTATTTGAGATCCCAAACCCGCTGCCAGCCGTAGGAGCCGAGATAGCCTGAAAATGATTGGGCTTCGGCAATTGAGGCGAGAGAGACGCTTTCAACTGCCTTGCGCTCTCCGTTTTGCTGAGGCACTTCGTGAATTGCCTTGTACTCACGATTTGCGAATTGGTAAATAATCCACTCGCCCCTGTAGGGCGTAGAGGTGTGTTTCAAGGTTGCAATCTTGGGAGGTAGATAAACTGGATTCATTTATAGGGTTGCGAAGGTTTGTTTGGGAATGCTCTGTATTCATTATATCTTGGAGGCAAAGCCATTGGAAATGGACTCGAACAAGTAAGTATCTTTTCCGTTGGCTAAGCAGAGGAGTGTCTGGCGAATGCCTGAGGCTGAAAATTAAATTACAGGCAATCTTGTGACGAGTGCCTGGTGTCTGTCTGTATCCAAAGGCACTAGCTTTGACTCTCTTAATGATGCACCGCTGCTTGGCAATGGTAGAGCAGCGCCAACCTGCAAAGAACAAGGAATTAGTCGTGTTTTGAATGCATCGGATTGGATGCCGTTTTGAGACAAGTGCCGACGATCAGGATGTCATAAAGAGAGTCAAGAAAAAGCTTGAGAAGCCCCTCGTAAATCCTTAGAAATGAACAATTCTTTGTGCCGAATGCCTAGGGTTGAATTAGCATCGCTACTGTCCGCGAGCAACTGATCACTCCTTGGGCGCCTTGGGTGTCGGGGGAAGCCGCTGCTCCACCTGTAGAAAAACCAGCCAGGCCACCCCTGCCGTGATGCCGCCTGTCCAGTCGTTGCGTAGCAGCTCCACGATCGACACTGTGCTGGCACCGATGCGCAGGCCGCGCAGCAGAAAGCGGCCGAGCTTCTCCATACGGGGGCCCATGGGCTTGTAAGGCAAAACCAGATTGGCGCAACTCGCCGTGAAAGCCAGGTTATTGATGGCATGACAACTGGTTTTTGTGTGTCTCACCATCTACGGGGCCATGTGGAATGGCGCCTAGCAGCAGAGTCGGGCCTAGCCTGAAGCAGAGCTCCACGCCAGGTTTCGCTTGAACAAGATCACCGGACCATTGCGCAGGGCCTTGGTCTATGGCGCGATCAGCTATGGCGGCCTTGTGTTGATCAACAACGCAGAGCTCGACCTGCCGAATATGTGGATCGCCTATCTGCCGATGTTTATCGGGGTCTATGTGCTGACCCAGTGGTTGGATCGCAAGATCGGGGGTTGACAGGCCCTGCGTCAACCCCAAATCCCGGCTCAACTGTGCTAGTACAGGTGTACGCCTCAGAGTTTTTTATGGGCGTTCCCCTTCCCCGGCCGGCGGCTCTGGCGGCCAGATTCGAAACCCCAGTCGAGGAGTGGCCTTACCTCGAAGCCGATACGCTTCTCAGGGCTCGCAGCCGCAAGGTCTGCATCCCGGTGCTCACCTGCCAGCTGCACCAGGGCCTGATTGCCCATGGCGAGCACCTCACGAGCCGATGCCAGGGCTGGACTTCAAGCCACTCCGCTACGACCGCTGGAGCCAGAGCCTGGAGCTGACCCTGGCTGGCGGGCGTGTCCGCCGCAGTGGACGCCGCCACCATCGCCTGCTCTCACTCGCGTCATCACCTGAACTCCTAGACGGAGACCAGGGTGCCCCGACGCCGGCCGAGGGGCTCGATCCAGTCGTTGGCGATTTGCTTGTGCTGGAGCAGCCGCGATGGGATCCGGCAGCCGGGATTGACCACCCCAGCATCAAGGAGGCGGCCCAACCGCAAGGCGGTGGCTTCCTCGGCGCGTGAAAAGCGGCCCTGGCTGCGGGCTACCCAAGCGATCTCGTTGTCTGTGATCACCCCTGTGGTGATCGCCTCAAGGAAAACTTCGCCAAGGGTCACTTGCTTTGTAACGACTTCTTCATATGTTGTCGCGAGGGCAGGCAAGGCGTGGCGCCATCAGGGGTTTTTCGGGTTCGCTTACCCGAACTTCACGCCTCAACAAAAAACCCCCTGGACTGAGTCCAAGGGGGAAGGGCCAGGTCGCTGGGCCGGCTGAGCACCACCACCAGGTATGGATCAGCCCAGGCCGAGTTGACCAAGGATGCTCTGGCCGGTGAGCAGCTCAGTGCCCAGACCGATCACGAAGCCGAGCATGGCCATGCGGCCGTTCCAGGTTTCGGCGAATGCGACGAAACCAAAGCGGGGAGAAGAATCAGCCATAAGAGTTAAAGGTGTTTGTTGTAGTTGTGATGTGATGTGCTGGAGTCAGCTCACCAGCGGGCGCCGCCCGCTGATGCGGTCGGGCGGGGTTCTGCCTTGTTGACGCGGATCATCCGGCCCATCCACTCCACGTCCTGGAGGGCTGTGATGGCCTTGGTCTCGTCGTTGGCGTCTGCCATGTCGATGAAGGCGAAGCCACGCTTGCGGCCGGAGTCGCGATCAAGCGGCAGGCTGCACTTGCGCACCGAGCCGTATTCGGCAAACAGGTGCTCGAGGTCCCCTACTTCGGCATCGAAGGAGAGGTTGCCTACGTAAATGGTCATAAATGGAATCGAACTTATGAATTGGATTCGATGAAAGCCCTGAAGAAAGTCGCTGGCCGAGTAGAGATCAGCAGGGGCCTAAAGCCCGTGGAACCCGCCGCCTGGAAAAGAAACCCGCAGAAGAGTGGTCGTTGAATCAGCTCCACGCTACACCACGACAGTGGACGCCTGCAGAATCGTCCACTGCCTGATTGGGGGCTTGCGTCGGACGGGCGAACGCATATCAAAAAAGCGCCGCCAGGGCGACGCTTGGAACTCCCTTCATCGCCCGGCAGGAGCGACTGATTTCAGTTGCACGATCAGGGGAAAGTGAGGCAAGGCATCTTCTGAATCAATACAGATTTGCACCCTGTGTGTTGATTTAATTCGACAGATTTCAGAGGGTCACTGCACCTTGCAATGTGTTTTCTTTGCCTGCTGACCCAACGCCCGCCTGGCTATTGACTGGCAGCACGAATTCATAACGGTCATGAGATTGCGGTATTGCCTGTTCTGTCCTTCGTGAGTAAAGGCGTTGCTCAACTGGCTTCTTAAGCAGTTTCAGAAGCCTGCGGCTGCCCGATGCAAACCGTCGCCAAGGCACGGCAGTATTTCGGTCTTCATCTGCAAGAGTCGATCGAGATGACGGCTGTTCCCCAGGCTCTTGGCATCAGCCAAGACTGCCTAGATGTCAGCTTTGAGCAGGTCCGGGGGATGACACCAGCCCAGGCCCTGCTGGAGCAGCGCCTCAACGGGTTGTTTGCTGCCCTCACCGATCAGCCGCGCCAAGGCCTGAGGCGCGCCATCCAAGCCTGCGTTCTGGATGGCACCGCCGGTGTTGTGGCGCTGTTTGAGCAAACTTTTGGCATCGACATGCCGCTGTTCTTGCTCACCTGCCGGCGGGCAGCAGATGACCGGTTGTTCCGGCTGGATCACCCGGAGCCCGAGGCTCTGGTGCTGCCCACCTGAGGCGCTTGGGTGGTCATGGCCTGGGTGTCGACTCGCGCCGCGCACGACCTGCCGCCAGCATGGGCTCACCAGTGATCTTGTCGTGCTTCTGAACCCCTTCTTGCCATTCAGCACGGCCAAGGTGTTGGCCCTCAAGGCCACCCTGCTCCTGCTGCTCACCCTGCTGATCAAGGCCAGGGTTCAGATCGTCACCGGTTCGGCCATTGGAATCTTCCTGTTGCTGCTGCAGACGCTGGTGTTTTTCGCCATCAGCGGTGGCTTGGTTCTGGCGGCAGGTGGGGCAGCTCTTTACGCCACACAGCAGCGCCGGACGGCGGTGGCCTGATCGGCAGCCAGGGGATCGCTTTGTTTCATCGCCAGGATCACAAGGCATCCTTGGAGAACGTGAGGACAAACCATGAGTGATCACAGCCAACAGCTCACAGCCCGAGAGATGGTGCGGGCGCACGCCTACCTTGTTCTGGCTGCCATCAGCAGCCTCAGCCTGCTGACCCTTGCCTTGTTGCAGATTCCTGGGGCCGTCAAAGACCATCGTTACAACCTCTGCATCGATGAGCAGATCAAGCTCAGACATTCCAGCAACCTCACCGGCCAGGACGGCCCCGGCAAACTGATCTATCTCAAGGCGGTGCAGCACTGTGAAGGCCTCTGATCTTCCGCTGATCGATGATCTGCAGCGGTTCAGTGCTGATGCCGTTGATCGCACTACCCGACTGGATCCAGCCCGCTCCCGGCACCAAGGAAGCACCATCACGGTGATATCCGCATGGGGGACGCGAGCTGCTTCTGCGTGATGCTGCCAGGTGCGGATTGAAGCCTTTCGGCAGGTGATCAGCTGCGGGATCAGCCCGCTTGGCGCTCAAGCCGCGAGAACGTCCTGATAGTGCATCCAAAGAACGTGGATTGCCATGGGCAAGAATCAGGGACAGCGCTGCTGCTGGATTCCGCTCCTCGCTGCTGGACTGCTGATCGGATCAAGCGGGGTATCGCCAGTGGTACGGCGCTTCAGGCCGCTGAGGGTTTGCGGCCGCCGCAGTCTTCCCAGCTGCTGAGCAGGCCATTGAGCTCTTGGCGCAGATTGTGCAGGGCATCGATCTTCTGTTCGATCTCGCCCGCTTTGCTGCGGATTGTCGCTTTCAGCGATTCACACGTGCAGATCCTCGAACGGCGCGATTCCAGAATTTGCGTCACGTTCTGGAGGGGGATGTCCATGGCTTTGAGGGTGCGGATCAGGGCCAGCTCCGCGAACACCTCGTCGCCAAACAACCGGTAGCCGCCCTCACTGCGGCTGCTGGGCTGGATCAGGTCTTGATCGCAGTAGAAGCGGATCGTCTTGATGGTGAGGCCGGAGCGCTGAGCCACCTCGCCGATCTTCAGGGGTGCAGCAACCACCACTTGACTCTCCTCTAAGGGGAGACTGCATCGTAGAACCATCGCTTGCCCTTTTCCATGCGTTCGCTCGCCGTCTCCCTGCTGCTCTCTGGGGTCTGGGCTGCTCCGGTTCTGGCCCAGGGCGATCCCCACCACCACCATCAGCATCACCAGCACCATCAACACCACAACGCAGTCCCCATGACCCCGGCCGCTGGTCAGGGTCATCACGGGCAGGGCAGCCATGACAGCCACAGTCATGACAGCCACAGTCATGACGTTGGCCCGGCCGGCGCCACCTACGACCTTCGCTGGCTCGACGCCATGGTGCAGCACCACACCGGTGCTCTACGGATGAGCGAGTTCGTGTTCAACATCGGTTCTCCCGGTGTGGGTGCCCTCGCCAACGGCATCTGGCGCAAGCAAGCCCGCGAGATCAAGGCCATGGGGCAATGGCGCAAGCCCTGGTATCCGGAGGCTCCTGTGTATCCCGTGGCCCTCAAGCCCGGCGGGGATGCCAACAGCATGGCCGGCCTTGAGCGCATGAGCGCCGCCCAGATCCAGGCGATGCAGATGATGGGCTCCACCCCCACCAAGGACAACCGCGTGGTCTGGTTTCTGGAAGGGATGATCGCCCACCATGGCGGTGCCCTGGAGATGGCACACGATGCACTCAAGAAGAGCAGCAATCCCACTGTGCGCAGGTTGTCACGGGAGATCATCGTGGCCCAGCGCAACGAAATCATTGAGCTGCGGCGCATGCTGCGGCTTGAGGGATTGAGCAAGCCGGAGTACAGCCAATATGACGCATTGTTCAACTTCTGATCCAGCACCAAAAACCCCAATGAACAAGTTCATCAAGGCCCTCATCTCTGGTTTGGTCCTGGCCGTGGTGGCTGCGCCTGTCGGCGGTCATGCCCACCCCAAGGGCCTCTACGACAGCCAGGAGCAGGCCGAGCAACGGGCCAAGGAGCTGGGTTGTGAGGGCACCCATCGCAACAGCGGCAAGTGGAAGCCCTGCAGCAATGAGGCTGCCTTACACCAGCACCTGCGTCATCACTGATTCATCCGCCGTACTTGCCATGGTCTTGCTGACGAAATCCCGCTGGCGCCAGCTGCATCGTTGGGTCGTGCCGATTGCGGCGGTACCGCTGTTGGTCACCGCGGCCACCGGCTCGCTCTACAGCTTGTTGCTGGAGCAGGGCATCGATGCCTTCTGGCTGCTCAAGATCCATTCCGGTCGCTTTGGCCCGCTGAACCTGCAGCCCTACTACTCCGTGCTTCTCGGCCTATCCACCCTGGTGGTGATCATCTCCGGGGCTGGCTAGCTCCTTTCCCGACGCAGGCCCAAGGGGCACGCATCCAACTAGTTCGGCAGTGCGGGTCTGTGCCTGAGCACAACACGGATCATCCCGAGGTCCGTCGACTGAAGAACGGCTGTAAATCCATCGGGGTGTCGCTCTAGCTGTAGACAACGGGCTATAACTTGTTATGTTATTGATACCACTGTTGTAGAGCGATGCTTACTGGTCCGGAT
Organism: Synechococcus sp. 8F6; assembly: GCF_002252665.1. Taxonomy (GTDB): domain Bacteria; phylum Cyanobacteriota; class Cyanobacteriia; order PCC-6307; family Cyanobiaceae; genus Cyanobium_A. The sequence continues at coordinate 96,698 of NZ_NQKZ01000008.1, forward strand.
CTGCTCGCCAAGGTTAAGGAGCTCGGCGATGTCTCCAAGTCAGACCTGGCGCGGGAATGTGGTTATGTGACCACCAAAAAAGATGGTGGCGAACGGATCAACTTCACCGCCTTCTACGAAGCCCTGCTCGTTGCCAAAGGTGTCAGCCTTGGCACTGATGGTGGCCGTGGCCTGGGTAAGGGTGGCCGCAAGTTGGCCTACTCCACCAAGGTGCAGTTCAACGGCAACCTGATGGTGGGCAAGGCCTACACCGCCATGCTGGATCTGAAGCCTGGCGATGAGTTCGAGATCAAGCTCGGCCGCAAGCAGATCAAGCTGATCCCCATGGGTGGCTCCGACGAAGAGGAGTGATCCTCAGCTTCTTCGGGCGTTTGAGAGCTGAAACACGACGCGCAGGATTCCTCAGCGTGCGTGGCCGCGCAAGGGCTTCGCAAGCCGGCCCACCGCAAGCGATGAGACGCCCAGGGCACTGGTTGTTGTGAGTGCTGTGGCCGGCCCTTGACGCTGGCCGCGCTGGCGCTTGCGGTCCTGCGCTTGCCCCTTCGTGGCTGTTGCTTCCCCATCCCGCTCCATCCGATCCCAAGGTTCGGCCGCAGCCAAGGCTTCCCCAGAAGAGAAGCTGGTGGCCTCCCTGATTGCCCTGCTGGAAGCGGGCACCACTCCTTGGCGGCGGGAGTGGGATGCCGCAGCCGGCGGGCATCACGTGAATCTGCTTCCGGGCCGGCGCTACCGCGGGGCCAATCCGGTGCTGCTCACCCTGGGGCTGCATCTGCGGGGATCAGCCCTGCCCTACTGGTGCGGCTTTGCCGAGGCCAAGGCGTTGGTGATCTTTCCCCGCAAGGGCAGCAAGGCGGTGCATGTGCTGCGGCCCCAGGTGCATCAGTTGGCAGAAAGCCGGCTGGAGGAAGCCGGCACTGAGGGCGATGCCGGCACTGCGTCCCTGGCTGGATGGCACCGCCAGCCGCTTCCAGAACGCTGTGGCCAGCAGTGGCCTGCCCACTCCGGCCGATCAAGGTGCCATCACGGCCGAGCCAAGCGAAGTGCTGTTGTTTGCCGATGGCCTCCGCTACGACGTGGCCCGCCAACTACAGAAGGAGCTGGAGGTGATGGGGATCACCGGCAGCCTCACCACCCGATGGGCGGGGCTGCCCACGGTCACCGCCACAGCCAAGCCCGCCATCACGCCCCTCATTGGTGACATCCAGGGCCAGGCCCTGCCAGAAGACTTCGCTCCGGCCTTCCGCTCCGGCAAGCCCACCAGTGCCGCCGAGCTGCGCAAGGCCCTCAACGCCCAGGGCTACACCGTCCTGGGCGACGACGAGTTGAACCTCCCCTCCAGTGCTGAGGCTCGCGGCTGGCTGGAGACCGGTGACCTCGACCACCGCGGCCATCAGCTCCAGAACGACCTGCCGCGCCAGATCCATTCGGAGATCGAACGGCTGGCGCTTCGCATCCAGAAGCTGCTGGACGCCGGTTGGCGCTCCGTGAAGGTCGTTACCGACCACGGCTGGTTGTTCTGTCCCGATGGCCTGCCCACGGCTGAGTTGCCCAAGCACCTCACCGCCAGCAAATGGGCTCGCTGCGCCGCCATCAAGGGAGAGTCCCAAGTGCCGGTGCCCACCGCTGCCTGGAGCTGGAACCCCAGTGAGCAGTTCGCCACCCCGAGCGGCGCTGCCTGCTTCAACACAGGAGGCAGCTACTCCTATGCCCATGGCGGCATCAGCCTGCAGGAGTGCCTCACTCCTGTACTGGTCGTTTCCGGTGGAGCGATCAACGCGCCGGCTGCGGCCATCACCGAGATCAGCTGGAAGGGCCTGCGCTGCAATTTGGAGGTCAGTGGAACCACCGCAGGACTGAAGGCTGACCTACGCCGTGACACGGCCAATGGCCCGTCCGTGGCCACCACCGCCAAACCCATCGACGATGGCGCTGCCCGGTTGCTGGTCGAGGATGACGAGCTGGAAGGTGCAGCGGTGGTGGCGGTGCTGTTGAGCCCTGATGGCCGGGTGATCGCCCAACGCCGCACCGTGGTTGGAGGAGAAGCGTGAATAGCAAAATCCGGCCTAGTGTGGTCGCATCGGCGGAGTCAGGCATGGCAGATGTGGTCGCAAGTCAGGTGTCGGTGCGGGATCTCAAAACCCACCTCTCCGAATGGCTGGCCCGTGCCCAGTCCGGTGAGGTGGTGGAAGTCACCTCCCATCGCAAACCCATCGCCCGCATCACCGCTGTGAAGCCAGCGGACTCAGGGATAACCAGCCCGCTGCAAAAAGCGATTGATGCGGGCCTGATCAGCTGGAATGGTCAGAAGCCCAACTTGCCCCCTCCCGTGAAGTTGCGGGGGCAAGGGAAGTTGCTCAGCGACATCGTGATTGAGGATCGGGGTTGAGCTGGTGATCCTTTTCTGTGACACCAGCGCGCTGATGAAGTTGCTGGTTGACGAAGCCCAATCAGATCAGATGCGGCAGGTCAGCAGCACTGTTGATGCCATCGGGGTCTGCCGGATCAGCTGGGCCGAAACAATGGCTGCCCTTGCTCGCCTCCAGCGGGAAGACCCGGTCTGCAACGAAGATCTCGAACAGGCCCGGCAGCACCTGATCCAATCCTGGAAAACCTTCACCATTGTGGAAGTCAGCCAGCCATTGGTGGAAACGGCTGGGCGCTTTGCCGACGTCTTTGCCCTTCGCGGATACGACAGCGTGCAGCTCGCCGCTGCCCATGAACTGCACGTCAACTCCGAACAACCTGTCACCTTCGCCTGCTACGACCGTCGACTGAATCAGGCCGCCCAGCTCCTCCAGCTGGAGGTGTTGCCATGACCGCTTCACCAGCCAACACCAGTGAGATGGACCATCTCGACCAGCTCGGTGCCAAGGCCTTTGATGGCTTTATGGCGCAGCCCGGGCCAGATTGGCCGATGCCAGCCTCGAGGCCCCTGAGTTGATCGATGCCGAGCTGCTCTCGGTGTTGCGGCGGCTCGTGCTGGCAGATCAGTTATCCGAAAAGCACGTGCTGCAGGCCCTGGCCACGGCCCAGCAAATCGGCTTGCGGCGCCATCCCAGCCGCCATCTCTGGCCACGGGCCTGGGACCTGCGCACCAACCTCAGCGCCTACGACGCGCTCTATGTGGCCCTGGCCGAGCAGCTGGGCGCCACGCTGCTCACGGCCGATAGCCGGGCCGCCCGAGCACCGGGCCTGCGCTGCAGCGTGGAGGTGTTGACGCCATGAACGTTGTTCTGGACGTTGCCTTTGCGCAGGAGATCGGCGACGTGCTTTATCGCCTCCAACCCTGGACGAGCTGCGCCGGTCCACACACCTCGTCAAGGATCGGGCCATGTGCCCGCTTAGACTGGTCATCCAACTAGTCAATGGTTGAGGCCTCAATGACGGTCTGGCCTGTTCAGCACGCCAAAGCGCGTTTCAGCGAGCTGCTCGACACCTGTCAGCGTGAGGGGCCCCAGGTGGTGTCGCGGCGGGGCTGTGAAGCCGCCGTGCTTGTGCCCATTGATGAGTGGCGTCGTCTCCAGGCAGCTGCACGGCCCAGCCTGAAAGATCTGTTGCTGAGCCCAGGCGCCCGCAGCGAGATGTTGGTGCCGCCCCGGGGCCAGGCCCGTCGGCGCTCTGTGCCAGCCCTGTAGTCCTGTGGCGTTTCTGCTGGACACCAACGTGGTTTCGGAGCTGCGCAAGCCGCACCCCCATGGCACTGTGCTCGCCTGGCTCCACAGCGTCCACGACGCTGACCTCCATCTAGCCAGCGTGACCCTTGGCGAGATCCAGGCAGGCATCGAACTCACCCGCGAACAGGACCCTGCCAAGGCCGCCGAGATCGAGCAGTGGCTCGTTCAGGTGAGCTGCACCTACAACATCCTGCCGATGGATGGAGCGGCTTTTCGCTGCTGGGCCCAGCTCATGCATCGGCAATCCGACACCCTCTACGAGGACGCCATGATCGCTGCGATTGCCAGGGTTCATCAGCTCACGGTCGTCACACGCAACGAGGCTGATTTCAGCCGATTTGGCGTGGTGCTGATCAATCCATTCACCACTCGGGGGCGTGAGGCCTGAGCAGGTTCTGAGTCTGCGGCAGAAGCATCTCGGGCCAGGGTTCCTACCTCCGTGGGGTTGATGCGCACCAACATCGTTGACCTGAGCCTTGGCCCGATCAGGTCGTCGTCGCAGAAGCGTTCAGACCCGTGGAGTAGCCCGCATCATGCGTGTTGCAAACCTGGTCCCAGAACGTGAAGTAGAGCCAAAAGTGCACCGACGGGCGGTGGTGGTGCAGGGCGTGGTGCGCCGGCCCGATCACCCAGCGGCCCAGCCAGTGGTGGGGGAATCGGCGTGGCAGGTACTCAAGATCGAGGTGGTTCACAATTGCCCACACGGTCATGGTGCTGAGCACAGCCAGCAGGGTGATCAAGTGCAGGGGAATCAGCATCACAACCAACACCAGAAACAACGACTGCACCAAGGCTTCTGGAGGATCGAACGCAAAGGATGTCCAGGGTGTGGGCCGGCGGGAGCGGTGGTGCCCCCGGTGAAACAGGGCATACAGAACTGGGTGATGGAATAGGCGGTGAGTGAAGTAGAAAGCCGCGTCCTGCAAGATGAGCACTGTGAGATAACTCACGCCCAGATACCACCAGGTGTTGGGCTCGACATCCGCGTAGAGCCGCGTCATGCCATGGGCTTGCAGCCCCAGCACCGCAGCAGCGGCAAGGGCGAACACTGCTGCCGAGAGCACTGACAAGCGGATGTCATGGTGGATTCCGTCTCGGATCCTCCGGTTCTGAAGATCCGACGATGCAGATTTGACACGGGAACGGCAGACACGAACCAGGTACCAACACCCTCCGGCAGCAAGGAAATAGCGAGCCAGGATGATCAGAAAAAACACAAGGCTGTCACCCCCGAAGGAATGCTCTGCCCATGTCCACCCGAACCCATCAAAAGCGGGGTGATCCTGAAGCGGTGGCTGGATGATTCCGATGCCGATATCGTTCGCTGCGTTCTGAAATTTCAGGCTAGAGAGAAACAGGACCCCAAAGCTGCCGCAGTGATGCGGCATGTGTGGATCTGCCACCAAACCAACCACAGCTACACGCCAAGGTGTGGCAGGCAACTGGAGAGCGCCGCGACCGGACCCATGCTCCGTTTTCTGCTCAACGTCCTCTGTTTGTGCCGGGGGGCCTTGTGATGGGCCTGGGCCAGGGGCTGCTTTGTGACGATCATCGGCATCCCCTTTGGGATCCAGCACATCAAGTTGGCGCTGATCGCCCTGGCACCGATCGGGATGCAGGTGGTTCCGGGGCGCCGCTGAATGAACAGGGCCTTAAGAACTGGTCGGCCAGCGCCACGGGTTCACCGCTGCGGCTGCCACCCACCGACATGGGCAGTGGCTTCAATGGCATTGATGCCTACTGGTATCAGGACACAGCCAATTACGTGCGGCTGCAGCTGCCCTCAGGTCACAACGGCATCCTGATCGCTGGTGATGGGCAGCAGACGTTCAGCAAGATCCCCCTCTGCGGGACCGCTCCAACAGCCGACAACCACCTCGCCAATAAGGCCTACGTCGACAGCAAGACGGCTGCTGGCACCTACCTGCCGTTGGCCGGCGGAACGATGACGGGTGGCATCACCCTGCCCACCACGATTGCCAGCTTCTCGTACGGCAGCACGGGCTACAACTAGTTCGGTGGCAGTGGTGGCGTTGCCCTGCGCAGCAACACCACCAACCTGTGGACGACGACCTCAGCGAATACCACCTTCAATCAGACGATCGTTGCCCAGCCCACGGGTGGCGTGCACATGGGTTCGGGTGGTTCCTTCCTGAAACGCGGCAGCAGCTCCACAAAGATTGCCGCCACGGGAATGATCGAACTGCCTGCTGATGCACCAGCGGCAGGGGAGGTGATCCGCAAGGACTACGCCGACAGCACCTACGCCACCAAGGTGGCGATGAGCGACGTCTTTGACGAACCGGCCGCCCTCAAGAGCGAAGTGGCTTCCCTCAAGGCTGCGGGGCGTGCTCTAGCCAGCCGACTGCCCCAGCCAGTCCCCGAGCCCGCTCGAGCCACAGAGCCAGGCCGGGCGCGGCAGTATGTAACGAAGTTGTTACATGGCTCTCATGACTGTCGGGGAAGTCTTTCTGGAGTCCCTCTCCAGCGGCGTGATCACGGAACGAGAGATCTCCTGGGTTGCTTCCCAGCAGGGTGCCTTTGCCCGCCACGAGGAAGCCCTGGCGCTTCGGTTGGGTCGCTTGGTCGACGAGGGGCAGATCAACCTTGGCTGCCGCCTGCCTAGTCGTCTTGTCCAGCACAAGCTTGTGCTCAACGAATGGATCGAACCGCTGGGCCGGCGCCGCGGCATAGCAGCCGTCTGCGCCTGATACCGCAGCAGCTCGTATGACGCAAGACAACACATTGCAGTACTGGCAGAACATGCGCATCGCCATGGAAGCTGCCGGCGCAACCTCAAGTGCCATTTACAAACGCGCCGTGGCGATCACCCAGGGGCTGCCAGATCCCCTCGCAGCTCAGGATTCAGCTGAGGGCTAGCTGCTTGTCCCTCTCTGATATTGGGGTTTCACCGCGTTGCTTTGGTGCAGCGGCCAACCTATGCCACCTGTTGCTCATCGCCCACGGATACTGGATGGCCCACCAGTTCAGAAGACTCACAAGCGGTGATCCAGCTACGCAGCAGCGGGTAGCGCTGAACCATCGCGGCATATTCAGCTGATTGACGGTAGGAGGCTTCCAGAAGCCGGTAGTCAAGGTCCGACTGCATGGACTGCTGCTCTCCGGAAACCAGCTCTGCTGTTAGCGCGAGATGCCTGTGGCCTGGTTGATCAGATGTCATGGAGATCAAACGGGCGCCAAGGGCTGTGGCAAGGCGCTCTGCAACAAGAGTGCCGGAGCCGGCTTGCCGTTGCTGCTCCTGTCAGTGGGAGCAGACAGAAGGCGTCACTGTTAGCCGGACGAACGACAGCGGAGCACCCCCTTGCGCCGCATGTTCACAACCTGTTACATTGGCGTTAACACTTCGTCGCAACCATGACTGAGTCCGCTTCTCGCTTCGGGTTTGTCGCTTTCGCTGAAACCTGGAATGGCCGTTTGGCAATGCTTGGTTTTGTGATCGGTCTTGGCACCGAGCTCCTGACAGGTCAGGGCATCCTTTCCCAAATTGGCCTGGGTTGAACGCCATGCAAACCGACTACACCGCTGCAATTTCGGTCGTTGCCCTGATCACCGCCGTGCTCTCGGCAATGACGATCTACGTGCTGAGCCGTCCTACGGACCTGGCTAAGAGGGTTGGATGATTTCTGCAATCACAGTTCTCCTTATCGGTGCCTGGATTGTTGGTGCTCTCAACCAGCCGGACCTAGCCGATTGAGCTTTTAGCTCTTGTTTGTTCAGCTTTCCAGCAATTGTTCCGCCACCCAAAGCCATGACCAACACTCCTTCTAACGACCAGACGCTCAATACCAGCGCCGAACAGCTGACCCTCATGGAGCAGCTCCAGCAAGTTGAACTGTTTAACGGCCGTGCAGCCATGCTTGGGATCGTCATCGGAGTCGTGGTGGAAGGCCTCACCGGTTTTGGTATTGCCCATCAGATCGGCCTTGGCGCCTTGGTTGATGGCTATGCCGCCTGCCGCACCCAATTCCTGCCTTTCTGCTTCTGAGCACCTTCAGGCTTTTGTTTTCTGACCCTTAGGTAATGCCTGGGGGTTTTTGTTTGGCGCCAATGGATTAACCGGCGTCCTCTTGCACCACCGGCTGGCCGGCTAGACGGACCAGCGCAGGGGCTGCTCGAGCTTTTGCTGCTCTTCTTCCAACTGGATTAGCCACCAGGCTGCTGGATAGGCGGCTTTGATCAGCGCATTTAGAGGTGTGGCAGTGGGCACGGGCCTTTGCGAAATGCTCGAGCCGGAGCGAGGGGCTGGAGCAGGCAGGCCGCTACTTCCAGCTCGCAAGCGAGCAGAAGGGGCAATGGAACCCGACCAGGCGCGCATAGCGCAGGGGCTGCTCTTGCCAGACTTCCTATGGGCAGATCAGATCCCAACAGCAGGCGATTGGCTGTTGCTGCGAGAAGAGACTGAGCTGCCACGTTCGAGTTTCACAACCAATCAACAGTGCTCGCCATCCATGGCTTCATGTGCCGGATGCCGAGGCCAGAAGGCGCGCAAGCCACTGGTGAAACAAAGTGTCGCGGTTCAGCAGCAAAGGCGAATCGATCAACCACCAGGCGATCAGTGCCTCCAAGACGTATCGATGAAATCCGGTGGCACGGCCTACTGATCTAAGGACTGATTAGCAAGAAAGTATTTGATCATCTGTTCCATGCCCTTCTGCGTACGGCCATGGGGCATCAGACCTTGCTCGGCCCAGGCCCGATCAAGCTCTTGGCGCAGCTCCTCGGAAATCCAGCAGGACAGCATGACCTTGCCTTCCCGTGTGGAGGTGCAGTGGCGTTGAGGCGCGGACATGGGTACCAGATGTGCACATGTACACATCGTGCCTCAGCAAGGGAGCTGCGCCGTCGACATGGCCCGCGCCGATCGAGCAGAATGAGAACCGTTCTCGCTGATGGTGGTCCATGGTCCAGCAGGTCATCCAGGTCCCCGTCACCGTGCTCACCGGCTTCCTCGGCGCAGGCAAGACCACCCTGCTCAACCACATCCTCAGCAACCAGCAGGGGCTGCGCAGTGCTGTGCTGGTCAATGAATTCGGCGAGGTGGGGATCGACAACGAGCTCGTGGTGGCAACCAGTGATCAGATGGTGGAGCTCAGCAACGGCTGCATCTGCTGCTCGATCAATGGGGAGCTGCAGGAGGCGGTGCATCGGGTGCTCGAGCGACCCGAGCCACTGGATCTGATCGTGGTGGAAACCACCGGTCTGGCCGATCCGCTTCCCGTGGCCATGACTTTCATGGCCGGGGACCTGCGCGATCGGCTGAGGCTCGATTCGATCATCACCCTGATCGATGCAGAACACTTCAGCGCCACGGCCCTCGAGAGCCCGATCGCTCGCGCCCAGGTGGTGTATGGCGACATCCTTTTGCTCAACAAAGCCGACCTAGTGGATGAGGAACGGCTGAAAGAAGTTGAGGCCGAGCTGCGGGCAATCAAAACCGACGCTCGCATCCTGCGGGCCAGTCGTGGTGATGTTCCCCTGGGCCTGCTGCTGAGCGTGGGGCTGTTCGAAACCGATCGCCTGGCGGCGCTGAAGGCCACCGAGGACGCGCGCGAGGACGACCACGAGCATCACCACGAGCCTCACGATCACGCCCATCACCATCACCACGCCCATACGCCGGAGTTGGAGGGTTTCAGCTCCGTATCCCTGGCGGTAGATGCGCCGTTTGATCTGCGCCGCTTCCAGCACTTCCTCGACAACCAACTGCCCGACACGGTGTTCCGCGCCAAAGGGGTGCTCTGGTTCCGCGAAAGCGAGCGGCGCCACCTGTTTCATCTCTGCGGCAAGCGCTTCACGATCGATGACTCCGTCTGGCCCGATGGCTCAGAGCGCCACACCAAAGTGGTGGTGATCGGCAAGGGCATTGACCAGGCAACGCTTAAGGCCCAGCTCGAGGCCTGCGTAGCGCTGCCATGAGCCAGACCCTGCTGATCTCCGGACCGCCTGGCTGCGGTAAAACCAGCTGGATCCTGAACCGGCTCCAGAACCATCGAGGCCCATGCGGGTATCTGCGGCTGGCCGGCTACCCCGACGAAGGGCTCGCCCAGGCGCCTGACGGCGGTATCGATCTGGCCTACCTGCAGGACCAGTGCCCGAGGCTGCTGGATCTGACCGATCTCGATCAGGCCCTGGCACCAAGGCCGGAGCACCTTCTGGCGCTGATTGAACTGCCCCAGTTCCAGTCGCCGGCGGAATCGGGTCTTGGTGGGGTGGACCGGCGCGTGATTCCCCAACTGGAGGCCTTGCATCTCAGGCCCGACGAGCATTTGCACTTCGGGAGAGACACCGCCTTACCCCGCCAGGACACCCTGGATTTCAGCAGTTTGCAGGCCTGGCAAAGGAACCTCGCTGGGAGTGTGTGGGATCCGGCCAGCCTGAGCAGTTTTTGGTTTGAACTGGTGAACGGCGCCTATGGCGATGTGTACCGCGCCAAGGCCCTGATGAACCTGCCCGATGGCCGGGCCTTTTTCTGCAACTGGATGGTGAGCCAGGAGGGCTCCCAGTTTCTGCCCTTGCAGACGATCGCCCCGCCTGACTGCCGCCCGGAGCGACTGTCGCGTCTGGTTGTGCAGGGCAAGGATCTCGATCCCGGCGCCATCGAGCGAACCCTCGCCGACTGCCTGCTCAGCGAGGCCCTGCCCCATCCATCCCCTGCCGCCTGATCGCCATGGCCCATGCCGTGATCTCCTGCCTGCACGCCAACCACGCCGCCCTGGAGGCCGTGCTCGCCGACATCGACCAACAGGGCATCGACACCATTACCTGCCTGGGCGATCTGGTGGGCTACGGCCCCCAGCCCAATGAGGTGGTGGAGCTAATTCGTCAGCGCGCCATTCCCACCTGCCAGGGCTGCTGGGATGAGGACATCATCGAAGGCCTCAACGCCTGCGACTGCAGCTACCCCTCCCAGCTGGCGGAACGGCGAGGCCATCTGGCCCATCAGTGGACGGCCGAGCAGCTGAGCGAGGAGAACAAGGCCTTCCTCGCCAGCCTGCCGATGTCCTTGCGACGCGATCGGCTGCTGTTCGTCCATGGCAGTCCCAACAGTCAGCACGAATATCTGCTGCCCAACATGGATGCCTTCGCGGCGCTGGAGCGGGTCGAAACCGCCGGAGCCGACACCTTGTTCTGTGGTCATACCCATCATCCCTATGTGAGGGAGCTGCGGGATGGATCGATCAGGGTGCGCGTGCAGGAAGGTGTAGCCAGCGGCGGCCCATCCGTAGAAAGAGAAATCAATTTGCCGGTGCGCCGCATCATCAACGCCGGCTCGGTGGGTGAGCCGCGCCATGGCAACACCAACGCCACCTATGTGGTTCACGACGAAGCAACGGACAGCGTGGAGATCCGGGAGGTGACCTACGACGTGGAGCGCACCTGCCGGGCCATCGTCGAATCCGGCCTTCCGGCGATCTTCGCGTGGCGCCTGCGCCATGGCTTCGAGTACGCCGAGCGGGCCGATGACGCCAGCCACGTGTGTGAGCGCTGATGGCACGCTGGGCCCTGATCAGTGGTTTGCGCGGTGATCTGGAGGTCTATGAGGCCATCCAGGAAGAACTGCGGCAGACCCGGCGGGTGGACACCCTGTTTGTGCTGGGGGATGTGATCGGTCCGGCGCGTAATTGCGATGCCCTGCTGAGCCGGTTGCAGCAGCCGCGTCGTGGCGAGCTGCAGCCGCAGTGCCTATTTGGCTGGTGGGAGGACCAGCTGCTGGCCGAACGGGGATACCGGGGCGGGCGGCGAGCCGATGCCCTGCGCCTCAGCCAGGGGGAGACGGCCGTGGATGCCCTGCTCCAGGCCGTGGATCCCGGCCACATGGGCTGGCTGGCGGAGCTGCAGTTCGGCTTCATCGAGCTCGACTGCGCCCTGCTGCATGCCAGCTCGGCCACCGTGGAAGACAGCCTGGGCCCGGACAGCTCACCGCTGTTGTTGCTTGATCGGCTCACCCGCATGGAGGTGAACCGGCTGTTCACGGCGCGCAGCGGCCAGCAGTTCAGCATCGAACTCACTGGCGGCGGCATTGAGTCGCAGGTGCGGGATCTGGAGGGCCAACGGCACCAGCAGCAGAGCGTTCCCAAGCGCCAGGTGATCGGCATCGGGGCTGGCGTCAACTACACCATCTACGACCCCGGCACTGATCGCTTTGACTTTCTTACCGCCGGCAGCAGGTCCCAGGAGCGGGCACGGGGGTTCGCGTGACGGCACGGCTCAGCGTGATTCTGGGCAGGCAGTTGCTGGCCCACGCCTGACTCAGAACCGGAAGGTCACCCCCGTGCCGATGTGGTGCTGCCAGCCACGGCCCCAACCATCGCCCCCTTGGCTGCTGTAGATCGGCTTCCAGTGGGCGAACAAGACTGTGCCGGGACTCACAGGCACTTCCAGTGCCAACTCACCACCCCAGTCGGTGCGGCTGGAAAGGCCTGAGTAGCTGCCGGGGCTATAGAAACGCGGCCCCCCAGTAAGGGTCACATTGAGCTTGTCAACATTGAATCCAAATCCCAGCCATGGGTCTGTGTAGTTGCCAATGTAGGTGCCATCAGATTCCCAGCCCGTACGATTTTCCAGGGATAGAAAAAAGCCATCGGCAATGGTTTCGAGGCCATCGCCCAGGGCAAAATTCACATCGCCATCCCCCAGGGCCCACACCACGCCAACCCCCACCTCATTCTTGAGCCCCTTGACATCTTCCCCCTGGTTGCGGGTGACGTAATAAGGCTTCCATTCGGCCATGAATGAGAGACGATCGTTCGGGGCATAGCGGGCCTGCAGCTGTCCCTTGATGTCGACGCGCTGGAAAGGGGCACCGCCATGGCCCTCAGCTACATCGTCCTCGTCGTGGTCATGGTCGTCGTGGTCATCGTGTTGATGCACCCGGCCATAGAAATGTTCAGCTTCCCCCCACACAAAGGCCGGGCCGATCATGGCTTCGATGGCAAAACTGCCCCGATTGGGCAGCCCCCACTCCATCACCACACCAATCAGGCCATCGATGGCGTAGTGGCGGGGACGATCCTCCAGGTTGTTATCCAGGCCGGCATGGCCCTCGATGGTGAGCACCGGGGCCATTAGAAACTCGCCGGGGGCAAGCTCAGCGCCGCCGGCGGCGCCATGGGCCCGCACCGGAGCGGGCAAGGCGCAGGCCAGGGCAATCCCAGCTGGGGCCAGCAGAAAAAGCGGCAGAGCCAACGGGGATGGGCGAAACAAAGGCATGGCTGATGCGGGCAAAACTGGGGTGTTGGAGGCTGGGGTGCCTGGCGCGGTGGGGACTGATGCGGCGACCCGGGTCAGCGGATGGCAGCCCAGCGCTGGGCGAGCTGGTCGGCAGCGGCGCGATCGCAACGCCCGCCCTGGCCATTTACAAAGGTGCAGACATTGCCCGTGGCGGTCTGCACGGTGGAGCGCCCTGGCGCCAGGCCATCGGCCACCAGGGGGGTGGGATTCACCGGCACCCCGCTACTGCGACTAACCCGCCGCAGGGTTTTCGACACCGGCGATGATTCGGCGAACAGCTGACGGGTGCCCGATTCCTGGATTGCCTTGGTCATCGCGGCGAGAGTGGCTGGCCGCAGCGCGCCAGCAGTTGTGTAGGCATCCAGCAGGGGCAATTCCCGGATGCCGTAACGCCGCGCAAAGCTGCTGAATGCACGGTGTTCAGTAACCAGAACTCGTGTGGACTCAGGCACGGTGCGGATCTGAGCACCTGTCCAGTTGCCAAGCCCATCCAACACAGCGCGAGCAGCTTGGCTGCGCTGCCGCACGCCCGAAGCTGCGCTACTTGGCAATAGTGCGATCAAACGCTCTTCCACCACTGACACCATGGCGGCGACCTGGCTGCTGTTGTGCCATACGTGCGGATCACGGCCGGGGCTTTCCGGAACAGCCAGCTCCGCCACCGCCACCCGCGAAGCCGAGATCTTCACCCGTTGCAGGGCAGGGGTAAGTCCATAGCCATTGACCAGCACCAACTTGGCCTCGGCCAGGGCCTGACGATCCCGGGGGCGCAGGACCGCCTGATGGGGATCGGCGCCGGCCGGGATCAGGCAGAGCACCTTGACCTGCTCGGCAGCGAGGGTGCTGGTGAGGTCACACAGCACACCATCAGCGGCTACCACCATCGGAGCCGGGGCAGCAGCGGCAGGGGGCAGGCAAGCAAGCAGGGTGACGAGAGCCGACGCCGGCGCACCCAGCAGCCCCGGGCGACACACCCGACTGACAAAAACCACGGACATCAGCACCCTGCAGCACAATGAGAATGATAACGATTCTCATTCATTGCCAGGCACAATGGGTGCCACATGGGGCACTGGCCCCGCTGTTTCTTGGCTCCGCCCGTGGATGCGCCCTTACTTCAGGCTCGCCAGCTCGCCTTTGGCTACGCCAAAACCGCCGTTCTGCGGTCCATCAACCTGGATGTCACGAACGGTTCATGCACCCTGATACGGGGTGACAACGGGGCCGGCAAATCAACCCTGCTGCAGCTGCTGCAAGGCAAATTGCAGCCCACCGCAGGCTGGGTGCGCCTATGCGGCCGCCCCCTTAAAGGCCAGCGGAGGCGACTGGCCCTGGTGCCCCAGGCCCCAAGCCTGCGCTGGCACTACCCAATCACCCTGGCCGGCTTGGTGGGCCTGGGCTGCGGCGGCCACCCCCAACGCAGCCACACCGCCCTGGAGCAGGTGGGTCTGGCCGCCTTGGCCAAAGCCCCGATCGCAAGCCTCTCGGGCGGCCAGCGACAACGGGCCCTGATCGCCCGCGCCCTGGCCCGTCAGGCGGCCGTGCTGCTGCTCGATGAACCCTTTGCCTGCCTTGACAACCGCAGCCGCGAGCAGCTCGGCGCCCTGATCCAGGCGCTGGCGGCTGATGGAACGGCGGTGGTTCTTACCGCCCACGGGGATCTACCAAGCAGCCTGGAGCAGGTGCCGCAAATGCACCTAGAGCACGGCCAGCTGGGGCCTGGGGATCGGCAATGAACGTGTTGATGGAGCCCTGGTGGCTGATTCCCTTCCTCCTGGCCGGGCTGTGTGGCCTGGTGTGCCCCCTGCTGGGCACGCTGTTGGTGGTGCAGCAACGAGTGCTCACCACGAATCTAATGGCCTACGCCGTATTGCCCGGCGTCGTGATAGCCAAGGCCCTTGGCTTGCCGGAGCTGCTGGGTGGCATGGGCGGGGCCATCGGTGCGGTGCTCCTGGCCGAGCTGCTGATGGCGGGCCGCCCCTCCGGCAGCGGCCAGGCGGAGGCCGTGCTCAACACCGTGTTGGCCGCCAGCCTCGGACTGGGGGTGCTCCTGGTCCAGGGCCTGGAATTGCCGGTGGATCTCGATGGCCTGCTGTTCGGCGATCTGCTGGTGGCAGGCCCCGCAGACCTGCTGCGCCTGCTAGCGGCCCTGGCCCTACTCCTACTGGTGCTGCGGCTGCGCTTCCACCAGCTGCAGTGGCTGGGGCTAGACCCGGAGGGCGCCGCTGACATCGAACTGCCGCTGCGCGGCCTGCGGCTGCTGATGGCCGCTCTCACGGCCCTGGTCGTAGTCAGTGCCACCGCCGCCGTGGGCCTAGCCCTGGTGATGGCGCTGATCTGCGCCCCTTCTCTGGCAGTTCTTTCACGCGCCGAGAGCTTGGCTCAGGCCCTACGCCTGGTAGCCGGGCTGGGCGTGGGGGTAGGCGTCACCGGCTGCGGCCTAGCGCTGGGATTCAACCTGCCTCCCGGGCCCCTGATGGCTTGCTTCTGCTTGCCACTGCTGTGGCTGAAGCCAGCACCCCGCTCCTGGGACTGAGCTGGCTCACCAGCAGCGCCGCCAGAAAGCCCAGGAATTGCACGATCACCACACACGGACCGGAGGGCAGGTTGGTGAGGCCGGAGCCCAGTAGGCCAAGCAAGGCACAGCCACCGCCCAAGGTGGCTGAGGCGAGGGCATAGAGCGGGAAGTGGCGGCTCACGAGCCGCCCCCCGCAGGCCGGAATCACCACAAAGGCGCTGATTAACAGCACCCCCACCGCCTTGATTGACACCGCCACCACTACCGCCAGCAGCACGATGAAGATCAGGCGGTGACGGTTGGCTCCCACCCCGAAGGCTCCGGCGAGATCGCTGTTGAGGGTGAGCAGCACCTGGGCCCGCAGGCTCAAGGCGAGATAGAGCAAGGCACCGAGCAACAGCACCGCGATCACCGTCAGATCGCTCCAGCTGATGCCGAGGATGTCGCCGAACAGCAACTGCTGGATGCCGCCGCGATAGGCCTCCACCAGGCTCAGCGCCACCACCGCAAAGGCCAGAGAGGTGGAATACACGATGTTCAGCAGGGCGTCTGCCGGTAGGCCGCTGCGGGCCACCAGCTGGTTCACCAGCAGGGCGAACACCACCGCGAAAGGGATCAGCACCAAGGTGGGATTGACCCCCAGCAGGATTCCCAGGCTGATGCCCAGCAGGGCGGAATGACCGAGGGCATCGCTAAAGAACGAGAGCTGACGCAGCACCGCGAAACTGCCCAATAGCCCACCTAGGGCGCCGGTAAGCAAGCCGCCGAGCAGAGCCCGCTGCATGAACGGCTGGCCAACAATCTCCAGCAATCCTGCGGCATCAACCATGGCCAGCAATCCCGGCATGGTTATGGCGGTAAGGCACCACATTGGGGCCATAGAGCTCGGCCAACCGCGCTGGGCTGAGGGCATGGTCGGGGGCACCGCTGCAACGCAGGCGCCGATTTAGGCACAACACCTGATCACAGCTGCGGCGCACCATCTCCAGATCGTGCGACACCTGCAGCACGGTCCAGCCTTCCTGGCGACGCAGGTCCAGCAGCAGCTCCTGGAACTGCTCGCTGCTGGGGGCATCGAGACCGGCCTGCGCCTCATCGAGCACCAGCAGCTGACGGGGCCGCACCACACAGAAGGCCAGCAACACTCGCTTGAGCTGGCCACCGGAGAGCTCGCTGAGCCGGCGATCCTCCAGGTCCTGGCAGCCGGTGCGCTCCAGGGCACGGAGCATGGCCTTGGTTCGGCGCTTGTTGCCCAGCCAGGCCAAGCTCAGGCCTGGTTGATCAAAGCCAAAGCCCACGAATTCGCCCACCGTGAGGGGGAAGCGGCCCTGCAATGCCAGGCTCTGGGGCAAGTAAGCGATCTGGGCACGCACCGAACGGGGCAATTCACCCGCCGGACCCAGCGCATGGCCAAGGATCTCCACGTTGCCTGAGGCCCTGGGAAGCAGACCCAACAAAGCAGCTACCAGGCTGCTCTTGCCGGCACCGTTGGGACCCACCAGGGCCGTGTCAGTTTCGCGGGCGAGCTGAAAGCTCACCTGCTCCACAGCCAGCTGCTCGCCACGGCGAACACTCAGGCCATCAACCGACAGCACTGGGGCGTTGTCTGTCATTGGCCGAAGGCTTGGCGCAGATCAGTCACGTTGTGGCGCATCAGCTTCAGATAGGTCGAGGGATCGCGCGAGGCATCCTCCGTGGCTGTCTCCATCGGATCAAACACCACCACCTTCACCCCTAGATCCTTAGCCAAGGCATTAAAGGAGCGGTTGCCTTCCTGGGGTTCGCTCAGCAGGGCCTTGAGCTGGCTGGTCTTCACCGCGGCCGCCACCCGCTGGAGATCAGCCGGTGCTGGATTGAGCTCGGGCACATCCACCAGGTAATCAGCTTTGAGCCCATAGCGCTGGGCGAAGTAGGGGGCGAAGTCGTGGAAAGCCACAAACGTTTTGCCCCGATAGGGCTCAAGTTGGCTGGCGATGTCGCTGTTGAGCTGCTTCAGCTCGGCGGTGTATGCCGCTGCGTTGCGCTTGTAACCCTCAGCGCAACTGGGGTCGGCCTTCACCAGACCGTCGCGGATCGTCTCCACCTGCTGCACCGCCCGCAAGGGATCCAGCCAGATGTGGGGATTCACAGCGCCGTGAGCATGGCCATGCCCATGGTTGTGCTCCTCGCCTTGGGCGGCGTCATGGTGATCCGTTTCCAGCGTGGCGACGCCGCTGCTGGAATCGATCACCTGCAGCTGTGAATTGCCGGCGGAGGCCACGAGCTTGTCGAGGAAGCTCTCCATCTCCAAGCCGTTTTTCACCAGCACCCTGGCCTGGCGCAGGGCGCTCAGGTCTCCGGGCTTGGCCTGGAAATCGTGGGGGCCAGTGCTGGGCGGGATCAGGGCGGTGACCGTGGCGCAATCCCCAGCCACTGCACGGGTGAACAGGGTGATCGGCAGGAAGGTGGTGACCACCGGCAGCTTGGCGCCGCTGGAGGAACTCTCAGCCTTCTGCTGGGGCGCTCCGCAGGCCGCCAGAAGCAGCGAGAGAGTGATCGCCCCTGCGCGGGTCAACAGAACGTGGATGGGCGCCATCGGTAGATAAGACGGAGACAGGAGGCAACCAGGGCGACAGCGGGCCGCCAAGGATGAGAACCATTCTCACTCTAGCGGTGATCGGCGGGCCTGCCACAGCAGTTCGCGCCATGGGATACCGCGTGCGCCCAGGCTGTCCTGCAGGGCATCCAACAGCGCCAGGGCGCAGGCCAGGTCATCCGTCCCTGGTGGCCGCTGCCATTGCTGAGCAAGCGCTTCAGTTGCCTGATGCAGCTTCGCTAGCGGCTCCTGAACGGGGCTGGCGACCAGATCCAGCAGGCGCTGGTGCGCACGATCACTGAGGGCATCCGCCGGTGGAGCGAGTGCCGCCGGACCACCTCCTGTTGGGGTGGCACCGGTCTCGTAGAAGCAACCCCTCGCCCCGGTATGGCAGGCCACATCGCCAACCTGCTCGACGCTCAGCAGGAGGGCGTCGGCATCGCAGTCGTAGCGAAACCCCCGCAGCAGCTGGAGGTGACCACTGGTGGCTCCCTTGTGCCACAACTCCTGGCGCGAGCGACTCCAGTAGTGCACCTGGCCGGTCTCAAACGTTGCTAGCAGCGAGGCCCGGTTCATCCACGCGAGCATCAGCACTGCACCATCGAGCCAGTCCTGGGTGATGGCAGGGATCAAGCCATCGCTGTTGAAGCGCAGGTGGTTGATGCAGGCGACGGGCCACTGTTCTATGGTGCTCATGGCATGGCCTCCCCCCCTGGATCGAGGGGCCACATCACCCAAGCACCCTCCTCTCCACCAGCGGCCAGGGCCTGGCCGTCGGATCGCCAGGCCAAGCTGGTGAGCGGCTGGCCATCGAGTTCGAGCACCTGCATCAAGGTCCCGGCTTCGCTCCAGAGCGCCGCGGTGCCATCCCGCGATGCCGTGACGATCGGGGCCTCGGCAGGGCCACAGGCCAGCGCCACGATCCGATCCAGATGAAAGGGCAGCAGCACGGCGTTCCAGGCCTCGAGGGCATCTCCCTGGCCCCACCACACGACGGCGGCCTCCGCCGCTGCCACCAGCAGCGCTTGCACTCCACTGGGTAAGCGCGACAACGCGAGGGCGTGGATCTTGCCCGGCAGGTCACCGACGCCAAGCATGGGTTGCTGCAGATCTCGCCACAGCACCAGGCGCCGATCCACGAGGCCCGCCGCCAGCCAAGGCGGATCCACGCCCCACACCAGCTGCAGCACGGCCGAGCCCGTTGCCAGCTGCTGGGGCCGTGGTGTACGCGCTGATCCCAGTGGCAGGCTCCAGATCCACACGCCCTGGCCGGTGCCCACCGCTAATTGGTCGCCCGCAGGGCTCCAGCTCAGGGCCATCACCGCGCCTCCCGGGCTGCACAGCGGCGGCAACCAGACCTTGTCCTCGCTGTGCCAGATCCAGAGTTCTGATCCCCTAGCCACGGCCAACAGGGGGCCAGCCGGCTGCCAGGCCAGCTGATCGATCCAGCCCCCGACTGCCGGCACGGTGACCTGCAGCGGCACCTCACCGTCCAGGCACCAAAGCGAAAGCGCGCCAGATTCGCCGCCCGCGGCAAGCCAGCGGCCACAGCTGGAGAACCCCAGGGCGTCAAAGCCCTGAGCAGCAGTTTCACCGGCTTCGTGCAGGGGCCAATCCACGCCAGCGGTGAAATCAACGAGGATGAAGTCTCCAGATGAGCTGGCGACAGCCAATTGGGCTGCCCGGGGTCTCCAGGCCAAGCCAGTGACGCAGCCCTGAATAGTGCCGCGAAGCTGCTGGCTCACCGGCCCCTTGGTCGTCGGCTCCGCCAGACCTGAGCATTCAGTCATCACGGCTCATCGTGCTGTGCTCCAGCAATTGATTCAGCTGCCAGCGACGCGCGTCGTGGGGATCGGGGGCCAGTTCGCCGACCAGCTCTCGGGCCAGGTGCTCGACCATCGGCGGCCACTCCACCTGGCCGGTGCGCTCGAGCAGAACCTCCACCGAGAGCAGCCACGCCTGCAGCACCCGCAGATCGCTCAGAACCTGCTGCCGGCCGATGATCCGCCGCTCCAGAGAGGGTGGCTCGCTGGCCAGTTGCTGCACAACGGCCGTCGTCAGGCTTTGCATCGCCTGGATGCAGGCCCAGAGCTGCTCCTGCTGCCCCCTCAGGCTGCCCCGGCGGCGCAGCAACCCATCGTGGAGCCGATCGAACCGTGCCTGCTCTTCAGCTGAGGGTTCCTGCTCCCAGGGGTCCTGCTCAGCAAAGTCCCGCCCATCCAAGGTCATCAGATCAGCAATGGGTCAGACCCTCGTCGCAGGGGCAGTGGCACGGTTCTCACGAAGGAACGAGAATCGTTCTCATAGAGTACCGCGCTGATTCGGGTCGGTCCCGGCGATGCAGCAAGTGGTTCCCTCATGCCAGGGGCAAGGCCCTAGCGCTATTGCAGGATCAGCGCCGGTGCTGACCGTGGCGTTGCAGGCCGGCGAGCTGCGTGGCGGGCGGCGAACGGAACGGCAGCTGCTCTCCTTGGCAGTGGGCCAGGGCGTCCTGCCCCCCTGGCTGGAAAAGGAATTGGCTTCCATGAAGCCCGGCACGCTGAGGCGTTGGCGCGTGGGGCCTCGCGAGCGGCCACACGTCCTGGTGGGGCATCCCTGGCTGTCTCGCAACGGCCTGATCTGGCTGGAGGTTGAAGTACTGGAGGCACGCCAGCCGTCGCTGCCGGACAAGGGACCCAGCGGCTGCGCCCTGATCAGTCAGAGCGACGTTCAGTTGTTGTTCGAACGCTGGAACAAGGCGTTGCTGAGCCAGGATCCGGAGCAGGTGGCGCGCCTATACAGCCGTGATGCGCTGCTGCTTCCCACGCTCTCGGATGAACCGCGCACCGACCACGACAGCATCGTGGATTACTTCAGTCACTTTTTACAGAGGAGCCCCCATGGCGAAATCAGCCAGCGGGAAATCCTGATTGGCTGCAACATGCTTCAGGATGCGGGGCTCTACACCTTTCGGTTTGCCGATGGCAGCAGCGCGGAAGCGCGCTACAGCTTTATCTACGTCTTCGAGCACGGGGAGTGGAAGATCTCGCATCATCACTCCTCGTTACAGCCCGAATCGGCTGCCTGATTCACACCGCTGCTGATGACATCTCCCTTGCGTTCGCTGCTGGGGCAGCTGCTGTTGTTCCTGATTCGGGGCTATCAGATCCTGATCAGCCCGCTGCTGGGGCCGAATTGCCGCTTCACCCCCAGTTGCTCCCAATACGCGCTCGAAGCCATTGAGATCCATGGACCCTGGCGCGGCTGTTGGCTGGCGCTCTGCCGGCTGGGTCGCTGCCATCCCCTCCACCCGGGTGGCTACGACCCGGTGCCGCCTGCTGCGGATCAGCCAAAGCCGCTGCCGGAGGAACTGCGCTGACGCTCACGCGCCGGCACCGCCACCGGCCACAACCACCAGCGCCCGTTGGCATCGCCGGCGGCCAGATGCCGTCCATCCGCTCGCCAGGCCAGAGCGTTGAAGCCGCTGCCCTGCCCCTCGAAGGGCTGCATCAGCTGACCCCGCCCATCCCAGAGCGCCACAGTGCCGTCGCTGGAGGCACTGGCCAGCAGGGTGCTGCCGGGCGCAAAGGCCAGCGCATTGACGCGTTTTTCGTGCCACAGCAACTGTTCGGGTTGCCAGGCCTTGGCCCCCTGTTTCACCTGCGTCCACAGGATCACGGCCTCTGCGGCAGAACTAGCGAGCAGCGGGGCCAGGCGGCCGGGCTGCTCGCTCCAGGCCAGCTGGCGCACCTTGGCGGGGAAACCGCTGAACTGCCAGGGCTGGCCTTGGCAGCCCTGCGGCCACACCAGTAAGGAGCGATCCAGCATCCCGCAGGCCAGCTGGTGACCCGGCCCTGAAAAAGCCAGGGCAAGACCCGCAGATGCGATGGCATGGCGCAGCGGCGGATCCGACGGCGAGCTCAGACATGGCTGCCAGAGCACCAGCTCACCGTGGCAGCTGGCAGCCAGTTGCACCCCATCGGCGCTCCAGGCCAGGGCCTGGATGGTTCCAGGCAATTCCAGCGGTGGATCAAGCCACTGACGAGCGGCCCCATCCCAGAGCCGCAGCTCGCGCTCGGCCGCCACTGCCAGCAGCAAACCACCCGGCTGCCAGGCCGCCGCATCGATCCAGCCGCTGCCCAGCGGGATGGGATCCATGGCCAGCGGCCGCACTCCAGTGCCACCTAGCTCCCAGAGCAGCAGCTCGCCGGCCTGGCCAGCGGCCATTAGGAACTGGCCATTGCCGCTGAAACCCACCACGTCAAGGCTGCTGTCATGGTCGCCCCGCAGCAGCTCCTCACAGCCGGCGCGGAAATCGAGCAGCAGCAATTCACCACCGGTGCTGGTGATGGCTAGAAACTCACCATCAACCGACCAGGCCATCGCCGAGATCGGCTGCTGCAGATCTCCGCAGAGCCGTTCGCTCACCAGGGTTGCCTGAGCCATCGCCTGCTCAGGCCACACACGCCAGGAAGCTGGCTCGCAGGGCCTCAGCATCGAGATTGCGGCCGATGATTACAAATTCGCTGCGGCGCCGCTCACCGGCTTTCCAGGGGCGATCGAAATCGCCATCAACCAGCATGTGGACCGACTGCAGCACATAGCGCTCATCCTTGCCAGCCAGCTGGATGATGCCCTTCATGCGGAACAGATCCGGCCCGCGGCTGCTCACCAGCTCCGAGATCCAGCTACCCAACCTCTCCATATCCATGGGCCGCTCCTCCACTAGGGCCACAGAACCCACGGCATCGTCGTGCTCATGGGCGTGCTCATCCACCAAAAAGCCCGGATCGAGACTCAGGGCCCGCTCCAGCTCGAAGGCTTCCACCCCCAGCAGCTCCTGCATCGGCACCTCCGCGTTGTGGCTGGTGAGCAAGCGAGCCACGGGGTTGATGGCGCGCACGCGCCGCTCGATTGCAGCGCGCTCGGCGTCGCTCACCAGATCGGCCTTGTTGAGCACCAGCACGTCGGCAAAGGCCAGTTGCTCCTGCACCTCTTCCGTATCCCAGTGCTGCTCCACGTGTTTGAGATCCACCAGCGTCACCACCGCATCGAGCCGCAGCTCATCGCGCAGGTCTTCATCCACAAAGAAGGTCTGGATCACCGGGGCTGGATCAGCCAGGCCGGTGGTTTCGATCACCAGATGGTCAAAGCGGTCGCGCCGTTTCATCAGGTTGCCGATGATCCGGATCAGATCACCGCGCACGGTGCAGCAAATGCAACCGTTGTTCATCTCGAAGATCTCCTCATCGGCATCCACCACCAGCTGGTTGTCGATGCCCACCTCGCCAAACTCGTTGACGATCACCGCCACCTTGAGGCCGTGCTCGTGGGTGAGGATCCGGTTCAGCAGGGTGGTCTTGCCGGCACCGAGGTAACCGGTGAGCACGGTCACTGGCAGGCGCTCGGCGGCGGGAACGGGGCTGGAGAAGGCCATGGCCAGGCTGGGTCGGGCCCAAGAGTGAGAATGGTTGTCGTTCTAGCAGCGGCGGCAGCCCGGGTCAGTGCCGATGGCTTCCACGATTCCCCTCCCCAGACAGCAGCGTCTGCTCCAGCTGCTCCGGCTGGCGGAAGGCGAACTAAGCGCCCAGGAGCTGCATCAGCGGTTGAGGGATGCCCAACAAGGCACGGGGCTGGCCACCGTGTATCGGGGGCTCAAACTGCTGCAGCAGGCCGGCCTGGTGCGCTGCCGCAAGCTCTCCAACGGCGAAACCGTCTACGCCCCGCTGGAACGTGACGAGCATCACCTGATCTGTGTGCAGTGCGGCTCCAGCCAGCCCTTGCCGCTCTGCCCCCTTGGCACTAGCAGCCTGGGCCTGAATGCGGTGCTGCTGCAGGGGTTTAGGCCGTTGTTTCACACCTTCGAAATCCACGGACTCTGCAGCCGCTGCCAGCAAGTCGAGGTTGGGCTGGATGGCTGACCTAGTGATTGTCGGCGCCGGTCCCCAGGCTCTCACCCTCTGCTGTCTGTTGCTGCAGAAGCGCCCCAGATGGCGGCGCCGACTGCGAATTGTTGATCCCAGCGGCACCTGGCTGACCCGCTGGCAACAGCAGATGGAGTGCTACGAGATTCCATGGCTGCGCTCACCCTCGCCCCATCACCCCCATCCGAACCCCCATGCCCTGATGTCCCGCGTCAAGCCCCTTGGCCGATTGGCGTCAATCAAGTTGGCCGGTTAGGGGAACTGATCGCCCCCCGGTTGTCGCCGGCGACAACCGGGGGG
>NZ_NQKZ01000009.1 GCF_002252665.1 Synechococcus sp. 8F6
TAAGCCAACAGAGGAGCCAAACCCGACCCTGGCGCTACCCTTAATCCAGGCCGCCTGAATAGCAGCCCAGGAGTGACAACTTTCCTGAAAGTCACCGCCTGACCCAGGAAAGCGCCTGAGACTCCCTCCCGAGCATCAGACGCGAAAGACCCGCTGAAGATGGGCGACGGGGTTGCTGGCCTCATCTCCACCAACAACCCAAAACTCAGTGCTGCCGCTTCTGAGGAGGGCGCGGAAGTCATCGGCATCGATCAAAATCCCGCAGTGTTCCGCCAGGGCGACCATCTCCTCTGGGGTGGTGGCGGCATAGAACTCACGCCCCAACTCTGGGTCACCATCCATCCGATACAGGAAGTGATCCAGGGCATCCAGTAGCGGGGACGAGGAGCAATCCACCCAGGGTGCTCAACTGATGAGAACCATTATCTGCAACGGCGGGAGTGCCCAACAAATAACTTCACAAGAGCAGCAGCAACGGCCCCCAGGCATCCGCCTCCACTGCCGTCAAATTCTCCCTAAGCCCACTGCTGCTGGGGGTGAGGTGGGGAAGGGTGATCCGGCGACCATCCAGACCAAGCAGAACCAGGTGGATAGCTGTGGGCGATTGATGGACATCCTTGAGTGGGCCTTCTAGGGGTTGAGGTAGGTCACGCACCACTTGCTATCACCGGCATTCACACGGGTGTAGGGAAAGATGCAGGTTTTGCTGGAATTCTCGCCAAGGTAGATGATGTCCTTGTATTCAGGTGCTGCCTGGCACACTTTCCCTTTGCCTGCTAGCAAATAAGCGCCAGGGCAATTGACACGACTACCGACTCCAACTATGGAGGGGGCAGGTGAGCAGGGTGACGCAGTGCCTGCCGACCTCGTAGCGGAAGTACTGGCAGGTGATGCAGACAGACCCCGTGCGGGATGGTTTCAGGACATCCCACTCAAGGTCATCCCACTCCTCTGGGTGGGTCAAAGCGGCAGAGGCGGTCACAGCAGCGAGACAAGAACATCAGTACTACTCCTGATGGGGGCTGAGGTCAAGAAGTCTCCTGAGGCGCCTCACTGGACTGACTGAGGTGCCTACGTTTTCAGCAAAGGCACCAGAAGCGTCGCCTGTGACCACTGAACTGCTACTGGCACTGGGCATACCCACCGCCTATCTGGTGGTCTCCACCCTGCTGCTGCTTCAACGACCTCAGACCCTGCCACCACTGCTTCAGCGCCTCAGCACCCGCAGGGCAATCGCCTGGAACACGATGGTGGGACTCTCTATCGGTGTGGGGGCATTGCGATGGGCACTGAATCGGTGACAACCAATCCCCTGTGGATGCTGGTGCCCTGGGCGGTCTTTGCGATCGCTGCTGGGTTAAAGTTCTGGCGCCTCACCGCCCTGTTCCGCAAGCACCTGCTGGGGGTCCCCTCACGAACCGAACGCTTCAGGCAGGCACTGGAGAGGATCTGGCAGAAGGATCAGCAGGCGGTGTGATGGACCACCTGAACTGGGGCACCATCCAACTGGGATTAGTCGCCCTTGCCTTTGGCGGTCTTCAGGTCTGGTGGATCAGCAGCGTCTTTAGAAGGCGAGAGCTGGCACGACCAATGAGCGAGGGGCAATTCAGACGGGCACTGGAGCGGATCTGGTCAAAGCGACCCTGAAAACCCAGCGCATCCACGGTTCGTTACAGAAGTTCATAGAGTGTGCTCTGGTTATCGAGCGGTCCTGGACGGGTCCGCTTTTTTATTGGGCAACCGTTCTGTAGAGGCGAAATGGTTGCGCTTCTGCCGCCCACAGGCAACTACCGCTGAACCGACCTCCAGATCCACCAGGCAACCACTGCCACCATCACCCAAGGCACCAGTGTCCTAAAGACCAACAGCACCACCAGAAGCACTAGGGCAGAGACCGCCGTGCGCTTGGTGAGTGCCTTCGCCTCATCGGTCATGTAGCGCCAGCGGGGGATCAGGGACATTGCTTGGGCAGAAGGGAGGAACTCAGAAAAGCGCCGTGAAGGTCAGGCATCAAGAGGGGCGTAAATCCGTCCAAAAAGCGCCACATGGCCCCTATTGAAGAGGAGGAGTGGGTCTATGTGTGGGCTGAGAACATGGTGGGAAGAGAAGGCGACATCGCAGTTCAGGACGGCGGTGGGATACTGGATGGAAGGTTGATGACTTGATGGGTCTTCCTCAAAATCGACCATTAGAGCGAATGACCTCCGTACAAAGTTTTATGGCGCGGCTATTGAGTGTGATTACCCTGATAAGTTGGAGGAAGTAACCGCAACCACCTTTATTCCTTGGAAGAGAGATCATCTTGACATTGTACATGAAACAGAGGCGCCATGAAACGTAAATGCGTTTGCTGCCAAAAAACCAAACCACTGGACAAAAAACACTTTCAGGTAGTCAAATACTTTACGGACGGGTACTCTTATTACTGTCTTGATTGTGACGAAAAACTCAAGAAGCCAAAGTCAAGGAGCAAAAAGGAATCAAAGTTCCTTAGCGAGAAGGTAGAGTTCAAGTTGCAGTACAAAGATATATTAGAACTAGCAAAAATTCTTTCGTATTACCAAGGAGAGCTGGAGTCTTCCGTGGATTACGAAGTAGACACTTCAAACATAGAAAGATTAATTAAGAAACTTGAGCATTTTCTGCCTAAAACCAAGGGGGGTAGCACATAGCACCCTCAAGTGAAGCGAGGGCGCTCACTGCAGGATGCCTCGCGCAAGCACCTGTAATCGCAGGGACATGGAGCGATATTGAGAGGCCAAGAAACGAGTTACTCAAAACAGGCACAAAAATAGTTGAATCAAAGTGCAAGGAAAAGAACGTTATGTCATACTACGAATTCGAGGATAAGAAGACTGATCGGATCGTGATTTGCATCAACAACATAGACGCCAAAGATCCCGATGAATACTGGGAAAGCCTTATGCACGAGGCGACTCATGCAATGCATGCATGCACAGGAAACTATGCATTGGATGACAAATTTATTCCAATAGTATATAGAGAACTTCAGGCGATTAACCCAACCAGCGTGGAAGACATTCAGGTTGGACCACGCCCAGATGCGATCCCACTCCTCCCTCGCCTCCTTGAGGGTGCACATGCCCAGACCCTTCAAAGGACTTGCCCCCCCTGGCAACGGACTCAATCACCAAAATCAGGGAATCCCCGACAGATTTGCTCTGTCTGCGCTCAGCCGCCTTCAGGGCACGAACTTGCGAGTCAGAGAGTGGCGTCTCAGCAATCCAACAACACGTCGCTCGGACACCCCTGTTTTAAGGCGAACAAACCAGGACGATCCACAAAGCAAAAGTCCCACTGCCGCAGGGGAAGTGGGACTTAGGCGGTCTTCGCAGGACCTTCTCTATACGGAGAGGGTGGGATTCGAACCCACGGAAGGTTTCCCTTCAAACGATTTCGAGTCGTTCGCTTTCGACCACTCAGCCACCTCTCCAACAGCCCGCAGGCCCAGACCACTTTAAGGATCGATCAGCCCCGAGCAGCCTGCAGGGATCCACTGGAGCCGCTGGCCGCCCAGCCCCCGGGCCAGCCTGGAGGGGTGCCACCGCTGAGCCACACCCGCTCAGCGCCGAGGGCCTGCAGCTGGACACGCTCACGAGGTGAAGGCCGGAAGCCGAGCCACACGCCATCAAGACGTGCCGGATCACCGGTGTTGGCACGCCCCTGCCAGGCCCAGAGCGCCTGTCGGTCGGGCAAGAGCAACCAGCGCCAGCGGCCCACCTGCAGCTGCATCGCCCGGCTTTCGATTGCCACCGGGGCGGCACTCAGCCCCCGGCTGGCCAGGCGCTGGCCGGGCTGAAGCGGCACACTGCCGTCGGCGCTGGCCAGCACCAGGCCGGCTTGCCCCTGCCAGCAGCCCGGCTGCTCGGGGGCCAGGGGATCGAGCAACAGAGCCCAGTCGTAGCGCTGCACCCCCAGCCCACGGGCCAGCTGGCTGGCCAAACTGCAGCTGAAGCCATCGGCCGAGCTGCTCACCAGCGCCGCCCGGCCGCGATGCCGCGCCACCAGCAGATCCAGCCGCCCCTGGTGCACCAGCAGCAGCTGGTCGGCACCCAGCAGGCTGAGATGAACCGCCGCCACCAGGGTGAGCAGCCCCACGCCCAGCAGCCGCCAGCGCCGGGTCAGGCCCGGCACCGCCAGGGCGATCACGGCCAAGGCCAGCAACAGCACCAGCCACGGCGCCGGCCGGCCCAGCTGCCACTGGGCCATGGGCAGGGCCGCAAAGGCCTTCACCACCAGCACCAACAGCCGACACAGCCAGTCGATGGGCACGGTGGCCAGGGGCAGCAACGGCGGTAGCAGCACCGCCAAACAAGCGAGCGCCATCGCTCCCAGGGTGAGGGGCGTCAGCAGCGGCGCCACCACCAGGTTGGCGGGCACGGCATAGAGCGGCACCACACCGAAATGCAGCAGCTGCAGCGGCAGGGTGTAGAGCGAAGCCGCCAGAGGCACCGCGGTGGCAACCGCCAACCAGCCCGGCAGCCAGCGGCGCATCCCCAACTCCAGGGGCCGGGCCGAGATCACCAGGGCAGCAGTGGCCACCACGCTCAGCTGAAAACCCACATCCAGCAGCCAGTCGGGCCGGGCCAGCAGCAGCACCAAAGCACTGGCCGCCAGGATCCCCAAGGGCCTGCTGCGGTGGCCGCTCTCCACCACTCCCAATGCCAGCGCCCCCATCAACACCGCGCGCAGCACCGAAGGCTGGGGCCCAGCCAGCAGCACGAACAACCCCATCGCCGCCGCGGCCAGGCCCAAGCGGCCCAAGCGCGGCAGCCGGGAGCCCAGCGGCAGCACCACCCCCAGCAACACCGACAGGTGAAATCCCGAGGCGGCCAGGGCATGGGAGAGGCCCGAGGCCCGGAAGGCTTCGCGCAGCTCCAGCGGCAGCGGCACCACCGCACTGCCCAGCACCAGGGCAGCGAGTACGCCACCGCGGTCGGGGCCAGCCTGCTGGATCAGGGCCCGGGCCATGCGGCGGCGCAGATCCGCCACCGGCGTGGCGGGGCGCTGCAACACGGTGAAATCCTGCACCTGCAGCTGGCTGAAAGCCCCCTGGCGGGCCAAACGCTCGGCAGGGGCAGACAGCAGCGGATGCGGCGAGCTCTGGGGTTGGCGCAAGCGGCCCTGCACCTGCAGGCGCCAACCCTCCTGGAGCGGCGGGCACTCCTGAAAACGCAGTTCGGTGCGGCCCACGGGCAACTGCAGCAGGGCCCGGCAGGCGCCGGCGCCACCGCTGGGGATCGGGCCACCGCTGGGCACCAGATCACCCAGCAGGGTGCCCCGCAGCTCCAGCTCCACCGGTGTGTCCGCCGCTGCCTGCAGCCGCAGCACCGGATCGCCAGCTGCCGGGGCCAGCGGGGTGAAGGCCACCAGCGCCACCCGCAACAGCAGCAGCGCCAGCAGCAGCCCCCAGAGCAGCGATTTCAGCGGACACTTGGCCAACGGTTTGCACCTGGCTGCAACCCGCTCAGGGTTCCCACGGAGCGCCCAGAAGACCGACCTAAAAACGCGGAATCTTCAGCAGCAGATCGCACACCTCCCGGCTGGGCATCTGCTGGCCCAGCAGCGGCGCCACCAGGCCGGCCACGGGCCGCAGGCGGCACGGCCACACAGCCCGCTCACTGAGGCGTCCCAACTGGAAGCTGCCGCCGGCGAGCACGGCCACCAGCAGGGTGCGCTGCAGCAGACGCCTCACGGCGCAGCAGCAGCAGCGCCTTGGGCCACCATCTCGGGCTGGCGTTTGGCCGAATCCAGCAGCGGGAAACCCAGGGCCTCGCGCTCCGCCAGCCAGGCCTCCGCCACCTGACGGGCCAGGGTGCGGATGCGGCCGATGGTGGCGGTGCGCTCGGTGACGGAGATCACGCCGCGGGCCTCCAGCAGGTTGAAGGTGTGGCTGCACTTGAGCACGAAATCCAGCGCCGGAGCCGGCAGCTGCTTGGCCACCAGATCCGCCGCCTCGGCCTCATAGATGGCAAACAGCTGCTTGAGCCGCTCGGGGTTGGAGGCTTCGAAGTTGTAAGTGCACTGGCCCTTCTCAAACGGCAGCCAGATGTCGCCGTAGGAGCGGTTGCCATCCCAGGAGAGATCCCAGATGCTCTCCACATCCTGCAGATACATGGCCAGGCGCTCGAGGCCGTAGGTGATCTCAATCGACACCGGCCGGCAGTCGAGGCCGCCGCACTGCTGGAAGTAGGTGAACTGGGTCACCTCCATGCCATCGAGCCACACCTCCCAGCCCACACCCCAGGCCCCGAGGGTGGGCGATTCCCAGTTGTCTTCGACGAAGCGGATGTCGTGGTCCTTGGCGCGGATGCCGAGCGCCTCCAGCGAAGCCAGGTAGGTCTCCTGAATGCCGTCGGGGCTGGGCTTGATCAGCACCTGGTATTGGAAATAGTGCTGGGCCCGATTGGGGTTGTCGCCGTAGCGGCCGTCGGTGGGGCGGCGGCAGGGCTCGGGGTAGGCCACCGCCCAGGGCTCGGGGCCGATCGCCCGCAGCACCGTGTGGGGGCTCATCGTGCCGGCGCCCTTTTCAGTGTCGTAGGGCTGCAGGATCAAGCAGCCGCGCTCAGCCCAGAAGCCGTTGAGGGTGCTGATGATGTCCTGAAAGTTCACGGGCTGGCAGCAACAAGATTCGAGGATCGACCCGCAGGCCGTGAACCTCTGATGATCCCAGAAGGGCTGGCGGTGTGGCAGGAGGCGTCCAAGCTCATGGGGCGTTGAGCAGGCGGTCGAACGATGCCGGCACCACGTCGCCGGCGAGGGCAAGGCTCTCAAACAGCTCCACGGGGAGCGCTTCGCTCCACAGCCAGCCCTGGCCCTGGTTGACCCCATGGTTGCGGAGGAAGCTGGCTTCCGCTTCCGTTTCCACGCCCTCCGCGCAAACCTCCACCCCGATGGCGTGGCAGCCCGACACCACCCACTTCACAAACCGCTGACGGAAGCCATCCACATCAACGCCCGCGACGATCGAGCGATCCAGCTTGAGCTTGCTGAAGTGCAGATTCAGCATGTGGGAGAGGGGTGCATCGCCGGTGCCGAAATCATCAACAGCGATCGTGTGCAGGTCTGCGAGCTCGTGGATGAATGACAACGCATGCTGATCCGCCACACCAGACTCGGTCACCTCCACCACAAGCCGTCGGCCGATGCGACGACGCAGGCTGTCGAGATCACCAAGCTCCCGGGAGATCGGCCTGAAAAACATCAACCCGGAGCCGATGAACTGGCAGGACAGGTTGACCGACAACCACAGGTGGGACGGCAAGCGGTCGAGGGCCTGCAAGGCAACAATAAAAGAGTCCTGCGTCACCGCAATGTTCAGATCCGGATCCACCTCCAGGGCCTGAATGTCTGCCGCCGTTGGCTGCGCATTGTTGGGACGCCACAGCACCTCGCCGCCGCAAATACGCCCTGAGGTCAGATCAATGATGGGCTGGATGTGAAACGTTGCCAAAGCCCTCAAACGATGGCCCACAACAATCGGGCCGATTGGCAAAGACTAATCAACCCTGACAGCCAGCAAGTTGCTTGGTGTCAAGCCACCAGCTCCAGTAGCCCCATCAGGCCGCCGGCCAGGGGGCGATGGCGCGCCGCGCTGAAGCCCGCCTGCCGAGCCAGGGCCTCCTGCTCGAGCCCGGTGGGAAACCGCTGCAGGCTGTCTTCGAGGTAGGCGTAGTGCTCCGGAATGCCGAACTGCTCGGCGGTGGGCACCACCAGACGGCGCAGAACCAAGCGCTGAAAGCGCGCCGCCACCCCACTGGGCCGGTTGAAATCGAGCACCGCCGCCCGGCCGCCGTCGCGCAGCAACCGCCGCAGCTCCCGCAGGCCAGCGCCCGGATCGGCGAGGTTGCGCAGGCCGTAGGCGATCACGGCCCCATCGCAACTGGCGCTCGCCAAGCCGGTGGCCAGGGCGTCGCCCTGTTGCCAGCGCAGCGGCAGCCAGGGCTGGGCGGCGCCGCGCCGGGCCGCCACCCCAAGGGGAGCCACTGCCGCATCGATTCCGAGCACGGAGCCCCCCGGCCGCACCCGGGCCGCCAGCACCAGCGCCAGATCGCCGGTGCCGCAGCAGAGATCGATCAGCTGCTGGCCGGGGCGGGGCTGCAGCCAGGCGATCGCCTGGCGCTTCCAGAGCCGGTGCAAGCCGAAGCTGAGCAGATCGTTGAGCTGGTCGTAGCGGGGAGCAATCTGTTCAAACAGCTCCTGCACCGACGCCGGATCACCCGGCTTAAAGCTGACCATCCCAGGGCAGCACGATGGCATCGAGGCTGATCCCGGCTTCCACCTCCGGAACGGGCAGCAAACCGCGGGACTCCAGCCGCTCCGGGCTGGTGAAGGTGAGCACCATCACCGTGGCCAGACCAACGGCGGCTGAGCACACCATGCAGCCGGCCAGCATCAACGAAAATTCCTGGCGGTCGTTGGCGGCTTGCATCAACTGCAGGGCCCAGGCCACCAACGCCACCACGGCCCCCACCATGCCGAGGGCGATTGCGGTGGAAGCGGAAGCAGGAAGAACGGGTAGGGCGGAGAACAACGTGATGCCTGAAGCGAAGTGATGCCGAAAACGGAGTGATGCCGGAATGGTGGACTGCGGCTGGCCTTAGTGCAATCACGTTACAAGCGTTAACACGCCGACGTGGGTGCTCATCACGCCAGCGGCCGGATCGGCAAACCCCTTTGCAGCAGTTCGGTTTTGATCGCCTCGACGGTGAGCACGCCGTCGTGGAGCAGGGACGCCAACAGGGCCGCGGAGGCATGCCCGCCCTCGGGGCCCGGATCGAGGGCCTCGGCCAGGTGGGCGATGCAGCCAGCGCCACCTGAGGCGATCACCGGCACCTCCACCGCATCGGCCACCGCCCGGGTGAGGTCGAGGGCGTAGCCGGCCTGGGTGCCGTCGCCATCCATCGAGGTGAGCAGGATCTCGCCGGCGCCGAGCGCCACCACCTGCCGGGCCCAGGCCACCGCATCGAGGCCAGTGTTCTCGCGACCGCCCTTCACATACACATCCCAACCGGCCCCGGAGCCCTCGCCGCTGCGGGCCCGGGCGTCGATGGCCACCACGATGCACTGGCAGCCGAAGCGCTCGGCACCGCGGGCCACCAGATCCGGGTCGCGCACCGCCGAGGAGTTGAGGCTCACCTTGTCGGCGCCGGCGCGCAGCAGCTCGGTGATGCCCTCCACGCTGCTGATGCCGCCACCCACGGTGAAGGGAATGGTGACGGCCTCAGCAGTGCGCCGCACCAGCTCCACCAGGGTGCCGCGGCCCTGGTGGCTGGCGGCAATGTCGAGAAACACCAACTCATCAGCCCCCGAGGCGCTGTAGCGGCAGGCGAGTTCCACCGGGTCGCCCGCATCCCGCAGGCCCACGAAATTCACCCCCTTCACCACCCGGCCATCAGCCACGTCCAGACAGGGAATGATCCGCTTGGCAACCATGGACGCGAGCTCCGTTGGGGACTGTTTGGCCACTGTTAAGGTTGCGCCACTTTCCAGTCGCGCCGGCCATGTCCCAGGCTGCCACCATCAACATCGGCTCGAAGGTACGAATCACCCGGGTGCGGGATCGCATCTCCACTGAGATGGTGGATTCCCTGAAGGCTGACGCCACCGGCACCGTGACGGGCTTCCGCACGGTGGACGGCAAAGGCATCGGCGTGGTGGTGGAGCTGAGCGGTGGTCAGACCGCCTGGTTCTTCGACGACGAAATCACCCTCGCCTGAGCTCCCCTCGCCGGAACAGCCCGCCTTGACCAACAGCCCCAACCCTGAAGCCTCCAGCGGCGCCGGCGCCCGCCAGCTGCTGGGCATGAAGGGTGCCAGCGGCACCAGCAGCATCTGGAAAATCCGGCTGCAGCTGATGAAGCCCGTCACCTGGATCCCCCTGATCTGGGGTGTGCTGTGTGGCGCGGCGGCATCAGGCAATTTCCACTGGACCCTGCCGGAGGTGGGGGCCTCGATCGCCTGCATGCTGATGAGCGGGCCGCTGCTGGCCGGCTACACGCAAACCATCAACGACTACTACGACCGCGAGATTGACGCGATCAACGAGCCCTACCGTCCCATCCCCTCAGGCGCGATTCCGCTGGGCCAGGTGAAGGCCCAGATCTGGATCCTGCTGTTGGCGGGTTTGGGCGTGGCCTATGGGCTCGACCTGTGGGCCGGCCACTCCACCCCCGTGCTGCTGCTGCTGGCCCTGGGTGGCTCGTTTGTGAGCTTCATCTATTCAGCCCCGCCGCTGAAGCTCAAGCAGAACGGCTGGCTGGGCAACTACGCCCTCGGCGCCAGCTACATCGCCCTGCCCTGGTGGGCCGGCCAGGCGCTGTTTGGCCAGCTCACCTGGACCACCGCGATCCTCACCCTGGCCTACTCATTGGCAGGCCTGGGCATCGCCGTGGTGAACGACTTCAAGAGCGTGGAGGGCGACCGGGCCCTGGGGCTGCAATCGCTGCCCGTGGCCTTCGGGATCGAGAAGGCCAGCTGGATCAGCGCCGGCATGATCGATGTGTTTCAGCTGGCCATGGTGGCCGTGCTGATCGCCATCGGTCAGCATTTCGCCGCGGTGCTGCTGGTGCTGCTGATCATTCCCCAGATCACCTTCCAAGACATCTGGCTGCTGCGCGATCCGGTGGCCTTTGATGTGAAATACCAGGCCAGTGCCCAACCCTTCCTGGTGTTAGGCATGCTGGTGACGGCTCTGGCTATCGGCCACAGCGCCCTCGTTGCCTGAGGTGAGCCGCACGGTCAAAAGCTCCGGCAAGCCCACGCGCCGCACCAACCTGGTGGGTGCCGGCGTGCTGGCGGCACTGATCGGCGGGGGCGTGGCCTGCGGCCAGGCGGCCCTGGTGTCCGGCTTCGACAGCCTGCTGCCCGATGCCCGTGGCATCAACCACTTCAACCGCCCCGGCACCCTGACGATCCTCTCGGCCGACGGCCAGGTGGTGCACAAAATCGGCCCGGTGACGCGCGAGAAGCTCACCCCCGAAACGATGCCCGCCCTGGTGGAGCAGGCGTTCATCGCCGCGGAAGACCGGCGCTTTCACAACCACGACGGCATCGACCCGGTGGGCATCGGCCGGGCTCTGATGCGCAACATCACCCAGCGCTCGGTTGAGGAGGGCGCCAGCACGATCACCCAGCAGCTGGCCCGCACCGTGTTTCTCAGCCAGGACCGCACCCTGGTGCGCAAGATCAAGGAAGCCGCCCTGGCCGGCAAGCTCGAGCGCCAGCTCAGCAAGCCGCAGATCCTCAGCGAGTATCTGAATGTGGTGTATCTGGGCTCCAGCGCCTACGGCGTGGCGGATGCGGCCTGGGTGTACTTCTCCAAAACCCCCGACCAGCTCACCCTGCCTGAGGCGGCCCTGATCGCGGGCCTGCCGCCGGCTCCTTCGGTGTATTCGCCCCTGGTGAACCCGGAGCTGGCCCTCGAGCGCCGGGCGGTGGTGCTGCGCCGCATGCAGGAGGCGGGCTTCATCAGCGCCAGCGCGCAGCAACAGGCCGAGGCCACGCCGCTGCAGCTGAAGCCGGCCGAGCCCAAATACTGGGACAGTGGGGCGCCGTGGTTTAGCAGCTGGGTGCAGCAGGAGCTGCCCAAGGTGCTCACCCCCGAGCAACTGGAGGTGGGCGGCCTGACGGTGCGCAGCAGCGTCAACCTGGCCTGGCAGCAGCAGGCGCAGAAGGCGATTAACACCTACGCCAGCGGCGACATGGAGGGAGCCCTGGTGGCGATGGAGCCCGGCACGGGCCTGGTGCGGGCGATGGTGGGCGGCACCGACTTCAAGGCCAGCCAGTTCAACCGGGCGGCCCAGGCGCTGCGCTCGCCGGGCTCCACCTTCAAGTTGTTTGTATATCTCACCGCCCTGGAGCAGGGGATGCTGCCAGAGCGGGTGTTCCGCGATGCGGCCCGCTGCTTCGCCGGCTACTGCCCGAAGAACTTCGGCAACCGCTACATGGGCTCGGTGTCGATGGTGGTGGCCCTGCAGAACTCGCTCAACACCGTGGCGGTGGCGCTGCTGCAGGAGCTGGGCTTCGACAAGGTGCTCGACACGGCCAAGAGCCTGGGCATCACGCGGGAGCTGGGGCGCTTCTTCCCCCTGGCCCTCGGCGCCACCGAGCAGACCGTGGTGGACATGACGGCCGCCTACGCGGCGATCAACAACGGCGGCATCTACGTCAAGCCCACGCCATTTGAAGAGATCCTCGGCCCCGACGGCGAGCTGCTCTGGAGCCGGCGGGTGGACGGCGACCAGGGCCGCCGGGCTGTGAGCAGCGACCTCGCCGCCCTGATGCTGTGGATGCTGCAGCGGGCGGTGCAGTCGGGCACCGGTGGCGGCGCCGCCCTGCCGGACCGGCCGGTGGCGGGCAAAACGGGCACCTCAGAAGGGGGCCGCGATCTGTGGTTCATCGGCTCGATCCCCCAGCTCACCACTGGGGTGTGGCTGGGCTACGACAACAGCCGCACCACCAAGAGCACCAGCGTGGTGGCCACCTACGCCTGGCGGGCCTTCATGGCGCCGATCAGCAAGGACCTACCGGCGCGCCAGTTTCCGCCCAAGCCAGATCTGCAGGACACCTACCGAGGCGGCAAGAAGCCGCCGGCGCCCCCCAGTGAAGCCCCTGCCCGCCCCGACGCCCCACTGGATGGCGAGGACGCGCGGGAACAGGAGCTCGATCCCACCCCGAGGGTCAACGAGCAGCCAGGCGCCACCGCACCCAGAGCAGGAGCGCCCGTTGCACCGGCCACCCCGGCCCCACCCCAGGCCACAACACCGCCCCCCCTGGACGCCCCACCGCCACCGGTGGCGCCCCCCCCGGCGCCCTAAGCCGCCAAGGCCGCGGGTGCCAGCGGGGCCTGCAGCAGGGCCGCAAAAAAGCCATCGCCACCGCTGGGCTCCGGCCAGCGCTGCCATTGCTGCAGCCGCTGCCAGCTGGGGTGGTCGGCCAGGAAGCCATCGAGAAGCTCGGCATTTTCAGCCGGATGAACCGTGCAGGTGGCGTACACCACCTGGCCGCCGGGCTTGAGCAGGGGCAGCAGGGCCTCCAGCAACTGGCGCTGCAGCAGCACCAGCTCGGCGATCGCCTCGGGTGTGATGCGCCAGCGGGCATCGGCGTGGCGGGCCAGGGTGCCGAGCCCCGAGCAGGGGGCATCCAGCAGGATGCGATCAAAGCTGCCGCGCCACTCGGGCTTGTCGGCCGCCAGCGCAGCGGCATCGGCGGCCAGGGTGTGGATGCTCTGCAGGCCCAGGCGCGCCGCGTTAACGCCCACCCGGCGCAGCCGCCCTTCGGAGCGATCCACCGCCCACACCTCGCCGTGGTCGCCCATCAACTCGGCCAGGTGGGTGCTTTTGCCACCGGGGGCGGCGCAGGCATCGAGAATCCGCTCGCCAGGCAGGGGAGCGAGCAGCAGGCCCACCGCCTGAGCGGCGCGGTCCTGCACGCACCAGTGGCCCTCGGCGTAGCCGGGCAGGGCTCGTAACTCGCCGCTGCGGCCCAGGAGCGTGAGGCCGTTGGGCAGATCCGGCAGGGGGGCCGCCTCCAGCCCGACGGCGGCGAAGGCCTCCAGCAGGGCCGCACGGCTGGTGCGCAGCGGGTTGACCCGCAGATCGAGGGCGGGGGCCTGGTTGCAGGAGCAGCCGAAGGCCTCGGCTTCTGGAGCGGGCAGCCACTGCAGCGCCAGCTGGGCCAGCCAGGTGGGCAGGGAGTGGCGCAGGCCAAACGCAGCCGCAGGATCGCCGGGCAGGGGGCCCAACCCATCCCAGGGCTCAGGTCCGGCCTGCGCGCGCCGCCGCCCGCAGGCCCTCAGTAGGCCATTGGCCACCGGCGCCAGCCGGCCAAGCTTGCCCCGTTTCGCCAACTCCACGGTGGTGCTCACCGCCGCCGAAGCCGGCACCCGGCTGCTGAACAGCAGTTGGTAGAGCCCCAGATGCAGCAGCCAGCGCAACTTGGGCGGCTGGCGCGCGGCCGGCACCTTGCCGAGGGCATCGAGCCAGGCATCGAGCAGGCGCCGCTGGCGGATGGCGCCGTAGGCCAGTTCGGTGGCCAGAGCGCGGTCGGCCCCGTCGAGAGGATGGCGCTGCAGCTCCCGCTCCAGGGCCACATCGGCGTAGGCGCCGCCCCCCACCGCCAGCAGCACCTGCCAGGCCAACTGGCGCGGTGCCAGACCGATCGCGGCAGGGGGCGTGGTGGGCGGTGCGGCGGGCGACGGGGTCAGGGGTGGTGCGGGCGGTGATCCGACTCCACACCTAGCGCGGCCGCCAGCGGTGGCGGGCCAGGGGCAGGCGACCGGCGGCGTCGACGGGGATGCCTTCGGCCAGCAGCAGCTCGCGCTGGATCCAGTCGCTGCCTTCGCGGCTGGGGGTGAAGCTGATCTGGCCGCGGGCATTCACCACCCGCTGCCAGGGAATCGGCGACGGCAAGGGCAGCCGCCGCAACGCCCAACCCACCTGGCGCGCCGCGCCGTAGGCCCCGATCAGCTCGGCAATCTGGCCATAAGTGGCCAGCTGCCCGCGGGGGATGCCGGCCACCGCGGCATAAACCCGCTGGTCGAAGGAAGCGCTGGGCGCGGGCGGGAGCGGGGATGTGCCATCGGCGGTTTGCATGTGTGCAACAAGTTGTTCAACAAATCCAATTCGCCCGAAACACCAGCTCCCCAGCCGGTAGGGGCGTTGCTGGTGGGGTGTTGATTGAGGATGGCGCAACGGCCCTTGACGCCAGATCCCAACGCCATGCCCCTGCTGCCCCGCCGCTTCGAGCGGCTCAAGGCCGTGCTCGATCGCCGCATGGGCGACCTCACCGTGGTGCTCGAGCACGTCGACAAACCCCACAACCTCTCGGCGATCCTGCGCAGCTGCGATGCCGTGGGGGTGCTGGAGGCCCATGTGGTGAGCCTGGCGGGCCGCACCCCCACCTTCAACTGCACAGCCAAGGGCAGCGAGAGGTGGGTGCCGCTGCACCGCCACAGCAACAGCGTGGCCCTGCTGCAGCAGCTCAAGGCCCAGGGCTTCCGGCTCTACGGCACCCACCTGTCGGTGGAGGCGGTGGACTACCGCGCCTGCGATTTCACCGGCCCGAGTGCCCTGGTGCTGGGCGCTGAGAAGTGGGGCCTGAGCGCAGAAGCGGCGGCGCTGGTGGACCAGCCGATCGTGATCCCGATGCAGGGCATGGTGCAGTCGCTGAACGTGAGCGTGGCCTGCGCCACCTTGCTGTTTGAGGCGCTGCGCCAGCGGCAGGCTGCCGGGGTGCTGCCCACCTGCGGCGAAGGGGTGCCGGCGGAGCGCTACGGACCGCTGTTGTTTGAGTGGGCCTACCCCGAGGTGGCGGCCTGGTGCCAGCGGGAAGGGCGGCCCTACCCGGCTCTCGATGCCGAGGGCGCCATCAGCGAAAACCTGCCGCGCACCCTGAAGATGCGCTACTGAAACCGGCGGGCGCTGGGGAGCCACAGGGCCACGCCGAGGGCCAGCAGCTCCAGCGGGATCTGGCGGCCGCCCAGCAGCACCACCGCCAGGGCCACAGCGGCGAGCAGCTTCTGGAACAGGCTCCAGACATCGTCGCTGTTGGTGCTGCCGCTGAACCAGAGGGCCACCGCAGCCCCCAGGAGGAGCAGATCCAACCACCAAGGCATGGGCTCGACCTTCACACCTATTGATTCTGGCGCAGCTTCAGAATCAGTGCAAAATGGAAGCCGAAACTCCATTTTGCCTGCGCAAATGGCGGCGATCCGGCGATTTCTGCAGCCACCTCCGGGCAGCTTCTTTCTGTTCGGGCCGCGCGGCACCGGCAAATCCACCTGGCTGCAGCAGGAGTTTCCCGAGGCCCTGCGGCTGGATCTGCTGGCACCGGAGGTGCTGCGCACCTATCAGGCCAGGCCGGAGCGACTGGCCGAGCGCATCGCCGCTGCAGGAACAATGGCCCACACGGTGGTGATCGACGAAGTTCAGAAAGCGCCCCAGTTGCTTGACGTGGTGCATGCCCTGGTGGAACAACGACGTGATCTGCGCTTCGTGCTCACCGGCTCGAGTGCGCGCAAGCTGCGCCACGGGGCCGCCAATCTGCTGGGAGGTCGGCTGCTGGCGGTGCACATGCCGCCGTTCATGGCGGCGGAGCTGGGCCCGGATTTCGAGCTGTCGCGGGCACTGGCCAACGGACTCGTGCCACTGGTGTGGCAAGCCGTGGATCCAGAGGCCACTTTGGCGGCCTATGCCTCGCTGTATCTGCAAGAGGAGGTGCAGGCCGAAGCCCTGGTGCGCCAGATCGGCGATTTCGCTCGCTTTCTGGAGGTGATCAGCTTTTCGCAGGGCTCATCACTAAACCTGGCCAACCTGGGCCGGGAGGCCGAAATCCCGCGCAAGCGGGCCGAAAGCTATCTGGGAATCCTTGAAGACCTTCTGATCAGCTTCCGGCTACCGGTGTTTCAACGGCGGGCCCAGCGGCAGCTGGTGCAGCACCAGAAGTTTTTCTTCTTCGATGCGGGCGTGTTCCGCTCCCTGCGCCCCCGTGGCCCGCTGGATGCGCCGGAAGAGATTGAAGGGGTGGCGCTCGAAACCTTGGTAGCTCAGCACCTACGGGCGGTCTGTCAGCTGCGCGACGGAGGCGCCCAGCTCAGCTTCTGGCGCACCCGATCTGGATTGGAAGTGGATTTCATCGTGTATGGCCCCAACTTGTTTCTGGCGATCGAGGTGAAACGCAGCCGGCGAATCGACCGGAGCGACCTCAAAGCGTTGCGGGCCTTCGGTGAGGACTACCCCGAAGCCGAACGCCTGCTGCTCTCTTACTGCCCCGAGTGCCTGCTGATCGACGGCATCCGCTGTGAACCGCTCGAAGGCTGGCTGCGGCAGCTGCGCCCCTGAAGTCGGCTTCAGGATCCCGCCCGCTGCCCGTCGGCCCCACTCAGCCAGCTCTCCAGCCCCTCCCCTAAAAACGACAGGCCGAGCACCAGCACAAACAGGGCCAAGCCGGGATAAAGGGCTGTCCACCAGATGCCGGTGGGCAGGGCCGTGAGCGCCTGCTGCAGGTCGCCGCCCCACTCCGGGATAGTTTCTGGCAGGCCCAGGCCGAGGAAACCGAGGCCGCCGAGCACCAGCACCGCATCGGCGGCGTTGAGGGTGAGCAGCACCGGCACCGAGGTGATCACGTTGCGCAGCAGGTAGCGCCGCAGGATCCAGAGCGGACCTGCCCCGAGCGACTGGGCCGCCTCCACAAACAACTCCGCCTTCACCTGGGCCGTTTGGTTGCGCACCACGCGGAAGTATTGGGGGATGTAGACGACGCACAGCGCGGCGGCGGCATTGGGCAGGCCGCGCCCCAGCAGAAACGCCAGCACCACCGAGAGCAGCAGCACCGGCAGGGTGTAGAGGGTGTCCATGAGCAGCACAAGCACCCGGTCGACCCAGCCGCCCAGGTAGCCGCTCACCATGCCCAGCGGCACCCCGATCACCAGGGCAATCACCAGGGCCAGCAGCACCACCTGCAGGGCCACGCCGCTGCCGGCCAGGGTGCGCACGCACACATCGCGGCCGAGACGATCGGTGCCGCACCAGTGGGCCAGCGACGGCGGCGCATAGATGGGGTTCTGCAGGCCGGCGTTGGGATCGCTCAGCCAGCCGATGTGCACCAGCAACGGCGTGAGCAGGGCCACCAGGGCATACAGCACCACGATCGCCAGCCCCCAGCGGGCCATACGGCCCGAAAGGCTGGTGGCGCGGCGAAGGGCAAAGCCTGCAAACAAAAGGTGCGCCAATGGCGGTGGGCACCAGTTGAGCAGAGATGGGGCTGCAGCGCCACGGCGATCAGATCTATTTTGATGTTTGATGCCAGGCACCAAATGCGCACCACCCTGCGGCTGGATGACGACGTGCTCTCGGCTGCCCGGGTTCTGGCTCGGGAACGGCGCCAATCCATCGGCAGCGTGATCAGCCAATTGCTGCGCAGCGCCTTAACCACGCCAGTGCCAGCGGATCTCGCCAGAGCACCTCAGGAACACCGCAATGGCTTTCCGTTGCTGCCCCTCCAGCCCACCGGAGGCCCGGTGGATCTCGATCTGGTCAACAGCCTGCGGGAGGACGGCGAGTGATCCCGGTCGCCCTGCTCGACGCAAACGTGCTGATCGCCTTGATCGACCCCAGGCATGTGCATCACGACAGCTCCCATCGCTGGTTTTCGAGCCGGGGAGAGGCCGATTGGGCCAGTTGTGCCGTGACCCAAAACGCCGTACTGCGCATCGTGGGGCATCCGCGATACCCCAATTCCCCGGGATCACCGGCGGTGGTGAGTCGGATTTTGCAGGAGCTCGTCTCCCATCCCCAGCATCAGTTCTGGGCGGAGGCCCCGAGCTTGCTGGGCCTGGGGCATGTCAACCCATCGGCCCTGGTGGAATCGGGCCAAATCACCGATACCTTTTTGCTGGCTTTGGCGGTTCAAAAAGGAGGGGTGCTGGCCAGCCTCGACAGACGCCTCAGCACCTTCGCCGTGGCGGGCGGACAAGGCGCCCTTGAGCTGATTCCCACCGACGCAGCGCCCCCTTAACCTCCGCCCATGGCCAGCGCATAACGCATGCATGATGCATGCATATCCACTACAATCGGCATTCACCTTCCTCGGGTAGCGATGCCCTCACTCCAGATTCGCGACCTGCCCGAGCCATTGCATCGCCTGCTGCAGCGGCGAGCCCGTGCCCACAAGCGCAGCCTGAGCCAGCAGGCGCTGGCCGATCTGGAAACCATGGCGGGCGGCGATCAGCGCCAGCGGCGCCAACTGACCCTGGAGCGGATCCAGCAGCGCTGGAACCAGCGCTCGCCCCTGCAGTGGACCCAGTCACCGGAAGATCTCATCCGGGCCGACCGTGAGCGCGGATGACAGCACCCTCCCTCGCCACCTGCGTGCTGGATGCATCAGCGGTGGTGAGGCTGATCACGGGCGATCCGGAGGCATCCCAATGGGCGCAGCACATCGAACGAGCCCCGTTGGTGCTTGCGCCTGAACTGATGCTGAGCGAGGTTGCCAACACGCTCTGGAAACTGCATCGCGCCGGCCACCTCAGTGCGCAGGATCCCCAGGAGCTGCTGGCCGACGCCCGCGATCTGGTGGACCAGATCGAACCGGATCGTCACCTCCAGGTGGAAGCTCTGGCCCTTGCCTGCCATCTCGACCACCCTGTGCATGACTGCCTCTACTTGGCCCTGGCCAGGCGAGAAGCAGCGCTGCTTCTGACGGCTGATCAGCGACTGCAAAAGCTTGCCAGCAAGGTTCTGCCGTAACGCGGCCCCCTCCTAACCTCCGCCCATGGCCAGCGCCCGTTCCTGCGCAGCGAGCTGGAGCTGGAGCTGATCCGCGCTGAGCCCTGGAATCTGCTGCTGCTCGATTGGACCCTGCCGATGCTCACCGGCGTTGACGGCATCGAAGACCGGGTGAACGCCCTGGATGCCGGTGCCGACGACTACCGGGTGAATCCTTCTCGTTCGAGAAGCTGCTGGACCGGTTGCGGGCCCTGCAAACGGCGCCATTGCAACAGCTGCCAATTGGCCGCCAGCAGGAACGTGG
Organism: Synechococcus sp. 8F6; assembly: GCF_002252665.1. GTDB lineage: Bacteria > Cyanobacteriota > Cyanobacteriia > PCC-6307 > Cyanobiaceae > Cyanobium_A. The sequence goes on from NZ_NQKZ01000009.1 coordinate 19,551, forward strand.
GCTGGAAGCAGGGTCGTAGCGAAGGGCGGGTGAGTAACGATAGCCAGCAAATTCTCAGACAGATCTCAGCAGACCCTGTAGACCGGGAAAAACGCTCCGGCGATACTGCAGGAATCCAACCCACGGACCCATGACCAGCTCCACACGTCTGATGCAGCAGAAGCTTCTGCTCAACCGCCTGATCACCAAACAAGACCGCAAGGGCCTGGCCCAGGGCTTCACCCTGATCGAACTGATGATCGTGGTGGCGATCATCGGCATTCTTTCTGCTGTGGCGATTCCTCAGTTTTTAGGGGTGCGGGATCGGGCAGCAGCGTCCGCCAAGGTAGGTGAACTGGTTGGACTCGCAAAAGAATGTGCAGTGGGGCAAGTTACTGGGGTAGAGCAGACCCTTGGACTTGGAGCCAGCGGCATTGTCCCCACCGCAAAATGTGATGGCAAGCAAGATGTTTTACTTCCGACCGCAGCACTCTCCCCTGCAGCCCCGGCTGGAGTTAAATGCCTTGCAGATGACAAATCTTCAGGGAAGACAATAGCAACTATTACCGTCAAGCAAGACGGCTCCATGGCATGCGCCTGGAGCTAACAGAGCAAAAGAACGAAAGAAGAAATAGGACAAACTTAACCAGCTTTACTTAGCCCTAAGTAGCGGCCATGTTCCAAAGTTAATTCTGCGAATCAAGGCCAATCATGTCCACTCATCACTGGCAACGCAAATTCCTGCCCCTGAAGGCAAACAAGCCCCAGGAGCAGGGTTTCATTCTGGCCCTGGTGGTGACCAACTCGGTGGGCACGCTCACGCAGTCGGGCAAGAGCTTCAGCAAAAGCCGCGAGCGCGATGCGATCAGCGCCCTGATCGCCAAAGACCTCGAAGGCTTGCGGGCCACAGCGTTCAACTACATACGCTGCGATCCCTCCCCCCAGCCCAATGAGCCAGCCGGTTGCCCCACGGCCCGTGACAATTCCTTTGCTGATGGGCAGATCACCTTCGTTCCGGATGTGACCCGCTTGCAGGGCAGGCACCCTGGCCGAAGGCCTGGCGTCCACCGACGCTGCCTTGGGGGGCATCTCCACCCTGGCCATCCCCTCAACTCTCTCGGGAGTGAGCCTCCGGGGGGTGAGCATCTCGCGCACGGTGAGCGCGACGGGCAACGAGCTCGCGGTGAAATACAGCTCGCTTTCCTCGGAATCCGGCAATAGCCCGGTGTATCAACAGGCGATCATCGTGCCGGAATCCACCGGCTGGTGTCCCTGACGGCAATGCGATCCTGCAACAGCCAAGGCTTCACCCTGGTTGAGCTGATGCTGGTGGTGGTGCTGATGGGCTTGACCAGCGTGCTCGGACTGAGCAGCTACTACCGCTTCATGAATGATGCTCGCCTCAATTCAGGCGGCAAAGCTATCGCTGGCTGGCTCGATCAAATTCGAAGCATGGCCATCCAAAATTCCAAAACCTGCACCGTGCAAATCAATCCCGCCAGCGGCACATTGGAGCTGGTCACGGATCCCACCCTGGGAAACTGCGATTTTCAGGATCCTCCACGGCCCTTCACCTTCAATCTGCAAGAGCAAGTGGGACAAGGCGAAATCGTGCAGCTCTGCGCCAGATTGATGAATCCCAGCGCGGAGTTCACACCCTGCAGCAGCTCGGCACCCGGCAGCGCGCTGACAGTGCGCTACACACCGCGCGGCACCACGCCAGACAATGCTCTGATTGAGCTACGCAGCGCCAAACAAAGCCACAATCGCTGCATCGCCCTTCATTCCCCCCTGGGGCTAATTCGCCTAGGGCGCGTGCTCAACGACCGCTGCGACTGGACTAGTGCATGGTGATCACCACACCACGGCAAGCTAAGGGGTTCACGCTTCCAGAACTGCTGATAGCAGGCTTCATCAGCGGCTTGCTGGTGGTGGGAGCTGGTCAAATCATGCTGAGCCAGATGCGCACCGATGAGCGCATGGAGGCAGCCGAACGCCAGAAAAGCGAATGGTCGCGAGCCTCATCTTTCATCGAAGCTGAAGCCGCTCTCAGCCAGCAGGTGATCACCACTGCCAGCAAGGTGAACATTCCCAGCAGTTGTGGCTTTCAAACGGACCAATTCCGCGCGGCTCTGGATCTCCGCCGTGATCTGCCATTGGTGATCTATGGGGTGAAACCCAATGTGAGCGGATCACTGCCGAGCCATGCCCTGTGGCGCTGCGGCCCGGTGATCACGGCCGAAGGCCGCTACGATTCCTCCCAGCCAATCCAGCTCGCCATGATGGTGGATGGGCTGGATGGTGACGCCATTGAGAATGGCTTTGCAGCCAGTAGCAGCGACAGCAAATCGTTCACATTTAACCTGGCTCTGAAAGGCCTTTCAACCCGTGCCTACAGCCAGGATGCGGGCGTTCACTCCCGTGTCAACCCTCTCTATCCACGCCCCGGTGAAGGCAGCTTGTGTGGGGGCAGCATGTACAACTGGGCCGTGGGATCAACCACTGGCGCAGATACCCTCAGCGTTCCCATTGGTGCACTCACCAGCGAAGACGAAGTGCTGATGTGCGGCAAAGGTGGTGGCGACACGATCCCCGGCTCCAATGTAAACGACATTCTGGAATGTGGCGATGGCGGAATCAATGGCATTGATGCCTGCACAGCCTATGGAATGGGTGGCAGCGATCGCTTGGTGGGCAGCAATCAAAACGACACGCTTTACGGAGACAGTCCTACAAACACTGGTATTACTGACACCCGAAACGAACTCGTTGGCCGTGGTGGCGACGACACGCTCTATGGCGGCCAAGGCCAAAACCTCTACCTCCCTGGCCCCGGCAACGACACCGTGATTGGCGGCTCTGGCCTCGATGTGGTGTTTTTCAAAGGGAATCGCAGCGAATACTCCCTCTCCGCTGGTTGCTCCAAAAGCAGCTGCATCGTGACCGACAACGCAGCAGCCAGCGCCGATGGCACCCGCCCGGAAGGCACCAACACGCTGTCTGGCGTAGAGATCCTGATCTTCAAGGACGCCCGCATCGACCTCGATCCCTGAGTCGCCTTCAGGCACCCCGCAGCAGCGCCACCGGCAACACACTGCGCAGCTGCCCGCCATCGGCCCAGCTCTGCTGCACCTGCAGCTGCAGCACCCCATCGGCGCCGGGCTCAGCCCGAAAGCCATCGCTGTTGGCCAGGGCATCAAGCACCACCCGGTTTTGGGCCGCGCCGCTGCCCAGTTCGCCATGGAGTCCATAGGCCGGCCCGCAGCGCATCAGCACCCGCCCGCGCCAGATCGGCTCGGCGGGTTTGCCCAGCGAGTAGGTGATCGGTCCGGCGGCGGTGGCCAGATGCAGCACCACCGTGCGCCCGGCCAGATTGCAGGCCGGCGGCAGCACCGCCGGATCAGCCTGGCCTTGGGCCTGCAGCAGATCGCCCCGCACCAGCTCCAGCGTGCGCCGGGCCACCACCCGCTCGCGCAGCAACCGGCCCAGCCGCTGGCCGTTGCTGCCTTCCGCCAGCATGGCCTGCAGCAGCCCGCCGGTGAGGCCGCAGCCGATCACCAGGGCCAGCAACAACTCCACCAGGGAAAACCCCTGGGATTGAGCAAGACACTTGTGGGTCATAACGCCCCATCGGCAAGGCAGGCGCTGCTGCTGGGCTTGCCATCCGCCGGGCCGCTATAGCGCCCCAGCCGCACCACCCCCAGGGGCAACGACAGCACCAGGCAACGCCGCAGCTCGATGCCCTCAGCAGCGATCAGCACCGTGCCGCCATCCAGCACCAGTCCGTTGCTGCTGAACCGCAGGGCCGCAGGCAGGTTGTGCCGCAGCTCCACGCCGGCTTGGTGCTCCTGCTCCGCGCCATCGCTGATTCCGCAGGCCGGCAAGCTGCCGCCACTGGGCTCACGCCAGCCCGAGGGTCCAAGCGCCAGGGCGCAGGGCTGGCCGTGGCGCGCGGCCGCCTGGCGTGCTTGCTCAAGGCCCAGGGCCAGCCGGCGGCTGGTCGACTCCACCCGCATCAGCGCCAGGCTGCGCTGGCCCGAGCCAACACTCATCGCGGCCAGGATTCCCAACACCGCCATCGCCACCAACACCTCCGGCAGGCTGAAGCCAGCGTGTGCGGTGCGGCTGTCAAAGCGTGGCATCGGTCTGCTCCTCAGTTGGGGGCTCAGTTGTGGGCGCCATTGAGCCGCACAGGCCATAGGCCGCCGGGCTGAGCCAGCGCTGCCGCTGCCCCACCTCCGCCGCAGTGATCTGCACGCGCACCAGGGCGCCGGGTTCGGCGCTCACCACACGGCTCAACCCTGCCCCCAGAGGCTGGGATTGCAGATGGGCGGCCAGCCAGCGGGCGGCATCCACGCAGTCGGCCGCCACGGGCTCGGCCGCCATGGCCGTCAGCCGGGCCTGACTGCCCAGCAGGGCGATCTCCAGCTGCCCGAGTTGCTGCTGACGCTGCTCCGCCGCCGCCGCTGAGCTGGTGCCGCTGGCCCAGAGCTGCAGGGAGCAACTCGACGAGACCACCAGAATCACCGACGCCACCAGGGTTTCCACCAGGTTCATGACGCCCCCGCCGCGGCGGAGCGACCCCGCAAGCCGAGTTCCCGCAGCGCCACCAACTGCGGGGGCGCCAGTCCCTCAGCGGCCGCCTGACGCATCAATTCCAGGGCAAACGCCGCCTGCAGCGGGCGCGGCTGCTCGGCACTGGCCAGCAGCTCCAGCGTGGCCACCGCCTGGCCCCGCTGCGGAGCCCCGGCCTCAGCGGCGTCCTGCCAAGTGGGGCCCTCAACCCGCACCAGCCGGTAGGCCACCGGGCCCACCTGGCCTGTCTCGCCCACCCGGGCGGCGAGTTGATCAACGCTGCGGGGATCCGCCAGCAGGTGCTGGGCCGCCGACATCAGCCCATCCTCGGCCTGGCGCAGCCGCTGGCCCGCACTCACCTGGCTGCGGGATTGGAGTGCCGCCGCCTGCAGCGACAGGCTGCTGAGCATCAACAGCAGGGAGGCGGCAGTGGACAGCGGCAACAGAAAGCCATCTTGCGCCGGTCGAGAGCGAGGGCCAAAGCAAAAGCAAGGGCTAAAGCAAAACCGTGGTCGCAAGTGCGGTAACGGGGCCATCGGGGCACCTGTTTGACAACGACCCGTTCAGCATTCCCACAGCCCCCACGGCCGCCCATCAGGGGGAGCTACTGATTCAGCTTGAGCACTGCCATGAAGGCCTCCTGGGGCACCTCCACCTTGCCCATCGCCTTCATCCGCTTCTTGCCCTTGGCCTGCTTCTGCAGCAGCTTCTTCTTGCGCGAGATGTCGCCGCCGTAGCACTTGGCGAGCACGTCCTTGCGCATCGCGCTGATGCTTTCGGAGGCGATCACGCGGCTGCCGATCGAGGCCTGGATGGGGATCTTGAACTGCTGGCGAGGAATCAGTTCTTTCAGCTTCTCCACCAGGCCCTTGCCCACGTTGTAGGCCTTATCGCGGTGCACGATCGTGGTAAGTGGATCGGCCTTTTCAGCATTAATCAGCACATCGAGGCGCACCAGCTCGTTTTTGCGGTAGCCGATCAGGCTGTATTCCATCGAGGCGTAGCCCTTGGTGCGCGATTTCATCTGGTCGAAGAAATCGGTCACCACCTCAGCCAGCGGCATCTCGTAGTGGAGCGTCACCCGATCGGTGGTGATGTATTTCATGTCGATGAATTCACCGCGCCGCTCCTGGCACAGCTCCATCAAGGTGCCGTTGTAGGTGTTGGGGGTGTAGATCTCGAGCTTCACATAGGGCTCTTCGATCGATTCGCGCTTCTGCGGATCGGGCAGGGTGGCGGGGTTGTCCACCATCAAGGTGCTGCCATCGAGCATGTTCACCTGATAGATCACCGACGGCGCGGTGACGATCAGATCGAGGTTGTATTCCCGCTCGAGCCGCTCCTGCACGATCTCCATGTGCAGCAGGCCCAAAAAGCCGCAGCGGAAGCCGAAGCCCATGGCGCTGCTGGTTTCGGGCTCGTATTTGAGCGCCGCATCGGAGAGCTGCAGCTTGTCGAGGGCTTCGCGCAGATCGGGGTATTGGTCGGCGTCGGTGGGAAACAGGCCGCAGAACACCATCGGCTTGGCCTCGGTGTATCCGGGCAAGGGCTCGGCAGCGGGATTGGACATCAAGGTGATCGTGTCGCCCACGCGGGCATCGGCCACGGCCTTGATGGAAGCGGCGAGATAGCCCACCTCGCCGGCGTGAAGCGACTCCACCTGGCGCTGATCAGGCGCCATCACGCCCACCTCATCGAGCTCGTAGGTTTTCTTGGACGCCATCAGCAGCACCTTGTCGCGCTTGCTGATCGAGCCGGATATCACCCGGAAATACACAATCACGCCCCGGTAGGGGTCGTAATAGGAATCGAAAATCAGCGCCCGCAGCGGCTCAGCCACCTTGTCGGGTGGGGGCGGCACCCGATCCACCACGGCCTGCAGGATCTCGGGCACACCGAGGCCGGTTTTGGCGGAGCAATGGATGGCGTTGGAGCAATCGAGGCCGATGATCGCTTCGATTTCTTCGGCAATGCGCTCGGGATCGGCTCCCGGCAGGTCGATCTTGTTGAGAACGGGAATGATCTCGAGATCGTTGGCTAGGGCCAGATACACGTTGGCCAGGGTTTGGGCTTCCACACCCTGGGACGCATCCACCACCAGCAGGGCCCCTTCGCAGGCCTGCAGGGAACGGCTCACTTCATATGAGAAGTCAACGTGGCCGGGAGTGTCGATCAGGTTGAGGATGTAGGGCTCGCCATCGGCTGCCGTGTACTCCATGCGCGCGGCCTGGAGCTTGATGGTGATGCCGCGTTCACGTTCCAGCTCCATGTTGTCGAGGAACTGCTCCTGCATGTCGCGGGCAGCGACGGTGCCGGTGTCCTGCAGCAGCCGGTCGGCCAGGGTGGATTTCCCATGGTCGATGTGGGCGATGATGCAGAAATTGCGGATCCGTTGAACGGGAACGTCTGTCATGGCAGCGATCCTAGGGAGAGGCCCTGCCGCCGCGATCCATTCCTAAGCTCCTTGGTATCGCCCCCAACCCTTAGCCATGACAACAGAAACCACGGCACCCGAAAACGCCACCCCCAGCAGCGCCGACCCCCACGCCCTCACGATTGAAAACGTGGAGCGCACCCTCGATGAGCTGCGCCCGTACCTGATGGCCGATGGCGGCAACGTGGAAGTAGTGGAGATCGACGGGCCGATCGTGAAGGTGCGGCTCCAGGGCGCCTGCGGCTCCTGCCCCAGCAGCACCATGACCCTCAAGATGGGCATCGAGCGCAAGCTGCGCGAGGCCATCCCCGAGGTGAGCGAAGTGGTGCAAGTGCTGTGAACCTTGCCCCGTAGGCTCGGTTTACTTGCCTTGGGTCTGTGCTGGATCAGCGCCTGCTGCGCGACAACCCCGAGCTGATCACGCAGCAGCTCGGGCGGCGCGGCATGACGCTCGACCTCGGCCCGCTGCAGCAGATCGCCCGCCAGGAGCGCGATCTCGAAGAACAGCGCAGTGGCCTGCAGGCTGAGGGCAACCGCATCGGCAAGGCCGTAGGGCAGCTGATCCAGGGTGGAGGCGACCCAAAAGGTCCAGAGGTGCAGGCCCTGCGCGACCAGGGCAATGCCATCAAGCATCAGGTGGCCAGCATCGAGGAGCAGGAGAAAGCCCTCGAGCTTCAGCTGCGCGAGGCCCTCGCCGCCCTGCCCAACCTGCCCTCGCCCGACGCGCCCGACGGCCGCGTGGAGGCCGACAACGTGGAGATCAAGCGCTGGGGCAGCCCCCGCGTGGAAGCGGGGCTCGAGGAGCACTGGCAGATCGGCGAGCGGCTGGGGCTGTTTGAAACCGAGCGCTCGGTGCGCATCGCCCAGAGCCGCTTCATCACCCTGATGGGCGCTGGCGCCCGGCTAGAGCGGGCCCTGATCAGCTTCATGCTCGATCTGCACGCCAGCAAGGGCTACCAGGAGGTGATGCCGCCGATCCTGGTGAACTCCGCCAGCCTCACCGGCTCGGGCCAGCTGCCCAAATTCGCCGAAGAGAGCTTCCGCTGCGCCGACGACGACCTCTGGCTCACCCCCACCGCCGAGGTGCCGCTCACCTCCCTCCATCGCGATGAGGTGATCCCCGCCGAGCAGTTGCCGCTCAAATACGCCGCCTACACCCCCTGCTTCCGCCGCGAAGCCGGCTCCTACGGCCGCGACACCCGCGGCCTGATCCGCCTGCACCAGTTCAACAAGGTGGAGCTCTACTGGTTCTGCCATCCCGAGGAGTCCGCCGCCGCCCACCAACAGATCACCGCCGACGCGGAAGCTGTGCTGGAAGGTCTCGAGCTTCCTTACCGCAAGATCGAGCTCTGCACCGGGGATCTGGGCTTCTCCGCCGCCCGCACCTACGACCTCGAGGTGTGGCTGCCCGGCGCCGGCGCCTACCGCGAGATCTCCAGCTGCTCGGTGTGCAACGACTTCCAGGCCCGCCGCGCCGCCATCCGCTACAAGCAGGGCAAGGGCACCCACCTGGTGCACACCCTCAACGGCTCCGGCCTGGCCATCGGCCGCACCATGGCCGCCCTGCTCGAAACCGGGCAGCAACCCGATGGCAGTGTGAAACTCCCCGCCGCCCTGGTGCCCTACTTCGGGAGCGCCAGGATCAGCGCAGGGTGAACCTGGGGGCCAAACTCACGGATCTCCCGTCTGGGCTGCCCGAATTCCGTACAGGCTGTACTGAAGTCTGGAGGCCCCACGGAGAGGAACCAGCCCCAAAAACGGCTGGCACCCCAAACCCACCACAATGAAGGCCTCCACAGCAGGGCCTGAATGGGCGTTCTCACAGCACTGGCGATCCTGGCGGGGTTGATCGTGGTGCACGAGGCGGGGCACTTTTTTGCCGCCACCTGGCAGGGCATCCGGGTCAGCAGCTTCTCGATCGGCTTCGGGCCGGTGCTGCTGGAGCGCCAGCGCCGCGGCGTGCAATTCGCCCTACGCGCCATTCCGCTGGGCGGCTTCGTGGCCTTCCCCGATGACGACGACGACAGCCCCATCCCCAAAAACGACCCCAACCTGCTCTCCAACCGGCCCTTACCCCAGCGCGCCCTGGTGATCGCCGCCGGGGTGATGGCCAACCTGCTGCTCGCCTATGCCGTGCTGCTGGGCCAGGGCCTGGTGCTCGGCATCCCCGCCGGCTTCAGCGCCAGCCCCGGCGTGCTGGTGAGCGGCGTGCAGCCTGGACAGGCCGCCGCCGCCGCCGGCCTCCAACCTGGTGATCGCCTGATGCGCCTCGATGGCCAGCCCCTCGGCGGCGGCCAGAGCGGCGTGGCCGCCCTGGTGGAGCGGATCAAGGCCGCCCCCGACCAAACCCTGCGCCTCGATGCCGAGCGCAACGGTCAGACCGTGGCCATGCAGCTCACCCCCGCCGACCTCGGCGGCGTAGGCCGCATCGGCGCCCAGCTGCAACCCAACGGCAGCGAGGCCTTCCGCCCCGCCCGCAATCCGCTTGAGCCCTTCCGCCAGGCCAACCACGACTTCGTCGCCCTCACCAGCCGCACCGTGGAGGGTTTCGTCACCCTCGCCACCCACTTCGGCGAAACCGCCAGCCAGGTGAGCGGCCCGGTGAAAATCGTCGAGATGGGGGCATCGCTGGCCAAACAGGGCGGCAGCAGCCTGTTCATCTTCACCGCCCTGATCTCGATCAACCTGGCAGTGCTCAATGCCCTGCCACTGCCCCTGCTCGATGGCGGTCAGTTTGTGTTGCTGCTGCTCGAGGGCGTGCGCGGCAAACCCCTACCCGAGCGTTTCCAGATGGCCTTCATGCAGTCGGGCTTTGTGTTCCTGGTGGGCCTGAGCGTGGTGCTGATCGTCAAGGACACCTCCCAGCTGCCGGCGGTGCAGCAGCTGCTGGGGCGCTGATCTCGCCCCAACCCGGAGCCCGAACCCCCGCACGGTAAGCTCGGCACCACCTACCCGATCGCAGCCCAGGCCGCATGGCGAAGAAGTCGATGATTGCGCGCGATGTGAAGCGCAAGAAAATAGTGCAGCAGTTTGCTGCCAAGCGTGCTGCACTCAAGGCCGCCTTCGACGCCGCTGCCGATCCGATGGAGCGGCTGGAAATCCACCGCAAAATCCAGGCGCTGCCCCGCAACAGCGCCCCCACCCGCGTGCGCAACCGCTGCTGGGCCACCGGCAAGCCCCGTGGTGTGTACCGCGATTTCGGCCTGTGCCGCAACCAGCTGCGTGAGCGCGCTCACAAGGGTGAGCTGCCCGGCGTGGTCAAGTCCTCCTGGTGATCCGGAGCGGGCAGGCATCGGCATCGAAATCCGAATTGCCTCTCCCCCATCCAATCCCCCAAGGCGCCTAAGGGCGCCTTTTTTTGTGCTGCCGCCAACGGCCCAAACGCGAGAAAAAGCAAAGGAATCCGCAGCAGCTAGAGGCCGAATGCGAGAATGGCTCTTGACAACAACAGGACATAAGCCCAAGTGCAAGGACAAACTCAGTCGATCTCCTTCGATGGTCGGGAGATCCGGCTGACCACCGGTCGGTTTGCCCCCCAGGCCGGGGGCTCGGTGATGGTCGAATGTGGTGATACCTCCGTTTTGGTTACCGCCACCCGCTCCGGCGGCCGCGAAGGCATCGATTTTCTGCCCCTGATCTGCGACTACGAAGAGCGGTTGTATGCAGCCGGTCGCATCCCCGGCAGCTTCTTCCGCCGTGAGGCTCGTCCCCCCGAGCGGGCGATCCTCACCTGCCGGCTGATCGATCGGCCGATGCGGCCGCTGTTCCCCAGCTGGATGCGCGACGACATCCAGATCGTGGCCACCTGCCTCTCCCTCGATGAGCGGGTACCGCCCGATGTGCTCGCCGTGACCGGCGCCTCGATGGCCACCCTGCTGGCCAAGATCCCCTTCCACGGCCCCATGGCTGCGGTGCGGGTGGGTCTGCTGGGCGACGACTTCGTGCTTAACCCCAGCTTCCGCGAGATCGAGCGCAGCGAGCTGGACCTGGTGGTGGCCGGCACGCCCGAGGGCGTGATCATGGTGGAAGCCGGAGCGAACCAGCTGCCCGAGCAGGACGTGATCGAAGCAATCGACTTCGGCTACGAAGCGGTGTGCGAGTTGATCAAGGCCCAGCAAAACCTGCTGAAGGAGCTGGGCATCGAGCAGGTGATCCCCGAGGCCCAGGTGGTCGACGCCACCCTGCCCAGCTTCCTCGAGAAGGAATGCGCCAAAGGCATCGGTGAGGTGCTCAAGCAGTTCTCCCAAACCAAGCCCGAGCGCGACGAGAAACTCGACGCGATCAAGGCTGAGGTGAGCGAGAAGATCGCCGCCCTCGCCGAGGACGACCCGATCCGCTCGGCGGCCAGCGGCAAGGCCCTGGGCAACAGCTACAAGAGCCTCACCAAGAAGCTGATGCGCGAGCAGATCCTGAAGGACGGCAAGCGCGTCGACGGCCGCAACCTCGACGAGGTGCGCACGATCAGCGCCGCCGCCGGCGTGCTGCCCAAGCGCGTGCACGGCTCAGCCCTGTTCCAGCGCGGCCTCACCCAGGTGCTCTCCTGCGCCACCCTCGGCACCCCGAGCGACGCCCAGGAGATGGACGACCTCAACCCGTCCACCGAGAAGCACTACCTGCACCACTACAACTTCCCGCCCTACTCCACCGGCGAAACCAAGCCGATGCGCTCCCCCGGCCGCCGCGAAATCGGCCACGGCGCCCTGGCTGAGCGGGCGATCGTGCCGGTGCTGCCCAGCAAGGAGTCCTTCCCCTACGTGCTGCGCGTGGTGTCGGAGTGCCTCAGCTCCAACGGCTCCACCTCGATGGGCTCGGTGTGCGGCAGCACCCTGGCGCTGATGGATGCGGGCGTGCCCCTCAAGGCTCCGGTGAGCGGCGCCGCCATGGGCCTGATCAAGGAGGGCAAAGAGGTGCGCATCCTCACCGACATCCAGGGCATCGAGGACTTCCTCGGCGACATGGACTTCAAGGTGGCTGGCACCGAGAAGGGCATCACTGCCCTGCAGATGGACATGAAGATCACGGGCCTCGACGTGAAAACCGTGGCCGAAGCCGTCAACCAGGCCCGCCCTGCCCGCCTGCACATCCTCGAGAAGATGCTCGAGGCGATCGACAAGCCCCGCGACACCATGTCGCCCCACGCCCCGCGCCTGCTCAGCTTCCGGATTGATCCGGAGCTGATTGGCACCGTGATCGGCCCCGGCGGCCGCACGATCAAGGGCATCACCGAGCGCACCAACACCAAGATCGACATCGAAGATGGCGGCATCGTCACGATCGCCAGCCACGACGGCGCCGCGGCCGAAGAGGCCCAGCGCATCATCGAAGGCCTCACCCGTCGCATCAGCGAAGGCGAGGTGTTCACCGGTGGCGTCACCCGGGTGATCCCGATCGGTGCCTTCGTGGAAATCCTGCCCGGCAAGGAAGGGATGATCCACATCTCCCAGCTTTCCGAAGCCCGGGTAGAGAAGGTGGAAGACGTGGTCAACGTGGGCGATCAGGTGACCGTGCGCGTGCGCGAAATCGACAACCGCGGCCGCATCAACCTCACCCTGCGCGGTGTGCCCCAATCCGAATCCGAAGCGCCGGTGCCGGCCTGAGGCCCCGAGGCCAACTCAGACGACAAAGCCCGGATCAATCGTGGCCATCGTCGCGGCCGCCCTTGCGCACAACGCGCCATGGGCGGTCCCGTGGCTGGCGATCAGGCAACCTGCCTGACGCACGTCGCCGCTGTTGTAGGCCAACGGCCGTCCATCGGCATGGCTGAAGGCCCCACCGGCGGCGCGCAGCACCGCTTCCGGGGCCGCCATGTCCCAGTCCTTCGGGGCACTCTTGCCAGACAGGGAGATGTAAAGGTCGGTCTCGCCGCGCAGGATCGTGGCCACCTTGCCGCCCACGCTGCCGATTGCCTTGGTGTCGCCTAGGGCTAAGGCCTCTAGGAGCTGCTCGAGGCGCGCGTCGCGGTGGTTGCGGCTGGCCACCAGCACCAGCTCGCCCAGGGCGTGGCGGCCGCTGAACCGCACGGGCGAGCGCACACCAGCGCGGTTTTCACACCAAGCCTCGCCGCTGGCCCCAGTGAGGGCGGGCATCACGCCCAGCCACAACTCCTCCATCACCGGCAGCAGCACCACCCCCAGCACCGGTTCGCCGCGGTGCACCAGCGCCAGATGCACGGCGTATTCGCCGGTGCCCTGCAGGAAGTCTTTGGTGCCATCGAGGGGATCGAGGATCCACAGCCACTCGGTTGCCAAGGGCTGGCCGTCGGTGAGTTGCTCCTTGGCGGTCTCCTCGCTGAGCACGGTCCAGTCGGCGGCGGGGAAAGCCGCCGCCAGGCCATCCAGCAGCCAGCGGTTCACCGCCAGATCCGCCGCGCTCACCGGGCCCTCGCCCCCCTCGTCCACGCTCAGGGCCCGGGGAAAACCGTAGGGGGGCTGCTCGCCGCGGCCATAGGCCAGCAGGATGTCGGCGGCCCCCCAGCTCAGCCGCCGCAGCTCACCCAGCAGCACCTCCAAGGTGATGCCCGAGGGCAAGGGCAGGGCAGCCGGCATCATGGTGGGGCAGGGATCAGCATTGTGCAGGAGCGAGCCCCGAGCCGTGCAAGCCACCGAACCGGCCCCCGGCGTGCTCTACCTGGTGGGCACCCCAATCGGCAACCTGGGCGACCTGTCGCCCCGCGCCCGGCAGGTGCTGGCCGGCGTGAGCCGCATCGCCTGTGAGGACACGCGCCGCAGCGGTTTACTGCTGCACCAGCTGGGGCTACGCCAGAAGGACCAGGGGCCCAGGCTGGTGAGCTTCCATGCCCACAACCAAACCGCCCGCATCCCCGAGCTGCTCGCCGCCCTGGCCGCAGGCGAGGCGCTGGCCGTGATCAGTGATGCCGGTCTGCCGGGCATCTCCGATCCCGGCGAGGCGCTGGTGGCGGCCGCCCGCAACGCCGGCCATGGGGTGATCTGCGTTCCTGGCCCCAGCGCCGTGACCACGGCCCTGGTGAGCAGCGGCCTACCCAGCGGGCGCTTCTGCTTTGAGGGCTTCCTGCCGCCCAAGGCCAACCAGCGGCGCCAGCGGCTGCAGGAGCTCGCCGGCGAGCAGCGCACCCTGGTGCTGTTTGAAGCACCGCACCGGCTGCTGGATCTGCTCAACGATCTGCTGGCGGTGCTGGGCGATCGGCCCCTGCGCGTCGCCCGCGAACTCACCAAGAAGCACGAGGAGCAGGTGGGCCCCACGGTGGTGGCGGCCCGCGAGCATTTCCGGCGCACGCCACCCCAGGGGGAATGCACCCTGGTGCTGGGCGGCGCCGAGCCGCCAGCGCCGCCCAGTTGGGACGCCGCCAGCCTCACGGCCGAGCTTGAGGCCCTGCAACAGGCGGGCCACAGCAGCAATGCCGCCGCCAAGCTGCTGGCCGAACGCACCGGCCACAGCAAACGCGAGCTCTACGCTCTGTTGCATCAGACGCCGCCAGGCCCCAACAGCTGACGCCGCAACCCTGACCCGTCAGACTTCTGCGCAGTTCCAGCTCCGGATCGGCCGATCCCGGATCCCCTGATGGCCGTGCGCCTGCGTCTGCTTCTGGCCAGCCTGCTGGGCGGCAGCCTGCTGCTGGCGATTCTCTGCCTCGGCGCCCAAAACCTCGATCAGCGCCCCAGCCTCAACCTGGGGTTTGGCCGCAGCGCTCCATTGCCCGCCGGCTTCCTGGTGGGCATCGCCCTGGTGATCGGTGTGCTCAGCGGCGGCTGCAGCGCGGCGCTACTGGCTCCCCGCAGCGATCAGCTGCCCGGCAGGGAATAGAGGCTTCCCTCGATCACCACACGGCTAATGCCCTGGGCGATCAGGTAGGGGGCGGTGCGCTCCAGCACGCGGGTGTCGGGCACCTTGATCACCCGCTGGGTGCGGCCGCAGTGGCGCTTGGCCTGGCGCGGATTGGCGAACACCAACAGGGCCTGCCGGTCTTCTTCCCCATCGGGCAGCTGCCCCAACTCCGGGAACTCCTTGAGCGGCTTGGCCTGGAGCTCCACGGTTTTGTCCACCAGCATGTAGACGCTGGCGGGCAGCGGCGCCTCCGCCAGGGGCTGGCACTGGGCTGGCTCGCCGTGATGGTCTCCCAGCAGCAACGGCACAGCCATGAACGACTCACTCGGATCGCTCGTGTCGTCATCGTCGAAGTCGAGGTGGGCGTCCGCTTCGGCTGCGTCGCTGGCGTCATCGCCGAAATCATCGGCATCGTCGATCGCCAACACCGCAGCCTCGTCGTCGTCGGCCCCCTTTGGCGGGCTATCTGGGAGATCTGGCGCGCTGACTTGAGGAAGGGGATCTGGCTTGGCGGGCTGCCGCACGGCCTTGGCGGCGCGGGGGGTGCGCAGCTGCTTGAGCTGCTCATATTCGGCCGGCTCGAGCGCGGCCTTCACCGCGCGGCTCACGGTGTTGGCACTACAGCCGTAGGCCTCCGCCAGCTCCGTGCTCCCCTCACCGGCGCGATAGCGCGCCACGATCTCGATTTTATGGCTGTCGGAGAGCCGGGGGGCAGCCATGGGTCGAGCAATGCGCAGCCCGCCACTTTAGGCGGTTTGCCCCGACTCCCCAAGGGCAGCCAACGGCGGCGCTCAGGGGGTGGGCGGATATGACGTTGGGGCAGGTGCGCGATCATGAGATCGAAGCTCCCTTAGCTCAGCTGGATAGAGCAGCTGCCTTCTAAGCAGCCGGTCGTGTGTTCGAATCACACAGGGGGCGTTTCAGTCAGAGCCTGATTTTTTAGCCCAAAAGCCCTCCTGTCACAGGCTTTTGGGCTGACAGGCTTTGCCTGCTTCTGCTCGCCTGCGCCTGGCTGGAATCGCTCG
The DNA here is from genome assembly GCF_002252665.1 of Synechococcus sp. 8F6. Taxonomy (GTDB): domain Bacteria; phylum Cyanobacteriota; class Cyanobacteriia; order PCC-6307; family Cyanobiaceae; genus Cyanobium_A. Next base: position 35,367 of record NZ_NQKZ01000009.1, read on the forward strand.
ACCAAGGGATGCGCCGCGACGCTTTGATCCCCTCAAGCGCCCAGGGTGCACCGCGCATCGCCACCGAGGTCTCGCTGGCGGCATCCCAGGCCTATGCGCTGTTGCAGAGCCAGGCGATCCAGAAGGCGTCGATGTTTTCTTCCCTGCTGGAGCACTGGTGCACCCTCACCGGTGAAGCCTTGCCACAGCGCGATGGTCCGGCGCTGCTGGTGGAGATCAGCCTGCTGGCGCCGCTGATGAGTTGCGCCAGCACCAGTTCCATCGAGTGGATCACTCAGCTGGAGCAGCTCGATCTGCTGGTGCCCAGCGCCTTGCTGGAGTGCTCCGCCATTCAGGAGCTGACGCAGACGCTGCGGCAACGGGTGGCAAAGAGAACCGCTGGTTGGCTGGCTTGATCCACGCGAGCGGCGGCTGTCACCGGTCGTGAAGTCCTGATCAGCTCAGCAGCAACCGCATCAAGCCACTGATGCGTTGATGACAAGAACTTGGGCCGCAACCAGCACCTCGTAACGAATGACCATGCTCTTCACCTGGAGGTCTCTAAAACATGAGCAATCATCTGGCTTACTTCCTTGTTGGCATTGAGGGGTACAAGCTCGACTTCTGGATGGGCGAGGGGGAAGACACGTAACACTTCATCGGCAAAAGCCTGGCCGATCAAGGCGACACCTTTGAAGTCGAGCACCACAGTTCTAAATTTTTCAAATCGGGCGATCAGGCGCTTGGCCTGCGACCTCGACACAAGATTGTCGTCGCCGTATTGGGCCAGGCGAACGGGCACAACGGTCTTCGTGAAACCAAAGTCATCACCAGTGGTGAACTGTTTGAAGACCTTGTTGACGGAACGAGACGTGTGATTGCCGAGTTCCATCCTGACGGCGGTGCCACCGCTAGCGTCGGTTTCGAGAATCCAGTCTTCAGGGGCTTTGGCCTGATGACTGAAGCTCACAGAGCCCGATGTGATCGAAAAACAATCGAACATGCGCGAGCTGAAGAAGATGCCTTCTCCGGAATGGCGCTGTGGATCAGTGGTGAATTTACCCTTGGCCAGCTCCAACACGGCATGGCGTTCATCCAGAAGGCCAAGGGCTGCTTGGATCTTGTGGAAGATGCCAACACCGTCATCACGGATGCTCACCTCCGAAGTGGCTGCTGTCTTGGTGACGGCCACCGCGATGCTCCTGGCCTGGGCATGATCCAGCGCGTTGTTGAACATCTCCGTAAAGCCGTACTGCCAGATGCCCATCACGTTGGTGGCCAAGGGCTCGAGTTGCGGGCGGACGTCCCGCATCCAGATATCACCCTCATCGCCACTGGAGGCCACTTCATAGTGCTGCCGCCATGAGCTGAGCTGGGCCAGCGCATAGGTGCGGCTGCGGGTCTTGCCGGATTCGATCAGCGCCCCTACTTCCAACAGGCGTTGAATGTGGCGATGGATGGCCTGACGGGAACAGTCGAACTTCTCCGCCGCACGGCGGACGATGTCCGTGGGGTGCTTGGTCACATTGGCGACGATGAACGTGCGCACCTCCTCTCCACGACCTCGAATCGCTGGCAAGGCACCGCTCGATAGATGCCTAATTGTCAACCTAATAAGGCTGCATTGTCAACATCATTGTCAACCTCCGCTGGCTGACAGCCAAGGCAAGCTCAAGTCCCTGTCAGCGTTCTGGGGAGGGATGGCCAGCGACCGTTGGCTGGTCCCTTGAGGCGGAGCTAGGCGGCTGATGACCACCGGTCAGCTCGATGGCTGGATCGTGCAAAGCAGCCGGCAGCCGCTGCTACCGGCCGCATGTGCCGATCAGACCAGCAATGGCCTGCGCTCAGCTTCCAGCGTGCAGCGCCGCAGCAACTCCTGCTTGGCCAGCAGCCGCTCATCGAGCTCATCCACCCGCGCCAGGCACTGGCGGATGGCGGGCAGCACCTCTTCTTCTAAGAGGGTGATTTCCTCTTCTCCATAGGGCTGCTCGATCCAGGTGCGGCGCAGCGGCAGATCGCGCCGCAGCATCAGCACCACCTCGATGGAACGGAGCGTGGATTCGAGCAGCAGGAACGGATCTTCCTCAGGACGGCAGAACGGTGAAGCGGTAGCTGAAAGAGAAGCCATGATTTTCTGCGCCATCTGGCGCAGCGAAGGGACTTCCCGAAGCCGAGGCATGACGCAGGAATGCCTCACACTGAGGAAGCCCGGAGCAAGCCACTGGTGGAGAACTCAGGGGATCAAGGTCAGGGGCTGTTTGGGTTGCAGCGGAATCCCTGAGCAGGCGTGAACGGGTGGAGCAAGGCCCGAAGTCCGGGCTGTTCAGCGCAGAGCTGGAATCCCCGAGCGGGAGCGAGTGGGTGGAAACGCGGAGCCTGTTCCCAGAACCTTCCGGCCACCAGGGGTGGCCAAAGGCCCCTCAGGCCTGGAGCTGCATACGCAGGGCCCCAAGGGCCTTTTTCTGGGCCCTTTGCACTGACATGGCGCTGATGCCGAGCTTCTGACCTGCATCTCGGAGGCTCAGGCCTTCAAGGATCGTGAGCCGCAGCGCTGCGGCCTGGGCGGCGGGGAGCTGCTCGACCAGCTGCTCCAGCGCCAGCCCATCGGCGCCATTGCCATCAGGTGCCTCGGGCTCTGGGGCGGCCAGCTGATCGAGCAGGCAGGGCTCGCCATCGGCCTGAGCATCGAGGCTGCTGTGGCCCAGAGGGCAATGACCTGCCTCGTGAACCTGCCTGGGCACCCGCACCAGGCGGACTCGATCACGCAGGTGATGCTGCAGGGCCCCGCTGATGCAGCGGCGGAGATAGGGAGCTGCAGGCTCGCCGGCGCGGCAGCTAGGAGATGAGAAAAGCAGGGCCTCCCGGGCCACCTGGATCAGATCTTCCCGATCAACGAGCGGGAAGAAGCGCCAGGCCACCTTGGCAGCGATGGCATCAGCCAGGGGCAGGTGCTCCAGCACAAGGGCATTGCGGGCCTTGAGGGCCGAGCGGCTGAGGGCCTTGGCTTGCTGCTTGCGGCGGGAGGGGGAAAGAGGAGAAGCCATCTGGGGGACGGCGGAGAACCCCACCCCCAACGGCCGGCCGCAGCGCCGTGGCAAGGACGCCCAGTAGGGGCGCATGGCCCGATCCTTGACACGGCGTGAGGACTGGACGAGGGAATGAGGTGGGTGTGTGCCGGGCCGGTGGCGATCCAATCCCCTCGTGGTCAGTGCTGCTGGCTGGCGCTCAGCAAAAGCCCCAGACTGGAAGCACGTCGCTCAACGCCGATGAGCACTGCAACAGCCCAACGACTCACGGCGATCCTTCACCGCGAGGAGGAGGTAGTCGTGGCCGAGTGCCCGGAGGTGGGAACCGTGAGCCAGGGCGACACCGTGGAAGAGGCCCTGGCCAACCTGCGGGAGGCCACCGAGCTGTTCATGGAGGAGCTTCCCCAGCCGGTGCTGGTGGGGCCTGTGCTCACCGACGAGGCAGCGACCCTGGGCTGGATGCCGATTCAGTTCTGGCTGCCCTAGAGCAGTCGCTCTGAGCAGGGGCCGCCACTCTCCGGTGACCGCTAGCTAGGCCTGACAGAATGGATCAAGCCCTCTGACCTGGAGCGGGAGCGATGACGCAAGCCTTGTCGGCCGCGGTTGCAACTGCTGCCCAGCTTCCTGAGGAGGAACAGGATGCTCTGGCGGCGATCCTCCTAGAGGAAATGGAATCGGAAGAGCGCTGGAGCACACTCTTTGCCGACTCGCAGAATCTGCTGGAGCGGATGGCCAATGAAGCCATTCAGGATCTCCAGGCGGGCCGGGTTCAGCCCATCGACCAGTTGTAGTGAACTCGGTTACAACCGACCAGTTCCGACAGCTCTACATCCAGGCGCCCCTTGAGAGGAGGCGGAAAATCAGGCGCGCCTACCAACTGTGGCGAGATAACCCGTCGCATCCATCCCTCAGATTCAAGAAGGTTCACGCAACCCTGCCGATCTACTCAGCCCGTGTCGATCTCGATTGGCGCGCCGTTGGAGTGCTGAAGGACGGCACGTTGATTTGGTTCTGGGTGGGGTCACACAAGGCCTATGAGTCGTTGTTGCGCTCACTCTGAGGAGTCCACGACATCTCCCTTCAACGCTGGTTCGCCGTCCTCGAGGAGCATGGACATCACCTCCTCAAGATTGCCCAGCAGGTCTATCCATTGTGGTGAGGCCTGCTGGAGCCGGCAAAAGCAGGCAGTGCCCTGGCCGTCCATGCATACGTTTTCATGCCGACCTGGGCTTTCAGCGGCGACCGGTCAAACTTGAAGAAGACAGCCGGCCAAACCTTGGTTGGAGGGGATTGCAGGATTGATGGCTACCCCTCGCTCTGACAGCTTCCACCGCCTCCGCACCTACATCGCTGAGCGGATGCGGATGAGCCACATCTACCAGCCGCTGATGCTCATGGAGCTGCTTGGAAGGGGCAGCCCAGCGCCGGCGGAGGACATCGCCCGGCGGATCCTGGGAGAGGACGTGACCCAGATCGACTACTACACCGAGCGCGTCAAGCGGATGGTGGGCAAGGTGCTCACCGGCAACGGCATCACTGCCTACGGCAACGGCACCTACAGCCTGATCGGCGCCGACGAGCTGAGCGACGCCGAGCGCGATGAGCTGCAGCAGCTGTGTCGCCAGCGCCTCGATGCCTTCCGCGAGCAGCGGGGCGAGGAGGTGTTTGCCCACCGCAGCCGCCAGCGAACACCGATCAGCGGCTCGATCAAATATCGGGTGCTGACGCGCGCGCGGGGCCGCTGCGAGTGCTGCGGCGCTCATGAGCACCAAAGGGCCCTGGAGGTGGACCACATCGTGCCCAAAAACCACGGTGGCTCCGACGACCTCAGCAACCTGCAGGCGCTCTGCTTCCGTTGCAATGCCGGCAAGCGCGACACCGACAACACCGACTTCCGCGGCTTGCAGGCCAGCTACGGCCACCGCGAAGCGGGATGTGTGTTCTGCGCGCTGGAGGGCAGCGGCCGAGTGCTGCTGGAGAACGAACTGGCGCTTTGCATCGCTGATGCTTACCCCGTGACGGAGGGTCACAGCCTGGTGATCCCGCGGCGGCATGTGGCCGACGGGCTGGCACTGCACCAGCCGGAGTGGAACGCCGTGACCCAGCTTCTGAAGCTCAGAAGAGAGCAGCTAGCGACGCAGGACCCGTCGATCAGTGGCTGGAACGTGGGGGTGAACTCAGGCGAAGCTGCCGGGCAGACGGTGCTGCATGCGCACTGGCATCTGATCCCAAGGCGAGATGGGGATTGTGAGCAGCCGCGCGGTGGGGTGCGTGGGGTGATTGCGGGACGGCAGAGCTACTGAGGCGGCGATTGTTCGCCTGGGCTACAACAGGTCAAACCCCAGACACCATTCATGGCCTACTGGTGGGTCAACCACAAGCAGACCTACCGGCAGGAAACCGACGGTGGCTACATCTGGTCGCCGAAGACCAATGCCAACGGCGCCCGCAATGTGAGCTACGACAACCTCACCCGCTGCCAGCGTGGGGATGTGGTGTTCAGCTACGCCAACGGCAAGATCAGCCAGATTGGCCTTGTGGAAACGGCGGCGATCACGGCACAGAAGCCGCCTGAATTTGGATCAGCAGGCGACAACTGGAGCCAGGAAGGCTGGCTGGTGCAGGTGAACTGGCAGCCGCTGCAACAGCCGCTGGTGCTGCAGACATTTTTTGAGCTACTGCAACCGCTGCTGCCCGAGCGCCACAGCCCAATCAGCACCAGCTCAGGACGGGGCAACCAGGGTGTGTACCTGGCGGGGCTGGGCGAAATCCTGGGGCTGCTTCTGCTCAAGCTGATCGAAGACCATGCCGATCCAGCGGTGCGTGTGCACCTGGTGGTGCTGGCAGAAGAGGGGGAGTACACCGCCGCCCTGCTCGACGACATGCAGCTCTTGCGGGAGGTGCCGAGCAGCACCGAGCGCGATGCCCTCACCAAGGCGCGGCTGGGGCAAGGGTTATTCCGGCATCGGGTATCGGAGCTGGAGCCTGCCTGCCGGGTCACGGGGCTCGACCGGCAGCAGTTCCTGGTGGCGAGCCATATCAAACCCTGGCGTGACTGCGACAACCATGAGCGCCTCAGCGGCACCAACGGCCTGCTGCTGTCACCTCATGTGGACAAGCTGTTTGACCGCCACTGGATCAGCTTTGATTCCGGTGGGCAGCTGATCTGGCAGCACGAGGCCGCTGGTGAGGCGCTTCGCTGCTGGGGTATCGGAGGGGCGAATCTGATCCGGCCATTCAGCCGCGAGCAGGAGGCTTTCCTTGGTGCCCATCGGGAAGCCCTGCGAAGCTGAGCGGGACATGATCTGACCCTTGGCACGGCGCGAGGACCGGCCGAGGGATGCGGTGGGTGTGCGCTGGTCCTGGTGGTGGCCCCCTCCCCACCCCCTGCTCCGACAGCTCCTCATCGAGCCAAGCAGGCAGGAGGCCAGGCCATCAGCTACTCGAAGCATCGATTCAATGCGCTCTGCGCATAGTTTTCCTTGTTCGCAGGAGGAATAAATCAAACTCAGCCCACAAGCCATAGGCTCCAGCCGTCAAACGCTCATGGAGACAGGCTTCTTGGCTGCACCTTTGCCCTGCGCGGTGCCAGGATTAGCCAGGCGCTGCCAGCTGGTTTCCTTGCCCCGTCCTGCCCCGCAGCCCCCCCGCTACTGCCTGAGCTTCACCTCTGCAGGCCTAAGGCCTGAGCTTGCTGCTGTGATCGCGGGCATCCACCAAGAAGAGCAGGGCGACTGGGCACGCACGAAGGCCGCAGTGCTGGAACGCAACGCCCTGCAGGCCCGCTCGGCCAGCAGCGGCAAACGCCTGGAATTGGAGCTGCGCCAACGGCTGCAGTGCCTGACCACTTCACAGCTGCAGCTGCTGGCACGAGGAACGAGCGATGAGCGGAATGCGATGGCCTGGCTGGCGGTGCTGAAGCGCATTGAGATCGCGGCCGACCTGACGCGCGAGGTATTGATGGGCAAGCTCAGCAGCCTGGATCCGGTACTGCGCCGTTCAGACATGGCAGCCTTTTACGAGGACTGCGAGCGGGATCACCCAGAACTGACGGCACTGGCACCCTCTTCTCAGCAGAAGGTGCGATCAGCGCTCTTGCAGATGCTCAGGGATGCCGGCCTCCTGAGCGGCAAGGCGGGTAAAGGGGGAACGCTTGGCACGGTCCAGCGGCCGCTTCTCTCGTCACAGGTGCAGGAGCTGGTGGCGAGCGACGATCCAGCGCTGTTGGCCGGATTCTTGCTGCACGCTCCGGCCAAGCCCGCCAAAAGCCGGAAGCCAGTGGCCTCGCCAGAGATGGCATCCAAGCCAGTGGCAAAACCTGCGGTGCGCTCCGCCGCAAAGCCGAAGGCGAAGGCTGCTTCAAAGCCAGCAGCCAAACCCAAGGCCGCACCAAAGCCTGCAGCCAAAAAGGCCGCCCCGGCCCGGAGGACGAAACCATGAGCAGCGTCAGCGGCCTCGACAAGCGCCTGCAGGAGATCCTCACCCGGCCCGAGTTCCTGGAAATGCGGGGCGTGGCCAAGGAGGTGCCGATCTTCATTCAGACCTACAGCTCAGCCGACGACGACCAGCTGCGCCTGGTGGTGCGCGGGGTGGAGCAGCACCTGCGCAAGCAGGGTCTGCGGGTGAAGCACGTGGATCTGTTTGAGCTGGTGCTGCAGCTGCTGGAGGCAAAGGGCTACCTGGATGTGCTGCTGCAAGAGGAGGCGACCTGGTCCAAGAGCGACCTATTCGACACCCTGCAGAACGTGGCTGAACCCACCAGCGCCCTGGTGCCCAAGTTGATGGAGGCCCTCGACGATGCCCAGATCAGCCTGATCACCGGCTCAGGTCGGATCTACCCGTTCCTGCGCACCCACACGATCCTCGAAGCGCTGCAGCCGGCGATGGTTCGGCACCCGGTGGTGATCTTCTTCCCTGGTGAGTACTCCCAGGACGCCGACGGGGGGTCCTACCTGCGCCTGTTTGGCACCAGCACCGCCAGCAAGATCGAAAACCCGCATTACCGCGCCACAAACCTCGACTACTTCGACATCAAGAGCTCATGACAGCCACCACCATCCAAGAGCTCTTCTTCAAGCCGGTCGACCGCCCGATCGACGGCGTGATCAAGGCCGACGACGAACGCCACCTTTATGTCGAACTCGACGAGTACGTCGTCACCCGCGAGGTGAGCAAAGGCCTGGGGGCGTTCACCGACGCCTACCTGCACAACCCCACCGCTAACGGCGTGTGGATCTCGGGGTTCTTCGGCTCAGGCAAGTCGCACCTGCTGAAGATGCTCTCGCTGATGCTCGACAGCGAGAAACGAGTAGGGGATCAGGCCAGCCGGCCGGTGGAGATCCTGCTGCCGAAGGTGGAGGACGAAATCCTGCGCGCCGACCTCAAGAAGGCGACGGCGATCCCGGCCCGCAGCCTGCTGTTCAACATCGATCAGAAGTTCGATGGCATCGGCGGCACCCACGAGGCACCGATCCTCGAGGTGTTCATGAAGGTGCTCAACGAGCTGCAGGGCTATTACGGCAACCAGGGCTATGTGGCCCAGTTCGAGCACGACCTCAACAAGCGTGGACAGTTCGAGGCGTTCAAGCAGACCTATCAGCGCGTCAACGGCCGCAGCTGGGAAAACGACCGGGATGCGCTGGCCACGGTGACCAAACGCAGCTTCGCGAAGGCCTATGCCGAGCAGTTCGGCGGCAGCGAAGACGACGCCATCAAGGTGATCAATGACGCCAAGGACAGCTACCGCCTCTCGATCGAAGGCTTTGCCAGCAGGGTGAAGGACTACCTCGATAGCCAGCCGTCGGGGTTCCGGCTCAATTTCTTTGTCGATGAGGCCGGCCAGTTCATCGGCCAGGAACGCAGCCGGCTGCTCAATCTGCAGACCGTGGTGGAGAGCCTGGCCACCGCCACCGATGGGCGGGCCACGGTGTTCATCACCTCCCAGGCCGACTTGGAGGGAATCTTGGGCCAGGTGAAATTTGAGCAGGCCGACGATCTGAGCAAGATCCAGGGACGCTTCAAAACCAAGCTCACCCTGGCTAGCGCTGATGTGCAGGAGGTGATCCAGCGACGCCTGCTGGCCAAGACCCCGGATGAACCGGAGCAGCTGATCGAGATCTACGAGCAGGACAAGGAGAACTTCACCACCCTGTTCCGCTTCGGTGATGGCTCGATTCAGCTCAAGGGCTGGAGCGACTGCCAGGCCTTCTGCGGCCTCTACCCCTTTCACCCCTATCAACTGAGCCTGTTCCAGCAGGCGATCCAGAGCCTGGCGACACACAGCATTTTCGAGGGCCGGAATATGGCGGTGGGGGAGCGCTCGATGCTCTCGGTGTTCCAGGAGGTCGCCAAGGCGATCAAGGAACTGCCCGTAGGGAGGCTGGCCAGCTTTGACCAGCTGTACGACGGCATCCGCGATGTGATCCGGGCCGACAAGCAGCAGACGATGGTGACCGCCCAGAACCAGGTGGGCGAGCTGGAGCTGCGCATCCTCAAGGCGCTGTTCCTTTTGAAGTGGGTGCCGCAGTTCAAGAGCACGGCGCGCAACATCGCGATCCTGCTGATCAGCGAGCCCAGCTTCGACATCCGCGCCCATGAGCAGGCGGTGAAGGATGCGCTGATCAACCTGGAGAGCCAGAGCTACCTGCAGCGCAACGGCGAGATCTACGAATTCCTCACCGACAAGGAGAAGGATGTCGAGCAGGAGATCAAGCGCACGGAGGTGTCCGACTCAGAAGTGATCAAGGCCCTGCATCGGATTGTGTTTGACGACGTGCTGCGTAGCAACAAGATCCGCTTTGAGGACAACGGCAATGACTACGCGTTTGCCCAGAAGATCGACGACGGATTGATCAAGGGCAAGGACACCGATGTTGCTGTGAACCTGGTGACGCCGGAGCACCCCAACTACGGCAACGAGGCGATCCTGCACAGCCGCAACATGGGCGGCACCGAACTGATGGCGGTGCTGCCGGGCAAGGAGCGACTGCTGGAGCAGATCCGCAGCCAGCTGAAAACCGACCTCTACGTCCGTCAGAACAGCGGCAGCGAAGACGAAGCCTTGAACGCCATCCTGGCGATTCGCGCCAAGCAGAGCGGAACACGCCGCCAGGAGATCACTCGCCTGGCCGAAGAGCAACTGCGCACGGCCGCGCTCGTGGTGAATGGCCAGACCCTCTCGGTTGGGGAAGGCGATCCGAGAACCCGGTTCAGCAAGGCCTACCAGGAGCTGATCCGTGCGGCGTTCCCCAAGCTGAAGATGGTGCACGGCTCGTTCAGTGAAGCCACCGTGGTTGCGGTGGTGAAAGATCAGGACGACCTGCTCGATGGCCTGGCGGTGCAGCTGTCAGAAGCCGAGCAGGAGGTGTTGGTGGAGGTGGAGCGCCAGCAGAAGCTGGGCGAGCGCCTGAGCGCAGACGAGTTGGTGCGCAGGTTTGAGGCGCGGCCTTACGGCTGGAGCAACTGGGCCACACTCACCTTCATCGCGCGGTTGTATCGGCTCGGGAAGCTGGAGCTGCGGGAGAAGGAACTGCTCAGCAGCGTGGAGGTGATCGATGCGCTCACCAACAGCCGCAAGCTGTGCGGCGTGAGCGTGCGCAAGCAGGAGGTGTACGACACCAGCACGATCAATGCGCTCAAGAGGTTCCACCAGGACCTGTTCAACGTGCAGAGCCCCGGTACCGATGCCCGCAGCACCTGCGAAGCCTTCCGGATGGCGATGCGCGAGGAAGCGCAGGACCTGCGTGACCTGGCTGCTCAGGCCGGCACCTATGGATTCCTTGCTGCGGTGAAGCCCTGGGCCGAGCAGGCCGAGGCGATGACCAAGAAGGATGACGGCTATCTGCTCAACCAGCTGGAGACCTTCAAGGACATCTGGCTCGACGCCGAAGAGGACCTGCTCACCCCCCTGAAGCAGTTCCTCAATGGCAACCAGAAGGCGGTCTACGACCAGGTGAAGGCATTTGAGACTCGCTACGGCGATGAGTTCGCCGATCTGCCGACCGATCTGGTGCAACCCCTACGGGCATTGCTCAGCAGCGAGAAGCCCTATGCCGGCGGCTTGATCCCCCAGGCCAACAACGCCATGGGCGAGCTGCAAAAGCAGCTGGAGCAACGGCTGCAGCAGACACAGGCCGACGCCCTGCAGCAGATCACCGAGCAGGAGGCCCGGCTGAAGGCCGACAGCGATTTCCAGAAGCTCGATGTGGATCAGCAAGCCCAGGTGCTCGCCCCTACAGCTCGGGCTAAGGCCGATGTGCAAGGCGCCAGCAAGCCGGGTACTGCGCTGTTGCGGCTGAACCGCTATCGCTCGGAAGAGGTGCCCAACCAGCTGCAACGCATGGCGGCTCTGGCAGCTCCCAAGGACGCTCAGACATCTCCAGCGATCAAGGTCGTAGCGGCCTCATCCCTGAAGGTGAACTGTCCGCTGAGCCAGATCACCACAAGCGCCGAGCTGCAGCAATGGCTTGATGCCTTGCGCGCGGCCGCCCAAGCCGAGCTGGATCAAGGCCACCGGATCAGCCTGTGATCGCAGATGCGGCCTTTTCTCCAACCCCCGCCACCCTCCACTTCTGATCCATGCCCATCAACACCACCGCCCTGAAGACCTTTGCCCCGGCAATGCGCCGGCAGCTGCTGGAGGCGGTAGGCCGCAAGCTCGATCTGCTGCTTCACAGCCAGACCCCCGACACCCTCAGCACCTACGCCAAGCAGATCGCTGAACTGCGCGAGCAGGAAGCGGAGAACCGAGGCCAGCTACTGGAGAAGGTGGCCTACACCTGGTTCAACCGGCTGTGCGCGCTGCGCTATCTGGATGCCCGGGGCTGGCACCCGTTTGGCTGCAAGGTGTTGATGCCAGCAGCCGAAGGTGAAACGCAGCCGGAGCTACTCAAGCTGATGCGAGCTGGGGACCTACCGGCTGGATTGCAAAACCATACCGACGAAAGCCGGCTGCATAGAGTGCTGGATGGCCAGATTCAAACGGCAATTTCTGGAGCTGACCCACAGGGTGAGGTTTATCGCGAACTGGTGCTGGCGACGTGCCGTTTCTATCACGAGCTGCTGCCGAATCTGTTTGAAGGATTGGATGACGCCACCGAATTACTCTTGCCAGATGACCTCCTGACAGAAGGCTCAATAACTGGACAGTTCCGATCAGAGATTAGTGATGAAGATTGCCAAGACGTGGAGATCATTGGCTGGCTCTATCAGTTCTATATCTCGGAGAAAAAAGATGAGGTCATGGCCCGTAAGCAAGCGGTGCTCACAGAAGATATTCCAGCTGTTACCCAGCTGTTCACACCGCACTGGATCGTGCGTTATCTGGTAGAGAACTCCCTAGGGCGGCTATGGCTTCTGAACCAACCGAGCTCAAAGATAAAAGAGCACATGCCCTATTACATCGAGGGTGATGCAGAAACCGATTTCCTGGTAATCAATAAGCCAGAAGAGATCAAACTGATAGATCCAGCCTGTGGCAGCGGACACATGCTCACCTACGCATTCGATCTTCTCGCTCTAATCTATGAGGAGAATGGCTACTCACCCAGTGAAATCCCCAGCCTGATCTTGCAACACAACCTGCACGGCTTGGAAACCTGCCCTCGCGCCGCACAACTCGCAGAACTAGCCCTCATCTTCAAAGCGCGCGAAAAGTCACGACGCCTCTTCCAGCCAGAATACCTTATCCAGCCTCGCATTATCGAGCTACTCGATGTGCGTTTTGCAGAGGCTGAGCTGCGCGAATACATTCGAGCTCTCGGGCTGGGCGATCTTTTTCATCAGGCCGTACTTCGGCTACTCAAGCAGTTCGAGGAAGCGAAGAGCTTTGGATCGCTCATCCAGCCGTGTCTTAAAGAACGGGAAATCGCGGACCTTCGCCAGACCATCGAGAACAAGGAACTCAGCGACCAGCTCTTCCTGCGCAAGACGCATCTCAAAGTACTGCGCATACTCGAACAAGCCGAGGCTCTAGCCTCTCGTTATCACACAGTTGTGGCCAATCCTCCATATTTAGGGCGCCGGCAATTCAATGAACAGGTGAAGTCCTATATAGTTGAGAAATATGAACCTTACAAGGCAGATCTTTTTTCTGCATTCACATATCGAGCCTCGTTCCTCTGTCTACCAAAGGGCTACCTAGGCTTTATGACGCCGAACGTATGGATGTATATCTCTTCGCATGAGTCGCTTAGAAGTCATTTAGTCAAGACTCAGAGCCTCAAGTCGCTTGTGGAGCTGCCCCTCACAGGTTTCTCGGGGGCTACGGTTCAAATATGTGCGTTCACGTTTAAGAATCAGCATGATTCCGCTTCTAGTGGCTTCTTTATCCGCTTACTGGATTTCAAAGGAGTTAGAGAAATGGAACCAAAAACTCTTGAGGCAATACAAAACCATGAATGCAGGTGGGCATTCAAGGCTAGGCCTCAACTCTTCACCCAGATCCCAGGAACCCCGATTGCATATTGGATCAGTGATTCGTTTCTCAGGCTTTATGGACGCAAGACACTTGATGACTTTGCCAATCCAAGACAAGGTTTGGCAACTGGAAATAACGATAAGTTTTTGAGGCTCTGGCATGAGGTGCCATCAGCTCATTTCTTTCCCACCTGCAACTCCTTGGATGAAGTGCGGGAATTTAGAGCCAAGTGGGTTCCTACGACAAAAGGAGGTGCATTTAGGCGGTGGTATGGAAACAACGACTACGTAATTGCTTTTGATTCTGCAAGCTATGCGATGCTATCCAAGTCTGGTAACAAGCTCCCATCGCGTGATTTTTACTTTAAAACTGGGGCGACTTGGTCAACCCTTTCATCAGGGAAAATTTCGTTTCGCCTCTCAGAATTCTCAGTATTTGAGACGAAAGGATCAATTTGCTTTTCCAGGGGGCATGTCTCAGTCGCATATCTACTTGGATTCTTAAATTCAAACGTAACCCAGAAATTATTAGAGGTAGCGTCACCAACGCTTGATTACCATGAGGGACCGCTAAGAACATTGCCATTCATACCAGATGTTCAAGCCATTACAGTAGAGAGCACGGTGGAATTACTTGTAGGAATTGCTCGTGCCGACTGGAACAACTTCGAGACATCCTGGAACTTCCGCGAGTGCCCATTGCTGCGCCCTGGCCTCAGGGGAAATACGCTGCAGGCAAGTTGGCGGAATTGGGAGGAGCAGAGCACCGCCGCCGTCCGGAGGATGCAGGAGCTGGAAACGGAAAACAATCGGCTCTTCATCGCCGCTTACGGACTCGAATGCGAGTTACAGCCCGAAGTGCCAGAGGAGCAAATCAGCCTCGCTCGTGCTGAGGAGCGCCGTGACATTGCTGCCTTCATCTCTTATGTCGTCGGTTGCTCCATGGGCCGCTTTTCCCTTGACAAGCCTGGCCTCATCCTCGCTAACGCCTGCGATTCTTTAGAAGAATTTTTTGAAAGAGTGGGCAAGCCACGAGCCGAAGTCACCTTTGCACCCGACCCTGACGGCATCATCCCGGTGCTCGATGGCGAATGGTTCGAAGACGACATCGTCGCACGCACCCGCGAGTTCCTGGAGGTCACCTTCCCAGAGAGCACTGTCACCGAAAACCTCCGATTCATCGAAGAGTCGCTCGGCAAAGATATCCGCAAATACTTCTGCAGCGAGTTCTACAAAGACCACCTTCAGACCTACAAGAAGCGGCCGATCTACTGGATGGTGCAGAGCCCCAAGAAGGGCTTCGCCTGCTTGATCTACCTGCATCGCTACACCAAGGACACCCTCAACCAGGTGCTCAACAACTACTTCCGGCCCTACCTGCAGAAGCTGGAAGCCCGCCTGGCCCAGCTCGGCCTCGACCAGCTCAACGACTCCCTGTCCACCCGCGAAAGCTCTGCCGCCCGGAAAGAAGCCGAGAAGATCACCAAGGTGCTCAAGGAATGTCAGGCCTGGGAGCAGGACGTCCTTCTACCCTTGGCCCAGCAACGGATCCAACTCGATCTCGATGACGGGGTGAAGTTGAACTACCTCAAGCTCAAGGACGTTCTGGCATCAATTCCTGGCCTCGCAGCGATGGGGGACTAAATAGGAATACCAGATCCCCTTATCGATGCGGCAATATTTGTGCAAGGGAGGCAAGTCTTTTTAAAGACGCACGCTCTCGATTCAGTCATTAATATTAGGTAGATTTGTTATTAGATCCATAAGAAGCTCTGTGTCGCATGATGCGAGATCCCTGGGAGTGAGCCTAACTGCCATATTCCAATTCTTCTTGTTAGGGAGTCCTCGAAATAGCCTAAGTCTGCCAATGAGGCTTTCCATGTCCAGCCATTCTCCAGGGGAAACTATATGAACAGGCCTGGTCTCAATGACAACCGGATACTGACCCGGCGTGCCAAACTCTGAAGCATCTGGTCTGATGCTCGCCGACCCTACTATCTCAAGTATTCCAGCAATTTTCTGAACCTTGCTTATGTACGCAAATATAACGTTGCCTTGTCGCATTCTTCGAGTAGTTTTTTCCCTGGTTAACGGGAATGCCGCCTGTCTAAACCGTATCTCACCGGCCTTGACCCACGTCTCGGGTGTATACATGCACAGCCAGCCCGAGCAGTCAACAGTGTTGGCCAAAGTAAATGCAAATAAAACCACAATAGCATATGAGCATGCGCGATTGCAATAACCTTCCTTGCTATCCTAATTCTTAATCTTACATGCCAAACTATCCTACCAAAAAGCCATTGCAAGCTCTGCTTTGCTGCGGAATGAAAGGACCTCAATCGCTAGTCCGCATCCACGAGTGTCTCGACGCCGCTTTGGCCCGTAAGCGCGTGGTGCTCTGGTACGACCCCAACGGCGAGTGGGCCTCGGAGTTCGACGACTACCAACCTGCGGCCGGCGAGAAGCTGCGGGTGGAGAACAACGAGTTCTCCGTGAAGGTGGCGATCAGCCGCGCCCCCCTGGATCAGCGCTTCCTGCTCTACCTAACCACCGCTAAGCCACCAGAACCGGACAACTGGCTTCTGGACCTTCTCTTGGCGGGCCATGAGTTCACCGCCGATCGGGCCTCACTCGACATCCAGGAGGCCGGCCTGACACTGGAGCTCAAGGAGCTGGCCCAGCAACACAAGGCCTTCTTCCGCTCGCCGGTGCGCACCACCAAGCTCAAGGAGTTGCTGCGGCCCAACGACAACGAAGCGGCAGTGCGGCTCAAGATGCTCGCCGTGCTGGCCAAGCAGCCGCCCGATATCGACAAGCTGCTGCTGCATGCCTTCGGCCAGCTGGATCCGGCCAACCCCGATGGCGACGACCCGGTGGAGGCCCTTTATGGCAGCCACCAACTCAGCGGCCACTTCTGGAAAGCAGTAGGCGAGAAGTTCGGCTACGCCAGCCCGGAGCCCAACCTGCGCGACTTCGCTGTTGGCCTGTTCAACAGCGTCAGCAGCATTGGACCCTCTGGCGAGCTGCTACCCCACGCCCGGGTGTTCCTAAGCATCTGGAAAGACAGCCTCAGCTCCCGGCCTGCCTTTGAGCAGTGGAGTGATCATCTCGCTGGTGTGCTGCGCGTAGAGGAGCAGCTCAACGACGCACCAGAGAGCTACGAGCCAGATGACGACGACAGCTATGAGTTGATCGAGCGCTTTGTGCTCAGCCGCCTGCTGCAGCGGTTTCAGGGCGACGCCTCCGATACAGAGCTGCTGGAGGCGATCCGCAACCGCAGCAGCTCCTGCTGGTTTGGCAAGCACCAGCACGGCTACCGCGCCTTGGAGCAGGCGATCACCTTCCGGGGCCTGCTTGCTAAAGCTGACCTGCAAGTGCCCAGCTTTGAGGAGGGTCTGCAGCGCTACTGCAACGGCTGGTGGCGCCTGGATCGGGCCTACCGGCGCTGCATCTTCCACGCCCGCACCTACCAGCAGCCCGGGCTGCTCAAGCCGCTGCGCGACTGGCTCGAGGCCCAGTACGTCAACAACGTGCTGCTGCCGCTCACCAACCGCTGGAGCGATCAGGTGGCTGGCCTCAGTAACTGGGGATCGAGCACCCTGCCCCGGCAGCAGGAATTCCACATGCGCTACGTGCATGCGCCGCTTTCCTCCAAGGGGCTCAAGCGCCTGTTTGTGGTGATCTCCGATGCCCTGCGCTACGAGGCCGCCCGCGACTTCGCTGATCGCCTCAACAGCCAGGCCGGCAAGGGTTGGCAGGCAGAGGTGGATGCCCTGCTGGGAGTGCTGCCTAGCTACACGCAGCTGGGGATGGCGGCGCTGCTGCCCGGTGCGCAGCTGGGCCTCAACCCCAGCGATTCCAATGCCCTGGTGGATGGCCAAAGCGCCGCCGGCATTGAGAACCGCGACAAGTTGCTCAAGGCCTACGCCAGTGGCCGCGCCAAGGCGATCAAAGCGGAGGATTTCTTGAGCCTCGCCACCAGCAAGGAGGGCGCGGAGCTTACCCGCGACTACGACTTGATCGTGATCTATCACAACTGCATCGACCGGATCGGCGACAAGCGCGAAAGCGAGGCCGACACCTGCCAGGCAGTGGAGCAGACCTTTGATGAGCTGGAGCTGATCCTGCGCAAGATCGCCAGTCTCAAGGGCAGCCAGGCGGTGATCACTGCCGACCACGGCTTCCTGTTTCAACAGGAACCTGTCGATGCCAACGACCGCGCCGAGTTCCCTCCTGCCACCGAGCTCAGCTTCAAGAACCGCCGCTTTGCCCTGGGCAGTGGTATCAAGGCCAGTGCTGGCCAGAAGGTGTTTACCGCTGGCGAGCTGGGCTTGAGTGGCAGCTGGAAGGCAGTCTTCCCCCTGGGGCTTGATCGCTTCCCCCGTTCAGGCTCAGGTTCACGCTTCGTGCACGGCGGCACCTCCCTTCAGGAGGTGGTGGTGCCGGTGATCAAGCTCAAGCGCGAACGCAAGGACGAGAGCCGCGTGGTGGAGGCCGAGCTGCTGCGGGTGCCCGCCAAGATCACTACCGGCAAGCTTTCCTTTGGCCTATTCCAGCTGGAGGCGGTGGAACCCAAAAAGCGCCTGCCCTTGCAGCTGCGCATCGGCCTTTACGCCAAGGCCGATGGCGCCCTGCTCTGCGCCCACCGCAGCGTGCTGCTGGATTCCGCAGCCACGGAAGCCCGTGAGCGGGAGCAGCAGGTGGTGCTTGAGCTCTCCAACGCTGCTGGCGATTACAACAACAAGACCCTGGAGCTACGCCTGGAGCAGCAGCTCGATGGTGTGGCTACGCCAGTTCCCTACAAGAGCGTGGACCTGAAGCTGCAGCGGCCCTTTGGCAGCGACTTCGACGACTTCTGATGGCCTTAGTCCATGGCTAAACTAATCAGGTCAATGGCAGAGGCCGCCATGCGGGAATCGTCGTGCGGAGGTGATCCCACGCGAATGGTGAACGTCCACCAGGCCAAAACCCACCTATCGCGTCTGATCGATGAGGCCCATGCGGGCGAAACCATCGTGCTGGCAAAGGCCGGCAAGCCCTGGGCGCGGCTGATGCCCCTGGCGCCGCCCGTTCCCCAGCGCATCCCAGGCCGGTTGCGTAGCCGGGGCCCCCTCAGCCAGCCCGACCTGCTGCTCGAACCCATGGACCCCAGTGAACTGGAGAGCTGGGAGTGCGGCGCCCTGCTGCCTGAGGCGCCGCAGCGATGAGCAGTGGGGAGGCCTACCTACTGGACAGCCACGCTTTGCTGTGGTGGTGGTTTGATCCCGATCGCCTTTCCGGCGCTGTGCGCGAGCTGCTCAGCGACCCAGCCACTCCCGTCCTGGTGAGTGCGGCTTCTGTGTGGGAGCTCAGCCTCAAGCACCACCAGGGCAAGCTGCCCGAGCTCAACGGTGTGATCGCCGATCTACCTGGCTTGCTACAAGCCGATGGCTTTGAAGCACTGCCGATTTCCCTGGCCCATGGGCTGCGGGCAGGCGGTTACAGCCAGCCCCACCGCGATCCCTTTGATCGCATGCTGGCCGCCCAGGCCGAACTAGATCGACTGGTGCTGCTCAGCGCCGATCCCCAGCTTTCCACCTTCCCCTGCCAAACCCTCTGGTGAGATCCGATGGCGCCTGAAGCACCCAGCCCCCTGGACCAGAAGATCCTTGAGCACTTCCCTGGCCTGGTGGTGCGCAAGGACCTCACCACCGAGCTCAAGCAGAACGCCGTAGTACCTACCTACGTGCTCGAGTACCTACTCGGGCAGCACTGCGCGACCGACGATCCGACCCAGATCAGCGAAGGGCTGGAGTCGGTGCGGCGGATCCTCGCTAAGCACTACGTGCACCGCAACCAGGCGGAACTGGTGAAATCCACGATCAAAGAGCGCGGTACCCACAAGGTGATCGACAAGCTCACCGTGGAGCTCAACGAGAAGGGCGGCTTCTACGAGGTGGAGTTCACAAACCTCGGGCTCAAGAAAGTCCCAATCGACGTTGACTTCATCAAGCGCTACCCCAAGTTGCTGGTGGGGGGGATCTGGGCGATCACCGATGTGGAGTACGAACTCCCCACCGATCCCAAGGCCAGCCCCTGGCAAATCTCCAGCGTCAAACCGATCCAGGTGGCCGGTGTTGACCACGACGAGTTCCTCAAAGCCAGGGCGCAGTTCACCACCGATGAGTGGATGGACGTGCTCATGCAGAGCGTGGGCTTCAACCCTGAGCCCTTCACCCGCCGGGGCAAGCTGCTCACCCTGATCCGGCTGATTCCCTTCTGCGAGCGCAACTACAACCTGCTGGAGCTTGGCCCCAAGGGAACCGGCAAGTCGCACGTCTATGCCGAGTTCTCGCCCCACGGCATGTTGATCTCAGGCTCGGAGGTCACGGCTCCCAAGCTGTTTGTGAGCAACGCCAACGGCAAGATCGGCCTGGTGGGCTACTGGGATTGCATCTGCTTCGACGAGTTTGCCGGCAAGGACAAGAAAGTCGACAAGACGCTGGTCGACATCATGAAGAACTACATGGCCAACCGCACCTTCTCGCGGGGTATCGAGCAGCTCACAGCGGAAGCCTCGATGGTGTTCATGGGCAACACCCAGAAGTCGGTTGCCTACATGCTCAAGCACTCCCACTTCTACGAGCCCCTGCCCGATAAGTACATCGATTCGGCTTTCCTCGATCGCATCCACGCCTTCAATCCCGGCTGGGAAGTGCAGCCGGTGCGCCATGAGCTGTTCTGCACCGGATATGGCTTTGTGGTGGATTACATCGCGGAGGTGCTCAAGCATCTGCGCACTGAGGACTACACCGGCCTCTATAAAGCCCATTTCGAGATCAGCTCGGAAGTATCAACCCGAGACCAGACGGGCTTTGAGAAGACCTTCTCCGGCCTGATGAAGATCATTCACCCCAACGGCAAGGCCGCGCCTGAGGAGATCGCCGAGCTGCTGGAGTTCGCCATGGAATGCCGCCGTCGGGTGCGGGAGCAGATTCTGCGCATCGACGACACCTTCAAGGCCAACGACTTCGCCTATCGGCCTCTAGCCGGTGGGGATGCAGTCACGGTGCTGACGCCGGAAGAGCAGCAGTATCCGGCCTTTGCTGGGCTCAGGCCCCTTCACCCGGAAGCTGCTCCGGCAGCAGTCGATGGCGCTGCTGCCGGGCCCGCTGCCTCACCAGCACAAGCCACAGCGGCCGGCGCTGAGGCCAAACCAGCTGCATCCTCCGAACCAGCGGGACCTGCCACCGCAGAAAACAGGGATGCATCGCCTACCACCAGAGTTCTGCTGAAGGAACAGCATCTGGTGGTGCCGGAAAATGCCAAGGGCTGGAGCTACCGCCGCCTGTTTGCCGATTACCTGCAGGGCTGCAGCGGCATCATCATCCGCGACCCCTACATCCGCGCCTTCCACCAGGTCCGCAACCTGGTGGAGTTCCTGCGCATGGTCAACGAGATCACCCCCGTGGGCGATGAGGTCACCGTTCACCTGATCACAGGCTCTGATCAAGAGACAATGGAAAAGCAGGTAGAAAACCTAGGCCAGGTGCAGGATTCCTTTGCTGGTACCTGCACACCCTTTAGCTGGGAGATCGATGCAAGCCCCAACTTCCATGCCCGCAGTATCACCGCAGACAATGGCTGGAAAATAAGCCTCGACCGTGGACTTGACATCTTCCAGTGGTTCGAGTTTTCAGCCTTTAAGGCAGAAGCTGCCGTCCAGGAAGCACGGATGGTGAAGGGATGCGAGCTGAGTTTTATTCGGCAGTCGGGGACTGAGTAGCAAGATGAAGCGCTTTTTAAATAGGATTGCACGTTCTATCATTACTGCCGCAGATGCAATTGCAAGACTAACCGACGATCAGTCTTCTGATGCGCCTTCGCCAAGAGTTGGCAGCGTTGACGGGATTAGAGATGAACAGAGCTGTAAAGATAAGGAATCTCTTCCCACGGAAGCCGCAACTCAATCACAGCAAAACTTTGTCCGTTCGGAGCCACCTATATCCACATCTTTTCCAGATCCCCTCCGTGACGAGGGCTTTGCAGATCAGTCAAAACCGATTACTCTGCCTGATGACACTGCCGCTGAGCCTGAAGTATCACCTGAGGAGAATTTGATCTCCTTTGCAGATACAACTGATTTATATGAGTCGGATATTGACCTAGATACAAAGTGCACTACAGTCCTTTGCCTTAATGAAATCGATACTAAGGAGAGCCCTAATCAATCCACTGACGGATTGATTGTTGCCAACTCCTTACCAAATCCTGACCTACAGCTTCCAGCTCACGCCCCGGCCGCTTCACTCGTTGGAGAGAACCCCCAGGTTGCATCTGCGGGTGAAACAAGAGCAGGGAGTCAGTATTCGGGCTTTGACATATCTTTATCCGATCTGGAGGAGAAATTTGAGTCCACCTGGCAAGAGGATTCGCAACCTCCTTATGTCTCAACTGTTCAACCGGAATCTGAGCCTCCAGCTCCGGCGCTTTACGAGGAGGCTGTTGAGGGGATTGAGCGTGGTCAGGCATCGCATGAATTTGATTTAACACTCACTGACCTAGAAGTACGTCAGCAATCCACCTGGTACGACTCTCCAACCGATGCACCCGCAGAAAAGTCGACCACTTCGCCCACCAATGTCGAATCTGGTGTCAACGAAGATCACAAATCTAGACTTGATTCCCAGGTAACTTCGTTTTCTCAGCAGGCATCAACTCAAAGTCCGGGGATCCAGGGTGCGGCGAATCTTCACGAGGCCATTGATAATTACTGGGTATCTCGCAGGATTAAGCTCCGCCCTGACGGCTCAGAAGAACTTCAACTGAGGCAGTCAGGAGCTCTCGCCTGGGATCTTCGTTGGGACCCAGAAGATTACATTTGGGCGCTCGATGGTGTGGGCTACTTTGACAATATCTGGAATTTCGAAGGCTTCTTTGAGTCAATGGTCGGCGAAGCTGAAGATCGTTGCTATGAAGCTCTTCATTGGTCTGAATATCAGGATGAATAAGTCACGGCTTAGTCCAGCTCAAGATCGAATATGTATGCGTCACCAGCGCTTGGAGCCTGCATATAGTTCTCCTCTAGGCGAGTTGGAAGATTGTCTTGCATAGACTCACCATCTTCGCTGCAGGTGATTGCATCATTGCCAGCTGTCCGCCTGATCTCGCATGCTGTATTTCCAATGTTAGTCCATTCAATCTCACATATGTCGACTTTCTTCTTGTCGTCGTCAGAGAGAGCTGTGAACTCTTGTCTAAAGATTCTGAATAATTCTGAGATCTTACCTTCTAGGTTTTCCTGCTCTTCGGCTTTTAGCGCATCTGCCCATGATTTTGCGCATGATGGCCCCAGCTGAAACTTGACAAATCTTGCTGACAATCTGGCGACAAAAAATGCGGGAGACCGATCCGACACTCGGTCTAGCCTTCCCTCATACAGCGCTTTTGCATCTGGTAGGAACTTGAGGAGCTGGCCATAGTTCGCTTTCTGAAGAGACTGAGATGCGTGATCACCGGTAAATGATATAAATAGATCATCGATGGGTCGCGTAAGTGCGACGTAGATGATCCGTCTTTCTTCCTCTGACAGGCTGTCTGCATCATTCTCCATACCTAATGTACCTTGTTGGCTGGCTGTTGCGTTCAGGTTTGGAATGATTACTCTCGGAAATTCAAGACCCTTTGCCTTAAAGACAGTTAGAATCTTGACCCGAGATCTCGTATCGGTTGCTTCTTCTGCAGCGTCAAGTTCTCTTCGGGCAGCAATTGTCCTGAGGAACTGCTGCAGCTTGTCATTTCGTACGTAGTCGAGAAGGCCGTCGACAATGGCTGCTTTTGCTTCGCCAGCTTGCTCGTTGACAGAAGAGTCGATGAACCATCTCTTGATCGCGATCTGATCTGAGAGTGTTTCGATGGCTTGTTTAGCGCTTATGTCCTCTCCGTGTTCTAAGCACTTTTCAAAATAATTGGCTAAAGCCAACAAGCCCTTGCTGCTTCTTCCGTTGTCCTGAAGCATGTCCCCATGTATCTCCCTGAGATGGGTCTGTATCGGCTTCACTTCGCCCAGCGCTGTTTGCAGTTGACGCAGAAGATGAATCGCGGTTGCCTTCCGCAGGAAGGTAGTTGGTCGTATGTAGACCCGTAAAAAGTGATTGCTAAATGCTTCGCTCTCAGCCTTGGTAAGGCCGTGGCCGTTGGATCGCTTGATTTCTAGTTCGGCAAGACGTAAGTACGATTCGATTAGGCAGAACTCCGGTCGATAGTAGAAAGGCTTGCTCCCTGGAATGGTGTACGGGATCCCTTTTGAAATTAATTCCTCTTCGAGGATTGGTGTTTCAGCATATTGACGGATAAGTACCACTGCATTGTCATAATGGCGTTCTTCCGGTCTCGACGAAGATGAATGATATGACTCCTCTATAAGGTCTACAATCCATTGCGCTTGCTTGCCAATCGATTCAAACCTCTCAACACAAAGCTGACCTGTGAAGCCCTTCGCTGGCATCATTTTCTTTGCAGCTCGGTTCGTGTTTTGTTCGATAACCTCACGTGCCAGAAGGATTGACCCCGGGGAGCAACGAAAGTTTCTATCTAGAAAGAATGTCTGCCACTGTTTGTCCTCAAGCTTGTCTCGGATGAATGTCGGCCTTGCGCCTCTCCATTCGTATATTGTCTGGTCGTCGTCTCCGATCGCCATCATATTGTTTGACCGATCATCGAGCTTCATGAGCATGGTGTTCTGAGCTCTATTCACGTCTTGGTATTCGTCGACAAAAACGTAGTCGTAGCAGTTGGCAAAGTGCTGATAGGCAAACACTTCCGAAGTAAGGACAATGGTGGACAACTGCATGATGTCCGAGTAGCCGAAGAACTTGCGATTTATCCGCTCGTCGTCATAGGTATCAATCAGGACTTCAAGCCAAGGTGCATCCTTGAACTGCTTTATGTCAAATATCTGGTGGCATGATGGATCAAGTTGGTCGTACGACCATTTTGTCAGGAGCATGTCATTCTTGAGTTCGTCGATATATTTGCCAAAATCGTCCCAGCCCAAGTCTCGAGCCTTTGTGAAATCAATATATTCGGTGGGATATCCATTGTGGTTGACCATTTCGCCCTTCAGCATGCGTCTCCGGGCTTCTGAAAAGCATTTTTCGAGCATGCCGCTGTCGGCTTCAATGCGCGCTGGAAGGCGTTTTCTTTCGTCGCAAAAGCGTACAATTCTTGACGCCAATTGGCTTAGTGTTAGAGCATGGACTTCTTTGCAGTTTGGTTGCAAAGCGAGCTTGTCCTTCAGTTGACGCTTTGCTTCTCTTCCAAATGTTGTCGCAAGAATTCGGTCGGGACGATGACCATCCTTGTTGACCAGTTCTCCAATGCGTCTGACGATCGTCGAGGTCTTTCCAGAGCCAGCCACCGCAAAGACAACTGCTCTGCCTGCTCGGTGGTTGATAATCTCTCGCTGTTGGTCGGTGAGTTTCAGCATCTGTATTTTTCCTTTATGTGAGCTTGTTCAAATGACTGTTGAGTTTGGTTGTCTCTGATTCAGAATTCTCAAGCCAATCTGTCGACCAGATCCTATAGATCTGCCAGCCCAGCCCTTCAAGAACAGCTTGCCTGTACTTGTCACGATCTCTTGCTGAACGCGCTGAGTGGTAGGTGGCTCCATCGCACTCGATTCCTATTAGGTAGGTTTCAGGCTTGTCTGGATGACGGATTGCCAGATCTATGAAGTAGTTGGCAACGCCAACCTGACAATCGACCTGGTAGCCATGGCGTGTAAGTGCCTCAGCAACAACGATTTCAAATTCACTATCGGGTTCTCTGCCGCTTTGTCGCCCCGTTTCCAAACTTTGTGATTCCACAAACTTGAGGTATCCCTTCAGGGCATGAACCCCTTGGCTAGAGGATGCAGTGGGCTGGATCTGATGCGATTCCATCGAGGTGACCAGCTCGATGCCGTATTTCGCCCGGGTGAAAAGCACATTCAGGCGCCTATGGCCACCATTTTGGTTGATCGGTCCAAAGCGCATTGCCACGCCACCACCTGGTTCAGCTGGTCCATAGGTAGTTGAGATCACGATCGTGTCGCGCTCATCGCCCTGGACCTTCTCCAGCGATTTCACAAACAGCCCCTCGCTGCTATCGGTAAGTTCCAGACGCCGGCGCAGCTCATCGTGGTGGATAGAAAGCATTTCTAGTTGTTCAGCAATTTCCTCTGACTGTGCCTCGTTCGTCGCCACCACCCCAATGCTGCGTTCTGGATGCTCCTCAAGCTGCTGCAGCACCACATCACACACCTGCTTCACCTCAGGCAGATTCACACCTTTGGTGTAACGGGGTGCTTCTACAAGATGGCGGCTGATAGCAAAGTCCCGATCGCAAGATGGGAAAACCACCAGCTCATTATTGTAGAAATGCTTGTTTGAAAAGGCGATTAAACTGCCGTGCCTTGAGCGGTAGTGCCACTTCAGCCGTCTTACCGGATGGAAGCTCTTGGTACACAGATCCAGGATTGACTCCTCATCAAGCGCTTCTGTATCAACTTCTTCGTTCTGCTCAGTGTCTTCAGTAGAAGTGGTTCTCTGGAAGAAGGCCGTAGGAGGTAGCTGCTTTGGGTCACCCACAACAACACACTGTTTGGCGCGGCTGATTACTCCAAAGGCGCGTTCCGGAGCCATCTGCGACGCCTCATCCACGATCACAAGGTCGAACTGCTCGATCGCCTCCCTTGGGACCAGCGATGCCACTGTCGATGGGGACATCATCCAGCAGGGCTTCAGGCCCCGCAGGGCATTACCCGCGTCTTGAAAAAGGTGCCTGAGGGGTCTATGGCGCTTCTGCTTGACGGCCTCATTGCAGATCAGCCCCATCTCTGTGAATTCGCTGCGTGGCCCGCGGTTGATGCCGTCAGGAAGCTCTTCAGGAGTGCGATGGATGCGGGCAATCACCTCGGCCCTGTCTAGTTCTCTGACGTGATCCTCCACTCGGTGGAACCGCTCCCGTCGGGCCACCTGGTCTGAGGCCCTTAGCCCCTGGATCTCCGGCACGTCTTCTGAAATACGGCTCAACTGGCTGCGCACCAGGTTCCAGCGGTAAACCGGTACCCAGAGCTCAACAACTAAGACACTGCGCATCAACTGATCGACCAGCTGCTGCTCGGCCAGTGATGGCAGCCCTTCCTTGAGCTGATGGATCCGAACCCAGTCGGGAAACGACTCCCGCATGGCGACCAACTGCTGTAGCCAACCACCTAGTTGCAGATGGCCAAGGGCCTCTACAGCTGGCGCTGGGGCGGCTGGATGCAGTTCTGGGTTGAACTGTGCTGACCCCAAGAAACGATCTGCCGCTTCCTCTTCGGCGCTCAGCAGCCTGGTCAACTGCTCACCAATGGCTCGTTGCTGAGTGATGTAGTCGGTTGAGCCAGCAGAGAGGCACTGCTCTTCCAT
Source organism: Synechococcus sp. 8F6 (assembly GCF_002252665.1). GTDB lineage: Bacteria > Cyanobacteriota > Cyanobacteriia > PCC-6307 > Cyanobiaceae > Cyanobium_A. The sequence continues at coordinate 62,218 of NZ_NQKZ01000009.1, forward strand.
CGCCATGGGCAACAGCAGCTCCTTGAGGCTTGTGATCCAAGCCAGAACGCCGCGCAGCGCCTCTGGCGATGCGTCAGCAAGGTCTGGTCCTGCTTGCTGCCGGAATTCGGACAATGCCCGCAGCATCTCCTCCTGACGGCGGCGATAAAGCTCCAGTTCGATCGGTGCTTCCTGTAGCTGGGCAGTGCCCAAATCACGTTGCAGGCCAAAGGCTGAGAACTGGGCGATTAGTTGCCGGAACTGCTCAATCCCACTGTCCAGTGTCTCCAGCAGCGATCGCAGAGGTAGCCGCTCACTACCTGTTGCGACAAGCTCACTCTCGCCCAAAACACTCTCCATGGCAGGCAGAAGCTGCTGGCTGAGCAGAACGTGCCGCTGCTCCAGCTCCCCTTTGAGAAGGCTGGTGAGGCAAGCACTGTGGGCTTCTAGGCCCCCGGCATTGGTGAGCTCTTCATTGCGCGCTGCTGCTTCCAAAACCACCAGCGCCTTTAGGGGCTCACTGCTCAGCAACCCAAGCGCAGCCTCAAATTCTTCTGTGGGGAATTGGGCTTCTCGTTGCCGATAACCGATGACCTTTTGAAGCCATTGAGACATCCCCTCTGGCTGCTCCACTCCAGCATCTCTGGCCCATACGGCGTAGGGATTGACCCGCTCCAGTTGCTGCAAGTTGGCCTGGTTCACTGTCAACTCGCGACGGAGGTCGCTTGCGGTTCTGCTGGCAATCGCCAGACCTGACCAAAGCGGCAAGCAAACCAACTCATCGAGATCTGCTGACAGGCCACCCTCAAAAAGTCCGATCTGACTTGTTAGCTCATCCGCTGTCAGCGTTCTGGCTTGCTCCAAGAATCCCGCTGTGGTGGAGCTGCTGCCGACAAACCCCTTCAGCTCGGCAAACTCCTTGACCAGAGCAGTGGCCTGGACAAGATTCACGCCGTTACTGCACCAGCTCCTTACCAGTGCAGCCGGAAAGCTCGCCTGCATCTCCAGCACCTCAGCCACACGGCGGAGCGCCTCCGGCTTGCTCGCGGGCTCTACTGCACCCAGTTCAGCGGCCAGCTTGCTGGCTCTCGCGTAAGAGCGACTGACTAATTTGCGTAGGGGAGACATCGTCTCCAGCTTTGTAGCTGCAGCACGCAGCTCATCGGCTTCGAGATTTTCGCTGACACGTAAGCCCTCACGAGCAAGGGCCTGTTGCTTTGTCTGCAGTTGCTGTTCCTGCTCCAGTGCAGCCTTGATCACATCTGGGGGAGTTGTCCAGAGATCCGTTACACGCAACCGCAAGGCGTCCGGGCTGAGTGCCATCAATCGCCTGAGAACATCGGGCAAGCCTTGAAGTTGCTCGAGCCTCAGCCCCTGGAACTCCAGCGGCAGGGATGGGGAGGATAGAGCACCCTCCACTCTCAGCAGCAGTGCCTCAGCTCCCTCGAGCTTGGTCTCCCACTCCTTCGTGGCATCGAGTTGGCCGAGCAGCGACTGCATCCCGCCTTCACAGCAATGACGCAGCAGATCAACTGCTTCTTGCAGCTCTGCTAATCCGTTGGCTTGCGCTTCCTGGCCGCGATCCAAGCCCAGGTGCTGGCGTTCAGCTTTCAGCTGGAGATGGTTTTGGATCAATGTTCTGATGCGCACGCCGCGATTGCCCTGCCACAAAGGCAGCTGGCGCTGCTCAAGAACCCACGCCGGCAGAGCGCTCAGGTGGCCAAGCAAAGCATCAAGGGCCACAAGTTCTGCACGGTTTAGGCCCAGAAAGTCGAGGTCACCTGATCCGGTAGATGCAATGACCTGGATTCGCTCCAGCCGCTCCGATAACTCACCAAACCTGTCGTTGAGCTGGTCTCGCTCCGCTGCGGAGGCAGGCATCCTCACCTCGCCTAAAGACCATTGGTTCCACTGCCCTGAAAAGACTGTGAATGCATGCCCATCCGGCAGGGGATCTGGAATGCGGGTGAAAATCTCAGAGAGCTTGGCGGTGCTCCCCTGCTCTGCTTTCAAGGCAGTGAGCAACCCCTGTGCAACCCCAGCTCCTTCCTGAGAAGCCAACACGGGCAACAGGCCTTCTTGATCACTGGAAAGTGGCTCTGGTAGCAGGGCTGCGCTGGCAGAAATCTCAAGAGCCCATTGCCTCAGTTCCTGCAGCGTCAGTGCTGCAACCGCCTCGGCAATGCTCGGGTGTTGGCTCATGGCCACCAGCGCACTGTGCCAATGCTGCGCCTGATCCATTAACTGGTCCCGACTTAATGCATCAGATGGCTTGGCACCTAGGGGCACAAAGGTCGAGAGGAAGAGTTGCAAATCCGCACGGCTACATAGCCTGGCCAACTGCTCGATGGACTGGGTGATCTGATCAACCTGTTGCCTGGTGTATTGGGTTGCCTCGTTCAGGACGCAGCGCAGATCTCCCAAAGGCACGTTCGTACCTTGCAGTTGCTGTCGCAGCAGAAGCTCTCGCCAGAAAAGTTCTTGGGGACTCTCCTCTTCTGGACCATGTCCCGTATTCAGTAACTCACTAAAGGAGTTCAGTTGGCTACGCAGCTGCTGAAAGTCTTCCACCACTGCATCACGACGCGGTGACTGGGGTTTTGACAAGAGAAGACGCTGAGCAAGCTCGTCATAGACCTCGCGCTTATTGGTCTTGTCAGAAGCGATTCGCAAGCAATAGGGTCTTAAGCCTGCATCTGCCAGGCGGGTAAACACCACGTCCAATGCGACTTTCTTTTCAGCAACAAAAAGAACACGCTGGCCCGCGCATAGTGCGTTTGCAATGATATTGGTAATCGTCTGGCTTTTACCAGTTCCTGGCGGTCCTTCGATCACCATGGAGCGGCCGCTCATCACATCGGCAATCCCGGAAAATTGACTGGCATCAGCCTGGGTGATCAGAACAGGGACGCGCTCAGCAATGGCTGGGTGATCAACATGCTGATCCTCCGCTACCACATTTGCCTCAGCGGGCAGCTCCTCTTTTGAAATCTCAGCGGCCAAGAGCTGTCTAACCAGCACAGATTGCTTAACGACTTCTGGGTCAAGATCTTCATAGAGGCCTAAGCCGCTAAAGTTGAATAGAGCAAGGTTGAGAAAGTTGCTGACCGCCCAGCCCTCTCTTTCGGATATGGCATCAGCAACCTGAGAGATGTAGGCCTGCAAAGCAAAACCATTTTCATCGAGTACTGGCAATGGCAGATTGACAAGAAAATCGCGACGCAAGCGCTCCTTCAGAGTGACGTTGCTGATAGGCACGTCATCTGCAGCGCGGAGATAAAATGTATTTGCTCCTCCTCGCGTTGCCGCCTTGGACAGCTCAACGGGAAGCAGAATCAGCGGAGCAAAATACTTGCGATCTTTCTCGCTCCATTCCAGGCATCCAAAAGCCAAATAGAGAATATTGTTGCCCGTTTCTTCGATCGAACTACGAGCCTGCTTGCGAATCCCTTCTGCCAGGCGTTCGAGACTCGCCTCTAACTGCAGAACACGCATCCCATTTTTGACACTCCTTGCGCCGCCTTCTCCAATGGTCAGCTCGTAGGTAGAGGGAATTCCTTGAGCCTCAGCCCATTGAGCCAGGTTCTTTGAGCTTTTACCACTCTTGGACTTTGGCCCAAATTCCTCTCGAAGCATCGACCGGAGACGATCCTCTGCCTGGACCAGTGCTGGGCTCAATCCCTGATCATTTGCGCTATCAGCTAGGACCTGCTGGTAAAGAGGATCTTGCTTCCTCGCAATTACAAGTGCCTTTTCAAACTCTTCACCCGCTTCATCTTTCTCGTCATCATCGGGTGGATCAGACAAGGGAATGATCTGGATTGTCGTGCCATCGCAAAGTGCCGCAAGTACAGCTTGAGGATCGCAGTCGATGAAGCGCAGCAGCCTGGCCGTGCGTTTGCTGCTGAGGGAGAGATTTAGGAGGTTGTTGCGCGTCGTCAGATCGAGCAACTTATTGCGAAAACCCTCAAGCGTTGGGGCGAGGTATTGGTTGAGATCTTTAGAGCTGCTCATGTCAGTAAATGGTACCTTTGAATACAAATTTGGCGATCACGACTTCCTGTTAACAGATCTGGTGTGTGCATATCTGCAGTCGCGTGCTAGGCGGCAACTCTCGACCGGTGGTGCGGCCAACTCCAGCGATCGGATCATGATCAGCGGCAATATCCACTCAGTCTGCGTCCTCTTGCACCGAGTGCGCAGCCAAGTTGCAGCCACTGCAACCCCTTTCAGTACTTGTTTTCATGCGGATCCTGCATAGCTTTTGCCTTGCTGATCTGAACCAGCAGCTGCCGAAGGCACTGCCTGGCCGCCCTGGAGTTCACCGCCCCCTGCGGCAGCAGTAGCCACAGCTGTTCGATCAGCGGTGGCTGGTCGGCCAGGGGCACCAGGTCATGGACCTTGACCCACCCCGTCCCCAGTAGATCGACGCACACCGGCATAGCTAGCTTCCTGTCTCGTGCCCGCTTGATCCAGGCCGCTGGTTCCTGGCAGGCCATCGGTTGCTTTTCCACCGCAAAGCCATGCCGCTCCACCGCATGGCGCAGCAGTGGTATGGCTCCCTTGCTCGGCAGCAACACCCGCTTCGTGGTGGGTGTGGTGGCCACCAGCTGCAAGCCCAGCTGACCCAAGGGCAGTGCTGCGAGGCCATCCCATTGCGGGGATTGGCCCGAGAGCAGCAGTTTCTCCAAACAGAAGGAGCTCACGATGGCTCCATCGAGCAGGCCATGCTGCACCAGCTCCGCCCAGTGCTCGCCGCAACGAAACCGGGGCGGCACCAGCTGCACACCAGAGATACCCAGCAGCAGGCTCTGGTGGAGCACATCTGTGCCGATGCGCAGCAGCCCCTCCATCAACCTGTGCTCCCGGTATGCGAGCCGCAGGTAGTGCAAGCAGGTGTTGTAGCCGTGCCGGCACACCGGTGAACCGTGCCAGGGCTCCAACTTGAACTGCTGCTGCATCAACTGCAGGCTGCGGCAAACGGTTGTCTGATGCATGGCCAGGGCGGTGCCCGCCTTGGACTGGGAACCGGCCAGCTCGAGGAAGTCGAGGATGTGCAGGTCTTCCAGTGGTGTGGGTGGGGCATAGGTGCCGGAGGCCCGCTTGGGGGAGGAGCGGGCTTGGCTGCTGCAGGAGTGGGCCACGGGCTGCCTGGATGTTGCTGAATGCAGCGTCAGTGCACAGGACCCTGGCAAGAGTGTTTTTCGTGCGAAAGAGTGGAGGGTTCCCCTTGTTGTCGCGATGGCCCCGCTGCGCTGCCACCTGCTGATTGGCCAGCCCGCCAGCGGCAAAACCACCCTCGCCAAAGCCCTGGCGCCCCTGCTCACCGGCCCGGGTGAGCAGCCGGCCCAGGTGCTCTCCACCGATGTGATCCGCGCCGAGGTGTTTGGCGATGCGGCGGTGCAGGGGCCGTGGATGGACATCCAGCAGCGCTTGCACCAGCGCATCCAAGAAGCCGTGGCTGATGGCATCCCGGTGATCGTGGATGCCACCCATGCACGCCGCCCCTGGCGGTTGGCACTCACCCAGGCGCTGCCGCTACCCGCACCAGTGGAGTGGATCGGCTGGTGGCTGTACACACCCCTGCCCACCTCGCTGGAGTGGAACGGCCGCCGCGAGCGGGCCGTGCCGGTGCCGGTGATCCTGGAGATGGCGGCCGCTCTGGCGGATCCGCACTTCGGGCCAGTGCGGGCGGAGGGCTTTGCGGCGATCTGCGCTGTGGTGCCAACTCATCACGACGATCTGACGCCGGTGTTGCAGGCCGAGCTGGCCGGGCTGGAGCGGCGCATCCGCTCCGCCACCAACCGCGAACGCAACCTGCAGCGCCATGGTTATTCGCGCCTGCTGGACCTGGAGCGCCTGCTCTACCTGATCAAGCTGCTGAGCAGCTGGCCCGATCTGGCCGGCACCGATCCCGCCAGTGCAGAAGAGCTGGAGGCGATCCTCTCGCCCCTGCCAGAAGGAGACCTGGCGGATCGCGCTGCTGCCTTTCTGGGGCGTCTGCACGGGGAGTGTTTTGCTGATGCCGATGCCATCCGGGGGGATCTGGCCTGGCTAGAGACCAATGGCTTCTGCAGTGCGGTGCCCAGTGCGGCGCCGATTCAGCTGGCGCCGAGCCCTGCCGCTCAGAACGCGGGGGGCGCCATTCATGGCGGTCTGCCGCCAATGGGTGATGGGCCGGTGTTCCTGCGGGTGATGACGCTGCTGCGTCACCTGCTGCAGGTGCCGTTTGATCGGCCCGCGGAGCGCGGCGCCAACCTGCACCAGCACCTGATCGCTGCCACCGAATCCATCCCTGGCGCCTACCTGCCCGGTGAAACGGCAACGCTGCGCAAGGACCTGGAAAAGATCCTCACCCCCTACGGCTTCCGCAACCGCAACGACAACGTGCGCCACGGCTACTGCCTCGGCACCGCCGTGCTGTCGCCACCGCGCCTGCGGGAGCTGCACAACGTTGTCCGCCAGACCGCCGGCCGCCTGGCGGATCCCTCGGCCCAGGATCTGCTGGCCGAGCTGGATGAGCGGCTGGGCTGGGCCGGCATCAGTGCCGACGGCCTGCCGCCGGTGCGCAGCTACGCCCGCCATGCCGTGGTGGATACGGCCCTGGTGCGGCGCGAGTCCTTGGCTGCGCCCCGGCGCGCAGAAGCGATCGAGGCGGCGATCGTGGAACACTGCCGTGTACTGCTGCAGCGCTACCCCGGCGTGGGCAGCTTTGCCGATAGCCCCGAGGGTGAACTGCGGGTGTGGCCGCTGCAGCTGATCTTCCACAACGTGGGCTGGTATCTCCTCTTTGAAGAGGACCAGGTGGGCCGTGAGCAGGGGCTGATCCGCAGCGAGCGGCTCGATCGCCTGGCTCTACCCGCCAGCCACGGCGACCTGCGCCGCAGCAGCGACGAACACGCTGCCGCGGTGAACCGGCTGGAGCGGTTGCTGCACCACAGCGGCGGCATCTATTTCGGCAGCGATCTGGAGCAGCAGCTGGCCATCGCCAGCCCGTCGGCCCAACGCCGCAGCCAGGTACTCGTCACCCTGCGCTTCTGTTGCGCGCCCTGGGCCTTTGCCTTCATCCGTGAGGGTTTGCAGCGCTACCCGATTGAGCACACCCGCTTCTCCAAGCCGCTCCGCGGCGACAGTTGGTGGCACCATCCCAAGGCGCCGCACGTGCTTGTGCCAGGCGCCGCCGATGCCAGCCATCCCTATCCGGTGGAGCTGGATCTGCCGTCCTGGACAGTGGTGGCTGATGTTGACCTACGCAGCTGGCTGTTTGCCTTTGGCGGCGGCATCCGGATCGAAAGTCCCGACGTGCTGCGGCAGGAGCTGGTGCAGCGCAGCCGGGAGGCGATGGAGGCGAATGGGGGAGTTCACGCAGGCCAAACTTCAAAACCAGAAAAGCTCAGCAGCAACCGACGCTTCTTCTCGAGTCGCCTAAGCCGCGACTGAACAGCAGCTGTAACGACAGATCAAAACGTTCTGCTCGATACAGCCAGGTCATCCTGCTGCTGGCCATGGTGATGCTTCAAGAAGAACAGATATGCAGGCAACCGGATCCACAGCTCTTCATCGCAAGGCCTATCAGCCCATCGAGCGCAGCTACCGCCTGATTGACGGCAGCTGCCTCCCCCACTGTCAGCTCGACAGCCACTACAGCTCGATTGATGACGCCATCGCTGACGCCATCGCCTGGATCGGCGATGTCAGTGAGCCCGACCACCCCGCCAGCCTGATCGGGGTGGAGGTGAGCAGCAGCAATGGCGACTGGCGCACCTGTCGCGTTCCGGGGCCGTTGCTGTGTCCACTGCTCTGTCCACTGCCCTGTTGAAAGTCCAGCCTCCAGCAGCACTCCCCTGAGGGATGAAATAGAAAACCTCCGTGTAGAGCGGGGGGTTTCCGGAGAAGCCGGGCATGGGGGGCTGGCGTTCATGCCAGCACCTGCATCGCAGGCGCTTAGGTCTCAGTCTGAAAGCAACATCGGAGCAAGGCTTGCGTGCGGAACAAACGCTGACAGCCTGCTGATGCTGTCCTCAGATCACTCCTCCTCGTCGCTACCGCCCACCGGCACCAAGCGGATCTGCTTCTTGCCGAGTTTGATCTCGAACTCGTCGCCGGGCTTGAGGTCGAGCATGGCGGTGTATGCCTTGCCCACCAGCAGGTTCCCATTGCCCTGCACGGTGGCGGTGTAGCTGAGCGAACGACCGCCTTTGCCGCGGCCCTTGCCGCCACCATCAGTGCCAAGACTGACGCCTTTGGCGCCAAGGAGGGCCTCGTAGAACGCCGTGAAGTTCAGCCGCTCGCCACCATCTTTCTTGGTGCTCACATAGCCGCAGCTGCGCACTAGATCTGACTTGGAAACATCGCCGAGTTCTTTCACCTTGGCGAGCAGTTCTGTACCGGTAAGCATGACGATTAATCTATAGCCCAACGACTCTAGCCCTCTCGTCTTAAATGGCCACTGCCCTGTGCTCTTGATGAGGACTCAGAGCAGGATAGCTTCTGCATCCCAAGCCGCATCATCATCCCCACTCCAGTTGGCTTCGGCGTCATCGATCACCTCACGCAGGCTCAATGTCAGCCAGCCAAGGTTGCAAGCGAGCAGATCGATACGGCGGCCGCAGTGGGTCCAGATCGGCAGTGGCTGCAGGGTGGGGCCACAACCAAACACATCCCCATCGAAGGCATCATCGAAAGGGCTATCCACCGCAAGGATTTGGTCGATCAGGTTGCTGTCCATGGCTCGCTCGTTTGACGTGAGCCAAGCCTCGGCCAGCTCAGCCGCAATCACTAGCACCCTTGTGCGAACGACGATTGCGACAGCTGATTGCATTCCCGTTGGGCGAGCTCCTGCACGAGTGGATCGCTGCGGCACAACAGCCACAGGCTGCAGTCTTCTGTTGCCGGCAGTGGAATCAGATTGCAGGTCTGGAAGGCGGCGATCTGATCGCGATTCAGCACCACCCCATCCAGTAGATCGAGCTCCAAGAGAGTGTTGCTGTGGTTCAAGCTGGCCGCCGGCAATGACACCCACTCCGCCCACGGCCAACTACTCAGCAGCGGTTCGATGGCAGCAGAACCACCCAGCCGCAACACCCCGCAATCCAACCGGTGACGGTTCACGCCCTGCCGCAGCAGGCGCATCCAGTCGGCATCGCAGAAGCGTCGTCCAGGCTGGCGGCCGCGCTGCTGCTGCAAACCCATCTCCTTGGCCAGGCGCCGATAGCGCCGGCTCACGCTGGGTTGCGACAGGTTCAGTAGCTGAGCGGCAGCCACGGTGCTGCCGGTGAGCTCGAGCATGTCCACTAACACCAGATCCCGCAGCACGGCTGGGATTCGGTAAGGACGACGAGGAAGAACGGCGGACATCCAACAGCTGCAGCAGCCACACCAGTGTTCGGAGCTCGGGCCATGGCGTGCGGCTGACTCCTGCGAATGACCGCTGGTGATTCGCAGGAGCCCATGGCATGTGCCCCAGTCCCGCTGCAGGATGGACCGATGACCGGCACCCCCTTGCGCTGCCACCTGCTGATCGGCCCGCCCGGCAGTGGCAAAACCACCCTCGCGCACCAGTTGGCGCCCCTGCTGCAGGGGGCTGATGGCGGCCCGGGCTTGGTGCTCTCCACCGATGTGATCCGTGAGGAGCTGTTTGGTGATGCTGCCGTGCAGGGCCCCTGGGATGAGATCCGCACCGTGATGCTGCAACGCCTGCAGACCGCGGTGGCGGCCGGCCGGCCGGTGATCCTCGATGCCACCCACGCCCGCCGGCCCTGGCGGCTGCTCTACACCCAGCAGCTGCAATTGCCTCAGCCGGTCGAGTGGATCGGCTGGTGGCTCACCACACCCCTTGAGCAATGCAAGGCCTGGGCCTTGCGGCGTGATCGACCCGTGCCCGAGGCGGTGATCGAGGAGTTCCACGCCAGCCTCAACAACCGCTTCTTTCGGCCGGATCGGGCCGAGGGCTTTGCGGCGATCGTGACTCTCAACCCCGGCGGCGGAGAAGGCAGCGATGACGATCTGCGTGGGCGTTTAGCAGCCCTGGATGGCCGCATCCGCAATGCCCTCAACCGCCAGCGTGCTGTTACCCCCCAGCTGCACCGCTATTCACGCCTGCTGGATCTGGAGCGGCTGTTGTTTCTGCTCCGCCTGCTCACCAGTTTCAACGGCCTGGACGACAGCGATCCAGGCACGGCGGCCGAGCTGCTCAAGATCTGCAACCCACTGCCTCAGGGCGATGTGGCCGAACGCGCCGCTGCCTACCTCGGCAGCTGGAGCGAGGTGCACGGAGGCAACAGCGAGTGCTACGCCGATGCCACTGCCATCCGCGGCGACCTGGCCTGGCTGGAGGCCAATGGCTTCACGGGCCTCGACTGGCAGAGCGACCAGCCGATCGAGCTGGGCAGCGGCGGCCCCCCAGACGGGAGCAAAGTCAACGGCGGCCAGCCCGCCCTGGCGAGCCAGGAGGTGTTCCGGCGGGTGTTCACCCTGCTGCGCCACGTGCTCAAGTATCCATTCGATGCTCCAGAAGCCGCATCAGATCGGGAGCCATCGGAGCCGGAGACATCCGCCCCTGCTCCACCCAGGGCAAAGCGGGCCAAACGGGCCAACACGGAATTCGGCCCCTTCTACCGCCATCTGATCGACAACCTCCAGGAGATCGAGGGGAGCTACCGCCCCGACCAGGAAGCGGCTCTCCGCCATGACATCGAGCACGTTCTGACCCCCTACGGCTTCCTGCCCGCCGTGAAGGGCAAAGGTCGCCCCCACAGTCGCCGCCAGGGTTACGCGATCGGCACGGCGCTGCTGTCGGCCGATCAACTGCTGCAGGTGCACGCCCAGCTCAAGGCCTCTCAGGATCGCCTCAGTGATCAATCGCAGAAGCCTCTGCTGCTCACCCTTGAGGAGCGCCTCCAACGCGCTGGCATCCTCAGCGCTGATGGAACCCCCGACCGGCTGCGCCAGCCCCGGCGGGCCCTGGCGCACCGCTCATACACGGAAGAAAAGCCCGGCACTCTCTCCAGCCTGGAGCTGTCTCCCCGGGTGGAGCGGGCGATCCGCGACCGCCGCCGGGTGTGGTTGCGCCATACACCTGACGTGGTGGATGAAGAGCAGCGGAAACGAGGCGATGACGGCAGTTTCCGTGCCTGGCCCCTGCAGCTGATTTTTCACAACATCAGCTGGTATCTGGCCTTTGAAACCTCCCCGATCGGCGGCGACGGCCTCGGCCTGATCCGCGTGCTGCGCCTCGATCGGCTGGTGCTGACGAAAGAGGATGGCAACATCCGCCGCAACAGCGAGCAGGAGCACGCCCATGCCCTGGAGCGACTGGAGCGGCTGATGGACGTCTGCGGTGGCGTTTATTTCGGCGAGTCCATCGAGGACCAGCTGGCGGTGATGGCGCCTGCGCTGGGCCGCAGTGTCAAACCGCCATATCAGGTGCTGCGTTTTTCATGCACTGCCTGGGTGTTCAATCTGATCCGGGAAACACCACGGCGGTATCCGCTGGAGCACATCGCTTTCTCCAAGGCTATCCAGGGTGATGGCATCAAGGATCCGGGAACACGATGCATCCTCACCCCCAATCCTGCCGGTGACAGCCATCCCTATCCCGTGGAATTCCGCCTGCCCCATTGGACCGTTGCACACGACTGGGACCTGCACAACTGGCTGTTCCGCTGGGGCGCTGGCATCCGCATCGAGCAACCCATCGCCCTGCGAGAGAAACAGCTGCAGCAGGCACAAGAAGTGGTGGATCTGTATGGGCAGATGCCCTGATCCACCACCATCCACGCCTCAGCTCTAGAAGCAGTATTTGTTAAGCACGTAGAGCACCTCGTTTGGCTTGTCCTCCATCCAGAAGGCCTCTCGCTCGAGTGCTCTGAGGTTGCGACCGAATCGATCGACCTGCCTGAGATCACGCTCGCGAGATGCCGTTAGCACCATGGCGGAAGAGTTGATGCCAAAAGCGCTAATGGTTCGAAAGCCTCGCTTGCAGGCCTGAGCAACATGAACCGATTCATGCAGGATCGTTTCATTGATATGGCGCGCTGAATCCCCAAAACGAAGGATCCGGGATGTGCAGATTGTCAACTCACGCTTGTGGGTGTCGAAAAAACCATAGATATCCATTTTGTTGCAAACGGAGCCGTTCTCAACGATTCGCACCTTCTGCTGCACCAGCTGACGAACCTCCATCGCAACGGGGGTCAGATAGGCGACATAGTCCATAGTGTTGGCTGAACTCGACTGGATCAGGCCATCACAATCGAAACAGGCAGAATGCGTGAGGGGTGACGTGCGAACGACGCTCAATTGAGTCATTCAAACCTTCTCGCTCAGCAGCCCGAGATCGCCTCATCCAGCCCATCGATCACCGCCATCAGAAAGGGCAGATCCAGGGTGTCGATCGTGTCGCTGGGCTTGTGGTAATTCGGGTTCCGCATAAACGAGGTGTCGGTCACCATCATGGCGTTGTAGCCCGCATCCCAGAAGGGGCTGTGGTCGCTGAGGCGCACATCCGGCAGGGCACGGCCCTTGAAGGGCACAGGCAGCACCTTGGTTTTCACATGGGCTCCCATGCCAGCGCTGAGACCTGGCAGCAGGGCCGCAGCGCCGGTGTTGGCCACCAGGGCGATGAAGTCGCCGCGGTTGCCATACACGGCCTTCATGGCAGCCAGCGGGTAGCTCTGCTGCTCGGCGGTGTAGCCGAGCATCTCCAGGCTCAGCATCAGGTGCAGCCGCTGGCCCTGCTGACGCAGTTCAGCAGCCAGGGCCGAGCTGCCCACCATGCCCCACTCCTCCTGATCAAACGCCACCAACCAGATCGGCCGCCGTGGTGGCGTCATTGACCATCGGCGGGCCAGCTCCAGCAGCGCCGCCACGCCGGTGGCGTTGTCATCGGCGCCGGGAGAGCCCAATGGTCCGTCGTAGTGGGCGGCCACCAGCACCGGCGCCAGCTCGGTCCGCTGCCCAGGCAGTTTGAGGATCAGATTCACGCCCGCATCCGCTCCTTCCCCGAAGCGGTGCTGCTCCACCGAGCCATGCACCGCCAGCTGCTCGAGCAGATAGCTGCGCACCGTCATCAGGCCCAGTTCATCCCAGCGGGCATGGCGCGGACGCACCACCTGCTGGAGATCAGCGAGTAGCCGCTGCCGGAAGGTTTCCTGCTCTGACATCACGGGCACTGGCTGTTGCTGTGATCCTGAGGCGAGAAGAGTACTGATGGGGGAATTGACCTGCGATCGACGGCTGGTCGTTCGCAGCAGCACAGAAGCCATCCAGCTGCGTTGGATTGAGCCTGGAGGTCACAGCCATTGCCCCATGAAGTTGGCACGCGCCCCCGTCCCACTACTGATCGCCGCTTTGCTGGCCATGCCAGCTGGGGTCAATGGTCAGGTGGTCAGCGACTTCCCGGTCTGCACCAACTACCGCGAGCGCTATCAAGGCGGTGGCTACGACAACGATGGCAATTACGTGCCTGGCTTTGTCATGACCGAGCGCTTCAACATCGACTGCGGCACTGCAACCAATGGCGCTGGCTCCTACAGGCGCTACCAGGGCAATCCCCTCAACCCCAGCTGCAACCCAACACGCACGATCCTGGCGGGCACGCTGGGGGCGGGCATCGGTGCGGCCTTCAAGCGCTCCGCCAGGCGTTACACCGTGCCGATCGGCGCCGCTTTGTTCGGCTTGGCCTACAGCTGCTGAGCCTGGTGCGTGGCCTACGGCCCAAGGGCACCCACCGGCACCACCACGACCCCATCGGCACGGGGGTACCCGTACCCCTTTCCGCAGATCACGGCCAGAAATGCGGGTGAGCCAGAGCGCTGGCTATCGATCTGCTCTGAGAAGCGCTTGAGGTTGGCGGCGGCCTGCTCCACCTGGCCCTCGCCGAGCTTGATCTCGATCGCGCCCCAGCGCCCATCTCGCAGCTGCACGATCGCATCCACCTCCACGCCGTAGTCATCGCGGTAGTGCAACACCTCCCCGTCCAGGAACTGGCTGAGCACGCGCAAATCGCGGATCACCAGCGATTCGAACAACAGCCCGAACCACTCGAAATCCTGCAGCAATCGCTCCGGTGCAGCCCCGGTGGCGGCCAATGCCAGCGATGGGTCAACGAAATGACGCTTTGGGGCTTTGCGCAGTCGTGCTCTGGAGCGCAGATGGGGAGCCCAGGCGGCCTGATCTTCGATCACCATTAGCCGCTCCAACGCCTGCAGGTAGTCGGTCACGGTGCGCTCGTCCAGGGGGCCATCAGCACCACCTGCATCGGCGGCCAGCGTTGAGAGTTTCGCCTCAGTGGCGCAATGGCGGCCCAGGGAGCGCAACAGGGCCCCGACCCGCGCTGGATCACGGCGTCGATCATCCACCCGGCTGATGTCAACCTGCCGCACCTGCTCGAGATAATCGCGGGCGGCCCGGCTGGCGGCCTTCAGGGGCCGGCCCTGCTGCGCAGGCCAGCCGCCTCGGGCAATCAGCGCCGTGAGGTCCTGCACACTCATCCCTGGATCCGCAACGGCCTGCACCTCGCCAGCAAAGAGTTGCCGCAATGACACAGCGCCATTTGACACTCCGGATTCGAACAGGCTCATGGGCCGCATGCGCAGGAACCCGAAGCGGCCGGCGCCGGTGTGGCGGCTGGCATCGTCTGCCGGCACCGCTGAGCCGGTGAGCAGAAACTGGCCGGGCTGATCCGAGGCATCGACGGCCCTGCGCACCTGATTCCAGAGCTCGGGTGCCACCTGCCACTCATCCAGCAGTCGCGGCCTTGCTCCTTCCAGCACCAGCCTCGGCTCCACCGCGAGGACCTGCCGCGCGGCCTGGTCGATGTCGAGCAGCACGCTGGAGGCGGCTTGCTGCGAGGCCGTCATCGTCTTGCCGCAGGCCTTGGGCCCTTCGATCACCACCGCACCGGCAGATCCCAGGAGCTCCCGCAGCTCGCCATCCACGATCCGGGGGCTGTAGGCAGGCACTCAGGGTCATCGATGCGGGAAACACCGAAATCCTAATGCGGACTTTGCAGAGCTTCTGATGGTGCTTTTGCTGGCGCAGTGATGCGGCTTTTGCTGGCCTGGTGCTCGGTCTTGCTCTCTGGAAAAAAGCTCGTGATTCGCAGGAGCCCTGCCCCTCCCGCCCCATCCCACCACGAGGATCCGACCAACAGCGCGATCCGACCTTGCTCTTCTCCAACCCCGAGGCCCAAAGCCTGCTGGCCAACCGCCACCGCCGCACCCCCTGCGTGCTGCTGCTCGACAACTCCGGCTCGATGGCAGGCGAGAAGATCAGCCGCCTCAATGCCGGCGTTCGCGCCCTCAAGGACGACATCCTGCGCAACCCGATGGCCGCCCAGAGCGTGGAGCTGTGCGTGATCAGCTTCGGGCCGGTGCAGGTGCAGAGCGAATTCACCCTGCTGCGCGAGATGCCGGCGCTGCACCTCAGCGCCGATGGCGTCACCCCGCTCAAGGAGGCGCTGGAACTGGCGATGCTCAAGGTCACCCAGCGCAAGCAGAGCTACCGCGACCACGGCATCAGCTACTACCGCCCCTGGATCTTCCTGCTCACCGATGGCGAGCCCACCGACAACAACGGTGGTTTCTCCACCAACTACCGCCAGTTGATCCAGCCCCTGGAGCTGGCGGCCCAGGAGCGCAAGTTCACCCTGTTCACCGTGGGGGTGGGGGTGAACGAGGAGGGGCGAGAGGTGCTCAACGCGCTCAGCCGGCCCTTCGGGGGGCGCTGCCTCGATCTCGACAACCTCAAGTTTGAGGAGATGTTCCTGTGGCTCTCGGGCAGCCTCAGCCGCGTCTCCCAGTCCAGCCCCGGCGAGCGGGTGCAGCTGGTGGATCCCGCAATCGGCGATGAGGTCTACGACGGCTGGGTGCTGTGAATTCCCTGCCCCCAGCCGCCCCACCCCGAGTGGTGGGCGCTCGCAAGCGCGGCGAGGGCCACGCCGCCCGTCAGGAGCCCTGCTGCGATGCGCTTTGGCTCCCGCCATCCAACCCACGGCTGGGTGGATTCGTGATCTGCGATGGGGCCGGCGGCACCCCAGCGGTGGCGCGCTCTGCCCAGCTCTCGGCCCGCGCCGGCTGGCAGGCACTGCTGCTGCTGCGCCGCCAGCTGGCTCGCCCGGCCCGCAGAGCCCACCACCACAGCCAGCAGCATTTGCAGCACTGTTTTGTGCAGGCCTTCTGGCACGGCCGCCGGCCCGGACCGATCGCAGATCACACCCTGCTGGCCTGCCTGTGGGACCGGCAGCGGCTGCTGATCGCCCAGGTGGGCGACACCACCCTGCTGCTGCGCCAGCAGGGCCGCTGGCAGCTGCCGCTGCCGCTGGCCCGGGGCGAGTACGCCAACGAGACCACCTTCCTGCGGCCCACCACCCCGGCCAGCGCCGTAGGCCTGTGGTGGGCGCCAGCCCACCAGATTGAGGCGGTGATCGGCTTCTCCGATGGTCTGGAAGCCGCGTTCCTGCAGGAGCAGCAGCCCAATGGCCCGCTGGCAGACCTGGTGCTCCAGGCGCACCGGCAGCACCTGGGCTGGCGGGGTTATCCGGCCTGGCTGGCCGACTCCCTGGCGGATCCGGCCCTCGCTGCCCTCAGCGATGACGACCGCACCCTGGTGGTGGCGGCGCGATGAGCCAACGCGCGTTCATCACAAGCGATGGCCACAGCGTGGTGTTGCCGGCTGGCCACACCGGCCGCATCGGCGCCGGTGGCCAGGGCCAGGTGTATCGCACGCAGCTCGGCGGCCAGCCGATCGCCGTGAAGCTCTGCCGCCAGCTCGAGGAGGCGCGGCTGATCGCCCTGCAGCGCCTGGAGCCAACCTGCGGCACCATCGCCACCCTGCCCCGTCAACGGCTCTACCACTGCCGCGATGGTCAGCGCGGGGCACTGGCGGGCTACGCCATGCGCTACGTGGAGAGCAAGCGCAGCGTCTCAGCTGCGCGGCTCTTCAACTTCGAGGAGATCGCCGGCCTGCAGCGTTTCACCTGGAAGGACGCGGTGCTGGCGGCCCTGCGGCTGGCCGAATCGGTAGCACAGCTGCATCGCTATGGGCTGGTGATCGGCGACCTCAATCCTGAGAACGTGCTGTTTGAACAGCAGGGCCAGGCGGCCGGCACCAGCACCTGGCGAGCGGTGATTCTCGATAGCGACAGCTTTCAGATCGCCAGCAGCGCTGAGCGCTTCCACTGCCCGGTCAGCCGGCCGCCCTACACCGCCCCGGAGCTGATCGGTGCCGACTTTGCGACCACCTGGCGCGATGCCAGCAGCGATGCCTACGCCCTGGCGGTGATCGTCTACCTGCTGCTGCTGCACGACCACCCTTACGACAACGCGCTGCTGCAGGCGGAGCCCGAGCTGGAGGTGACGGCCCGGATCCGCCGCGGGCTTTATCCCCATGCCGCCATGCCGGCAGCGGGCCTGCGGCCTGGGCCCTACCGGCCGGCACCAGCGGCGATCAGCGAGGCGATGGATGCCGCCTTCCGGCGCAGCTTCTGCTGTGAACCGGCTCTGCGGCCCACTGCTGCGGAGTGGATGCTGCTGCTGCGGGATCTGCACAGTCAGGTGGTGGCCTGCAGTCGCAATCCGCGGCACCAGCACGTGGCGGGCCGCGACTGCCTGTGGTGCGCGGTGGAGCAGCGCATCGGCACCCCGATCAGCCGTTACAGCCCTGCCCCAACCAGCGCCAAGCCGCTGGCCACGCAGCAGACACCAGAGCAATCGAGTCAGCCAGCCCCGGCAGACCCCCAGGGCAATGGGCTGGAGGCCCTGCGCGATCAGCTGCGGCTGGCGCGCGACCTGGTGGAACGCCGGGCTGTGCTGGTTGAGCAGCTGCTGCAGCTTGAGCCGGTGCTGGTTGAAATTGCGGAGCGTTGCAGCAGCCCGGAGCAGCTAGTGGATGAGCAGGCCGTACTGGAGCGGCTGAGCGGGCTGCGCAATCGCATCAGTCGCTGGCTGGGGCACCGCCAGAAGGTGGAAGCCCGCCAGCGGCTCGCCGATCAACTGCTTGAACTGGCCACCAGCAGCGCCGCGAGCACCCTGCAGCAAAGTCGAGAGCTGGAGCAACAGCGCCACCAACTGCTGAGCCGGCTGGCTGGCAGTTGCACAGCGCAGCTGGCTGCACGCCTGCCCCTGCAGGATCCCGAGCGCACCGCCACGGCCCTCTGGCGGCAGGCTGCCAACCACCGACAGCAGCGCTGGTTGCAGCAGCAGTTGGCACAGCAGCCGCTGCGCTCCTGGCGCATGGAGGGCTTTGGCGATGGGCGCATGGCGCTGCTGGAGCGCCATGGATTGGAGCGGGGCGACCAGCTGCTCGAGCGGATTGACCAGCTCACCAGCCTGGCTGGTATCGGCCGGGGCCTCCAGCAGCGTCTCCGTCAGCAGTTGGAGAACGAAATCCAGACCCTGCAGGCACACATGCCTGAGCACGTCGCATCGCCTCAGATCGCGTCTTCTCTGCCTGACCTGCTGGGGCCGGAGACGCTCGCATTGATCGACACGCAGCAATCGCTGATCGATGCGTTGCAGGCCGATGCAGGCGCCCTGGCGATCCGTTGCCGGGATCTCAACGCGCAGATCACCAGCAGCTACCAGCAGCGCGATGCGCTGCAGCAGTCCTTCAACAAGCTCTTCTGAGATCCGTCGTTCGCGCGAGAGTGATCAACCTGCCGATGGATTGCGCCGATGCTGTTGCCATCGCGATCGGAGGTGACATGAGCATGCCCAGTGATTCCGCCGGCCGGGGCCGTTACCGCTACCAGGGCGGCAAGCCGGTTGATCCCAATGCCGGTGTTCATCCGGAGATGGCCGCTGATCAGGCCGATGCGCCGGTTGGCGCTGGCATCCCCAGCACCCCACAGGAGTTGATCGCCATGCAGGAGAACAAGCCCGAGCGGCCGGAGAAGCCCGAGCGCCAGCAGAGCGCCAAGGTGAAGGAGGTGCTGGATCTGCTCGAGAAGCTGGACACCAGCGCTGCAGAAGATCAACAGATCGCACTGGCCCTGGTGCGCAAGCTGGAGACCTTCCACGACGAGGTGGTGGACGAGATGAAGGGCGACGCTGACGCCAAGCACACCCAGATTGTCAGCTGGGCTGTCGATGCGGACAGGCTCTACAGGTCCCGGATGTTGCTCGAGAGTGTGGATCTGGAGTGATGGGTCAGCTCTACGCCACGGCCGGCCTGCGCCATCTGGCCCAGCGGCGACGGCTGGGCTGGCTGGCTCAGCAATTGCCCCAGCCGCACGCCGATGGTGCCGGGCTGTTGCGGCGGCTGGCCGCCAGTGGCGATGGTCTGCCGTTGGAGACGCTTGGGGCAGCGAACGCGCAGGCACTGCTTCTGCGGAACTGGGCCACCGACTCGGCGCCGTCAGGGGGGCGCTCGGCGCTGCCGTTTGCGTTTGTGGAAGCGATCAACCTGGAGCTGAGCTACAGCTGCAACTTGGCCTGCAGCCATTGCCTGCAGGAGCCACTGCGGCCCAAGGGCGCGTCCACCTGGTTGGATGTCGCCACCGTTCGCCCACTGCTGGAGCAGGCCCAGGCCCTGCAGTTGCTGCGCCGCGGACTGAATCTCACCGGTGGTGAAGTGATCGCAACAGCCAGCCCCGTGCTGGAACTGTTGGCACTGGCGCAGCAGCTGAACATCCCCACCCGGATGAACACCAACGCCTGGTGGGGGCTGCAACAGCAGATCCGAGTCGGCGATCACTCCTTTGCCGATGACGCCGCCTTGGTGGGAGCGCTGCAGCAACGTGGCCTTGGCAGGCTGGCCCTCAGCCTGGATGATCGCTACCAGCAATATCCGCAGCTGCTGGAGCGGGTGATCCGGGTAGGCACCCTCTGCCAGCTCGCGGGCCAGGCCATCGAAGTTGTGGCGACCGACGCCGAGCCAACCCTCCTGAAGCGTGTGCAGCGCCAGCTGCCTGCGGCCTTGATCACGCCCATGGAACAGGTGGACATTGGGGCTGCCCAACCGGTGCAGCAACGCCCCATGAGACGCGGCAATGTGGCACGACTGGCGGCGTTGTCGCACTGCGCAACGGCAGGTTTTTACCGGCCCAGGTATCTGCATGTGACACCGGATGGGGGAGTCCGCAGCTGCCTCTATGCGCCAGGCGGTGGCTGGCTGGGCAACCTCCACCATCAGAGTTTGATCGAGATCTTGAACGCCGCCGCCGCCAACACCGTGGTCCAGCTCTTTGACAGTGGCGAACTGGAAGCGTTTGTGGCTGAGCACCTGACCCCTTGGCGCCACATCTACCGCGGTCTTGACCATGGCTGCACAGCAGCAGCCTTGATTGCGCGACTGGCAGAACGGCTGAGCATGCAGCAACAAAATGCGGACCGGCCTCTCCATCCAGAGCAGCTCGAGCTGCTGCACCGGCGCCTGGCCAAAGAAATGGGCCTTGAGGCTGCGATGAAGGCTTGATCAATCTGGTCTGAGGTGGGGCTACAGGCCCCTGCAATTAGCTGCCCGGGAGGCATCAAGCAACCCTTGAACTGTTTGGGGCTGCTTGGTGATGTCCTTGTTGGCCCGTGCGTCCTTGATGAATGTCCGAGCAAAGCCCTTGCCGACCTCACCATTGCGCTCAAGCTCGCAAACCGTGATTGCGATGCCTGCTCCGATCCCATACCAATACATATTGCGATCTCGAGCTGACAAGGACTGAGCCTGTCCTGGCAAGACAGCAACAAGCGCGCACCCAGCCAGGCACAGCAAGGATGCGTAAAACTCTTTCATCTCGTCAAAACCCATATTCGCTCAGGAAGACCAGGAACTCGTCTCGCTCAGAAACGCCGATGGCATCAACATTCTTGGCAGTGGCTTCGTCGTCATCATCACCGCGGAATCGAGCTCTGATCAGACGCGGAAAACATCCATGCCCGGACAGGAGATCTTCTAATGAACTGATCCATTCGATCTGCAGCAGTGACTTCAGGTTGTCGTTGAAAGCACTGATCGCTGCGGCGGAATCAGCCTCGAAGCGAAGTGCAATCTGACGCAGCTGATCGCGCAGCTCGATCCATTCGGCTTCCTCGTCAAATGTGGCAAAGCCAGCAGGGCTGAGATCGGTGACGAAGGACAGCACCGCAGAGAGCTCGTCGAACCACTGAAAGGCTCCGACTCCACCTCCGCAGGCGGGTGGGGCATCGCCCCAGGCGAACAGCCCCCAATTGAATTCGAGCGGATCGCGGGAGCTGCTCGTGGACATCGCTTCGTTAGCGAGATCCGTCAAAGCCTCGGGGTCCCAGTTCATCTGCAAGTTCCTTGAGGTGCTCAGCATGCCAGCTTCACTAGTTCCCATAACTGCTCTCGCGCGAACAACCGCCTATCGAGGGATGCAGAAATTGCATAAACAGCCGAATGAAGTCGTCGTTCGCGCCAGAGAGGCTGCGCCGATCGCTCTGGTCGGCGATGCTGAAAAGGTCTTGCACTCCCAGGCACGCCACATTTCATGCCGAACCGCCTGATCACCCCGTCCCAGCTCGCTTTGTTCAGCCGCAGCCCGGTGATCGGCGCCTGGTGGGAGGAGCTACACGCCCAGGGTTTGTTCAGGCAGCAGCGGCCAGCCACCACGCCGCTGGATGAGCTGCTGTTCAAACAGGGGCACAAACATGAGGAAGTCCTGCTGAAGCGATTGGAAGATGAAGGGAAGGACGTCTACCGCCAACAGCCATTGGACCCAGACGGTCCACCTCAAGAGCAGGACTACGCCAATACGCGTGCAGCCATGCAACAGGGACGGCAATACATCCATCAGGCGGCGCTGAAAAACAACGAAATCCGCGGCTGGGCCGACTTGCTGGAGCGAATCGAGCGACCTTCAAAGCTGGGCGATTGGAGCTACATCCCGATCGAATGCAAGCTCTCCAGTCACCCCAAGCCGATCTACCTGGTGCAGGCCTGCGCCTACTGCGAGCTGTTGGAGCTCATCCTCGGCGAGCGGCCCGAGCACTTCAAGCTTTACCTCGGAGGGCGTCGCTTCGAGCAGGGGGAGCATGGCTATCCCACGGCTCGCTTCTGGAGCTGGTACGAGCAGCTGCGCCAGCGCTACCGCGACTTCCGTGCTGCCTTTGATCCCAGCCAGGAACCAGATGATGCCCGGGGTGACCATGGGCTGTGGGAACCATTCATTGAGCAACGGCTCCAACAGAAGCGGGATCTGATCCTGGTCGCAGGTCTACGCGGTAGTCAGCGGGACAAGCTTAGGAACGCCGGCATTCACACCATCGAGCAGCTGGCCGCTCTGCCAGAGCAAGGCAGCGTGCCGGGAATGAACCACGACGTACTCAAACGCCTACGCGAGCAGGCTTGCATTCAACTTGAAACCCGAGAGAACGATGAACGGCCTGCATTCCGGGTGCGGCCCATTGACGAACAAGCGGGTGGCCTGGCTCTGCTGCCCGCTCCCGATGACGGTGACATCTGGTTCGACATGGAGGGCTACCCCGATCCGATCAAGGGCGAGAAGCTTGAATACCTCTTCGGTGCCTGCTATCGCGATCAAGCGGGTGACCTGCAGTTCAAGCCCTGGTGGGCACACACTATGGCGGACGAGAAGCAGGCCTTCGACAGCTTCATCCAGTGGGTTGAGCAACGCCGCCTGCAGCATCCCAACCTGCACGTTTATCACTACGCCAGCTACGAGAAAACGGCCCTCGGAAATTTGGCGGCCTTGCATCAAATCCATGAACCTTTGATGGACCAGTGGCGAGCTACGGGCGTGCTGGTGGATCTATACCCGATCGTGCGACGTGGTCTGCTGCTTGGGGCCGACAGCTATTCGATCAAGAAGGTGGAGCGCCTGTATCAGCCTCCCCGCGACGGCGATGTCGAAACCGCAGCGGATTCAGTGGTGCAGTACGCCGAATGGCTGCGCTCCGGTGAGCCCTCCATTGCCGGTGATCTTCCTCACGGCAGCCCGCGGCTACTGGCGATTGAACGTTACAATCGCGATGACTGCATCTCCACAGCCCGGCTACATGCTTTCCTGATTGAGAATCATCTACAACTTGGACTTGAGTTTCCATCATTTGATCGAAGAGATGGTGTTGCCGATGAATCTCAGCTAGAGGATGTGGTTGAGGAATCACCGCGAGCCAAGGCCAACCGAGAGGCGATTGAGGCACTGATGCGTGCCTCACAGATCCTGTTAGAGGAGTTACCCGTACAGCACCGCGACAAAACCTCTTCTATCCGTCCAGCCGACGAGAACAACAGGTTGCTTGCCCTCAGCGAAGCGGACGAGTCTGCTGGTCCACGGGGCATGAGCCTGCGCATCCAGCGGCTGTTAAGCCAGCTGCTGCCATTCCATCTGCGGGAGCGCAAAGTGGAGTGGTGGGACTTCTATGCGCGCTTGGAGCAGTCACCAGAGGAGCGCCTGGATGATCCCGAGGTGATCGTCGCTGCAAGGCTCGAGAGCGATGAGACCAGACAACTGCCGCGCAGCCGGCAGCGACTTCTGACTTACAGCTTCGCCTGCGATCAGCCGCTCAAGCTGAATGATGGCGCGGGCCTGTCGCTGTATCTCACTGAAGCGGAGATCCCACTCGCGGCAAAGCTGGACGAAGAGACTGGCACCGTGGTGCTGACGCTGCCCGACTCCATCCAACAGACGCGCCTGCAAAGCGGTCGCCCGGTGACGATTCCTGAGCAGACCGATTTAATTCTGTTTCCGCCCGATATCAGCCAACACCTCAGGCCCCACTTGGCAGTTCAGGCTCAGCGCTGGGTTGAGGGTAAGGACCTACCTGCAGCGATGCTGCATCTGCTGGAGCGGCGGCGGATGCCGGAGCTGGAGCCGATCAACGAGCGCACCCGCCACAATCCCGCCGGCACCGCTGCCGATCTGGCCGCCTTCTTTGCAGACGCCGATGGGGTGGCGCTGTCGCTGCAGGGTCCTCCGGGCACTGGCAAAACGACGGTCACCGCTGAGCTGATTGCCCGGCTGAGTGCCCAGGGGCAGCGCATCGCGGTGAGCTCCAACAGTCATCCAGCCATCAATCACCTGCTGAAGCAGTGCCAAAAGGCGGTGGATCGCCGTGGCGGCACAGCAATGGTGGTGAAGTGCACAGGAAGTTCAGCCCGACCAGACGACGAGAGTAACTTTGGCGGCACAGCCGTGAGCTGCGCTCTGCAGAAGCAACTGCGACCGGATATGGCCGTGGTGGGGGGAACCGCATATGTCTTCGCCAAACACGACGCCGACCCCTTCGATCTCTTGGTGATCGATGAAGCAGGCCAGGTGTCGCTGGCCAACCTGTTAGCGATGGCTCGCTGTGCCCGCAACATCCTGGTGGTGGGTGATCAGCAGCAACTCAGCCAGCCCACGCGCGCCGCTCATCCCGAGGACAGTGGCCTCAGCTGCCTTGACTACATGATGGCCGATCACGCTGTGGTGCCGGCAGACCGGGGCGTGTTCTTGGCTACCAGCTGGCGCATGCCACCAGCGCTCACCGCCGTGGTGTCGGAGCTGTTCTACGAGGAGCAGTTGCAGGCAACCTTCGCCAACGAGGCGAATCGAATCCTATGGAACGCCCAGCCGCAGGGACTCATCTTCCAGCCAGTGGAACACAAGGGCAACAGCACAGGTAGCGACGAGGAAGTGGAGTACATCGCAAAGTTGGTGGACGAGCTACTCGGCAAGCCCTATCAGCGCTCTCAAATGCGCAACGGGAAGATGAGGACTGAAGACGACGACGTTCTTGGCCCCAGCGACATTCTAATTACCGCCCCCTACAACATTCAAGTGAATCGCCTCCAACGAATACTGGGAGATAGAGCCCGCGTCGGCACTGTCGATAAGTTTCAGGGGCAAGAGGCTCCGGTGGCGATCCATTCGCTGACGGCCAGCGATGCCGAATCCGCCCCCCGCGGCCTGGATTTCCTGCTGTCACCCAACCGTCTGAACGTGGCAATCAGCCGTGCCCAGTGTCTTTCGATCGTGGTGGGGTCACCAGAGCTCGCTACTGGCATCAGCACCAGCATTGCCAACGTGCAGCGACTCAATCGGCTATGTCGCCTGATGGCAGTAGGGCAGGGCGAGGAGCGTTGATCGATGACCAACACAATTGGACTGTTTGTGCACTATCGGCCTGTGGTGTTGGCTCTGCCGGCTGGGGGTTGCAAGGCCGTAGCCACCTACTTGGGCTATTCCACCCTGCAGGAGCTCCAGTCGGACTTGGCGGCGGCCAACCTGCTTTACCAACACCCTGAGCTTGGCAATGCCGTCACCAACTTACTGAGTGTTGAACCAGCCGAATCCACACTCGGCGGTGTTCTGCACCAGTCTCTGATGCGTATGGACACGATCACGCAACGGCCGCAGATCTTCCGCTGGAATCTCGATGCACAGATCGTGATAGAGCCGATCAGCCTCAAGTTGGAAGAGTCCGAAGGCGCTGAACTGCTGGTGCTGGACCTGCGAATGCGCTCTAAGGAAGCCCTACTGGCTGGGGCCCATTGCCCGACTGCCCTAATCAACAAGCTCAAGGAGCAGGGCAATCTCTGGTGGGCCTACGGCAAGGGCGAAGAAATGGATGGACGCGAGTACAACAGCATGGAGCCGGCGGAACAGGAAGCCTGGGCCCAGATCCTGAAGGAGATGGATCTGCCTGGCATCCAGCCCGTGGATCTAGTGAAGGCACTCGATGAGTTCGCAGATTGTGCCATTGACTTCCGCTACAGCGAGGCCTTCCTGCAGTCGATGGCAAGCAGCCTTTCTATGCCGCTGGAGTACCTCGAGGCCTGGCAGGCGGAAGGCGATGGGGTGATCGTGGACGTTGGCGACGACAAGGTTCAGGGGTTCTGTTGAGGCAAGAAACCAGAAGACAAAATGACACTGACAAATCAACTCATGCCACAACGTTTGCTTGAACTCCGCAAGCTTCTCAATGAAGCGGCCCATGCCTACTACGTGCTCGATGCTCCACAGATGGAGGACGCGGTCTATGACCGCCTCTATCGCGAACTGCTGGAGCTGGAGGAGCAATACCCGGAGCTGATCACAGCCGACAGCCCCAGCCAGCGGGTAGGCGGCGCCCCCAGTGATGGCTTCACCTCGGTGGAGCACCGCATCGCGATGCTCAGCCTCGACAACGCCTTCAACGACGAGGAGATCGAGCGCTGGCATCGCCGCCTGCTGCGAGAACTGGATCTGGAGGAAGGCACCGATCTCCCAATGGTGTGTGAGCTCAAGATCGACGGCAATGCCCTGGCGCTCAGCTACGAGAACGGCGTTCTCGTAAGGGCCGCAACTCGTGGCGATGGCGCCAGGGGAGAGGAGATCACCACCAATGTGCGCACGATTCAAACGGTGCCGCTGCGGCTGCAGTTCGAGAACCCACCCGAATGGGTGGAAGTGCGAGGGGAGGCCTTCATCCCCGACGACACCTTCGCGCGGATCAACAAGGAGCGAGAGGCCAACGAAGAGCCCCTGTTTGCCAATCCCCGCAATGCCTGCGCCGGCACCCTCAGGCAACTGGATTCCAAGGTGGTCGCCGCCCGGCGGCTGGATTTCTTCGCCTACACCCTGCACTTGCCTGATGGCACCGAGGCACCTGCCAGCCAGTGGCAGTCACTGCAATGGCTAAAGCAAGCTGGATTCCGGGTGAATCCCAATGCTCGGCTCTGCGCCGACCTGGCCGCCGTGCAGAGCTTTGCGAGCGAATGGGAGCAGCAACGCCATGGACTTCTCTATGCCACCGATGGCGTGGTGGTGAAGCTTGATGCGTTGGAGCTGCAGCAACGCGCCGGCTTCAATGCCAAGGCACCACGCTGGGCGGTGGCCTTCAAGTACGCCCCAGAAGAAGCACCCAGCCGCTTGCTGCGGGTGGTGGCCCAGGTGGGCCGCACGGGAGTGGTCACTCCCGTGGCGGAATTCGAAGCCGTGCCCCTGGCCGGCACCACCGTGAGCCGCGCCACGCTCCATAACGCCGACCGCATCGCCGAGCTCGACCTGCGCCAAGGCGACACAATCGTGGTGCGCAAAGCCGGCGAGATCATCCCTGAAGTGGTTCGGGTGCTGCCGGAGCTGCGTCCGGCGGGAGCCGTTGCCGTGCAGTTGCCGGATCACTGCCCTGCTTGCAACTCCGAACTGGTGCGGGCCGCTGAAGAAGCCGCCACCCGCTGCATCAATAACTCCTGCCCAGCCCAGCTGAAGGGGGCGATCCGCCAGTGGGTGAGCCGGGCCGCCATGGATGTGGACGGCCTGGGCACCCGCACCATTGCCCTGCTGGCGGAACGCGGCCTGGTCAACACGTTGAGCGATCTCTACCGCCTCGAAGAAGCCACCCTGGCCTCGCTGGATGGAATGGGCAAACGCTCCGCTGCCAAGCTGGTGCAGGCCCTGGAGGCATCGCGCCAACAACCCTGGCATCGATTGCTGTTTGCTCTTGGCATCCGCAATATCGGCCCGGTAAACGCCAAAGTCCTGGCAGCAGCGTTCCCTTCCGCTGCAGCCTTGAGCCATGCCGCCTTGAAAGATCCCGATGCCCTGCTGGCCACCTATGGAATTGGGCCTGAGATCGCCGATGCCCTCAGCGAATGGTTCGGCAATGGCACCAACCAAATTCTGCTGCAGCAGTTGGAAGAGATGGGCTTCTGTCTGCAGGCTCCGGAGGCAATTGCTGGCGACGCGTCGGGCGATGGGGACAGCCCAAAACCCTTAGCGGGCAAAACGTTTGTGCTGACAGGCACGCTTCCAACCATGAAGCGCGGTCAGGCCCAAGAGCTGATCGAAGCCGCAGGAGGCAAGGTCAGTGGTTCGGTGAGCAAAAAAACCAGCTACGTGGTGGCGGGTAGCGACGCCGGAAGCAAGCTCACCAAAGCAGAGCAACTGGGTGTCGCTGTCCTCGATGAAGCGGCACTGTTGGAGTTGTTGCCTTGAGGAAACCCTGAAAAATCCTTATCAATCTCCAACGTTATAGCTGAGTCCTCCATGGTTCGCGATCAACTCACCCGCTGGCGCAAGGCCATTGAAACTCTCGACCTAGTCGCCGAAGGCTCTCGGCGGCAGCTCAACCAGCTCTACACCGAGATCGTCACACAGCTTCGCCAGGAATTTCAGACTGCCACGTTCAGCGCTGCTGCCCCCTCGCTCGACTTGAAACGGGCCGTAGAGGCATCTGATCCCGACACGAAGACCAAACGCCTGTGGGAGCTCACCACCCATCACCCTTGTGAGGTGGCGAACAATCCAATCTGGACATTGCTCCTGCTGGGTGGAAAAAGCCTGATTGGAAAAAGGGAGCATATCGACGAAGGACACCTCTTTCCATTTGCGCAGGTGGAAGGATTCTGGCAGGAGGTGCATCAACGCCACGGCGAGGACAACTACAGCAAGTTATTGCTGAGCTATACAGCCCTACTACCTATCGAGAAGCACCCATTTCGGACACATTCGCTGATTCGGGCCCTTTATGAAGCAGGTGATGTCATCAGTGTCTCAGATCTGAAGTCGCTGCAGTGGCAGACGAATGATCTTGATGAGCTGCAGCCAATACAGGAATCACTTAATTCGCTTCAAGACCATGAGCTTCTTCTGCCAGAAGCCTTGAAGACGCCACTCATTGACGACTTGCTACTCGCCCTAGCACCAATATTCTCAGAGGGCGAGGAACTAATCAGCCTGGCGTTTAATGGCTGCCGGCTGCGCGGTGGACTCTTCTTTGATGCTTCGCCCCTTGCAGACCAATTGCTCTCGCTTTCGAAAACAAGGCTGGTAGAGCGTGGTATTCGAATCAATCATGACACTCTCATGCCAGCTGAGGTGTACAAACGACTCGCTAGACACCGTAACAGCGGGCCGCAGGCAGAAGTTGCAAGCTGCATTCATACACCAGCAGAGGTCTTGGAGGAGCTCTCTCACTTAACCAGCAAGGAGATCATTTACCCCCTGGCTAGCAATCCGATGACACCATTGCCGGTTTTACGCCAGTTGATGCATTGGTCTGGCTGGGGTGCCAAAACAGTAGAGCGCTACGTGCAAAACAACCCTGCCTATGTGGGTGGTGAAGTGTGGCAGTTGATGGAGATGGGCCGATTGCAGCTCCAGACTGACCAGCGAAAGAAAGATGTGCTGCTTGCCTGCCTCGACCTGCTGGCCATCGAGCCCGATCCTCTGGACAGCCTGCGCATCCTGCTCAATGCAGCGCTCTGGGCCAGCTGGCGGCTGAAACCTTCTACGTTGCGGCTCCGGATGATTCAGAAGGGTTGGGCCAGTGATGAGCTGATGCAGACGGCGGCCTGGAGCTGGCATTGGCAAGAACGCTTGGCGGTAGCCAGCTCTCCCCTCGCTCCTGCCGCAGCGCTGGCAAAATTGCAGGGCGATGGCTTGCCATTCATCCGCCACGCGGCCCTGCAACCACGTCGCTCTGCGGAGGTAGCCGCGGAGGCTGCCTCACCCAGCGGCTGGATGGGACAGTTGGCAGCCCTAGCCGCCGCCGATCCTGTTGCCTGCGTTCGTCACCCACGCTTTGCCGAGTGGCTTGAGCAGCAGCCCGAACTTGTGGACACGCTGTTATGCAAGCAACACCGCACGATCCAGGCTGCAGGAGACCTGCCCGGAGAGTATTTCTGCTGGTGCCTTAGCCAGCTCAGCGAGCGTGAGCAACTGCGCTTGCTTATGCATCGTCAGGTGCCCAAGCAGGCCCTCGATCAGCTGGTGCGCCATGACGCCGAGCACGACAAGCTGATCAGCCGGCTGCCAGAGCGGAAACAGGGGGAACTGGCTGACTTAGTGGCCACCAGTGCGGCGTCCCATCTCCAACAGAGCAATCCAGCGCTGCTGCGCTGCTCCTTAGCTGTACTGGAGAAGGCCGACCGGGAAGAACTTATGCCTCACGAGATCGCCTTCTTCGTGATGGGCTTCTACAACCCCGCCGATGTCAGTATGCTCCACACTATAGATTTGCTCACGCTACTTCTCCATCCCGGGGCCTCGCAGGACTGGCGGCGCAATCTCGGCCAGGAGCTCGACAACCGCAAGGATGAGTGGCATAAGGTTGTTGATTGGCACGCTCTTGCCTACGCTCTAGACAAAGCCATCCATATCTATAATTTTTTCATCGGTGGCCAGGATCACGCGCTTAATCGACTAAAGATCACCGGACATTTTTTGGGATTGGAGGATATCTCCGAAGCTCTTCGTGCCTGGCTCATCACGCAGATCGCTGACCTGGCGACGCAAGTCTTGATTGATGGCGGTCGACACGAATGGCTGAAGACACTCGTGGATTTCTGGCCTGCTGTCCTCTCACCGAAGGAGACTAAGAAACTGATCGCCAGTCGCAACGCCAGTAAACGTCTCTTGGCCGCCTGCTTCGGGGATCTCAATGAGTCGCAGATGGAGGCCTTGGCGAGCGATCCACGGGAGGAGATCCGCTTTGCATTGGCTCTGCTGCGCCCATGCCAGGCCTCCGTTCTAGAGAAGCTTTCGGCAGATGTGAATGCCCTTGTGAGCAGGGCCGCCCTGCAGAACCGCTGCTGTCCGTTAGCCAAGCTCAGCTCAGCCCAGGGTCGCTCGCCGCTTCGCAATCCGAACCTGCCGGAGGAAGCCGCCCGGAATCTCCTCAAGGGTCCTGCCGGGAAACAGATTCTGAAGCATGCGGCGGAGATCCTCTGCTGGACACCGTCCCTGATGCAGGAGGTGATTGATTCCATGAGATCAGACGAACTCAGCTCTTTTTGCCTTGAGATGGAATATGGATTAGGACTAGCACCATTCGGCGAGCGCCCCTATGCTCCCGAGCTGCTCAGTTGGATGGCACAGATCCCGGCCGACTCGATCAGCAATCGGAACGCTTTCCGGCAGCTTGCAGCGGCCCATCCCCGTACGCCGGTACCCGTGCTGGAGGGGCTGGCCAAGGATCCAAACATTCATGTTCGCGCATCGGTCGCTAGCAACCCTGCATGCCCCACTGCATTGCATCGATTCCTAAGGGAAGAGCAGATCTCAGGAAACACCCTTGCAGTTGTGGCGAGTCCCAACTATCCGGTGGATTGGCTTGCCGACCACGCCAGCGATCCGGATCCAGATCTGAGAGCCATGGTGTCACGTCATCCCCATTGCCCCCTGCCGCTGCTGATCCAGTTGCTCGCTGACACTGCAAAGACTTCCAACTACGGCCTCTTCAACAACCGCACCGTGGCGGAGGTGGCCGCCGCAAGCCCCGCACTGTCCGCTGAGATCGATCCCAACAGCTACGAGACGGCTGCCCTGACCCTGCTTCGCTCCACAAAACCCTCCTCCCGCGCCAGGCGATTGGCCCTGCGCAGCCCCTACTGCCCGCTGCCGTTGCTCCGCCGCTGTGCCACAAGCCTCGACTGGCGTGAACGCCACGCCGTGGCTTCACACCCTGCCACTCCGCCCCGTCAGCTCAAGGTCCTCTTACAAGATGCCAATCAGCATGTCGTGCAGGTAGCAATCAAGCGTTGTAGTGAGACAACGTCATGAATGGCTTTAACAGGGTCCGAGCAGGCTGTGCCAGGACATGTTTTTACCAGGTCCATGAGGAGCTGAGCATCACTGACACCTGCATTGTCATTGTCGCGTAACCCATGACTCTCAAACCCTCCCAGTTGATCCGTTACCTTGATCATCTTGTGAACAGCAACATCACGATCAGCACGATGATCTGGGGGCCGCCAGGCATCGGAAAATCCAGCATCGTGGCTCAGGTGGCACAAGCCGCAGGGCAGCAGTTCATCGATGTGCGCCTCAGCCAGCTGGCACCAACAGACCTAAGAGGCTTACCTGTGGCCGTGCCGCCGGTGGATGGCGAAAGCCTCGGCACCTCCACCTGGTTTCCGCCGGAGTTTTTGCCGCGCTCAGGGCAAGGAATCCTGTTTCTCGATGAGCTCAACATGGCCCCACCGGCAATGCAAGGGGTGGCCCAACAGCTGATCCTGGATCGTCAGGTAGGCAGTTACCGGGTGCCGGAGGGCTGGTTCATCTGGGCGGCGGGCAATCGCAAAGAGGATCGCGCCTCGGTGTTTGAGATGCCCTCCCCTCTGGCTAATCGCTTCCTGCACCTCAGCGTTGGTGTTGATTTCAACAGCTTCAAGGCCTATGCGCTGGAGCGACGCCTGCATGAACAGGTACTTGCCTTCCTGGCTTTCCGGCCCACCCTGCTTCACAAACTCAACCCCAAGGAACCGGCCTGGCCATCGCCGCGTAGCTGGGAGATGGCCAGCTGTCTGCATCAGGCCGGCTTGGCGGTGGACCCAGCCGTCGGTGAGGCGGCGGCCTCGGAGTTCAGGGCCTATCTCAAGGTGTACGGGAAATTACCCGATCTCGACAAGATCCTTGCGGGCAAGGGATCACGCCTCAGATTTCCTGATGAACCGTCCGGGCGCTGGGCCACAACAATTGGCCTGACGATGCGGGCGATGACTGCTGTGCAGGGCCTTGCGGCATTCCAGTGGCTCGTAGCCAATGCGACAGCTGAATGGGTTCAGCTGTTCGCCAGTGACTTGGTCGCACAGATGCGCCGTAGCAATCAGCTCGGTGTACTGGCCAAAATGGTGGCTCATGAGCCTGATCTGCAGGCCTTCCTGAAGGAATACCGCGAGCTTCTCAGCCTGTGACTGCCGCCGCCTACAGCTCGTCCGGCCCTGAGCTGGAGAGTCTGATCAGCGCCACGCGACTGCGACTGAGAATGCATGCACCTTTCTTCGCGGCCTTGGCAATGTTTGCTGAGGTGCGCTTCAGTGAGTTGGTGCCTCTAGCAGCTACTGATGGCCGCACGCTGTGGTTCCATCCTCAGACCTACGCGGCATTGCCTGCCAAGCAACGCGATGCGGTATTTCTGCATGAGCTTCTGCATGCGGCGTTGCTGCATCCTCTGCGGCGTGGCGTCCGTGAGCAGGAGCTCTTCAACATCGCTGCAGACCTAGTCGTCAATGGCATGGTTGCTGCGGAGAAATCGCTTCAGCTTCCTGCTCATGCCATCCGTGATCAAAGCCTGGAGCATCACAGTGTGGAGGAAATTTATGAGTTGCTCCAGAAGCGCCGCAAGCAGCTGCGGCCGCAGCTGCCGCTGGCTGATCTACTGACTGCTCCGCTTGATTCGACCCAGACTTCTGGAGGCACTACAACACCAAATACGCAGAGCGAGCGTGAGACGAATGGCAATACGGAGAAGGACGAATCAGCGGACACTCTCAACCGCAACCATGTCTCTACGCCCGAAATCCATTCATGGTTGGAACCGGCGGATCGGCAAGAACTGGAGGCTCACTGGAAGCAAGCGATCCAGCAGGCGAAGGTGCTGGCCCGTAATCAGAGCAAGGGTGATCTTCCCAGTGGCCTGAGCCGCCATCTCGATGAGATAGCCGATCCGCAGCTGGACTGGCGTAGTCAGTTATGGCGCTATCTGGTGCACACCCCCAACGACTACACGGGCTTTGACCGGCGCTTCATTCATCAGGGGCTTTATCTCGACCACCTTGAAGGCGAGAGCGTGGAGGTGTTCTGCTGTATAGACACCAGCGGATCGGTTGGCCAGGAGGAGCTCAGCCTTTTTCTGGCTGAATTAAGGGGCATCCTGTCGGCATACCCCATGTTGCGCTGTTGGTTGTGGTACGCGGATGCCTGCTGCTATGGCCCCTATGAGCTAATAGAGGATAGTGATCTGCCGGCTCCGGAAGGCGGGGGTGGCACTGATTTCAGGCCATTTTCTAAACAAGTTGAGAAAGCCTGGAGTCGCGAAAAGCAGGCGGTCTGCGTTTACCTCACGGATGGCTACGGTGATTTTCCTAGGCAGGAGTCGGAGCTACCGATGCTCTGGGTGGTAGTCCCTGGGGGCCTGGAGAGCAATAAGTTCCCCTGGGGCGAGGTTGTGCGGCTTAGGTGACTTGGTCGTTGACTATAGACATCCGAATTTTGACACTACCGCGAAGAGCTTTAATTTAGATTTAAACTGTCAATAAGTTGTTGCGCTTGGCCGAGCCTGTAATCATTTTAGATGACCATCTTAAAAGTGATTAGGGCAGGCGGGAAGGCGCTCCTCGATACTCTCATGCTCGATTAAGTTCATTAACCCGGGAAACCAGATTATCGATGCTCACCTCAGTCCAGCTGCTAGACAATGCAGCAAGTCGTTTGCCCGTAGCCATTGACGACGCTGCTTGAGTGACTGCTACGCGAATCATCAGGATCAATCCAATACTTGAACGAGCCTAGATCACCGACAAGTTAGCCTGGCATACCCAAATCATGATGTGTTCTCTTGCTTCTTGCTAGGAATTCAGCTCGGCATGGAATAATTTAAAGTAGGGCAGCAGTTGGCTCAGCCCCTTTGGGCATTCACTTGATCCTCGTCGAACCTCAAGCTTAAATAGCGGGGCCGCATCTTCAGGGTACTCAGGAAGTTCTAGACTTTCATCTAGCTCTTCCTGCTCATCCGGATTGCTTGATGGATCCCAGTCGCACCCACACCCAACAGCGATATAAGCGCATTCGGAATGGTCCACCTGCAACTTGCCTTCGCTATAGCTGCTATAGATCATATCTGTGCTAACCCATGTCACTGTTGCATTCTCCTCTAGGAGATTGCGAGAAGCCCATTCGGGATATCCACTGTCTGGCCCGATAGCCTCATCACCAGAGGCTGCTAATCCCAACTTCTCGGCTTGACTTTTGCTTAAGCAATTGAGCCAGGAGAAACCGCCAGGCTCGTCATCATCATCTTCATTGTATTGCTCGCCAAACTCATCGGAGAGGCCGTCCCATCTTTGCTCGTGATAGCTGTCATGAAACGTTGGCCCATTTACAGGTAGTCCACCAATGCTGACAAGTTTATAGGATGATGTGCCGATGAACTCACCACTATCCGTTGGGTATCCCTGAGGCCCGCCCTTGGCAGACTCTTGGTCCAGAAGAGAGAAAATGTCCTCAAGAAATTCTGGATAAGATCCCCCTTTCGCTGACTTCCATTCATCTGCAGATGCTGATCTCACATATTCTGACCAGAAGTCTGTGTAGTGGGTCATCTCAGTTGATGCGCTGAAGCCCAAGGTGATCACTTTGCCGTCGAGCTTGACCTCAATTTCGTGACGTACATTCTCCCGAACATGCGCCTGCGCACCAGTCCACGATGTATCACTCGCAAAGCTGTCGTCAATGCACCAAATCGTTGCCAATGCTTGTGCGCTAGAGGCTTTAGTAGGTCTTCCCGTTTCTGCAAAGTAGATGGCCCTTGCAAGTGGGCACAAAAACTTTAAATCTGGGTCTTCTAGCTCCAGCAACCCAACAAGCTCGTTCTTCGATGCCCCTGCGGGATCCTTGAGAATGGCTTTGTTGATCGAAGCAATGTCTGCCTTTCTGTTGGGCACAAGTCTTGAGTAGGAACACTTCTCTCAATAATGCCGTATTGCCTTGAGCAAGTAGCCAATCACCTTGTGGCAACCCTATGCAAAGTCCGCATAATTCAAGGATCGGGGCGTCGTTCGCATGAGCGCCTGTTCTGATGGTGGATTCTGATGTGACAGTGGTCGTAACAGTTCGCCGATCCCCATGCGCTTCCTCCACACCGCCGACTGGCAGCTGGGCAAGCCCTATGCCCGCGTCACAGACCCCGATAAACGTGCCCAGCTGCGCCGTGAACGGCTCAGTGCCATCGGCCGGCTTGGTGTGGTGGCGCAGCAACAGGGTGCCGCCTTTATTGCCGTCGCCGGGGATTTGTTTGATACCCATCAGCCAACCAAGGCAGACGTCTCCGCTGCCTGCAGCGCTATTGGTGCGGTGGGGCTGCCTGTGCTGGTCATCCCGGGCAACCACGACCACGGCGGGGCCGGCAGCTGTTGGCAGGAGAGCTACTTCCTTAAGGAAGTGCAGCAATTGGCCCCCAACCTCACAGTGTTCCTCGAGCGCCAGCCGTTCGAGCTCGCCCGCCTTGGCCTTCCTGGGGGCGTGGTGTTGCCCTGTCCGCTGCTGCGCAAAGCCGAGCCGGTGGATCCCACCGCCTGGCTGCGCCAGCTCGACTTCTCGCCCTGGAGCGACCAGCCCAGGATCGTTCTGGCCCATGGATCAGTGCATGGCTTTGGCGGTGAGGACACCGGCGACACGGACGACGAAAACCCACCGGTCCCTACCAACCGGATTGACCTCTCGGCGCTGCCGCCAGGCGAGATCGACTACGTCGCCCTTGGCGACTGGCATGGCCTCAAGCAGGTCAGCAGCCGGGCCTGGTACTCCGGCTGCCATGAGATGGACCGCTTCCCGCGGGCGACCGATTACCGCTCTGGCCAGGTGCTGGTGGTCGACGCAAACCGCGGTCTGCAGCCTGAAGTGTTCGACATCCGCACCGGTGCGATTGGCTGGCATCAGCTCCAGCACCGCTTCAACAGCGACGCTGACCTGGATCGCCTTGAGCAGATCCTCCGCGATCTGATCGGTCCCCGCAGTCAGGAGGATCTGCTGCTTCTTGAGCTGGACGGCAGCCTCAGCCTCGCCGCTGCGTCACGCCTGCAGGATCTGCTGCAGCGCTTCGAGGCCCGGCTGCTGCGCCTCAAGCTGCGCGATCGCACCAGCGTCGCCCCGGATGGTGCTGAACTGCGCCTCCTCACCGAGCGAGCCGGTGATCCGCTGGTAGCTCGTGTGGCCCAGCGGCTGCAGCAGCAGCTGGAGCTGGGAGAAGAGGAAGGCGAGCTGGCCCGGATGGCCCTGCGAGAACTGCACCGCGCCTGTGTCAGCAACTGAGCGAACCCCAAAACCAACGCACCTCCTGATTCCACGACCCCCCAGCTCTCCGCTATGCGCCTCCTCTCTGCTCGCGTTCGTGATTACCGCCGGCATCGCGACCTGCCCATCAGCTTCGATCCACGCTTCACGGTGATCGCCGGGCCCAATCAATCCGGCAAGAGCACCCTGGCTGAGGCGCTGCACCGGGCCCTGTTCCTGCCGGTGAAGACCGGCGGCGAACTGCTGAAGGGCATGCAGTCGGATCCGTTTCTGGCTGAACCGGAAGTGGAGATCAGCTTTGAGGCGGCCGGTGAACGCTGGGAGCTGCGCAAGCGGTTCGCGGGCGCGCGGGGTAGTGCCAGCTTGCGCGACAGCGCTGGCCGCAGCCTGCAGGGGGAAGACGCTGAGGAGCGGCTATCAGAACTGATCGGCACCGCTGCCGTGGCCCGCAACCGTGGTGCCGCTGATCAGCTCAAGGAGCGCTGGGGCCATCTGTGGGTGTGGCAGGGATCAGCCAGCAGCAATCCGCTTGGTCTTAACGCTGCTAGCTATGACCACGATCGCCTGGTGGAACGCCTCCAGGCTGGCGCAGATCTGGGCGTGCAGTCGCCATTGGATTTGGCCGTGCTGGACGACATCCAGACCCGTTGGGCCACCGTGTACACCCCCGGAGGTGCTAACCGGGCCCCGCAGGTGAAGACGGGCTCCCCTCTGTACAACGCGCGTAAGGCGGCGATCGACGCCCAGGACGATCTGGAGGCCATCGGTGATCAGATCGACCAACAAGCGGCAGCAGAGCAAGCCTTTCAGGAGGCGGTAGCCCAGCTGCAGCGCGTGTGCCAGGCGCTGCCGCCTCTCCAGGTGCAGCGCGGGGAACTGGACCAGA
The DNA here is from genome assembly GCF_002252665.1 of Synechococcus sp. 8F6. GTDB lineage: Bacteria > Cyanobacteriota > Cyanobacteriia > PCC-6307 > Cyanobiaceae > Cyanobium_A. The sequence goes on from NZ_NQKZ01000009.1 coordinate 99,753, forward strand.
AGCTGAAACGCAGCCAGGAGCTGGAGGCGGCGATCGCCGCGGAGAAGCCTCAGTTGCAGGCGGCCCAGAAGGAACGCGACGACCTCGACAAAGACCGCACGCAGCTGGAGGAGCTCCAAAAGCAAGTGTCCACTCTGGAGGCCGCCAAGGCCCCGGATCAGGAGGCGCTTGAGGCGCTCAAGCATCGCCTGTCTGAGCTGGAGACTGCCCGCGTACATGCCCAGGAGCAGCTGGAAGTCCAGCAACAAACTGTGGCCAAGACCATCCGCGAGGCCACGGCGATCGAAACCCTGCAGAAAGGCCTGGGCCAACTGCAGGAACAACAGCGGCTGGAGCAGCAACTGGCTGCGCTGGCCACCAATCAAGCCCGTTGCGATGAACTCCAGGCAGAAATCGCCCTCCTGCCTGCGCTAACTGCAGCGGATGTGGAGACGCTGCGCCGGCTTGAGACGGCAAGGCGCGATGCCCGGGTTCGCGCGGAAGCACTCTCAGCCGGCATCGAGGTGATCCGTGCCGGACGCCCTGTGCGGGTGGATGGACTTGAGCTGGCCGCAGGAAGCCGTCAGCTGTTGTCGGAGCCGGCGACAGTGCAGGTGGGAGACGATGTGGAGCTGCGGCTCACACCTGGGGATGGCTCCAATGCTGCGGAAGCAGCAACCGTGCTCGCAGAAGCGGAGGGCAAGTTCCAGGCAGAACTCCATCGGTGGCAGCTGACGACGGTGGACGAAGCTGCCACGGCCGAGCGGCGGCGCAGTGATCTACTGGCGGAGCAGCAGCGCCTGATCGAACAACACGGCGGAGCCGATCCGGAAGCCCTGCGCCTCCGGCTGAATGCGTTGATTCAGGGAGCGGATGCTCAGGTTGCGCTCGACGCTGCCGATGCAGCTCTGCAAGGGGAAGCCCTTGAGAGCCGTCTGCGTGCCTTGGAGCAGCAGCTGAGCGAGGCTCGCCAGCAACGCGATGGGGCCACCAAGACGGAACAGCAGCACCAGGCGCTGGTGAAGCAATCCAGTGCTGACCTAGATGCCCAGACCAAGCTGATTGCAACGGCGGAAGCCGGCCTGCGTGAGCGTGAGAACCAGTCACTGGAAGCGAGCACGCGCATTCATGCCCTGCAGGAGCGACACGGCTCTCTTGAGGCTCTGACGGTCGCACTCGCTCAGGCCCGCGAACGCTGCAGGGAACTCCAGAGCAAGCTGGAGGGGCTGGAGAGCGAGCTGGCGGAGCTGGGCGCTGAAAGCCTCAAAGCCAGGGCTGCAGAGCTTGATAAAGAGATCAGCACGCTTGAGAGCCAAGAGCGGGAAGCGACAGAAGCACGCATCCGTGCCGAAAGCCGTCTGCACGGCGATGGAAAGGTTGATCTCCAAGCTGAGCTCGAGCAGAAGCAGGCCGAGCTGGAGTCACGCCTGGAGGAGCAGGAACGGCTGGAGAAGGAGGCGGGGATGCTGACGCTGCTGCGGCGTCTGTTGGAGGAGGAGCAGAACGCAATGGCCACGCAATACACCGCACCGCTCACTGAGCGGATCGGCCGTTATCTCGCCCAGGTGTTCCCCGAGGCCCCGCAGACCAGCCTCAGCTACGACGCTAGAAACGGCTTCCAGGAACTGCAGTGGCGCCGCGGCAACGAAGCGGCCTTTGGCTTTGATGTGCTCAGTACCGGCGCTCGCGAACAGTTCGCCGCTGCCCTGCGGGTCACCATGGCAGAAGTGCTGGCGGAGGCCTACGACGGCACCTTACCCGTGCTGTTTGACGACGCCTTCGCTAACTCTGACCCTGAGCGACAGGCGGGTATTTATCAGATGCTGCAACAAGCCGCTGACCAGGGACTGCAGGTGATCCTGCTTACCTGTGATCCGGAGAGGAGCCAGGGAATTGAGAGGGCAAGCCATATCAACCTTGCCCTGTAACCGATGGGATTGCCTGCAAAAAAAGGCTAAGTAGCTACCTAAGCTGTAGGGAAAGTCGACTGTGCAATGGCGCCCAAAGACAGCCTCTTTCGGCGCCTGCAGCACCTGGATCAAGCAGGCACTTCCGAGCGCCAAGCGGCACGTCGCAAGCGCTCGCAACAGAGCAGCGGCGAAATTCTTCAGACCTTTCTGGCGTACTTGCTGGACGATGCTGCCCAAAAGATGGGGCTCGGCATCGCCATTGGCGATCCCCTCACCCTGATTCACGAGCCCACCAATGAGTGGGATCCCAATGCCGTGAAGGTGTTTTGGAAAGGAGAGTGGATCGGCTACATCCCCAAGGACATGGCACCCCTGATCGTTGCCGAAGTGCCGGAGGTGGCCCAGGGGCTTGACGCAGTGGTGACCGGTCTCAGCACCACATCACAACGGGATGCCTTCCGGCTGCAGATCTCGATCCCGATCCCCAAAGCCAGCCGGCGCCTCCGGGAACTGGGCGTGAGCAGCGCCTTTGCATGGGATTTCGACCGCACCACCGGAGCCGACAAACTACGGCTGGTGATCAGTTGCACCGAAACGGCCTTTCGCGAACTGCAAGAGCTGTTAGGCGCCAGCTACGACGTGAGCAAGTGCGGCTACAGCTACTACCCCGCCCAGGACGGCCGCCACTATCCCTGGTATCTCAGCCTCACCGACAGCACCGGCAAGGCGCCCGACAACCCGGAGCAGGTGGAGCAGCTGATCCGTTCACTTTTCGGGGCGCCCAGTGAGACCACCCGCATCCGGGAACGACAAGAACGCCTCAAGGAGCTTGAGGAGAAGCAGGAGGACATCAACACGCGACTGGAGACCAGCCGGGCAGAGGAGCGACGCCTCAGAAGGGAGTTTGATTTTAACAAAAGGGCCTGGGAACAGCGAGCCGAGAAAGCCCAGGAACAAGGTGAGCAAGCCATCGAACTGGCCCAGTCTGTTGAGGGCGAGCTCAGTCAGCAGCTGGACCTCAAAGAGCAGGAGCTGCAGCTAGCCCTCGCCGAAAACAAAGCCCTGGCGGACCAATTGGAGCAGGGCAGCAACGAGCTGGCCACGCTGCGGCTGGACCTCGAGTTTCTCGAGCAGGCAGGCCCTGCAGGGGTGGTCACTGAATTGAGCTACACCCCGTGGAGCAGCACGGATGAGGAAGTCACCGAACAGGAGGTCACCAACCGCCTGCTCAACAGCCTGCGCGGTGTTGCCGGCAGTGCGCGTCTCAAGCCGCGTCAATGCCTCGAGCTGGTGAGTGAGGAGCTCTGCCCTGGCAACTTGCTGGTGCTCGACAGTGCCTGGGCTGCAGCCGATCAGGTGAAGGGCTTTGAACACAGCGACCAACTGTTTGAGCTTCTCTGGCTGCTGGCCACTGGCTATCGCGAGCAGAAGCTGACTGGGGCTCCCGACCGAATTGCGGGGCAGGTGTTTGGCGGCAGCAGCTATGCCCCCAGGGAATCCCAGACGATTGAGAGCAATCCGCAAGCTAAGCGTGCTCGCACCTTCTCCTATGGGAGCAAGGCCGTCGAGATGTGGCAGCACCTCAAGATCGGGGCCAAGGATTCAGAAAATCGAACTCTGCGGATCCACTTCTGCTGGGATGAGGAGCTGGGGCAGGTGGTGATTGGCCACTGCGGCAAGCACCTTTACAACCCAAATCACTGAATCTTCAGGGCTCAAGGACATCCAATAGCCGGCCATCCTCATCCACCAAGCGATGCCGCTTGCCGGTGCTGCGAGCCCGGCTCTGCGCAGTGCGAAATGCGTCGGCCTCGTTGTGTTTGGTCTGGAAGTGCTGCCAGCGACCGAATTGGTCCTGCCATTCGATCTCTACGCGGGTCATCACGATTGGAGCGGATGAACTCACCATCCCATGGCCCATTGATCGCTGTTGGTGAGGTTGTGCGAATCACCAGCCGCCGGACGTCATGGTCGTGCTTCGCAGGAGAGAGCGGCCATGCCGCAGACAGTCAGGCGAGGCTGTTGCCAGCCAGCACACACGCCATGACCACCGCCACTCAGGACGCCGCCTCTGACCGGCGCAAACAGCTCGCCGCCCAGTTGCTGCGCGGCGAGAGCGTGATGGTCACCCAGCAGGGCGAGATCCGCTCCCTCAGTGAGCGCGGGGACAGCGAGGTGGCGATCACCGTGCCCGAGGGCAAGCTCGCCGCACCCTCCCTCTACTGGTACGAGCGCGACCCGGAGCTGTTTCAGGCCGAGCTGGCGGCGATGAACCACTTCTTCCCCCAATTCCGGCCCGATCGTCTGCCCGATGGGCGCATGTCCTGGCTGGGGTCACTGGCCAGCGGCATCCCCGACAGCCAGCGGATCTGGCACCTGCAGCTCGTCTACGACCATGACCATCCCCATGGCGATGACTACGGCGGATCGATCAGCGTCTTCCCGATCGAGCCCGATCTCAATGCCCTCGCCGAGCAGCTGGATGAGCCGATCCCCCACACCCTGCGCCATGAAGCCAGCGGCGAGTTGAGCCTCTGCACGGTGGCAGCTGAATCGTTCCGCCATGGCCGCGATCACTGCAGCACCGCCGCCAGCGCCCTGGCCTGGGCGGCCAAATGGATCGCTGCCTTTGAGCTCTGGATGCTCGGGGAGCTGAGCACGGCCCAGTTCGCCGGTCACCGGATCTGAGGGCGCTCCCATGACTTCACCCGCCATTGCCGTGCCCGTGGAGGTGCTGTTCTCCCGCCGGGCCCATGCGGCCATCTGCGCCGAAACCCTGGAGCACCACCCCAACGAAACGGGCGGCATCCTGCTGGGGCGCTTCCACCAGAACCGCTGGCAGGTGCTCGAGGCGATCGATCCGGGCCCTGCGGCCGAGAGCACCGCCACCAGCTTCAGCTACGACCGGGGCTACGTGAATCACCTGGCCGCCAAGCTGGCGCGCCAGTACCGCCTGCCCCTGCAGCTCGTCGGCCTGTGGCACCGCCACCCCGGCAGCTTCGATCGGTTTTCGGCTGATGACGACAGCACCAACCGGCGCTTTGCCAGGCAGAGCAGCCATGGCGCGCTGTCGTGCCTGGTGAATCTCGATCCCCAGTTCCGCCTCACCGCGTATCACGTCCCAAGGGATCTCCGTTACCAGCGGCTGCCGGTCTGGATCGGCGATGCTCTGCTTGATGGCGAGCTGCGCCAACAGCTCGATACCTCAGACCTTGATCCCGAGCAGTTGGGCGCATCGGTCCTGGCCTGTGAGCTTCAGGATCTGTTTGCCTGCCGAGCACGGACGGCACTGCCGCTTCGAGGGCCGCTGGTGGCTGAGGTGGATCGGGTGCTGGCGCAACTCGATCAACTGCAGCAATGGCGCTACGGCCTGCGGGCATGCGGGGATGTGCTGCAGGTGGCCCTGCTGGAGCGCGCAGGACCTCGCAGGCAGCTCTGGGAAGTGCGCGGCACGCACGACGGCTTGATCACGACATGCGTTCTGGAGCGCTGCGGCCATGACCAGTAAGCGCTCCGAAACCCCGGCCATCGCCTGGTTTCCGGCCGATCTCTCTGCCGACGGTGTCGATCCGGATCTGCACGGCTACTTCCAGGCAGAGACGGGTCACTATGTAGTGCTGGGAACCGATCCCACCGATCTGCGGGAATGCCGGAACCTGAGCGCGGGTTCAGGGATCCCGCCCCTGCACGCGATCCACACCGAGCAGGGTTGGCAGTTCACCGCCGGCGGGCAGCCGTGCATCGCCAAGCCCTATGGACTGGAGAACGATCTGTTCTCCCGCCATGCCGGCCTGCTGGAGACCGCCGCGATGGCGCAATGCGGCGTGATCGTCTGTGGTTGCGGCTCGGTGGGGAGCCTGGCGGCGCTGGATCTGGCCCGCAGCGGTGTGGGGCGTTTTCTGCTGATCGATGACGACCTCCTCTCGATCGAGAACCTCTGCCGCCACCAGTGCGGCTTGGCTGATCTAGGCCGCAGCAAGGCCCGCGCGGTGGCGGACCGGATCCGGCTGATCAACCCGCGTGCCGATGTGCAGGTGCACACCACCACCCTGGAGCGATTGGATCCTGCTGTGGTGGCAGCATTCGCCACCGCCCAGGACACGCATGGCCAACGGCTGCCATCCCTGCTGTTAGCGGCCGCCGACAGCCGCCGGGCCGATCGCTATGCAGCCCAGCTGGCAGCCCAGCTGCAACTTGCTTTTCTCTCGATCGGCCTATGGGAGCGGGCTTTCGCGGGCGAGCTGTTCTATTGGCATCCCGATGCACCGATGCCCTGTTACGGCTGTGCGTTTGAGGGGCTGATCGGATCACTCTCCCGGCGTCCTGAACCGCAGCGCCGCTTCTACAGCAATGAAAGCGAGCTGCAGCAGCTCGACTTTCAACCCGGCCTCGCCATCGACATCGCCTACGTGGTGCAGGTGGGCCTGAAGCTGGCGATCGACCTTCTGAACCGCCATAACCCCCGCCATGTGCCGCGGCTGCTGGGCAAGCTCAGTCAGTACACGCTGGTGTGCAACAGCAACGACGATCGCCTGGGCGGCGAAGCGGCCGGGATCTTCTCGCACCCGCTGCAGGTGACCACCTCGATCCAGGTGGGCTACGGGCAGAACTGCCCGACCTGCCGACGGGCCTGCTGAGGAGCTGCCATGCCGTTCAACGAGAAAGGGGAATTCATCCGCACCCGCCGCTCAGCGGCCCAGTCCTGCGACTCCACTGAACTGAGCCGAGACGACCTGCTCACCGTTGCCAAGGGACTCGGAGCACTGGTGGTGCTGGCGGGGCTGATCTGGTTTGTGGTGGTTTTCCGTGAGTGGATCGCCATCACCCTTGGGTTCTGGGTGGTGAGCAGCCTGCGGGCCTGGCTCAGCAGATAAGCAAACCTGAGCCCGGACCAATCACCGGCGACGTGCAATGCGACGCCGCTCGGTGCCGTCCACCCCGATCACGAGCACGTCGGCTTCGGTGAGCTCAAAGATGGCTCGCTGCTCAAAGCGCTGTGCGATCACCAGCGCCTCTGCGAGTTGCAAGCCGCTGATGGCCCAACTGGCTTCCGCCCAGGGGCCACTGCAGGATCGGCCAAGCACCTCGATCGATTGGGCATCCGGAGCGCGCATTTGCAGGTAGCGATGCAGCAGGCGATGGCGCTCCCTGTTGACGTCGGCCTCCAGAACACGCTCATGGGGGTTCTGGGCTGTGATCACATGCACGGGTGCCGGCAGAGGCAGTGCCGCCGCCCCTGTTCCAGCCCAGGCCTGCCCGGGATCGTCCAGGCCAACGATCTCTGTGGCAGAGAAGGCGTCCCAGACATGCTCACGGTCGTCGAGCAAGCGGCGGACTCTGCCCATGAGCTGCTCCAATCCGTCGATGCGCTCCACCGCTTCGGCGGGATGACTGGAGAGCGTGAGGATGCTGCGGCCATGGGCTAGGTGGTTGCGCAAGGTCACCAGGCCGCCCGTCGCTCGATCAAAGGATTTCCGGCTCTCGAAACCGAGGGCCTCGCGCAGAGTTGTGAGTGGGGCCACATGGTTCAACAACGTGGCCAGCGACCAGCCGCCGGGCTCACCGGGCAGGCCCGGTGCATCAGACAGCGGCTGATGACTGAAGGATCCGTACAGGCGCCGCAGGCCCTGCTCGAGGCCCAGCAATCGCGCCAGAAGATAGGCACTCACCACGGGGCTGGCGAGGTCATGGCGCGTGAGGATTCCGACCAGGGTTGAGCCGGAGTGGACCAGCAACCACTGCCGCTGTGCCAGCGCAGCCAGGGCCTGGTGCATCGGCGCTGTCCCCTCCAACCAATGCCATTCAGGTGTGGCCATGGCCACCTCTGCAACACAGCGATCGGGAGACACCCCCTGCAGAGCGCTGCGCAGCACAACCTGAGTCCCGGCCGTGTGGGCAAGGGGGGCCTGGTCAAAGTCGTTGAGCTCCATCCAGATGCGCACCTCCCCAACAGGTTCACCGGGCTCCGGTGCCTGGATGGTGCGACTGCAGAAGTGCTCCGCCAGGAAGATCCGTCCGGCGAGGTCGTCGATCTCAGCGCTGCGCTCCAGCATTCCGGTCAGAGTCAGCCAAGCTGATCATGCCTTGGTTGAGGGTTTGTACTGAGGATTGGCCGCTGGCGGCAGCTCCTGCTGGCCCTGATCGTGCCAGCCGCCTTTGTGGCGGCACCGCAGACCGTCAGGGCGGCAGATGGCTATTGGCTCGATCAATACAACGCGCTGTTGTTTCTGAGCTCGTTCAGGCTGGACCCCGAGCTGCAGGCGATGCGCCAGCAGTGGGCCGGTGTGGTGATGGTGCATGCCGATTCCCTGCCGGATCCGTTGCTGCGTCGTTCCAGGCTGTCGCGGCTCCGCTCCAGTTGAGCTTCAGGGGTGATCCAGCCCATGGCTGCGGGTGATCACTTCGCCATTGCTGCCGAGCAGAAACCTCTGCTGGCTGCCGCTCACCTGCATCCAGGCACCTGTCATTCGTCCCTCAAAGGTGACCTGGCGTCGACCGGGATTGACGCCGTACTGATCAAACCAGGTGCGCTCGCGACGGCTCCAGCTCAAAAAACCTTTGGCACGGAGGCGCTTGAGCTCAGCGGCCGCCCAGCCTTCTGCTCGATCCCTGGCCCACTCTTGGTCTTCTGCACTCTCACGGGGGGTGCAGAACGCTTTGGGGATCTCCCTCACGCCGTACACCGCCGGCATGTAGCGGATGGTGAGGAAGGGGTCGATCGGTTCATCCGCCCAGGCCTCCCAGGCAACGCGCTCACGCTCGAGCTGCTCCAGTGCCTCGGCCTGATCCAGCGCGAGGCAGAGGCGCAGCTCCGCTGGATCAGGCTGCAGCTCAGCAATCAGCTTCTCGAGCCAGTGATCGCTGATCGGCTCTCCCAGCTCAAAGGCACGGATCAGGCTGCCGACCTTGGAGAGGTTGCTGGCGCCAAGACGAGCAGCCAGCTGGCCGGGCTTGAGGTCACGCTGCTGCCGCAGGGCGGCGAGATGACGCGAGAGGTGGCTGCTGCAGCGAACACCGGAGGAAGACATGATTCATCGGGATAGCGTTCCTGCTCATCAACCCCTCGGGGTTCCAGGATTGACCACCTTGCCCAGCAGGAACGGACGGCAGGTTGGTGACCGGCAATCCACTGGAGGATTGGCGCCGGTGCTCGGGATGAACGGAGCGAACTCCTGCACTGAAGGTAAGAGCCGTGGACGCAGAACTCTTCAACAGCCGTGCGAACAACGACGCGTTGAGGAGTTCTGTGTAGGATTAAGAGGCCTTCTGAGCGCTTGGCCACCAACACGCCGCGCTCAAAGGTTAGGAACAGGCGGTTGTCGCATAGCGGGCATGGCGCCCAGCTGCAGGTGTCGGTGCCATGGCGGCAGAACCTGGCCTGATCGTCGCCATCAAAGGAAGGCGGGGCTGGATCGCCAACGATGGCCACGACCTGGTCGTAGGTCATGCCCGGTTTGAGGCGCGCCGCATTGGCCGCGTTCACGGGACTGTTGGGATCAGGAATCGCCGAGGCCAGAAACAGCCCGATCGCCAAGGCGCTGATTCCGGCTGGAATTGCCAGCAGCGGCAACATGCAGCCCATCAGGGTTCAGGCCGCCGGGCTGCCATGGCGATGCCACTGATCGCGATCAGGTTGGCCAGCAGGAACCAGGTGCCCTCAGCGAAGACGTTGATGCGGTGGCGCAGTTCGGCCTGCTGATCGCGCTGCTCGACAGCATCAATCAGTGCGGCGTAATCCGGGATGAGCGCCACGCCAAACATCACTGACAGCGAGGCTCCATAGACCACAAGCAGCAGGGGGGATCAGGCGTTTCATCGGGAGACACCGGGATGGGAGCAATCGGAGCGCACCTCCTCCTTCAGCTGCGCCAGCAGAGCCTTGGCATCGGGGCTGCTCGTGCGGACATAAGCCAGATGGGATCGGCTGAGGTTGCAGGTGGTGGTGCCCGCATCCGCTGCGAGCTGTTCTGTGAAGAAGTCGAGATGGGCCTGGGCGTACTCGCTGCACTGCTGCGTACCAGCGATGCTGCCGTCGCGAATGTCGCGCCAGCAGGAGGTCACCGCCCACTGCTCCTGATGGTCCTGCCCGAAGCCTTCCGGCTCAGACGGGGAGGTGAGAAGCAGCCAGATGAACCAGACCCCCCCGGCCAGGATGGAGAAGCCGGCCGAGGCGACCAAGGTAAGGAGCAGCTTCTGCCAGGTCTTCATCAGCTGCTCTGGTGTTTGACGACGCAGTTGCCGACCAACAGTCCAGCAGCTTCGGCGTGGAGCATGGTCTTGAGGTTCATGGGAGCAGGCCGGTTGGCCATAGAAGTGAGACCAGCCCACACTGACTGTTGAAACCGCAAACCAGATCCCATCTCCTGCGAAGGACAGATGGTGGAGTCGGGGGGAATGCTGTCGACAGCACGTCAACCTCTATGGAGACACAACCCCGTTCCCGTATCACGGTTTATCGGGAAGCCCTGGCATCGCGTCACTACGCCCGGCGGACCATCGAAACCTACGAACGCTGGCTGCGGCGCTTCCTGCGGTTTCACCAGCTGCGGCACCCGAGGGAGATGGGCAGCCTGGAGATCAATGCCTTCCTCACGCACCTCGCAGTAAACGAACAGGTGAGAGCATCGACGCAGAACCAGGCCTTAGCAGCACTCCTATTTCTCTACAAGCGTGTTCTGGAGATCGACCCCGACGAACTTGATGAGGTCGTAAGAGCGCGACGGCCCAAGCGGCTACCGGTTGTGCTGAGTGTGATGGAGGTGCGCGCGGTGCTGCAGCAGCTGGAGGGGCCAGCCGCACTGGTCTGTGGCTTGATGTATGGGATGGCCTACGGCTGATGGAAGCCCTACGCCTGCGAGTGCAGGATCTGGACTTTGCGGGACATCAGCTGACCATCCGCGGGGGCAAGGGAAACAAGGACCGGGTCACGGTGTTCCCCCAGAAGCTCATGCAGCCGCTCCAGATTCATCTACAGGAAGTGCGGCGGCTGCATCGGGTTGATCTGGCCGCCGGTTGGGGACAGGTGCCGCTGCCTGGCGCACTGGAGCGGAAATACACATCAGCCTCACGTGAGTGGATCTGGCAGTGGGTGTTCCCACAGGTCACGCGCTGGCAGAATCGCAACACCGATGAACAGGGGCGTCACCACCTGGATCCATCGGTGATCCAGCGAGCGGTGCATGCCGCTGTACGCGCTGCTGGGATCAGCAAGCCAGCAAGTTGCCATACCTTCCGCCATTGCTTTGCCACACATCTCTTGGAGCGGGGATCTGACATCCGTACGATCCAGGAGCTGCTCGGCCACAGTGACGTGAAGACCACGATGATCTACACGCATGTGCTCAACCGGGGACCAGCTGGCGTGACCAGCCCTGCGGATCTGCTCTGAGGCATGTTCTGCACGTCCGCAGAACATCCAGCCTGCAAGGGAAAGCCCTCCGCTGAATGAGTCAGCGGAGGGCACAGGAAGCGATATCGGTCCCCAGAGGAGGTTTCAGGCGCCTTACGAGGACTTTCTAATTGGCGTTAAGCAAGATACAAATACAGTCTGGTAGGCCAAACTGCAAGCGTGTGTTCAATCAGGCGTAACCAGAGAACCATTTACATAGACAGCTTGAACACCGTCGCATTCATCCCCTGATCCTGTCCAGTCCTGGGTGATATCTACTCCTTCGTAGGTCATGTAGCCATTATACCAAGACTGGTTATCTTCGATATGGTACGCTAAGCGCTTGGGGTCGAATGGCTCGGATGTTTCAAGAAGAAACTCATAAGAGCATCTATTGTTATATGTGCAGAAGAGTATGCATATCTTACCTTTTACCTCTTCGGCAAACAGCTCTTTTTCGTCTACTTCATAGGTAATTCCGTATTCGTGTTCTCTAGATTTGAACGGGAACCCAATGCCTGTAAATGCAATCTCGTGCAGGGATTTCTCGAATTGATCCTCGGGCAAAGGCTGGACATTTATATCTGCATACTCAATCTCCCAATGAGTGAGTTTTGAGTCCACAGAATCCCTTATTTCTTCAACCTCAAGTATCGATTCTGATGCCTCTAGTATCTTATCTTGGTCTCCATTGGAAATTGCATTCTCTAGATCGCTAATCATCTCGGGTATTTCATCTCTCCACTTATTGAGAGAATCCCATGTAAGAGCGTACCAGCTGGTAATTGACTTGCGGCAGCCGTTGCGGAGTCTTAAGTGTGTTTGCATTTGCAGTGTAGAATCAAGAGCAGATTAGCACAACTGCCTAACGACGCAATGCACCTGCACCGCACCCTAAGGAATATGCACGTGACGAATAGATTGAGCCACAGCCCCTACGGGCAGGTTATCGCTGGCGTTAGGCAAACGAAGCAAGAGGCTCCTCGTCATGAGAGAAGCAATTCCCGCTTAACGAGGGCCAGTCTTGGCCTCGCGTGAGAGGTGTTTGACCAAGTCAACGAGTTCTCGTCCCTTCTTTGCTGTCTCCCACATCTTCTCGCTGAATATCTCTGCTGAGTTATCCGCATAAGCGTGGTCGTCCAACTTGCAGAAGGCGTGTACGCACTCATTCCGAGCATCTCGCCATTGATCTAGTTCGTGGAAGAGATCACCATCTACTATCGACCCACTTCCAGTCATTAACTTCTTGGCCTGAGCGATAAGATTGCCAAGACTCTGCTTGCTCGAAACGGCCTGCTCTGTCGATGCGATAATTGACAGTAACCGATCTGTGATGATGCTCTCTTCTAGAGAGATTGCCTCCAGTAGCCAACCATCTTCCAATGCTTCATCTAGGCGATCGAAGGCAAGCTTGTAACGCAAATACCGACCAGTCTGCTTTCCCGTCATTGATCAAGAATGTAATAGAACTGCGGTTAATAAACTCTATGACTAGCTAAAGCCAATCTCCTCTTCTGCCTCAATCCAGAACTCGATCTCCTCTCCCTCCTCGTCAGTGAATGGAATGGTCGAGATTCCGATTGACTCCACCATGTATCTGACCTGGATTCCCAGCTCTTCAATGAAGTCTTCATCAACCGCCAAGTCGATGTTGGCGCCATTGCTGTCGAGATAGGCCTTCAGAAGTTCTCGATCTTTGTCATCAATATCGTCTGATTTTCCAGATGCCAATTTATCAATGAGGACAGAGCAGATACCTTCCTGCTCTGTACTTCTGACCTCAAAGAGTTTTGCACTAGATACGCCTGCTCGGAGATTTATGGAGTATGTTCCGCCTTCGTCCTCAATGCTCATTGCATAGATTTCAATCTCCAAAGGCTCATGACCGTCTGCAAGCCGAAAAGGGGATTGAAGAACCAACGGCTCCTCTAGAGAAGCCACAACGCCGTCACTGACAGTCAACTGATCAGGGACATCCTCATCACAATATGCTGGTTCTTGAAAGATTGCTTTTAGTTTTACTTGGAGCTCTTCAGGCAGTTCGCCGCGAGCATGAGCGCCTACAGATGAATTAAATTCATCTACGCTTCCAAAGCCGACTGCCGAGAGTGCTTGTGAAATTACTTCCTCGCCAATCTCGGTATCATCCGCGGAAAGATAGCCGGGAGCGTAATAACGCCAAGCGCCCCAAGTTTTGGACATAACTAGTGGCTCAAATACTTGCACAACTCTAGACCTTGCTCAGTCAGCAGTCAAGCCGCGTCCCCTCTATTGATGTAAGAGCGGTCTGCCAGCCCCGGCGTAGCCGGGGCTGGCAGACCGCTCCTCAGACGCCAGTCGTTGCAAGGGGTGGGCAGGTCCGTTTCCCTGGTTCGAGTACCACCTCAACCAGACGAACCATGCCCAAGTAACAGTTTGACGCGTCTTCCCTGCTGCCGCTACTGGATGGCAGCAGTGCAGGGGAGCTGATCCCTGAGCTGGTGCGCCACGGACTGCAACAGCTGATCGAGCTGGAGGTGGCCGCCGTGCTCGGCGCGGAGCGCCATGAACGCAGCGACGACCGGCTTGGCTACCGCAATGGCTACCGGCCCCGACTGCTCACCACCCAGGCCGGCGATATCGATCTGAGGATTCCCAAACTGCGGTCTGGGAGCTTTCACCCGTCGATCCTCGAGCCCCGCCGCAGGGTCGATCAGGCCCTGTATGCAGTGATCATGGAGGCCTACATCAGTGGCGTCTCCACCCGCAAGGTCGATTCCCTGGTGGCGGCGCTGGGTTCCCAGAGCGGCATCTCCAAGTCGCAGGTGAGCCGCATCTGTCAGGACATCGACCAGCAGGTGCAGGCGTTCCTGGGCCGGCCGCTGGAGGAGAGCGGCTACGCCTACGTCTTCCTCGATGCCACCTACCTCCACGGCCGGCTTGGCCTGGGCCAGCAGGTCTGCTCCAGAGCTGCCGTGATCGCCATGGGCGTCAATGCCGACGGCCGCCGTGAGCTGCTCGGCCTACAGGTGGGTGACAGCGAGAGCGAGGGCTTCTGGAAGGCCTTCATTGGCTCCCTCTAGCCAAAGGCTTCTGCGAAGCAGTAGGAGCGTGGCCTCACTGGTGTCAAGCTCGTAGTGAGCGATGCCCACGTGGGCCTGACCAAGGCCATCCGCCGCATGTTCCAGGGCTGCTGCTGGCAGCGCTGCCGCGTGCACTTTGCGCGCAACCTGCTGCAGCGGGTGCCAAAAGCGCATCAGGGCATGGTCACGGCCGCCCTGCGCTCGGTGTTTGCCCAAGAGAGCGCCGCTGAGATCCTCAGCCGCTGGGATGACCTGGCCAGCTCACTGGCTGAGCGCTTCCCCAAGGCTGCTGAGCTCATGGCCGAGGCCCGAGAAGACGTGTTGGCGTTCCGCCACTTCCCGCAGCACCACTGGAAAAAAGTGTGGAGCACCAACCTGCTCGAGCGGGTCAACGAGGAAATCAAACGCCGCACCCGCGTGGTCGGCATCTTCCCCAATGACCCAGCCATCACTCGCCTGGTGGGGGCGGTGCTGCTGGAGCAGGACGAGCATTGGCAGCTCGAGGGCCGGCGGATGTTCTCCGCCGAGAGCATGGCGGCCATTCCAGCGCTGGATGCTCTACCGGCAGCGGTAGCAGCAGCGCAGGCCATCACCAGCTGATGGTCTCAGGCCCCAGATGAGAGATGCTGCGGCGCCCACACAGGGCGCAGCAGCTGCTCTCAGCGCCCGGGGGCCGCCGCAGACCGTGCTCGGCAGATCTCAGCGGTAGCCAACAACCGACAAACCACCCGGGTGAAAGACTTGACAAGTCAATCGCCTTGATTCAATGTGGAACAACGAGGGACATCTGTGCCACTGGAATGACAGCCCGTCATTCGACCCTGTTCACGCTTGAATCAGGGAATTCGGGCCTCGGCTTTTACACCACGCAAAGGGACGCGGCCGAACCTAAATTCAACTACGCATCTATTATCCATGGAGGCCCTGTAAGAATGTTCAAATATATTGTTCGGCTTTCGCGCAATGGCATTGGCTTTGATTGCGAAGTCATGGCTAGAAGTTCATATGAAGCCAAGGAGGTAGCGCTTCGCCTATATACAGACCACACTGCGATGCGAGCAACTCGAGCATGAGCGAAGGCTGCGCGCAGGCGAGTAATTCTGTTCCATTGGCTCCTAGCCGTGAAATCGGCTCTGCCAAATGTCAAAGGAAAGATCCCTGCAGCAGGCAAATGTCCCATGCCGAGGGCCTAGGCGCTGGAGGCTGGCGAAAGCCGGTGAGTTACTTCCCCTGCACTGCAGAGGATGCTGCTGCATGAATTCGGCTCAGCCGCTTTTGCTGGCCCAGGGATTGCTGCAGGACCCTGGCGCCGCTGCCCTGGTGATCGGCGTCACCGGACACCGCGATCCCAGGCTTCTGCTTCCAGCCGTCAAAGGCATCAAGCCAGTGAGTCTTATAGAGGTAATACTTGAACGCCCCCTCAGGTTCAACATCATCCACCCGAAACGGCAGGATCATCACTCCAGAGCGGTCTGCCAGTGTCAATTCATTGATCACCTGCTCTGATTGCATGGACTCAACACTCCACAAGAGCACCATCAACTGACAATTCGGAATGGCTTTGGTGATCGCCTGAGCCCACTTGCTCACCAGCCATGATGCTTTCTGGTGCCATCCAGCAATTCACATTCAGATCTTCCAGATGCGATCGGATTGCTTCAGCGATCCGCCGGTTGCGACTGGAATAGCTGATGAATACCTGCTCTAAGGCCATGTCCTTTTCAGCCATGAATGCTTCCGGTAATCAGGCAACCATCATCCCTCAGCCACCTCAAGGCAGCTGAATGCCAAGCCGTTTTAGGAAAGCCACCTCGTCGATCACCTCAACGCCGAGGGCTTGGGCCTTCTTGAGCTTGCTGCCAGCCTTCTCACCGGCCACAAGCAGATCCGTCTTGCTGCTCACCGAGCCCGTGGCGTTGCCGCCGGCGCGTTCCACCAGCAGCTCGGCCTGCTTGCGTTCGATGTGCTCGAGTGTTCCAGTGATCACCACGGTAAGGCCGGAGAAGGCATCTGCCGTGATGGCCATGGTCTGAGGGTCCCAAGCGGGCTTAGCGGACATGACTGGGTCTTGTTAGAGAAGATCCTGATTCTGGAGCAGACAAGGCAGGCAGAAGCTGGTCACGTCTCCGCTATCGAAAACTTGCATAAAACTCTCCCAAGGCTACAGCTATCCCTCCCTTAAGGTTGGTCAACAGGCAACTCCTCGCATGGCCAAGCCAGTTGTGGTGTCTCACCAAGGAGTAACGAGTTCCTTCCAGTTGAGCAAGCTGGAGCGCCAGAAGCTGTACGGCGCCCGCCGCCGCATCCCAGTGGATGGCAGCGGCAATCCCTGCACTCGCGCTGCGCTCACCGGCGACGGGCTTGTGCTGATCACCGCCGGAATGACGGCCCAAGGCTGGTTCGCCCCCGATGGTCGCCAAGTGGAGAGCAGCAAGATCGGCGCCTGTGACGGCGACGGCAATCCTCTCGAGCTGGTGCCATCCACCCTCGGAGAGACGCAACAGCTGGAAGGGCCCGTACTGGCAACCGAGGTGCTGGATCTGGCAGTTGCCTCGATCTATCGGCTCGAGCCCGAAAGCCTCGATGAGCAGCTGGGCAAAGCCTTGAGCGAAGGCGAGATCTGGCGCTTTCGCTTCAATTACCGCCCTGACTACCGGGCTGAGACAGCGTTCCTGCTCGCCAATAAGGAGGGGATCTTCGCGCTGGTGGGAGTGCCCAGCGCGCCGCGCTATCTGGCACCCAACGCGCCGCCCCCGCCAGAAGATGACGACCAAAGCGACGACGAACTCGATTTCGAGATGCTCTGAGCCATGCGTTCCATTCACCTTGCCGATGCAAGCAGCCGCGACGCCTATCTGCGCTTCGTATCGGTGCGGGCACCGTCCCCGCCGCAGCGGGTGGTCGATGGCCGGCCTGTCGCCATGCGCCGCCTCCTGGCGTCAGGCGAAGCCAATACCCATGAAACCCTGGCGGACAAGCACGGTGAGGCGCTGGGCCAGGCGCTGATCGATGGCGATCCGGAGCTAGATCTCGAACTGATCGGCCGCCCGATCGAGCGCACCAACACCGTGTTCCTCGACAGCAGCCGCCAGATCCTGCGCATGGCTCCTGATCTGGTGGAGGTGATTCTCGATCCCTTTGGACAGGAAAAGGAGCGACGGGCTCCGGAAGACCGCTTTGCCAACGTGAGCGAGGAGATCCCGGTGCGCTTCACCAAGACCCGCATCAGCCGGGCTGACGCGGTGAGGCGCTTTGCCTTCAGCCGCACGCTGCAGCTGTGGCATACCGATGGCCTCAGCTACGAATTTCTGCATGGCATCGCCGCTGAGCTGGATGCCGCCGATGAGATGGTGCTGCTAGCCGCCGGCGAGAAGGCGCGAGATCCCCTGGTGTTGCAGCTCAATGGTCTGCCCTGGCGAGCCTTTCTGGAGGGCCGCGTTAACCACAGCGGCTATTGCCTGCTGCTGCGGCTCTCGAATCTCGAGCTCAAGGCTCCCCCCGCCAAGCCATGACCGACCCCCGACTTGAAACCATTGCCAAGCGCTACAAAGCTGCAGTGGCGGGTCGCTACCGCGCCATCCGGCCCTCCGATCTGCAGGCGATTCCCCATGCGCCCTGCTTTGTGAGCCGCAAAATCGATGGCGAGCTGTGGCTGGCGGAACTCCACAACGGCAAAGCTCGCCTGTTTGCCCGCGATGGTCGCTCCATGGGGACCGGGCCCTTGCTGAAGGGGTTGGCTGCGCTGGCCAAGGGGCGCAAGCAGCCATTGGTGATCGCCGGTGAATTGCATGTGCCTGCTGCAGACGGCGGCCGTGAGCGGGTGGGGGATGTGGCTGCTGCTCTGGCCGCCGGCGATCACGACCGGCTGGCCTATGCGGTTTTTGATGTGGTGGAGCTCGATGGTGCGCCGCCACCGGCCGACTACCACCCGCGTCTGGAGCTGCTGCAGGCCTTGCTGAGCAAGCCTCCGGTGCCGCAGCTGGCGGTGGTCGACACCGAGGAGCTGCAAGAGCCCGCGGAGCTGCGTCCCCATCTCGAGCGCTGGGTGGCGAGTGGGGATGCGGAAGGTCTGGTGGTGCGCAGCATCACCGGCGAGATCTACAAGCTCAAGCCATCGTTCAGTCTCGATGCGGTGGTGGTGGGCTTCACCACCCGGGTGAGCGAAAGCGATCAGGTGCGTTCGGTGCTGCTGGGCCTGCGCCGGCACGACGACACCATCCAGTTGCTGGGGGCCTGCGGCAACTTCCCCGGCGAGGCAATGCGCCGTGAGCTGCTCGCCGCCCTTGAGCCGCTGGAATGTGCCAGTGGTTTCCGCCACTCCAGCAGCGACGGCAACCTCTATCGCTTCGTGCGGCCGGAGCTGGTGCTAGAGCTCAGCTGCACCGATCTGCAGACAGACGACAGCGCCGGCGATCCCGTGCGTCGCTGGGTGCTCCGCCATTCAGAAGAGGAGGGCTGGCAGCCGATCGTGGATGCGGTGGCGGCGAGCATGATCCACCCGGTGGTCGTCCGCCGCCGCAGCGACAAGAGCGCCGATGGCCTCGACGTGCGGCTGAGCCAGCTGCAGGAGTACCTGCCGGAGCTAGATCCACAGGCTCCACTGGAGCCACGCCAGCTGCCCCGCAGCGAACCGGTGCGCCGGCAGGTGTGGACCAAGGCGGGCAAAGGGGGCATTGCCGTGCGCAAACTGCTGGTGTGGAAGAGCAGCAAGGAGGAAACCTGGCCCGGCTGGCCTGCCTGGTTGGTGCACTTCACCGACTACAGCCCCGATCGCAAGACCCCTCTGGAGCGCACCCTGCGCACTGCCCGCAGCGAGGCCGAAGCGAATGCTGTTGCCGATGCACTGATCGCTGAGAGCATCAAGAAGGGCTGGGAGGAGGTGGTTGCATCACCAAAAGCAGCAGCGCAGCAACAGAAAATAACAACGCGTTCTACCCGTAAACCAAAAAGCAAACCAGCTGATTGATGCACGATCCAAAACTTTACCGGCTCCTCAGGGATGCCGACCAAAACAAACGAGAGCAAGCACTGGTCACCTTGGTTGAGGCCATACGTCTTGAAGATCCGCACCGCCCGGGCGGTGCCCACGCCATGGCTGTGCAGGAACACCATGATTTCGCGCACCACCTTCTGATCGGCCCAGGCCTGGGCGATGCGACCGGCGCGCACCTGGCCGATGCCCGGCACCTCCCGCAGCCGTTCCGGCGCCTGCTCGATCACCTCGAACACCTCCGCACCAAAGGCCTCAACCAGCTTGCTGGCGTAGATCGGGCCGATGCCGCGGATCATCCCCGAGCCCA
>NZ_NQKZ01000054.1 GCF_002252665.1 Synechococcus sp. 8F6
CCCAGCTCGGCCACCAGCTCTTCGCGGGCATAGGCCCGGCCGCCATCGCCACCCTCCCCCATGCCGCCGGAGAGATCACGGGCCAGCCGGGAGCTATGGCCTGAGGAATGGATCGCCTCATGGGCCCAGGTGGAATACAGGGCCCAAGCTGAATGGAACGCCGCACGCTCCGGTAGCTGGATGCGATCGACCACCGGCAAATAACAGGCCCGATCCCCTCCGTAGCTCACCGCGACCGGCCATGCACTGAGCACTGCTTCTGCTGCCGCCAGCCGCTCCGGCTCGTGCCTCACGGCAACCCCTTCCGCCTGCCGGCGCTTCTGGATCAGCCCTTCCAGAGCCTCACCCTCCAGATCCCCTGCATTGAAGAGCGCCACCGGCCGGTAGCTCACCCAACTGTGCCCTGCAGTGGCGGCATCGCCCTCAGTGCCGGCTTCCTCCAGCCGGCCTTCTCCCAACTGATGCACCTGGGGGCGCAGCACATGCACCGCCTTGCTGCCCTTGCGGGGAAAGATCCCCAGCGCCTTGGCCTCGGCGAAGCCGCACCAGTAGGGCAGGGCTGATCCCCGCAGATGCATCCCCAGGGTGAGCAGCACCGGATTGGCCCCGCGGTAGCGCCGCCCCGAAAGCAGATTCACGTGGTGACCGCCTGCGGCGGCATCCCACTCCCGCCGCCAAGGAGTGGT
Source organism: Synechococcus sp. 8F6 (assembly GCF_002252665.1). Lineage (GTDB taxonomy): Bacteria > Cyanobacteriota > Cyanobacteriia > PCC-6307 > Cyanobiaceae > Cyanobium_A. The sequence goes on from NZ_NQKZ01000054.1 coordinate 687, forward strand.
GCCCGCTTCCAGCAGGGTGATCAGGGAGGCCACCAGCTTCTCTTCTGGGGAAGCCTTGGCTGCGGCCGAACCTTGGGATCGGACGGAGCGGGATTGGGAAGCAACAGCCACGTGTGGGCAAGCGCAGGACCGCAAGCGCCAGCGCGGCCAGCGTCAAGGGCCGGCCGCAGCACTCACGGAATCCAGTGCCCATGACGTCCCATTTCTGGTGGTGGGCCGGCTTGCGCAGCCCTTGCGCGGCCGCGCACGCTGAGGACTCCTGCGCGACGACTCACCGGCTCTTCAGTCAGAGCATGAGGCTGCTGCAGGTATGTACTCATACGGTTTTTGAGCCCCATAAGCTGCTGAGTACAGCCGGCGAGTGCTTCCAACACGATGGAATTGAAGTTCCGCGTGATCCAGTCGAACGACCGCGGGCTGATCACTAAGCAGGGCGATCAAACGTATGCCCGGCGTGGACCCGCGAAAGGAGAAGAGGCCCTCGAGCTGCCCACGCTGTTCATCTGGGTAAGAGGAAAAAACCGCTATCTGGCCCGCTGCTGGACACAGTGGACAACCGAGAGGCTTGGAGATGACTTCATTTACGTCGTCAGTCGGTTCCGTGACGTGATCGATCTTCACGGTGATACCC
>NZ_NQKZ01000055.1 GCF_002252665.1 Synechococcus sp. 8F6
GCCGGCCGTGGAGGTAGGTGGCATCGAGGAAGACGTAGGCGTAGCCGCTCTCCTGCAGGGGCCGGTTCAAGAAGGCATGCACCTGGATGTCGATGTCGGCGCAGATGCGGCTCACCTGGGATTTGGAGATGCCGCTCTGGACGCCCAGAGCCGCCACCAGCGCATCCACCTTGCGGGTGGAGACGCCACTGATGTAGGCCTCCATGATCACTGCATACAGGGCCTGATCGACCCTGCGGCGGGGCTCGAGGATCGTGGGCAGGAAGCTTCCGGCCCGCAGTTTGGGGATCTGCAGCGCGAGATCCCCCACCTGGGTGGTCAGGGTGCGGGGCCGGTAACCGTTGCGGTGGCCGAGACGCTCTTCCGTGCGCTCGTGCCAGTCCGCACCGAGGAAGGCGGCAAGCTCCAGCTCGATCAGCTGCTGCAGGCCGCGTGTGGCCAGTTCAGGGATCAGCTCCCCTGCACTGCTGCCATCCAGTAGCGGCAGCAGGGAAGACGCGTCAAACTGTTACTTGGGCATGGTTCGTCTGGTTGAGGTGGTACTCGAACCAGGGAAACGGACCTGCCCACCCCTTGCAACGCCGGCTACTAAGCCGGGGGTCTGAGGTGCGCGGCCCACCCCGGCTACGCCGGGGTGGGGATGCCGGGGGAATTACACCACTGCCTGGGACGCGGGCCATCTCAAAGAGTTCATCGATAACTCCCGCCTTGCGCAGTCGCTCTCTGAAGAAGGCGACTGTCTGGCATCTGGTATGTCATTCATCACCCCAAGACCAACAAACTCCTCGAAGGAGCGACGGTCATTTACTTGGAATTCGATCTCTTCATCACTTAAATTAAATAGCTGCTGGAGCACCAGCATCTTGAAAAGAATCAGTGGGTCGATTCTCTTGCGTCCAGCATTGCTTTTGCGCTCCTGGCTATAGCCCTTGTCAAGTAAAGGGCGGAAAGATTCCCAGGGAATCGTTTCTGCGAGACGCGTCAGAACCGGCTTCTTCTCTTGGAGCTTTGCAACTCTTTGTTGTTCATCCCAGAACCCTCGCCGGTAGCTGCCAGAAAAGATGACGCCTCTGCTGCCATTCAGGCAACCAACATCAACGTAGCTGGATCTGGCTCGATTTCTAGTGGCGGTGGGTTGATCCAGACCTCTTCCGGCTGACGCCAGCAACGCGTCGATCATGACCACCGGCGGGGATGCCGTTGGCGTGCTTGTTCGTAGACGACAGCACGGTGGCGGCAGATCTCCACAGCCTCACCGTTGTGGCGCTGATGGGGC
>NZ_NQKZ01000056.1 GCF_002252665.1 Synechococcus sp. 8F6
GGGCACCTTGAAAAATCGCAAGACCGCTTGATAGCGACCGAATTTGAATTATACTAAGGCTCCAAGATTACATGCTTTCCATGGGCCAGCGAGGTTTCTGGGACGAACAACAAAGAGTTGCAAAGCTCCAAGAGAAGAAGCCTGTTCTGACACGTCTTACTGAATCGATTCCTTGGGAATTATTCCGCCCTTTGCTTGATAAGGGCTATAGCCAAGAGCGCAAAAGCAATGCTGGCCGCAAACGGATAGATCCACTGATTCTTTTCAAGATGCTGGTGCTCCAGCAGCTATTCAATTTAAGCGATGAAGAGGTCGAATTCCAAGTAAATGACCGTCGTTCCTTCGAGAAGTTTGTTGGCCTTGGAGTGATGAATGACATACCAGATGCAACTACAGTGGCTTTCTTCAGAGAGCGCCTACGCAAGGCCGGTGTAATCGAAGAGCTCTTTGAGATGTTCGAGGAATACTTGAGAGATCAGGGCCTCGAAGCCCGTGGTGGTCAAATCATTGATGCCACTCTTGTTCCTGTCCCAAAACAACGAAATACCCGTGAAGAGAACAAGGAAATCAAGGCTGATCGCCTACCAGATGGATGGGAAGAAAACCTAAATCGGTTGCAGCAGAAGGATTTAGATGCCCGCTGGGTGAAAAAGAATGGGATCAATCACTACGGCTATAAGAACAGCATCTGCATTGATGCCGAGCATGGTTTTATCAGACGCTTTGTTGTGACACCAGCCAATGTTCATGACAGTCAGATGCTTCCAATGCTCCTGGATCCGGAAAATCATGATGATTACGTCTGGGCAGATTCTGCCTATGCAGGCGAGTGCTTTGAAGATCTGCTGAGCCTAGGTGGGTTTGAAAGTCGCATCCATGAAAAGGGCTCGCGCAATCACCCTCTTAGCGAAGCAGCCAAAGAGCGCAATTCCGTTAGATCGGCAATTCGTGCTTGTGTAGAACACGTTTTTGGCTCCATGACAACCTCAATGGGCGGCAAGTTGACACGAAAGATTGGGCTTGAAAGGAATGAAGCCTGGTGGACCCTAAAAAATCTAACATTCAATTTCCTTCGCTATCTCCAACGATCAACTAACGCCCTGACTCTTGCCTAAGCAGTATCCAATACGAATCAATTTGCCAAAAATATTGTATTGCTTGAGCACTTATGATCTGCTGCGACGATGCCGAAAGGCATTTTTTTATGGTGATCAGAGGCTGGCTAATCTTGTAAATTTCGAGGTACCC
>NZ_NQKZ01000057.1 GCF_002252665.1 Synechococcus sp. 8F6
CAGGGCTGATTCAAAGTCTCAGCAAGCTTCGGGCTGGGGTTGCCGCCGCACCATTGCCAGCAGCGCCTTGATGTCGTGCATCACCGCCTGCAGGCCGGCTCGGATCGACTGAAATCCAGCCAGCCTCAGCAGGTTCATCGCTGCCGTGCGCAGGGTGGCCATCACCCCGGCACCGTTGCCCCGGTAGCGGTGGGCATCCTCGTGGAGTTGGGTGTCGCGGATCCAGTGCCAGCCCTCAATGCTCCAGCGGTCGCGTACCAGTTGCAGCAGTGCTTCTGGCGTAGTGCGCAGGCTCGTGAGAAACAAGTGGGTGGCGTGAAAGGGCTTGCCGTCACGGGTACCGCTGGCCGTGACTTCCACGATCCAGCTGCTGCCGATCCATGCCTCACGGATGTGCTCTGGGGCCGCTTTGGCGCGTAGCGTCCAGGTGATGTCACGGCCATGACCAACCTCGTGATCCGTTGCGACAAAAGGGATGTGACGCTTTCCCTGGAACTGAGATCGGATCTGGCGGTGCAGCGTCTTCTGGTTGGCTTTCACTGTCAGCAGGAAGTCGGCTCCCTGCTCCTGGAGGAGTTGAAAAACGGTTTCTGGGTGTGGAGCGCATCCGCCTGGATCAGCACACCGTCAAGATCGAGCTCGCCGAGCAGCTGTTTGAGTACCGCCCGTTCATGGTTCTCGCCGGTGGCGTAGCAAGCCTGGCTGATCGCGACACCCAGAGCGGCCGAATACAGCGTGACCTGGGCAATGAATGCGGAGCCCCCGCCGGCCGTGGGCTCGATCGAACCCCTCAAGGTTTTGCCGTCACACACCAGTTGATCGAGATCCGCTGCACCACCAGGGATCTGGGCGATCGTCCAGTCACGGATTGCGGTGCACAGGGCTGACACGTCCACCTGATGGAAGAAGTAGCGGAACGAGGAATCCGATGGTGGCCGCCGCAGCTCGATCTCCAACGCCTCGGTGAGCACGCCGTGGTGGCGGATGGCGAATCGCTCCAGATCCCGCAAGCTCTGGCAGCCACTCAGGATTCCCAGCACCGCCACCAGCAGCAGATACCAGGCCGGAAACCGCACGCCGCGTCGCATCCGCGCATCGGGGATCGACCTCAGGTAGCTGATCAGGTCGAGATCGGTTGCAGTGGAAGCGCTTTCAAGCACAAGGAGGGGGCGATTCCGCCGACCTCAGCCCATGCTGACAGCCCCGGCAAGGGACCTTGGGACAGACTTTGAATCAGCCCTGCC
>NZ_NQKZ01000010.1 GCF_002252665.1 Synechococcus sp. 8F6
GGCGGTGGGGAACAGGAGCAGACCCGACCAACCCACAAATACGAAGCGGTCGCGCTTGAGCCAGTCATCGAGGATGTCGAACCATCCCCGCTGCGGCGCGCGACCTAAAGCGATCGTCATGAGAGCGGCTTCATGAAGCGTTACATCAGGACTCTACGGGTCGCGGCCCTCGAAACGCGCATGCCCGACCGAAGCTGAGCACTTCTACTTAGCGCTCCAGCGCCCGGCGACGCGCGAACGCCAAGCGAGTCCCGATTCGCCACAGTGGGGCGAGTCCATTCCGGTTTCATGTACGTCGTCGAGCTCTCCCTCAAGCTCAGCCCCATGCCCGTTGCCGTGCAGCGCAAAGAGCTGGCCGACGCCCAGGCCCTCTATGACCAAGTGCGCCAGGCACTGGATGGCACTGGACCGCGGCTACTCGAGTTGACCTGCGAGAAGGAGGAGGAGAAGCGGATCAGCCTGCTGACCAGTGAAGTGGTGGCGGTGCAGCTGTATGAAAAGTCGGCGATGGGCAGCGGCGGCAAGCGCCCCGGCTTCAGCTTCGAGGGCTGAACCCCCGCCGAGCGATTTGGAGCCACTCCCGCCATGACTCCTCCCCTGACGGTGGAGCGGCTCAGCTTCGCCTGGCCCAACGGTCGCCCGGCGCTGCGCCATTGCACGTTGCAGATCCCGCGGCCGGGGCTGTGGATGCTGGTGGGCAGCAACGGCAGCGGCAAAAGCACCCTGCTGCGCCTGATCGCAGGGCTGCTGGAGCCCCGCAGCGGCCGCATCCACGCCCCCGGCAAGGCCGCCCTGGTGTTCCAGAACCCCGATCACCAGTTGCTGCTGCCGAGCTGCGCCAGCGATCTGCAATTGGGCCTACCGGCCGACCTCAGCGACGCGCAACGGCACCAAAGGGTGGAACAGGCCCTTGACCAGGTCAGCCTCCATGGGTTTGCAGAGCGACCAATCCACACCCTCAGCGGCGGCCAGAAACAACGCCTAGCCATCGCCGGCGCCCTGGCCAGCTCCGCCGACCTGGTGCTGCTTGATGAGCCCACCGCCCTGCTCGATCCCGACAGCCAGCACGAGGTGTTGCAGCTGCTCTGGCAGCTCACCCACCGCGCCGACGCCCCACTCACGGCCCTGTGGATCACCCATCGGCTCGAGGAGCTGCAGCGTTGTGACGGCGCCGCGCTGATGGAGCACGGGGCCGTCGGGCGCTGGCAGGACGGCCCCGTGCTGGCCCAGCAGCTGGACCCCTTGCAGGCCGGCAGGCCTGAGGGGTAAGTTCTTCGAACCGGTTTCGACCGGCGCATTCCTCGGTAGCTCAGCGGTAGAGCGATCGACTGTTAATCGATTGGTCGCAGGTTCGAATCCCGCCCGGGGAGCTTTTTTAATCAACCGCAACCCACAGGTTGCGGTTTTTTTATGGCCGGTAGAGCGCCAGGGGCTGGGCAACTGACCCCAGCGCCCACCTGCTACAACAAAGAACTACGAAGAAATCCTTAAGATCCACCGGCTTGACTCGTCCCCCGGGACGCGGCAAACCCTGGCCAGTCGCGCCCTGAAGGCTCTTCGCCATGGGCCCTCGCCCACGCCAGGGTCCAATCCACGGCGCTCCACACGCAACGGGCCCTCGCCCAGGCAGCAAAACCGTAGAAAATGCCTGCAACTTCGCTGCAGCGGTAGCGATTGATTCACTCCCCGCCGCTCCCCGCCTGATCCCATGAAGCCCTGCATCCTGCTGATCGAAGACGACAGCGATATGCGCGAGCTGGTGGCAGGCCACCTCGAGCATGGCGGCTTCGACGTGCAGCGGGCTGATGACGGCATCAAGGGGCAGGCCCTGGCCCTGCAGTACAGCCCCGATCTGATCCTGCTGGATCTGATGCTGCCGAAGGTGGACGGGCTCACCCTCTGCCAGCGGCTGCGGCGGGATGAGCGCACCGCCAAGATTCCAATCCTGATGCTCACCGCCCTTGGCAGCATCAAAGACAAGGTGAGCGGCTTCAACTCCGGTGCTGACGACTATCTCGCCAAACCGTTTGACCTCGAAGAGCTGATGGTGCGGGTCAAGGCGCTGCTGCGCCGCAGCGACCATGCCCCCCTCTCCGCCAAGCACAACGAAATCCTCAGCTACGGCTGTCTCACCCTGGTGCCGGAGCGGTTTGAAGCCATCTGGTTTGATGTGGCGGTGCGGCTCACCCACCTGGAATTCGAGCTGCTGCACTGCCTGCTGCAGCGCCACGGCCAAACCGTTGCACCCTCGCTGATCCTCAAGGAGGTGTGGGGCTACGAACCCGACGACGACATCGAGACGATCCGGGTGCATGTGCGCCACCTGCGCACCAAGCTCGAACCCGATCCGCGCAAGCCCCGCTTCATCAAGACGGTGTACGGCGCCGGCTACTGCCTGGAACTGCCCAGCGACGATCAACTGACCGACCTGGTGCCCCTGATCCACCAGGCCCGCCAGGCCCAGGCCAGTTGAACTGAGCCCGCCAAGAACTCAAAGGCCGGCCAGCTCGAGCAGGGCCACTTCCCAGGCAAGCCGGGGCTGCACGTAAGCCCGCAGCTGGCTACGCAGGCGCTCGAGGCGCTGCAGCTGGGCCACCGGGGCCTGGCGGCGCCAGAGGGCCAACTGCCACCAGTTGAGCAACCACAGCTGCTGCTCCCCATCCAGGGCCTCGGCCAGATCCCGGGCCAGCGCCAGGGCCTGCACAGGGTCCGCGGCCTTGGCCAAATCCAGGAGCCGCTCAACCAAACCCTCCGGCAGGGCGGCCCAGCTCTGGCGGCAGCGCAGCAACGCCCCCGGCGAGCCCGCCGCCAGCTCCAGCAGCTCCGGCGGATCGTGACTGGGGGCCGGCTGACCACACCGCTCCAGCACCGCCGCCAGCTGCTCGGAGCTGAGCCGGGTGAAGGGGATCTGCTGGCAGCGGGAGCGGATCGTACTGAGCAGCTGATCCGGAGCCGCCGCGATCAGCAGGACCAAGCCATCGCCGGGCTCCTCGAGGGTTTTGAGCAGGGCATTGGCCGCCCCTTCCGCCATCGCCTCAGCCCCCTCCAGCACCACCAGACACCCCTTGGCCTCCACGGCCCGGCGGGAGAGAAACCGCGAGACCTCGCGGATCTGGTCGAGCCGCAGCTGGGGTGCCGCCCGCCGCGCCAGCCCCAGCTCCTCGGCCTTGGAGGCGGGCACCAACTGGCCCTTGTCCTGATAGGTGGGCTCGACCCAGAGCAGGTCGGGATGGTTGCCCTCCTGCAGCCGCCGCCGGATGCCGGCATCGCCCATCGGCCCCACCAACACTCCCTCGAGAAAGCGCAACGCCGCCAGCCGGCGGCCCACGCCATCCGGGCCGGCAAACAGATAGGCCGGCGCCAGGCGCCCTTGGGCCAGGGAGGCCTCCAGCAGGGCCACGGCGCGCGGCTGACCCAGCAGATCCTCAAACAGAGCCGTCACGAAACCGAGCCAGCCGCCAGGCCGGCCAATTGGCTGCGGCAGGACGCCGCCACCTGCTCCGGCAACTGGGTGGCATCAACGCGCCGCCAACCACGCTCGCGGGCCAGGGCCGCAAAGCCATCCGCCACCCGCTGCAGAAAGGCCTCCCCACTGGCCTCAATGCGGTCGGCGGAGCGGGCGCCCCGGCGGCGCAGCGATTCGGCCAGGGGCAACTCCAGCCACAGGGTGAGATCCGGCTCCAGACCGCCGGTGGCCAACTGCTCCAACTGGGCGATGGTGGGCAGGTCGAGGCCGCGGCCATAGCCCTGGTAGGCGGCCGTGGAGCCGCTGAAGCGATCGCTCAGCACCCAGTGACCCGCCGCCAGGGCCGGGCGGATCACCTGCTCCAGATGCTGGGCCCGGTCGGCGGCATAGAGCAGCAGCTCCGCCATCGGCTCCGGCGCCGCCTCCCCGGGCGGATGCAACAGCAGCTGCCGCAGGGCGGAGCCCAGGCCTGTACCCCCCGGCTCCCGGGTGACGATCAGCTGGGCACCCGGCGCCAGCAGGCCACTGCTGGGCAACCAGGTGCGCAGGGCTTCCAACTGGGTGGTTTTGCCGCAGCCGTCGATGCCCTCAAGCACCACGAACCGACCGCGGGGAGCCACTGCCGGTTCTGCCACCTGGAGATCAACGGGAATCAGAGAACCCATCCTGCAGCAGCAGGGCGTTGACCACCACCGTGATCGAGCTCAAGGCCATCAGCAGGGCCGCCAAGGGCGGGGTGAGCAGCACCCCGAATCCGGGCAGCAGCACGCCGGCGGCCAGCGGCAACACGATCAGGTTGTAGCCGAAGGCCCAAGCGAGGTTTTGACGCACTTTGGCCATGGCGCGCCGGGCCAACAGCAAGGCCCGCACAATGCCCTCCAGGCGATCGCCCATCACCACCAGATCCGCCGTGTCCTGGGCGATCTGAGTGCCGGTGCCCACGGCGATGCCCAGATCCGCCGCCGCCAGGGCCGGGGCGTCGTTGATGCCATCGCCCACCATCGCCAGGGCGCCGCGGGCCGGGTGCTGCAGGATCCGCTCCAGCTTCTGCTCGGGCCGCAGCTCCCAGGCCAGCTCCGCCGGCGCCAACCCCAGCCGGGCTCCGAGCTGCTGCACCGGCTCCCGCCGGTCGCCACTCAACAGACCCAGCTGCAGCCCAAGGCCCCGCAAGGCCTCCAGCACCGAAGCGGCATCGGGGCGGGGCTGGTCGTCCACCGCCACCAACCCCAGCAGGCCCTGCTGATCGGCCACCGCCAGCACGCTGGCGCCGTGGCACTCCAGCAGCGCCTGCCTGGCCAGCAACTCCGGCGTGGGGCAGGGATCCACCCAGGCCAACCGTCCCACCCGCAAGCTGTGGTCGGCGATGCAGCCGCTGACGCCCTGGCCAGCCACGCTGTGGCCCTCCACCACCTCCAGCAGCTCCAGACCGCGCCGCTGGGCCTCCTGCAGCAAGGCAAAACCAAAGGGATGGCGGCTGCCCGCCTCCAGGCTGGCGGCCAGCTGCACCAAGCGATCGGGAGGCAGATCCCCCAGGGGTTCCACCGCCGCCACCAAGGGCCGCCCCAGGGTGAGGGTGCCGGTTTTGTCAAACAGCAGGGCTTCGATTCCGGCCGCGGTTTCAATCGCATCGCCGCCTCGAAACAGAAGGCCGGCGCGGGCGGCGCGACCGGTGGCCACCGTGATCGCCACGGGAGTGGCCAGCCCGAGGGCACAGGGGCAGGCCACCACCAGCACGGCAATCGCCAGCTGCATGGCCAGGGCAAACGGGGTGTCGGCACCAGCCCCCAGCACCCCATGGCTGCCATGGTGCCCACCCATCACGCCAGACGCGTGAGCTGGGCTGAGCACCTGGGGCCACAGCTGGGTGCCCAGCAGCCACCAGAACAGCAAGGTGGCGACGGCCAGGGCCAGCACCACCAGGGTGAAGCGGCCCGCCACCCGATCGGCCAACCCCTGGATCGGCGCCTTGCGGGCCTGGGCCCGCTCCACCAGGTGGATGATCCGGGCGATGGCGCTGTCGGCGCCGCGGCGGCGCACCTCCAGCACCAGCGGGGCCTCCAGATTGAGGCTGCCCGCGGCCAGCTCGCTGCCCGCTACAGCCTGCAGCGGCAGCGGTTCGCCGGTGAGGCCCGACACATCCACCGCCGAGGCTCCCTCCAGCACCACACCGTCCACCGGCACGCGATCGCCGGGCAGCAGCTGAACGCGATCACCGGGACGCAGGCCGCCCACCCGCACCGGCCGGGGCGGCCCCTCGCCCAACAGCAGCAAGGCGGTGTCGGGTTGCAGCTCGGCCAGCTCTTCGAGGGCGCGGCCCGTGCGGAAGCGGGCCCGTTCCTCCAGGAAGCGACCCAGCAGCACGAAGCCCAGCAGCATCACTGGCTCGTTGAAGAAGCAGGGCCAACCTCCTTGGGGCCAGAGAAAAGCCACCAGGCTGGCCAGATAGGCGCTCAGCACCCCCAGCCCCACCAGGGTGTCCATGCTGGGCAGCCCCGCCAAGGCCGCCTGGACGCCCCGCACCAGGATCGAGCGCCCCGGCCCGGCCAAGGCCAACGTGGCCACCAGGGCATGAATCCACAGGGCATCCAGCCCGGTGCCGGGCAGATGGCCCAACCCCGAAACCAGCAGCAGCACCAGGGCTACCACCAGCTGGCGCCAGTGCTGCCACCAGGTTTGGGTCTGCAGCCGCTCCCGCCGCGACGACAACGCGCCATCGCTGGGGCGCAGCCGGGCCTCAAACCCCAGACCCGCCAGGGCCGCTAGCAAAGCGGCCTGGTCGGCCTCGGCGGAGGCGAGGTCAACCCAGGCCGTACGGGTGAGCAGGTTGACGCTGGCCTGGCGCACGCCGGGCTGATCGAGCAGCCGTTGTTCGACGGCCCGCACGCAGCCACCGCACTTCATGCCCTCTATTTCCAGCAGGAGGGGCTCCAGCGGGAGAGGTTCCAGCGGGAGAGGCTCCTGGAGCGGGGACAAGGCCTGAAGGGGGCAACGATGGACTCACGTTAGGCAGATCCGCCAGGATGGGATCCACGCCGCTCACCGACGTCACCGTGCCCCGCAGCCAACGCAACGACAACTTCATCGACAAGAGCTTCACGGTGATGGCTGACCTGATCCTCAAGGTGCTGCCCACCAACCGGCGCGCCAAGGAGGCCTTCGCCTACTACCGCGATGGCATGAGCGCCCAGGCTGACGGCGAATACGCCGAGGCGCTGGAGAACTACGAGGAAGCCCTCAAACTCGAGGACGACCCCAACGACAAAGCCTTCATCCTCTACAACATGGCCCTGGTATTCGCCAGCAACGGCGAGCACGCCAAGGCCCTCGACTTCTACAGCCAGGCCCTGGATCTCAACAGCAAGATGCCCCAGGCCCTCAACAACATGGCGGTGATCCACCACCACCTGGGCTCGATCGCCGAGGAGCGCGGCGACGCCGATGAGGCCGACCGCTGCTTCGACCAGGCCGCCGACTTCTGGGGCAAGGCAATTCGCCTGGCCCCCAACAACTACATCGAAGCCCAGAACTGGCTCAAGACCAGCGGCCGCGGCAGCGTCGACGTGTATTTCTGATCCGGTTCACAGATCGGCAGGGTTGAGCCAGCGCAGCGCTTTGAAGCGGGCAAAACCGCGGTCAAAGGAAACCCAGGTGGCATTCACCTCCAGGGCCGCTGCCGCCAGGTACACGTCGGTCATGTCGACAGAGCTGGGCCGATACTCCAGAACCAGCTGGCGGAACAGGCCCCAGTGCCTGGGCCCGGGATCAAGGATGGATACCGCTGGCGACGCCAAGAGACTGTCGATGAAGGCCAAGGCCGCCGCTGGATCGAGGGGCTCGCTGAAGACACGGCGATCGGTGGCCACCCGCAGAAAGCCGCTGACCACAACGGAGAAGAGACCCAGGCCTTCCGGGTCAGCGCGATGGGCCAGCAACCAGGAGTGGGCTACTGCGTGGCGCGGAGAAGCGGCCACACAGGCCTGCACCAGGACATTGACGTCAACGCAATGCATCTTCGTCAGTCCAGATGATCCAGGTCAATGCAACTGATCCAGGGGCAGCCCTTCGTCGAGCAACGCCCGCACGGTGGAGAGGTCGTCAAGGTCGACACCTGGGCGCAGCATGCCACCGGCATGAACAGGCAACGGGGGCAGCGCGGCCTGTTTCAGCAGGTGGGCACGATTCAGATAGGCCTGCAGCGCTGCCTCAAACACCGAGCCCACCGTGCTGCCTTCACGAGCGGCCTGGACCTTTGCCTGCTCGTAGAGGGCGTCATTGATGGTGAGCGTCGTTCGCATTAGTCCATCTTAGTGCGCAAGCCATGCATCTTGATGCTCAAACCCGATCATCTGCCGGGTTCACCCCCAGCGCCGCCACCAGCGCTTCGGCCACGGCACCGGCCTCCAGCAGCTGCAGGCCCAGTCCAGCGGCCGCCTTGGCCAGGCCAGAGCCCTTGGGCACCACCGCCCGGGTGAAGCCCAGCCGTGCCGCCTCCTGCAGCCGCAGCTCCAGCTGTCCCACGGGCCGCAGCTGGCCGCCCAGACCCAGCTCCCCCACCAGCACCGTGCCGGGCGGCAGGGTGAGGTCGCGGTAGCTGGCCACCACCGCCGCGGCCACGCCGAGATCCGCCGCCGGCTCCTCCACCTCCAGCCCGCCGGCCACCGCCAGGTAGCAGTCAAAGCGCGACAGGGGCAGGCCCAGGTGCTTCTCCAGCACCGCCAGGATCTGGTGCAGGCGGTTGGCGGCGATGCCGGTGGCACTGCGGCGCGGGCTGGCGTAGCTGGTGGTGCTCACCAGGGCCTGGAGCTCCACCACCAGGGGGCGAGTGCCCTCGCAGGCCACGATCGTGGCGGTGCCGGCACTGGGTTCGTCGCTGCCAAGAAACAGCTCGCTGGGGTTGGTCACCTCCGCCAGGCCCCGATCGCGCATCTCAAACACCCCCAGCTCATGGGTGGCACCAAAGCGGTTTTTAACGGCCCGCAGCAGCCGGTGGCTGGCGAAGCGGTCCCCCTCGAAGGTGAGCACCGCATCCACCAGGTGTTCCAGCACCTTGGGGCCCGCCAGGGCACCCTCTTTGGTCACATGGCCCACCAGCAGCAGGGCCGTGTCCTGGCGCTTGGCGATGCGGGCCAGGGCAGCGGCACATTCCCGCACCTGGGACACCGAACCGGGGGCGCTGCCGAGTTCGGCGTCGTGCAGGGCCTGGATGCTGTCGATGATCGCCACCGCCGGCCGCAGGGCCTCCAGTTCCTGCAGCACCAGCTCCAGGTCGGTTTCCGAAAGCAGCTGAAAATCGGCCCCAGCTTCGGGTTCGCCGCCTGCATCAGAGTCGCCCGAGGCCACCTGGGCCAGCCGGCGCCAGCGCAGCTTCACCTGCTGGGCCGATTCCTCCGCACTCACGTAGAGCACGGACGCCCGGCCGGCCATGGCGCGGGCGCTCTGGAGCAGCAGGGTGCTCTTGCCGATGCCCGGGTCGCCGCCCACCAGCACCAGTGACCCGGGCACCAGCCCGCCGCCCAGCACCCGATCCAGCTCGCCGTAGCCGCTGCTGAGCCGCTGCAAAGGCCGCTCCCCCACCGCCTGGATCGGCTCGGAGCGCCGCGGCTGACCGGCGGCGGCCGCCAGCCCCGCGGACGACTCCGCCAACGGCCGGCGGCGCCGGCTATCGGCAGCCGGCGCCGCCTTCTGCTCCACCAGGGTGTTCCAGCTGCCACAGCTGGCGCACTTGCCAAAAAACTGGCGCGCCTGGGCCCCACAGCTGGTGCACACAAAAACGGAGCTGGGCTTGGCCACGGGCAGGGCTGCGAGGAAGGGCTGGGAAGAGGGGCTGTATGAAGAAAGGTGGCGTTGATTGAAAAGTTTGCCCCTCTGGCCTTTTCAGTAGGGGCTATCTGATGTAGCAGCCCGGCTGCAGTGATGACGGCTTCCGCCCCCTCCACCATCTCCGGAACCCACCACGGCAAAGAGACCATCCTGGTCGTCGATGACGAAGCCAGCATTCGGCGGATTTTGGAAACCCGGCTGTCGATGATCGGCTACCAGGTGGTCACCGCCAGCGATGGCGTCGAAGCCCTGGAGCTGTTCAAGACCACCCAGCCCGACCTGGTGGTGCTCGACGTGATGATGCCCAAGCTCGATGGCTACGGCGTCTGCCAGGAGCTGCGCAAGGAATCGGATGTGCCGATCGTGATGCTCACGGCCCTGGGCGATGTGGCTGACCGCATCACCGGTTTGGAGCTCGGCGCCGACGACTACGTGGTGAAGCCCTTCAGCCCCAAGGAGCTGGAAGCCCGCATCCGCTGCGTGCTGCGCCGCGTGGAGAAGGAAGCCGTGGCCGGCATCCCCAATTCCGGCGTGATTGCCGTAGGCGACCTGCGGATCGACACCAACAAACGCCAGGTGTACCGAGGCGACGAGCGCATTCGGCTCACCGGCATGGAGTTCAGCCTGCTGGAGCTGCTGGTGAGCCGCAGTGGCGAACCCTTCAGCCGCGGCGAAATCCTCAAGGACGTCTGGGGCTACACCCCTGAGCGCCATGTGGACACCAGGGTCGTGGATGTCCATATCTCCCGGCTGCGCTCCAAACTGGAAGACGATCCGGCCAACCCCGAGCTGATCCTCACGGCTCGCGGCACCGGCTATCTGTTTCAACGCATCGTTGACGCCGTTGCCTCCGAAGGAACCTGACAAGCGCGCCAAGCCCAGCCGGGCCATCCGACGGCTGGTGATCTGGTATCGCCGCAACGCGGCGGTCACCAGCCTGGTGGACACCGCCGCCACCGCCGCCACCTCTGCCGCCAGCACCGCCGGGAGCATGGCGGGGACGATGGCCGGCAGCATGGCCGGAGCAGCCGGGGCCGCCACCAGCGCTGCAGGTAGCATAGCCAACACGGTGCTGCAGCCGTTGGTGTTTGATCCGCTGCGGCGCCTGCAGCGGGGGCTGGGCGGACCCGATGAGGACAAACCGATCAACGACGCCGACCGCCTCTGGGTGGCCGTCGACGGCATGGGAGGCGACTACGCCCCCGGACCGATCCTGGAAGGCTGCCTGAGGGCGGTGGAGCTGCTGCCCCTGCGGGTGCGGTTCGTGGCCGAAACAGACCGGCTGGACGCCGCCATGGCCGAAATGGGCCTCCAGGAGCAGCTCGATGCGGCCGTGGCGAGAGGCCTGATCCAGCTAGTGCCGAGCGGCCCCTCGGTGGGCATGGACGAGGAGGCCACGGTGGTGCGCAAAAAGCGCGACGCCAGCATCAACATGGCCATGGACCTGGTCAAACAGGGCCAGGCCACCGCGGTGTACTCCGCCGGCAACTCCGGCGCCGTGATGGCATCGGCAATCTTCCGGCTCAGCCGGCTCAAAAGCATCGATCGCCCGGCCATCGGCGCCCTGTTCCCCACCAAGGACACCGAACAACAGGTGCTGGTGCTGGATGTGGGCGCCAACATGGATTGCAAGCCCAGTTACCTGCACCAGTGGGCCCTGCTGGGTCACATCTACAGCCGCGATGTGCTGCAGGTGGCCCGCCCCCGCATCGGCCTGGTGAACATCGGCGAAGAGGAGTGCAAGGGCAACGAGCTCTGCCTGCGCACCTACCCGCTGCTGGCGGAGGAGCAGCGTTTTGACTTCGCCGGCAACTGCGAAGGCCGCGACATCCTTTCAGGCAACTTCGATGTGGTGGTGTGCGATGGCTTCACCGGCAACGTGCTGCTGAAATTCCTCGAGAGCGTCGGGAGTGTGCTGCTGGATGTGATCAAGGAGGAGCTGCCCCGGGGCCGCCGCGGCAAGGTGGGCTCAGCCTTTCTGATCAACAACCTGCGCCGCATCAAAAAGCGCCTCGACCACGCCGAGCACGGCGGCGCTCTGCTCCTGGGCGTTGACGGAGTGTGCGTGATCGGCCACGGCAGCAGCAAGGCCCTCTCGGTGCTGAGCGCCCTGCGCCTGGCCCACTCCGCCGCCAGCCATGGCGTAATGGCCAACCTGCATGCCCTCTGTACAGCTGTGGTTGACTGACCCCACTGTGGGCTGATCCCGGTGTCGCTCGGCGGAGTCAACACATCAGCGGGGCTGGGCGGCATGGCCCTGGTGGGCTCCGGCAGCGCCGTGCCGGCAGCCAGCATCAGCAATCAGCAACTCAGCGAGCGGGTTGACACCAACGACGACTGGATCCGCACCCGCACCGGCATCGGCGCCCGTCGGGTCGCCGGCCCTGGCGAATCCCTCACCTGCCTAGCCACCCGTGCCGCCCAGGCCGCCCTCGACCACGCCGGCTGGGCACCGGAGGATCTCGACCTGATCCTGCTGGCCACCTCCAGCCCCGACGATCTATTCGGCACGGCGCCGCGGGTGCAGGGGGCCCTGGGGGCCACCAACGCCGTGGCCTTTGATCTCACCGCTGCCTGCAGCGGCTTTCTGTTTGCGCTGATCACCGCTGGCCAATACCTGGGCAGCGGCGCGATGCGACGGGCCCTGGTGATCGGCGCCGACCAATTGAGCCGCTGGGTCGACTGGGACGACCGCACCACCTGCGTGCTCTTCGGTGATGGAGCCGCAGCGGTGGCCGTGGAGGCCTGCGCGGCGAGCGACACGGGCCTGCTGGGCTTCCGCATGCGCTCAGACGGCAGCCGCAATGCCTGCCTCACCCTGGCCCAGGTGGATCGGCATGCCCCCCTGCTCGGCGGTCTCACGGCCCAACAGGGCGGCTTCGCCCCGATCCAGATGAACGGGCAGGAGGTCTACAAATTCGCGGTGCGCGAAGTGCCGGCGATCCTCAGCGAGCTGCTGGAGGCCACCGGCACCGCCCCAGAGCAGCTCAACTGGCTGCTGTTGCACCAGGCCAACCAGCGCATCCTTGATGCGGTGGCCGACCGCTTCGCCATGCCCCATGCCCAGGTGCTCAGCAACCTGGCCCACTACGGCAACACCTCAGCCGCCACTATCCCGCTGATGCTGGATGAGGCGGTCAAAGACGGCCGGGTGCAGCCGGGCCATCTGCTGGCCAGCAGCGGCTTTGGCGCCGGCCTTAGCTGGGGCGCGGCCCTGCTGCGCTGGGGTGGGCCACAACCCTGACAAGGAGCGACGGGTGGCCGAGACCTAATCTCCAGCCGTCTTCCTCGGAGAGCGGCAGCATGGGCATTGCCTGGGTGTTTCCTGGCCAGGGCTCACAAAAAATCGGCATGGCTGAGGCCGTGCTGGAGCTTCCTGGAGCCCAGCAGCGCTTCGAGCAAGCGTCAGCCCTGCTGGGCCGCGACCTGCTGGCCATCTGCGCGGGCACGGCAGACGGGTCATCCGAGGGCGAGCCATCCGACCTCAACGACACCCGCAACACCCAGCCGGCCCTGTTCGTAATCGAAAGCCTGCTGGCTGATGGGCTCAAGGCCCAGGGGCGCACGGCCCAGGTGGTGGCAGGCCACAGCCTCGGCGAGCTGGTGGCTTTGCACGTGGCCGGGGTGTTTGACTTCGCCACCGGCCTGGCGCTGATGAAAACCCGCAGCACCTTGATGGCCGCCGCGGGCGGCGGCGCCATGACGGCCGTGATGGGCTTCGATCGCGGCGAGCTGGAGGCCCTGGTGGCCGCTAACGATGGCGTGGTGATCGCCAACGACAACAGCAGCGCCCAGGTGGTGCTCTCCGGCAGCCCGGAAGCGGTGGCGGCCGTGAGTGGCCAGCTCCAGTGCAAGCGGGCCATTCCCTTGGCGGTGAGCGGCGCCTTCCATTCCCCCTTCATGGCTGATGCAGCCGCCGCCTTTGCCGCCGAGCTGGAGGCGGTGCCCTTCGCCGATGCGGCGATCCCGGTGCTCAGCAACACCGATCCCACCCCGGAAACCAGCGGCCCAGCCCTCAAGGCCCGCCTGATTCACCAGATGACCACCGGCGTGCGCTGGCGCGAAACCATGGAGCAGTTCAGCGCCCTGGGCATCAGCACCGCTGTGGAGATCGGCCCCGGCGCCGTGCTCAGCGGGCTGATCAAGCGCAGCTGCGACGGCATCACCACCGCCCAGATCGGCGGCGGCGCTGACCTGGGGCTGGGAATCGGCCTGTGAATCGCCCTGTCGCTGCCGTTAGGCGGGCCCTGCGCCGCCGCAAACCGGCAGAGCCGCCGGCCCTGATCCGCACACCCCGGCCCAGCCTCACCTACCGGCTGATCAGCTACCTGCTGGTGTTTCCGGTGTACCGGTTGCTGTTCCGGGGCCGCACCGCTGGCAACGCCAACGTGCCGATGGAAGGCGCCTTGGTGGTGGTGGCCAACCACGGTTCTCACCTCGATCCACCGCTGCTGGGCCATGCCCTCGGCCGTCCCGTGGCTTTCATGGCCAAGGCTGAGCTGTTTCGGGTGCCGATCCTGGGGCCGATCATCCGCGCCTGCGGGGCCTATCCGGTGTCCCGCGGCGCCAGCGACCGC
This sequence comes from Synechococcus sp. 8F6, assembly GCF_002252665.1. Taxonomy (GTDB): domain Bacteria; phylum Cyanobacteriota; class Cyanobacteriia; order PCC-6307; family Cyanobiaceae; genus Cyanobium_A. Next base: position 13,864 of record NZ_NQKZ01000010.1, read on the forward strand.
GAGGCGATCCGCACCGCCACCGACCGACTGCTGGAGGGTTGGGCCACCGGCGTGTTCATCGACGGCAGCCGCCAGAGCAACGGCCGGGTCAACGATCCCCAGGCCGGTGCAGCCCTGCTGGCAGCCCGGGCCGGTGTGCCCCTGCTGCCGGTGGCGATCATCAACAGCCACCGGGCTCTCGGCCCAGGCCAGAAGGGCGCCCGCCTGGTGCCGATCCACATCCGCATCGGCACGCCGATCCCACCACCCGCCTCGCGTCGCCGCCCCGACCTCGACGACGCCACCGCCGCCTGCCAGGCCCAGATCAATGCCCTCCTGGATCAGGGCCTGATCAGCGGGCGGCAGCTGGCCCCAGGCCTGGAACGCGCTGCGTTGCCGCCCAGCTCTTGAGGTCGCGGCCACTCAGCACCCACAGGGCCGCCCGAAGCCCATCGCCCCAGATCTTGCGGCGCCCCTCAGGCTGACAGCGATCGGCGCAGTCGACGGACTCGGGCGTGAGGTGAATGCCGCGGCTGCCCGCCACAATCCGGCCCACCAGCAGGGCCCGATCCATGTGGTCGCTGCTGGTCACCAGCAGGGCATGACGGATGCGGGCGCGGCGAAGATCGTCCACCAGAGAGGTGAAGTTGGAGAGGGTGTCGCGGGCGCGGTAGTCGAGTTGCACCTGGCTGGGCGGCAGCCCCTGGCGTTGCTCAAACAACCAGCGGGCGTACTCAGGATTGCTGCCGCCACTCACCACCACCGGCAGGCCCTGACGGGCTGCCAGGGCCGCAGCCCGCTGCTCCCGCGCCACATCGCCGCCGAGCACCAGGATCATCTGGGGTGGCGGCGGGGCCGGCCTCCACCATCCGCGGGATAGCCAGATCAGGCCTCCCGCCAGCAGCAGCACCACCCCCACCCGGGGCCGGAGGAGCGGCCGACTGGAACGGCGGTGGCGCCGAGGCCGTTGGGGTGCTCGCCCCATCAGAGCCCGGCCACCGGCGAGGTGGGATAGAGCGGCAACACGGGCTGCCAGGGGGCCTCCAGACCCTGGACGTGGGCCCGCACGCTGAGCTCCAGCAACTGCGCCACATCGTCGGGCAGCTGGGCGGCGGATGGCAGCTGCGGGCCCGGCGGCACGGGCGTGCCCGGGGCGAACAACCGCGGCGCCTCCAACTCGAGGCAGCCCGCCCCGGCACCGCCGGGCGCTGGGGCATAGAGGCCCGCCACCACACCGCGACGGGGCAGCTCCTGCACCAGCCAGGTGGGCTCCCTGATCCCCAGGCGCTGGGCCACCAGCAGAAAACTGCCCACCCCATCGAGGGGAAGCTGCAGCTGCTGGGCCAGGGTGCGGGCCAGCACCACGGTGAGCCTGGTGCCGGTGAAGCCCCCTGGCCCCGTGGCCACCGCCAGACGGGTGAGCTGGGGCCATTGGTGGGCCGGCAACACCTGCTCGACGCAGCTGAGCAGCTGGTTGGAAAGGCCGCGACCGAGCGGGAAGGCACGCACCTCGCCGCCGCCCGAGCCGGCATCAAGCCAGCGCACCCCCACGCCGAGCACCTCGCTGGAACTGTGCAAAGCCAAGACAGCACCCATCACCAGCACCTCATCGGGGCAGGGCAGCGCCGGGGCACAACCGCTGCCAGCGGCCTGCATCACGCTGGAAGCTGGCGCAGGCCCGCACATCCCATTCCACGCCCACGCCGCCCTGGGGCAAATCCTGCACCTGCACGTGGATCCGCGGCTCCTCGGGCGTGAAATCGGGCTGGAGGGCAAGGTGGGGCACACCGTGCTGCCGCTCCACCGCGTGGTAGGCCTGACAGCGGTCGACCCAGCGGCAATCCACGCAGATGCACATGCTGCCCAGGCCGAGCCAGGCGCCCATTGTGACGGCTGACCGTTCTGCCGGCGAGGTGGCTCACCAGCTGTGGCAGCGCCTGCTGGCCGAGCCCTGGCCGCTGCCGCTGGCGGCGCTGCCACCAGGCACAGCCCTGGTGGGGGGCGCCATCCGGGATGCCCTGCTGGGCCGCCTCGCGCCCCAACCCGACCTCGACTTCGTGGTGGAGGGCGATGCCATCACCCTGGCCCGCCAGCTGGCCCGGCACCACGGCGGCAGCGCCGTGGTGCTCGATGCCGACCATGGCATCGCCCGGCTCGTGGTGAAGGGCTGGAACATCGACCTGGCCCAGCGGGACGGCGCGACCCTGGAGGCCGACCTGGGTCGCCGGGATTACACCGTCAATGCCATGGCCCTGCCCCTGCCCGCCAGCGCAGGCAGCCCAGCCGGCTTGGTGGATCCCACCGGTGGCCTCGCTCACCTGCAGCGCCACCAACTGGTGGCCGTGAGCGAAGCCAACCTGCTGGCCGACCCCCTGCGGCTGCTGCGGGGCATCCGCCTGGCCTGCAGCCTCGAGTTCAGCCTGGAGCCCACCAGCCAAGCCTGGATTGAGCGCCATGCGAGCCAGCTGAGCGCAGTGGCCGGCGAGCGGGTGCTGGCGGAGCTGGAGAAGCTGGCCGAGGCCCCCGCAGGAGAGCGGGGCTTGGTGCTCGCCCTGCGCTGCGGACTGGTGCAGGGCTGGCACGCCGATGCCGCCGCCGCCCCGGCCTTGAGCGCCCTCAGCCAGGAGCAGGCGCAGCGGCAGGGGCTGCTGGACGCCGAAGTGGCCTGGGCCCTGCCGCTGGCGCGGCTCAGCGCCCTGCTACCCCCCGAGGCCCTGATGGCACTGCGCAGCAGCCGAAAGCTGCAGCAGCGCTGCCGGGCCCTGCGGCGCTGGCGTGGGGAACTGGAGGATGCCGGCGGCTGGACTGGGCTGGCGGAGCCCAACCGCGTGGCACTGCATCGGGACCTGGACGGCGATCTGCCCGCCCTGCTGTTGCTGCTGACCCAGCCCCCCGGCAACCTGTTGGAACGCTGGCGCAACCCCCACGATCCGCTGCTGCATCCACGCCCGCCGCTGGATGGCCGCCAACTCCAACAGCAGTTGGGGATCCCGGCCGGACCCGAGCTGGGGCGGCTGCTGGATCACCTCACCCTGGAGCGGGCCTTCGGCCGACTGGGAGACGGCCCGAAGGAGCGCTCCACGGCCCTGGCGGCAGCACAACGCTGGTGGATGCAGCAGAAAGGGAGCGACGGGCTGGACAGCCGGCGTGATTAACTTTCTGAGCAAAGGCGCATCGAGAGGCTTCTCCTCGCCTGCAGAAAGTTTTTCCTACCCCTTCCCCATGAGCATTCGCCTCTACGTCGGCAACCTGCCGCAGACCTTCGATGCCAAGGAGCTTGAGGCTCTGTTCAGCGCCGTGGGCGAAGGGGTGCGCTTCAAGGCCGTCAACGATCGTGACACCGGCGCTTGCCGTGGTTTCGGCTTTGCCAACGTTGACGATCAGAAGCTGGCCGACACCGTGATCGAGCAGCTCAACGGCAAGGACTTCGGCGGCAACGCCCTGCGGATCGAGGTCTCTGAGCGCAAGGACAGCCGCAGCGCAGCCCCCAGCGAGCGCCGCAACGGCAGCGCTCCCACCGCAGCCCGCAAGGCCGTCAACAAGGTGGTGCATGCCGACAACGTCGATAGCGAAGCCCCCGATCCCCGCTGGGCCGGCGAACTGGCCAAGCTCAAGTCACTGCTGGCCAACCAAACGGCCGCAGTCTGACCACCCCCATCCCCTGGACCTGGCAAGACCACAGGATTCACTTGGTGGAGGCCGGCGATCCCGGCAACAGCACCAAGGTGCTGTTGATCCATGGCTTCGGCGCCTCCGTGGGTCACTGGCGTCACAACGTGCCGGCATTGGCGCGCCAGGCCCATGTTCTGGCGGTTGATCTGCTGGGCTTCGGTGCCAGTGACAAACCACGCTCCCGGCTGGCCGACGAACCCGAGCAGCCGGGCGCCGTGCAGTACAACTTCGACCTCTGGGGTCAGCTGGTGGCCGATCTGGTGCGCGAGCGGTTGCTTCCGCACGGGGCAGGTACAGCCCCACGCGTGCACCTGGTGGGCAACTCGATCGGCGCCATGGTTGCTCTGACGGCCGCCAGAGTGCTGTTGCGCGAGGGCACCCCACCGGCCCAGGTGGTGTTGATCGACTGCGCCCAGCGCACCCTCGACGACAAACGGGCCGCCCAACTCCCAGGCTGGGAGCGGGCCAGTCGCCCCCTGGTGAAAAGCCTGGTGCGGCAACGCTGGGTGATCGCCCCCCTGTTTCGCCTGCTGGCCAAGCCGGCTTTTATCCGCAGCGTGCTGGCGCGGGCCTACCCCAGCGGAGCCAACATTGACGACGCACTGGTGACCCTGCTGCATCGCCCCAGCACCGATCCCGGGGCCACCGAAAGCTTCCGAGGCTTCGTCAACCTGTTCAACGACCACCTGGCCCCGCAGCTGCTCGCCGATCTCACTGCCGCCGACCCACCAGTGCCGGTACGGATGCTCTGGGGCGAAGCCGACCCCTGGGAAGATCCCGCCGAAGCCAGCCGCTGGGCTGACAGCTTTGCCTGCATCCAAGAGCTGAACGTGCTGCCAGGGCTGGGCCACTGCCCCCACGATGAAGCGCCTGAGCAGGTGAATCCAATCCTGCTCAACTGGATTGGCCAAGCCTGATCAGCTCAGCGCGCCTGGGCGATCACAAACGACCGCGGCAGATCCAGAAATTTGCCTGAGGTGGGCACATAGGCCCGGTGGTTGAACACGTCGTAATCCAGTTCCTCGATCACATCGAGGATGCCGCGATACAGGCGCAGCGATGCCCAAACCGGCCAGCGGGCATCGGGCGCCAGCCAGCGCACGCCTGCCTCTGAACGGGCGAACCAGTCGCGGGCGCGGGCAAGCTGAAACCGCATCAATTCACGCCAGCTGTCGTTGAGGGTGCCGGTCATCAGCTCAGCCTCGCTGTAGCCGAAACGGGTGAGGTCCTCCTGGGGCAGATAGATGCGGCCGCGGCCGCGATCTTCACCCACATCGCGCAGGATGTTGGTGAGCTGATTGGCGATCCCCAGCGCCACAGCGGCCTCGCTGGTGTCGGGCCGCGCACTCCATGGAGCTGAGGTGTAGGCGGGATCCACGCCCATTACCTCCTGGGTCATCAGGCCCACGGTGCCCGCAACCCGATAGCAATAAAGCTTGAGCTGCTCAAACGTGGCGTAGCGGCTGGTGGTGAGGTCCATCCGCATCCCCTCGATCATGTCGAGATAGGGCTGGATCGGTTGGGGGTAGCGCTCGATCGTGTCAACCATCACCCGATCCAGGCCATCCCGCACCTTGCCCGCGAACAGTTCCCGGGTGCGCCGCTCCCAGCTGTCCAACCGGGCCGCCAGCTCCTCCACCGGGCGAGCCATCGCCTCCGGGCTGTCCATCAGCTCATCCGTGCGGCGGCACCACACGTAAATCGCCCAGATCGCCCGCCGCTTGGGAGAGGGCATCAGCAGGGTGCCCAGATAAAAGGTTTTGGCCCACTCCGCCGTCTCGCGGCGGCAGGCCTCATAGGCCTCCTCCAGGTTTGGAACCGAGGAAACAACCACGCTCAGACCGCCACCGGGACCCCTGCCGCCGACTGGGCCACGGGGGACGTGGCGATCGCCTGGGCGCACTGCTTACCGCTGAGCACCGCTCCTTCCATCGACGCCAGGTAGCGCTGCATCGTGTAGCAGCCGGCCAGAAAGAAGTTGGGGATTGGCGACGCCTGGTCGGGCCTGAGCTGCTGGCAACCCGGCACGGTTTTGTAAACCGACAGGGGCGTTTTCACCACGATCGACTTGCGCAGCTGGGCCTGGTTGTCTCCGGTGAAGTGCATCGGGAACAGGCGCTTCAGCTCCTCCATGGTGGCGGCCACGATTTCCTCATCGGGGCGACCGATCCAATCCTTGGCCGGGGCAAACACCAACTCCAACATGGAACGCTCAGGGTCTTCATATTCCTTGCAGGTGTTGCTCATGTCGGCATAAACGCTCAGCAGCGGGCTGCGGCTGAACAGCAGATGATCGATCTCGGTGAGCTTGCGGTCAAACCAGAGGTGGATGTTAATCACCGGCACACCATTGAGGCCATCGAGCTTCTTGAAATAAGGAATTTCCTTCCAGGGCTCGGGCAGCAGCAGCTTGAAGGGATCCACCGGCATGGCACTGACATAGGCATCCGCCGTGAGCGTGCGCGGCTCCTGGCCCTTGATGCCACCGATCTGGAACGCCTTCACGCTGCCGTCGGCATTGAGCTCGATCTGGCGCAGGGGGGCGTTGAGGTGCACCTCACCACCACGGGCTTCGATGTAATCGACGATTGGCTGGCACAGCCGCTGAGGCGGGTTGCCATCGAGAAACGCCATCTTGGAGCCATCGCTCTCCTGCAGGAAGCGGTTGAGGGCAGTCAGCACCACCGTGCTGGAGATCTCCTCAGGATCAATGAAGTTCAGCGCCTTGGCCATGGCGATGAACACCTCGTCATTCACCCGCTCGGGGATGTTGTGCAGCCGCAGCCACTCGGTCCAGGAGTATTGATCGCACTCCTCCACGTACTGCTGACCGCGCAGCATCGCCGGCACGAGGCCGAGGCCGAAGGAGATCTTCTCGGGCCAGGTGAGCAAGTCGTTGTTGCCGAGGATCGCGGCCACCCCATTGAAAGGGGCTGGGATATCAGGAAAGTCGAAGCGGCTGTAGGTGCCGGGGGTTTCCTTCTGGTTGAAGATCATCGAGTGGCTCTTCCACTGCAGACGGTCTTCGATGTCCAGCTCCTTAAACAGCTGGCGCATGTTGCGGTAGGCGCCGAAAAAGATGTGCAGACCGGTCTCGTACCAGTCGCCGTCTTCGTCCTGCCAGGCCGCAACCTTGCCGCCCAGCACATCTCGAGCCTCCACCACCACCGGGGTGTGGCCGGCATCACAGAGGTATTTGGCACACGACAACCCGGCCAGTCCTGCTCCGGCGATGACGACGCGCATACCCATCCTTGAATCCAATGACAACCTTAAAGGGGGGCTTCCGACCTTCGCGGCCTGGAGGGTTTCTAGAGTTGGCTGATCGGGTGCCCGCAACTGCTTCCCCATGGCCGACTTAAGCCCTGCCGACCCTCTCACTGCTGCAGCTCCGAACGCAGAGACCCTGCTGAAGTCCACAACCCGTCACGTGCGGCTGTTCACAGCCCGGGTTGACAACGGCAATTTGGTGGCGGATCCCAGCCAGCTCACCATGGATGTGGATCCAGACAACGAATTCCTCTGGGACGCCCCGGTGCTGGCCAAGGTGCAGGAGCGCTTCCGGGAGCTGGTGGCAGCCCAGGCCGGCGCCGACCTCACGGAATACACCCTGCGCCAGATCGGCTCAGAGCTCGAAGGTCTGATCCGCCAGCTGCTGCAGGCCGGGGAGCTTCGCTACAACTCGGATGCCCGCGTGCTCAACTACTCCATGGGCCTGCCCCGCAGCACCGAAACCCTGTGAGCCGCTCCCGCCCGTCCGACTACGGCAATGGCCGCTCCGGCGGCAGTCGATCCAGCAGCGGTCGCTACGCCGAGGAGCGTTTTGACGACGACCGCTATGGCCCTGGGTCCTATGGGCGAGGAGAACCGCGGCGGCCAGCAGGGCGCAGCGGGGGTGGGGGCAAGGGCGCTCCAGGGGGCGGCCCCGGTGGCAACGGACCTGGTGGCAACGGCCCCTTTCAATTCAACGTAGGAACCCTGGCGATCCTGGCCGGCGTGCTGGTGGTGGGCATCGGCATCGGCACTGCGATCTCCAGCACCACCCAGGGCGACCAGGGCAACATCGCCAGCTCCCAGCAGCTCGACTTGGCTGTGCCCGATCCGGAATTCTGCAAGCAGTGGGGCGCCAGCGCCTTCGTGATGGACATCGAGCTCTACACGACCATGAACCCCAGCTCGAGTTTTGTGACCCAGCCGGCACTCAAGCCGGGCTGCGTGATCCGCCGGGAGAACTGGAGCGTGCTGCAGAAGGAAGGGGCCGTTACCGCCGAGCAGATGCGGCAGTGCAAGCAGCGGATGAACACCTTCGCCTACATCGGCTCGGTCAAGGACAAACCGATCGTGCGCTGCGTGTATCAGACCGACATCAGCGAGAACAAATTCCTCACCAAGGGCGTCGCTGACGACACCGTGGGCATCACCCCTGAAGCCGATCAGTTCTGAGTGGCAGCGGCAGGGGTCTCCTGCTGCAGCGGCCGGCGCAGGGGGCTATCGGGGCTGGCGAACACCGGCAGCACCTCCTTGCGGAAGGCATCGGCGGCCCGTGAGCAATAGCGGGCCGGGTGGGTGATCAACTTCAACTGGCGGCGCACCAGCAGATCAGCCACCTGGGGGCGGTGCAGCGTGCCGGCCGAAAGCTCCCGCTCGATCGACACCACCGGCAGGAACGCAGCCCCCAAGCCCGACTGCACGGCGTTTTTGATCGCCTCAAAGGAGTTGAGCTCCATCTCGATCTTGAGGCGGCCCACATCGAGGCCGGAGCGGGCCAGCAGCTGGTCGACCATCTTGCGGGTCGTCGACTGGGCATCAAGACAGACAAAGCCCAGTCGGTAGAGGTCGTCCTTGGTGAGCTCGGGCAGGCGGGCCAGGGGGTGCTTCACCGGCAGCACCAGGGCCAGTTCGTCGCTGGCATAGGGCACCACCTGCAGCAGCTCACCGAGCTCGGTGGGCAGCTCGCCGCCGATGATGGCCAGATCAACCTGGCCATTGGCCACGCTCCAGCCCGTGCGTCGGGTGCTGTGCACCTGCAGCTGCACGGCCACCTCCGGGTATTTCTGGCGGAACAGGCCAATCATCCGCGGCATCAGATAGGTGCCGGTGGTCTGGCTGGCGCCCACGATCAACGAGCCACCGCGAAGATTGTGCAGGTCTTCCAGGGCTCGACAGGCCTCCTGGCACTGGCTGAGGATCCGGTCGCAGTAGCTGAGCAGCAGGTGGCCGGCCTCGGTGAGCTGGGCCTTGCGCCCACCGCGATCAAACAGGCTGACGCTCAGCTGCTTCTCCAGGTTCTGGATCTGCAGACTCACCGCCGGCTGGGTGACGTACAAACTGTCGGCGGCCTTCTTGAAGCTGCCCTCCGAGGCGATAGCCCGCAGGATGCGGAGCTGATCAAGGGTGAAAGGCAGATCTGCCATCGGGTTGCCTGGGTGGGCCTGGGCCTGCCGGCTGGCGAGGAGAAAACTCTAGGGGGGAAGTTGGGCAGCGAGAATCAGAAACTTCACAACTCCCCACCCGGCCTGTGCCCCCCAGCTCTCTCCACCACAGCAGTTGGGTGATGCTCGGCCTGCTGCTGGCCTTCGCCGTGATCCACAGCGGGGGCGCCTCGCTGCGGGCCTGGGGCGTGGAGCGCATCGGTGAGCGGGCCTGGCGGCTGTTGTTTGCCGCCGTGAGCATTCCCTCGGCAGTGGTGGTAATCGGCTACTTCCTGGCCCACCGCTACGACGGCATCCGCCTCTGGAACCTGCAAGACCAGCCCTGGATCGTGCCGCTGGTGTGGACCGGCACCGCCATCAGCTTCCTGTTTCTGTATCCAGCCACCTACAACCTGCTGGAGATCCCGGCGGTGCTCAAACCCCAGGTGCGGCTCTACGCCACGGGAATCATCCGCATCAGCCGCCACCCCCAGGCCGTCGGACAGATCCTCTGGTGCGCCACCCACCTGCTCTGGATCGGCAGCAGCTTCATGGTGGCCACTTGCGCCGGCCTGATCGCCCACCACCTGTTTGCGGTGTGGAACGGCGACCGTCGCCTGGCCAACCGCTTCGGGGCTGCCTTCGAGGAACTCAAGGCCAGCACCTCGGTGCTTCCCTTCAAGGCCGTGCTCGATGGCCGCCAGCAGCTGGTGCTCTCCGAATTCCTGCGGCCGGCCCAGCTGGGCATCGGCATTGCCGTGGCGGTGTTCTGGTGGGCCCACCGCTACATCGGCCTTGGAGCCACCGCCTTCTCCCGGTCGGCCCTGGGCCACTGGCTGGCCTGAGGGTTGGCCTGATGGGCGCCCCCGCACAGGGCAGAGGCCCAACCTGAACGGCTGCCTACACTTCCCCCAACCAGCCTGCGCCGCATGCCGTCAGCCGCCGAACTCGCCTGGTTGATCCCGGTGCTGCCCCTGGCCGGAGCCTGTCTGACGGGCCTGGGGCTGATCAGCTTTAACCGCACCGTCAATCGGCTGCGCAAACCCGTGGCCTGGCTGCTGATCAGCTGCGTTGGCGCCGCGGCGGTGCTCAGCTATGCCGTGCTGGCCCAGCAGCTGGCCGGAGCCGGCCCCACCGAGGTGCTGTTCAACTGGGCCAGCGCCGGCACGTTCAACCTGCAGATGGGCTTCCGGGTGGATGCCCTCGGAGCGGTGATGCTGTCGCTGGTCACCACCATCGCCGTGCTGGTGATGGTCTATTCCGATGGCTACATGGCCCACGACAAGGGCTACGTGCGCTTCTTCACCTATCTGGCCCTGTTCAGCAGCTCGATGCTGGGCCTGGTGATCAGCCCCAACCTGCTGGAGATTTACGTGTTCTGGGAGCTGGTGGGCATGTGCTCCTACCTGCTCGTGGGCTTCTGGTACGACCGCGACGGCGCCGCCAATGCCGCCCAGAAAGCCTTCGTGGTGAACCGTGTGGGCGACTTCGGCCTACTGCTGGGGATCCTCGGCCTGTTCTGGGCCACCGGCAGCTTCGGCTTTGAAGAGATCGGCAGCCGGCTGCAGGAGGCCGTGGCCGGCGGCAGTCTCTCCAACGCTGCGGCAATCCTGCTGTGCCTGCTGGTGTTCATGGGCCCGATGGCCAAATCGGCCCAGTTCCCCCTGCATGTGTGGCTGCCCGATGCCATGGAGGGCCCGACGCCGATCTCAGCCCTGATCCACGCCGCCACGATGGTGGCCGCCGGCGTGTTCCTGGTGGCCCGGTTGCAGCCGGTGTACGAGCCCTTCCCGGCGGTGCAGGCCACGATTGCGGTGATTGGCACGATCACCCTGTTTCTGGGGGCCTCGATCGCCCTCACCCAGATGGACCTCAAGAAGGGGTTGGCCTACAGCACCGTCTCCCAGCTCGGTTACATGATGCTGGCGATGGGTTGCGGCGCCCCGGTGGCGGGCATGTTCCACCTCGTCACCCACGCCTTCTTCAAGGCGATGCTGTTTTTAGGCTCCGGCTCGGTGATCCACGCCATGGAAGAGGTGGTGGGCCATGAGCCGGTGCTGGCCCAGGACATGCGCCTGATGGGCGGCCTGCGCAAGTTCATGCCGATCACCAGCACCACCTTCTTCATCGGCTGCATTGCCATCAGCGGCATTCCGCCCTTGGCAGGCTTCTGGAGCAAGGACGAAATCCTGGGGGTGGCCTTCGGCCAGTTCCCGATCCTGTGGGTGGCCGGTTTCGTCACCGCCGGCATGACGGCGTTCTACATGTTCCGGCTGTACTTCCTCACCTTTGAAGGCGAGTTCCGCGGCGGCGACAAGGCGATGGCAGCCCAACTGATGGCGGCTGCCGGTAAAACCGCTGAGGACCACGGCGATGACCATGGCCACAGCGAAGACCGTGGTCACAGCCAAGCCAAGCACCCCCACGAATCCGGCTGGCAGATGGCCATGCCCCTGGCGGTGCTGGCGGTGCCGTCGGCGCTGATCGGCCTGCTCGGCACCCCGTGGAACAGCCGCTTCGGCAATCTGCTGGATCCCCAGGAGGCCGCCGAAGTGGCCGAGCACTTCAGCTGGGGGGAGTTTCTGCCCCTCGCCGGAGCCTCGGTCGGCATCTCCGTGGCCGGCATCAGCGTGGCGGTGCTGGCCTACGCCCTGCACAAACTCGATCTGGGCACCGCGGTGGCGGCCCGCTTCCCGGCCGTCAACGCCTTCCTGGCCAACAAGTGGTATCTCGATGCCATCAACGACAAGTTGTTCGTGCAGGGCAGCCGCAAGCTGGCCCGCCAGGTGCTGGAGGTGGACTCGAAGGTGGTGGATGGGGTCGTCAACCTCACAGGCTTGGTGACCCTCGGCAGCGGCGAGGGTCTCAAGTACTTCGAAACCGGCCGGGCCCAGTTCTATGCCCTGATCGTGTTTGGCGGTGTCATCGCTCTGGTGGTGTTGTTCGGCTCGCTGGGCTGAGCGCAACCGCTCAGCCCAGCGAGCCGAACACCGCCGAGGGGCCGGCTCTCTAGCCAACCAGCACCCTCCCTCCAGCGCACAGAGCCCTCTCCCCCAGCTTTGCGCGCCCTTGGCCGTGCAGGCGGCGTGAGCGCGCAGCGCGTGACGCCAGCACGGCCAAGGGCGCGCAAAAAACCAACGGTCTGTGTGACTCCCCGCATCACAACAGGGACAGGCCGGCTGGAATTTCTACACTCCGCCAAACGGTGAGGCCTGGTTCGTGCCCTTCCCCTGGTTGAGCGCGTCGATCCTGTTCCCGATCGCCGCCGCCCTGCTCATCCCCTTCATTCCAGATGCCGGCGATGGCAAGCGTGTGCGCTGGTATGCCCTCGGCGTCGCACTGACCACCTTCCTGCTCACGGTGGGGGGCTACCTCAACGGCTACGACCCCTCGGTGGAGGGGCTGCAACTGGTGGAACGGGTGCAGTGGCTACCCAGCCTGGGTCTGGCCTGGTCGGTGGGGGCCGACGGCATCTCGATGCCGCTGATCTTGCTCACCAGCTTCATCACGGCCTTGGCGGCCCTGGCGGCCTGGCCGGTGACGTTCAAGCCGAAACTCTTCTTTTTCCTGCTGCTGGCCATGGATGGCGGCCAGATCGCGGTGTTCGCGGTGCAGGACATGCTGCTGTTCTTCCTGGCCTGGGAGCTGGAGCTGCTGCCGGTGTATCTGCTGCTGGCCATCTGGGGCGGCAAGAAGCGCCAGTACGCCGCCACCAAGTTCATCCTCTATACGGCCGGCAGCTCGCTGTTCATCCTGGTGGTGGGCCTGGCGATGGCCTTCTACGGCGGGGGCACTCCCAGCTTCGAGTACACGGTCCTGATGGCCAAGGACTTCTCGACGAAGTTCCAGCTCTTTGCCTATGCCGGCCTGCTGATCGCCTTCGGGGTGAAGCTGCCGATCGTGCCGCTGCACACCTGGCTTCCCGATGCCCACGGCGAGGCCACGGCGCCGGTGCACATGCTTCTGGCCGGCATCCTGCTCAAAATGGGCGGTTACGCCCTGCTGCGCTTCAACGTGCAGCTGCTGCCGGAAGGCCACGCCCAGTTTGCGCCGCTGCTGGTGGTGCTGGGGGTGGTGAACATCATCTATGCCGCGCTCACCTCGTTTGCCCAGCGCAACCTCAAACGCAAGATCGCCTACAGCTCGATCAGCCACATGGGCTTCGTGCTGATTGGCATCGGCAGCTTCAGTGCCCTCGGCACCAGCGGCGCCATGCTGCAGATGATCAGCCACGGCCTGATCGGGGCCAGCCTGTTCTTCCTGGTGGGCGCCACCTACGACCGCACCCACACCCTGCAGCTCGACGAGATGGGCGGCGTCGGCCAGACGATGCGCAAGATGTTTGCTCTCTGGACCATCTGCTCCCTGGCCTCCCTGGCCCTCCCAGGCATGAGCGGCTTCGTGAGCGAGCTGATGGTGTTCACCGGCTTCGTCACCAGTGAGGCCTATTCCCTCAGCTTCCGCATCGTCATGGCGGCGCTGGCGGCGGTGGGGGTGATCCTCACTCCAGTCTACCTGCTCTCGATGCTGCGGGAAATCTTCTTCGGCAAGGAAAACGCCGAGCTGGCATCCCACACCCACTTGGTGGATGCCGAACCGCGCGAGATCTACGTGGTGAGCTGCCTGCTGGTGCCGATCGTGGGCATCGGCCTCTATCCCCGGATCATGACCGACACCTACCGCGCCTCCATCGAAGCGCTGGTGCAACGGGAAACCACGGCGCTGGCCAAGGTGATCCAGCCCCCGCCGGGCGATCTGATCCGCCAGCCACTGCTGGTGGCCCCGCCCCTGCCGGCCTGACCCACCAACACCGGAGGGCGGTAACAAAACTGTGCAGATCGACGCCAGGACATGCCACCCCCGGCTGCCCTCCTTACGCTCCTGCTCAGCTCTGGAGCTCCGCGCCACCCGCCTCTCCACCGCGACGCCCCTGGGAGACCCCGCGATGAAACAGCTGAACTTCCTGCTGATCTTCAGCTTCGGCCTGGCCACGGTGATGTTCACCCTGGAAAACACGGCCCCCACCACGGTCCACTTCTTGCCCGGACTGAGCGGCACCCTGCCCTTGGCGGCGCTGCTGTTGCTGGTGGGCGGCGTCGGCGCTGCTGCCGCCTGGGTGTTTGCCGTGTGGACCGGCGTGGTGCGCAAGGTGGAAACACTGCAGAACCAGAGCGAATTTGCCGCCCAGCAGGTGCGGATCCAGGAGCTGGAAAACGACCTCCAGCGCTATCGGGCCACCGTCGATGCCCAATTAGGACTGTTGCCCGCCGCTGGCGAGAGCTCGGCTCCCAGTGATCCTGGCCAGGCTGAAGAGGCCGCCCGCAGCGAGTCGATGACGGTGTCGGTGAGCTGAAGGCCCAGCCCAGCGCAGGCACCACCGGTAGTGGCCGGACGGCGCCGCTAGCCCGGTTCAGGCAATACCGGTAGCGTATCCATCATTCACATTGGATTGAAAGAGCGGATTGGCTGAAGGAGGCGCCAGGCTGGCCATCCGTCTGCTGCAAGACGCAGCGGAGCGGGGCGAACTCGACCCGTGGGACGTGGACGTGATCGCCGTGGTGGATGGCTTCCTCGACCAACTGCGCCAGCGCATCGAAGTGCCGCGCCTGGTGGCCGCGGCAGGGGCGAGCCGGGGCGGCAGCTACGAGCAGGATCTGGCCGAAACCAGCGAGGCCTTCCTGGCCGCTTCGGTGCTGGTGAGCCTCAAGGCCGAGGTGCTCGAGGCGGCCACCTTCCCGCCGGAACCCCTCGACGATCAGGACTTCGGCTTTGACTTCGACGCCGATGGCCAGGGCTGGCTGGTGAGCCCGGGGATGGAACTGCCGCAGCGTCCGGAACGGCACCTCTGGCGCCGCCCTGTGGCGCCCCCGCCCCTGCAGCGCCCCGTGACCCTGGGGGAGTTGATCCGCCAGCTGGAGGACATCGCCGAGCGGCTGGAGCAGGACGAGGGCCGCACCCGGCAGCGCCATCGCCCCAAGCGCTACAGCGAACGGGCCGCGATCGAACAGGTGGCCGCCCTGGCCCACCGCGAAAAACTGCCGGAAACCACCGCCGCGCTCAGCCAGTTCTTGCTCGGCTGGGAACCGGCCCATGACTGGGCTGCCTTCAACGACCTCGTGCAGGATTGGGCTGCCAACGTGGAGTCGCGGCGCGCCGATGCCGACTTAGACCGCGATCGGGTGGGCGTGTTCTGGGCCCTGCTGTTTCTCTGCCACCAGGGCAAGGTGGACCTCGACCAACAGGGTGGGCTGTTTGGGCCGCTGCGGCTCAGGCGCCTGCTTAGCGCCGGCGAAAGCCGCCAGCTGCCCCTCGTGCCAGAGATCGGGGCGGCGGAAACGCTGATGGCAGCCTGAGCAAGCCGACTAGGCTGGTTGCTCCGACCGATGTGAGCAAACGCCGATGAAGGCGATGATCCTGGCGGCCGGCAAGGGAACACGGGTGCGTCCCATCACGCACACCATTCCCAAGCCGATGATCCCCATCCTGCAGAAACCCGTGATGGAGTTTCTGCTGGAGCTGCTGCGGGAGCACGGCTTCACCGAGATCATGGTGAACGTCTCCCACCTCGCCGAGGAGATCGAAAACTACTTCCGCGATGGCCAGCGCTTCGGCGTGGAGATTGCCTACAGCTTCGAAGGTCGGATTGAAGATGGCGAGCTGATCGGCGACGCCCTGGGCTCAGCCGGAGGCCTCAAGAAGATTCAGAACTTCCAGCACTTCTTCGACGACACCTTTGTGGTGCTCTGCGGCGATGCCTTGATCGACCTGGATCTCAGCGAAGCGGTACGCCGCCACAAGGCCAAGGGAGCCATGGCCAGCCTGATCACCAAACGGGTCCCCAAAGACCAGGTGAGCAGCTACGGCGTGGTGGTCACCGACGACGACGGTCGGGTGCGCTCCTTCCAGGAAAAGCCGGCGGTGGATGAAGCCGCCAGCGACATGATCAACACCGGCATCTACATCTTTGAGCCCGAAGTGCTCGACTTTGTGCCGAGTGACCAGCCCTTCGACATCGGCTCCGACCTCTTCCCCAAGCTGGTGCAAGCAGGGGCGGCCTTCTACGCCCTGCCGATGGAGTTTGAGTGGGTGGATATCGGCAAGGTGCCCGACTATTGGCAGGCGATCCGCAGCGTGTTGCAGGGCCAGGTGCGCCAGGTGCAGATTCCGGGCAAGGAAGTGCGCCCGGGGGTGTTTGCCGGCCTCAACGTGGCGGCTGACTGGGACCAGATCAAGGTGACAGGCCCCATCTATGTGGGCGGCATGACCCGCATCGAGAACGGTGCCACGATCATTGGCCCGGCGATGATCGGCCCCAACTGCCACATCTGCGAGGGGGCCACGATCGACAACTCGATCATCTTTGACTACTCGCGCATCGGAGCGGGGGTGCGGCTGGTGGAGAAGCTGGTGTTTGGCCGCTACTGCGTCGACCGCAACGGCGACCACTTCGACCTGCAGGAAGCTGCCCTCGACTGGCTGATCACCGACGTGCGCCGTCAGGATGTGGTGGCTCCTTCACCCCAGCAGAAGGCCATGGCCGAGCTGCTCGGCACCGACCTGGCCCTGAGCAACGCCAGCTAAGCAGGCTGCAGGGGGGCCAGGCCGGCCTGCTGCAGGATCGCTGGAATCTTTTCCTCGGCCTTGATCGCCATCAGGTGCACCCCCTGGGCGATCTGCAGATAGTCCGCCACCTGTTCCGCCGCAATCGCCACACCCTCAGCCGCCGGATCCGCCGCCGCAGCCAGCCTGTCGATCACGGCCTGGGGAATGTTGGCCCCTGGCACCACCCGGTTGATGAAGGCCGCATTGCGGGCCGACTTGAGCAGAAACACCCCGGCCAACACCGGCAGCTCCAAGGGGGCCGCGAGCTCGCCCACAAAGCGCTTGAGGGCTTCGGCGTCCATCACCATCTGGGTTTGCACGAAGCGCGCTCCAGCCTGCTTCTTTCGCGCCAGGCGGCTCTTGAGGCCACTCCAGCTGGGCGACTGGGGATCGGCCGCAGCACCGGCAAACAGGGCGGTGGGCCCATCGGGCAACAGTCCCTGCACCGGATCCTCGCCCGCGTTGAACTGCTGCACCAACTGCAGCAGCCGCACCGCCTCCAGCTCATTCACCGGACGGGCTCCAGGCTGATCCCCGGCCCGCACCGGATCACCGGTGAGACAGAGCACATTGCGCACACCCAGGGCATGGGCGCCCAGCAGATCGGCCTGCAGGGCAATGCGGTTGCGATCGCGGCAGGCCAGCTGCAGCACGGGCTCGATCCCCGCATCCAGCAGCAGTCGACACAGGGCCAGGCTGCTCATCCGCATCACGGCGCGGCTGCCGTCGGTGACGTTGACAGCATGCACCCAGCCCCGCAGGGCCCCAGCGGCCTCCAGGGCACGGGATGGGTCTGCGCCTCGAGGCGGCATCACCTCGGCGGTGAGGGCTGGTTCACCGCTGGCCAGGGCCTGTTGAAACAGCAAGCCAAACCGTTCTTATCGGACCCATCATGGAACAACGCCCTGCCTACAGTGGGGTTCAGCCTGCGGCCTGGGCCAATGGATTCCGATCGCTCCACGGCTGGCTCACTGGGCCAGGGCCGCCATGACCTCTCGGAGCGGGAAATCGAAATCATCGAGCTGGTAGCCGAGGGGCTCACCAACCAGGAGATCGCCGCTACGCTCACCATCAGCAAGCGCACCGTGGACAACCACGTGAGCAACATTTTCACCAAAACCGGCGCCAAAAATCGCGTAGCCCTGCTGAATTGGGCCATGGATCACGGCAAGATCTGCCGGGATGGCTTCAATTGCTGCGCAATCGACGGCAGAAAGGCTCAGGCCAACTGACGGTCAGGCAGCCGGGGCCGCCTCCAAGGGAGTGGATCCATCATCGGCAAGCGCCGCCAGGCTGTAGCCATCAGTCCCGAGCCCGAACAACTCGGCATAGGCCAGGCAGTCGGCTTGATCACGCCCAGTAAAACGCAGCATGCCCTGGTTGTCGTAGAGACCGGTCACGCAGCGTCTTTGGAATTTCTTCGGATTTATCTTACGGCCTCAAGCAGCTCTCGCCGTTGAGCCTCAGGCCAATGGGCCAGGGGGGAGCGCGCCAGGGCCGCATTGCTGAGTTCGTGGCGGCCGGTCAGTTCACGGACGCACCAGGCAGGGGGCTCCAGCTCCACCAGGCTGCGCTCCCATGTGGCGGGCGCCAGCTCCACTTCTGCCACCACGAGCGGGGCATTCTCCGCCTCAAACACATCCAGCACCCACTCACCGCCAGGCAGATCCAGCCCGTAGCGCCACTTGCTGAGCCGCTGGGGAGCCAGGGCCAGCAGAGCCTCGGCATCGCCGGCGGGAATGGGGTACTCGAATTCGTGGCGCACCAGGCCCTCCGGCAACGCAACCGCCGCCGCGGGCAGCCCCCCTGGTCGCGCCTTGAGGGTGAGCCAGGCTCCTGCCACGGCGGGCACCCCACTGGCGCTGCGCACCCGCACGGTGACGCCATCGGCCGCCGCCACCAGGTAGCCCTGCTGCAGCCAGGCCTGCCAGCGGATGTGCTGGCGCCAGTCGTCACCCTGAACCAGAAAGCGCCGTTCGATTTCCAGGGCCATGGCACACCTCAGCAGGGGGCCTAATTGTGGGAGGGCTCGACAGCCGTAAGGCTGCCGGCCCAATGCAGCTTGTGGGTGAGGGTGCGGTAATACGACGGGCTCTGCTCCAGCAGCACCTGCAGTGCGGGATGGGGACTGCGCTCCACCACGGCCCGATCCCCCGGCTCCAGCACCGTGGCATGGGCGCCGTCTTTCCAGAGCTTCACCCGGCGGCTGGTTTCCCCCAGGGGCCACACCGAAAGCTGGGCCCGCGGCGGCACCACCACAGCGCGGCTGGAGAGGCTCATCGGGCAGATCGGATTGACCACGATCGCCTCGATACCGGGGTGGAGGATGGGCCCGCCAGCCGCCATCGAATAGCCGGTGGAGCCGGTGGGGGTGGCAATGATCAAGCCGTCGCCGCGGTATTGATCCACCACTTCGCCGTCGATCTCCAGCTCGAGCACGCAAGTGGGAGACACCTCATCGAGGCAGGGCCGAAAATAGAAATCGTTGAGGGCCAGGTGGGGGCCATCGGCCTGGTCCACCCCATCACCGCGGTCGATGTGGGCTTGCAGCATCATCCGGCGCTCAAGAGCAAACCGGTCGTTGCGCAGACGCTCCCAGAGGCTCTCCTCCTCCGACTTGCCGGCATCAGCGCTGAGGCGCAGGAAGCGGCGGTCGTGGGTCAGAAAACCCAGGTGGCCACCGACATTGAAGCTGAGGATCGGCACATCCAGGGGGGCCAAATGACGGGCGGCACCAAGCACGGTGCCATCACCGCCCAGCACCAGGGCCAGATCGGGCAGATGGGCTTCGGTGGCCAGCAGGCCGGGAAAGGGGTTGCGGGCCAGGCCACTGGAGGCCACCACCACATGCACCCCCTGGGCCGCCAGGTCTTCGGCGCAGCGCTTGGCCTGGCGATGGGCAGCCTGGCTGCCCGACCGTGAAATCAACCAGACCCTCTCAAGCCGCATCGGGGAAGGGCCGGGTTACCAACGCAGCAGATTGAAGCGCTCCATGTCAACCGTCTCCCGGTTGCGGTAGAGGGAGAGCAGGATTGCCAGACCCACAGCCGCCTCCGCCGCCGCCACGGTGATCACGAAGATGGCAAACACCTGACCGCGAATCAGCTGGCCATCGAGATAGCTGGAGAAGGCCATCAGATTGATGTTCACCGCATTGAGCATCAGCTCAATGCTCATCAACACCCGCACCGCATTGCGGCTGTTGATCAAACCCCAGACTCCCGTGCAGAACAACACGGCAGCCAGGGCCAGATAGGCCTGCAGGGGGATGGTGCTGGGAAGGGTGATCTCCATGGAGCTGGGGGGGATGAGCAGATGGGTCGGTGGGGACTGGATCAAGCAGACGGGGGATCAAACGCCCCCTCAACGGGGAGACTTTTCCAGCAGCAACGGAGTGCGCTCCTTCTCGATCAGGCCCTGATCCGCCGCTTCGCCGGTGATCACATCGCTGCTGAGCACATCGCGGCGCGCCAGCACGATCGCACCGATCATCGACATCAACAGCAGCACCGAGGCCAGCTCAAAGGGCAGCAGATAGTCGCTGAACAGGTGTTCGCCGATCCGGATGGTCGCCTCCTCACCAACCGGCTCGGGTCCAGGCAGGGCCCAGGGCGTGGTGAAGGCCACCCGGATCAGCAACACAAACAGACCACCGCAGACGGCGCCCGACAACAGACGACGCACCCCCAGGCCTGGAATGGCCGCGAGGTTTTCCTTCTTGTTCACGAGCATGATCGCGAACAGGATCAACACGTTGACAGCGCCCACATAGACGAGCACCTGGGCAGCTGCCACGAAGCTGGCATTGAGCAGCAGGTACAGACCCGCGACCGACAGAAACACCCCGCCCAGCAGAAAGGCGGAGTAGACGATGTTGGGCAGCAAAACCACCCCAAGGGCCCCGAGCACAAGCGTGGCGGAGAGGGCCACGAAACAGATCAGCTGGGTGGTGGAGGCGATGGTCATGACGCGTCTCCGCTGGGCTGGGAGGGAGCTTTGGGCTCGGCTTTCGGCAGGGTTTCGAGCACCTGCTCCGGCAGTTTGCCGGCGCGGGGGGCTGTGTCGGGCACGCCGTGGGGATCCATCACTCCCTTGGGCAGGTAGACCAACTCCCGCAATGGCACCACCGCAGGGTCGCTGGTCACGCTGGTGGGCAGACGACCCAAGGCAATGTTGTCGTAGTTGAGGCTGTGGCGGTCGAAGGTGGACAGCTCGTATTCCTCGGTCATCGATAGGCAGTTGGTGGGGCAGTACTCCACACAATTGCCGCAGAAGATGCACACCCCGAAATCGATCGAATAGTTGCGCAGCTCCTTCTTCTTGGTGGCCTTGTTCATCACCCAATCCACCACCGGCAGATTGATCGGGCAGACCCGCACACACACCTCGCAGGCGATGCACTTGTCGAATTCGTAGTGGATCCGGCCGCGGTAGCGCTCCGAGGGGATCAGCTTCTCGTAGGGGTACTGGACGGTGACCGGCCGGCGCCGTAGGTGGTCAAAGGTCACCGCCAGACCCTGGGTCATGTACTGGGCCGCACCCACAGCATCGCGGGTGTAGTCGCCGACTTTCTTGAGGAACCCAAACATGGAGCTGGCTCTGAGGGGGAATGCGGTCGGAGAGTGTCAGCCCATGATGGCTGGTCTGGAGTGG
This sequence comes from Synechococcus sp. 8F6, assembly GCF_002252665.1. GTDB lineage: Bacteria > Cyanobacteriota > Cyanobacteriia > PCC-6307 > Cyanobiaceae > Cyanobium_A. The sequence continues at coordinate 35,181 of NZ_NQKZ01000010.1, forward strand.
GGCCGGGCCGGAGGCCTGCCGAAACAGGGGGTCAACCGCCGAAGGCCATCGGGAAGGCGAGCTTGAGGGCCGCGGTGATCAGCAGGTTGACGAGGGCAATCGGCAGCAGAAACTTCCAGCCCAAGTCGAGCAGCTGGTCGATCCGCACCCGCGGTGTGGTCCAGCGCAGCAGGATGGCCAGAAACACCAGCAGGTAGGCCTTGAGCACGGTCATGACGATGCCCACGGAGCCGGTGATCAGCTGCACCAAGGGCGCATCGATCGGCTGACCCAGCCAACCGGCCAGCCACTCCACCGGAATCGGGAAGCCCCAGCCACCCAGGTAGAGCACCGACACCAGCAGGGCCGAGAGCACCAGGTTGATGTAGCTGCCCAGATAGAAGAGGGCAAACTTCATGCCGGAGTACTCGGTCTGGTAGCCAGCCACCAGCTCCTCTTCGGCCTCCGGTAGGTCAAAGGGAAGGCGCTCGCATTCAGCCAGGGCGCAGATCCAGAAGATCACGAAGCCCACCGGCTGGCGCCAGATGTTCCAGCTGAGGATGCCGGCCCCGGTCTGCTGGTTGACGATGTCAACGGTGCTGAGCGAGTTGCTCATCATCACCACCGCCAGCACGGCCAGGGCCAGGGGGATCTCGTAGCTGATCGACTGGGCAGCGGCTCGCAGGCCACCTAAAAGGGAGTACTTGTTGTTTGAGGCATAGCCGCTCATCAGCAGGCCGATCGGCTGAATGCTGCTGAGCGAGATCCACAGGAAAATGCCGATCCCCACGTTGCTGATCAGCAGGTGCTGCCCGAAGGGCACCACCAGCCAGCTGAGGATCACCGGGATCAGCACCAGCACTGGCCCCAGGGTGAACAGCAGGCCATCAGCCTTGGCCGGGATGATGTCTTCCTTGAAGACGAGCTTGATGCCGTCAGCGATCGGCTGCAGCACACCGAGGGCACCGGCATATTCCGGGCCGATGCGCTGCTGCACGGCGGCGGAGATCTTGCGCTCCAGCCACACGTTCACCAGCACACCCACCACAGCGGCGACCAGCACCAGCACCATCGGCAGCGGCAGCCAGAGCATGTGGGCCGCAGCCGGGCTCAGCCCTAGCCCTTGCAGGGCCTGCTCAAAGCTGGCTTCCAGATCCAGGCCTGGAGCCGTGTTGGTCAGCATGGCGGCAGCTCAGATGGGGGCAACTTAGCGGGCACCAATGGGCTGCCAGTCTCTCCCAGCCTCACCGGTATAAATCTGGGAGGGTCGATAGATGCGGTTGGCACCCAGCTGCTCCTTCCAATGGGCCAGCCAACCAGCTGTGCGGGCAATGGCGAAAATCGGCGTGAACAGGTCTTCCGGGATGCCGAGCTTGCGATACACCAGGCCTGAATAGAAGTCGACGTTGGGGAAGATGCCCTTGGGTCCCAGGCGCTGGGTGGCGGCCTCCTCGAGCTTACGGGCCAGGTCGTACATCGGGTCGTGGCCGAAGCGATCGAACAGCTCCTCAGCCAGTTTCTGCAGGATCACGGCCCTGGGATCCTTGACCTTGTACTCACGGTGGCCGAAACCCATGATCTTCTGCTTGCCAGCGATCGCCCGATCCAGCCAGGGCTCCACCTGATCTTCCGTGCCGATGCTCTCCAGCATCTCCAGCACGTCTTCGTTGGCTCCGCCGTGCAGGGGGCCCGCCAGGGTGCCCACCGCCGAGGCCACCACGGCGTAGGGGTCGGTGAGGGTGCTGGCCGTCACCCGGGCGCTGAAGGTGCTGGCATTGAGGCTGTGCTCGGCGTGCAGGATCAGGCAGGCATCAAAGATGCGGGCCGCCAGGGGGTCGGGTTCCCGCTCCGTGAGCATGTAGAGAAAATTGGCCGCATAGGCCAGGTCGTCGCGGGGCTGGATCGGGTCCTGGCCCTTACGGATCAGCTGGAACGCCGCCACCATCGTCGGGATCTTGGCGATCAGCCGCACCACCGCCGAAACGATGTATTCGGGGTTGTCCAGAGCGCGCCTGGAATAAAAGAGCCCCAACGACGCCGCACTGCTCTGCAGGGCATCCATCGGATGTCCGCCTGAGGGGAAGCACTTCATCATGTCGCGGATGCGGAAGCTCACCCGCCGGTGCATCTGCACCTCGTGCTCAAACTCCCGCAACTGATCCGACGTGGGCAGCTCACCCCAGATCAGCAGATAGGCCGTTTCCAGGAAGGTGCTCTGAGAGGCCAGCTCATCCACGCGGTAGCCGCGGTAGGTCAACACCCCCAGCTGGCCGTCGATGTCGCAGATCGACGACTGGGTGGCCGGCACCCCTTCCAACCCAGGGCGAAAAAGGCTCGGGGCCTGAGCTCCGCTTGCTGCCATGCGCGACGCGATCGATGCTGCGAACCTACGGCGACCGGCGCGACGACTGCCGTAGCCGCAGCAACCGAGGGCCGATCAGGGCCTCCAGGCGGGCACCAGCCGCCCCGAGCCTGATCATCACGATGCCGGCCTTGCGGAGGGTGAGCGTGCCCGCCGGTACCCCCAGCAGGCTGGAGGCCAGGTGGCCCAGATCCGGCTCATGGCCCACCAGGCCCAACCGCCGCCAGGCGCCTGGCTGCAGCAGCGGCCGCGGATCGCCCCCTGGGGCCAGGCTGGCCTCCACCACGAAACCGGCGGCCAGGCCAGCTGCCACGCCCAGCTCCGCGGTCTGCACCGCCCGCCGCAGGGGACTGCTCAGCAGCTGATCGCAATCGAGCTGCAGCCGGTGCAGCTGCTCCGCCACCGCCGCCGTGCGGCGGATCCCCTCGGGCGTGAGGGCCCTCGCGCTATCCGGGAGGTCGGGGTGACGCTCCTCGGCCAGGCCATGGCGCCAAAGCAGCAGTTCGCGCTCAGCCAAAACCCAGGCGCGCCTTGAGGTGCGCACCGGCTCCCCCGTCGGGGGGGGCATCTGGGGCCGCGGCGAGGCCGAGGCTGAGCCCCTGCACCCCCGGAGCCAGGGGATGGCCCGCCAAGCCCGAGAGCAGCTGCCAGGTGCTCCAGCGCTGCAACAGAGACCGGGCCCGCTCACCACCCATCGCCCATTGCAGCGGCGCCTGGGGCAGATCGAGAGCGGCAACTTGCTCCAGCCGCAACCGGGGAGGCTGGCGGGAGTCGCGCTGCTCCTGAAGCACCGCCAGGGTCTGCCCCCACCAAGCCAGGCGCCCCTGGCTGGAGCGGGCACCGGCCAGGCTCGCCTGGAGCTGGTCTGACTCGGCCCGCGTCGCACGACGACCGCCCTGCGGCGCCTCCAAGCGGGTCCAGACCCGAACGCTGGTGTCACCCTCCACAGGCAGGGGGGCAGCAATCAAGCCCTCAGCGGCCAGGGCCCCATCGAGCACGGCGGGATCGGGTTGGTCGGCGGCGGTGCCGAGCAACCAGCCCTGGCGGCTCTGGCTCCACAGCAGCGGGCCGGCATCGGCCGCCGCCACCTGCGCTGGCAAGGATCCCTCGGGCACCTGGAGCACCGCCGCCAGCAGCGGTTGCCAGAGCGCGGGCCAGGCCGCGGGCTGTTGCACGAGCGCCAGGCTGTCGGAAGGGGCCTGCAGGGCCTCCAGCAGGGCGGCACCGGTGGCAGCGCCTGCAGCGGGGACGGGCAGAAGAGCCTTGGGCTCAACATCCGGGCCGACCTGCAGCCAACCATCCAGCACCAGTGAGCGGCCATCGGGGCGCAGGCTGGCCACCAGCTCCTGCACGGCTCCCGGCGCCGTGAATGCAGGAGGCAGGCCCAGCCAGGACCCCAGGGCCTCCGGGCGGGCCGTGAGCAGGGCAGCACCCTGGCCCAGGCGCTGGACGGCCTGGCGGAAGCGGGGGCTGGCGGCCTGGTTGAGTTCGTCGATCTGGGACACGTCGAGGGCCTGCTCGAGCACGCCGCGGCCGGAGGCGATCAGCACCAGGTCGTCGTTGATCAGCGCGGTGGCGATCGGCACCGGCGTGGTGCCCACCAGGGCGCCGCGGCCACTGATCAGCCCCATGCCGCGGTAGCTACTGATCTGCAGATCGGTGCCGGCCAGGCTGCGGGTCTGCCAGAAGCGCTGCAGGAAGCGGCGGGCCCCATCGGCATCGCGGCTGCGCAGCGACAACAACCAACCATCGGGGGCCGCACCAGGCTCGGAGGCCAACAGGGCCAGGCCCAGTTCGCGGCCCAGCCAGGGGGCCAGCTCGCCGGGGTAATTCAGGCCTGCCGCCGCGAAGGCGCCGTCCCGCAGGCCTGCTACCGCCGCCACAGCCGCCCGCCGCTCGCGGGTGGGCGCCACCGCCCGGGCGTAGGCCACAGGTTGCTCCCCATCGGTGAGCAGGTAGAGGCTCAGCGCGGCCTGCCGGGGCACGAATCGGGCCGCCTGCGGCGGAACCAGGGCCTGATGCTGCAACTGCAACGGGGAGCGCTGCAGCACCAGCCACCAGCCGCCGGCCGCCAGGCTCAGCAACAGCAACGCTACCGCCAGCACGACCGCCAGAAACGGGCGGGCCTTCATGCGCCCCACGCAGGATGGGCCCATCTTGACCCCAACCCACCCCCCGTGCCCGAGATGCACCATCCAGACCGCCCCGAGGCCGGCACGCCGCAGACCATCCGGGCGCGCGAGCTGCAGGCCCGACTGGAGCAGGGCGAGCCGATCCAGCTGGTGGATGTGCGCGAAGACGCCGAACTGGAGTTGGCCCAACTGGCTTGCCCCGTGGTGCACCTCCCCCTGAGCCGCTCCGCCGACTGGATCGGCAACCTCCACCAGCTGCTCGACCGCGACCGCCCCGTGGCGGTGCTCTGCCATGCGGGCGTGCGCAGTTGGCACCTGGGCTGCTGGCTGATCCAGGAACACGGCTACGGCGCAGTGTGGAACGTTCAGGGGGGCATCGATGCCTGGAGCATCGAAGTGGATCCCGGCGTGCCCCGCTACTGAGACCAGCGGTGTCTGCCTACGATCGCCGCACCCCTGCAGCGTTCGCTTGCAGTCTCCGTCCCCCCGCCCCTTGCCTCTTCGGCAGCAGGAGGTGCTCCAGCTCGCCGTGCGGCACTACGTGGACACCATGGAACCGGTGGGCAGCCAAACCCTGGTGCGGCGCTTTGGGCTGCAAGCCAGTCCGGCGACAGTGCGCTCGGCGATGGGGGCCCTGGAGCAACGCGGCCTGCTCACCCAGCCCCACACCTCCGCCGGCCGGATCCCCAGCCAGCAGGGCTACCGCACCTATGTCGACCAGCTGCTGCCCGCCCCCGGCGCAGCGGCCCTGCAGCTCGAGCGAGAGCTCACCGGGCTGAGCCTGCAGTGGGCGGCCCTCGACGACCTGTTGCTGCACCTGAGCCGGCGCCTGGCCGATCTCACCGGCCTGCTCAGCCTGATCACCCGCCCCCAACGCCACCAACCCCAGCTGCAGGCGCTGCGGCTGGTGGCCAGTGGCGAGCGGTTGTTGGTGTTTCTGGTGGAGGGGGGCGCGACCGCCAGCAGCCTCAACCTGCGGCTGCCCGCCCAGGCCGTAGCCGAGCTGGCCGCCCTGGAGCGCTGGGTCAGCGCCCAGCTCCAGGGCGGGGCGATCGACTGGGGCACCTTGCCGTCCCATCTGCGCAGCAGCGGCGCCGTGCTGCGCCAGGCCTTGACCAGCCATGGGCAATCGCGGCAGCTGGAGGGTGAAAGCGCCGTCACCACCGGCCTGGCGGGCCTGCTGGCGCAACCGGAATTCAGCCAGACCCTCAGCCTGCGGCCCCTGGTGGAGCTGGTGGAGGATGCCCCCCAACAGCTCCTGCCCCAACCGGGCATCTGGATTGGCGCCGAGCATCCGCACCGGGCCCTGCATCAGTGCGCGGTGGTGCAGGCCGACTACCGCAGCGGCGATGGCGGCATCGGCCAGGTGGCCCTGGTGGGTCCGATGCGGATGGCCTATGCCACTGCCCGGGCCGCGGTGCAGTCGGTGGCACAGGTGCTGGAACGGCTGTTGGGTTAGCCCCCCATCTGATCACCGAGCTTCTCGGCCACGGTGTTCACGTCCTTATCGCCGCGACCCGACAGGTTGAGCACCACCTCGGTGCCGGGGGCCAGGGTGGGGCAGAGCTTCTCCAGCCAGGCGAAGGCGTGGGCCGTTTCCAGGGCCGGGATGATGCCCTCCAGGCGGCACAGAAGTTGCAGGGCCTCGAGGGCCTCCGCATCGGTGACGGCGCCGTATTCGGCGCGGCCGATGGTTTTCAGGTAGCTGTGCTCCGGGCCCACCCCGGGGTAATCGAGGCCGGCGCTGATCGAGTGGGCCTCCTGCACCTGGCCCTCCTCGTCCTGCAGCAACAGGCTCATGGCGCCGTGCAACACGCCCACCCGCCCCTCGGTGATGGTGGCGGCGTGGCGGCCGGTGGCCACACCATCGCCGGCCGCTTCCACGCCCACCAGCCGCACGGATGTGTCGGGCACGAAGGGGTGGAACAGACCCATGGCATTGGAGCCACCGCCCACGCAGGCCACCAGCACATCGGGATTGCGGCCGAAGGCCTCGTGGCACTGGCGCTTGGTTTCCTCACCGATCACGGCGTGGAAATCGCGCACCAGCATCGGGAAGGGGTGGGGGCCCGCCACCGAGCCGAGGATGTAGTGGGTGGTCTCCACGTTGGTCACCCAGTCGCGGATCGCCTCACTGGTGGCGTCCTTCAGGGTGGCGGTGCCGGCCGTCACGGGTTGCACCCTGGCCCCCAGCAGGCGCATGCGGAACACGTTGAGGGCCTGACGGCGCATGTCTTCGGCGCCCATGTACACCACGCAATCCAGGCCGAAGCGGGCGCACACGGTGGCGGTGGCCACGCCGTGCTGGCCGGCGCCGGTTTCGGCAATGATCCGCTTCTTGCCCATGCGCAGAGCCAGCAGCGCCTGCCCGAGGGCGTTGTTGATCTTGTGGGCACCGGTGTGGTTGAGGTCTTCGCGCTTCAGCCAGATGCGTGGGCCGCCCTCGGCGCGGCGGTAGTGCTCGCTGAGCCGCTCCGCTTCATAAAGAGGATTGGGCCGCCCCACATAGGTGCGCAGGAGGTGGTTGAGCCGGTCGGTGAAAGCCGGATCCTTCCAGGCCTCGGCAGCGGCCTGCTCCAGCTCCGCCAGGGCAGGGATCAGGGTTTCCGGCACGTACTGACCGCCAAACTGGCCATAGCGACCCAGGCCATTGGGGCGGGCGGCGAGCTCGAGGGCGGCGGGATCGGGGCCGGTAGCCGAAGACAGGCCGCCAGCAGACGACACGGGGGGGACGGTGCTGGTCACCAGCGGCGGAGCAAGATCAGTGCAGCGTAAGAAGCAGCCATGGCCAAGGGCGGCTGGCAGGAATTCAGCAAGCCGGAAAGCCTGCAACGCGCCGCGGCCGGCAGTGCCGCTGGCGGGCCCAACCCCAAGGCCCAGCAGCGGGTGCGGGTGCAGCGCACCAAGGCGGGCAAGGGCGGAAAACTGGTGACGGCGATCACCGGACTGGAGGCGCTGGAAGCCGAACTCAAGACCCTGCTCAAGCAGCTCAAGGCTGCCGCCGGCACGGGCGGCACCGTGAAAGACGGGGTGATTGAGCTCCAGGGCGACCAGGTGGCGCCGGCCCTGGCCGCCCTGGAGAAGGCCGGCTACCGACCCAAGCAGGCGGGAGGCTGAGCACTCGGGCCCGCGCCGGCAGCGGGGGATACTTGGCCCATCAGCCTGCAGCAGAGCGCGATGGCCGCCTCCCCAATCCCGCCAACGGTCCCCTACGGCGAACTCACCAACCAGGGAGCCTCCACCAACATCGCCTGGCACCACACCTCCGTGGACCGGGCTGCCAGGGCCGAGCAGCGGGGCCACCGCAGCGCCATTCTCTGGTTCACCGGCCTCAGCGGCGCCGGCAAGAGCACCCTGGCCAATGCCGTGAATTCGGCCCTGTTTGAGCGGGGGCTGGCCTGCTACGTGCTGGATGGCGACAACATCCGCCACGGCCTCTGCAAAGACCTGGGCTTCTCCGACGCCGACCGGGAGGAGAACATCCGCCGCATCGGCGAGGTCAGCAAGCTGTTTCTGGATGCGGGCGTGGTGGTGCTGACGGCGTTCGTGTCACCGTTCAAGGCCGACCGTGACAAGGCCCGTGACCTGGTGGACGCCGGCGACTTCATCGAGATCCACTGCGCCGCCAACCTGGACGTGTGCGAGCAGCGCGACACCAAGGGGCTCTACGCCAAAGCGCGGGCCGGCGAGATCAAGGAGTTCACCGGCATCTCCAGCCCCTATGAGGCCCCCGAGCAGCCCGAGCTGCGGGTGGACACCGGCAGCCAGAGCCTGGAGGACTCGGTGGCGCAGGTGCTCAGTTACCTGGCAAGCCAGGGCGTGATTCCCCAGGCGGGCTGAGCGACTCCCCAGCCCGCAGCTGGTCGCCCCAGGCATCGAGGAAAGTCTTGGCGCAGCTGGCCGTGGGCACCGCCAGCAGCAGGCCCAGTAGATCGCCCAGCCCCAGCAGGCTGCCCAACCGGGCCCCCACCGGCAGGCTGATCAGCAGCCAGGCCGGCTGCAGGCCAACGATCAGTCCCATCAGCCGGGGCTGGATCACCTGATCGACCACCTGGCCCACACTGATGGCGGCCGCCAGCACCTCCAGGCCGGTGCGGGGATCGTCAAGGGCCAGGAGCAGGCTGACCACCACGATCGTCAGGGCGCTGGCGTAGGGCACCAGGGTGGTGAAGCCGATCGCCACCGCAAACAGCACGCCATAGGGAATGCCCAGCAGCGTGAACACCACGATCTGGGCGGCGCTGAGGATCAACGCCAGCACCACCTGGCCGGCGAAGTATCCCCGGAAGGTGCGATTGAGGGTGGTTACCACCAGCTCCCGCACCTTTGGCGGCAGCCACTGGGCGAGGCCCGCACTGATGCCCTCCCCGCCCAACAGCAGAAACACCGCCAACACGAGCACGATCACGGTGTTCACCGTGAGACCCACGGTGGCGCCGAGCAATCCGAGCAGCTGCTGACTGACCTGACGGGCCAGCAGGCTGGTGCGCGTGAGCAATTCGCTGCTGAGGTCGCCGAAATCTGTGGGCAGCCCCCGGGTGCCAGCCCAGGCCTGCAACTGCTGCAGCAGCGTTTCGCCCTGGGCCAACCAGCCGGGCAAGGCCGTGATCAGCTCGCCCAGCTGCTCAATCAGCCGCGGCACCAGCCAGACAGCCGCCAAAGCAAGCAGCCCGAAACTGAGACCCACCACCAAGGCGGTGGCCAGCCAGCGCGGCAGACCGCGGCCCATTAGCCAGCGGCTGGGTAAATCGAGCAGGAAGGCGATCAGGGCGGCTCCCACAAACAGCGCCGGGAAGGGGGCGAGGGGTAGCAGCAGCTGACGCAGCACCCAGAGGTTGAGCACCAGCAGGGGCAGGGCCAGGCCGGCCTTCAACCAGGGGGGCAGGACAAGGCGCTCGAGCATCAGCCCATCTGCTCCAGGTAGGCGCGGCTGCCGAGCTCCACCAGGCGGCGGTCCTTGCTGGTGACCTGGGCGTGCAGCTCAGCGCGATAGGCCGCGATGGCGGCCGCCAGGCGTTCGTCAGCGGTGGCCAGGATCTGCACAGCCAGCAGGCCGGCGTTGGTGCCGTTGCCGATGGCCACCGTGGCGACGGGGATGCCCGCCGGCATCTGCACGATCGAGTGGAGCGAATCCACCCCGGCGAGCGCCCGGCTCTGCACGGGCACGCCGATCACCGGCAGGGTGGTGAGCGCGGCCACCATCCCGGGCAGGTGGGCGGCCCCACCCGCGCCGGCAACGATGACTTTCAGGCCGCGGCCAGCGGCCTGCTGGGCAAAATCCATCATCTCGAGCGGCGTGCGATGGGCCGAGAGCACCCGCACTTCCACCACCACCCCGAAGCGCTCCAGCACCTCCACCGCCGGCTGCATGGTGGGCAGGTCGGAATCGCTGCCCATCACCACCGCCACGCGGGGGGCGGGATCCGGCGCAGACGATCCAGGGGAAGGAAGCGCAACCACGCAGGCGCAGGCAGAGAATGGCATTGTCACGTCTGACCGCCCAGACGCCACACCTGCGCTCCTCTGCCCATGCACTGGCTCAGCAACGTTCGCCTGCCCCAGGCTCGGCGCTGCAGCCACGGCGCCGAGCAGCGCTGGCGCATTGGCCTCGACGACGACAACCTGATCGCCCTGGTGGAACCCCTGCCGGATGGCAGCCGGGCCACCGGTGACGACTGGGGCGGCGACTGGCTCAGCCCGGCCGGGGTGGACCTGCAGATCAACGGCGGCCTGGGGCTGGCCTTCCCGGAACTCACCGCCACCGATCTACCTCAGCTGGAGCAGCTGCTGGAGCTGCTCTGGCGCGATGGCGTCGAAGCGATCTGTCCCACCCTGGTGACCTGCGGCGTCGCGCCGCTGCGCCAGGCCCTCACCGTGCTGGCCGAAGCACGCGCGCGGCATCGCCCGGGCCGCTGTCAGCTGCTGGGGGCCCATCTGGAAGGCCCCTTCCTGGAGCCAACGCGGCGCGGCGCCCATCCCGCCCAGCACCTGGCCGCCCCGAGCCTGGCGGCGCTGCTGGAGCGCATCGACGGCTTCGAGGACGACATCGATCTGGTGACCCTCGCCCCGGAGCTCGACGGAGCCGAAGCGGTGATCGCCGCCCTGGCCGAGCGAGGCATCGTGGTGAGCCTGGGCCACAGCGCCGCCAGCGAAACCCAGGCCGAAGAGGCCTTTGCGCGCGGGGTGACGATGCTCACCCACGCCTTCAATGCCATGCCCGGCATGCACCACCGGGCACCGGGGCCGGTGGCGGCGGCCGCCCTGCGGGGCGACGTGGCGATCGGCCTGATCGCCGATGGGGTGCACGTGACCCCCACCATGGCGGTGCTGCTGCAGCGGCTGGCCCCGGAGCAGGTGGTGCTGGTGAGCGATGCCCTGGCCCCCTACGGTCTGGGGGAGGGACAGCACCGCTGGGATGAGCGGCTGCTGATCGTGCAGGACGGCAGCTGCCGGCTGCAGGACGGCACCCTGGCCGGGGTCACCCTGCCGCTGCTGGAGGGGGTGCGGCGTCTGGCGCAGTGGACCGGCGAACCCGGCCGCGCCATCGCCGCGGCCACCGTGCTGCCGCGCCGGGTGCTGGGGGATGACCGCAGCCTGCCCCAGCTGCTGCTGGGCACGCCCCTGGTCGAGGCCCTGCGCTGGCATGCGGGGGCTGAGGGTCTGGTGTGGCAGCGGGCCGTGGCCGCCTCCATCTAGGCGCTGCAGTCCTTCCTACGGATTCATGGCATCAGCGATGCCTCGATGGCGCTGGCCTGACGGAGGTGGCGGCCATGCAGGCCAGCTCGAGGGGTGTTGCAGTACGAGCAAAGCGTGGATAGGACAGGACAGCCGACGACCAACCGGGCACCATGGCGTTTCACGACCTGGCTTCCCTGCCACCCGCTGCGGTGCGGGCCGTTGCCCAAACCTGTGAGGCCCTGATCAGCGCCGAGGGGAAAGAGCGCCCAACGGAGCGGGAGCGCGAACTGCTGGCGACGCTGTTCCCCTCCTTGTTGGGCCAACCCTGGCCCAAAGATCCAGCCGCCACCATCCCAGTGGGGTTATCGGGGCTGGTGCTCAGCCGCCGCCAGCGGCAGGAGGTGATGCAACTGCTCACGCTGCTGGCCTTCCTGGAGCCTCGGCTCGATCAGGCCAAGGTGCAGCTCCTGATGCGCATCGCCGTCGAGCTCCAGGTGGAGCCCGAAACGATGGCCGATCTGGAGGAGGTGTGCCGCGGGCACGTGCTCAAGAGCTTCGGCGACATGTACCGCCGCACCTTCCATGCGCTCAACAACGATGGCGTGGTGCAGGGCTATGCCCGCTTCATCCTGCCAATGCTGGGCGTGGGCATCGATCGGGAACACGAAAGCCGCTACGCCGCCCTGAATGCGGCACCAGCCGGCAGCTTGGGGGCAGGCCTGCACGCTTACTACATTGACAACAACTTCCCTTACCCCGGGAGTCGCAGGGGCCTTCCTTACGCCTATGTGGCCATCCACGACCTGCACCATGTGATCGGCGGGTACGCCACCGATCCCAACGGCGAACTGCAGGTGCTGGGCTTCACGATGGGCTTGTTCCCGGACCACGCCCTGCTGATTGGCCTGCCAGCACTGTTGCAGTTCCAGATGGGCATCGCCGATCCCCTGGCGGGAAGCGTTGCACCAAAACTGAAAGATCAGCTCGATGCCCCTACCTTCGCGCAGGCCCTGCAGCGCGGCGGCGCTACAACCGGGCCGATCCGCGATTTCCACTGGGACTTCTGGCCCTGGATCGAACGCCCCTTGGCAGACGTGCGGCGTGAACTCCAGGTGCTCTGAGAAGGGGTAGCTCCCTAGGATCCGGCCCATCCAGAGGCCCATTGCCCCGCTCGATGCATATCGCAGCCGAAACAGCAGCCGAAAAAGCCGAGGTGAAGGGCTATTTCGAAACCACCGGTTTCGACCGCTGGAACCGCATCTACAGCGAGTCCGAGGACGTCAACCGGGTGCAGCGCAACATCCGCATCGGCCACCAGAAAACGGTGGACAACGTGCTGGCCTGGCTGCAGGAGCAGGGCAACCTGGGCGAGCGCAGCTTCTGCGACGCCGGCTGTGGCGTGGGCAGCCTGACCCTGCCCCTGGCCCAGCTGGGGGCAGGATCGATCGCCGCCTCCGACCTCTCGGCCGCCATGGTGCAGGAAGCCGAGCGTCGCGGCGTCCAAGCCGGCATCGCCCCGGGCCGCATCCACTTCCTGGCCTCCGATCTGGAGAGCCTCAGCGGCCGCTACGACACGGTGATCTGCCTGGATGTGTTCATCCACTACCCGCAGGCCCCTGCAGAGGAGATGGTGCGCCATCTGGCTGGCATGGCGGAGCAGCACCTGATCGTGAGCTTTGCCCCCTACACGCCGCTGCTGGCGCTGCTCAAGGGCATCGGCCAGCTGTTCCCGGGCCCCAGCAAAACCACCCGGGCCTACACCCTGCGCGAGGCGGGCATCGTGGCCGCCGCCGCCGAGGCCGGCTTCCGGCCCGTGCGCCGCAGCCTCAACAAGGCGCCCTTCTATTTCTCCCGCCTGATCGCCTTCGAACGGGCCTGATCAGACCTGCGCGCCTGAGCGCACCACCCGAAAGGTGAGGTTGAGGCGCTCCTGTCGGACGCGCAGGCGCTTGGGCAGGGCGTGCTGCCACCAAAGCTGGGTGGGGGGGTCCATCAACAGCAGATCGCCGTTGTGCAACGCGATGTTGAACGGCGCGCAGGGGTCGCCTCGCCTGATGCCCTCCTCGCCATACCCGTCGGGCAGCGGGGCACCAGGCGGCCGGCGGGGGCTGGGCCGGGGCCGCAGGCGGAAGTCGCGGGGGGCCCCGAAGCTGAGCGAGGCGATCGGCGCAGCGGGATCGAGCTCGGGTTCGTCGTCGGCATGCCAGCCCATGGCATCGCGGCCGTCGCGGTAGCGGTTGAGCAGCAGGGAGTTGAAGCGCCAGCCGGTGAGCTCCTGCAGGGCCTGGCGCAGCTCGGCGGCGGCCGGCGACCAAGACTCAATCGCGTTGGCCAGGCCGCTGTAGCGGTAGCCGCAGCCCGGATCAGCCATCCAGCAGGTGAGCCGCGGCAGCAGGTGACGGCGGCCATAGAGCGTGATCGCCTCCTGCTTCCACGGCACCTCGGCCTGCAGCGCCGCCAGGAGCTCGGCCGCCCGGGCCGGCGGCAGCCAGGCCGGCCAGTGGCGCAGGTGCAGACCAGGGCGTTCAACAGTCTGTTCAACAAGCCCCGAATGCAAAAACTCAACCATCGGCGGCACCGCGCAGGGCCTCGGGCAATGGCGCCTCCAACTCGAGCAGGCCGCCATCGGGGCAGGCCAACTGCAGCCGATGGGCATGCAGGTGGTAGCCCCCATCCCCCGGCAGGGCCCCCGCCTGGGCGCCACCGCCAGGGCCATAGAGCGGATCGCCCAGCAGCGGGGCCCCGGCGGCGGCGGTGTGGATGCGGATCTGGTGGGGGCGGCCGGTGGCGATCGTGACCTCCACCGACCAGGCCCGCTCGCGCCGCTCCAGCAGGCGCAGCACGCTCAAGGCCGGCAGTGCGGCGGGATCCGCAGGGGCGGCAGGGGCGGCAGGGGCGGCAGGGGCGGCAGCCCAGATGGTGCCCAGGCTCCCATGGGCACAGCGACCGATCGGGGTGGTGAGGCTGAGCAGCTCGCCGGGCTCCAGCGCCAGCAGAGGCGAGCCGGGGGCGGGTGGCTGCAGCAGGGCCCGGTAGGTCTTGCGGCAGGGGCTCACCAATGTGGTCACAGTTGTGGAGCTTTTTTGAAGGCGCTGTTGTTGTGCCGTGCTCTCCCGCAGCTGGGCGCTAAGCCAGGCGCGGGTGGCGCTGCGGCGGGCGCAGATCAGCAGCCCCGAGGTGAAGCGTCCCAGGCGGTGCACGGGCCGAGCGTCAGGCCAGCGGGCCTGCAGCTGGGCCAGCAGGGTGTGCTCCAGAAAGCCACCGGCCGGCAGCACCGGCAGGCCACTGGGTTTGTCGAACACCAGCAGGTCGCCGTCGTCGAACAAGGGGCCGGGCAACACCGGCACGGCGGCTTCCTGCCAGGGGGGCCGATGCCAGATCAGCCCATCCCCGGCTGCGAGGGCGACATCGGCCTGGAGCTGTTGGTTGTTCCTGCAGATCTCGCCGGCGGCGAGCCGTTGTCGCCACACCGCCGCACTGGAATGGGGGTAGCGGGCTGCGTAAAACGCGCTCAACAACTGGCCCCCGTCGCGGGGAGTCACGCGATCGCGGTAGGCGTGGCCCCGGTTGAACGCCGCTGGCAGCTCAATCCACAAGACGGTTCAGTCCACAAGACCGTGCTCGAGGGCGTAGCGCACCAGCTCGGTGCGGCTGGCCGTGCCGGTTTTGATGAACAGGCGGCTGACGTACTTCTCGACATTTCGGATCGAGGTTTCCAGGCGCCGGGCGATCTCCTTGTTCATCATTCCCTCGGCCACCAGCTGCAGCACGCTGGCCTCCCGCGGCGTGAACACATGCTCCGAAGTGGTGGCCGGCTTCTTGGTGCCACCGGTGGCGAGCAACGAGCGGATCTCGGTGATCTGCTTGGAGAGCTGGCCGATGTCGGCGTCGGCGAAGCGGGCGGCCTCGGCCAGCAGACGCTGCTGACGGTTCACCACGTTGTGAACCCGGGCCACCAGCTCGTCGGGATCGAAGGGCTTGGGGATGTAGTCGTCGCAGCCGGCCTGGAAGCCAGCGATGCGATCGGCGGTCATGCCCTTGGCGGTGAGGAAGATCACCGGCGTGCCCCCCAGGCGCTCATCGGCCCGCAGCTTCTTGAGCAGGCCGTAGCCGTCGCAGCGCGGCATCATCACGTCGCTGAGGATCACATCGGGCAGCAGCTCCTGGGCCACCGTCCAGCCCTCCTCGCCGTCGTTGGCGGTGGTGACCGCGAAGCCCACATCTTCCAGATAGGCCTTCACGGCGGTGCGCAGGCCGGGCTCGTCGTCGACCAGCAGCAGGCGCACGGGCGTGGCCGGGGTTTCCGGAGCCGCGGTGGCCTGGGTGGGATCGGATTCAAGGTTCATGGCCGCAAGTCTGCAGGCGCTCAGCGGGGCCGTCCAGGCAACACCTGCTCGGATTCCCGAAGCATGCCGCTGTAGCCCAGCTGGAGCGCCAGAGCCGCCAGGCCGGCCGGATCCTTGCCCGCCTGCTCGGGGAAGCAGGTGGCCCACCACACCAGGTGGTCGATGCGGTTGGCCGGGGTGATTGGGCCGCCGGGGTTGAGTTCGCGCAGGAAGAGGTAGGCCCCATTGCTGGTGACCCGCATCGGTGCGGCCGGGCTGCAGCGGACCGTTTCGCTGCGCACCTTCACATCCTTGGGCTGCTCGTCCCAAAACTTGATGCGCCACAGGCCGGGGCTGCTGGGATCGGCCACGACGTTGTAGATGCCGACCGCCTGCATGCCGCCCAGGCCGGGGCGCTCCTGCAGCAGGATCAGCCCCGGCGGCCGGGCGTCCTGAGGCCGCACCCCACCGCCCTCCGCCCAGGCAGGCGATGCCAGCAAAGCGGCCAGGGCCACCAGGGTGAGGGTTCTGGTTGGCACCATGGAGTTCTAGAAGCACCTCCATGCTCGCCTACCTCGACCACCACGCCACCACGCCCTGCGATCCGGCGGTGGTGGCGGCGATGGCGCCCTGGTGGAGCGAGCACTGCGCCAACCCCGACAGCCGGCTCTACCGCCCGGCCCTGGAGGCCGCTGCCGCCGTGGAGAGGGCCCGCGGCCAGCTGGCCCGCGCCCTGGGCGCCGCCCCGGAGGCGGTGATCTTCACCAGCGGTGCCACCGAAGCCAACAACCTGGCCCTCAAGGGGGTGTGCGAGGCGGCTCTGGAGCAGGGCCATCCCCGCCGGCGGCTGCTGAGCCTGGTGAGCGAGCACCGGGCCGTGCTGGATCCGCTGGCCTATCTGGGACGCCATGGCTTTCCGGTGCAGCTGCTGCCGGTGGGCCCCGATGGCCTGGTGGATCTCGCCCAGCTCGAAGCCGCTCTGGGCGACGACGTGCTGCTGCTCAGCGTGATGGCCGCCAACAACGAGATCGGCGTGCTTCAGCCCCTAGCCGCCATCGGCGAGTTGTGCCGCCAGCGGGGGGTGCTGCTGCATGTGGACGCCGCCCAGGCCGCCGGCCACATCCCCCTGGCCATGGACGCCCTGGGCATCGACCTGCTGAGCCTGAGCGGCCACAAGCTCTACGGCCCCAAGGGCGTGGGGGCCCTGCTGGTGAGGCCGGGGTTGCGGCTGGCACCCCAACTGCACGGCGGCGGTCAACAGGACGGGCGCCGGGCCGGCACCCTGCCGGTGCCCCTGATCGTGGGACTGGGGGAGGCGCTGACGCAGGCGGAGGCCGACCGGGAGGAGCGGGCCGGGCGGCTCGGGGCCCTGCGGGACCAGCTCTGGGAGGGCCTGCAGGCCCTCGGGGGCATTGAGCTCAACGGAGGCCTGACGCCCCGGCTTCCCCACAACCTCAACGTGACGGTGCAGGGCGTCGACGGCCAGCGGCTGCACCGGCTGCTGCGCGGGCGGATCGCCGTGAGCAGCGGCTCGGCCTGCAGCCAGGGGTCGCCCTCGCATGTGCTGGCGGCCTTGGGCCGCAGTCGCGCCCAGGCCGCCGCCTCGATTCGCTTCGGATTGGGCCGGGAAACCAGCCCGACCGACATCACCCTGGCAATCGACGCGGTGGCAGCGGCAGTGCGGGAGCTGCGCTGAGGAGCGCTACTTCCATCAAAGCTTCACAAAGCGGATGCGCCCTTGTGTGTCCATCGCTACCGTCCGGGCCATCTGCCCTTGGTCATGGCCCTCACCCCCTCCGACAACAGCCGCCTGCACATTCTCCAAGCCGTTGAAGACGGGTGGGGCGCCTTCTGCCGGGCTCCCTGGGCCTTCCTGCTGTTTCAGGCCCTGGCGGGCCTGATCCTGCTGCCCTTTGCCGCCCTGACCGCCGTCGGTGCCGCCCGCCTGGCCAAGGTGGAGGAGCTGATGGTCGTGCACCCCGTGGGTGGCTGGATCGCGCTGATCGCGGGCGTGATCGGCTACGTGATCGTGGCCCTGTGGACCGTGGTGGGCCTCACCCGTGGTGCCTGGCTGAGCCTGGAGGGCCGCAAGCCCTGCTTCGCCGACTTCACCCGCTGGGACCGTCCCGCCAGCGCCCGCCTGCTGGGCTCGGCAGTTCTGCTGGCGATTGTGGTGGCCGTAGCCGGCGCCATCGCTGCCCTGATCGGTGCTGGCCTTGGCAAGCTCAATGAAGCCCTCTCCGTCATCCCGATGATCGTGGTGGCGATCTTTTATGTGTGGCTGCTGGTCACCCAGAAGTTCCTGATCCAGGTGTCGCTGCTGGGCACCTCCAAGGCCACCAACACGCTTGGATCAGGCGTGAACGTGGTGAACCCCAGCTGGTGGATGGTGCTGTGGCTGGGCATTGTCGAAGGTGTCATCCACGCCATCGGCGGCCTGTTCAGCTACGGCGGCCTGCTGGTGGTGGTGCCGGTGGTGCTGTGCATCTCCACCGCCGCCTACCGCCAGCTGTTCGGCGCCGAAGACCGCACCGGCCTGCTCAGCTGAGCCGCCGCGCAATCCGCAAGCGGGCGCTGCGGCTGCGGGGGTTGGCCTCCGCTTCCTCAGGGCTGGCCTGAATCGCCTTGCGCGTGACCCGCTCCAGCCGCTCATCGGCCAGAAAGGCCGTCTTCACCCGACGGTCTTCAAGGGAGTGAAAGCTGATGATCGCCAAAAGCCCCCCAGGCACCAACCAGTCCGGGGCGCTGTGCAACAACTTGTCCAACACGCCCAGCTCGTCGTTCACGGCAATGCGCAGGGCCTGAAACGTGCGCGTGGCGGGATGAATGCGGCCCCGGCGGGCCTGGGGTGGGTAACAGCCGGCCACCAGATAGGCCAGCTCAGCGGTATCCCGCGGGGCCCACGGGCCCTGCTCTTTGACGCGCCGAGCGATGCGGCGCGAGAGCCGCTCCTCGCCGTAGGCGTAGATCAGATCGGCCAGCGCCGTCTCGTCGAGCCGATCGATCAGCTCACCAGCGGTCTCACCGGCCGTGGGATTCATGCGCATGTCGAGCGGGCCGGCCAGCCGGAAGCTGAAGCCCCGCGCCGCCACATCCAGCTGCGGACTGCTCACCCCCAGGTCGGCCAGCACCGCCACAGCCAGCTCAGCTGGCACGTAATCGGCGAAGTTGGTGGCCACGATCGTGGCGCGATCGCCAAACGGGGCGAGGCGCTCGGCGGCGGCGGCACGGGCGCTTGGATCCTGGTCCAGCCCCACCACGCGCAAGCCGGGATGGGCCTGCAGCAGCAACGCACTGTGGCCGCCGCCGCCGAGGGTGCAGTCGATCAGCGTGCCGCCGCCACCCGGCAGCGCCGCCAGCAGCGGCTCGGCCAGCACGGGCACGTGGGCGAAGGCCCCAGGGGAATCGAACAAGCGGGAAGCCGGGAACGGCGGGCGCTTCCTTCCTAAGATCCCGGCATTCGACCCCTTAGGCCACGGCCCCATGACGCAGCTGGAGACGCGCACGGAGCCGATGGTGGTCAACTTCGGCCCCCACCACCCCTCGATGCACGGGGTGTTGCGGCTGGTGGTGACCCTCGACGGCGAGGACGTGGTGGACTGCGAGCCGGTGATCGGCTACCTCCACCGCGGCATGGAGAAGATCGCCGAAAACCGCACGAACGTGATGTTCGTGCCCTATGTGAGCCGCATGGACTATGCGGCCGGCATGTTCTACGAAGCGATCGTGGTCAACGCCCCCGAGCGGCTGGCCGATGTGCCGGTGCCGAAGCGCGCCAGCTACATCCGCGTGCTGATGCTGGAGCTCAACCGCATCGCCAACCACCTGCTCTGGCTTGGCCCCTTCCTGGCGGATGTGGGCGCCCAGACGCCGTTCTTCTACATCTTCCGCGAGCGGGAGATGATCTACGACCTGTGGGAAGCGGCCACCGGCCAGCGGCTGATCAACAACAACTACTTCCGCATCGGTGGCGTGGCGGCGGATCTGCCCTACGGCTGGCTGGAGAAGTGCCTCGACTTCTGCGATTGGTTCGGCCCCAAGATTGACGAATACGAGAAGCTGATCACCAACAACCCGATCTTCCGCCGCCGGATCGAGGGACTGGGCGTGATCAGCCGCGAGATGGCGATCAACTGGAGTCTTTCGGGCCCGATGTTGCGCGCCTCCGGCGTGCCCTGGGACCTGCGCAAGGTGGACCACTACGAGTGCTACGACGACTTCGACTGGGATGTGGCCTGGACAAAAGAAGGGGATTGCTTCGCCCGCTACCGGGTGCGCGTTCAGGAGATGCGCGAATCCCTCAAGATCGTGCGCCAGGCCTGCCAGATGATCCCGGGCGGCCCCACCGAAAACCTGGAAGCCCAACGGATGGCCGAAGGCAAGGGGGGGCCTTCCTCGGCCTTCGATCTGCAGTATGTGGCCAAGAAAGTGGCCCCCACCTTCAAGATCCCCGAGGGTGAGCTCTACACCCGCCTGGAATCCGGCAAGGGCGAGATCGGCGTGTACATCCAGGGCAACAACGATGTCACCCCCTGGCGCTTCAAGATTCGCGCCGCCGACTTCAACAATCTGCAGATCCTGCCCCACATCCTCAAGGGGGCCAAGGTGGCCGACATCATGGCCATCCTCGGCTCCATCGACGTGATCATGGGGTCGGTTGATCGCTGATTCAAGCGCCTGGTTGCTGCTCTGCCGCACGGTGCGCTTTGGCGACACCGATGCCGCTGGGGTGATGCACTTCCAGCAGCTGCTGCGCTGGTGCCACGAGGCCTACGAAGAGAGCCTGGAACGGTTCGGTCTTGCGGCCGCCGATGTCTTCCCGCGGCCGGGGCACACGCCCGCCGTAGCCCTGCCCATCGTGCATTGCAGCGCCGACTTCCTCGCCCCTCTGGCCTGCGGCGATCCCCTGGCCATCCAACTGGAGCCCCAGCGCCTCGATCCCGGGGCCTTTGAAGTGCGCTACAGCTTCCAGAGCGGTGATCGCAGCGTGGCGCTGGGGCTGACCCGGCATCTGGCCATCAGCGCCGGCAGTCGTCAGCGCTGCCCTTTGCCCGAACCCATCAACCGCTGGCTGGAGGCCTCGAGCCTGGGACAGGGCATTCAGCCGCTTTAGGGCCGGCGGAACACGTAGAGCAGCGCCGCCAGCTGGAGCGGCAACAGGGCTGCCATGAGGGCCATCGGATGCAGGCCATCGTGGGGAATGCTGCCGGCCGCAACAAAGCTGATAGCCCCGGCAAGGGCCAACAAAACAACGAGCGTCAGCCGTTGGGCCGACGACTCAGAACCAGTCTTTCTCAGCATCGAGATACTCAGCTCGAAATTCGTCGTTTGATTTGGTGAGATAAATGATCCCCTCAATAATGCCAATCACCTGAAAAACGAAATAACCCACTCCGCAGGTCAACAGCGACACCACCAACATGATGATGGCCGGCTTGTTGTAGCCCAGCACAAACTTGTGCACACCAAAGGCACCCAGGAAGATGCCGGTGAGTCCCGCCGCCAGCTTCTTGTTGCTGATTTCGGTGTCAGAGAGAGTCGACATCGGCCGATGTGGGTCGGGACTTCTGATTTGCTTCTAGCTCATCCATCCAATCCCGCCAACGGCTGCGTTGCCATTTGCCCAGCGCGGTGGGGGCCAGCTCGGGGCAGCACAGCCAACGCGTCGGGCGCTCGGCCGGCGCCCAGGGCTCACACAGCTGCCGCAGCTGGCGCTGCAGATCCGGCCAGGGCTGCATCCCCTCAGCCCGCACCAAGGCCACCAGGCGCTGGCCCCACTCGGGATCATGCATAGGCAGCAGCAGCAGCGCCTGCACGGGCAGACCGGCCGCCTGGGCCAGCGCCAGCAGCTGGGCCTCCAAAGGCTCAGGAAAGACGGTTTCACCACCGCTGTGGATGGCGCTATCGAGACGCCCCACCACGACCAGGCCCGCCGGCCCCAGGCGGCCGGCATCACCGCTGCGCCACCACCCGTCGGCGGAGCGGGGCAGGGGTTGCAACTGGCCGTTCGCCAGCCAACCCGGGCTGAGCCGCCCGCTGCGCACCTCCACGGCCCCATCCGGGCCCAATCGCAGCTCCACATCCACCAGGGGCGCACCGCAACCGGCTGCAGCCGCCAGAAAGCGCTTGGGGGGGAGGGCACACACCATGGCAGCCGTTTCCGTGGCGCCATAGCAAGGGGCAAGCCGCAGCCCCGCCTGACGCGCCCGCACTGCGAGCTGGGGAGGCAGCGGCGCCCCGCCCACCCAGATCAGCCCCAACTGCTGCAGCCAGGCCACACCCTCTGGAGCCGCCATCAAGCGCTGCAGCTGGGTGGGCACCAACGACAGCAGGGCGGGGCGAGTCGGATCCACGGGCGCAACGGCCGCCAACAGGGCCGGATCGCGCAGCCAGGCCGGCTGCAGGTGCCGGTGGGCAGCGCCCCACTGCTGCGCCCGCAGCCAGGGCAGCAGGCCGCTGACATGGTGCAGCGGCAGGGGGTTGAGATGCAGGCAAGCCGCCGGGTTCAGCCCCTGCTGCTCCAGCCACGAGCCCGTGGCCGTGGCGGAGGCTTGCAGGTGAGCCAGGGGTTGGAGGCACCAGCGCCTCCCGCCGCTACTGCCGCCGCTGCCCAGCACCACTCCAGGGCCCCACTGCCGCTGCAAGGGATCCAGCCCCTGGGGCCCGATCGCCGCGGCCAGCGCCTCCTGATCGCGCGGAGCAGGGCCCGCCAGCGCCACGATCTGGCCGGCCGCCCAAGCCTGCTGCAGCTGCTCGAATCTCATCGAGCCTCCACTCCAGCAGACGGCCCTGCGGCGGCCCACACCGTTTCAGGATCGGCACTGGCGAGGCCCCCCGGCGCCTGCCAGCCCGGCGCCAGACCCGGCGCCACGGGCGTGGGGCCCTCGGCCTGCAGGGCCGCCAGATGGTCGAGCCAGCGCCAACCGATGCCGGTTTCAAAGGCGGTGCTCAGCATCAGCCGCGGGGCACCCCGCTCCAGGGCCGCCAGCAGCTTCCGAGGATCTCCCTCCTGGCTGGGCCGGCGCACCTGCCAGCCGGGCCAGCTCTGGCGCAGGGCTGGCTGGCATTGCAGCGATTCATCGAGGGCCACCGGCAGGCGATCGGCCAGGGCCGCCAGACCGGCCTGGTCGGCGGGATCGAGGGGCTGCTCCAGCCACTGCAGCCGCGGCTCGCGGGACAGCCGCTCGGCCCAAGCGGCCGCGGTGGGCCGGTCCCAGCCGCCATTGGCATCGAGGCGCAACCGCGCCGCTGCCGGCAGCCGCTGAAGCAGCTGCTCCAGCAGCTCCCGCTCGAGGGGATCAGCAAACACGGCCACCTTCCACTTGAACACGGTCGCCGGGGCGCCGCGATCGAGGGCCTCCAACACCGCCGGCCCGGCCGGCAGCAGCTGGGCCGATGCCGGCGCCGCCAGCCAGCGGCGCTGCGGCAGTCCATCGAGCTCCGCCAGGGCGGCTCCCAGGGCGAAGGCAAGGGCAGCTGGCAGATCGCCGGCCGTCAGCGCTGCCTCCAGGCCGTGGCGGGGATGGCTGGATCCGAGGGCCTCGATCACCGCGGCCACCGGCTCCAGCTGCCCATCCAATGGGGCCGCCTCGCCCCAGCCTGCGCCCCCCTGCTCCCCCTGCAGCCGCAGCAGCCAGCCGCGCCGCTGGTGCACCGTGCCCGCCGCCGTGGCCAGGGGCTGGGGCAGGGCAAAGCCAAAGGGCCGCCACTGCAGGCGGATCAAGCCGGCCACCAGCGCCCCAGGGCCAGACCCAAGGCCAACCCCAACCCATTGAGCGCCTGGAAGCGCAGGGCAAGAAACTTGCTGCCGGCGATGCGCTCCGGGTGGCGATGCTGCTGCTGCAGCAGGCGAATCAGATCCCGGGCCGGCGGCAGACCCACCACCCCCAGCAGGGCCGTGAGGGGCCACTGGCCCACCAGCACCGGCGCCCATTGCAAGGCCAGGGCACCGGCCACAAACCAGGGCACCAGTGCCGCCGCAAGGCCCGTGCCCAGGTGCACCACGGGCGAGCGCTTGCCGTTGGCGGCGTCCTCCTCCACCTGGTGGAAATGAGAGCAGAACAGCACCAGGGTGGTGGCCAGGGCGGGACCGCTGCCCAACAGCAGGGCCGTGCCCCAGGGAATGGCCAGGGTGCTGGCAGCGCCAGACGGCGCCAGAGCGAGCAGGGCGGCGGCGGTGGCCAGCGGACCGAAGGCGATCCAGCAGAGGGGCTCCCCGAGGCCGCGGTAGCCCAGGCGAAAGGGCGGCCCCTGATACACATACCCAAGCCCGCAGCAGGCCAGCACCAGGGCCAGCACCGCCGGCGTGCTGCGCCAGGCCACCAGGGCCATCAGGGCCAGGCCCAGCAGCAGGCAGCCGTTGGCCAGCAGGGCCACCCGATCCCGCCGCCCGGTGAGATTCACCACCGAATGGGGTTTGCCGTGGGTGTCGACGCCGGTGTCGGCATCAAACACATCGTTGGCCAGGTTTTCCCAGACCAGTAGCAGCACTGCCGCCAGCAGGAACAGCAGCAGCTGCTCGACGCGCACCTGCTCTCCCCGGCCAAAGCGCCAGCCGGCGGCCAGCAGCACCGGCATCACCGCCACGGCATACATGGGCCATTTGATCGCCGCCTTCCAAAGCAGGCGTCGATCCGGGTGGCTGGCGTAACGGCTTGCGACGACCTTGGACACAGGGATGGGGGCCGCAGGCGGCAGCCGCTGCAGGACCCATACATTTGAGCAGCTCTTCGTCGCGGCAACGGCCCCTTCTGGTGCAGGCCTCCCCTTCCTTCACCGATTCCTCGGGTGATTCGTTCACCCAGCTGCTGGCCCTCGCCAACGAACAGGCACGCCAGCTGGAGGAGGACGGCGTGCTCAGCCTGGCGCTGCCCCTGGCCGGCGGCGACCCGATGCTGCTGCTGCCCCACCTCGAACCCACCGGTGGCGACGGCTTCCGCTTTCTCTGGGATGGCGCTCCCGGGCTCTGCATCGCCGCCGCCGGCCGCACCAACAGCCTGGAGCTGAGCGGGCCCCGACGCTTCGAGCTGGCCCAACGCTTTGCCAGTGCCAGCCTCAGCCGCCTGGCCACCGCTTCCCAAGGGCCGCCCCTGGCCAGGCCGCGGGTGCTGCTGGCCTTCGCCTTCTTCGATGCGCCCCTGCAGAGCGAACCGGGTGGGGTGCCGGGAGTGCAGGCCGTGCTGCCGCGCTGGCAACTCAGCCGCCAGGGCCAGCATTGCTGGCTGCGTCTGCAGCGTGCCATCGGCGGCGAGGTGACGCCGCGGCAGCTGGCCGAAGAGCTCTGGGAGCAGGCTCGCCGCCTGGAGCGGCTGGTGGTGGATCCCATCCCAGCCGATCGTGCACAAGCCAACCGGGTGGGCCTGCGCTGGAGCTCCAGCTGGCAGGAGCGCTACCGCTCCGCCGTGGCGGAGGCCCTGGCCCGGGTGGATCGGGGCGAACTGGAAAAAGTGGTGCTGGCCGTGCGCCAGGAGCTGCGCCTTGACGCCACTCCCGACCCCCTGGAGCTGCTGAGCCCCCTGCGGCGCCACCAGAGCGGCAGCTGCCGCTTCCTCTGGCAGCGGTGTCAGGGAGCCGCCCTGATCGGGGCCTCACCGGAGCGGCTGCTCACGGTGCGGCAGGGTCAGCTGCGCTGCGATGCCCTGGCAGGCACGGCCCCAGCAGGCGATCAGGCCGCGGCCCTGCTGCACTCCGACAAGGATCGCCACGAACACGAGCTGGTAGTGGACACCATCACCGCCGTGCTGGCGCAAGTGGGCCTCCGCCCCCGCCGGCCACGCCACCCGCGCCTGGCGCGCCACGGCCAGCTGGTGCACCTGCACACCCCGATCACGGCGGCCCTGGGCCCGCAGCAACCCCTCGCCATCGCCGCGGCCCTCCATCCCACCCCCGCCGTCGCCGGGCTACCGCGGCGCGAAGCCATGGCCTGGCTGCGCAGCCTGGAGCCGTTTGAGCGGGGCCACTACGCCGCACCGATCGGCTGGATCGACAGCGCCGGCGACGCCGACCTGCGGGTGGCCATCCGCAGCGGCACCCTGCGGGGCGATCGGCTCGAACTCACCGCAGGGGCGGGGCTGGTGCGGGGCTCCACGGTGGAGCGGGAGCTGCAGGAGGTGGCCCTCAAGCTGGGTGTGCTGCAGCAGCAGCTCAACCTGCCAGCTCAGCTGCGCAGCAGCCGCTCGATCACCTGATCTGCCAGGGGAATCCCCCCCAACCGCTCCACCTCCCGCACACCGGTGGGGCTGGTCACGTTGATCTCACTGAGCCGGCCATCGATCACATCGATGCCCACAAAGAACAGGCCTTCGGCCTTCAGGGCCGGCGCCAGTTCGGCGCAGATGTGGCGCTCCTGATCGGTGAGCTCGGTGGCCTCGGGCTGGCCGCCCACGGCCAGGTTGCTGCGGAATTCGCCGCCGCTCGGCACCCGGTTGACCGCCCCCAGCGGCTCCCCATCCACCAACAGGATCCGCTTGTCGCCAGCGCTCACTCCAGCCAGGAAGGACTGCACCATCACCGGCAGCTGCTCCTGGCCTGTCACCAGCTCCAGCAGCGCCCGCAGGCCTGGGGTGCTGGCGGAGGCAAACACCACCCCCTGACCGGCCCGCCCGCCCAGAGGCTTGAGCACCACCTCGCCGTGCTCGGCCGTGAAGGCAGCCAGCGTTTCCACCCGGCTGGCCACCAGGGTGGGCGCCATCAGGTGGCTCCAGCGCAGGGAACTGAGCTTCTCGTTCCAGGCTCGCAGCCCCGCCGGGCTGTTCAGCACCCGCACCCCCTGGCGCTCACCCAGCTCCAGCAGATGGGTGGCATAGAGGTAGGCCTCATCCACGGGCGGGTCCTTGCGCATCCACACGCGCGGAAAGGCCGTGAGGGGGAGGCGCTGCGCCTCCCCCAGGCGATACCAGGGTTCGCCGGCCTGGGGCTGGCCTTCGGGCCGGGATTCCAGAGGCTGGGCCACCACCCAGGCGCCATGGCCTCCAGGCGCATCGGCCGCCGACAGATCCGCCAGGTTGCACACCCACACCTGCTCGCCAGCCCGGAGGGCCGCCTGCATCAGGGCGACGCTGGAATCCTTGGCAGGGTTGAGCCGCGCAATCGGATCGATCACGAACAGTTGGGAAGCCACCGCTCAGCTCGCCAGCAGGGCGTCGAGCTGGCCGGAGCGCTCGAGGGCATGCAGATCGTCGCAACCGCCCACGTGCTGGCCGTTGATGAACGCTTGGGGCACGCTGCGCCGCCCCCCGCTCTTGGCGGCCATCGCCGCGCGGGCCGCCTCATCGCCATCGATCACGTGCTCGGTGTAGGCCACACCCTTGCGATCGAGCAGGGCCTTGGCACGAATGCAAAAGGGACAAAACCGCCAGGTGTAGATCTCAACCGTTGCCGCCATCGGGGCCTCTGTGCAGGTGCACTGATCCTAGAAGTGACCCGAGTGAGGTTTCTGAGCAACCATGGTCAGTACCATGGTCATCACGACCTCCAGCTATCACGGGAGCAGCGCCATGGTCCGGCAGATCAGCGCCAGCCAGTTCAAGGCCCGCTGCCTTGGTCTGATGGACGATGTCGCCCGCAGTGGCGAAACCCTGGTCATCACCAAGAACGGGCAGCCCGTAGCGGAGCTGCATCCCTGCCGAGGTGGTCGCCGCACCGATCCTTTTGGCCTGCACCTCTCCACCCGCCTCGACGGTGACGTGATGGCGCCCCTGGATGAGCCCTGGGATGTTCTGCAGTGATCCTGCTGGACACCCACGTGCTGCTGTGGCTGGACCGTGATGACGCCCAGCTCGGTAGCCAAGCCAGACAGGCCATCCGCGAAGCCTGGGAGCACGGTCAAGTGGCCGTCAGTGCCATCAGCTTCTGGGAGGCCGCCATGCTGGAACGCCGAGGGCGCATCCAGCTCGGCCTGCCGCCCGCGCGCTGGCGCGCCGATTGGCTGGAAGCCGGCCTGCTCGAACTGCCCCTCGAGGGCGGCGTCGCCCTGCAAGCCGTGGAGCTGGACGCCTTCCATGCCGATCCTGCGGACCGCTTCATTGCGGCCACGGCGATCTGGCACCGCGCCACCCTGCTCACAGCGGATCAAGCCATTCTCAACTGGGCAGGCTCCCTGGAGCGATTGGACGGGCGCCACTGATGGCGCCACTGATACGGTCAGACCATCAGCAACCCTGCGCACCCCGCCGTGACCGCCGCCAGCACCCCCGCTGCCGCCCTGCTCGACCTCACCGACTTCAAACGCGACCTCTCCGAGCTCACCGACCGCCTGGGCAACGCCCAGGACTGTCTTTGACGTACCGGCACTGAAAGCACGGCAGCAGCACCTCGAGCAACTGGCCTCCCAACCCGACTTCTGGGACGACCAGAAGCAGGCCCAAGCCAAGATGCGCCAGCTCGATGAGGTGAAGGCCCAACTCGAACAGCTGGGCCAGTGGCAGGCGGCGGTCGCCGACGGCGAAGCCACCCTGGAGCTCTACGGCCTGGAGCCCGACGACGACCTGCTGGCCGAATCCAACACCGCTCTGCAGAAGCTGCGCGCCGACCTCGATCGTTGGGAACTGGAGCGCCTGCTCTCCGGCCCCTACGACAAGGAGGGCGCCGTGATCAGCATCAACGCCGGCGCCGGCGGCACCGACGCTCAGGACTGGGCCCTGATGTTGATGCGGATGTACACCCGCTGGGCGGAAGACCACGGCATGAAGCTGACCGTGGACGAACTCAGCGAGGGGGAAGAAGCGGGCATCAAAAGCTGCACGATCGAGATCGAGGGCCGCTACGCCTACGGCTACCTACGCAACGAGAAGGGCACGCACCGGCTGGTGCGCATCAGCCCCTTCAACGCCAACGACAAGCGCCAGACCAGCTTCGCGGGTGTGGAGGTGATGCCCAACATCGAGGCGGAGGTGAAGCTCGACATCCCCGACAAGGACCTGGAAATCACCACCTCGCGCTCGGGTGGAGCCGGCGGCCAGAACGTCAACAAGGTGGAAACGGCCGTGCGCATCCTGCACATCCCCACCGGCCTGGCCGTGCGCTGCACCCAGGAGCGCTCCCAGCTGCAAAACAAAGAGAAGGCGATGGCCCTGCTGATGGCCAAACTGCTGGTGATTGCCCAGGAGCAGCGGGCCGCCGAGATCGCCGACATCCGCGGCGACATCGTGGAAGCGGCCTGGGGCAACCAGATCCGCAACTACGTGTTTCACCCGTACCAGATGGTGAAAGATCTGCGCACCCAGCACGAAACCACCGATGTGCAGGGCGTGATGGACGGCGACATTGATCCCTTCATCCAGAGCCTGCTGCATGCTGGCGTCGAGGTGGGAGCAAGCGGCGATGACTGACGACCCAGGCCCTCCGGCTCCCCAGGCTCCCGACGAGAACCCCAGCTTCGTCAAACTGGCCATGCGCAACATGGTGCGCAAGGGCCGCCAAAGCTTGTTTCACTTCGGCCTCACCGCCCTCGGCCTCACCGGCTTCCTCGTGCTGATCGCCTGGCTGGGCCGGCCGCAGCTGCCTGGGGGCTGAGATGGCCGCCCACCCCGACCTCGACCTGGCCTTCTCGGCCGATCCAGACCTAGCCGCGGAGCTGCTGGCGGCCGCCAACCCCTGGGCCGATCCGCTCACCGGTGCGGAGGCCTGGCACGCCCGTTTGGAG
The DNA here is from genome assembly GCF_002252665.1 of Synechococcus sp. 8F6. Lineage (GTDB taxonomy): Bacteria > Cyanobacteriota > Cyanobacteriia > PCC-6307 > Cyanobiaceae > Cyanobium_A. The sequence goes on from NZ_NQKZ01000010.1 coordinate 64,299, forward strand.
GACTGGCTGGTCCAGCTGACCGCCGAGCTGCCCAGCCACCTGCAAGCCCCCGCTTACAGCCTGGGGCTGAGCCTGGTGGGCGACGCCGAAATCGCCGCCCTCAACACCGACTGGCGCAACAAGGACGGCCCCACCGACGTGCTGGCCTTCGCCGCCCAGGACGACAACCTCGATGGCGCCCCACCCATGCCGATGCTGGGCGAACTGGAGCTGGGCGACATCGTGATCTCGGTGGACACCGCCGCACGCCAGGCGGCTGAACACGGCCACAACCTGGAGCAGGAACTGCTGTTTCTGGCCAGCCACGGCCTGCTGCACCTGCTGGGCTGGGACCATCCCGACGACGCCAGCCTGGCGGCCATGCTGGCGCGCCAGGACCAGCTCGTTAACGTGCCAGCGGAGCCATGACCAGCCTGCGTCCCCTGCCACCCCCAGAGCCCCTGCCGCAGCAGGTCCGGCCGCAGACCCGGGGCCGCCGCCTGCGGGCAAGAGCCTGGACGGTGGCGGGAGACCTGCCCGCCAGTTTTCGTTACGCCGCCCAGGGGCTGGCCTACGGCTTCGCCAGCCAGCGCAACTTCCGCATCCACGTCATCACCGGCGCCGTGGTGTTCGGCCTGGGGCTGTGGCTGCAACTGCCCACGGCCCAGCTGGCCGTGCTGGTGCTCACGGTGACCGCGGTGCTGGTGCTGGAGCTGCTCAACACCGCCACGGAAGCAGTGGTCGACCTGGCCATCGGCCGCCAGTTCCACCCCCTGGCCAGGATCGCCAAGGACTGCGCGGCGGCAGCGGTGCTGGTGGCGGCCCTGTCGTCGCTGTTGATCGCCCTGTTGCTGCTCGTGCCACCCCTGCTCACCCGGCTGGGCCTTTGAATGGGGGCAGGCCAGGCGCGGCGATGCTTCTCGTTCTCGACAACTACGACAGCTTCACCTTCAACCTGGTGCAGTATCTGGGCGAGCTGGCGGCGGAGCATCCGATCGCCGCCAACCTGCGGGTGGAGCGCAACGACGCCCTCACGCTGGAGCAGATCCGCGGGCTAGCGCCCGCCGCGATCCTGATCTCACCCGGCCCCGGCGACCCCGACCAGTCGGGGGTATGCCTGGAGGTGCTGCGGGAGCTCAGCCCCACCATCCCCACCCTGGGGGTTTGCCTGGGCCACCAAGCGCTGGCCCAGGTGTATGGCGGCAAGGTGGTGCGGGCCAAGGAGCTGATGCACGGCAAAACCTCCCCGGTGCAGCACAGCGGCCAGGGTGTGTTTGAGGGCCTGGCCAACCCACTCACCGCCACCCGCTACCACAGCCTGATCGCCGAGCGCGACAGCCTCCCCGCCTGCCTGGAGATCACCGCCTGGCTCAACGACGGCACGATCATGGGTCTGCGCCACCGCGACTATCCACACCTGCAGGGGGTGCAGTTCCACCCCGAGAGCGTGCTCACCCAGCAGGGTCACCAGCTGCTGGCCAACTTTCTGCGCCAGGCCAGCCAGCCAGCCTCGCCAGATCAGTTGGGTTAGCGTCACGGCGACTGCCGCCCCGCCATGCGTCTGCTGCCCATCCTGGCCCTGAGCTCCACGCTGCTGGCCGCCGGCCCGGCCCTGGCCGGCAGTGGCGTCACGATCACCAGCTACGGCCACAGCGCCCTGCTGATCAGCGGCGGTGGCACCAGTGTGCTGGTCAACCCGTTCAAGGCCGTGGCCTGCGCCGCCGGCCTGGCGGAGCCGCGGGTGAGCGCCACCTTGGTGCTGGCCAGCAGCCGCCTGCTGGATGAGGGTGCACCGGTGGCCCGCGGCAAGATGCTGGTGGATCCCGGCTCCTACAAGGTGGGTGGGCTGTCGATCGAAGGCATCTCCGGCCCCCACGACCGCGTTGGGGGCCGCCGCTTCGGCCAATCCACCCTGTGGCGCTGGAAGCAGGGCGGCCTCGACATCGCCCACCTGGGCGGCACCGCGGCTCGGCTCAGCCCCTCCGACAAGGTGATGCTGGGGCGCCCCGACGTGCTGATCATCGGCGTGGGCGGCGGCGCCAAGGTGTACACCGGCGCCGAAGCGGCCGAAGTGGTGCGCGAGCTCCAGCCCCGCCGGGTGATCCCGGTGCAATACGTCAGCGGCAAAACCCCCACAGACTGCGACCAAACCTCGGTGCAGCCGTTCCTCGACGCCATGGCCGGCACCCCGGTGCAGCGCCGCGGCAACCGCATCAGCCTGCCCGGCAAGCTCGACGGCGGGCCGGTGATCGAGGTGATGCGCTAATCAGCTGCGCCCAACGCTTCGATGTCGGCATAAGCCGCCCAGAACCGCCCCATCTGCTCGGTGGTACCGAGGCTCACCCGCAACGAACCATCGATCAACGGCTTGCCCGCCATCGAGCGCACCAGGATGCCGGCCTCCCGCAGACGCCGCTCCACGTCCTCAGCCGGGCTCTCGGGCCAGATCAGGAGGTAGTTGCCCCCGGCGGCGTGGTGCCGCACCCCAGCCTGCTGCAACTGCTGCACCAGCCAGGTGCGGGCCCGCAACACCTCGGCAACGAAGGCATCGGTGTAGGGCTGGTCAGCCAGGGCCGCATGGGCCGCCGTCACCGCAAAGCTGTTGATGTCGTAGGGCCCCGTGACGCGCCCGATGCGATCAATCACCGGCGCTGCCCCGATCGCAAAGCCGATCCGCAGGCCCGCCAGGCCCGCCGTCTTGGCCAGGGAGCGCAGCACCACCAGATTGGGCGTGGTGTCGAAGTTCGCCGAGGGCAGCACGCTGTCGCCCGTGAAGGCCTCATACAGCTCATCCACCACCACAAGGGTGCCTGGCGCCGCAGCCGCCAGCTCGAGGATTCGCTCAGGGGCCAGTCGGGTGCCGGTGGGGTTGTTGGGATTGCAGATCAGCAGGATGCGGGGCCGGTGCGCCAGCGCGGCACCCAGCTCCTCCAGCGGGAAGGCGAAATCCGGCAACCGGTAGGGGATCGCCTCAATCGCCATGCCCTGCATCTGGGCGCAGGGGGTGTAGTAGCCGAAGGTGGGGCTGGTGGTGAGCAGCGTTTGGCCGCGGTCGCCATAGGCGTGGAAGATGGCGTGGATCGCCGCATCCACACCGTTGAACAAGCCGATCTGGTCGCGGCTAAGCGGCAGCCCCTGGCCAGTTGCCGCAAGATTGGCGATCACCGCCTCCCGCAGGCCGTCGTACTCGGGATAGATGGCGTAGTGATCGGCGGGAATCGCCCGGATCGCCTCCACCACTCGGGGGCTTGGGCCCACGGTGTTCTCGTTGAAGTCGAGCCGCAGCAACCCCCGCCGCCCCTCCAGCGGCGCGCTGTAGGCCTTGAGGCTTTCCACCTCGGGGCGGGGCTGGGGGATCGGTCGTTCCTGCCGATCCGGCCTCTGCTGCGACTCCATCACATCCGCTCCAAGGTGGGAATGCCCAACAGCCCTAAACCCAGTTTGAGGGTGTCGGTGGTGAGGCGGCAGAGGGCCAGGCGGGAGCAGCGGGCGGGTTCGTCAGCCTTGAGCACCGGCACCTGGTCGTAGAAGCGATTGAACACCTGGCTGAGCTCAAACAGATAGGTGCAGAGCCGATTGGGCAGCAACTCCTCCTCCACCTCGGCGATCACCGCATCGAACTTGAGCAGCTCACGCACCAGGGCCCACTCCTGGGGTTCCGTGAAGGTGAGCGGGGCGGTAGCGGCACCAGGGCCACCAGCCTCGAGATCACCGCCCTTGCGGGCGATGCCCGCGATGCGCACGACGGCGTAGAGCAGATAGGGCGCCGTGTTGCCCTGCAGGGCCAGCATCCGATCAAAGCTGAACTGGTAGTTGGTGATCCGGTTCTGGCTGAGGTCGGCGTACTTCACCGCCGCCACGCCCACGGTGGTGGCCGCGTGCTGGATGAAGGCCTCGTCTTCGGTGCGCTCCTCCTCCGCCAAACGGCGACGCAGGTCGGCGTCGGCCCGCTCCACCGCTTCATCGAGCAGATCCCGCAGGCGCACGGTGTCGCCGGCGCGGGTTTTCAGCTTCTTGCCGTCTTCCCCCTGCACCAGGCCGAAGGGCACATGCTCGACACTGCCGTGGGAGGGAATCCAACCGGCACGGCGGGCTACCTGGAACACGCCGGCGAAGTGGTTGGCCTGGCCGGCATCGGTGACGTAAATGACGCGGCAGGCACCATCGCCATCGGGAGCCGCACCGAAGCGATAGCGAATCGCCGCCAGATCGGTGGTGGCGTAATTGAAGCCGCCATCGCTCTTCTGCACGATCACCGGCAGGGGCGTGCCGTCCTTGCCGCTCATGCCCTCCAGAAACACACAGCGGGCGCCGTCGTCAGTCACCAACAATCCAGAGGCCTCAAGGTCTGCAATCACAGCCTCCAAGTAGGGGTTGTAGAAGGATTCACCGCGCTCGCACAAGGAAATGTCGAGCCGGTCGTAGATCTTCTGGAACTCACGGCGGCTCTGGTCGCAGAGCAATCCCCAGGCCTTGAGCGACACCGGATCGCCGCCCTGCAGCTTCACCACCTCCTCCCGGGAGGTGGTCTGGAAGGCCTCGTCGTCGTCGAAGCGGGCCTTGGCCTGGCGGTAGAAGGCCACCAGATCGCCCAGATCCACCGCATCGGCGGTCGTGAGGGCCTCGGGCGCCACCTGCTTGAGGTGGGTGATCAACATCCCAAACTGGGTGCCCCAGTCGCCCACGTGGTTGAGCCGCAGCACCGGGTGGCCGCGAAACTCCAGCACCCGGGCCAGGGCGTCGCCAATGATCGTGGAGCGCAGATGCCCCACATGCATCTCCTTGGCGATGTTGGGGCTGGAGAAGTCGACGATCACCGGGGGCGTGCCATCGGTGTGGGGCACCCCCAGCCGCGAATCGCCCAGGCGGGCCTGCACCTCAGCCGCCAGCCGCTCGGGCCGCAGGGTGAGGTTGATGAAGCCGGGGCCGGCGATCACCGGCTCCAGGCAGAGCTCAGTGAAGGCGGGGTCGGCCGCCAGCTGCACCACGATCGCCTGGGCGATCTGGCGGGGCGGCTGGCCCAGGGGCTTGGCCAGGGGCAGGGCGCCATTGGCCTGGAAATCGCCGAATTCGGGCTTGCTGGCCGGCGCCAGCTGGGGATCGAGGGGCTGGCCAGCCTCACGGGCCCGTTGCGCCGCCTCGGGGAAGGCCCGCTCCATGGCCGCCAGCAACTGGCCATTCAGGGCTTGGGCGATGCGAAGCATGGGGGCCGGGCCGGGGCTGATTCGTCTTCGATCATCCCGCGCAGGCCGTCAGGCCCAACTCCTGCTCCAGGCCTTCGAGCACCACATCGGCCACCAACTGGATGCGGTAGCGGCAGTGCTGGGTCTGGGTGCAATCGAAGCGGCCGTGCTCCCAATACTTGTTGCTGCCGGTGCCGCCGCCACACAGCCCGAAGTGCTCGCAGCTGCCACGGCACAGCTCCACCCCCGCACGAATCTCAGCGGCCACCTGACGAAACTTGTCGGTGGCAGCCAGAGCTTCAAGGCTGTCGACGAGCACGTTGCCGAAGGAGAAGTCGCCGTACTCGGCCGTCTTCACCGACAGCAATTCGGGATCGAAGGTGGACACCTGGCCGACGGCATCGACATTGACGATCACAAACGGCGTGTTCATGTCGGTTTGCACCATGCGCGCCTGACTGCAGGCCAGGCTGGCGATGCCATCAAATTCGCGGATGCACAGGCGGCCGGGCTGCTCGCGGCTGCGCTGCCACAGCCGCGCCATGAAGGCGCGGTAGCGCTGCTCCAGGGCCACCTGAGCGGCACCGGCGGCATCGAGGCTCGAGTGGCTATTCGCCCCCTCCGTCTCCTCCATGTTGAAACCCACCTCAGCGATGCCGTGCTGGAGGAAAAAATCGGCGATGGCGTCGGCATGGTCGAGGGCATCAGCCGTGAGCACGCAGATCACCTGAAAGGGAATCTGCCGCCGGGCCAACCAGTCGATGCCACGCATCACCGCCGCGTGGGTGGGCAGGCCGGTGCGGGTGACCCGGTGGGCGTCGTGCAGGAAAGCCGGGCCATCCATGCTCACGCCCACATGGATGCCGTTGCGCTCGAAGCAGTCGCACCAGGCCGCATCGATGACGGTGGCGTTGGTCTGCAGCGACTGCACGATCGTGCCGGGAGGCAGACCGCGCCGCGCCAGGAGCTGACCGATCCGATCGGTGGCCTCGTCGTAGAAGGCGATCGGCGCCATCAGCGGCTCACCGGCGTGCCAGAGCAGGGTGAAACCACCGTCGAAATAGGGGCTGTCCAGCACCCGCTCCACAGCGGCCTCTAACACCGCCATCGACAGGCGGCTGCGGTCTCCCCGGTCGGGGAGATAGCAGTAGTCGCAATCGAGGTTGCAAAAGGGGGTGGGCTGCACCACCAACAAGCGCACCGGCCCCCATCCCTGGCCAGGCGCCGCGTCCAGCTCAGCGACCGAACCAGGCATCAGCGCCAGTAGCGGCCACCGTTGAGGAAGCCGCCATTCCGGAAGCCGCCGTTGCGGAAACCACCGTTGTAGAAGCCGCCATTGCGGAAGCCACCGTTGTTGAAGCCGCCGTTGTAAAAGCCGCCATTGCGGAAGCCGCCGTTGCCCCAACCCAACCCAGAGCCATTCACAAACACGTAGGAGAGGGCGTCATCGGGCACGGCTGTTGAGCCCTCAGACACAGCTGTTGAGCCCTCGCGCTCCTGCAGGGCCGCCGAGATTCGGCTCAGCCGTTGCTCGATGCTGCGCTGGGGTGGGGCTTCCTGCACGCTGGCGAAAGCCAGGGCGGCCGCCCCATCGAGCGGCAGGGAGGCCAGCAGCAGCAGGCCAAACAGGTGGGAGCGGTTGAAGAAGGCCATGACAGCAACGGGGGAAGGGGATCAGCGAGCAGCGGCGGGAATCAGACGGATCGTCTCAACCCCCAGCAGGATTGCCTCGAAGCTGGCAAGAAGGGCGGATTCGGGCATCGCCACGGCACTGGTCGGCCCCAGCCAACGGTTCACCGCCGCGACCGTGTCCGGCTCACCATCGAGGTAGCCCTGCAACAGGCGGGCGATGGCCAGGTTCGCCAGATTGCGGAAGGCCGAATCGTTCTCGGCCAGCACGCAGCTCACCGCATAGGCCTCGAAGGGCAAATCGGGCGTCAGGGCCAGACCCTTGAGCCCCTGTTGGCGCACCAGACCAGCCAGCACAACCGTGTCGCCGACCACACCCTCAACCGTTCCAGCCCTCAGCGCCGCCACCGCCGCGCTGAGGTTGTCGAAGGCCACCACCGTGGCCTTGGGTTGCATGCCCCGCAGCTCGGTCTCACCCAACGACTGGCGCACCACGGCGATACGCCGTCCGGCCAGGGCCGCCGGGCTGCCATCAAAGCGGCCGGCCGGAGCCAGCAGCCTCAACCCCGAGATCCCGATCGGCAGCGAAAAGTCCACCTGCATGTCCAGCTCCCAGCTGAACGGAAAACCGCAAGCCAGATCCGCCTTGCCATTGGTGATGGTGTCGACCAGGCTGCGCGGATTGGCAACCGGCGCGAAGCGCACCGTCACCGGCCGGCCCACGGCCCGGGCCACCTCGGCTGCGATCCGATCGGCCACCAGGATGCCGTAGCCACTGGGCTGCCCCTGGGGACCCACCACCACCAGCGGGGGCACATCGGCGAGCCCGCTCATCACCAGCTCGCCGGTGCGCGCAGCCCGCTGAACCACACCCTCGGCCAGGGCAGCCGCCGGCATCACGGCCAGCAGGCCCAGCGTCGCGATGCTCCCGGCGAGTCCGCGCCAAATTTGTGTCGCCACCCTGCCTTGAGAGGAACTCATCGCATTATGCAGAGGGCCAGCCCGGCTGCCAACGCAACGGGCTCAAGCGTCAAATTCAGGTGTCAAAGCGCATGCTCAGATCCAACCAGACGCTGCAGGTGATCGACGCGCTGGTGGAGATCAGATCAATGCCCGTAGCGGCGTAGCTCCGCAGCTGCTCGGGTTGCACGCCGGAGGCCTCCAGCACCAGCTGCCTCCCCTGGGCGAGCGCCCGCAACTGGGGCACCAGCTCCGCCAGCTGGTGGGGGGTGAATTCATCGAGTAGCACCCCATCCGCCCCGGCCCGCACCGCAGCTTCCGCTTCTGCAGCGGTTTCCGCCTCCACGATCACCCGGGCCGGCCAGGGGGCCGCGGCCCGCACCGCCGCGATCGCGGCATCCACCCCACCTGCCCAAGCCAGGTGGTTCTCCTTGAGCATGGCGGCGTCATCGAGGCCTTGGCGGTGGTTGAGGCCGCCGCCGCAGCGCACGGCGTACTTCTCCAGCACCCGCAGACCCGGTGTGGTTTTGCGGGTATCGGCCAGGCGCACGCCCGTGCCGGCGAGCTCCGCCACCAGCGCCGCCGTGGCGGTGGCGATGCCGGAGAGCCGCATGGCCAGATTCAGAGCGGTGCGCTCACCAGCCACCAGGGCCGTGGCCGGGCCCTCCAGCTCCAGCAGCCGCTGCCCCGCCGCCACCGCCGCCCCATCGCGCACCAGCAGCCGCACCACCACCCCGGGATCCAGCAGCCGGAACAGGGGCTCCACCAGCACGCCGCCACAGAACACCCCATCGGCCTTTGCGAGCCATTGGGCCCGGCCGCTGCAGCCCGCCAGGGCCGCGGCCGTGAGGTCGCCGCGGCCCAGATCTTCCGCCAACCAGGCGCGCAGCTGGGCCTCCAGCTGGGGGGTGAAGGGCAGGCGGGCGGTTGTCACAGGGGTGATGGTCAGGGCAGGGATGGGCATTGCCCCTCCGAGCCAGAGCTAGCCAATGATGCGGCGGAACTGATGGGCGAAACGATTGGCGATATCGATGCTGCGAAATGAATCCCTCCTGCAGGAGCCGCTGGTACACCTGCACAACGCTGTCGAATTCTGTACAAGTTGTACAGAATTCGACAGCAGATCTCGCCCAGATCAACCCACCGCCGCACCAACACGGATCGAGGCCTGTTTTGCCAGCAGAACCCTGGCTACTTGCCGATGCAGAAACGGGCGAACACCCGATCCAGCACCGCCTCGCTCACCTCCTCGCCGGTGATCTCGCCCAGGGCCCGCACAGCGGCCCGTAGGTCGATCGTCCAGAAATCCCAGGGCAACTGCTGCGCAGCCGCCTCGAGGGACGCCCCCAAGCTCAAGGCCGCTGCGGCCGCCAGATCCCGCTGGCGGGCGTTGAGAGCTACCTCCAAACCCTCGGCAGGGCCGGCGCCGCAGCGGCGCAGCAGCTCCGCCACCAACGCATCGCGGCCGGCACCCGTGAGAGCGCAGAAGCGCACATCGGCCGGCTCTCCAGCCCCAGCGGGCACCAGGCCCACCGCCAGGCCAGCCACATCAGCCTTGTTGCCCGCCACCAGCAGCACGGCGCCCTCGGGCACCAACTCCCGCAGGGCCTGATCCTCCGGGCTCCAGCCGGCGCTGAGATCAAACAACAACAGCACCGCATCGGCGGCGGCCAGGGCGGCCCGAGAGCGCTCAATGCCCAGCTGCTCCACCCGGTCGCCGGTGTCGCGGATGCCGGCGGTGTCGAGCAGGGTGAGCGGCACCCCATCGAGCACCAGCTCGCTCTCCAGCAGGTCGCGGGTGGTGCCGGGCAGGTCGGTCACGATCGCCCGCTCACGGCGGCTGAGCAGGTTGAGCAGGCTCGATTTGCCCACGTTGGGGCGGCCCACGATCGCCACCCGCAACCCCTGACGCAGCAGCTCCCCCTGACGCGCTTCGGCCACCAGTTGCTCCAACGCAGCCCTCACAGCCTCCAGCTCCGCCACCACCGCGGTGCCATCGAGGGGCGGGAGATCCTCCTCGAAATCCACCCGCGCCTCCAGCTCCGCCAACTGGTCGAGCAGGCGCGAGCGCAGGGCGCCCAGGCGCCGCTGCAGGCCGCCGTCGATGCCGGCCATGGCCAGCTGGGCCGCGCGGCGCGAGCGGGCCGTGATCATCTCGCCAATCGCCTCGGCCCGGGTGAGATCGAGCCGGCCGTTGAAGAAGGCCCGCTGGCTGAACTCCCCCGGCAGGGCCCGGCGCGCCCCGGCCGCCAGCACCAGCTCCAGCACCCGCTGCACCGCCACCAGGCCGCCGTGGCAGTGCAGCTCCACCACGGTTTCACGGGTAAAGCTGCGGGGAGCCCGCATCAGCAGTAGCAGCGCTTCATCCACCCGCTCACCGCTGGCGGGATCCACCACGTGGCCGTAGAGCACCCGGTGGCTATCCCAGGCCTGCCGCCCAGGCGCCGCAAACAAAAGCCGGCCGATCGGCTCCGCCGCGGCCCCGGAGATTCTTACGATCGCCACACTGCCTTCGCCCGGCGCCACCGCCGTGGCGATGGCCGCGATGGTGTCAGCGGTTCCGGAGTCGTTGAGGCGCATCCCCCCATTCCAACCCCACACCGCCGTGGGCCGCCGCCTGCGCCAGCTGCTGGCCTGGCTCTGGCACCAGGAGGGCAGCCATGGCCAGCGGGCCCGGGGTCTGGCCGCCGGACTGCTCTGCGGCTGCTACCCGTTCTTCGGCCTGCAGATCCTGGGGAGCGTGGCGCTGGCCTCGTTGGTGCGGGGCAATCACCTGCTGGCCGCGGCCGGCACCTGGGTGAGCAACCCCTTCACCTACGTGCCCCTCTATTGGTTCAACTACCAGGTGGGCTGCTGGCTGCTCGGGCCCGGGGGGGGATGGCCCGGCCCCGACAGCCTTCAGGACGGAAGCATCTGGCACAGCAGTGGGGCGTTCGTCAGCCGCCTGCTGCTGGGCTCCACCCTCGTTGGCCTGATCACCGCGCTCCTGGGGGGCTGGCTCTACTGGCACTGGCTGGAGCGGGAACATCGCCGCCGGCAGCAGGGCTGATCAGCTCCGCTCAGGAACTGGCCAAACCGGGAAACACCATCAGGTCGATATGGCCCCCTTCAGGGTGGCGCCACTCGCGGAACTCCTCGGCCAGGGCATGCTGCTCCCGGGGCAAGGCCTGGGCCTGCAGGTCCTGGAGCCGCTGATGCACCAGGTCGAGGGTTTCGTCGATCAGTTGGGCCGCTTGCTCGGAGGTCATGGCGTGGCACGCGGGGGATGGAGTGGTTGTAAGGGGGCGCCAGCCGAGCCGCTGTAGCCGTCGTGACGGCTGAACCAGCCCTGTGGTCAGACCCTCACCCAGGAGCGGCCAGGCCGGTGGTGCGAAGATCGGCACTCATCAACGCGAGCCTGTGGCGGACGGCAAGGGTTCAGAAGGCAAGGGAACTTCGCGCTCGGCACTGTTCGGCCTGCTGCTGGTGTTGGGCTCCATGGGCGGCCTGGCCCTGCTGGTGTGGGTGACGCTGGTGATGCTCGACCTGAAGCACCTCAACACCGGCGGATTCACCCTGCCCTAGCCGATCCCGGTGCGGGCGATATCGAGCACATCCGCCATCGAGCGGATCTGATTGACCGTGTTGGCCAGCTGGCTGGCACTGTCGAGCTCCACCCGCAGATCGATGCGGGCGGGCTTGCCGGGATTGGTGCGCACCCGGGCATCACTCACGTTGATGCGGTGGTCGGAGAGGCGGGTGAGGATGTCTTTCAGCACGCCCACCCGGTCGAGCACCTCGATGCGCAGCTGCACCGGATAGCGGCGCGGGCGGGCATCGGTGGCCGAATTCCAGCGCACCGGCAGACGCCTCTCAGCCGGCACCTGGTCCACGTTGGAGCAGTCCTGGCGGTGGATCGTGATGCCGTGGTTGCCCAGGGCCACGGCTCCGAGAATCGGCTCACCCGGCAGGGGACTGCAGCAGCCCCCCAGCCGGTAGTCGAGGCCCTCGAGGCCGAGGATCGGGCTGGCGCCGCCCGCTCCGCTCCCCTGGGAGTCGGCCTGGCCTGCATGGGCGGCCGCCACGCTGGCTGCCACCTGCTCGTTGCTGGGCACGGGGGCCGAGGCCTCGCTGGCCAGGCGCAGTTCCTCCCGCAGGCGGTTGAGCACCTGGTGCAGGGTGACCCCGCCGAACCCCAGCGACGCCAGCAGGTCTTCGGTGCCCGTGAGGTTGCAGCGGCGGGCCACCTTGGCCATCGCCTCCCCATGGAGCAGGGCATCGAAGCCATCGCGGCCCAACTCCCGCTCCAGCAGTTCCGTGCCGCGCAGGATGTTCTCCTCACGGTGGCTGGTTTTGTACCAGTGGCGGATGCGATTGCGGGCCGTGGGGGTGGCCACGAAGTTGAGCCAGTCGAGGCTCGGGTGCGCCGTCTTGGCGGTGATCACCTGCACGAAGTCGCCGTTTTGCAGGGGAGTGGCGAGGGGGCAGAGACGGTCGTTGATGCGCACGCCCTGGCAATGGTTGCCGATCTCCGAGTGGATCCGATAAGCGAAGTCCACGGCTGTGGACCCCTTGCGAAGGCCCACCACATCGCCATTGGGAGTGAACACGAAGACCTCTTCATCGAAGAGGTCTTCCTTGATCGAACGCAGGAAATCGCTGCTGTCGGTGCCGCCGTCATCCTTCTGCCAGTCGACCAGCTGCCGCAGCCAGTTGAACCGCTCCGCATCGGCACCGGACGCCGCTGGCGAACCACCTTCCTTGTACTTCCAGTGGGCCGCGATGCCGTACTCGGCCACCTGGTGCATGTCGGTGGTGCGGATCTGCACCTCGATCGGCCGATGACGGCCGATCACGGCCGTGTGCAGGGATTGGTAGCCGTTGGGCTTGGGCAGACCGATGTAGTCCTTGAAGCGCCCAGGGATCGGCCGGAAGGTGTCGTGCACCACCGCCAAGGCCCGGTAACAGCTCTCGAGATTCGGGCAGAGAATCCGCAGGGCGGCCACGTCGAAGATCTCGTGGAACGCCTTCTGCTGGCGCTGCATCTTGCTCCAGATGCCATAGAGGTGCTTGGGCCGGCCGCTTACCTCGCAATGGGCCAGCCCCACGGCGGCCAGCCGATCGCGCAGCAACTGCACGGTCACCTCCAGCCGCTCCTCGCGCTCGCTGCGCTTGGTGGCCACCTGCTGCTGCACATCCCGATAGGCCTCGGGCTCGAGGATCTTGAAGGCCAGATCCTCCAGCTCCCACTTGAGCCGGCCGATGCCGAGGCGATTGGCCAGGGGGGCGTAGATCTCCCGGGTTTCGCGGGCGATCCGCAGCTGCTTCTCGGGCTTGAGGGCACCCAGGGTGCGCATGTTGTGCAGGCGATCCGCCAGCTTCACCAGCACCACGCGGATGTCGCTGGCCATGGCCAGAAACATGCGGCGCAGGTTTTCAGCCTGGGCCTCTGTGTGGTTGGTGAAGTGGATGCCGCCGAGCTTGGTCACCCCCTCCACCAGGGCCCGCACCTCGGCGCCGAAGTGCTGCTCGATCTCCTCGGGCGTCGCCTCGGTGTCTTCCACCACATCGTGGAGGAAGCCAGCAGCGATCACACCGGCACTGGCGCCGATGTCGCGCAGCAGATCGGCAACGGCAACCGGATGAATGATGTAGGGCTCGCCGCTGGCCCTGAACTGGCCCTCGTGGAGCTGGTAGGCGAAATCAAAGGCGGAAGCCAGCAGGGCCTCGGGATCGGTTGGGCAGCTCTCCCCCTCCCCCGGCGGCACGTGCTCGATGCAGCGCTGCAACCACTCGGGCAGGGGCAGGCCGTAGTCGGCGGGGGTGCGGATCGGCCGGCGTCCCAGGGCTTGGCTCTCCGGGGCTGGCCCAGGGGCAGGTGGAACAGCCGCGACTGAAACAGCCACGGCGGTTGCGTCCAGATCGGGAACCGCCCTGAGCATTCCACCCTGCGGAATTGCCTCATCGTATGCAGCGGCGGCCAAGCTGGGGACCATGACCAGCCCCGTGCTTGCAATCGACAACCTGGTGGTGCGCTACCCCGGTGCGGAGCGTCCCACCCTGGATGGGCTGACGCTCAGCCTGAGCCCGGGCGAGCGGCTGGCCCTGGTGGGCCCCTCCGGCTGCGGCAAAAGCACCGTGGCCCGGGCGGTGCTGCAGCTGCTGCCCCCGGGCAGCCAGTGCAGCGGTGGGCTGCTGCTGGCTGGGCAAAACCCCAGCCGGCTGCGGCGGAGTGCCCTGCGGCAGCTGCGCGGCGAAGCGGTGGGGCTGGTGTTTCAAGACCCGATGACCCGCCTGAACCCGCTGCTCACGATCGGCGACCATCTGGGCGACACCCTGGCGGCCCACCGACCCCGGTGGCGGCGGCGCCAGGTGCGGGAGCAGGCCGAAGCCTTGCTGGAGCGGGTGGGCATCCAGGCGGAGCGCTACGGCAGCTACCCCCATGAGTTCAGCGGCGGCATGCGCCAGCGGCTGGCGATTGCGCTGGCCATGGCCCTGCAGCCGCCCTTGGTGATCGCCGACGAACCCACCACCAGCCTGGATGTGGCTGTGGCCGGCCAGGTGATGGGGGAACTGACCAACCTCTGCCGGGAAGCGGGCAGTGCCCTGCTGCTGATCAGCCACGACCTGGCGATGGCGGGCCGCTGGTGTGACCAGATCGCCGTGTTGGATCAGGGCCGGCTGATCGAGCAGGCCCCAGCCCAGCAGTTGCTCACCGCCCCGGCCTCCCCCCTGGCCCAGCGGCTGGTGGCCAAGGCGCGGGAACGGGAAGGCGCCCAGAGCCCCGCACCGCTGCCGGCCGCTGCCTTGCTGGAGCTGGAGGAGCTGCGCAGCTGGCACGCCCTGCCCTCGCTGCCCTGGCAAACCCGCTGGCTGAAGGCGGTGGACGGGGTGAGCCTGCGGCTGCAGCCGGGCGAAACCCTTGGCCTGGTGGGGGCCTCCGGCTGCGGCAAGAGCACCCTCTGCCGGGCGCTGATGGGACTGGCACCGGTGCGGGGCGGCAGCGTGCGGCTGGAGGGCCGCAACCTGCTGAGCCTGCGGGGCCGGGCTTTGCGGCAAGCGCGGCGTGGCATCCAGATGGTGTTCCAAGACCCCCTGGCCTGCCTCAACCCCCAGATGGCGGTAGGTGAGGCGATCGCCGATCCGCTGCTGATCCATGGCCTGGCCAGCCGCGCCCAGGCCCGCCAGCGCGCCCGCGAGCTGCTGGGCGCCGTGGGGCTCACCCCGCCCAAAGCCTTCGAAAATCGCCTGCCCCGCCAGCTCTCGGGCGGCCAGCAGCAGCGGGTGGCCATCGCCCGGGCCCTGGTGCTCGAGCCCAAGGTGCTGCTCTGCGATGAGAGCGTGAGCATGCTCGATGCCGAGGTGCAGGCCGACGTGCTGGCCCTGCTGCGGGAGCTGCAGCAGCGCCTGGGGCTGGGGATGCTGTTTGTGACCCACGACCTCTCGGTGGCCAGTGGCTTCTGCCACCGGGTGATCGTGCTGGAGGGGGGGAAGATCGTGGAGGAGGGCCCCGGCGCACGGCTACTGACCGATCCCCAGGCCGCCATCACCCGCGCATTGGTGGAGGCATGCCCGCGGCTGCCGGGCGTCGCCTGAGCACCGCCAGCAACCGCTCAAACACCTCCGGCAGCGGCGCCTCGCACACCAGCCGCTCGCGGCTGATCGGGTGATCGAGGCCCAGCTGCACCGCATGGAGCGCCTGGCCGGGCAACTCGATCGGCAGCTTGCGGCAGCGGGAATACACCGGATCGCCCACGATCGGATGGCCCATGTGGGCGCAGTGGACCCGGATCTGGTGGGTGCGGCCGGTGTCGAGCTTGAAGCGCAGCAGGGCGTAATCCCCCAACCGCTCGATCAAGCGCCAGTGGGTGCAGGCATGGCGACCGCTGTCGTCGTGCACCACGGCGTATTTCTTGCGGTCGGCCGGATGGCGGCCGATGGCGCCCACGATCGTGCCGCTGTCGCCCGCCGGCTGGCCGTGCACCACCGCCAGATACTGGCGCGAGGCGATCCGCTTCTGAATCTGCACCTGCAGCTTCACCAGGGCCTCCTGGCTCTTGGCCACCACGATGCAGCCCGTGGTGTCCTTGTCGAGACGGTGCACGATGCCGGGGCGCAGCTCGCCGCCGATGCCGGGCAGGTCGGGGCAGTGGTGCAACAGGCCGTTCACCAGGGTGCCATCCCGGTTGCCAGGCGCCGGGTGCACCGTGAGGCCGGCGGGCTTGTTGAGCACGATCAGGTGCGCGTCTTCAAACAGCACATCCAGTGGCATTGCCTGGGCCACCAGGTAGGGCAGCGGCTCGGGCGGCGGCATCCACAGCTCCACCGTGTCGCCCTGCCGCAAGGGGGTCTTAGCGCGACCCGTGACGCCGTTCACCCGCACATAGCCGGCCTCGATGAACTTCTGGATGCGGGCACGGCTCTGCTCGGGCCGCTGGGCCACCAGCCAGCGGTCGAGCCGCATCGGCAGCGGCTTGGGATAGGTGAGCGTCAGCAGCTCGCCTTCCCCCTCGCCAAAAGCCGTGCCAACCCCGAAGCCCGATTCGTGCGGCGCCCTATCCATGGGCAGCCGGCAATTCCAGGGCAATGGCGCCCAGGCGGGCGCAACGGAAGTCGTCGAGCAACTTGGTGGCCATGCGCAGGCTGTCGCCACTGGTGTGGCGCGCCGCGGCGGCGGCCAGCCAGCCCTCCACGTCGGGGCCGCCGCCCACCAGCGCAGCGAGGGGAATGCCGTAGCGCTTCTCCACCAGGGCGGGTTGCACCCCGGCGGCCGGCTCAGCCTCCAGCAGGGTGAGCAACTGCAGAAACGCCCGGGCGGCGGCTTCGTTGTCGTAGGCGGCCTGGCCGATGTCGTCGCACAGGGCCAGCCGCAGGGCGGCCTGCTGATCGTCGAGGCGGGGCGGCAGCACGCCGGGGGCATCGAGCAGGTCGAGGTCCTGGCCGAGGCGCACCCAGCGCAGGCTGCGGGTGACGCCAGCGCGGCGGGCACTGTCCACCACCTTCTGGCGCACCAACCGATTGATCAGGGCCGATTTGCCCACGTTGGGGAAGCCCAGCATCAGGGCCCGCACCGGCCGGGGCTTCATGCCTCGCCCAGCCCGGCGGGCATTGAGGGCCGCGCCGGCCCGAATCGCCGCCTGCTGCAGCTGTTTCACACCGGTGCCGGCCTTGGCGTCGCACCACCAGCAGGTCTGGTCCTGGGCCTTGAACCAGGCGGTCCAGGCCTGGCGCACCGGCGGCGGGATCATGTCCACCCGGTTGAGCACCAAGAGATGCTGCTTGCCGCTGATCCAGCGCTGCAGCCGCGGGTGGGAGGTGGCCAGGGGGATGCGGGCATCCCGCACCTCGATCACCAGGTCCACCTTGGCCAGATTGGCGTTGAGGGCCTTCTCCGCCTTGGCGATGTGGCCGGGATACCACTGAATCGCCGGGGCATTGACGCTGAGCGGAAGCGTCTGGGGCATCAGGGCACCACCAGCACCGGACAGGGGGCCAACTGAATCACCCGAGCCGCGGTGCTCTGCTGGTCGCTCTCGATCGCGATGCCACGGGTGCCCATCACGATCACATCGGCGTTGATCTCATCGGCCACATCGCCGATCACGAAGGCCGGCTTGCCCTCCCGCTCGATCACCTGACAGCTGACCCCCGCCTCGTCAAAGCGAGCCCGCGCTTGCTGCAGCAGCTCCGCCACGGCCGTGGGATCGTCCTGGCCGGGCTCCACCACCGACAGCAGCACCAACGTGCTGGCGTGCTGCTGGGCCAGTTTCAGGGCCACCGCCGCCGTTTCCATCGCCTGGCGGCTCTGGTCGATGGGAAAGAGAACGGTGTCAAACATGGAGCAATGACCGAAGGCAGGGCCCAGGCAGGTGGGAGTTTCAGTCTGGGGGGGCGTCCGGGATCCGGCCAGGGCGGCTGGTTGGCGGAAATCCGAAATCCGGGGAGCAGAAGGCGCCGCGGGGGCTAACCTCCCCCGGCAATTCCGTAATTTCCATACCCCCATGGCGAAGCGATCCCTGGCCAGCCTTTCGGCCGATGAGCTCCGCGGCAAGCGCGTGCTGGTGCGGGTCGACTTCAACGTACCGCTCGACGACGCCGGCGCCATCACCGATGACACCCGCATCCGTGCCGCCCTGCCCACCATCAACGACCTCACCGGCAAGGGCGCCAAGGTGATCCTGGCCGCCCACTTCGGCCGTCCCAAGGGTCAGGTGAACGAGGGCATGCGCCTCACCCCCGTGGCCGCCCGCCTGGCTGAGCTGCTGGGCAAGCCCGTGGTGAAGACCGACAGCTGCATCGGCCCCGATGCCGAAGCCAAGGTGGCCGCCATGGCCGAGGGCGATGTGGTGCTGCTGGAGAACGTGCGCTTCTTCGCCGAGGAAGAAAAGAACGACGCTGGCTTCGCCGCCCAGCTGGCCGCCCTGGCCGATGTGTATGTGAACGACGCCTTCGGCGCCGCCCACCGCGCCCACGCCTCCACCGAGGGCGTCACCAAGGCCCTGAGCCCCAGCGTGGCGGGCTACCTGATGGAGAAGGAGCTGCAATACCTGCAGGGCGCCATCGACGAGCCCAAGCGTCCCCTGGCGGCGATCGTGGGTGGCTCCAAGGTGAGCTCCAAGATCGGCGTGCTCGAAGCCCTGATCGACAAGTGCGACAAGGTGCTGATCGGCGGCGGCATGATCTTCACCTTCTACAAGGCCCGCGGCCTGGCAGTGGGCAAGAGCCTGGTGGAAGAGGACAAGCTGGAGCTGGCCAAGGAGCTCGAGGCCAAGGCGGCCGCCAAGGGCGTGCAGCTGCTGCTGCCCACCGATGTGGTGCTGGCCGACAACTTCGCCCCCGACGCCAACAGCCAGACCGTGTCCATCAACGCCATCCCCGATGGCTGGATGGGCCTGGACATCGGCCCCGACTCGCTCAAAGCCTTCCAGGAGGCCCTGGCCGACTGCAAGACCGTGATCTGGAACGGCCCCATGGGCGTGTTCGAGTTCGACAAGTTTGCGGCCGGCACCAACGGCATCGCCCACACCCTGGCCGACCTGAGCGGCAAGGGCTGCTGCACGATCATCGGCGGCGGTGACTCCGTGGCCGCCGTGGAGAAGGTGGGTGTGGCCGAAAAGATGTCGCACATCTCCACCGGTGGTGGCGCCAGCCTGGAGCTGCTGGAAGGCAAGGTGCTGCCCGGCGTGGCAGCCCTGGATGAGGCCTGATTTGGCAGAGGCCTGACGGTTCAGGAGGGGGCTTCAAGCCCCCTTTTTGCTTGGCAGGGGTTGTGCAACAACCTGTTCAACAGGCGCAAAACACCGGCTCAGACCACGCCGAGGCAGGCTGGGGATCGGACCAGGCAAGTGAATGAGCCCAACAGACAGGCCTGCCGTCGGCTGGATTGGACTGGGGGCCCTGGGCGCACCGATGGCGGCCAATCTGCTGGCCGCTGGCTTTCCGCTCACCGTTCACAACCGCAACCGCAGCCGGGAAGCACCACTGCTGCAGGCGGGGGCCAGGGGGGCCGGCAGCCCTGCGGAAGCGGCGACCGCGGCCGAGGTGCTGCTGGTGTGCGTCAGCGACGACTGCGCCGTGGAGGCTGTGCTGCTCGGCGCTGACATCCTGGGCACCGACCAAACCGCGGCCCGCCAAGGGCTGCAGCCGGGGACGCTGGTGATCGACTGCTCCACAGTCAGCCCGGCCACCAGCCGGCGCATGGCGGCACAGCTCGCTCAGCAGGACGTGGACTACATCGACGCCCCGGTGACCGGCGGCACAGAAGGCGCCCGCACCGGCACGCTCTCGGTGCTGGTGGGCGGCGATCCGGCCCACCTGGAGCGAGCCCGCCCGCTGCTGGAGGTGATTGGCAGTCGCATCAGCCACTTGGGCCCCGTGGGCTCGGGCCAGCAGGCCAAAGCGGTGAACCAGGTGCTGGTGGCCGGTAGCTACGCGGCTGTGGCGGAAGCCATGGCCCTGGGGCAGCGGTTGGGACTGCCGATGGAGCAGGTGTGCGAGGCGCTGGCAGCTGGAGCGGCCGGGTCGTGGGCCTTGGAAAACCGCGCCGCCAACATGCTCAGGGGTCAGTTCCCCCTCGGCTTCAAGCTGGCGCTGCACCGCAAGGATCTGGCGATTGCCCTGGAGGCGGCCGCTGCCGCCGGCATGGAGCTACCGGTGAGCCAGCTGGTGGCCGCCATGGAAGACAGCTTGCTGGCGTCGGGCCACGGCAACGACGACGTGTCGGCCCTGGCCCGTTGGTTTGGCAGCCAGGGCAAAGCAGCCTGAGCTCAGGGATTCAACTGGGCCTTATCGGCCACCACCAGCACCCGCTTGGTGGCACTGACGATGCCCTGGGGATGCACCAACAGGACCGCCCAGGTCTGGGAGCCGGGGGTGAACGGAGCCTGAACCGACTTGAACAGGCCACCGCCACCCAGGGCGCCCAGCTGCAGATTGGGGCTCTCGAGGGCATTCACCTGCTGGCCGGTGAGGGCCACCAGGCCGCCGGCAGCAATGGCGCCCTCCAGGGGCTCATCAAACAGCACGTCCACGTCGTAGCGCTGACCCGTGAGCACCGCATCGGGGATCTGCAGGCTCACCGGCAGGTCGGCTTCGCCGCTGCGCAGGAGGGTCTGCTCACGGATCACGCTTTGGCCGTTGATGCGGCCACCGGGGCCAACGCTGCGGCTGAGCACCAGCTGCTGCTGGGCCAGGAGCCGATACAGGGTGGGGCCCTCCTGGCGGCTACCCGTGACCTGGAGCTGCACGGTGCTGCGTCCATCGCGCAGCGCTTTGCCCGGGCTCACCTGCCAGCGGGCATCAGGGAACTGACGAAGCAGGCTGCGGCGGCGCAGCTCCACCAGGGTGACATCGAGACCCGGACCGTTCTCCAGCACGGCCGCCAGCTCACCGGAGCCGTTGAGGGCCGCCTCTAGGGCCTGCAGCTGGGCCGCCGTGGGGCCGGCGGCAGCCACTGCCGGCAGGGCTCCGCCCAGCAGGGCCGCCAGGCCGAGCAGGACGCTAGGCAGTAAGGGGTGCAGGATTCGGCTCGGCAGCTGGGGACGCGGCATCGGGGCGGCGGAAACCGCTTTTAAGTTAGGCGCGCTGCAGGCCAACACCCATGCCCAGGCTCCTGATCGCTGCCAGCGGCACCGGCGGCCACCTGTTTCCCGCCCTGGCGGTGGCCGATGCGATGCCGCCCGGCTGGAGCGTGCAGTGGCTGGGGGTACCCGACCGCCTGGAAACCCAACTGGTGCCCAGCCGCTATCCGCTCCACACCGTGCGGGCCGGCGGGCTGCAGGGCCGGGGGCTGAGGCGACTGCTCAACCTGCTGCAGCTGCTGCAGGCCACCCGCTCGGTACGGCGGCTGATCCGCCGCGAACAGATCAACGCGGTGTTCACCAGCGGCGGCTACATCGCCGCACCAGCAATCCTGGCGGCCCGCTGGTGCGGCGTGCCGGTGGTGCTGCACGAGAGCAATGCCCTGCCCGGCAAGGTGACCCGCCTGCTCGGCCGGCTGTGCAGCCAGGTGGCGGTGGGATTGCCCCAGGCCGCCGCCCGCCTGCCCGGCTGCCGGCCAGTGGTGACGGGCACGCCGGTGCGGCAGGCGTTTCTGGAGCCAGCCCCCCTGCCCGCCTGGGTGCCGCCGGGCCCCGGGCCCCTTCTGCTGGTGATGGGCGGCAGCCAGGGCGCCGTTGGCCTCAACCAGATGGTGCGGCCCCTGCTGGCCAAGCTCACGGCGGCGGGTGTGCGCGTCGTGCACCTCACTGGCCGCAACGACCCCGATGCCGGCCAGCCGTTGCCCGCTGGCGCCGTGGAACGACCCTTCAGCGACGACATTCCCGGCCTGCTGCAGCACGCCGACCTGGCCATCAGCCGCAGCGGTGCCGGCGCCCTCAGCGAACTGGCCGTGTGCGGCACCCCGGCGATCCTGGTGCCCTACCCGGCCGCCGCCGATCGCCACCAGGATGCCAACGCCGCCGCCGCCGCCGAAATCGGCGCCGCCGTGATCGTGTGGCAGCACCTGCCCAGCGAGCCCGCCCTCGAGCGCAGCCTCTGGCGCCTGCTGGGCCCGCGCCTACGGGGGGCGGCAGCCGCGCGCGATCCTTTAGCGGGTATGGGCGCCGCCATGACGCAACTGGCGGTGCGCGATGCCGATCAACGGGTGGCCGCGATGCTCAGCCAGCCCTGAACAACCAACCCTGCCAACAGCCCTAGACTTGTCCAATAGGTCTGTCCAGCAGACCCGGCCCATCGGTATGGCAAAGCGATGCCCATCGAGACCACCTACAGCAAAGCCCGTGAGGGTTTGAAGGGCCTGATGGATCGGGCCGTCGAAGATCGCGAGGTGGTGCTGGTGCGGCGGCGAAAAGGGGGCGATGTGGCCCTCGTGGCCGCCGATGAACTGGCAGGCCTATTGGAAACGGCCCACCTGCTGCGCTCACCCGCAAACGCGGAGCGTCTGCTCACGGCCCTAACCAGAGCTCGCGAACAAACACTGCCGCCCCTCAACCTGGCTGATCTGGAAAGCAAGCTGGCCGATCTGGGAAGCAGCCTCACAAACAGATGAACACGGCCTGGCAGGCGGTGGTGCATCCGGAGTTTCTGGATGATCTCCACCATTGGATTCGCCACGAACCCCGCACCGCCAAACGCCTGATCGAGCTGATGCGTGCAACCCTGCGGGACCCCTTTGAGGGCATCGGCAAACCGGAACCACTTAAATACCTGGGACCAGGGGTGTGGTCACGCCGAATCACCCAGGAACATCGCTGCGTGTATTTGGTGCAGAACACGCGGGTGGAGTTTCTACAGGGGCGTTATCATTACTAGCCCAGGGATTGATCAAGTCCAAACCCACATCGGCGAAATCAGCCACATCGCCGGTGGCGAGCTGGGCGCCATGGGCGAGGGCCGTGGCCGCAATCACCGCATCAGCTGTGGCCATGGGCCGCGCCAACCGTTCACGGGTGCGCAAGAGATCGGCATACCAAAGGGCAGCTTCGCTGCTGAAGGGCCAGACCCAGCCAGCAAAGATGTCGGCCACCAGTTCGTCCCAGCACTGCTGAAGAGCAGCCTTACGACGGCCATCCGGCAGCCGCCTGATGCCGTGCAAAATCTCCGCTTCATTCATGGCCGTGATCGCTACGAGGCCAGGATCCAAACCATCCACCCAAGCCAGCACCTGGGGGTTGGGCCGAGGACGCATCAGCTCGGAGAGCACATTGGTGTCGAGGACGATCACGCCGATCACGCCCCAAGATCCGCCGGCTGCGGCTGAGAGCTGCGGTCGGGCAGCTCCAGCTCAACGCCACCCAGCGCATCAAAATGGGCATGAATCCGTTGGCCAAGCCCCTGGCGACTGGGCCCACTGGGCTTGGATGGCCCGCGAAACAAGGCCTCGCGCAGGATCGTGCGCACCTCCTCCTCCATCGAGCGGCCGTGGCGTGCCGCCTGGAGACGCAACTGGGCCTTGGTGGCCTCATCCAGGTTGCGAACCGTCAGCGTTGCCACGGGCATGCATGCAATGCAATCAACGCTAGCGACCAAGCTCCTGCCGCAAGGCCCGAATCATGCGCCGGTTGTCGCGGCGGCTCTGATAACCGATCCGCAGCCAGCGTTCGCCCAGTCCGTCGAAGGAGCGGCAATCGCGCAGCAAGATGCGGTGACGGCGCTCCAGGCGCTCGCGCAGCGGCACCAGGGACGCGTCGCCGCGAATCAAGAGAAAGTTGGCGGCCGACGGCAGCGGCGTGATGCCCGGCAACGCCTCCAGCCGGGCTGAGAGCCAGGCCCCCTCGCGGGCCGTCCAGCGCTGCACCCGGCGGCACCAGCGCCCGTAGGACATGGGATCGCCCAGCAAGCGCTCGCCCACCGCCACCGCCAGACCATTCACCGGCCAGGGATCGCGCCAACGGGCCCAGCGCGCCAGGCGCTCGGGCTGGCCAAGGGCATAGCCCAGCCGCAGCCCGGCGATCGACCAGAGTTTGGTGAGGCTGCGGATCACCACCAGGTTGGGGTGGGCCTGCAGCAGCGGAATCAGGCTCTGGGCTTCCCCGCCTGGCACCAGCGGCAGAAAGGCCTCATCGGCGATCACCAGGGCAAAGCGCTCCAACAAGGGCTCGAGGGAGGCACGGCTCCACAGCGCTCCAGTGGGGTTATGCGGGTTGGTGAGCCATAGCACCGCTCCCGGCGGAGCCGCCGGAAACGGCTGCGGCCCCGAACCGCCCTGCAGCGGCAACTGCAGGGCTCGCCAGGCGCCGCCCCAGCAGGCCAGGGCGCGGGGGTAGTCGGCGAAGCCCGGCTGGGGCACCGCACTCAAGCCGGCGGCCGCCGCATCGCGCGCTGCCCAGGTGAACAATTCCGCCGCCCCGTTGCCCGGCAGCACCGACTCGGGCTCCACCCCATGCAGCTGGGCCAGGGCTGCGCGCAAGCCAGTGGCGTGACGATCGGGGTAGGCCCGCAGCGGCGAGCCAGCGGCAAGCCCCAGCACCGCCTTCAGCAGGGATACGCGCACCCGCCAGGGCGGCCCGAAGGGCACCAGGGAGGCACTGGCATCCAGCAGCTGGGAGGGCCGGCAACCCAGGCGCGCGGCGGTGGCGGCCAGATTGCCGCCATGGCGCTCGGAGGGCGGCATCGGCATGGCCGAAAGCTAAGTGCCGGCGGCGAGTGCGAGGCGATCAGGCCTGTGCCGCCGGGGAAACAGGCGAAATCCTGCGCTATAAGCCGTTGCAACAGGCACGAATGCCATGCCAAGCCGCATAGTGCCTCCGACGTTGCCAGGTCAAGGGCACCTGCTGAGCGCCACCGCCAGTTTGCTCGCTGCTGTGGCCATGCTGATGGCGCTTGGCGCCAAGGCGGATTCGACCGACCTGTTCAAGCTGCTGGACACCCGCAGATGCCGTGGCTGCAAGCTCCAGAATGCGGATCTGGTGCACGCGGATCTGCGCGACGCCGATCTACGCCAGGCCCAGCTGCAACGGGCCAACCTGGGGCAGGCCCGCCTGGATGGCGCCCAGCTCAGCGGCGCCAATCTGAGCTTCACGAGCTTGATGGGGGCTTCCCTGCGCGGTGCCGACCTGCGCGGCGCGCGGCTGGATGGCACCGATCTACGCCAGGCCGATCTCAGTGGTGCCCTGCTGGACCCAGGAGCCCTATCGCGCAGCCACTGGCAACGGGCCACGGGCATCGAGCCCACACAACTAAGTTACGCGGAATTGCACAACGCTGGTGCCGAGGCGGCCCAGCAGGGCCGCTATCCAGAAGCGGAAACATTGTTCAGCGCAGCTATCAGCAAAGAACCCGCCGCCGCCATCAGCTGGGTGGCCCGGGGGATCTGCCGCGGTGAGCAGGGCAAGAGCGAACTCGCCGCCAACGATTTCAACTACGCCGCGAGCCTCTATGGAGAACGCGGCGAGCAGGAGCAGGCGTTGCAATTGAAGCAAGCTGCCAACACAGTGGTGGCATCAACCAAGCCGAACACCCCCGACGGCAACGGAGCGGGCAGTAAAGCCCTGAGTGGCGCCCTCGCCGCCTTTCAGTTTCTGGCCCCGCTGGCGGCCAAGGCCTTTCTGCCAATGGGCCTGTAAGGGCTCTCAAAGTGCGGGGCCGAACTCAGAGGCGGTGAGTACCGCCAGCCACCGCTTGGGCATACCCGTCATTTTCTAATACCCCGATGCCCCCATAAAGCTGCGAGCATCAGGAGTTGAAGGCTGATAGCCGTAGCCATAGACACCACCTTCTACATCATTAATGATTTTTGGCGTCACCATGATCACCAACTCTCGCTTTTCGCGGCGAGTCCCACTAGAGCGGAATAAAGAACCAATCAGGGGCATATCACCAAGAACAGGCCACTTGCTGACTTCAGCACGATCAAACTCTGAGATCACACCCGTCATGATTAACGTTTGACCATCTCGCACCCGTAGCGCACCCGTATCCAATCTCCGCACACTCAAAATATCAATATTTCCGCAGCCGGGGACTGGCTCACGATCCGTTACCGCAGAAACACTGGGAGACAAAGCAAAAGTGACAAAGCCATTATCATCAATCTTCTCGATACGGGCCCCTAAAACAAGTCCAGCCGTGGAAAGGGTGGGCTGACAGGTGATTATATTGCTGGCACCAGCAGAGTTTGCCGCATTATTAACTTGGTACTGGGTAATCACATTGGTGCCAACCCTGACGACCCCCTCGTTAGCCCTGCGGCGGCCAATTGGCGAATCAATACTATACTCATCTAATGATCCTCCCTGGCTTTGACCAGAGCCGCTACCACTCGAAGAACCACTTTCAGCTGCACGCAGCTCAGCAGGATTTTCTTGAAGAATTAAAGTTGGACTTGCCAAAAGCTTAGTACTTTGAGAAATAATTTGGGCCCTGAGAAAGTCGTAAAACTGGTTTTTTGGATAAGCCGTACCAGGATTTGCTTCGGCAGAGCTAAAACCAGTCAAAGGATTATAGCTAGGTGGCAAATTATTCCCGAAAGCTCCGAGCAGCTCGCCGCCATCATTGACAATGAAGTTATTGCCCCACCTAATTGCAAAGCTGTTTTCCATAACGGAATCATTGTCAAGATTCACATCTAATATTTTTACCGATAATGCCACCTGCCTTTGACGCAAATCAAGCTGACGCAAATATTGCTCGGCGACCACAACTACAGAAGAACTGCCTACCAAAGTTATAGTCCCAAGCCTTGTATCTGTAGTCGCCCTTAGGCCAATAAGTGGTCCAGCTGAAGCCCCATAGGCCTCCACCCTAGTCTGACTACTAGATTGAGTAGTAGCACTAGAAGGTGCATTGCTTACGGTGCTGGATTGGCTTACCCCCTGCGTAACAGCAGTCGTTATGGTGTTCGTCTTAGTGACTGAAGCGCCTAGATTGGCAAGATAATCGGCCGAGGCATTCGGGCTAACTTGATTTAGTCGATAAACCTTGGACACAAGAGATCCTAATGCCAATCCCGACACCCTGGGGCCTACTATGATTACATTTCCATCTTTTTTGGCCTGAAGACCAGATACGGCCAGGATGAAATTAAAAGCCCGCTGATAGCTCTCACTTTTAAATGCTACAGTGACAGGGTAGCTCCCATCCACCTGGACCCCGGCAGGCTTAGTAGTATTAGACTCTTGAACTGTTCCAAAGCTATATGATCTAATTTCGGACAAAGTAGTTTCATTTCTTCCTGAATCAGAAGTAAAAGCGAATCCATATCCACCCAATTGAGCGAGTGCCATTAAAGCATCTCTGGCAGGTGCATTTTTTAAAGTCATTGTGACCGGTGGCCCACTCACTTCGACATTCAATGGATTACGAAGTGTCATCGTCCCCACAGCCATATCTCCCAACGGCGGAGCAACAGCCCTCGCCTGCAGCGGAGGCGCATAGGCGGGCTGTGGCACCGCCCCAGGCTGACTTAAATCCAGCTGATTTGTCTGCAGGGAAACCTGCGGAGAAGCAGGAAACGTGAGAATCAGATTCACACCATCAGCACTCACCACCGGACGTGCCAGGAGAACCCCGGGCATCGGGGTCACCGACAGGCTGTAGCTGCTACCCGAGCCATCAAGGCTGACCGACTGAAACCCCAGCTCCGGCATCGATAGCCGTTGGGGGCCAACCCGCAGACCCGTCGGCGATGCCGTGGTGAGCTGACCCTGCCAGCCGTTGGGCTGCGCCAACTGCTGCAACTGAGGCGCAGGACCAGCTCCCACCACCACCAGCTCCACCGCATTGCCCAGGCGACGCACCTGCAGCTGCATCGGTCCCGCTGCGGCAGCAGCAGAGCCGCGGGAGGAGGCAGAGGCTTGGCGCGGGGAGGCCTGGCCAGCAGCATCAAGAACAGCAAAGCTAGGGAGAACTGCTGCCGCAGCGGCCGTAGCAAGACGACGACCCCAATCCCTACCCAACGTTCTTCACACAACTTTGTACGGATCTTACCGAACCGATTTCTGAAAAGCTAGGGCAGCGAAGAAGACGTCGACGCTTGCTAAGTTTGTTTCTTGGGCGGCACAAGT
Organism: Synechococcus sp. 8F6; assembly: GCF_002252665.1. Classification (GTDB taxonomy): domain Bacteria; phylum Cyanobacteriota; class Cyanobacteriia; order PCC-6307; family Cyanobiaceae; genus Cyanobium_A. The sequence continues at coordinate 92,032 of NZ_NQKZ01000010.1, forward strand.
GTGGGCTTCACTGCATTGCCAGACTGGTAATAAGTCAGCGTCAATTTCAACTCAGTTTTCGCCGCCACAGGGATCGCCGCTGGTGCACCCATGCCGCTCTGATTGCCCGCCTGATTACCACCCTGGGGAGCAGGCTGGGGGGCTGCCTTGGGAGGCTCCACGGCAGTCAGCGACAAGTTGCTTTGTGACACCAAAACAGTCAGCTTTTCCGTGGCGCGCAAAAACGCCAAAACATTGGGGTAGGGGCCCTCGGCCGTGAGCAACACCTGCTGGGCCTTCAGGCCAGCCGCCTCGAGGGGAGACTTGGGGGGCGCCGCCGGCTGCTCGCCTTTTTGAGCCGTCTTCTCATCCGCAGCTGGGGGCGGCAGTGCTGCCACAGGCTCATACAGATCCAGCTGCACACCGAAGCGAGCTGCCTCCTGATCCAGCTGGGCCAGGAAGGTGACCAACTCGCCACTTCCCTCGATCAATCGCAGCACCTTTTGCTGCTTGCGCTCCGCCGCCTCCTGGCTTTCCGCCGTTTTGGCGATCTGGGCCCGCAGCAGGGGGATCCGGCCCTGGATCTCCTCCAGCTGGGCCAGTCGTTCACTGTCGGACTGCAGCTTCAGCCACTGGGGAACCACCCCCACACCCACCACCAAAATCGCCAGCAGCGCACCCACCCCAATCGGCAGCCCCAAAAGCAAGCGCTGCTGCACTTGGGAGGCATTCCGATCAGCTCCATCCTGAAGGTTGGTCATCAGAGCAAGCCCTCCTGCTGGAGCAACTCCAGGCGACGCACCAAGCCCTCCGCTCCGAGCTGGGTGAGAATTTGCTTCTCCGCCAACGGACTGATCGGCGGACGAAAGGTCACCAACAACTCAAAACTGACCGGTGCTGACCCCGCTGCAGACGCATTGGTCTCACCTGTACCCCGTGACGCTTTGACAAGGGTGACGCCATTGGGATCCAGCAACGGGGAGCGCTTCAACTGGAGCTGAAGCGCATTGATGCGGGCAAAGGCCTGGGGATCCCGCGACACCCCCTTGAGCCGGTAGCCACTCCCCTCTTCCGTAGCAGCGGTGAGTTGCACCCCTGCCGGCACCCGCAGCTGCAGATCGCGCATCAGCGCCGATCCGGAACGCACCGCAATCAGTCCCTTGACCAGATCCGCATTGGCGTTCTCCACCCTCTTGAGCTTGCCCCGGGCCGCCGTGAGCTGGGTTTCAAACAACTGCACCTCCGCCTCCACCGTGCCAAGGCGATCCACCGCAGCGCTCACCATCAAGGCGCGCAACAACACGAGCACAGCCATGCCCAGCGAGAGGCCGATCAGGGCGGCGCCGATCGCCACGCCCTGCACCAGCCGCTGACGGCCCTGCGTCGCAACCGCAACGGGTTCCGGCAGGTTCAGTTCCTGGCGTTTTTCGCGCAGCAGGTCGAACTGGCTGGTGGTTGGGGTTGTCGTCATCTGACCAGCTCCAAGCTGCCCAGGCCCTGCAAACAGAGGGAGCCAAAGCCATCGTGATCGACCACTTCGGCCTCCAGATCCAGCGCCTGCTCCAACAACGCCTGATCCTCCAGCGGTGCCGCCAACAACAACCGCACCGGCGCGCCGGGAGCCTGCAGGTTCCGGTAAAACTCCAAGCTCTGTTGCAGGGCGGGGATCAGATCGACCATCGGCCCAGGCAACATCCGCTCAAACTCGGGCACGCCCTGGTGCCAGAGGATCAGGCTGGTTTGCTGATCAAGCGGCTGCAACAGCGCCACCAGGGTGCCGGCAGGCGTGGCCGCCAGAGCGTCGCGCAGGCCCCACATCAGGCACACCTGCGACGGCAACAGATGCTGGAGGGTACTGCCGGCGATCGCAAACACCTCCACCCAGGCGTCCACCACCGACCGCTCCGCCGCGATCACCAACGAACTGGCAGGACGACCCGGCAAGGGATGCACATCCAGATAAGCCGCTTCCAGCGAAAACGGCCAGCCCAGATCCGGATTCAGCGCGCGCAGGGCATCGACCGAGTCACCCGGCTGCTGACCCGCCCGCCAATCCACCACCCGCCAGTGGGACGCCTGCCGAGGCAGCGACACCACCAGCTGGGCGTCGATCCCCCCGTACTCCAGCAGCAGGTCGCCCAAAAAATCCCCCACCGCATCCTTGAGCTGCGGCACCCCATCCCGGCAGGTGAGTGCCGGGATGGGAGCGGTCCAGATCGGCTCCTGCGGCCTGCCCCGCTTCACGCGCTGGCCGATCACCAACTGCTCGGACAGATCGATCATCACCAGCTTGGGAAACAGCTGGGCACGTAGGGGGCGCCATGTCTCCTGGAGTCCCGCCAGTACCAACGATCGGTTCGAATTGTTACAGGGAACCTACCGAACTTTCAGCGCCAGGGAAGCCCCGAGCCCACCGCCTCGCCCACATGGGACAGTCCGTGGCGCTCGAGTTGGGTCACCAACCCTTCGAGGATTTCGGGCACCAAGGCCGGGCCGCCATAGATCCAGCCGGTGTAGAGCTGCACCAGCGAGGCGCCGGCGGTGATCCGCTCCCAGGCGCTCTCGGCTGAATCGATGCCGCCCACTCCGATCAGGGGCAGGGCTGGCCCCGCCGTGGCCCGCAACCGCCGCAGCACCTCCAGGGCCCGGGCCCGCAGCGGCAGCCCACTCAGTCCGCCGGCCTCCTCAGCCAGCGTTTGGCCCGTTTGGGCCAGGCGACGCTGCTCCAGCCCCAGGCGGTTGAGGCTGGTGTTCACGGCGATCACGCCAGCCAGGCCCTCCTCGTAGGCCATGCGCGCAATCGCATCGATGGCGTCGTCCTCCAGGTCGGGAGCGATCTTCACCAGCAGCGGCGGGCAGGCGGGCAGCCGCCGCAGCCGCTCAACCAGCCGCCGCAGCAGGGTTTCCTCCTGCAGCTCCCGCAGGCCCGGCGTGTTGGGCGAGCTCACGTTGATCACCGCGTAGTCGGCCAGGGGGGCGAGCAGCTCCAGCGACGAGGCGTAGTCGTCGGGGGCGAGCTCCAGCGAGGTGATCTTCGATTTGCCGAGGTTGATGCCCAGCACAGCCGGGCGCCGGCCCGGGGCGGGGAGCTGCTGACGCTCCAGGGTGCGGCGCAAGGCCTGGGCGCCGTCGTTGTTGAAGCCCATGCGGTTCAGCGCCGCCCGCTCCGCCGCCAGGCGAAACAGCCTGGGCTTGGGGTTGCCCGGTTGGCCGTGCCAGGTGACCGTGCCCAGCTCCGCAAAACCAAAGCCGAACAGGTGCCAGATCCCCGCGGCGACGCCGTTCTTGTCGAAGCCGGCCGCCAGCCCCACCGGATTGGCAAAGCGGCAGCCAAACAGGCTCTGCTCCAGCCGGGGATCGGGCCGCTGCAATTCGGCGGCCAGACCGGCCAGGGCGCCACTCACCAGCGGCCACTGGCGCCGCAACGAGGCCTGGGCCAAGGCCGTAAGCGTGAGCTGGCTGAGCTGCTCCGCATCGGCGCCGTCGTCGCGGCTGAGCAGCGGCCCCACCAAGCGCCCGTAGAGCGCGCCCGTGTTGGTTGCGGTGCCTGAATCCGCCATCTCCCCGCCTACTCCCGGTCGCCCAATCCTCCCGCGTCGCGTTGCAAACGCCAGCGGCCGCCCTCCAGGGGCTGCACCTGCCAGTCGCGCCAGCGCCAGGGGCTGCTGCGGCGCTCCAGCTGCTGCAGGGGCTGCTCCACCAGCTGGGCCAGCTCCACCAGGCTCAGGCCATAGCCCTGGGCGGCGAAGCGTTCGGCCAGCTCCAGGCGGGAGAGCAACTGCTGCAAGCCTGGGGGCGGCACATCCGCCTCGATCCGGGCTGTGGTCAGCACCTCGCCGGCGGCCATGGCCGGCATCAGGCCGCGGGAAAAGGCCACGGCGATGGCATCGCAGCGGTCGTTGTCGGGGTCGCCGCTGTGCCCCTTGACGTGCACCAGCTCCACGCCCGGCAACCGGGCCTGGTCGAGCTGCTCCCACAGATCCCGGTTGAGCACCGCGCCACCAGATGCCGTGCGCCAGCCCTTGCGCTTCCAGCCCTGGATCCACTTGCCGAAGCCGTCGATCAGGTAGCGGCTGTCGGTGCGAATCGTCAGCCGGGGATCACGGGGCAGGGCCTTGAGGGCCTCCAGCAGGGCCAGGGCCGCGGTGAGCTCCATCCGGTTGTTGGTGGTGGCCGGATGGGCCCCGCCCATTTCATGCACCGAGCCGTCAGCAAAGCGCAGCAAGGCCCCCCAGCCACCGGGGCCCGGGTTGCCGCTGCAGGCGCCATCACAGGCCGCAGCCACCACGTTCACCGGCTTAGCCGCCACTGGACAACCCCAAAAAATTCGCTAAAGAGCATCCCTGACCCACTGTCGCGCCCAGCCATGGACTCCTCCACTCCGGGCCCGTCCGTGGGTCGAACAACAGGACGACTCTTGGCTCGAACTTACCTGGCCCTGGCGGCTGCAGGGCTAGCCGGCGCTGGCGTGGCCGCACTCAGCCCCTGGGCCCAGGCCGCCAACGTGTTCAACAGCCGCCCGCTTGATGCCAGCCGCTTTGCCGTGCTGGCGCGGCCGGTGGGCAACAGCGCCTGGAGCCTGTTGGTGCTCGAGCAGATCAAAACCCAGCCCCTCTGCTGGGAGCAGCGCCCCGACGGCCTGGTCGATCCGGCTCTCAACCGCTTCAACTTCACCGGCATCTGCAGCCGCTACCTCGACAGCAACGGCTACTCCCTGCGCATCGCCGATCAGGATCTGGCCAGCCGCTACCGGCTGCAGCTGCGCCAGAGCGGTACCGAACTGCAGCTGGAGGCCAGCACCACCAGCGATCCCACGGTGCTGGTGGTGGGGCGGGCCCAGGTGCCCGCACGCGAACGGGATGGCTTCGTGGCGCTGAAGCTCGAGCCAGGCTGGGATCTGCAGCGGCGGGCCTATGGCGAGCAGACCCTCAGCCACATCTATTTCGCCAACGCCAGCCCTCTGCCGGAGCTGGTCGCCAAAGCGAGAAGCTCCTCGTCGGGAGGCCCCGGCCAGAAGATGTTCCACGCCAGCCTGCAGCCGCCGGTGGCCCCACCCAGCCTGGTGGCTCAAAACCTGGGCCCGGGGCCGATCCGGCTGCCCGTGATCCCCTTCAGCAACCAATAACCCCGTGACAGTTGCCAGAGAGTCCTCCCGCCCCTCATGGACCCTGAAAGCAGCCGTTAAGTTTTCCTCGTGTGAGGAGTGGGAACGCTCTTCCGGGGTCGAAACGAGGACAGACTCCCAGAATCGTTCCAACTCAGAGCCCTGCCTTCGGCGGGGCTTTTTTATTGGCTCGATCCCCCAACAAAAAGCCGGCCCTGGAAGGGGCCGGCGAGGAGACAGAGGAGCTGTCGACGGACGAGGCAGGGCCGCAAGCGGCCCCAGCGATCACTTGATGGTGACCTTGCCGCCGGCTTCTTCCACGGACTTCTTGATGGTTTCGGCTTCAGCTTTGGCGATGCCTTCCTTGATGGCCTTAGGAGCGGCTTCCACCAGAGCCTTGGCTTCGCCCAGGCCGAGGCCGGTGGCCTCGCGGACAGCCTTCAGCACCCTGATCTTCGCCGTATCTTCGAAGCCATCGAGGATGACGTCGAATTCGGTCTTCTCTTCGGCGGCTTCAGCACCACCACCGCCAGCGGCGGGGGCGGCCATCATCACGCCAGCGGCGGGAGCGGCGGACACACCGAAAGCCTCTTCGATCTGCTTGACGAGCTCGGAAGCCTCAAGCAGCGAAAGGGTTTTCAGCGATTCGAGAATCTTGTCGGTAGTAGCGGACATGGTTGGGAATCAGCAACAGATCTGTTTGTGAACAGTCGGATCGAGGGAGCTCGAACTCGCGAAATGCGATCAGCCTTCGCCGGATTCGGCGTGCTGGTTGAGCGCCCGGGCAAGGCCGGACGGAACCTCGTTGATGCCCACAGCCAGCTTGGTGGCCACGGCATTGATCGCACCGGCGATCTGGGCCATGAGCACCTCCTTGGAGGGCAGATCCCCGATGGCCTTGATGTCGTTCTGAGAGAGGAGCTTGCCTTCGAAAAGGCCACCCTTCACATCCGACTTCTTCGTGTCCTTCTGGAAGGACTGCACGGCCTTCACCGCACCACCCACATCGCCCTTGACCAGGACGAAGGCGTTGGTGCCGGTGAGCAGGGAATCGAGATTCGACCAGGCGCTATCGCCATCAATGGCCCGGCGCATCAAGGTGTTTTTGGTCACCTTGCACACACCGTTGCTGGCCTGCAGACGGGTCCGCAGATCAGACATTTCCTTGATGGTCAGGCCCTTGAAATCAAGGACCAACGCCATTTCGGCCTCGCCGAGGAGCCCTTTGAGCTCTTCGACGATCTGTTGCTTGTTCTCCAGAGTGCGGCCCATAGGGAAGGAACGGATCGGGGGAACAAGCCGGGTACGCGGCCCTGACGCCCCTGGAGGGGGCTCGAGGCCGCGGCCTGTTCAACACCCGATGCGATCCAGCTGACGATCAGCTGAGCCGCGGCGGAGAACCAAACCAGTCGCGTGAACCTCGGCAGGACTTACGGGCGTGAACCCACCTGCTGTCTGGGGTAGGGCGCGTGCCCTTCTGGCCTAAGCCAGTAGGCCACCCTACACCACAGCAATTCAACCCTCCTGCTTGATGTCCTGCAGGGCCGAGAAGTCCACTTCCACCGAGGGGCCCATGGTGGAGGTCACATAGAGGCTCCTCCAGTAACGGCCCTTGGCACCGCTGGGCTTGTTGCGGTCGATGGTTTCCTGCAGAGCCTTGAGGTTGTCGAGCAGCTTGGCCGCATCGAAGCTGGCCTTGCCGAAGCGCACGTGCACGATGCCGGTGCGGTCGGCGCGGAACTCGAGCTTGCCGGCCTTGAACTCGTTGATGGCACCAGCCAGATCGGTGGTGACAGTGCCGGCCTTGGGGTTCGGCATCAGACCCCGGGGACCCAGCACCCGGCCCAGCTTGGCCACCTTGGGCATCATGTCGGGGGTGGCGATCAGCAGGTCGAAATCCATCTCACCCTTGGCGATCTGATCCACCAATTCGTCGTCGCCGGCCAGGTCGGCACCGGCTGCCTTGGCAGCGGCCACGGCCTCACCGCGGGCGATTACCGCAATGCGAATCGACTGACCGGTGCCATGGGGCAGGGCCACGGTGGTGCGCAGCTGCTGGTCGGTGTACTTGGGGTCGATCCCGAGGCGCACGTGGGCCTCCAGGGTCTCGTCGAATTTGGCGTTGGCGTTGGCCTTGACCAGCTCAATGGCCTCGAGGGGGGTGTAGCTGCGGTCTTCAACCGTGGCGCTGAGCGCGGAAAAACGCTTGGAAATTTTTGGCATGGTGGGAATGGGGTGCGAGCGATTCAGAACCGGGCCCCTCAGGGCTGCCTGGATCTCCCCCGGCTAAGGGTGGATGGGTTTGGGGATTTAATCGTTGACGGCGACGCCCATGTTGCGGGCGGTGCCTTCGATGATGCGCATGGCCGATTCAACGCTGGAGCAGTTGAGGTCGGGCAGCTTGGTCTTGGCGATCTCCTCGAGCTGGGCGCGGCTGATGGCGCCGACGCTGCCCTTGGCGGAGGTGGCGGCACCCTTCTCGATACCGGCTGCCTTGGAGATCAGCACGGAGGCGGGAGGGGTCTTGGTGATGAAGGTGAAGCTGCGGTCTTCGAAGACCGAAATTTCAACCGGAATCACATAACCGGCCTTCTCCTGCGTCCGAGCGTTGTACTCCTTGCAGAACGCCATGATGTTGACGCCGTGCTGACCGAGGGCAGGGCCCACCGGCGGTGCAGGGTTGGCTTTGCCGGCCTGGAGGGCCAGCTTGATAACGGCAACGACTTTCTTGGCCATCGTCTCGGGCTACTGGGGCAAATTCTGCGGATCACCCCCATCGCCGGGGGTGTGGACTGAACGGCCGTCCTCCGCAGGGAGACGGCCGCTGAGCTGGGCCGAGGCCTAGCTCTGTTTGCTGATCTGGGAAAACTCCAGCTCCACCGGGGTTTCCCGGCCGAAGATCGAGAGCAGGGCCTTGAGCTTGTTGCGCTCGCCGCTCACCTCGATCACCTCGCCCTGGAAGTCTTTGAACGGACCGGCCGTAACCAGGATCTGATCGCCCTCGGTGAGGTCGACCTTGACGACGGCCTTCTTCTCGGCGGCCCGCTTGAAGATCCGGTCCACCTCGGAGCGGCTCAAGGGGCGAGGCTTGATGTGGCCCCGGGCCTTGGCGGTGGCACGCCGCTCTTCCGCCCCCACGAAATTGATCACGTTGGGGGTGCTTCGCACCGCCATCATCGTGTCCTCATCCAGGATCATCCGCACCAGCACGTAGCCGGGAAACACCTTCTCCTCCGTGCTCTGGCGGGAGCCATCCTTCTTGAGCTTCACCCCCGGGGTCTGGGGGATCTCGATCTCCAGGATGCGGTTGTCCACGCCGAGGGTGACGGCCCGCTGCTCAAGGGTGGCTTTGACCTTCTTCTCACAGCTGGAGGCCACCTGCACGGCGTACCAGCGGGCCACCTGGAGCTTTTCGCCGCTGGCGGCGGGCACCTCCAGCACCTCTGCTGCAGGCTCCAAAACGTCGAGGGGGCTCTCAGACAGGGGCTCGGACACGGGGCTCAAGAAAGGAACGGGATCAACGAAACATTTGACGAAGCACTGGACTTAACGGGACACAGGCTCAACGAAACACCTGAAGGGCGGCCCAGCCGTAGAAGCGATCAATCGCAGCGATCGCCGCCGCCGAGAGACTCACCATCAAGATCACGGCCACCGATTCACTGAACAGCTGCTGGCGACTGGGCCAAACCACCTTGCGCAATTCCGCCAGAGTGGCGGCAGCAAAGCCCTGGGGCTCGGCTGGCGGTGTGGGCTGATCAGGGGTTGGGGAATCTGGATTGATGGCGTCGGAATCCACGGGCGCTGGCGCACGGGGACGTCCGCGCGTATCGGCAAACGACCACCCTACCCGAGGGGCACAAAGGTCAAGGGAGTCCCCGGCTCGACGCGCACACCCCGGGCGCCGCTGAAGCGCTCCGCCAGCAGCTCGGTGGCCAGGGGATTCTCCAGCTGACGGCGCAGCACCCGCCGCAGGGGCCGAGCGCCGTATTCGGGCTCATAGCCCTGCTCGGCCAGGGCCTGCACCACCGGCTCCGGCACCTCCAGCTCCAGGTGCTGCTCCGCCAGCAGGCGGGCCAGCTCGGCCAGCTGCAGGCGCACGATCCGCTGCAGATCCGCCGGCCCCAGCGGCCGGAAGCGGATCACCTCGTCGATCCGGTTGAGGAATTCCGGCCGGAACTGGGACGCCAGCGCCTGGTCGATCTGCTGGTCAAGCCAGGTCTGCTGCTCTTCAGCTCGTGAGGAATCGGCCCGGACGCTCTCGAGGATGGCGCGGCTGGCCAGGTTGCTGGTCATGATCACCACCGTGTGGCGGAAATCCACGGTGCGGCCCTGGGAATCGGTGAGCCGGCCGTCGTCGAGCACCTGCAGCAGCAGGTTGAACACCTCCGGGTGGGCCTTCTCCACCTCATCGAGCAGCAGCACCGCGTAGGGCCGGCGCCGCACCGCCTCGGTGAGCTGGCCACCCTCCTCGTAACCCACGTAGCCGGGGGGCGCCCCCACCAGCCGGGCCACGGCGTTGCGCTCCATGAATTCGCTCATGTCGAGCCGCACCAGGGCGTCGTCCTCGTCGAAGAGAGACGCCGCCAGGGCCTTGGCCAACTCGGTTTTGCCCACGCCGGTGGGGCCCAGAAACAGAAACGAGCCCACCGGCCTTGTGGGCGACTGCATCCCCGCCCGGGCCCGCCGGATCGCTGCGGCCACCGCCGCCACCGCCTCCGGCTGGCCGACCACCCGCTCGCCCAGGCTGGCCTCAAGCTCCAGCAGCTTCTGACGCTCACCAGCCAGCAGCCGCTGCACCGGAATGCCGGTCCAGCGGGCCACCACATCGGCGATGTCGCCCTCCTCCACCTGCTCCCGCAGGATCGTTTCCCCCTGCAACTCCGCCTCGAGGGTTTCGCGGCGCTGCTGCAGGGCATTGAGCTGGTCGTGCTGGAGCCGGGCCGCCTCCTCGTAGTCGCCGTCGCGCTCGGCTTCGGCGATGGCGTGGCGCAGGTCTTCGTCCTGCTGCAGCAGGTCGCGCAGCTCCGCCAGCCGCTCCCGCTCGGCCTGCCAGCGCTGCTGCACCCGCTGCAAAGCCTCGGTGGCCTGGCGGCGCTGCTCCTGCCACTGCACCCGCTCCTCCAGCGGCGCCACCTCGGCCGAGAGCAGGGCCAGCTCCACCCGACGCAGCTCGGCCTCGGCCGCCTCCACCAGCTGGGGCTTGGAGGTCACCTCCATGCGCAGCTGGGCAGCGGCCTCATCCACCAGATCAATCGCCGAATCGGGCAGGCAGCGGTCGGTGATGTAGCGGTCGGCCAGCCGAGCGGCCGCCACCAGGGCCGGATCGGTGATCGCCACGCCGTGGTGCAGCTCATAGCGCTCCTTGAGCCCCCGCAGGATCTCCACGCTGGTGTCGAGCCCGGGCTCCTTGATCAGCACCTGCTGGAAGCGGCGCTCCAGGCCGGGATCCTTCTCAATACTGCGGCGGTAGTCCTCCGGGGTGGTGGCGCCGATGCAGCGCAGGTAGCCCTGGGCCAGGGCCGGCTTGAGCACGCTGCCGGCATCGGCATTGGAGCGGTCGTTGCTCACCACCGTGTGCAGCTCGTCGATGAACAGCACCACCCCTGCGGCACCCGGCACCGCATCGGCGTCGCGCACCTCCTTGAGCACGGCCCGCAGGCGCTCCTCAAACTGGCCGCGAAACTTGGCGCCGGCGATCAGGGCGCCCAGATCGAGCGCCACCAGCCGCAAACCCTGGAGCGAATCCGGCACTTCACCGGCCACGATCCGCTGGGCCAGCAGCTCGGCCACGGCGGTCTTGCCGACGCCCGGCTCGCCGATCAGCACCGGGTTGTTCTTGCTGCGGCGGGAGAGCACCTGGATCAGGCGGCGCATCTCCAGGTCGCGGCCGATCACCGGATCGAGCTCACCGGCGCGGGCCGCCGCAGTGAGGTCGCGGCCGTAGCGCTCGAGGGCGCTGGGCTCAGGCGGCTCCTGCTCCAACCGCAGCTCGGCGCTGGGCGCTGCTGCCGGTGGCGGGGCGGGAGTGGCGGTATCGATCCAGGCGTCGGGAGGTGCCGCGGGGGCAGCTGGGGGCGGTGCAGACACCGGGACCGCCGCAGCCCCACTGGGCCGGAACTGCCGCAGCAACAGGTCTTCGCTGAGACCCTCCGGCCCCAGCAGAGAGGCACCGATGCGGGGCTCCCGCACCAGAGCCACCAGCAGATGGGGCACCTCCAGCAGGCCCGCGCCCCAGGCGGCCCGGCAGCGGTCGGCGTCCTCGAGCAGGTCTTCCAGGGCATCGCCGATGTAGAGCTCGCTGCCGCTGCCACCGGGCTGGTCGGCGCAGAAGCTCTCGAGCCGATCCAACAGGCGATCGGGATCGAGGGGCAGGCGATCCAGCCAACGGCCAAAGCGCTGCTCCAGCAGCAGGGCCTGCAGCAGATGCTCAACGTCCATGGCGCCGTGACGCCAGCGCCGGGCCGTGTCCTGGGCGGCCAGGAGCAGCTCCCAGGCGTCGTCGCTGAAACGATCGGGATCGCTGGTGAGGCTGGAGGGCACTGGATCGGCGCGCATGGGCTTGCGGGGTCAGCCGCGGGACGAGAGCTGGATCAGTTCCACCTTGTAGCCATCGGGATCCTCCACAAAGGCGATCACCGTGGTGCCGTGCTTCATCGGCCCGGGTTCTCGCACCACCTTGCCGCCCTTGACGCGGATGGCGGCGCAAACGGCCTGGATGTCATCCACCCCCAGGGCGATGTGGCCGTAGCCGCTGCCAAGGTCGTACTGGCTGGTGTCCCAGTTGTGGGTGAGCTCCAGCACGGTGTTGTCGGCCTCATCGCCATAGCCGACAAAGGCCAGGGTGAAGCGTCCGGAGGGGTAATCCTTGCGGCGCAGCAATTGCATGCCCAGCACCTCCGTATAGAAGGAGAGGGAACGCTCCAGATCTCCCACCCGGAGCATGGTGTGCAGCATGCGCATCAATCAACCCGGCCAGGCATCAACCAGGACTCACGAACTCCCATTCTGGCCAGCAACATCAGCCGTTGTACCGAGTGGCACAAAATGAGCGGAGGGGGTGCCCCATAGGATCGCCAATCAGACAGCCGTGGCGCGCCAACGTGATTGACTCCCTCGACCTTGTGATCGACACCGTGGTGGCACGGGAGGTGCTCGATTCGCGCGGCACGCCCACCGTGGAGGCCGAGGTGCTGCTGGAGGGTGGTGCCAGCGGCCGGGCGATCGTGCCGAGCGGTGCCAGCACCGGCGCCCATGAAGCCCACGAGCTGCGCGATGGCGGCAGCCGCTACTTCGGCAAGGGGGTGACCCAGGCTGTCAACAACATCGAAGAGCGCATCGCCCCGGCCCTGTGTGGCCTCAGCGCCCTGGATCAGAGCGCCGTCGATGGCGCCATGGCCGAACTGGACGGCAGCGACAACAAGTCGAGCCTCGGCGCCAATGCCGTGCTGGCCGTGAGCCTGGCCACCGCCCGGGCTGCCGCCAACGGCGTGGGCCTGCCCCTCTACCGCTACCTGGGTGGCCCGCTGGCCAATCTGCTGCCGGTGCCGCTGATGAACGTGATCAACGGCGGCGCCCACGCTTCCAACAACATGGACTTCCAGGAGTTCATGCTGGTGCCCCACGGCGCCAGCAGCTTCCGCGAAGCGCTGCGCATGGGCGCTGAGGTGTTCCACACCCTCAAGGGCCTGCTCCACGACCAAGGCCTGTCCACCTCCGTGGGTGATGAGGGTGGCTTCGCCCCCAACCTGGCCAGCAACGATGCCGCCGGTGAGCTGCTGATCCAGGCGATCGAAAAAGCCAGCTACCGCCCCGGCGACCAGATCTCCCTGGCTCTGGATGTGGCCAGCACGGAGTTTTACAAGGACGGTCGCTACACCTTCGGCGGCGGCAGCTACAGCAGCGCCGAGATGGTCGATCAGCTGGCCCAACTGGCGAGCCGCTTCCCGATCGTGTCGATCGAGGACGGCGTGGCCGAGGACGACTGGGACGGCTGGGCCCTGCTGACCGAAAAACTGGGCAAAACCGTGCAACTCGTCGGTGACGACCTGTTTGTTACCAACACCGCCCGGCTGCAGCGCGGCATTGATCTGGGTGTGGCCAACTCGATCCTGATCAAGGTGAACCAGATCGGCTCCCTCACCGAAACCCTGCAGGCGATCGATCTGGCCGGCCGCGCCGGCTACACCAGCGTGATCAGCCACCGCTCCGGCGAAACCGAAGACACCACCATCGCCGATCTGGCCGTGGCCACCCGGGCTGGCCAGATCAAGACGGGCTCCCTCAGCCGCTCCGATCGGGTGGCCAAGTACAACCAGCTGCTGCGCATCGAAGACGAGCTGGGCAGCCAGGCGATCTACGCCGGCGCCGAGGATCGGGGCCCCCGCGGCAAGGCCTGATCCACGGTGCTGATCCACGGTGCGAAGGATCAGCCCTGGCCCACTCCAGGCAACTGATCCAGGCGCCCATCGCGCTTGAGCCGGCCCTGAAGCTTGAGCCAGCTCAGGCCCAGGGGCAGGCCAGCCACAAGGGGGATCGCCACCAAAGCTGGCCGCGCACTGGCTGCCAGCAGGGCCGCAGCAACCGCCAGCCCTGCCAGCAGCATCGACTGGCCAGCAGCCTGCTGGGCCAGGGCGAGCCGGCGCAGCAGCCGATCAGTTTCTCCGGCCCGGATCTGCACCTGCAAATCGCCCTGCTCGATGCGGGCCAGGCTGTCGTCGAGGCGTTTGGGAATGCCCAGGGCGCGGCTGCCTACCTCAGCGGCCTGCCGTGAAATCTCATTGAACAATTCGCTGCCGAAGCGGTCGCCACTGCCACCGCTGCCACTGCCACCACCCACACCGCTTCCCGAACCGCTTGATGTCATCAGAGGAAGCAGGTAAGGACGAGCAATCGCCACCAGGCTAAAGCCGCTATCGAGGCTGCGGCCGACCCCCTCGAAGGTGGAGAGCGCCCGCATCACGAAGATCAGCTCGGGCGGCAGGCGGAAGGGCTGGCCGTAGACCAGGTCGTAGAGATCGCCCGACAACCGCTCCAGCACGTTGGCGGAGAAGGGGGGCGTCAGGGCCTCCTCGAGCATCACGCGCACCAGGCGGCGCACCGGCCCGGGATCGACGCCAGGGGCAATCACCCCAGCCTGTTGCAGTTCCGCCACCAGGCCGCTGGCATCGCGGGCCGCGGCGGCGCGCACCATGGTGCCCAGGCGGCCCCGGAGCTGACCGGACAACTGGCCCATCATGCCGAAGTCGTAGTAGATGAGCGCTCCGTCGGGGGCTACGGCCAAGTTGCCGGGGTGGGGATCGGCGTGGAAAAAGCCAAAGCGCACCAGCTGCTGCAGATAACTGGCCGCACCCTTCTCGGCCACCGCCGCGGGCACGATGCCGGCCTCGAGCAACGCCTGACGGTCGGTGATCTTGATGCCGGGCACGTAGTCGAGGCACAACACCCGCCGGGTGCTCAGCTCCCACACCACTGCGGGAATGCGGATGCCGGGATCATCAAGAAACTGCTGGCGGAAGCGGGCCGCATGCTCCGCTTCGAGGCGGAAGTCGAGCTCCCGCAGCAACACCCGCCGGCACTCCTGGGCGATGCCGATCCAGTCGCGGCCGCGGCCCCAGCGGGGATGGCGCTGCACCGCGGCGGCCACCTGCTGAAGCACCTCCAGATCCAGCCGGAAGGTGCGCTCCAGACCAGGGCGCTGCACCTTGAGCACCACCTGACGGCCGCTGCGCAGGCTGGCGCGATGCACCTGGGCCAGGCTGGCGGAACCGAGTGGTTCGGCTTCAAGGTCGATGATTTCAGCGCAGCGCTCACCCAGCTCCTGCTCCAGCAGGTCCTGCACCACGGTGAAGGGGAAGGCCGGCACCCGGTCTTGGAGGGTGGCCAACTCCTCAACGAGCTCGGCGGGCATCACGTCCGGCCGGGCGGATAACAACTGACCCAACTTGATGAAGGCCGAGCCCAGGGCCAGAAATTCCTGGGTGAGCCAGCGGGCCCGGCGACGCTGACGCCGTTGCCGGCGCTCCAGGGTGACGCCACCGGGATAGGTCCAATCCTGACCGTCCCACCACAGCCCCAGAACAAGGGCCAGGGCCAACCACCAGATGCGCAGCGGCCGCAGAATCACGAACGCTGGTCCAGACGTCGCGCCAGTGCCGCCACCCGAGCGCGCAGGGCATCGATCTGATCCTGGGGATCGAGAGGGCCAGCGGCGGTCGGGGCCGCTTCGGGCCCTTCTGCCTCCCCCCGTTCGATCCGGGCCGCCTCGGCTTCCACCTCCTCCCAGAACAACTGCAGCTCCTGGCGCAGCCGCTCGGGCGCATCCTGGGCGAGCAGGGCCAGGTTGGCGGCTGCATCGACGAGACCGCTGCCCAGCCGAACCCCCAGTCGCTGCACGGCGGCCTGCACTAACGATTGCGGCGCACTCATCGCGGCCCGGCCTCTGGGGAGAACTGTGGCAGATCCGCACTCGGCAGCTGGGGCGGCGGTGGGGCCTCCAAGCGGGGGACAGGAGCTGTCGGCCGGGGCATCGGAAGCGGCGCCGGGTCCAGAGGGGCCTCACGCAAGCCAGCCCCTGGATCGGGGGTGGGCTGATCCTCAGGCTTTGCCGCCGGTGGATCAGCCGTGGGCTTGTTCTCCAGCTCCAGCAGATCCAAATCGCCGCGAATCTCCTGATTGTCTGCGCCAAACCGCAGCCGCAGGCTCTCCAGCGTGATGCCGGGAAAGGGCCTCATCTCAAAGCCCTGACCCAACCGCACCAATGAAGGCAATTGCAGGGCAAGCAGCCGGTGGGTGATGCCGTAGCCAAAGCCAAAGCAAACACCCACCACCAATGGCACCTGCCAGTGTGACCGAGGGCGAGCAGGAGCGGGAGCAGCGACCTGGGCGTGTGCCATGAGGTTCACCCTAAGAGTTTGCTGAAAAACCCAGCCCGCGTGACAATGGGCCAACTGCCCACCTGAGATGCGAGGTCACCGGGAGCGCAGCGGCTCTCTGTTCTCCTACGTGTCGATCGAGGAGCGGATCCCGGCCAGTCATCCACTGCGGCGGATCCGGAAACTGGCCGATCAGGCCCTCGATCGGCTCAATC
>NZ_NQKZ01000058.1 GCF_002252665.1 Synechococcus sp. 8F6
CTGTTCTCCTACGTGTCGATCGAGGAGCGGATCCCGGCCAGTCATCCACTGCGGCGGATCCGGAAACTGGCCGATCAGGCCCTCGATCGGCTCAATCCCACCTTCTGCGCGCTTTACGCCTCAGAAGGCCGGCCATCGGTGCCGCCCGAGCAGCTGCTGCTGGCCTCGTTGTTGCAGGCGTTCTACGGGATCCGATCGGAGCGCCTACTGCTGGAGCAGCTCCACGACAACCTGCTGTTTCGCTGGTTTGTGGGGCTGAGTCCGGATGATCCGATCTGGCACCCCACCACATTCACCAAGAACCGCGAGCGGCTGCTCAATGAGCAGGTGATGGGCAGGTTCCTGGAGAAGCTGATGGGCGCCCCGGAGGTCAAGCCGTTGCTCAGCGACGAGCACTTCTCAGTCGATGGCACCCTGCTGCAGGCCTGGGCATCCCATGCCTCGCTGGAGCGGATCGACGGCCAGGACGATCCGCCGCCTCCGCCATCAGGACCTGGCGAGGGCTTTGGTGCTCCAAAGCCCGGCAGGAAGCGCGCGAAAGGAGATTTCCGCGGCATCAAGCTCAGCAATCAGACCCATCGCTCCGGCGTCGATCCGGATGCCTTGCTGTGCCGCAAATCCAAGGCCCATCCGGCGTTGCCCAGCTACCGGGGGCACGTGCTGATGGACAACCGCCATGCACTGGTCGTCGATTGTCAGGTGACGAAAGCCACGGGCACCGGAGAGCGGGATGCGGCCAAAGAAATGGCGGCTGATCGTCCCGGTGCCCACCAGAAGACTGTTGGTGCCGACAAGGGTTACGACACCAAGGGCTTTGTCGCCGAGATGCGCCGCATCGGCGTCACGCCGCATGTGGCGCAGAACACCGCACGCACCGGCGGCTCCGCCATCGATGGCCGCACCACCCGCCACAAGGGCTACGCCCAATCGATCAATGCCCGCCGCGGCATCGAGAAGGTGTTTGGCTGGATCAAACAGTGGGGCGGGCTGCGCCAGTTCAAGCTGCGCGGCACAGACAAGGTGAGTGCGGTGTTTGGCCTGCACGTGATCGCCTACAACCTGATCCGGCTGGGCAACCTGCTCAAACCGGCGATGGCAGCGGCATGAGCAGGTGGTTGCCCAGAGGTGTGCCAATGAGGCGGCTTCCAGGAAGCCCCAACGGGGCAAAACGCCTGAAATCTGGCGTTCTGAACCGCTGAATCAGCGAAATCCAGCCCGAACAGC
>NZ_NQKZ01000059.1 GCF_002252665.1 Synechococcus sp. 8F6
TGGAATTGGATGCCGCTGCGCGCCATGACCGGACTGGTATTTGTGTACCACTATATAGGGCCTGGGTGGCCGTCGCGGAGTGAGCTGGGTAATCAAGATCATTGATGGGTTACCATTATTGGGCAGAACGTGCCGGGGTCTTAATGAAGCGGTCATTTGCAGCAGCCGTAGCCGCTGGCTCCATTGTCTCATCATGCACCCAAATCAATAACGTATCACTGCAAACAGCTGGATATCGCCTCTACGGCAAAAGTGTGTCTGAGCAGCAAGCCACGGACATGGACCATCATCTCAAAGCAGATTATTCAATAATTCACTCGACAGAGGACAAGAAATCTAGATATTCCCAAAAGCCCTGGTCAGACTCAAACACTGCGAATCACCATCAAGCCGATACGCAGCACTATTCAACCTATAGCAAATCTTCAGAACATAACAACCCTGCGTTTGTCGAACAAGAGACAGAGCGTAAGGAGTTTGCAGCTAAACACAGCGAAGTAGGATACATTGACCAGCAGCGGCAAGAAGCAAAGCCGAAAGATGTAGTAGAGCCTACACAGCTGTATTCCTACGCAGAACTCGCTCAGCAAGAACACATTGCCGTCGAGAGCAAACAATCCGTAAGCTTTGAGCAGCCGCAATTACCAGCTGATCAGAAGAAGGCTACACGGGATGAGCAGGTCAAGATCGCCGAACAACAGGCTCAACTGCAACTGCTCGCCGTTAAACACAAGGAAACTGCGTTTCTTGAGCAGCAACGCCTAGCCGCTGAACGCAAAGAAGCCGAACGTTTGCAAAAGGTGCGGCTCGAAGCTGAACAGGAGGAAGCTATACGCCTAGAGAAGCTGCGCGCAGCAGAAGTAAGCGCCGAGCAGCAGCGCCTAGCCGCTGAACGCAAAGAAGCCGAACGTTTGCAAAAGATGCGGCTCGCAGCTGAACAGAAGGAAGCTGTACGCCTAGAGAAGCTGCGCGCAGCAGAAGTAAGCGCCGAGCAGCAGCGCCTGGCCGCTGAACGCAAAGAAGCCGAACGTTTGCAAAAGCTGCGGCTCGCAGCTGAACAGAAGGAAGCTATACGCCTAGAGAAGCTGCGCGCAGCAGAAGTAAGCGGCGAGCAGCAGCAACGCCTGGCCGCTGAACGCGAGCAAATCGAACGGCTAGAACAGCAGCATCTGGCAACTAAACAGAAAGAAGCTGCACAGCTTGAGCAGCA
>NZ_NQKZ01000060.1 GCF_002252665.1 Synechococcus sp. 8F6
CTCGATGCCGCGGCGGGCGTGGATCGACTTGGCGTAACCCTCGTGGCAGGTGGTGCGGCCATCGATGGCGGAACCACCAGGGCGGCTGGTGTTCTGCGCCACGTGCGGTGTCACGCCAATCCGCCGGAGTTCGGCGACCATTCCCCTGGTGTCGTAGTTCTTGTCGGCACCCAAGGTTTTCTGGTGGGCACCGGGACGATCAGCCGCCATCACCTTGGCGGCATCCCGCTCTCCGGTGCCCACTGCTTGCGTCACCCTGCAATCGACGATCAGGGCATGGCGGTTGTCCATGAGCACGTGCCCCCGGTAGCTGGGGAGTGCTGGATGGGCATTGGATTTGCGGGCCAGCAGCGCATCCGGATCGACGCTGGAACAATGGGTCTTGTTGCTGAGCTTGATGCCGCGGAAATCCCCTTTCGCACGCTTCTTTCCGGGCTTTGGTGCTCCAAAACCCTCGCCAGGCCCTGATGGCGGTGGCGGTGGATCATCCTCTCCGTCGATCCGCTCCAGCGAGGCATGCGACGCCCAGGCCTGCAGCAGAGTTCCATCCACGGAGAAGTGCTCGTCGCTGAGCAGAGGCTTGACCTCCGGGGCGCCCATCAGCTTCTCGAGGAAGCGCCCCATGACGTCGTCGTTGAGGAGGCGCTCTCTGTTCTTTGTAAACGTGGTGGGGTACCAGATCGGATCATCCGGGCTCAGACCCACAAACCAGCGGAACAGCAGGTTGTAGTGCAGCTGCTCGAGCAACAGCCGCTCGGAGCGGATGCCGTAGAACGCCTGCAGCAACGAGGCCAGCAGCAGCTGCTCGGGCGGCACCGAGGGCCGCCCCTCTGAGGCGTACAGCTCACAGAAGGTAGGATTGAGGCGATCGAGGGCCTGATCGGCCAGTTTGCGGATCCGCCGCAGCGGTTGGCTGGCCGGAATCCGCTCCTCGATCGACACGTAGGAGAACAGGGAGCCGCTGCGCTCCCGGTGGCCTCGCATCTCAGGTGGGCAGTTGGCCTATTTTCGCAGAGGTGGGCGGGTTTTTCAGCGAACTCTTAAGAGCTAAGGGTCGATGACCTCAAATATGACCGTCACCGCAACGTCCAGTTCATCGCTGTTCAGCGCTCAAGACAAAAACAGAAGGG
>NZ_NQKZ01000061.1 GCF_002252665.1 Synechococcus sp. 8F6
CCATCTCCCATGAAAAAGCCCCCTCCGAGGAGGGGGCTTGAGGGATTCCGTTTGAGCGTCACGCTCAGCAGAGGCTGTTGCCTCAGCCGATTGCCGGTGCGGTCAGAGCCACGGGGGTGGCTTCTGCTGCAGCCAGGTCGAGCGGGAAGTTGTGAGCGTTGCGCTCGTGCATCACTTCCATGCCCAGGCCTGCACGGTTCAGCACGTCTGCCCAGGTGTTCACCACACGGCCTTGGCCGTCGAGGATCGACTGGTTGAAGTTGAAACCGTTCAGGTTGAAGGCCATCGTGCTCACGCCCAGGGCGGTGAACCAGATGCCGACCACGGGCCAGGCAGCCAGGAAGAAGTGCAGGCTGCGGCTGTTGTTGAAGGAGGCGTATTGGAAGATCAGGCGACCGAAGTAACCGTGGGCAGCCACGATGTTGTAGGTCTCTTCCTCTTGACCGAACTTGTAGCCGTAGTTCTGGCTCTCGCTCTCGGTGGTCTCACGCACCAGGCTGCTGGTCACCAGCGAGCCGTGCATGGCGGAGAACAGGCTGCCGCCGAAGACGCCAGCCACACCCAGCATGTGGAAGGGGTGCATCAGGATGTTGTGCTCAGCCTGGAACACCAGCATGTAGTTGAAGGTGCCGGAGATGCCCAGGGGCATGGCGTCCGAGAAGGAGCCCTGACCGAAGGGATAGACAAGGAACACAGCAGAAGCAGCAGCCACAGGTGCGCTGTAAGCAACGCAGATCCAGGGGCGCATGCCGAGGCGGTAGGACAGTTCCCACTCGCGACCCATGTAGGCGTAGATGCCGATCAGGAAGTGGAAGACCACCAGCTGGAAAGGACCACCGTTGTACAGCCACTCATCGAGGCTGGCGGCTTCCCAGATGGGATAGAAGTGCAGGCCGATGGCGTTGCTGGAAGGCACAACAGCACCAGAGATGATGTTGTTGCCGTACATCAGGGAGCCGGCGACGGGCTCACGGATGCCGTCGATGTCGACAGGGGGAGCGGCGATGAACGCCACGATGAAGCAGATGGTGGCAGCCAG
>NZ_NQKZ01000062.1 GCF_002252665.1 Synechococcus sp. 8F6
CGGGGCAGAACCTCTTCAGGGAAGACGAAGTTTTCGTGCGGCTGGTCAGCCGGTGCCATCCAGGCACGCAGACCTTCATTCAGAAGAATGTTCTTCGTGTAGAAGGTTTCAAATTCGGGGTCCTCAGCGGCGCGGATTTCCTGCGACACGAAGTCGTAGGCGCGCAGGTTGAGAGCTAGGCCGATGATGCCGATGCTGCTGGTCCACAGACCCATCACCGGCACGAACAGCATGAAGAAGTGCAGCCAGCGCTTGTTGGAGAAGGCGATCCCGAAGATCTGGCTCCAGAAGCGGTTGGCGGTGACCATCGAGTAGGTCTCCTCTTCCTGGGTGGGCTCGAACGCCTTGAAGGTGTTCGACTGATCGGAGTCTTCGAACAGGGTGTTCTCCACCGTGGCGCCGTGGATGGCGCACAGCAGAGCACCGCCGAGGATGCCGGCCACGCCCATCATGTGGAACGGGTTCAGCGTCCAGTTGTGGAAGCCCTGCAGGAACAGCAGGAAGCGGAAGATCGCCGCCACCCCGAAGGACGGAGCGAAGAACCAGCTACTCTGACCGAGCGGGTACATCAGGAAGACACTGACGAACACCGCAATCGGGCCGGAGAAGGCGATGGCGTTGTAGGGGCGGATGCCCACCAGACGGGCGATCTCGAACTGACGCAGCATGAAGCCGATCAGGGCGAAGGCGCCGTGCAGGGCCACGAAGGGCCAAAGACCACCGAGCTGGCACCAGCGCACGAAGTCGCCCTGGGCCTCAGGGCCCCAGAGCAGCAGCAGGCTGTGACCCATGGCGTCAGCGGGGGTGCTGACGGCGGCGGTGAGGAAGTTGCAGCCCTCCAGATAGGAGCTGGCAATGCCGTGGGTGTACCAGGAGGTGACAAAGGTGGTGCCGGTCAGCCAGCCACCCAGTGCCAGATAGGCGGTGGGGAACAGGAGCAGACCCGACCAACCCACAAATACGAAGCGGTCGCGCTTGAGCCAGTCATCGAGGATGTCGAACCATCCCCGCTGCGGC
>NZ_NQKZ01000063.1 GCF_002252665.1 Synechococcus sp. 8F6
GGCGCCTGCTCGATCACCTCGAACACCTCCGCACCAAAGGCCTCAACCAGCTTGCTGGCGTAGATCGGGCCGATGCCGCGGATCATCCCCGAGCCCAGGTACTTCTCGATGCCCTCGGCGGTGGTGGGCGGTAAGGAGTGCAGGAAGGATGCCTTGAACTGCTGGCCGTGCTCCCGGTCGTTCACCCAGGTGCCACTCACCGTGACCCATTCACCGGCGCTGATCTCAGCGGCATGGCCCACAACCGTCACCAGATCCCGATGGCCGCGGGCCTTGATGCGCAGCACGCAGAAGCCGTTGCTGGCGTTGTGGAAGGTGACGCGCTCGATCGAGCCGGCCAGCACGTCCGTGGGCTGCTGGCTGGGCTCAGCCGGGCTGGCCATCACCGGGCACGGGCATCACTGAACGAGGCGACTCTGCACCAGCACTGCGGTCGGTGCGTGAGAGCTCCAGGAAGATCACGGCCTTGATGGGCTGCGCACAGGGTTGGCTATGGCGGCTGCTGCTCTGGCTTTTAAGGGGGGAGTCGATCACCACCCGAGCCTTGGTCAGGCCTACGTGGGCATCGCTCACTACGAGCTTGACACCAGTGAGGCCACGCTCCTACTGCTTCGCAGAAGCCTTTGGCTAGAGGGAGCCAATGAAGGCCTTCCAGAAGCCCTCGCTTTCGCTGTCACCCACCTGTAGGCCGAGCAGCTCACGGCGGCCGTCGGCATTGACGCCCATGGCGATCACAGCAGCTCTGGAGCAGACCTGCTGGCCCAGGCCAAGCCGGCCGTGGAGGTAGGTGGCATCGAGGAAGACGTAGGCGTAGCCGCTCTCCTGCAGGGGCCGGTTCAAGAAGGCATGCACCTGGATGTCGATGTC
>NZ_NQKZ01000064.1 GCF_002252665.1 Synechococcus sp. 8F6
CTGCACCAGGCAGGGCAGTGCCACCGCCGCGGGCGTGCACGGCTGCCGCAGGAACCGCGCTCGGTGCCGCGTCTCAGGGCGGATCGCCCCAACCAGGTGTGGAGCTGGGACATCAGCTTCCTGCCGACCACAGTGCGGGGTGTGTGGCTGTACCTCTATCTAGTGGTCGACGTGTGGAGCCGCAAAGTGGTGGCCTGGGATGTGGCCGAGGTGGAGTCGGCCCAGATCGCAGCGGATCTGGTGCAGCGGGCATGTCTCAGGGAGCGCTACCGCCGACCCAGCGGCTTTGGCAGCCACCAGTGCCGGCAGCAGCCACTGATCCTCCATGCCGACAACGGCAATGCCATGCGTGGGGCGACGCTGGAATCACGGCTCGAGGAGATGGGCGTGCTCAGATCCTTCTCCAGGCCACGGGTTTCCAACGACAACCCCTACTCGGAATCCCTGTTCCGAACGGTCAAATACCGGCCCAACTACCCCAGCCGGCCCTTTGCCAACAAGGACGAGGCCTGCGAATGGGTGGCAGCATTTGTGGATTGGTACAACCACCGGCACCACCACAGCGGCATCAAATTCGTGACGCCCCACCAGCGCCACAGTGGAGCCGCCAACGCAATCTGCAAGCAGCGAGCCGATGTCTACGAGCAGGCCCGGCGTGCCAATCCAACGCGCTGGAGCCGACACACCCGCTGCTGGAGTCAGCCGGCAGAAGTGTGGATCAATAAGCCAACAGAGGAGCCAAACCCGACCCTGGCGCTACCCTTAATCCAGGCCGCCTGAATAGCAGCCCAGGAGTGACAACTTTCCTGAAAGTCACCG
>NZ_NQKZ01000065.1 GCF_002252665.1 Synechococcus sp. 8F6
CCCCCCGGTTGTCGCCGGCGACAACCGGGGGGCGATCAGTTCCCCTAACCGGCCAACTTGATTGACGCCAATCGGCCAAGGGGCTTGACGCGGGACAATCGAGAAGGTGTTTGGCTGGATCAAGCAGTGGGGCGGTCTGCGCCAGTTCAAGCTGCGCGGCACCGAAAAGGTGAGCGCAGTGTTTGGCCTGCATGTGATCGCCTACAACCTGATCCGGCTGGGCAACCTGCTCAGACCGGCAATGGCGGCGGCATGAACAGATGGTTGCTGTGTCCCAGAGGTGTGGCCAAGCGCCCGCGATCAGGGAGCCCCAACGGGGCAAAAGGCCTGAAATCGGCCGCTCTGAGCCGCTGAAACGCTGAAAACGAGCCCGAACGGAGTGCGATCAGCTCTCAGGAAGGAAAAGCGCGGCCCCTCAGGCGGTTTTTCCGCAAACTCCTAACCGGCCAACTTGATTGACGCCAATCGGCCAAGGGGCTTGACGCGGGACCCCTCCGATTTGGAGACGCCGCTGGCGCCGCCCAGCGCCTCCACCAGGGCATCAACCTTGCGGGTGGAGATACCGCCGGTGTAGGCCTCCATCACCACGGCGTAGAGGGCCTTGTCGACCCGGCGGCGGGGTTCGAGCCAGTCGGGAAAGAAGCTGCCCTGCCTCAGCTTTGGGATGGCCAGGCTGATGTCGCCGACCTGGGTGGTGAGCAGCCGCTGGCGGTAGCCGTTGCGGTGGGTGGAGCGCTGATCCGGGCAGCGCTCATGGAGCTGGGCGCCAGTGAGGGCAGAAA
>NZ_NQKZ01000011.1 GCF_002252665.1 Synechococcus sp. 8F6
GGCGGTGGGGAACAGGAGCAGACCCGACCAACCCACAAATACGAAGCGGTCGCGCTTGAGCCAGTCATCGAGGATGTCGAACCATCCCCGCTGCGGCATGCGCCCTACAGCGATCGTCATGGTGATGAAACGGAGCGGAAAACCCGCGGAAGCTGAGGGATTACCGGGCAATGGTAACAATGTTGAAGGGGATCGCGAGGCCGTTTGATACGGGCTGACATGGGCCGCTCTGGCTGGGATTTCGGGATCCGTGCCGGCGTTGCATCCAGGCGCTGCGACCGGTCAGGATGACAGCCATTGTTTGTGCGTTCCCATGGTCTCCTCCCCCGCGATCGAGTTGCTCGAGCTGCCGGTGCTGGGGTCGCGGCGGCTCTCCAACGTGTTGGTGGCCGTGGTGGTGACCACCGGCGGCCTCGGCTTCCTGCTCACCAGTGCGTCCAGCTATCTGGGCACCGACCTGCTGCCGATCGGCCACCCGGCTGAGCTGGCCTGGTTGCCCCAGGGGCTGGTGATGGGGCTGTATGGCCTGGCGGCCATGGCCCTATGCGCCTATCTCTGGGCCGTGATCGGCATCGATGTGGGAGCCGGCAGCAACCGCTTTGACCGGCAGGCCGGCACGGCCACGATCAGCCGTCGCGGCTTCCGCCAGATGATCACAGTGGACATCCCCCTGCGTGATATCCAGGCGGTGAAGGTGGAGGTGCGCGATGGTCTCAATCCCCGCCGCCGCCTGGCGCTGAAGGTGCAGGGACGCCGCGACATGCCCCTCACCCGGGTCGGCGAGCCGATGCCCCTGGCCGACCTGGAGCTCTCCGGCGCCCAGTTGGCCCGCTTTCTGGGTGTTCCCCTGGAGGGCGTCTGATGGCTCGGATCTGGTTGAGCCGCCTGGTGCTGGGCGGGCTGTTGCTGCTGGCGCCGTTCACTCTGGTGGCTTGCGCCGCCGATAGCAGCAGCCGTCAGCTGGGTTGCAGTGCTGCGAGTACCCCCTGCCTGAGTGGTTCGGCCACCGTGGCCCTGCAAACCAGCAAGGGCGAGGTGCAGCTCCAGCTCGAGGGCGCCGCGGCGCCGCTGACCGCCGGCAATTTTGTCGATCTCGTCAAACGGGGCGTGTACAACGGCACGGTGTTCCACCGGGTGGTGCGCGAGCCGGTGCCGTTTGTGGTGCAGGGAGGGGATCCCGGCAGTGCTGATCCGAAGGTGCCAGCCAGCCAGTACGGCCTGGGCAGCTATGTGGATCCCGTCAGCGGTGAAGCCCGCCTGATCCCTTTGGAGATCAAGCGCAGCGATGAGCCCGAGCCCCGTTACGGCGAACCGGTGACGGCGCCGGGGGTGACCCGGCAACTAGCCCTGGCCCACCAGCGCGGGGCGGTGGCCATGGCCCGCTCCGCCGATCCCAATTCCGCCAGTGCTCAGTTCTATGTGGCTCTGCAGGCTCTGCCTGAGCTCGATGGCCGCTATGCCGTGTTTGGCCGGGTGAGCAAGGGGATGGAGGTGATCGACCAGATCCGCCAGGGGGACAAGATCGTCAAGGCCACGGTGGTGGAAGGCGGCACCCTGGTGCAGGGCAAGCCCTAGGCCGGCACCCGTTTGTTGGAGGCCGTCACCTTCAGGAAGGCGGTGTTGACCCCGGAGGCCCGCTCCAGGGCCACCTTGCCGGTGCGGGCGATCTCGAGGATCCCGTAGCTCTCCATCACCTGTTCGAGGGCCACCAGCTTGCCCGGATCTCCCACCACCTCCAGGGTCAGGGCGTCATCGGCCACGTCCACGACATTGGCTCGGAACACCTGCACCAAATCGAGGATGGCGCTGCGGGTTTCGGCCGGGGCCGACACCTTGAGCAGCATCAGTTCGCGCTCCACGGCGGGAATGCGCGAGAGGTCGATCACCCCGAGCACGTTGACCAGCTTGTCGAGCTGCTTGGTCATCTGCTCGAGGGTGTGGTCGTCGCCCTCCACCACCATCGTCAGCCGGGAGATGCCGGCCTGCTCGGCCGGCCCCACCGCCAGGCTCTCGATGTTGAAGCTCCGGCGGGCGAACAGGCCGGAAATTCGGCTCAGGGCCCCGGATTCGTCTTCCACCAACACCGAGAGGGTGTGTTTCATCGCCTGAGGAACCCGCTGCGGTGGCTTTGCCCCAAATTACCGCCCGGGGCTGGGAATGGGGCCGGTCGCCGGCAGCTGCTCCAGCCAGGCGAGCAGGGCGCCGTTGAAGGCCTCGGCCTGTTCGTCGTGGGGGCAGTGGCCACTGCCATCCAGCAACACCAGGGGCAGATCCGGACGCAACCGTTGCACCTGCTGGGCCACCTGCACCGGCACCAGCCGATCGCGCTGGCCCCAGATCAGCAGCAGCGGCTGCTGGAGCCGTTGCAGCAGAGCTGGCGCGGTGGCGGCATGGGGGCGTAGCGCCATGGCGATGCTCATGGCCCTGAGGGCGCGAACGGCGCCGGGGCGCCTGGCCGGCCTGGCGATCACCCGGTGCAGGTCGCGGTCGCCGATCACGGGCGTGTTGTAGGCCGACTGGATGCCCAGGTCCAGCAGGGGCGAGTGGGCCAGCAGCGGCACCAGCAGCTCCAGCGGCAGCAACCGGCAGAGCAGGGTCACCAGCCAGCGCTGCAGCCGCCGCCACCACGGTGGCCGGCGGGGGGGTCTACCCCGGCTGGTCAGCATCAAGGTGGGGTCCGGCAGGGGGGCGGCCACCACGGCCCGCACCCAGCGGGGGAACAACACGGCGCAGCTGAGGGTCACCAGGCCCCCGAGGGAGTGGCCCACCAGCACCGCCGGCCCCTGCACCACCTGCTCGAGGAAGGCCTGCAGCTGCCGGGCCCAGAGGCGGTTGTCGAGGCGCAGGGCCGGCTGACTGGAAGCCCCGAAGCCGATCAGATCCAGCCCGTAAACGCGCCAGCCCGCGGCGGCGAGCACCGCCGCGTTGCGACGCCAGTGGCCGCTGCCGGCGGCAAAACCATGCACCAGCACCAGGGCCGGCGCCGCTGCATCCCCCAGCGCCCGCCAGTGGCAGCGCTGCCCGCGCCAGAGCCACTCGGCATGGACGCCCCAATCGGTGTCGTTGCCAGCGGCCCCATCGGCCGGAGCTGGGGGTGCAGGCTGGATTGTGACCGCCACCTCGGGATCTCCTGACAGCACACACCGACGATCACTATTGCGAAGGGCGGGCCCGGCTGGAGCCCGGCAGCGGCTTTTTCCGGCCGGAGTCGCGCCCCTCCCGCGATCTGGGGGTGCTGCTGGCGGCCTCCCTGGCGGCCCGCGGCCCGCTGCGGGTGCTCGATGCCATGGCTGGCTGTGGCATCCGCGCCCTGCGTTATGGGCTGGAGGGGGGAGCCGAGGCGGTGTGGGCCAACGACGCTGATCCCGATCGGCTGCCCCTGCTGGAGCGCAATCTCGCGGGCCTGAAGGGTTTGCGCTGCAGCGCCCGCACGGCCCAGCACCTGCTGGCGGAGTGCCTGCAACGCCAGGAGCGCTTCGAGCTGGTGGATCTCGATGGCTTCGGCTGCCCCACGGCCCTGCTGCCGCTGGCCCTGGAGGCGGTGGCCTTCGACGGCGTGCTCTATCTGGCCAGCACCGACGGCCGCTCCCCCACCGGCCACGACCGGCCGGCCGCAATCCGGTTGCTGGGGGCAGCGGCCCGTGCCCATCCGGCCAGCTGGGAGCTGGCCCTGCGTCTGCAGCTCGGCACGGTGGCGCGGGCAGTCTGGGCGATGGGGCGTGGGGTGGAGCTCCTGTTCAGCTTCAGTGAGGGACGCACGTTTCGCACCGCGGTGCGGTTGCGGCGCCGAGCTGGATGCGGTGAGGAGCAGCAGCTCGGCCTGCTGGCCCACTGCCATGGTTGCGGCGCTCAGGAGGTGCAGCCGTTGCTGCGGCTGCGCCAGTGGCTGCCCTGTCTCTGCCCCGCAAGCCAGGCCCAGCCCAGGGTTGCCCAGCCCCTAGCGATCAGTGGGCCCCTCTGGATCGGCCCGCTGCAGGATCCGGCGCTGCTGGCAGCGATGGCCAGCCTCGGCGACACCCTGCCCGGCAGCCTCGGCGCTGCGGGTGCCCGCTTGCTGGGCCAGCTGGCGGCCGATCCAGGGGTACCGCCCGTCTGCTGGCCAACCGCTGAGATCGCCCGCCGGCTCAGTTGCGGCCCGCCGCCCTTGGCGGCCCTGGTGGCCGCCTTGCAGGCCGAGGGCTGGGTGGCGCTGGCCAGCGGCGTGATGCCGGCTCAGCTGCGCAGCGACGCGCCCTGGAGCGTGATCCTGCAGATTGCCCAGCGGTTGGCCGCCCCGGCCGCTGGCGCTGCTAAATAGGAGGGCCTTTCGCCCACCGGCCCATGGCCTCTGAAATCTTCGGCACCGCAGCCCTGTTCTGGGTGCTGATTCCCGTGGGGCTCGCCGGTGGTGCCCTGTTGCTGAAATTGGCCGACAAAGACTGACGACTGCCTGTCGAAGCGGCCTCTGCTCCCGGCTCGACCCAGCCGACGCCTAGGCTCAGGCCCGCTTGAGCGTTGGCGATGCAGGTTCTGGTGGTTGGCGGGACGGGCACTCTGGGGCGTCAGGTCGCCCGCCGAGCCCTCGACGCCGGCCACCAGGTGCGCTGCATGGTGCGCTCGCCCCGCAAGGCGTCCTTCCTGCAGGAGTGGGGTTGTGAGCTCACCCGCGGCGACCTGCTGGAGCCCGAGAGCCTGGCCTATGCCCTCGAAGGGCAGGACGCGGTGATCGACGCGGCCACCGCCCGGGCGACCGATTCCGGTAGCTCTTACGACATCGACTGGAGAGGTAAACAGAACCTGTTTGCGGCCTGCCAGACCGCCGGTGTGAAGCGGGTCGTGTTTGTGTCGCTGCTGGATGCGCATCAACACCGTGATGTGCCCCTGATGGACATCAAGGCCTGCACAGAAGACTGGTTGATGGCCTCTGATTTCGACTACACGATCCTGCGTGGCGTGGCCTTCATGCAGGGCGTGATCAGCCAGTTCGCCATTCCCGTGCTGGAAAGCCAGACGGTGTGGGTGAGTGGTTCGCCCACCCCCATCGCCTACATGAACACCCAGGACATGGCCCGCTTTGCCGTGGCTGCCCTGGAGCATCCCCAGACCGTGCGTCAGGCCTTTCCGGTGGTGGGTCTGCGCGCCTGGACCACCAGCGAAATCACCCAGTTGTGTGAGCGCTTCACCGGTAAGGAGGCCCGCACGTTCCGCGTGCCACCGGCCCTGCTTGGCCTGATGCGGTCGGTGACCGGCTTCTTCGAAGCCAGTTTGAATGTGGCCGAGCGGCTGGCCTTTGAGGCGGTTACCGGCGGCGGTACGGCCCTCGACGCACCGATGCAGGCCAGCTACGAGGCGTTTGGTCTCGACCCAGCCGAAACCACAGGCCTGGAGGCCTATCTCAAGGAGTACTACGACACGATTCTCCGGCGCCTGCGGGAGATGGAATCGGATCTCGACAAGGAAGCCAAGAAGAAGCTGCCCTTCTGAAGCTCGGGCGCCAGTGCGCCTGTACTATTGGGCTGTCGCTCGGATGCGTGCATGTCGGTTGCCCAGATCAAAAACCTGCAGCGCCGTCTGGCGAACCTTGAAGCCGAGGCGATTGAAGAGCTCAACCGAGCCTGCGGCCACGAGCTCTGGCAGGCCCTGGGTTTCGATGCCTTCGACACCCTCGAGGATGGCGACCGTCGTGCTCGGGCGAATTACTACTACGGTCAGTTGCAGACCGTGCGCGAACTCAAGGATGTGGTCGGCTAAGCCGCCCTATCCGCCTCCCCCGGCTCGGCCGGATTTCCCGCCCCCCGCCCGGCCGCCCCGTCCGGGTGAGCTCCAGCCCACGCCTGCTCGGCGCTGCAGCAGATGCTCCAGGCGGGCCGCTTCCATTGCCGTCACCTCGCGCCATTCACCCGGGGCCAGGCCCGCAAGGTCGAGCGGGGCGTCCCCATCCATCAGGTCGATGGCCACCCGCAGCAGCCGCAGGGTGGGCAGGCCCACGGCGGCGGTCATGCGTCGCACCTGGCGATTGCGACCCTCCCGCAGCTCCAGCTCGATCCAGCTGGTGGGAATGGCGGCGCGCTGACGGATCGGGGGGGTGCGCTCGGGCAGGGCTGGATCGGCGATCACCTGGGCGCGTGCCGGCATGGTGCGTTGGCCCTGGATCAGCACGCCGCTGCGCAACTGCTCCATCGCTTGGGGCTGGTTGGCTGCCTGCCCTTCCACTTGGGCCCAGTAGCGGCGCCAATGGCCGCAGCTGGGATCGGTGAGGCGCTGCTGCAGCCGGC
Organism: Synechococcus sp. 8F6; assembly: GCF_002252665.1. Taxonomy (GTDB): domain Bacteria; phylum Cyanobacteriota; class Cyanobacteriia; order PCC-6307; family Cyanobiaceae; genus Cyanobium_A. The sequence goes on from NZ_NQKZ01000011.1 coordinate 6,255, forward strand.
CGTTGCTGGAGAGCAGCAGCAGCCCCTCGCTGTCGGCATCAAGTCGGCCGGCGGCGTACACCCCAGGCACCTTGATGAAGGTCGCCAGGCACTCCCAGTGGCTGCCCGGTTCGGGAGTGAACTGGCTCAGCACCCCGTAGGGCTTGTGGAAGAGAAGGGTGGTCAGGGGAGGCTGATGAGGAGCCTGGCCTCAACTGGCCTGGCGGGCTTTCCAGAGGTTCACCACGCCGATGGAGATCAGCAGCAGCCCCAGATCTATTGACAGAGGCGGCAGAAGCATGGCGATGCCGGAGCGGCACAAGTACCAGAGACCCTATCGCCTGTCGGGCGGCAATTAAGCTGTTGGCAGCGATTGATTCCCAAGACAGCCTCCCCGCATGATCGAGACCTCCGGTGTGATTGAAAAGGAACAGGGCAACGGGTTTTACCTGGTGACCCTGGAGCAGCCGGCTGGTCACCAATGCCTCTGCCGGGCGGCGGGCAAGCTCACCAAGTTCCGGATCAAGCTGCTGGCAGGCGACAAGGTGCTGGTGGAGATCAGCCCCTACGACCTCACCCGCGGGCGCATCACCTACCGGGAGCGCAATGCGGCCGCTGGTCCCCGTCCCGGCGGCAACCGTCCCGGCGGTCCGCGTCGCCGCTGATCAGGCCGGCACTCCGATCAGGGCTTCGATGGCGGCCTTGAACTCGCTGCGTTGCTTCACGCCCCGGAAGGTCTGCTTGAGCTCCTTGTTGTGGAACAGCTGCACCGTGGGCGTACCGGTGACCCCGGCCTGCACAGCGATCTCCTGATCGGCTTCGATGTTGATCTCCACGCCCTGGGCCGCACCGCCGAGCTCATCGAGCACGCGCTTGAGTTGGGGCTTGAGCACGTGGCAGGGTCCGCAGCTCGGTGAGGTGTACACCACCAGCAGGGGCCTGGTGCTGTCGTGATACAGCTTGCGCAGCGCAAATCCACCTTTCTGCCAGAGAGCCTGGGGGTCGTAGTTGCTCTCATCGCTTTCGGCGGTGCGCTTGGGTTCGCCCACCTCGGCGGGGTCCACCGGCTCGTGGCTGACGGTGACTGCCAGGTTGTGGTGGGTCAGCCAGCGCTCGGCGGCGAGGGCTGCCTGGCAGCCGCTGCCCGCCGCGGTGATGCCCTGACGCCACTCGGCATCGGCCACGTCACCGGCGGCGTAGACGCCTTCGCGGCTGGTTTCGGGTCGGCCGGGCTGGGTTACCAGGTAGCCATGGCCATCCACCTCGAGTTGGCCCTTCACCAGACGGGTGTTGGGGGTGTGGCCGATGGCATAGAAGAGGCCTTTGATGGCCAGCTCCTCGGTGGCGTCGCTGTGGGCATCCCGCAGGGTGATGGCCTCCAGCCAGTCCCCGCCGCTGGCATCAGCCAGCTGACGGTTCCAGTGCACGGTGATGGCTGGGTTGGCCAGCACGCGGTCGGCCATGGCACCGCTGGCCCGCAGCTTGTCGCCGCGCACGATCAGGTGCACATGGCTGCCGTATTTGGTGAGATAAACCGCCTCTTCACAGGCCGAGTCGCCACCGCCGACGACGGCCAGTTCGGCCTGTCGGAACTGGGGGGTGGCGCCATCGCAGATGGCGCAAGCGCTGATGCCCCGGCTCCAGAACTGTTCCTCACTGGGGAGACCCAGCCGGTTGGCGCTGGCGCCCGTGGCCAGAATCACAGCCTGGGCTTCGATCGTCTGGCCTTCCGCGGTGATGCGGTAGGGCCGCTGGGCGAGGTCGATGGCGGTGGCATCAGCCTCCACCAGGCGGGTGCCCCAGCGCACGGCCTGGGCCTTCATCTGGTCCATCAGCTCCGGGCCGAGGATGCCGTCGGGAAAGCCGGGAAAGTTTTCAACGTGGGTGGTGGTCATCAGTTGACCGCCGGGAATGCCGCCGTCCTGGAAGCCGGTGATCAGCAGGGGGCTGAGGTTGGCCCGCGCCGCGTAGATCGCGGCCGTGTAGCCGGCGGGGCCCGAGCCCACGATCACCAGATTTTCGACAGCCAGCCCCGGAGCGGTCATGACGTAATCGGATCGACTATGAGTTGAGCCTAAGGGATGGGCTGCTCGGGCGTGTTGGCCCGGGGCGTGCAGCAGCAAAGGCCAAGGCTGCAATCTTCGAAATTTTTTTGAGTTAACTCAAATTTCCAGGAGTCCGTCGCTTTCCGGGCAAATGCCCTGGCCCAGGTCGTTGGGCACCATCAACACGCTGGCGGCCAGGAGTTCGGGATGCTCCTCCAGGCAGAGCAGCCACTCACGGAATTCTTCTGTGACCGCAAAGCTTTCTTCGTAGTGCTCGAGGCAGTCGAGGGTGGCTCGACGGGCCAAAGCCCAGCTGACGGCAACGGTGAGACGGCGATTCACTGCGGCGTTCATGCTCCGCTCTCCCCCTTGGTTGAAACCACGCTGCCGGGGCGTGCGCCCGGATGAGGTATTGGTTGACACAACGTCGCGTATTTGCAGTAAATGCTTGTATTTCTGCAGCACGGATAGCGCCATTTAGTGCAGAAAACCCGGCAGCTGCGGTCCGCCCATGCGGATCACTTCTCCCAGGTGCTCATCCACCGCTTCCAGGGGGAGCTGGCCGCCCCGGGCAAGGCCGCCGGCATCGCTCAGTGGGGCCACCAACTTGGCGCGGATCAGATAGGGCTCGCTGAGCGACCAGCTGCGGGCGTAGCGGATCAACAGCGGGTCGGCGGGGGCAAACACGAAGGAGGCATCCCGCGGCACCCCTTCCACTGCGGCTCGGTGGCCATCCATGCGCACGGCCCGGGTGATCGCCTGCACAAAGCGGCTGCGGGTGACCACGGTGGTCAAGTAGGCCACCACCCGCAGCCGCGGGGCATCGAAGCCTTCGGCGCACATGTCGATGCTCACCAGCCAATCGGCTTCCCCGGCCTGGAAGGCAGCCAGGCGCGCGGCGGCGTCCGGATCCTGGGAGTGCACCAGGTGGACCCGATCGCCCTCCTCCTCCAGGAGCCCTGTGATGCGGCGGGCGTGGGCGATGTCGCGGGCGATCACCAGCCCTCCCGCCTCGGGATGACTGGTGCGCACCCGCTCCAGCCGCTTGCGGGCATTGAGCAGCAGCCGCAGGGCAATGCTGCTGCTGTCGCCCAGTTGGATCGCCCGGCGCAGATTGCGGGCCCGCCAGCTCTCGCGCACTTCGGCGGAGAGGGGCGAGGTTTCGGTATCGGCGCTGGCCTGGGGCCGGCCGTGCTCCACCCAGCCGTCCTGAAAGCGGAATTCCAGCGGCCGCACGTCTCCGGCCAGGATCAAGTGGCGCGGTTCGACGCTCAGGTCGGGGACGATCCGCTCGATCACGTCATCACCCTCCTGCACCCGCACCCGGCGGGCGGCGCAGAAGGCCAGGTTGTCGGCCCGGAAGGGGGTGCCGGTGAGCCCCAGTCGCAGCTGGGCTCCGGCGGTGAGCTGGCTGAAGGCGAATCCCCAGGCGGCGGCTTCCGGTTCGTCCGGATCGAGGCCCAGGTGGTGCACCTCATCGGCAATGGCCAGCCAGCGGCCGAGCCCGGCCTCGGGCAACCTGGCTTCGAGATGGCTGCGGTGCCGGCCGGCGCTCTGGTAACTCAACAGCAGTCCATCCCAGGCGCTGGGGGCCCCCAGGGCGGCCAGCCCCTGCTCGGGGTCCCACTCCCGCAAACGCAGGTTCAAGCGTTCTGCGGCCGCCAGCCACTGGCGGGCGATCGAGCTGCGGTGGCAGAACACCAGAAAGCGATCGAGCCGTTGCTCCCGCTGCAGGGTGTGGAAGCTGAGCAGGGCGCCCAGCGTCTTGCCGGCTCCCGGGCCGGCGTGAATCAGCACGTCGTGACCGCCCGGCTGGCTATTGACCAGGCGGGCTCGCAGCAACTGGATCAGGCGGCTCTGCCACTGCCTGGGCCGGATCCCAGGAGTTGCCGGCGCCTTGATGCCCAGATCAAACGAGGGGAAGGCCATCGCGCCATTGTGGCCAGGGTGGCCGGGCCGTCAGCAGGCTTGCGGCAAATGAGTGATGTGGCCTATGGGTTTGGGCCCAGCCGTGCCTACGTTCGGGCCATTCACAAGGTCTGCGCTGCGCTCGCCATGGCCCATCCCTGCTCCGATCCCAATGGCTGGGCCTGGCCCCTCGCCCAGCAGCAACGCCATCTCAACCAGTGCTGGGCCCTGGAATGCGACATCGATCCGATGATCCTGCGGGCCCGCCACCTGCGTCACCAGGGCGCCCTGCCCCAGGCCAGTTGCGTGGAACAGGAGCTCTTGCCCCTGTTCTGACTCCCTGCCGGGTTGGCCGGGCAGCTGCTAGATGGGCAACTGCGATGGGCAACTGCGCACATTTTCCTTCAGTGTGTTGCCCCCAGTAGGGGCATTCCCCCCTAATAGAACGAGAGGGCCTCTGGGGATCCACTTGGCTGATGTCTTGATCCTGCGGGAGCGCAGTGCTGGGGAGTGCCGAGTGGCGGCTACCCCAGAAACGGTGCGGCGCCTGCGGGCCCGCGGCCTGAATGTTCGATTGGAACAGGGGGCGGGCCTGGCTGCCGGGTTTGCCGACGCCGACTACGCCGATGCCGGCGCCCAGCTGGTGGAGTCTGGGGCCGGCCTTGGCGGGGGAGTTGATGCGGTGCTCTGCGTTAACCCGCCAGCTGCCGAGGTGCTCGATCAGCTCAAGCCCGGCGCCTTGGTGGCCGGGCTGCTGGCTCCTTACGGAGCGGCGGCGATGGTGGAGCAGCTCCAGGCCCGCCGCGTTTCGGCTCTGGCCCTGGAGCTTTTGCCCCGAATCAGCCGGGCCCAGAGCATGGATGTGCTGTCGTCGCAGGCCAACATCGCCGGCTACAAGGCGGTGCTGCTGGCGGCGGCGGCCCTCGATCGCTACGTGCCGATGCTGATGACGGCCGCCGGCACGATCCAGCCAGCCCGGGCCCTGATCCTCGGTGCTGGGGTGGCCGGTCTGCAGGCCCTGGCCACGGCCCGGCGGTTGGGAGCGGTGGTGTACGTGAGCGACGTGCGGCCGGCGGCCAAGGAGCAGGTGGAATCGCTGGGTGGGCGTTTTCTGGCGCCGCCCGAGCAGGAGGAGCGCCCGGCCGAGTCGGGCGGCTATGCCAAGGCGGCCAGTGAGGCTTTCCTGGCGGCCCAGCGGCAGCAGCTGGCCGAGCAGCTGGCCCTGGCCGACATGGTGATCTGCACTGCCCAGGTGCCGGGCCGGCGGGCACCACGGCTGATCTCCGAGGAGATGCTGGCGGGCATGCGGCCCGGCTCGGTGGTGGTGGACCTGGCGGTGGCCCAGGGCGGCAACTGCGCCGGCACGGTGTGCGGCCAGACCGTGGAGCGCCATGGGGTGCTGCTGATTGGTGGCGACGGGTTGCCCAGCTCCGTGGCCAACCACGCCAGTGCCCTTTATGCGCGCAACCTGGCTGCCCTGGTGGAGCACTTGCTCGGTGAGGGCGGCTTCCAGCTCGACGAGCTGATCACCCAGGAGGACCCGATCGTGGCGGGTTGCCTGCTCACCCACGCCGGCGCTTGCCGTTTCCCCGACCTCGTTTCCGGAGCCAACTGATGAGTGCCCTGACCCAAGCCCTGTGGGTGCTGCTACTCGGCAGCCTGCTGGGCCTTGAATTGATCGGCAAGGTGCCGCCCACCCTGCACACGCCGCTGATGAGTGGCGCCAATGCCATCAGTGGCATCACGATGCTGGCGTCGCTCACCCTGATCGGCCAGGCCAACGGCCAGGTGCCCTTGTTGGTGTTGGGTTCCCTGTCGCTCGGCTTCGCCCTGTTCAACGTGGTGGGCGGCTTCCTAGTCACCGACCGCATGCTCGCGATGTTTTCTCGTAAAAAGACCCGCTCCGGGGGGGCACGCTGATGGCCGGACTGAATCTGTTGCCCGCCCTGATCGACCTGGTGGCGGTGTTGCTGCTGGCCCTGGGCATCAAGGGCCTCTCCAAGGTGAGCACGGCCCGCTCCGCCAATGGCCTGGCCGCCCTGGCCATGGGTCTGGCGGTGCTGGGCCTGCTGATTCAGCAGCCCCTCAGCCCCCAGGCCTGGCTCTGGATTGCCATTGGCACCACCGTGGGCGGGTTGCTGGGGCTGGTCACCGCCCGGCGGGTGCCGATGACAGCCATGCCCGAAACCGTGGCCTTGTTCAACGGCTGCGGCGGCATGGCGTCGCTGCTGGTGGCCCTCGGTGTGGCGCTCTACGGCTCGGGAGGCTCCCCGGGGTTGGTGGAGCAGATCTCGATCGTGATCTCCGTGTTTGTGGGCGCGATCACCTTCAGCGGCTCGATCGTGGCGATGGGCAAGCTGCAGGGCTGGATCGACACCCCCGGCTGGACCCAGAGCTCCCTGCGCCACGGCGTCAACATCGCCCTGGCGGTGGCCTGTCTGGTGGGGGCTTTGGCCCTGCCTGGGGCGATGGCCGGCTCTCCCCTCTGGCTGCTGGTGGTGGCCTCGAGCTTGCTGGGCATTGGCGTCACCCTGCCGATCGGCGGGGCCGACATGCCCGTGGTGATCTCCCTGCTCAACTCCTATTCCGGGGTGGCCGCTGCCGCTGCCGGCTTTGTGGTGGGCAGTCAGCTGCTGATCGTGGCCGGCGCCATGGTGGGCGCAGCGGGCCTGATCCTCACCCAGGTGATGTGCACCGCCATGAACCGCTCCCTGGTGAGCGTTCTGTTCGGCGGCGCCCTCGGGGGTTCTGCGAGCGTGGGCGGTGGCGGCGACGAGGCGGGCTACACCCGCATCACCAGCTGCAGCGCCGAGGAATGCGCCCTGGCGCTTGAGGCCGCTGAGCGGGTGGTGTTCGTGCCGGGCTACGGCCTGGCCGTGGCCCAGGCCCAGCACGCTCTACGGGAGCTCTCCAAGCTGCTGGAGGCCCATGGGGTGGAAGTGAGCTATGCGATTCACCCGGTGGCCGGCCGCATGCCGGGCCACATGAATGTGTTGCTGGCGGAGGCCGACGTGCCCTACGAGCAACTGCTCGAGATGGACACGATCAACCCCGAATTCCCCCGCACCGATGTGGTGATCGTGCTGGGCGCCAACGACGTGGTGAACCCCGACGCCAAGAGCGATTCCAGCAGTCCGCTGTACGGCATGCCCGTGCTCGAAGTGGATCAGGCCCGCCAGGTGTTTGTGGTCAAGCGCAGCCTGGGAGCGGGCTACGCCGGCATCAAGAACGCCCTGTTTGAGCTGCCCCAGACGGCCATGGTGTTTGGCGATGCCAAGGTGGTGCTGAATGGCCTGCTCAGCGAGCTGCGCAGCATGGGCGCGGGCAAGAAGGCGGCCGCCTGAAGCGGGTGACGCCGGTGCTGGTGCAGGGCCTGGGGCTGGCTCCATTCCAGCAACGCTGGCCCTGGATCGGCCCCGACCTGCAGACCCTGCGGGACACCCTCAAGCCGCCCCTGTTGCCGCCGGATCAGGGGGAACCCCTGGCCCTGGCGGTGGGGGATCAGGCCTCCCTGCTGGCCATGGTTGACCCGCCGCGGCCGGTTGCCCCTGGCCAGCGGGCGGAGCCGCGGGGCTTGGTGGTGTTGCTGCATGGGCTGGGGGGATCCAGTGAGCGGGAAGGCCTGCGGCGGATGGGTCTGAGTCTGCAGGCTGCAGGTTTTGGGGTGTGGCGGTTGAATCTGCGTGGGGCGGGCCCGGGCCGGCCCCTGGCGCCGGGCACCTATGCGGCCCGCTGCGATCGCGATCTCTTGCCGGTGCTGCTTCGAGCGCGCGAGCAGGCCGGAAGCCGGCCGCTGCTGGGGGTGGGGATTTCGCTGGGGGGCACGATGCTGCTGAACGCAGCCCTGGCCGCCCCGGGGGCGTTGGATGCACTGGTGTGCACCAGCAGTCCGCTGGATCTGGCCCGCTGCTCCCAGCAGATTGAGCAGCCCCGCAACCGCGTCTACCAGCGCTGGCTGCTGCGCCGGCTCTGTGCCCAGACCCTCGCCGATCCCTTCGGGGTGAGCGCCGCCGAGCGCTGGGCGCTGGAGGGTCCGGATCGCCCCCGCACGATCCGCGCCTTCGACGCCGCCATCACCGCCCCCCGTTGGGGCTACCGCTCAGTGGAGCACTACTACCAGGAGGCCTCGCCCCTGCCCCGGTTGCTGGGTGCCCATGGGGACGGCAGCAGCGACCCACCGGCCCTGCCGCCCACCCTGTTGCTGCATGCCCTCGACGATCCCTGGGTGCCGGTCAGCGGTGCCCAGGCCCTGGCGGCCCAGTCGCTACCCGGGGTGGAGGTGGAGTTCACGGCCCGTGGTGGCCACAACGGCTTCCATGGCGTCGGCGATGCCCCACTGAGCTGCTGGGGCGATCAGCTCACGGTGCGCTGGCTGAACCGGCTGCTGGTGCGCTGAAGGACATGCGATTGAGGATCCAGGCCTCAATCGGGGTGCCGCCCAGCACGTGCTCCCGCAGGATCCGCTCGATGCGTTCGGGGGTGACGCCGCCGTAGACGGTGCCCTCGGGCCAGATCAACAGGATCGGGCCCTCGGCGCAGATGCGCAGGCAGTCGGCCTTGGTGCGCAGCACGATCCCCTCGGCGCGTTGCGGATCCTCCAGCCCCAGCTCGCGCACCAGGCGCTTGAGGGTGTCCCAGCTGGCGGCCCCCACGGCTGGATCAGGGCAGCAGAGCGCTTTGCTGGGGGTGGCGCAGAGCAGCAGGTGGTGGGAGATCACGAAGTTTTCACCACTGGCGCTGGCTCAGGCGGGGAGTGCGGCGGTGGTGCGAGCGTTCAACCGGGCTGCAGCCTCACGCACCGCCTGACGGGACCAGGCGTCCACGGCCAGCACGTCGGACAGGGAGGGGTTGGCGGTGAGGTCGGCCTGGTGGCGATCACACACCACGTCGATCAGTTTCGGAATATCGAGGAAGTGGATCTGCTCCTCGAGGAAGAGGGCCACGGCCTGCTCGTTGGCGGCGTTCATCACCGCCGGCATGGTGCCGCCGGCGCGGCCCGCCGCGTAGGCCAGCTGCATGCAGGGGTATTTGGCCGGGTCGGGGGCGCGGAAGGTGAGCGAGCCCACTTCGGTGAGATCGAGTCGGCGCCAGGGGGTGTTGAGCCGCTCGGGCCAGCTGAGGCAATAGAGGATCGGCAGCTTCATGTCGGGCCAGCCGAGCTGGGCCAGCACCGAGGAATCGGTCAGCTCCACCATCGAGTGGATGATCGATTGCGGGTGGATGACGATCTCAATGGCGTCGTAATCCAGGCCGAACAGGTAGTGGGCTTCGATCACTTCGAGGCCCTTGTTCATCAACGACGCGCTGTCGACGGTGATCTTGCGGCCCATGCTCCAGTTGGGGTGGCTGGTGGCATCGGCCACGGTGGCCTTGACCAGATCAGCCGCATCCCAGTCGCGGAAGGCGCCGCCGCTGGCGGTGAGCTGGATGCGGCGCAGGCCCGGGGTGGGCACGCCGGTGGAGAGTCGCGCGGTTTCGGCGTAGGGGGTGCCCTGCAGGCACTGGAAGATGGCGGAGTGCTCCGAATCGGCCGGCAGCAGCCGCGAGCCTGATTTCGCCAGCTCCGGCAACACCACCGGGCCGGCGGCGATCAGGGTTTCCTTGTTGGCCAGGGCCAGGTCTTTGCCGGCGCGGATCGCCGCCAGGGTGGGCAGCAGGCCGGCGCAGCCCACAATTCCCGTCACCACCAGATCGGCCGTGGGCCAGGCGGCTGCTGCGCAGAGGCCGTCGGAGCCGCCCAGCAGTTCAGGCAGCTGGGCCGGCCGGGCGGCGGGCTCGAGGGCGTTGAGCCGCTCGCGCAGCTCGGCCACGCGTTCGGGATCGGCCAGCGCCACCGCCTCGGGGGCGTGGCGGCGGATTTGCTCCACCAGCAGATCGAGGTTGTTGCCGGCGGTGAGGGCCACCACCCGGAAACGATCGGGAAACTCCTCGGCCAGCTCCAGGGTTTGGGTGCCGATCGAACCAGTGGAGCCCAGCACGCTGATGGCTTTCACGGCGGGTCCCCTTAAGGTTTCGGCGACTCAGTCTCCCATTGCCCCCTGCCGATGACCGAAGCGCCTTTGCAGGCTGCCCAGCCTTCGCGGCCCTACGTGCTGCTGTGCGGCTTGGCCATGGGTGCCGCCGATGTGGTGCCCGGCGTCAGCGGCGGCTCGATGGCCTTCATCCTGGGCATCTACGCCACCCTGCTGGAGGCCATCAGCGGTTTTGATCTCGAGCTGCTGAACCTGCTCGGCCAGGGCAGCTGGGCGGCGGCGGCGGCCCGCGTGCGACTCGGTTTTCTGCTGCCGCTGCTGGCCGGCGTGGCGGCCTCGGTGCTGCTGCTGGTGCGGCCGATCACCTGGCTCTATGAGGATCACCCGGTCTTTTTGTTTGCCTTTTTCTTCGGCCTGATCGTGGGGTCGATCGTGTTGATCGCCCGCCAGGCCCATTGGGGCGCCAGCGGGCTGGTGGCGATGGCGATTGGGGCGGCGGCGGCGCTGGTGTTCGTCACGCGGGTGCCGGTGACCATGCCCCACGACCCTTTCACTGTGTTTTGGAGCGGGGCTGTGGCGATCATGGCGATGATCCTGCCGGGGATTTCCGGCTCCTTCCTGCTGCTGATCCTGGGCCAATACCAGCACGTGATGGAGGCCGTCAAAGGACTCGACCTGCCGACCCTGCTGCCCTTCGCCCTGGGCTGCGTGGTGGGCCTGCTCAGTTTCGTGCGGCTGCTGCGTTGGTTGCTGCAGCGCTGGCACGGCCAGACAGTGGCCCTGCTGGTGGGTGTGATGGCCGGCTCGCTCTGGAAGATCTGGCCCTTCCGCACCGTTCTGGACAGCGCCACCAACGCCAAGGGCAAGCTGGTGGTGCTGCGCGATGCCCTGGCGGCTCCCCCCGATGCTGGGGCCCTGGTGGTGGCGCTTCTGCTGGGGGCACTCGGCGTGGCCCTGGTGGTGGGCCTGGAGTGGCTGCAGCAGCGCGTTGGCGTGGCCGAGATGGGTGGCTGAGCTCCTGGGGCAGGACCTGGCTGACGTGGAGCTGGTGTTTTGCGACTCCTGGCTGCTGGCGCTGGCCAAGCCGTCGGGCCTGCTGAGCCAGCCGGGGCTGGGGCCCGAGTTGGCTGATTCGCTGATCAGCCGCGCCCAGCGCCGCTGGCCCGAAGCCCGGCTGGTGCACCGCCTCGATCGCGACACCTCGGGCCTGATCCTGCTGGCCCGGGATGCCGACACCCACCGACTGCTGAGTGGCGCCTTTGCCGATCGGCGCGTGCACAAGACCTACCTGGCGCGGGTGCAGGGGGTGCCGGCGGCCTGTGGCGGCCTGATCGATCAGCCCCTGGCGCGCCTCGCCACCCGGCCGCCCCGCTATGGCGTGGTGCCGGTGGCGGCCGGCGGCAAACCGGCCCTCACCCGCTGGCGGCGGCTGGATCCTTGCCGGTCTGGCAGCACCCTGCTGCTGCAACCCCACACCGGCCGCTCCCACCAGCTGCGGGTGCACCTCGCCTGGCTGGGGCATCCGGTGCTTGGCGATCCGCTCTATGGAGATCCGGCCTCAGCACCACGCCTGCTGCTCCATGCCGCCGGCCTGCGGCTGCGCCATCCCGTTACGGGGGCGCCGCTGCGCTTGCGGTGTGCCGGACACTGGGGCAACTTCGGCAGCCCCCTGGATGGTCCGCCCCCGTTCAAGCCAGCCAGCCCCGAGCCCCTCAGCTCCAAACCCTGCTGCCGTTGAGCGGGGCCGCCCGCCCGAGAGCTGGGGCTCGGCCCTGAGCTTTGTGCTGGCGGCCGCCGGCAGTGCGGTGGGGTTGGGCAATCTCTGGGGCTTCGCCTACCGGGCCTCCCAGGGGGGCGGGGCGGCCTTCGTGCTGCTCTACGTGCTGATCGTGGCCCTGGTGTGTCTGCCGGTGCTGGTGGCCGAGATGGTGCTGGGCCGCAGCACAGGCCACTCCCCACTGCTGGCACCGATCACGGCTGGCGGTCGCCGCTGGGCGCCGCTGGGCTGGTTGTTTCTGGCGGCGGCCGTGGGGATCCTGGCTTACTACGCCGTGCTGATGGGCTGGACCGGCCTGAGCCTGGTGGAGGCGCTGCTGCGCGAGCTGCCGGCTGACATGGCCGCAGCGGAAGCCCATTTCGTCGGCATCAGCAACGGCGGCCCGGCGGTGCTGGGCCAGGTGCTGAGCATGGGCCTCACCGGCCTGGTGGTGGCGGCCGGGATTCGGCGCGGCATTGAGCGGCTCACCAGCTGGGGCGTGCCGCTTCTGTTTGTGTTGCTGCTGGCCCTGGCGATCTGGGTGAGCTTCCTGCCGGGCGCCCAGGAGGGCTACCAGGGCTTTTTGCTGCGCTGGGATCCCAGCAAGCTGATCGATCCCACCACGATCCGCAACGCGTTCACCCAGGCCTTCTTCTCGATTGGTGCTGGCATCGGCTGCATCCTGGCCTACGCGGCCTACCTCGATCAGCGCAGCGCCCTGCCGCGCGAGGCCGTGAGCGTGGTGGGGCTCGACACGGCCGTGGGCCTGATGGCGGGTTGCGTCACCTTCCCCGTGGTGGCCAGCTTTGGCCTGGGCGATGTGGTGAGTGGCAGCACGGTGGGCGCCCTGTTCATTGCCTTGCCCACCGGTCTGGCTTCGCTGGGGGGAGCCGGGCGGCTGGTGGCGGTGTTGTTTTTCGCCCTGGCCTACATCGCGGCGATCACCTCATCGGTGTCGCTGCTGGAGGTGCCGGTGAGTTCGCTGATCGACCGGCTGGGCTGGAGCCGACGCCGCACCACCTGGTTGTGCGTGCTGGCGATCACCCTGCTGGGCCTGCCCGCCGCCCTCAACGTGACGGTGCTGGAGCGCATGGACGCCCTGTTTGGTGGGGTGCTGCTGATTGCCGCGGGGTTGGCGATGGCGGTGCTGCTGGGTTGGGTGGCCCCCCAGCGCCTGCAGTCCGACCTGGCTGGCTGCGACAGCTCGCCGCGGCTGCAGCGGCTGCTGTTGTTTGGCTTGCGCTGGGTGTCGCCACTGGCGATCGCGGTGGGCTTGACCGTGTCGATCGCCGATCTGCTGCACAGCTGGACGGGCTAAAGCTGCCCCCGGCTCCATCGCTGCTTCGTAGGCTCCGTGGGCTGCCGAGGCTTGGGCCCGTGAACGCTTTTTTCCAGCGCTGGAATTTCATCGAGCGGGCCCGGCTAGAGCGCCAGCTGTGGGATGCCTTCGAGCGCAAGGAAGACCTGGAAGCGCTGGTGGAAACCTGCCCGCCCGGGTTTCAGAAGGAGGTGTGGATCGCCACCCTGCAGCGGATTCGCAAGATCGAGCGGCTGATGCAGGGCCAGGAGGCGCCGGCAGCCGGCAGGGGCGAGGACTGACGCCTCAGCTGCGCAGCCACTCAGTTCCGCAGCCACTCGGTGACGCCGCCGGGTCGGTCGATCAGCTCGATGCCCTGGGCCTTGAGGGCGTCGCGGATGCGGTCGGCCTCTGCGAAGTTGCGGGCGGCCTTAGCGGCCTGGCGCGCCTCGATCTGGGCTTGAATCTCATCGGTGCTGGGGCCTTCTGTTGCGGCTTGGGCGGCATCGCCGGCTTCGGGTTCGAGGCCCAGCACCCCCGCCAGCTCCCGCAGCAGCTCGCCCTGGGCGGCCAGGGATGGGCTGGTTGCCTCGGCAGCGGCGCTGGTATCGCCCCGCTCCAGCCGGTTGGCGAGCGCGCGCAGCGGTTTGGCCAGCTCAAACAGCACCGCCAGGGCTGCTGAGGTGTTGAGGTCGTCGTCCATGGCGGCGGTAAAGCGCGCCCGGGCGGCGGCGAGTTCTGGGGTGGCGCCGGGTGCGGCGCTTGCGGTGCTGGCCAGGCCGAGGGCGGCGTTGAGGCCCTTCCAGCCGGTGGCGGCGGCCTCGAGGGCTTCGGCGGTGAAGTCGAGGGGCTTGCGGTAGTGGGCCTGCAGGGTGAACAGGCGCAGCGTCATCGGTGAGACCCCCGAATCCAGCAGGGCGCGGATGGTGGTGAAGTTGCCGAGGGATTTCGACATCTTCTGTCCGCCCACATTCACCATGCCGTTGTGCAGCCAGTAGCGGGCCAGCTGTTGGCCGGTGGCTGCTTCCGACTGGGCGATCTCGTTTTCGTGGTGGGGAAAGATCAAATCGGCACCACCGAGGTGGATGTCGATCGTGTTGCCCAGCTCCTCGCGCACCATCGCCGAGCACTCGATATGCCAGCCCGGCCGCCCCGGTCCCCAGGGGGAGGGGAAGCTGGGCTCGCCGGGTTTGGCGCCTTTCCAGAGGGCGAAGTCGAAGGGGTGCTGCTTGCGGGCTTCCTCTTCCGTGCCCACCCGGCCCGCCGCATTGTCCTGCTGTTCGGCCAGATCGCGGCCGGAGAGCTTGCCGTAGCCGGCGTGCTTCATCACGGCGAAGTACACATCGCCATCAGCGCTGTAGGCGGCCCCTTTGGCCTCGAGCTCCTCAATCAGGGTGCGAATGGCATCGAGCGATCGGGTGGCCCGGGGCATGCGATCCGGCGGCAGGATGTTGAGCCGGGCCATGTCGGCCACGAAGGCCTCGATGTTGCGCTCGCTCACCGCTTCCATCGAGCTGCCCTCCTCGGCGGCGCGGCCGAGGATCTTGTCGTCGATGTCGGTGTAGTTCTGCACGAACGTCACCCGGTAGCCGCTCCAGCTGAGGTAGCGGCGCAACACATCCCAGGCGATGTAGCTGCGGGCGTGGCCCAGGTGGCAGAGGTCATAGACCGTCACCCCGCAGCAGTAGATGCTTACCTCCCCCGGCACTAGGGGCTCAAACGGCTCGACGCGGCGGCTGAGGGTGTTGGTGAGCTTCAGGGTCATTAGGCCAGCTGTCACTTCGCATCTATCCAGTTAGGGCCGACGCCGGTTTCCACCACCAGGGGCACCGAGAGGGTTACGGCCCGCTCCATGGTTTCACGCGTCAGGGTGAGCACCGGCTCGAGCGCTTCGGGAGCCGCCTCCAGCACCAATTCGTCGTGCACCTGCAGCAACAGCCTTGCCGGACACTGGGCCGCCTCCAGCTCGCGATGCAGCTGGACCATCGCCAGCTTGATGATGTCGGCGCTGGAGCCCTGGATCGGCGCATTGGCGGCGGCCCGCAGCTGCTGGGCCTCCATGCCGCCGCGGCGGGCCACCTCCAGGTCGATCTCCAGGGGATCCTTGCCGCGCAGGCGGCCTAGGCCGTTGGGATCGAAGTGGAACGGCCGGCGCCGGCCCAGGATTGTTTCCACGTAGCCCCTGCTCAGGGCCAGCCGCTCCTGCAGCTCAAGGAAGGCAAACACCTTCGGGTAGCGCTGTTTGTATTTGGTGAGGAAGTCTTTGGCCTCGGCCTGGCTGACGCCCGTTTCCCTGGCGAAGCGCTGGGCGCCCATGCCATAGATCACGCCGAAGTTGATCGTTTTGCCCAGGCGGCGCTCATCCGGCGTCACCGTGTCCTTCTCCAGCAGCAGGCGGGCGGTGAGGGCATGCACGTCATCACCCGTGCGGTAGGCCTCCACCAGCACCTCCTCGCCGCTGAGGTGGGCCAGGATGCGCAGCTCGATCTGGGAGTAGTCGGCGCTGATCAGGCTCCAGCCTTCCTCCGGCAGAAAGGCCTTGCGGATCCGCCGCGAAAACTCGGTGCGGATCGGGATGTTCTGGAGGTTGGGGTTGCTGCTGGAGAGCCGGCCAGTGGCCGTCACCGCTTGGTTGAAATCGGTGTGCACCCGCCCCGTTTCCGGCTCCATCAGCACCGGTAGGGCATCCACATAGGTGCTCTTGAGCTTGCTGAGGGTGCGGTGCTCCAGCACCAGAGGCACCACTGGGTGGGCGTCTTCGAGTTTTTCGAGCACCGCCGCATCCGTGCTCCAGCCGGTTTTGGTCTTGCGGGATTTCTTGCGGTCGAGCCCGAGGGTGTCGAACAACAGCTCGCCCAGCTGCTTCGGCGAGGCCAGGTTGAAGTCGACCCCAGCGGCCGCTTTGGCCTCGGCATCCAGGCGCTCGAGCGTGGTTTTGAGCTCGCTGCTGAGTTCGCCCAGGTAGGCGGTGTCGATGCGGATGCCGGTGGCCTCCATCAGGGCCAGCACCGGCTCAAGGGGCAGCTCCAGCTGGTCGAGCAGCTGGAGCAGGGCCTCGCCCATGGCCGTGAGCTCGCGGCGCAGCAGCTGGGCCAGGCGCCAGGTGAGGTGCACATCCATGCCGCAATACAGGGCGGCTTCGGCGATTGCCACGGCGGCAAAATTGGCGCCCTTGGGCACCAGGTCGGTGTAGCTGGTGGGGGTGAATTCGAAGTTGCGCGCGGCCATGGCCTCGAGGCCGTGTTTGTCGCCGGCATCGCGCAGGTAATCGGCCAGCAGGGTGTCCATCACCACCCCGCCCAGCGGCAGGCCGTGGCGCAGCAGGATCAGTCGGTCGTACTTGGCGTTCTGGAGGGCCTTGGGGTGGGCGGCGCTGGCGAGCCAGGGGGCCAGGGCGGTGAGCACCGCATCCAGGGGCAGCTGAGGCGGTGTTGCCGGCGGCTCGCTGAGCAGATCGGGCGCCTGCGGGCTGTGGTGGCCGATCGGGATGTAAGCGAGCTCGGCCCGGCCGTCGCCCCAGGCCAGGCCGATGCCCACCAGCTCGGCCTGGAAGGGATTGAGGCTGGTGGTTTCGGTGTCCAGGGCCACGGGCCGCCCGGGGTCGGTGCAGCTGTTGAGCTGGGATACAAGGGTCGCCAGGGCCTCGGGGCTGGTGATCAGCTGGGGCTGCAGGGCCGGTAGCCCAGTGTTGAGCGGCTGATTGGGATCTGTTGAACGTTCTGTTTCACAACCTGAAACCTGATTTGCGGTGGCTGTGACGGCCGCACCGCCCGCGGGGCTGGATCCCTCGCTGGGCTGCGGCGGCACGGCCGAGAACAGCTGGGCGAAGGTGGGCACTTGTTTCACCAGGCTGTAGAGCTCCAGTTCCTCGAGGCTGCCGGCCAGGGCCTCGGCCTTCACGGCCCCCAGTTCCAGCCGCGGCTCGGCGGGCAGGGGAATGTCGATCAGGATTTCGGCCAGCATCCGCGAGCGGTAGGCGTTCTCGCGGTCGGCGCGCAGTTTGTCGATCAGGGCTCCCTTGAGGGCCCCCTGGGCGGGCTTGGGGCGGGAGGCGTCGGACTCGGCCAGCTGGTCGAGGGCGGCGTAGATGCCGTCCACATGCTCGAACTCCTTCAGCAGGTTGATGGCGGTCTTGGGGCCCACGCCCTTGACGCCGGGGATGTTGTCGGAGCTGTCGCCGGTGAGTGCCTTGAGGTCGACCACCTCCTCCGGGGTGACGCCGAGCTTGGCGATCACGCCGTCGCGGCGGATCTCCGTAGGGCCGCTGTTTTTGGCGTAGGGGCCGCCGCCCATGTACAGCACGGCGATGTCGCGCTCGTCGTCAACCAGCTGGAACAGGTCGCGGTCGCCGGAGAGAATCCGCACCCGCCAGCCGGCGTTGGCAGCCCGGTTGGCCAGGGTGCCCAGCACGTCATCGGCCTCGTAGCCCGGCGCCATCGCCAAGGGGATGTCGAGACTTTCGGCAAGGATTTGCTGCAGGTTGGCCAGATCGGCAAAAAAGTGCTCCGGCGCCTCGTCCCGGTGGGCCTTGTAGGCCGCGTCGGCCTCGTGGCGGAAGGTGGGCTCGGCCGTGTCGAAGGCCACCACCAGACCATTGGGCTTGAGTCCCTTGCAGTTGTCAAGCAGGGCCTTGAGGAAGCCGTAGGTGACGCTCGTGGGGATGCCCTCTTTCGTGCTCAGGCCCCCCTCGCCGCCTTTGGAGAAGGCATAGAAACTGCGAAAGGCCAGGGAGTGGCCATCGATCAGCAGCAGCAGGGGCTTGGTGCCAGGGGCCACGGTGCTGCAAGCGGTGATGGGTCGAGCCAGCCTGCCAGAGCTCAGGGGGTCAATTCGGATGCCGCGATTGTCACCACGGGGTCAGCCATGCTCAGGCTAGGGATCGGGGCCCAATCTGCACTGGGTGTGCCGTGTCGTCGACTGTCCGGGCCCTGTTCTCCTGGCCCTGTTGTCGGGATCCTCTTGTCGACGCCTCTCACAAATGTGGTTCTTTTTGTGGTCACAATTTTGACAGGAGACGCCGAGACCATGCAGGCGACCACGACCACGGCGACGGCCACCGCCAGCACCACCGCCAGCACCAGCACCGCCACCTTCAGCCCCTGCGGCCAGTACCGCTGGTGGCTGGAGCGGGTGTGGGAGCCGGCGGCGCCGCGGCTGATCTTCATCGGCCTCAATCCTTCGCGGGCCGACGGCCGGCGCGACGATCCCACCCTGCGGCGGCTGCTGGGCTTTGCCCGCTGTTGGGGCTACGGCGCTTTGGAGGTGCTCAATCTGTTTGCCCGCGTCAGCCCGTCGCCCGCGATGCTGCGCCTCGCTGCGGATCCGGTGGGGGGCGCCAGCGATGACTGGATCCGGCGGCGCCTGGTGGCGAATCCTGAGGCCACCTTTTGGCTGGGCTGGGGCAACCAGGGGGCCTGGCGGGGGCGGGATCAGGTGGTGCTTGCGTTGCTGGTGGGTCGCCGTTTGGGGGCCCTGGGGCTCACGGCCGCCGGCCAGCCCCGTCATCCCCTCTATGTGGCCGGCGATGTTGCGCTGCAGCGCCTGGCATGGCACAACCCTGAGGCTCTGGGGCATCCTGTGGGCATGCCCGAGTTCTCCGTCCCCCCGCCGCCGGCAGCGACGCCATGTCCCGCATCCCCCGCCGCTACGCCGTGCATCTGCACATGAGCGGCGGCCAGACCGAAACCGTCCACTTCCAGACCCTGGAGGCCTTCCAGCAGTGGTATGGCGGTGTGCTGACGGCCTCATCGCCCGACACCTTCGTGAACGTGCCGATCAGTGATCTGGAGGGCGAATACCTGGTGGTGCGACCCAGCGGCGTGATCGGCATCCACGTGGAGCCCAAGTTCAACGCCCTCGATGAATGACACCTGAGCGGCTGGGTCTGCTCTGGGGCGTCACTGTTTTTTCCGGGGCGATCGCCCAGGCTCTGGCCTGGCTCACGGGTTTGCCCGGGGTGGTCCTGTTGCTCAGCGCCGGCCTGGTGATTGGCCGCTCTGGCTTTGGTTTGGTGGAGCCCTTGGATCTGGGTCCAGGCCTGGGCACGGTGGTGGGCCTGCTGGTGAGCCTGGTGCTGTTTGACGGCGGCATCAACCTGCGCTTGCCCGACGATGGCACCAGGCAGGCGGTGCTGCGCATCGTGCTGGTGCGGCTGGTGCTGGCCCTTGCCGCCGGCCTGCTGGCCGCCCACTGGCTGGCCGGGCTCAACTGGTCGTTGGCGGCGGTGTTCAGCGCCATCGTGCTGGCCACCGGGCCCACGGTGGTGAATCCGCTGGTGCGCCAGATCCGCCTCTCGCCGCCCCTGGGCGAGGTGCTGGACGGCGAGGGGTTGGTGCTGGAGCCGATTGGGGCTGTGCTGGCCCTGCTGCTGCTGGAGCTGGCGCTGGGCGATTTGCACGGTTGGCGGGAGCTGGCTCAGGGGCTGCTGCAGCGGCTCGGCGGTGGGGTGGCGATCGGGGCCGTGTGCGGCTGGGTGCTGGCTGAAGTGCTGCGCCGTATTCCTGCCCAGCCGGCCGGGGCCCTGCGGCTGCAGCTCACGGTAGGCAGCCTGTTCCTGATGTTCAGCGGCTGTGAGCTGCTGCTGCCCGAATCGGGCTTGCCGGCGGCCGTGGCGGCCGGGGTGGTGGTGGGTCGCCGTCCTGACACCGACGCCGCCGAGCTCGATGCGCTGATCCGCCAGCTGGCCCAGTTGGCGATCACGATGCTGTTTCCCCTGCTGGCGGCTGATGTGAGCTGGGCCGAGCTCAGCCCCCTGGGCTGGGGCGGCGTGACCTGCGTGCTGGTGTTGATGCTGGTGGTGCGCCCAGTGGCGATCGGCTTGGCCACCTGGGGCCTCGACTTCAGCCTGCCCCAGCGGGCCCTGCTGGCCTGGTTGGCGCCCCGCGGCATCGTCACGGCTGCCGTGGCCAGCCTGTTTGCGATCCGCCTGGAGCAGGCTGGGGTGGTGGGGGCCGGCCGCCTGCAGGGGCTCGTGTTTCTGACGATCCTGCTGACCGTGGGCCTGCAGGGCCTCAGCGCCGGTCCCCTGGCCCGCAGGCTGGGGCTCTCAGAGGCAGCGGCTGATGCGGAGCCGGTCGGCGCGGCTGCGGTGCAGCAGCAGCCAGGTGGCCAGTAGGTCGGGACCCTGGAGGCTGCCGAGCAGGGCGGCCCGCAGGCTCTTCATGATCACCCCTTTTTTCACCCCGGCGGCGGCGCAGGCTTCGCCCAGCAGGGCCTGGGCCTGCTCAGCGTCCAACGCCCCGTCCAGCGCTGCGTTGGTTGCGGGCTCGGGCAACCGCTCCAGCAGCGCGGCGAGGGCTGGGCGGGCGCCCTCGCTGGCGAGCTGGGCCACGGCGGCCTCCTGCAGCTCCGGGGTGGTGAAGAAGGGGCGCGCCTGCTCCACCCCATCGGCGAGCAGGCTTAGGGACGGGCCGATCAGGCTGCAGAGATCGATCTGCCAGGCGGGGTCTGAGCTGACCTGGCCGGGCTCCGTGCCCCAGCCATGCTCAGCCCACAGGGGGGCCAGCTGCTCCCGCAGGGTCTCGGGGCCGAGGCCGTGCAGCACCTGGCCATTGAGCCAGTTGAGCTTGTCCCAGTCGAAGCGCGCACCGGCCCGGTTGACCCGCTCGAAGTCGAACATTGCCGCGGCCTCGGCCAGGGTGAAGCGCTCGCCCATGCCCTCCGGCGGCGACCAGCCCAGCAGGGTCATGTAGTTGGCCAGGGCTTCGGCGGTGTAGCCCATGGCTCGAAACTCGCTCACCGAGGTGACGCCATCCCGCTTGGAGAGCTTCTTGCCCTCCTGGTTGAGGATCAGCGGGGTGTGGGCAAACACTGGAGGCTCGGCGCCGAGGGCTGCGTAGAGCAGCAGCTGCTTGGCGGTGTTGGCGATGTGGTCTTCGCCGCGAATCACGTGGCTGATCGCCATGGCGGCGTCGTCCACCACCACCACCAGGTTGTAGAGGGGGTCGCCGATCTGATCGGCGGGGGCGCGCCGGGCGATCACCATGTCACCGCCTAGGTCGCTGCCGCTCCAGCGCATCGGGCCGCGCACCAGGTCGGTCCAGGTGATGGTGGCGTCGTCGTCGATGCGGAAGCGGATGGTGGCTTCGCGGCCCTCGGCGATGAAGGCTTGCTGCTGCTCGGGCGTGAGATCGCGGTGGCGGTTGTCGTAGCGGGGGGCTTTTTTCTCGGCGGCCTGCTGCTCGCGCATGGCGGTGAGCTCCGCTTCGCTGGCAAAGCACCGGTAGGCCTGGCCGGAATCGAGCAGCTGCTGGATCGCGGCCCGGTGCTCGGCGATGCGGGCGCTCTGGATCACTGGATCGCCGTCCCACTGGAGCCCCAGCCACTGGAGCCCGTCGAGGATGTTGGTGGTGTATTCAGCCTTGCTGCGCTCTTTATCGGTGTCCTCAATGCGCAACAGAAACTGCCCGCCCTGGCGCCGGGCAAACAACCAGTTGAACACCGCCGTGCGGGCGGTGCCGATATGCAGGGTTCCCGTGGGGCTCGGGGCCAGTCGCACACGCACTGGACGAGAAGCTTGCCCTGCCACGGACTGCGCAGCACCCACAGGGACAACTCCTAATTCAGGGGAAACGGGACTGACGGGATTCGAACCCGCAACTTCCGCCGTGACAGGGCGGTGCTCTAACCGGTTGAACTACAGTCCCAGTCAGCCTTTCGGCGTTCTGTGTCGTGCTCGGGGTTTGACCCTTGAGCGACTTGAAAAGTATCCGTGATCGCCGGTCCGATCGTCAACCAACTGGGCAAAAGACCAGCGAATGCAAATCAGACCGGCATCCCGAATGGGCATTGCGCAGCCTTAGGGCTGATCAGGGGCGAAAGCCCGCAGGCTCAATCAGGCGCACCTGATTTCCCCGTGCCGTGAATTCACGACCTTGATCGCTCTGAACGACCACACGGCCACCGGATTTCACCCGGATCACCCGCGCCCGAACCCACCCCAGAGCGGCTGATTCGAGCACCTTGACCACATCTCCGGGTTGTAGATCCAACTCCATGCTCGAAACCTGGAAACTGCAAAATGGGACATCGAACGCGCCGTGGAGGACTTGAACCCCCGACATCAGGTTTTGGAGACCTGCGTTCTACCAACTGAACTAACGGCGCAAGGCCGATGCCCCGTAAACATGAGGCCGCTTTTGTTAAACCACCCTGTCTGAAGAATGCTCGTCAGACAGTGAGGAAACATGTTGGCAACCTCAGCGGTCGAAGCGTTGCTTGACCCGTGTGGCTTTACCCACCCGATCGCGCAGATAGAAGAGCTTCGCCCGACGCACCTTACCGCGGCGCTCCACTTTCACGGAAGCAACCTGGGGGCTGTGCAGCATGAAGACCCGCTCCACACCGATGCCCTGGAAGATGCGGCGCACGGTGATGGTCTCATTGAGACCGCCGTGGCGCTTGGCGATCACCACCCCTTCGTAGGGCTGCACGCGCTCCTTGTTGCCCTCGCGAATTCGCACACCCACCTTGACGGTGTCACCGACGTAGATCTCGGGGAGTTCGTCCTTGAGCTGTTCGGCCTCAAAGGCGCGGATCAGGTCCTGGGCGCTGAGCTTGCCGGTGGTGGCCTTCACGGACGTGGCGGGCTTGGCCTGCACAGCGGTGGCCGCGCTCGCTTCTGCCGTCTTGGTCTCGGTGGCGCTGGCCTCCTCAGAACCCTGCTCTGCCGGGTTTACGGCTTGATTGTCTGTCGACTCCGTTGCCATCTCAGCTCCGCGACGCCTTGCCAAACCGACAGTGTACCGGCTGAGGTGTCGCTCTTCCCTCAAACGCCATGCCTGAGCCCGCAACAATCCGGTCCCATTGGTAGCTTGAAGGTGAGCCTTTTCCATCGCTGCCGGCGTCTCCCAGCATGAATCTGTTTGCCGATCTGCTGGCCAGCACCAAGGGGTCTGCCGGCAGCGCAGTGGTTGAGACCGGCCCCCGCATTCAGAAAGGTCGCCGCGGGGTTGAGATCAAATCGGCCCGCGAAATCGACACGATGCGCCAGGCCAGCCGCATCGTGGCCACGGTGCTGCGCGAAATCCTGGAGATGGCGGCCCCCGGCATGACCACCGGCGACCTCGACCGCCACGCCGAGAAGCGCATCCGCGAGATGGGTGCCACCCCTAGCTTCAAGGGGTATCACGGTTTCCCCGCCAGCATCTGCGCCTCGATCAACAACGAGGTGGTGCATGGCATCCCCAACAGCAAGCGCGTGATCCAGGCCGGCGATCTGGTCAAGATCGACACCGGCGCCTACTTCGACGGCTACCACGGCGACAGCTGCGTCAGCCTCTGCGTGGGGGAGGGCGCCACCGAGGAGGCCCAGACCCTCTGCCGGGTGGCCCAGGAATCGTTGATGAAGGGACTGGCCCAGATCAAGGCCGGCAACACCCTGCTGGACATCGCTGGTGCCGTGCAAGACCACGTGGAAGCCCATGGCTTCGCGGTGGTCGAGGACTACACCGGCCACGGCGTCGGCCGCAACCTGCACGAGGAGCCCTCGGTGTTCAACTTCCGCACCCGGGACATGCCCAACATGAAGCTGCGCCCGGGCATGACTCTGGCAGTGGAGCCGATCCTCAATGCCGGCAGCAAGGCCTGCCGCACCCTCAAGGACCGCTGGACCGTGGTGACCGTGGATGGCAGCTGGTCGGCCCAGTGGGAACACACCATCGCTGTCACCAGTGATGGCTGCGAAATCCTCACCGACCGCGAGTTCTAAGCTCCAGCTCAGCGGCTGGGGCGCGTTAATGCCTTGAAGTAGGCCCAGCGGCCCAGGCTGGTGAGCGGCATCAGCACGTAGGTGAGGGGGTTGGGGGTGACGATGATCAGGTTGAAGCCCAGGCGGGCCTGGGCCAGCACCTGGGAGGCCACGAAATCAGCCCCCATCACCCCGATCGGGTTGAGGGCGGAGCGGAATGGTCCCAGCACCAGCCGGCGGATCCGCAGGGGCCCTTCGGCTCCGGCCAGATCCAGGGCCCGCAGGCTCACAAGTGTGCCCAGCAGCCGTTTGCTCAGCTCGTAGAGCGGGCTGAAGGCTGGTTGGATCTCCGCTTCGGAGGTGTTGATCCACACCTCCGCCCGGGGGCGGCCGTTGCTGGGCCGCTGCTGCACCACCTCGGCAAACAGCTCCAGCAGCCGCCAGCTGCTGAGGGCGTTGACCTCCAGGGCCAGCTCTGTGGTTTCGCGGCTGCGGGCCTGTTGCTGGTTGACACCGTGGTTGAGCACCAGCACATCGACCCGCTCCAGCAGCGGTCGCAGGGCCTGCTCTTCGCCAATCTGCCATGACACCTGCTCGAGCGCGATGGTTTCGCCGGCGTCATCGCGCAGGTCGAGGGGCCGGGTGCTGCTGGTGAGGGCCACCAGCTGCGCGCCCTGGCGCGACCACCGGCGCAGCAACGCCTGTCCGAGGCTGCCGCTGGCGCCGGTCACGGCCACGGTGCACGCATAAGAACTGGACATGGGCCTGGTGCAAACGGCGGCTGAGGTATCACCATGGTGGAATTCCGCCGACGGACTGGCCGCCTGGATGGCTCCTGGCACTCCCCCTGAAGCCGTTGTGCCCCTGGTGCCTCTGTTTGCTCCCTACTGCGGGGGCTTGGTGCATCAGGCGTTGTTGGAGGAGGCGCTGGCCAGCCTGCTGGTGGGCGAGTGGGCCGGCCGGCGGTTGCTGCAGGGCGGCCGCAGCCACGCCCTGCAGCTGCGTTGGAGTGGCGAAACGGCGCCCCTTGAAGTGCTCCACTGCGACCTCACCTTCCCTGCCCTGCCGCAGGTGGCCTACGCCTTTGATCTGCCCTGCCACCAGCTGGTGCAGTGGTTGATGGAGCGGCAAGGGGATGAGCTGCCGTCGAGCTTCTGGCATTGGTTGCTGCTGGGGCAGCCTCCCATCGCCACCGAACCGGTGGGCAGCGCCGCCTAAATTTCACGGTCAAGACATGCCCCAGCGAGGTTGACCGATGGCCCCCACCTTGCTGATCGGGTCCTGCGAAGCCTTCAGCGGCAAATCCGCCGTGGTGTTGGGCCTGGCTCGCCAACTCAGCCGTCAGGGCATTCCTGTGCGGTTTGGCAAACCCCTCGCCACCAGTCTTGATGAGGCGTCCACCGAATCGGGCCAGTCGCCCCTGTTGGATGCGGATGTGCGCTTCATCGGCGCCACCCTGGGGCTACCGGAAGCCCATCTGATCCCCTCCTTGCATGTGCTGGATGGGGCGACGGCCCAGCAGCGCTTGGTGCAGGGCGATCTGGAGCCCGGCCCAGGCTTCGCCCTCTTGCGCCAGCAGCTGGCCGAGACCCCCGATGGTTTGACCCTGCTGGAAGCTGCCGGCAGCCTCCATGAGGGCCTGCTCTATGGCCTCAGCTTGCCCCAGCTGGCCGAGGGCCTCGAGGCCACGGTGGTGTTGGTGCATCCATGGTTGGACAGCCGCAGCATCGATCCGCTGCTGGCCGCCCAGGCCCAGCTCGGTGAGCGCCTGGCGGGGGTGGTGCTTAACGCCGTCAAACCGGAGCTGGTGCCCCAGCTGCGGACCGAGTTGATACCGGCCCTTGCCCAGCTCGGCTTGCCCGTGCTGGGGGTGATGCCCCAGAGCCCACTGCTGCGCAGCGTCACGGTGGAGGAGCTGGCCCTGCGGCTCGGGGCCCAGGTGCTCTGTTGTCCGGAACGGCTCGATCTGTTGGTGGAAACCCTGTCGATCGGTGCCATGAACGTGAACTCGGCGATGGAGTTTTTCCGCCGTCGCCGCAACATGGCCGTGGTGACCGGGGCTGATCGCACTGACATCCAGCTGGCGGCTCTGGAGGCCTCCACCCAGTGCCTGATCCTTACCGGGGCCGGTGAACCCCTGCCCCAGCTGCTCAACCGGGCCGAGGAACTGGACGTGCCCCTGCTCAAGGTCGAGCACGACACCCTCACCACCGTTGAGGTGATTGAGCAGGCCTTTGGTCACGTGCGCCTGCATGAAGCGGTCAAGGCCAGCTTCGCCTTCCGGCTGGTGGAGGAGCATTGCAATTTCGAACCGCTGTTCAGGCGATTGCAGTTGCCCGCGATGGCGAAATAACGCTGCTAGTTTCAAAGCGCAGGCTGCGGGCTACTGGTGACCCGGTCCCTTGATCTTCCGTCGCTCGATCGGATCGACACCCTTGCCCAGGAACTGGCGATGCTCCAGGACAGGAGCAAACGGCGCATTGCCATTTTGGGCAGTCGCCACGTTCCAGTCGTGTCCATCCACCTGGTGGAACTGGTGGCCCGCTCCTTGGCCCAGGAAGGCCACAATCTGATCACCTCCGGCGCCCAGGGGGTCAATGCGGCCGTGATCCGCAGCGTGCTGGAGATCGATCCGGCCCGGCTCACCGTGTTGCTGCCCCAGAGCCTCGATCGTCAGCCGGGTGAATCGCGCGACCAGCTCGAGCGGGTGCTGCACCTGGTGGAGAAGCCCGAGCACGACGATCTGCCCCTGCCAATGGCCAGCAGCCTCTGCAACCAGGACATCATCAGCCGCTGCGACCAGTTGATCTGCTACGCCTTCCACGACAGCGAAACCCTGCTGGCCAGCTGCCGCGTGGCCGAGGACATGGGCAAGGTGGTCAGCGTGATGTTCTTCGACTGAGGCCTGGTTGCTAGGCGCCCAGCACTGCCCTCAGTCCTTCCACGTAGAGCACCCCGGAGCACACCAGGCCGCCAGCCCAGCACAGGCCGCGCACCGCAGGCACGTTGCCCACGTAGACGCCGATGTAGGCCAGGCGCAGGGCGGGGTGCAGCCAGGCGGCGATCAGGGCCACCGGGCTGCTGACGCCGGCCAGCAAGCACAGCAGGGCTGCTGGAGCATGCAGGGTGAAGGCCTCAAAGCAGTTTTGGTGCGCCCAGGCGGCGCGCTTCCCCCAGGCCGGCAGCCGCTCAAACATCGCCCTCGGGGCGGCCAGGTCGGCCATCTGGAAATTCGCCTGGGAGCGGGCGGCCCCGAGGGGCACGGTGCTGAACACCACCACACCGGCGGCCAGCAGCAGCGACCAGGCAAAGGGGGCGAGGGAGGCACTCATGGCGGCAGGCAGCGTGGACGATGGATCCAGGTTGGCAGGCCGCACCTACGATTCGCGCACGTTTCCGCCCGACCGACCAGCCCCATGGCCGACACCTATTCCTTTGATGTGGTGAGCGATTTCGATCGCCAGGAGCTCGTCAACACGATCGACCAGGTGCGCCGCGACGTGGGCACCCGCTACGACCTCAAGGACTCCAACACCGAGATCGAGGTGGAGGAGACCAGCCTCACCATCACCACCGCCAGTGACATGACCCTCCAGGCCGTGGAGGATGTGCTGCGCCAGAAGGCCACCAAGCGCAATCTCTCACTGAAGATCTTTGACTTCCAGACCCCCGAGCCCGTCGGCGGCAACCGGGTGAAGCAGGTGGTGAAGCTGCGTAAGGGCCTCAGCCAGGAGCTGGCCAAGAGCCTGAGCAAAACCGTCCGTGATGAGCTCAAGAAGGTGACCGTCTCGATCCAGGGCGACAGCCTGCGGATCACCGGCAAGAACAAGGACGACCTGCAACAGGCCATCAGCCTGCTCAAGGCCCAGGACGTGGAGGTGCCGCTGCAGTTCGAGAACTACCGCTGAGTGGCGGGCTGGCGGTTCTGGATTGATCGCGGCGGCACCTTCACCGATGTGGTGGGGCGGAGTCCTGCCGGTGAGCTGGTGGTGCGCAAGGTGCTGTCGGTGCAGCCTGATTGCCCGGGCGATCCGGCCGTGCGTGCCATCGGGGCGGTGCTGGGCCGGCCCTCCGGCGGCGCGCTGCCAGCGGGGTTGGTGCAGGAGGTGCGGCTCGGCACCACCGTGGCCACCAATGCCTTGCTGGAGCGGCGCGGGGCCGGGGTGGTGCTGCTGATCAACCGGGGCTTTGCCGATCTGCTCACCATTGGCGACCAGCACCGCCCGGACATCTTTGCCCTGGCGATCGAGCGGCCCCAGCCTTTGCGCCTGTGGGTGCTGGAGGTGGATGGGCGGCTGGCGGCCGATGGTGCAGAGCTCGAGCCCCTATCGCTGCCCGAGGGGTTGCGCCAGCAGTTGCGGGCCGCCCAGGCCGACGGCTACACCAGCTGCGCCGTGGCCCTGCTGCACAGCACCCGCAATCCCTGCCAGGAGCTGCAGCTGGGTGCCTGGCTGCAGCCCCTGGGCTTTGAGGCCGTGGTGCTCTCCCACCAGCTCAGCGGCCAGCCCCGGCTCGTGCCCCGCGGCCAGACCGCCGTGGTGGAGGCCGCGGTGGCACCGGTGCTGCGGCACTATCTGGGCCAAGTGGGGCAGGCCCTCGGGCCGGATACCCGGCTGCGGGTGATGCGCTCCAGTGGTGCCCTGGCAGCTCCGGAGGTGCTGCTCGCCAAGGACACGATCCTCTCGGGGCCTGCCGGGGGCATGGTGGGGGCCGTGGCGGTGGGCCGTCGGGCCCTGGAGGCTGCCGGCTTGCGGCCCCAGCCGATCGTCGGCTTCGACATGGGTGGCACCTCCACCGATGTCTTCCATTTCGATGACCGGCGAGGCGATCTCGCCTGGGAGCGCAGCCCCGCCACCGAGATCGTTGGCCTGCAGCTGCAGGCGCCGATGCTGCCCATCCACACCGTGGCCGCCGGTGGTGGCTCGATCCTGCGTTTCGATGGCCTGCGGCTGCGGGTGGGGCCGGAGTCGGCTGGTGCCGATCCGGGGCCAGCGGCCTACCGCCGCGGCGGCCCGCCCACGATCACCGATGCCAACCTGCTGCTGGGCCGGCTGCCCATCGCAGCCCTGCCGGCGCTGTTCGGTCCCAGCGCCGACCAAACCGCCGATGGGCAGGCCGTGGAGCAGGCCTTTGCCGAGCTGGCGGCCGTGATGGCGGCGGTGGCGCCAGGCATCACACCCGAGCGGGTGGCCGAGGGGGTGCTGCAGATCGCCATCGAGACGATGGCCGGGGCCCTGCGCCGCATTTCAATCCAGCGCGGCCACGACCTGCGCGAGGCGTTGCTGGTGAGCTACGGCGGCGCCGGCGGGCAGCACGCCTGCCGTCTGGCCGAGGTGCTGGGCCTATCGCGGGTGCTGCTCCATCCCCTGGCGGGTGTGTTGTCCGCCTATGGGCTCGGCATGGCCGAGCAGTCGCTGTTGCTGGAGTGCTCGCCAAGGCTGCCGCTGGCGCCTGCCTCGTTGCCCGTGTTGCGCCAGCACTGCGCAGCCCTGGTGTGCCGGGGCGTGGAGGACTTGCGGCAGGTGGGAGATCTGGGTGACGCCTCCCCTCAGATCCGGGTGCGGCTGGAGCTGCGGGCGCCCGGCAGTGAGCGGGGGTTGGAGGTGCCCTGGTCGCCCCAGGATTCCGCCCCTGATGCTGCCGCCGATGTGGTCCCCGATGTGGCCGTGTTGGCTGCGCTGCGGCAGGCCTTTGCCGCGAGTCATCAGCAGCGCTACGGCTACTTCCCGGTTGGCGATGACTGGATTGTGGAGCGGTTGCTGGTCGACATCACCTCCTCCGGTCAGGAGCTGCCCGGTCAGGAGCTACCCGCTGACGGGACGGAGTCCGGTTGGGCAGCAGGGGGGGATGGGGCTGGGACTGCGACTGGGAAGGGCGCGCCGGCCGCCGCCAGCACACGCCTTTGGCTGGGTGAGCAGCTCGGCTGGCAGAGGGTGCCCCTCTGGCAGCGCGACCACTTGCGGCCCCAGATGCATCTCCAGGGCCCGGCCCTGGTGGTTGATCAAACCACCACCACCGTGCTGGAGCCCGGCTGGCAGGCGTTGGTGCTGCCCGACGGGGCGCTGCTGCTGGAGCGGCAGTCGCTGGCACACCCGGTTTCCGCTGAGAGTTCTGTTGGCGGTTCCGTTGCGAGTTCTGTTGCACAACCTGTTGAACATCCGGTTTCGAGCCCCGCCGCGCCTGCCGACCCCACTGTTCTGGAGCTCTACAACCACCGCTTTTCGGCCATCGCCGAGCAGATGGGCGGCCGCCTGCAGCAGAGCGCCCGCTCGGTGAACATCCGCGAGCGGCTCGACTTCTCCTGCGCTCTGTTTGACGCCGCCGGGTTGCTGGTGGCCAATGCCCCCCATATTCCGGTGCATCTGGGCTCCATGGGAGACAGCGTGGTCAGCCTGCTCAAAGCGATCGCGCGGGGTGATCGCCCTCCCTTGGCGCCTGGGGATGTGGTGCTCTCCAACAACCCCTACAACGGCGGCACCCATCTGCCGGACATCACGGCCATCACACCCGTGTTCGCGCCAGGATCGCTACCTGGGGCCCAGGTGCCCGCGTTTTTTGTGGCCTCGCGGGGCCACCATGCCGATGTCGGGGGCATCACCCCCGGCTCGATGCCCGCCTTCAGCCGCACGATCGCAGATGAGGGACTGCTGCTCGACAACGTGCCGTTCTTCAGCCATGGCAGCTTCGATGAGGCGTCGTGGCGGCAACGGCTCGCTGCCGGTAGCCATCCGGTGCGCAACCCCGACCAATTGCTCGCCGATCTCCAGGCCCAGGTGGCCGCGAATCGCCTGGGGGTAGATGGGCTGGGGCGCCTGATCGATCGCCATGGCCTGCAGGAGGTGCAGGCCTACATGGCCCATGTGCAGGCCCATGGGGCCGCGGCAGTGGGCCAGGCCATGGCGCGGCTCCGCAGCGGCCAGGCCCGGGTGGAGCTCGACCATGGCGCCCACATCCAGGTGGCCGTGTCCATCGATGCCCAGGCCGGGCGCGCCCGGGTCGACTTCAGCGGCAGTTCGCCCCAGCACAGCGGCAATCTCAATGCCCCCCTGGCTGTCACCAAGGCGGTGGTGCTCTACGTGCTTCGCTGTTTGGTGGGCGAGTCGATCCCGCTCAATGCCGGTTGCTTCGAGCCCATCGAGCTGGTTGTTCCAGAGGGAACCCTGCTGAATCCCCGTTCCCCGGCGGCGGTGGTGGCCGGCAATGTGGAGATCTCCCAGGCGGCGACCAATGCCCTGTTTGCCGCCCTGGGCATCCAGGCGGCGGCCCAGGGCACGATGAACAACCTGAGCTTCGGCAATGCCCAGCTTCAGTACTACGAAACGATCTGCGGTGGCACCGGTGCCGGCCGGCATCCAGGAGGCGTTGGCTATGCGGGTGCTTCAGCCGTGCAGAGCCACATGACCAATTCCCGGCTCACCGATCCGGAAATCCTGGAAAGTCGCTTTCCGGTGCGGGTTGAGCGCTTTGCGATCCGCGCCGGCTCCGGTGGGGCTGGCCTGTTCCGCGGTGGCGATGGGGTGGTGCGCCAGCTGCGCTTCCTCGCGCCAATGGACGTTTCCATGATTTCCGGCTCGCGCCGCGTTCCGCCGGCGGGTTTGGCCGGCGGCGAGGCGGGGGCCTGCGGCCGCAACAGCTGGATCGGGTCCGATGGCTCCAGCCGGCAGCTGGAGGGCTGCTTTGAGCAGACGCTCGAGCCCGGGGAGGCGTTGCGCATCGAGACGCCGGGCGGTGGTGGTTACGGCGCGCCGGAGCAACCATGAGCGTTCGCATTCTGGCGCTGGCGATCACGGCGGTGCTGGCCT
Source organism: Synechococcus sp. 8F6 (assembly GCF_002252665.1). Classification (GTDB taxonomy): domain Bacteria; phylum Cyanobacteriota; class Cyanobacteriia; order PCC-6307; family Cyanobiaceae; genus Cyanobium_A. The sequence goes on from NZ_NQKZ01000011.1 coordinate 37,701, forward strand.
CCCCGGCCCAGGCCGAGATCCTGCAGGAGCGCAGCCAGCGCTTCCATCCCCAGTGGTCACCGGGCGGCATGGTGGCCAGCCAGGAGCAGTGGGCCTCCCAGGCCGGGGCTGAAATTCTGGCCCGTGGCGGCAACGCGGTGGATGCGGCGGTGGCCACGGCCTTCGCCCTGGCGGTCACCCTGCCCCAGGCCGGCAATCTGGGCGGCGGCGGCTTTCTGGTGCTGTGGCTGCCGGGTCCGTCGCCGGCGGCATCCCGTGGTTGTCTGGCACTCCCTGGAGCGCGGGCTGGGGCCAGCCCTGAGCTGCGCCTGGGCCGCGGCACGGCCGTGGCGGTGAACTTCCGCGAAACCGCCCCTTTGGCCGCCACGGCTGGGATGTTTCTCGGCGCCGATGGTGAGGTGGACCGTGCGCGGGCCACCCGCAGCCCCTTGAGCGTGGCCGTGCCGGGAACCCCCGCCGGGCTGCTGCTGACGCACCGTTGTTACGGCCGGCTGCCCCGGGCTGCGGTGCTGGCGCCGGCCATCCGGCTGGCCAGCCGCGGCTTCCCGGTGGGCAAGGAGCTAGCCGATTCCCTGCAGCAGGCTGCGCCGTTGCTCCGCGCCGACCCCACCTCCAACGCGCTGTTCCTGGCGCGCCCGCTGCGCCCCAGCGACCGCTGGCGCCAGCCTCTGCTCGCCACCAGCCTGCAACGCCTCGCGGCCCAGGGTGAGCGCGGCTTCTACCAGGGCCCCATCGCCGAGGCCCTGGTGGCATTGATGCACCAACGGGGCGGGCTGATTCGCCATGCAGATCTCGACGGCTACCAGGCTCAGCTGGTGCGCCCCTTGCAGGTGCGGTTCCAGGGCCATCCGGTGCTCACCATGCCGCCTCCCAGTGGTGGTGGGGTCACCCTGGTGCAGCTGCTCCAGGTGTTGGAGCCCATGCCCCTAGCCCAGCTGGGCCTAAACAGTGCCGCCAGCCTGCACCGGATGGTCGAGGCGATGAACCTCGCCTACCGCGACCGCAACCACTGGCTCGGCGACCCCGACCAGGTGGCCATGCCCCTGGAGCGCCTGCTCAGTCCAGCCTATGCCAACAGCCAGCGCACCCGCATCCGCAGCGACCGCCACCGTCCAGCGGCCGAATTGGCTGCGGAGGGCCCTAGCTCCGGCGGCACCAACACCACCCATCTGTCGGTGGCCGATCGCCAGGGGGGGCTGGTGGCCCTCACCACCACGCTCAACTTCGCCTACGGCAGCGGCATCAGCGTTCCTGGTGCCGGCTTCCTGCTCAACAACGAGATGGACGACTTCACCGCAAAACCCGGTGTGGCCAATGCCTATGGCCTGGTGCAGGGAGCCGCCAATGCCATTGCCCCGGGCAAGCGGCCGCTCAGCTCGATGACGCCTACCCTGGTGTTTCGTGCCGATGGCAGGCCCTGGCTGGCCACCGGCAGTCCTGGAGGCAGCCGCATCATCACTACGGTGTTGCAGGTGCTGCTCAACCGCATGGTGCATGGGCTGAACCTGGCCTCAGCCGTGGCCAGCCCCCGCATTCACTCCCAGCTCTGGCCCGACCAGATCAGCGTGGAACAGGGCCTCAGCCCCGACACCACCGCCAAGCTGGAGGCGATGGGCCACCGGCTTGTGATCACGGCGGCGATGGGTTCAGCCAACAGCGTTGAGGTGCTGCGCGAGGGGGGCAGCCTGGGGGTCGCCGACCCCAGGCGCCTCGATGCGGCGGCCGTTGGCGACCTGCAACTCAGCTGGCCGGCTGAGTTGGAGCCGTGATCAGGTTGATGGCGGAGAACCCCAGGCCGATGCCGAACAACATGCCGATGGCCCAGATGCTGTCGGAGGGCCACTCGGCGATCAGCATGCCGCCGAGCACGGCGGTGACGATGCCGTCGAGCAGCACCAGCGCGCGGGCAGGGCCCTGGCCGGTGGCCGCGGCGGCCAGTTCCATCACCCCCTCAAAGGCGAGCAGGAAGCCCACAAACAACGTGAGGCTTACTTCACTGGCGATCGGGAAGGCGAGCACCCAAACGCCGCCGCCCAGGTAGAGCAGGCCGGAGAGCAGGCGGAAGATTTTGCCCTTGGTGTCGCCCTCGCCGGTGAGGCGTAGCAGCTGGGACACCCCCGCGACCACCGACACCCCCCCCACGGCAATGGTGAGCAGGGTGGCCGAGACGAAGGGCAGCACGATCGACAGCCCGGCTGCGGCAAACAGCAGGGCGGCGGTCACCCAGCGCAGGGTGGGGGAAGCGGGAACCGTCACCGGAGAAAACACAGAAGAGCAGCCACCCTAAATCGCCCGCTTGGCAGGAATTGCAGCTTGATTAAGTGTCGCTGTCAGCAAACCATTACCGCCGTGTAGCAAACCATCACAGCTTGCTGGCCTGTTGGTGAGTTCGCTGCAGTGTGGAGTTCAACCGTGTTGGTTAGGGCCCCATGCTTGAGCTGCTGCCGCCGCTCAACGACCACAACCTTCCCTGGATGGACACCATCCATCCGATCGTGGTGCATTTTGTGATCGCCATGGGCTTGATCACGTTTGTGTTTGATCTGATCGGTGTGTTGACCCGCCGGCCAGCGCTGTTTGAGGTCAGCTTCTGGAACCTGCTATTTGCCACCGCAGCAATTTTTGTGGCGATTATGTTTGGCCAGATCGAGGCGGGACTGGCCAATCCCTACGGAGCCTCGCGCGATCTGCTCAACCTGCACAGCACGATCGGCTGGTCGCTGGCTGGGGTGTTGTCGCTGATGTCGGGGTGGCGCTACGTGATCCGCAGCAAGGACCCCCAGCAGCTGCCGCTGGCCTTCCTCGGTGCTGGAGGCCTGCTGACGGCCCTGATCGTGGTGCAGGTCACCCTCGGCAATCAGCTGATCTGGGTGTATGGCCTGCACACGGTGCCGGTGGTGCAGGCGATGCGGGCGGGGCTGGTGTGATGGAAGGCGCACCAGAATTCATCCCAGCGGGCTCACCGATCGAGCAGTTGGCAGCCGATCTGGGGTCCAATGGGCTGCCCTATGGCTTGCCGATTCACCCCAACCTGGTGCATCTCACGATCGGCCTGTTCGTGATCGCCATCGCCTTTGACATCGCCGGTGCCCTCTATCCGGTGGAGAAGCGGGTGTTCCGCTTTCTGGCGCTACCCGTGACCCGCGGCGGCTTTCACGATGTGGGTTGGTACAACCTGCTGGCCTGCGCCATCGTCACCTTCTTCACCGTGGCGGCCGGCTTCTTCGAGATGCTGCTGGCGGTGCCCCTGCCAGGGGTCACCAGCACTATCGGACTGCAGAGCATGGAGACGATGCTGTGGCATGGCGTTGGTGGTGTGCTGATCCTGCTGGTGATCGTCTCGATGACGGTGTGGCGGGGCTATCAGCGCTTTGTCTGGCGCCGCGACATGGGACGCCAGGTGCAATGGCTTTACCTGCTTGTCGGGCTTGGGCTGTTCCTGGTGATCGGTTTGCACGGCACCCTTGGAGCCGAGTTGGCGGGTGAGTTTGGCGTGCATGTCACCGCCGACCAGCTGCTTGCCGCCGGTGCCGATCTCAAGGAGGCTCTGCCATGACCAACACGTCAGGGCGCTCCAAACCTCCTGTTGGCTCCCGGCCAGCCATCAGCCGCCTGGGCCTGGTGGCCTTGATTGGCTGGATCGCCCTGCTGGTGGTGCTGAGCTGGTGGATGTCCCAGGTTGCCTACCGCTGGCTGCCCGTGCAGGCCTCCAGCGCCGCACCCCTGGTGGATGGGCTGTTCAGCTTTGAAACCGGCGTTGGCACCTTTGTGTTTGGAGGGGTGTTGTCGGTGATGGCGTGGGTGATCGTGATGCACCGCGCCGAGAAGTACGACGAGAGCGATGCCGAGCCCATCGAGGGCAACACCCGCCTGGAAGTGATCTGGACGGTCATTCCGCTTCTGTTGGTGATGGCGATCGCGGTGTATGCGATGCGGGTGAACACCAGCCTGGGGGTGTTGGGCCCGATGGAGCACATCCATCTGGCCAATCCGGTCGAAGACCAGGGCGGCTACCCAGCCGACCGGCTGCCGGCTGAGCAGGTGGAGGTGATTGCCCGGCAGTGGTCGTGGGAGTTTCGCTATCCCGAGGCCAACGTCTCCTCCACCGAGCTCCACCTGCCGGTGGATCAGCCCGTCACGTTCCGACTGGTGTCCGACGATGTGCTTCATGGCTTCTACATCCCGGCTTTCCGCCTCAAGCAGGATGTGATCCCAGGCCGAGCCATTGATTTCAATCTCACCCCCAGCCGCGAAGGTCGCTATCGCCTGCGCGACTCCCAGTTCAGCGGCACCTGGTTTGCGGCCAACCAGGCCGATGTGGTGGTGGAGAGCCCCGAGGCTTACCAGGCATGGCTCAAGACGGCGGCCGCTCAGCCCCTGCAGCCCGGGCTCAGTGATGCGGTTGCGGAATTCGGAGCCCGGCAGCAGCTCAAGAACCCCGGCTGGGCCACCGTGCCGCCGGCTCCACCGCCCCAGGTCAACGTTCCCGGATCCAACACCCTGCCGCACGACGCCTGAGCCCGATGACCTCCACCACCTTCCCGCCCAGTCCCCCCGAAGATGCGTCCTGGAGCCGTTATTTCGGCTTCAACACCGATGCCAAGGTGATTGGCATCCAATACATTGTTGTTGCCTTTTTCTTCTTCTTGATCGGTGGCCTGCTGGCCATGATCATCCGCGGTGAGTTGATCACGCCTGCCGCCGATCTGGTTGATCGCACCGTATACAACGGCATCTACACGATGCACGGAACGATCATGTTGTTCCTGTTCATCTTTCCGGTGCTGAATGGGCTCAACAATCTGTTGATCCCCACCATGATCGGTGCCCCCGATATGGCCTTCCCCCGCCTCAATGCGGTGGCGTTCTGGCTGGTTCCCATCTTCGGAACTCTGTTGATCGCCAGCTTTTTCGTGCCGGGGGGGCCTGCCTATTCCGGTTGGTGGTCCTACCCACCGGTGAGCACCCAGAACCCTCTGGGGCATTTCGTCAATGGCCAGGGGCTCTGGCTCACTGCCGTGGCGCTTTCGGGGGTGTCGTCGATCATGGGTGCGGTGAACTTCGTCACCACGATTCTGCGGATGCGGGCCCCTGGTATGGGCTTCTTTCGCATGCCGGTGTTTTGCTGGACAGCCCTGGCAGCCCAAAGTTTGCAGTTGATCGGTCTGCCGGCGCTCACCGGTGGGGCGATCATGCTCTTGATGGACCTCAACTTTGGCACCAGTTTCTATCAGCCGGAGGGGGGCGGCGATCCCGTGCTCTATCAGCACTTCTTCTGGTTCTATTCGCACCCGGCCGTGTATGTGATCATCCTGCCGGTGTTCGGCATCTTCTCCGAGCTGTTCCCCGTTTATTCCCGCAAGCCGCTGTTTGGCTATGTCTATGTCTGCCTGGCCTCATTCATTATTGTGGGACTGGGGCTGGTGGTGTGGGTGCACCACTTTTTCTCCAGCGGAGTAGCCCAGTGGATGCGCAATCTGTTCATGTTCACCACCATGTTGATTGCGGTGCCTACTGGCGTGAAGGTGTTCGCCTGGCTGGGCACCATCTGGCGCGGTAAATTGCGGCTCACCACGCCGATGCTGTTCTGCCTCGGCGGCCTGTTCAACTTCGTGTTTGCGGGCATCACCGGCATCATGTTGGCCACGGTGCCAGTGGATATTCATGTGTCGAACACCTATTTCGTGGTGGGCCACTTCCACTACGTGATCTATGGGGCGGCGGTGATGGGCATCTTTGCTGCCATCTACCACTGGTTTCCCAAGTTCATCGGCCGCATGCCCTATGAGGGCCTTGGCAAACTTCATTTTTTGCTCACCTTTGTTGGGGCCAACCTCAACTTCCTGCCGATGCATCCCCTGGGGCTAATGGGCATGCCCCGTCGGGTGTCGAGTTACGACCCGGAATTTGCCTTCTGGAATGTGCTGGCCAGCCTGGGGGCTTTCCTGCTGGGGGTGTCGATCATTCCCTTCCTACTCAACATGGTGAGCGCCTGGGTGCGGGGACCGAAGGCCACCCACAACCCCTGGAATGCCATTGGCCTGGAGTGGTTGCTGCCCTCTCCTCCGCCGGAGGACAACTTTGGTGAGCACGTGCCCACCGTGATTAGTCGTCCCTATGGCTATGGCACTGGTGAGCCCCTGGTTGACCATCAGGCCGAAATCGAACGGGAGCTCACCCTTCAGGAGGCCAGCACATGACCGCCACCGTTGATTCAAATAGACCCGATTCCAACACCGCCCATCCCAAGCACAACCTCACGGGCTTCATCATCTTTCTGTGCTCTGAAAGCGTCGTTTTTCTGACGTTCTTCAGTGGGTTCGCCATTCTGAAAACCAGTGCTCTCAATTGGTTGCCTGCGGGCGTGGCGGGTCTGGAGTGGCGTATGCCGCTGATCAACACCGTGGTGCTGGTGTCCAGTTCCGGCACCATCTGGCTGGCAGAGCGCTGCATGGCCAAGGGCAACCTGCTGGGGTTCCGGGCGTTCTGGCTGGTCACCATGGCCCTGGGGGCCTATTTCCTTTACGGCCAAGCCGTTGAGTGGAGTGGTCTGCAGTTTGGCTTTACTTCAGGCACGTTCGGGGGCACCTTCTATTTGCTCACAGGCTTTCACGGCCTGCATGTGGCCACTGGCGTGTTCCTGATGGGCCTGATGCTGGTGAAGTCGTTCATTCCCCAGAATTATGCGGGGGGAGAGCAAGGGGTGCAGGCCACATCCCTGTTTTGGCACTTCGTGGATGTGATCTGGATCATCCTCTTCGTGTTGATTTACGTCTGGCAGCGCACTTGAGCTGCACGTCCTGTTGAACACCTACGCATGATCATCGACGACCGCCATTACGACGTCATCATCATCGGCAGCGGTGCAGCCGGCGCCACCATGGCGAGGTCCTTGGCCAATGCTGGTCACGCGGTGCTGTTGCTGGAGCGTGGCCAGCAGATGTCCTTGGCCGACCAAAACGTGGCCGATGTCGACCTCTTCCGCAAGGACCGCTATCACCCCAAGGAGCAGTGGTTTGGTACCGACGGGGACCCGTTCTCTCCCCAGACCATCTACGCGCTCGGTGGCAACACCAAGATCTGGGGGGGCGTGCTGGAGCGGTTGCGTGAGCAGGAATTGGCCGGCCTCGCGCTGCAGGAGGGCCAGGCGCCAGCCTGGGGGCTCAGCTATAGCGACCTCGAGCCCTGGTACGACCAGGCGGAAAGCCTGTATCGCGTGCATGGACAGCGGGGTGTTGATCCCACAGAGCCCCGCTCCAGCGGCAATTACGCCCTCGCCCCCAAACCCGTTGAGCCCTTCTTCGAAGAGCTGCGTTTGGCGTTTGACCGCCAGGGCGTGAATCCCTATCCCCTGCCTCAGAGCTGGTCGGAATCGCTGGCTGATCCCTCCGGTGATGCGGAGCTGTTCGGGGTGGATCCCGCCCGCGCTTCTGCCGCGGTGGTGGTACGAACCGGCGCCCAGGTGCAGCGGTTGCATGTCAATCCCACCGGCACGGAGGTGCGGGGTGTGGAGGCCCTGGTGAATGGCCAGAGCTGGTTGTTCATGGGCCATCAGGTGGTTCTGGCGGCCGGGGCCATCAACAGCGCCGCGATCCTGTTGCGCTCGGCCACCGATCGCCATCCCCGGGGCCTGGCCAACGGCTCCGACCAGGTGGGCCGCAACTTGATGAAGCTGCAGCTCACCTCCATCCTGCAGCTCGCCACCGAGCCCAATAGCGGTCGCTATGGGCGCAGTTACGGCATCAACGACTATCTCTGGGGCGACAAGAACGTTTCCTTCCCGCTGGGTTCGATTCAGAACGGCGGCGGCGTTCTGCAGGATGCCCTGTTTGCTGAGTCGCCGCCCGTGCTCTCGCTGGTGACCAAGCTGCTGCCCAACTTCGGCCTCGAGCAGCTCGCTTCCCGCTCGATCAGCTGGTGGGCGATGAGCCCGGTGCTGCCCGATCCCCACAACCGCGTCAGCCTGCGTGGGGATCGCATTCAGATCACCTATCAGGCCAACAACCGCGAGGCCCATGACCGCCTCGTCTACCGCTGGATCGACACCCTCAAGGCGGTGGAGGCCGATCCTGATTGCCATGTGGTGAAAGAAGCCCCCACCCATCCCCGCGGCGAGGCGCCCCTATCGGCCATGGGCTACAGCTGCGGCAGCTGCCGCATGGGCGACAACCCGGCCACCTCGGTGGTGGATCTGCAGGGCCGCAGCTACGAGGTGTCCAACCTCACCATCGCCGATGCCAGTGTCTTCCCGGCCTGTCCGGCCATGGGCTTCGGTCTCACCGTGATCGCCAATGCCCTGCGCATCGCCGATGGCCTCAAGGCATCCCTGCGATGACGTCAACCCCCCCGGTGACCACCATTCCCGAGGCCGCCCGCATCCTGGAGCGCGACCAGGGCCTCCAGCCCTGGACCCTTTGGGGCAGTTACCTGCCCGATCGCCAGTGGGGCACCGTGCGGGAGGACTACTCCGCCGATGGCGATGCCTGGCGCTCCTTCCCCCACGATCAGGCCCGCTCGCGGGTCTATCGCTGGGGAGAAGACGGACTGCTGGGCATCTGCGATGAGCAGTGTCGGCTGTGTTTCTCCCTGGCCCTCTGGAATGGGGTCGATCCGATCCTCAAGGAGCGACCCTTTGGCCTGAGCAACCCCGAGGGCAACCATGGCGAAGATATCAAGGATTACTACTACCACCTCGCCAACACTCCCACCCATAGCTTCATGCGGGGGCTGTACAAGTATCCCCAGGCTGAATTCCCTTACCAGCAGCTGGTGGATGAAAACGGCCGCCGCAGCCGCAGCGAGCCGGAATACGAGCTGGTGGATACGGGCATCTTTGATGCCAGCCGCTACTTCGACGTCGTCATTGAATACGCCAAGGCCTCAGCCACCGACCTGCTGATCCGCATTCGCGTCACCAACCGCGGGCCTGATCCTGCCCCCCTCACCCTGTTGCCCACCCTGTGGTTGCGCAACACCTGGGGCTGGGGCTACCCCGACGAGCAGCGCCAGCCGATGGGCCTGGACGGTGACGCACTGGTTACCGGTGACGTTCCAAATTTGGGGGCCTACGAGCTGCTCTGCCGGGATGGGGGCACCTGGTTGTTCACCGACAACGAGACCAACCACCAGCGCCTCTACGGCCAGCCCAATACCACCCCTTTTAAAAAGGATGGGTTTCACCGTTATGTGATCGGCGGTGAGGTAGAGGCGATCAATCCAGCCCAGTGCGGCACCAAGGCGGCCCGCTTGTTGCAGCGCACCCTCGCTCCGGCAGAGGAGTGGGTTGTCGAACTGCGCCTGCGGAAACGGTTGGATGGGCGCGTGCCCAATGCCGATGCTGAACCACCTTTCGGGCCCGCTTTTGATGCGCTGTTCCAGGTGCGGGAGGCGGAGTGTGTGCAGTTCTTTGAGCACACCTTGCCGGGGCTAGACCCCGAGGATCGCTTGATTCACAGCTCCGCCCTGGCGGGGTTGCTGTGGTGCAAGAAGTACTACGGCTGGAGCGTGCTGCGCTGGCTCGAGGGGGATCCCACCCAGCCCACGCCACCGGCCAACCGCTGGCACACCGATACGGCTCTGTGGAGTCGACTTCACGCCCACCATGTGATCTCGATGCCGGATGCCTGGGAGTACCCCTACTTCTGCCAGTGGGATCTGATGTTCCACGCCGTCGCCTTCGCCATCTTCGATCCAGAGATGGCGAAGCAGCAGGCGATGTTGCTGCGCAGCCCCCACTACACAGCCCCCAGCGCCCAAACCCCCGCCTATGAGTGGGCTCTCTCCGATCCCAATCCGCCGATCGGCGCCTGGGCGGCGATGCGGATTTACCAGATCGATCGCAAGCAGAGCGGCCAGGCCGATCAGCCCTTCCTGCGGGCCGCCCTGCGCAAGCTGTTGCTCGAATACGGCTGGTGGGCCAACCGCAACGATCGCTCCGGCGACAACGTGTTTGAGGGGGGCTTTCTGGGTCTCGACAACATCGCCGTGTTTGATCGGCGTTTTCCACTGGCCGATGGCAGCCGCATTGAGCAGTGTGATGGCACGGCCTGGATGGCGTCCCTCAGTCTCAATTTGCTCAACATCTCGGTGGAGCTGAGCCGTGAGGAGCCTGAGTATGCCGACACCTGCGAGCGCTTCGTTTACGACTTCACGCAACTGGCCATCACCCTCAACACGCGTTCAGAAAGAGGCTTCCTGAACTGGGATGAGGACGATGGCTTCTACTACGACGTGATCAAGAGGCCGGACGGCAGCACCGACTACCTGCGGACCCGTACCCTTTCGGGTCTGGTTCCCCTGCTGGCGGTGGCAAGTTTCGACCGTGAAACCGTCGGTCGCCTACCGGTGCTCGATGTGCTCAAAAGCATGGCCTGGTTTGTGCATGAGCACACCACGCCCACCTGGTTGGAACACAACCTCGGCCAGTGGCATAACGACCGCATCCTCTACACCCTGGTGCCGGAGGATCGCCTGCGACGCATCTGTGAGCGTCTGTTTGACGAAGAGGAGTTCCTCTCCCCCTACGGGATCCGCTCCCTGTCCAAGGTGTACGGCGACCATCCCTATTCGTTCACGGAGGGCTCCGATAGCCAGATCCTGGCCTACAGCCCGGGGGACAGTCCTGTGGCGATGTTTGGGGGCAATTCCAATTGGCGTGGGCCGGTGTGGATGCCGATCAACTTCCTGCTGATTGAGTCGTTGCAGAAATACGCCCATTACTACGGGGACAACTTCAAGGTGGAGTTCCCTACGCGCTCCGGCAACTGGCTCAATCTTTGGGAGGTGTCGCTTGAGCTCGAGAAGCGCTTGGTGGGCCTCTTCAGGCGGGATGGATCCGGGCGGCGGGCCTTCAATGGTGATGTGGAGTTGTTCCAGACGGATCCCCACTGGATGGATCTGATCCAGTTCAACGAATACTTTCACGGAGACAATGGCCGTGGTGTGGGTGCTTCCCACCAGACCGGATGGAGCGCCACCGTCGCCAAGATGGTTAACCAGTTGAGTCGTTATTCATCTGGTTAACGCTTGATCTGTTCAGCCTTCAAAGCCTCCTGATTCTTCTCCGATTCTTCCAGCTCAGCCATGACCCACGCCTCCCATCACAGCGAGCTTCCCGGTCCTTCCCTGGCCATCTCTCCGTTGCCGGCAGCTGGTCAGTTGGAGGTGGCCGATGGGGCCCACTTTGATGTGGTGATCATTGGCAGTGGTGCCGGTGGTGGCACCCTGGCGCGCCATCTGGCTCCCAGCGGGCTGAAGATTCTGGTGCTGGAGCGGGGCGATTGGCTGCCCCAGGAGCCCCAGAACTGGGATGCGGAGGAGGTGTTCCAGAAGGGGCGCTACGTGTCCAAGGATGTGTGGCACGACAAGCACGGCAAGCCGTTTCAGCCCGGCAGCCATTACTTCGTGGGTGGAGCCACGAAGATATATGGCGCGGCTCACTTCCGGCTGCGCCAGCAGGATTTTGAGCAGCTCAATCATTTCGACGGCATTTCGCCAGCCTGGCCCCTGCGTTACAGCGACTTTGAGCCCTATTACCAGCGGGCCGAGGAGATGTACCACGTGCACGGCCAGCGGGGGGAAGATCCAACCGAGCCCCCCTGCAGTGGTCCGTACCCCCATCCGCCGGTGGCCCATGAGCCCCGCATCCAGCAGTTGGTGGATGATCTGCGATTGGCCGGATTGCATCCGTTCCATGCCCCCAGTGGGGTGATGCTGGATGAGGCCAACATGCCCTTCAGCCGCTGCCGCAAGTGCAATTGCTGCGATGGCTTCCCCTGTTTGGTGCACGCCAAATCCGATGCGGAGGTGCTGGGGATGCGGCCGGCCCTGGCAGCGCCGAACGTGTCGCTGCTGACCCGGGCCCATGTGCGCCGTCTGCAGACCGACCCCTCCGGCCGCAGCGTGCAGGCGGTCGAGCTGGAGCGCGATGGCCAACCGATGACCGTGCGTGGGGATGTGGTGGTGGTGAGCTGTGGGGCTGCCAACAGCGCCCGGCTGCTGTTGATGTCAGCCAACGACAAGCATCCCCGCGGGCTGGCCAACAGCTCCGACCAGGTGGGGCGCCATTACATGTTCCACAACAGCAAGGCCATGGTGGCCCTGGCCCATGAGCCGAACACCACCGTGTTTCAGAAAACCATCTCGATCAATGATTGGTATCTCGGTGATGCCGACTTTGACTACCCGATGGGCAACATCCAGATGACGGGGAAGACCAACGGCACGATCATGAAGGGCTATGCGCCGCTGGAAACCTTTCTGATGCCGGGTTGGTCGATGGACAAAATCGCCGAACATGCTCTCGATTTCTGGATCTCCTCCGAAGACCTCCCCGATCCCAACAACCGCGTGACCGTGGATGGCGAGGGTCAGATTCATCTGGCCTACACGCCCAACAACCAGACGGCGGCCCAGCGACTCTACGGCCGGCTTACGGGGATGCTCGACCGGCTCTATCTCAAAAATCACCTGGTGGAGCGGCAGTTTTATATCAAGAACGACATGTCGATCGCGGCGGTGGGCCATCAGGCTGGCACCTGCCGCTTCGGCAGTGATCCGGCCACCTCAGTGCTCGATCTCAACTGCAAGGCCCACGACCTCGACAACCTCTACGTGGTTGATACCAGCTTCATGCCGACCATCGGCGCGGTGAACCCTTCGCTCACTGCCATCGCCAATGCCCTGCGGGTGGGCGATCATCTGCGCGAGCGGCTCAGCCGCTGAGATCAGGCCAGCATCGTTTTGAGCAGATCAGCGATCAGCAGGTTGTCGAGGGAGAACAGGCCGCCACCGCAGCTGGCCAGCACCGCACACATCACCACATACATGGCGGCCTTCTCCCAGCTGGGGGGGTCACCCACCCCCATCGGGCCGGCGTAATCGCCTGGGGGGATCTGGTAAGGGTCGGGGCCGATGAATGGAAAGCCCGCCTTGAGCTCCACAACCACCGCATAGGCCATCGACACCAGGATGGCCAGGGCCGCCAGGGGGGTGAGCAAGCCCGGAATCAGGGCGATGCCCGCGCCCCACATCGAAGCAGCGGAGAGAAAGCACAGCCACTCGGGGGTCTGCATCGCCGTGGCCCAGGTTTTGAGGTTGCGCAGTTTGGGCCAACCGTGGCGAATGAAGCAGATCCCCAGGAACAGCCGCAGGATCAGCAGAGATGCCTGGGCCAGGGTGGATGGTGCCGCCGGCACCAACAGCTCCACCACGGTGATCTCCATTGATTCTGGGCTGCAAGGTGGGCTCAACGTACCCAGTTCAGTCAACCCTGGCCATGATCGTCACAGGCTCCAGATCCGGTCGTGCCGGCAGCACCCATGGTGATTTCCGCGCCCCCTGCCCGATGCACGCCTGCCCCTGGATCCAGCGCTCCGCTCGGGGCCACGCCGGGTGATGGCGGCGTCAACTTCAGCCTCTATGCCAAGGACGCGACCCTGGTGGAGCTGTGTTTGTTTGATCGCCCGGACGATGATGAGCCGGCTGTGGTGGTGCAGCTTGAAGGAGAGCAGCACCGCACCTCCCACTACTGGCATGCCTGGCTGCCGGGGCTGCAACCGGGCCAGGTGTACGGCTACCGCGTGCATGGCCCCCAGGATCCATCGCGGGGTTTGCGCTTTGATCCCTCCCTGCTGCTGATCGATCCCTACGGATTAGCTCTGGCGATGCCGAGCGACTCCGCCGGTGCCATGAAAAGTGTGGTGGTCGATCCCGATGGCTACGACTGGGAGGGGGACCAGCCCCTGCGCCGTCCGGCCCGGGAAACGGTGATCTACGAGTTGCATGTGCGGGGCTTCACGGCTGATCCCAGCTCGGGAGTGGCCGCGCCGAAGGCCGGTACCTATGCCGGTCTGATCGACAAGATTCCCTATCTGCAGGAGCTGGGCATCACGGCGGTGGAGCTGTTGCCGGTGTTCCAGTTCGATGTCCACGACGCGCCAGCGGGGCTGCCCAACTACTGGGGTTACCAGCCGATCTCCTTCTTTGTGCCCCATCACGGCTACAGCACCCGCTGCGATCCCCTGGGCCCCCTCGACGAGTTTCGGGATCTGGTGAAGGCGTTGCACCGCGCCGGCATCGAGGTGATTCTCGATGTGGTGTTCAACCACACGGCTGAGGGTAATGAAACCGGCCGCACCTTCAGCTATCGGGGGATTGCCAATGCCGATTACTACCTGCTGGATCAAGATCCCAGCCGTTATGCCGACTACACCGGCTGCGGCAACACCCTCAACGCCAACAATCCGGTGGTGCGGAGGCTGATCCGCCACAGCCTGCGCTATTGGGTGGAACACATGCATGTGGATGGATTCCGTTTCGATCTGGCTTCGGTGCTCGCCCGCGACGAAACCGGTCAGCCCTCACCGTTGCCGCCGATTCTCTGGGATATCGACACCGATCCGGTGTTAGCCGGCATCAAGTTGATCGCCGAGGCCTGGGATGCGGCCGGGCTCTATCAGGTGGGTCGCTTCGTTGGCGACAACTGGCAGGAGTGGAATGGACGCTTCCGGGATGATGTGCGCCGGTTCCTCAAGGGCGATGGGGGAATGGTGCCCCAGGTCAGCCAGCGGTTGATCGGCAGTCCCGACATCTACGGCTATGAGCATCGCCGGGCGGAGACCAGCGTCAACTTCATCACCTGCCACGACGGCTTCACCCTGGCGGATCTGGTGAGTTTCAACGCCAAACACAACGAAGCCAACGGCGAGGCCAATCGTGATGGTAGTAGCGATAACGCCAGCTGGAACTGTGGCGTTGAAGGGCTGACGCAGGATCCGGATGTGCTGGCCCTGCGCCAGCGGCAGATGCGCAACTTCTTCACCCTGTTGTTGCTGGCGGATGGCACCCCGATGCTGGGCATGGGGGATGAGGTGTGCCGCAGCCAGCAGGGCAACAACAACGCCTACTGCCAGGACGCCCCGATCAGTTGGTTCGACTGGAGCCTGGTGGAGCGCCATGGAGATCTGCGGCGCTTCGTGCAGCAGTTGATCGCCTTCCGGAGCCGTCGTGATGTTGTGCTCGAGGGGCAGGAGCTGTTGCTCGAGGATCTGCTCCTGCGCAACCAGGTGACCTGGCATGGGGTGGTGCCGGGTCAGCCCGACTGGAGCGATGCTTCCCGTTCCTTTGCGGTCACCATCACCAGCAGTTGCCATCGCTACCGCCGGCATCTGATGGCCAATGCCTGGTGGGAACCGCTGGACTTTGGGCTGCCCCCCGCCGATGCTGGTTCCCAGCCTTGGCGCCACTGGATCGACACGGCCCAGCCGAGCCCTGGCGATGTTGTGGGCTGGGGCGACGGCCCGCCCGTGGTTGGGGATCACTGCGAGGTAGCCCCCCGCTCGATTCGGGTGCTGGTGGTGGAGTTACCGGCCTAACCCTGGATCACTTGCAGCTGGTGGCCATCGGGGTCGGCCAGCTGCAGGGCGCGCTCGCTGCCTACCAAGGCGGCCTGGTCGCCCAGCGCAATCACGCCGCCATGGAGCACCTGGCCTCCGAAGGCCTCCGCGGCTGTGGCGATGCGATCCAGATCGGCAACCCGCAGGCGGATCTGCCAGTGGGCCAGGTCCTGGGCCCCCTGATCCGCGGGCCTGGGTCTGCCGCTGTTGGGGGGCTGGTAATTGAGGCATTCCACGCCGGCGCCCGTGGGGCAGCGGTGGCCTGTGATGCGCACCCGGGTGTCCTGAAGGCCATCGAGCCCATCCTGGGTGGGGCCGCTGTTCACTCCATCGCCGCCCAGCTTCAGGCCCAGCAGCGTGTCGTAGAAGCGGCAGCTGCGCGGGGTGTCGGCCACAGAGAGAGCGCTGTGGTCGATCCCCAGGAAGGGGGCGCTGGCTGGCGGGGGGGCATGCCAGCGGGCCTCGCCCTTATCGGGGGGAAACTGCAGCAGCTCCAGGTTGTGCCCCTCCGGATCGCGAAACTTGAAGGCCTGGATGCCGGCGGCGGCGGTGTTCCACGCCGGCAGGGTCTGGGGGGCGGTGGACACCTCCACCAGGGAGCCGTTGGCAATCGCCTGGCGCGCCTTGGCGCTGGCGGCGTCCAGATCGCTCACCACGATGCAGATGTGTTGAAACCAGAGGTCGCAGCTGCGGGAATCGGCCGGAATCGGGCGCCCAGGCCGCAGGCCGTCGCCCAGGCTCAGCACCTCGGTGAGCTCGAGGGTGGCGTCGCCCAGGTGCAGTTGCACCAGCTTCAACCGCGAGCCGGGCAGGCCCACCAGCTGGGCATAGGGGCCTGCTTCCACCAGCAGGCTTTCGCTACGCCTGAAGCCCAGGTTGGTTTCGAAGAAATCGGCAGCCCTTTCAGCGTTGGCTGTGGTGAAGCCGATGCTGCTGATTTGGGGAGTCTGGAGAGCCATGGCGCAGGAGCTGTCGATCGTTAGGTGTCCAGGGCATGGGCACCAGCGGCGGCGATGCTGCTGTCGATCTCGGGCGTCATGCCGGACACGCCGACCGCTCCCAGGCAGCTGTTCTCCTGCAGCAGGGGCAGGCCACCAGCCATGGCGGCCGCTGGTTGTCCGAAGAGCCCTGCGAGTTGCAGCAGCGCCGGCCGCTCACCGTTGATGCTGGCCTCCAGGGCCGCGGTGGGCTTGCCGTTGAGGGCTGCCATGCGGGCCTTGGCGACGGCGGCCTCGGCGCTGGCCGGGCTGGATCCATCGCGGCGCTCGAGCACCAGCAGGTGGCCGCCAGCATCAACGACGGCGATCGACACGCAGGCCTGATGCTGGTCGGCCGCCAGGTGGCTGGCCGCGACAATCGAGCGGCAGTCGGCGAGCTCGAGGTGGGGTTGGTGACGCATCAGCTCCAGACGATTTTTGCCAGCCACAGGTGCCCCTGAAGTTCAACGCCAGCGGCGGCGGCCTCCAGGTCGGCTTCTGAGAGCTTCAGGGTGGCTTCGGCCTGGTGCTGGACCAGCTCCACGCCGCTGAAGCTGTAGCCCATGGTCGCCCCCAGCTCGGCGATGGCGTTGAGGTTGGGGCAAGTGCTGAAGCGCTCCAGCAGGGCTGGATCCCCCTTGACGGTGGTCAGAAAGGCTTCGAGTTGGTCGCGGGCCATGGTGGGGAAGAACGTCAGGGCGCCTGGGCGCCACGGGTATTGGTGAACAGGGCGTAGATCGCCTTGGAGGCGCACAGGAACAGGCGGCTGTGGTGCCGATCGCCGAAGCAGAGGTTGGAGACCCGGTGGGGTACCAACACCTTGCCCAGCAGGGTGCCATCTGGGGCGATGCAGTGCACCCCGTCGGCGGCACCGCACCAGAGGTTGCCGTGTTCGTCGACGCGGAAACCGTCGGCCCAGCCAGGGGTGACCTTGTGGAAGATCTCCCCACCAGAGAGGCTGCGGCCGTCTGCAGCTACATCAAAAACCCGGATGTACTGCCGCGGTTCGGCGACGCCAGCGGCGCCCGATTCAGCCACGTACAACTTGCGCTCATCCGGCGAGAAGGCGAGGCCATTGGGGCCATCGAAGTCGCTGGCCATCACGGTGACTGCACCGGTGCTGGGATCGAGGCGGTAGAGGGCGGGTGGTTGCTCCGACGGTTGGCGACCGCCTTCGTAGTCGTTGAGCAGCCCATAGAGGGGATCGCTGAACCAGATCGAACCGTCGCGCTTCACGACGACATCGTTGGGGGCGTTGAGGCGCTTGCCATGGGCCTGGTTGGCCAGCATGGTGACCGTGCCATCGGTCTCCAGGCGCGTGAGGCAGCGGCTGGCGTGGTGGCAGGTGATCAGGCGGCCCTGGCGATCACGGATCTGACCGTTGCCGTAATCGGAGGGTTCCCGAAACACGCTCACCCCGTGCTCGGGGCTCCAGCGCATGGTGCGGTTGTTGGGGATGTCACTGAACAGGAGACAGTTGTGGTCGCCGAACCACACCGGGCCCTCCACCCAGCGAAAGCCGTCGGCCAGCAACTCCAGATCGGCGTTGAACAGCACCAGCGCGTCGAAGCGCCGATCGAAGCTCACCGTGCATTCAGAGGGTTGGCTCACGCGAAATAGCCGGGCCGCACCCCGGTCCATAGGTTGTCGTTGCGCTGAATGATCAGCTGCAGACAGGGTTCATCGCCCACCTGGGCCGAGAGATGACCCTTGGCTCCCGAAGCGATGGCGATGCATTGCTGGTCGCCGCCGAAGGAGAACTCCCCGGGGCCGAACACCTGCTTCTGGCCATCCATGCTTTCCACCGACCAGCTGCCGCGCAACACGTAGATCCACTTGGGGATGTGGTTTTCGTGCCAGTCGGCAGTCCAGCCCACCGGCAGCAGGGTGAGAAAGGCATTGCCTTCCTTGATCAGGTCCAGGCTCCACTGGGGGGAGTCATTCGGACCCAGCACCCCCAGGGTGTACGGAGCCATGGTGCAGAGGGTCTGCCGGCTGATGCCGTTGTCGTCGGTCCAGAGGTGCCAGTAGGGCAGCGAGGCTGGCTGGTTGGGATCCGGCATGGGAGGTGACGATCAGTCTTTGATGGCGATGGCGGAGATTTCCAGCTGGATGCCCAGCACCAGGGCTGACACCTCCACCACGGCCCGCGACGGGTAGGCCTGGGGGTCGGTGAAGAACTCCTGCCAGACGGCATCCACGGTGTCGAGCGTGTCGATGTCGGTGAGGTAGACGACGGCACTCACCACATCTCCGGCCGAGAACCCCGCCTCCTCCAGCACCGCCATCATGTTGCGCATCACCTGCCGGGCTTCCAGGGTGATGTCGCCGTCGCCAACCTTGTTGCTGGTGAGCGGATCCACCGGCAACTGACCGGTGATGAACAACGTGTTGCCCACCTGGAATCCCTGGCTGTAGGAGGCCACAGGCTTCGGGAATCGATCACTGTGAATCGCCCTGCGAGCAAGCGGGGTCATGGTGAGCGGTCGGTGTGCCATTCACCGTAGTGAAGGCGCTCCTTCTGTCACCCACTTGTGATGGACGTGTTTCAGCCTGCGGCGCGAGCGCGCCGAGCTGCTTACCCTGCAACCATTCCACCGATTCCTTCCATGACTGCCAGCTCCAGCACCAATCCCCTGGCTGGCCAGAGCCTCTCCACTTTCCTGCAGGGCAAGGTGGCCATCGTGACCGGTGGCAACAGCGGCATCGGCAAGGCGATCGTGGAAAACCTGGCTGAACTCGGCGCCAAGGTGGTGATCGACTACCGCTCCCATCCAGAGGCGACAGAGGGGCTGGAGCGCGAAATCGGCAGCTATGGGGGCAGCAGCTTTGGCGTTCAGGCTGATGTGTCGAACCTGGATGATTTGCAGCGGCTGGTGCAGGCGGCAGTCGACAAATACGGCCGCCTCGATGTGATGGTGAACAATGCCGGCGTCGAGACCCGCACCTCGATCCTCAACACCACACCCGATGATTTCGACAAGGTACTTAACGTCAATTTGCGCGGTGTCTTCTTTGCCTGTCAGTACGCCGCCAAGCAGATGATTGCCCAAGGCGGCGGCGGCCGGATCATCAACATCTCCTCGGTGCACGAGGACTGGCCCATGCCGGAGAACACTCCTTATTGCTGTGCCAAGGGAGGGGTGCGCATGCTGACGCGTACCGCCGCGCTGGAACTGGCTTCCCATGGCATCACGATGGTGAATGTGGGCCCCGGCGCCGTGGCCACGCCGATCAACGACTCCACCATGAACAATCCGGAGTTGCTGGCCAAGCTCGATGCGGCCATTCCCTTGGGGCGGATGGCCCAGCCCGAGGAGATCGCTCGGGTGGTGGGTTTCCTGGCCAGCGATGCCGCCAGCTACATCACGGCCACCACGATCTTCGCCGACGGCGGCATCATGCAGAGCAGCCCGGGTCTGTGAGCTGCCGCTGAACCGGAGAGGTCAGGATGCGCCTGACACGAGCCGACATCTCGCGACTGCGCAACCGGCATCGGGGCTATCTGATCACCCTGGCGGTGGAGGTGGCCCTGCTGCTGCTGTTGCCACTGGCGCAGGTTCATCTCTGGCTGCTGTCAGCGATGTTGATCGTGCTGGCGTTGGTGTTGATGGTGTTTGTGAGCCGTTATTCACCGCTGCGCCAAACCCGTCCGCTGATCTATGGCCTCGGTGGACTGGCGATCGCTCTTGAAGTGGTCTGGCATGTCGCCCTGAATGGGATGCCGCTGCTGGGCCGTGCGTTCACCATCCCCCACGTCATCGTGTGGCTGGTCTTTCTGTTGCTTGCGGTGATCCGCAAGGTCAAGACCCTGATCCGCGAGCCGTTTGTGACGGTGTCGGTGGTGATGGGGGCAGCATCGGGCTATCTGCTGGTGGGGCTGGCGGGGGGGCTGCTGCTCACGGCCCTGTGGGTGCTGCATCCGGCAGCGTTCGACCTCACGTCCCTGCCGCCGGTACTGCCGTCGTCGGGGGCGAACGTGGCGGTAGCCCCAGCGCTGATGGCGGCCTCCTTCACCATGCTCACCACCATCGGCACCACGGTGCTCAAGACCAGCCATGTGGCCGGTCAGGTGGTGACCACAGTGATCACCGTGGTGGGCCAGCTCTATGTGGCCATTTTGATTGGCCTGATTCTTGGACGTTTCCGCTGGAGGGCCTGATGCGGCGCCGCCACCGCTTTTATCGCCATGTGTTTGTGGTGTCCCTGCTGGTGATGGCCTCCATGCCGTTGCCCTATCCGTTCCGCCGTCTGGCGCTGTCCGGTACGGCCGTGCTGATCGGGCTGTTGGCCGTTGAATTGGGCCAGCCCGTTCGCCCACACCAAACCCGGCGCCACTGGAGCGACACCCTCTACCGCTGGAGCGGCCTGGCCGGGATTGTCTTTCAGCTCATCTGGATGGCCAGCCCCACCACCTTTGCGTTCGTTGGATTTCCGGTGTTGCTGGTGATCACGCTCTTCATCTTTTGGAGCCTCAAACGGCTGCTGATCTGCCTGGCCCAGGAAACCCGCATCGGCATGCCCGTGCTGTCGGGTGCGGTGGCGGGCTACCTGTTGCTCGTTATTAGTGGTGGGTTGCTGTTTGGCGTGATGGAAACGGTGGCGCCGGGCAGTTTTCTTAACGAGTCGCAAGGAGGGCGGGAGCTGGTGCTCAGTCAGCTGCCTCTGAATGCCGCGGGGCTGCAGGTGTGGAGCCTCGACTTCACCCGAATCCACTACTTCGCGTTCGTCAGCCTCACCACCGTTGGCTACGGCGACATCATTCCAGGCACCCCACCGGCCCAGATGGCGAGTGTGGCGCTCAGCATCTGTGGCCCGCTGTATCTGGCGATCGTGATGGGTCTGTTGATCAGCCGCTACACCCTGCAGAGTGAGGAGGAGCAGGCCCTGCTCACGGAGCGAGAGTCTGCTCCTCCAGCCCCACCTCCACGTTCAGGTGCTGATTCGGACGGCCCGTGATCAGCATCGAGGCCCGTTGACGGGTGGCGATCGCCCACAACCATTTGGTGAGCAGGGTCAATCGATTTTCATTGGCGGGCATGAACATCAGGTGGGCCAGGCCCCAGAGAATCCAGCCCGGCAGGCCGCTCACCTTGAGGCCGCGGAGGTCGGCGACGGCATGGAGTGGACCAAGCACCGCCATCGTGCCGAAATCGGTGAACGCAAACGCCTTGTGGGAGCGGCCCTGGATCTGGGCCACGATGTCGGCTGCCACCCAGCCACCCATCTGCACGGCGGGCCCGGCCATGCCGGGTAGAGGTTTGCCGTCAGCTGTGTGGCTGTAGGCGCAGAGGTCGCCGATCACCCGGATTTCCGGATGGCTCGGCACCGAGAAGTCGGGCTCCACCACCACACGGCCGCCCCTGTCGACGGTGCAACCGCTGGCATCGGCCAGCACCTGGCCCAGATGGGAGGCCCGCACGCCGGCGGTCCAGCAGATGGTGGCGGCCTCCAGGTTGCGGGGGCCGTCGGCGGTGTTCACCACCACCTTGCCGGCCTCGATCGTTTGCACCCGCCCGCCCAGCAGCAGCTCCACCCCGGCCGACTGCAGGTAGCTGCCGGCGGCTGCCGACAGGCTGGGGTCCATGGCCCGCAGCACCCGGTCGCCCGGGTCCACCAGGGTGACCTTGCACAGGCGAGGATCCAGCTGCTTGAAGTCGCGGCCCAGGGCATGGGCCATCAGCTCCATCAGGGAGCCGGAGAGTTCGCAGCCCGAGGGCCCGCCCCCCACGACGACGGCCGATTGCAGAAAGGCCCGCCGGGCCGGATCGGGGGTTTGCTCGGCTTCTTCAAGGGCCAGCAGCACCCGGCGGCGGATCTCATCGGCGTGCTCGAGGATCTTCATCGGCGGCGCCGACTCGCGCCACTCGTCGTGGCCGAAGTAGCTGCTGCCGGAGCCCGCCGCCAGGATCAGGTGGTCGTAGGCCAGTTGGCGGTCGTTGAAGACAATCTGGTTCGCCTGGGTGTCGATTTCCTTGACCTCACCCAGCAGCACCTGCACATTCGGGGCCTGGCCCACCATTTGGCGCAGCGGCGAGGCCACGTCGCCCTCCGACACCAGCCCTGTGGCCACCTGGTAGAGCAGCGGCTGGAACAGGTTGAAGTTGCGCTTGTCAACCAGGGTGACCCGCACCGGTTGATTGATCAGGGCGTGGCAGGCCTTGAGCCCGGCGAAGCCGCCGCCCACGATCACCACATGGGGAAGGGTTTTCAGCCTCTGATCGGGGGGCTCGAGTTCCAGGAAGAAGCGTTCGCGGGCCATCATTCCCAAAACAGTGGCTTCAAGGTATCGATCCCGGGCCGGTTTGGCCTGCTAGAGGTGGGCTGATTGTGGACACCGACATGTCTGTTGCATCGATCCAGGCTTTTGTGGCCCGCGTGGCTGATGACGTCGCCCTGCGCGACAAGCTGCATGCCGCTGCCGGGGTTGATGACATCGTTGCCCTCGCCTCGGAGCATGGCCACGCCATCGACAAAACCGTGCTGCTGCGCGAGCACGCCAAGGCCCTGGGCAGCGCCAAGGACCATGAGCTCGCCGGGATCAACAGCTGGGGCGATGCGCTGATGCATTGCTTTGGTGCCAGCGATAACGAGTGACGACAACCTGCTTGGGCGCGACCTTTACGGCGCGCCCAGGTAGGCCGCTCTGAGGCTCGGGTTGGCCAGCAATTCGCGCGCGGGCCCCTCCAGGGTCAGCTGGCCGGCTTCGAGCACATAGCCTCGGTCGGCGATCTCCAGGGCCGCCTGGGCGTTCTGCTCCACCAGCAGCAGGGTGAGGCCGTCCTGGTGGAGTTGTGCCAGCACCTGCATCACCTCGCCCACCAGCTTGGGTGCGAGCCCCAGGCTGGGTTCATCCAGCATCAGCAGCGCGGGCCGGCCCATCAGCGCCCGGGCAATCGCCAGCATCTGCTGTTCGCCGCCGGAGAGGGCTCCGGCCAGCTGCTGGCGGCGCTCTGCCAGCCGCGGGAACAGGCCGTAGCAGCGCTCCAGGTCGGCGGCGATGCCGGCGCGATCACGGCGGAGGTAGGCGCCCAGGATCAGGTTGTCGGCCACGCTTTGACGACCGAGCACCCGCCGGCCCTCGGGGCAGTGGCCGATGCCCAGCTTCAGCAGGCGATGGGCGGGCACCCCCGCCAGTGAAGCGCCGCGCCAGAGGATCTGCCCTGCGCTGGCCGGCACCAGGGCCGAGATGGCCAGCAGGGTGGTGCTCTTGCCGGCGCCGTTGGAGCCCAGCAGGGTCACCAGCTCGCCCTGGTGCACGGTCAGATCGATGCCGCTGAGGGCCTGCACGCTGCCGTAGCGCACGCGCAAGCCCCGCAGTTGCAGCAGCGGCGTGCTCATGAGGCACTGCCTCCAGTGCCGAGGTATGCCTCGATCACCTGGGGGTCGCGGCGCACCTCCGCGGGCGTGCCCAGGGCAATCCGCACGCCGAAATCCAGCACGGCCAGGCGGTCGCACAGGCGCATCAGCAGCGGCACGTGGTGCTCAATGATCATCACGGTGAGCTGGTGGCGCTGGCGCAGCGCGCCGATCAGCTCGCAGAGCTGGTCTTTTTCGGCGGGGTTGAGGCCGGCGGCGGGCTCATCGAGCAGCAGCAACTCGGGGCGCGTGGCGAGGGCCCGGGCCATCTCCAGCCGGCGCCGATCGCCATAGGCCAGGGTGCCCGCCTGCCGTTCGGCCAGGGCGCTGAGCCCGAGCTCCTCCAACAGCTGCCAGGCCGTGTCCAGCCGCTGGCGTTCGGCGTGCTGGTGGTTGGCACTGTTGAGCACCCCCCCGATGACGCTGCTGCGCGGGCGGCGCTGCAGGGCCACCAGCAGGTTGTCCAGCACCGAGAGGCCCTCGAACAGGCGCAGGTTCTGGAAGGTGCGGGCCAGGCCCAGGCGGTTGAGTCGATGGGGCGCTTGGCCGGTGATGGCGCCGCCGCGCCAGAGCACCGCGCCACTGCTGGGCGGTGTGACGCCCGAGATCAGATTGAACAGGGTGGTTTTGCCGGCGCCGTTGGGGCCGATCAGTCCAAAGATCTCACCGGGTTGCACGGCGAAGTTCACCCGATCGAGGGCCAGCAGGCCGCCGAAGCGGCGGCTCAGATCCATCACCTCCAGCAGTGGCTGGCTCATGGTTTGACCTCCTCGGCTGGGCTACCACCACGGCGCTCGCCCCAGCGGCCCAGCCGCTCCAGCAGCCCCGGGGTGATCAGCCCTTGGGGGGCCAGCACCGGCCCCAGCAGGATCACCAGGCCGAACAGCACCAGGCGCACATCGCCCACGGGCCGCAGCAGCTCCGGCAGGGCCGTGAGCAGCAGGCCGCCCACCACCGGGCCCAGCCAGGTGCGCGAGCCGCCCAGGATCACAAAGGCCAAGGTGGTGATGCTGGCGTCGAAGGAGCCCTGGCGGGCATTCCAGGTGTTGAGGAAGTGGGCGGCCAGGGCGCCGGTGCTGCCGGCCAGCACAGCGCTGAGCACGAAGGCGGTGAGCTTCACCCGGGTGGTGTCGATGCCCATGCAGCGGGCGGCCAGTTCGTCGTCGCGGATGGCGGCCATGGCACGGCCCAGGGGCATCCCCTCCAGCCGCTGGCAGAGCCAGCCCGCCAGCGCCAGCAGGGCCAGGGCCGGCAGCAGGTAGCCGGCGGCGGTGGCGAAGGGCTGGGGGATGGCGAAGATCCCCACCGCTCCGCCGGTGAAGGGCAGATTCAGGATCGCCACCCTCACGATCTCCACCAGGGCGATGGTGGCAATGGCCAGGTAGATCCCCTGCAGCCGCAGCACCAGCCGCCCCACCAGCAGGGCCAGCAGCCCGGCCAGCAGGCCCCCCAGCACCAGCTCCAGCAGCAACGAGGGCACCGGAAACCCGCCAGAGGCGGTGGCCCCGAGGGCGCTCCAGCGGGTGGAGAGCAGAGCCGCCAGGGTGCCGCCCACCGCATAGAAGGCTGGCGTGGCCAGCGACAGCTGCCCTGCCGCCAGCGGCAGGTACACCGAAAGGCCGAGCAGGGCGCCCAGCAGCATCTGCACCAGCAGGCCGTTGTCGATCACGGGGCGGCCCTCCTCACACCTTCTCCACCGTGCGGCGGCCCAGCAGACCGCTGGGGCGCAGCAGCAGCACCGCAAACAGAATCGCGAAGGCCAGGGCATCGCGCCAACCGGAGGCCGCACTGGGCACCAGCGCTTCTGCTAGGCCCATCAGCAGCCCGCCGGCGATCGCGCCGGGCACGCTGCCCAGCCCGCCCAGCACCAGCACCGCCAGCCCCTTGAGTCCGTAGCTGATGCCGAAGTAGGGGCCCGGCAGGCTCACGCTCACGCCGATCAGGCCGCCGCCCAGCCCCGCCAGAGCACCACTGAGAAAGAACGCCAGCCGCACCATCGCCGCGCTGGGGATGCCGAGCAGCTGGGCGGTTGTGGCGTCTTCCGCCACGGCCCGCAGGGCTCGGCCGCCCTTGCTGCGCTCCAGCCAGAGGCTGAGCACGAGCACGGCGGCGGCGGAGATCAGCAGCAGCAACAGCTGGATGGTGCGGATGCGGGCGCCGCCGATCACCAGCACATCCGGCAGCCCGGCCAGGGCATCGGTGCTCTGGGGGAAGGCGTAGCCCTCGGCCCCCATCAGCAGTTGCAGCAGGTTCACCAGCACCACGCCAGCGCCGAGGCTGGTGATCAGGGCCAGCAGGGGCTCGGCGTTGCGGCGTCGCAGCGGCGCGAAGGCCACCTGCTCCACCAGCAGGCCGATCAGGCCCGAGCCAGCCGCCGCCAGCAGCAGCGCCAACCAGAAGGGCAACCCGCTCGGCAACCCCCAGCCCGGCAGGGCGCCGTTGACGCCGATCTTGCCGCCCATCAATAAAAACGTGAGATAGCCCCCCACGGAAAACAGGGCGCCCTGGGCGAAGTTGATCACCCCGAGCACCGAGAACACCAGCGTGTAGCCCAGGGCCACCAGGGCATACACGCCACCGCTGGCAGCGCCGTTGAGCAGGAGTTGCAGCAGGGCTTCGATCACGGCTTGCTCTCCTGCCCTTGGATTTCCGTGAGTGTGCGCTCGCGCACCAGGGCAAAGCGCCCGTCGCGGCCGCCGGGGGCCATGCGCACTTCGGCCACATAAAAGCGATCCTGCAACACCTCACCCTCGGGGCTGAAGCCGATCGGGCCCAGTGGCGTGTCGTAGGTGCCGTTGAGCAGTTCGGTCATCAGGTTGGCGCGGGCCTGGCCGAGGGTCACGCCCGTGAGCCCGCCTTTGCGCTCCAGCCGCTGGATGGCTTCAAACAGCACCTGGTAGGCGGCAAAGGCCTGGGCGGTGATCTGCGGCGGAGGCCGATCGCCGTGGGCTTGTTGAAAGAGTTGCAGGAAGCGGCGGTTGATCGGCGTGTTGAGCTCGGGGCTATAGGCCTGGGCGATCAGGATGCCGTCGCACCAGCGCTGACAGATCGGATAGATGTTCGGCGTGTTGAGGCCGTTGCCCACCACGATCTGGCCGCGGTAGCCCAGCTCGCGCAGCTGGCGGATCAGGTTGCCGCCGGCCACCGCCTGCACTGACAGCACCACCAGCTGGGGCTTCAGCGGCAGAGCGGAGGTGATCGGTGTCTGGAAGTCGTTGTCGGCCAGCTGGGTGCGCTGCACTGTCACAGGGGTGAGCCCGCGGGCGGCGAGGGCTTTCTGGAAGATGGCCACCTCGGCGGTGCTGTAGGCGTCGTCCTGGGCGTAGAACACCGCCACGCGCTTGATGCTGGGGTCGCGGCGCAGGGCCTCATCCAGCGAGAGCGGCGCGATCACCGAGCTCTGGGCCGACACGCGGCTAATGAAATGGCCGATCTCGGGGATCCCTTGGGCGGTGTTGGAGGGGGCTACCACCGGCACCCCCTGGCGCTGGGCGATTGGATCGGCCGCGAAGGCCTGCTGGGAGAGGGTGGGACCGATCAGGGCGATCACCCCCTTGCGGATCAGCAGGTTGAAGGCGGCAATGGCGCTGGGCTCATCGGAGGCACCGTCCTCCAGTTGCAGCTGCACCGGTCGCGAAGGGGCTTCAGCCTGCTGGGCCCAGCGCTCGGCCACGGCCAGACCCATGCGCTGGTCCTGGCCGTAGAGGTTGGCGTTGCCGGTGAAGGCAATGGCGGCCCCGAGGGTGAGCGGGCCTGCGGGCAGGGGCTTGGCGGCTGGATCGGTGTTGCGGCCCAGCCAGGCGAGGGCGCCGATGCCGGCGGCCAGTAGGGTTGCCAGCCTCAGGGCTCCGCGCAGGCGGCCCTGCATCTCACGCAACCGCCGCGAAGCACTCCCGGAAGGCTGCAATCGTGGCGTCGATGTCTTCGTCGGAGTGGGCCAGGGATGTGAAGCCGGCCTCGAAGGCGCTGGGGGCCAGATACACGCCGCGCTCGAGCATGGCGCGGTGCAGCTTGCCGAAGCGGGCTGTGTCGGCGGCCTTGGCGTCTTCGAAGTTGTGCACCGGGCCCTCGCACAGGAAGAAGCCAAACATGGCGCTGATCGACCCGCCGGTGATCGGCAGGCCGGCGCTGCTGGCGGCCTCGAGGATTCCGGCGATCAGACGCTTGGTGATCGCGTCGAGGCGCTCGTAGGTGCCGGGCTGCTTGAGCAGTTCCAGGGTTTTGATGCCGGCGGTCATGGCCAGGGGGTTGCCGCTCAGGGTGCCGGCCTGATACATCGGGCCGGCCGGGGCCACCATGCTCATGATGTCGGCCCGGCCGCCGTAGGCGCCCACCGGCAGGCCGCCACCGATCACCTTGCCCATCGTGGTGAGATCAGGGGTGATCCCAAACTTGGCCTGGGCGCCGCCGTAACTGATGCGGAAACCGGTCATCACCTCGTCGAACACCAGCAGGGCGCCGTTGTCTTTGGTGAGCTCCCGGATGCCCTCCAGGAAGCCTGGCTCGGGGGTTATGAAGCCGGCGTTGCCCACCACGGGCTCGAGGATCACGCCGGCGATCTCACCGGGGTTCTCAGCGAACAGCTGCTTGACCGCTTCGAGGTCGTTGTAGGGGGCCGTGAGGGTGCTGGCGGCGGTGGTGCGCGGCACGCCCGGCGAATCCGGCAGGCCCAGGGTGGCCACCCCGGAGCCGGCCTTCACCAGGAACATGTCGGCGTGGCCGTGGTAGCAGCCCTCGAACTTGATGATCTTTTCGCGGCCGGTGAAAGCGCGCATCAGACGCAGCACCGACATGCAGGCTTCGGTGCCGCTGTTCACGAAGCGCACCATCTCCACCGACGGCACCGCGTCGATCACCATGGCGGCAAGGGTGTTCTCCAGCTCGCAGGGGGCGCCGAAGCTGGTGCCCTTGTCGAGGGCGGCATGCAGGGCGGCGATCACCTCAGGGTGGGCATGGCCGCAGATGGCGGGCCCCCAGCTGCCGATGTAGTCGATGTAGCGGTTGCTGTCCACGTCCCAGGCGTAGGCACCCTTGACCCGGTCAAACACGATCGGCTGACCGCCCACGGAGCGGAAGGCCCGCACCGGTGAGCTCACGCCGCCTGGCATCAGCTTCTGGGCAGCACTGAAGAGTTCCTGGGACCGGGTGGTGTGATGCACAGGAGCCGAAACAGGAGCCGAGGTCAAGGCGGGATCCGCGGAGGGTGAAAACCGCCAACCATCCTGACCTAAAACCGGCCCCTGTGCTTCCTCGGTAAGTTCAGGGGGCTTGCTACGGATCTCCTGAGCGTCAACTGGCCAGAGCTGGAGCGGCACCTGCGGCGGTTGTTGCCCTCCCGTGCCGTGGTGTCGGCCCGCCAGG
The DNA here is from genome assembly GCF_002252665.1 of Synechococcus sp. 8F6. Lineage (GTDB taxonomy): Bacteria > Cyanobacteriota > Cyanobacteriia > PCC-6307 > Cyanobiaceae > Cyanobium_A. The sequence goes on from NZ_NQKZ01000011.1 coordinate 66,793, forward strand.
AGCTGCTGGCCTACGACTGCGACGGCCTCACCCTGACCCGCCACCAGCCGCGCCTGGTGGTGCTTCCGGAGACGACAGATCAGGTGGCTGCTGTGGTGCGGCTCTGCCACCAGCAGGGGGTGCCGTTTGTGGCCCGGGGCAGCGGCACCGGCCTTTCCGGCGGCGCCGTGGCTGAAACCGAGGCCCTGGTGATTGTCACCAGCCGCATGCGCCAGGTGCTGGCGCTGGATCTCGTCAACCGCCGCATCACGGTGCAGCCCGGCGTGATCAACAGCTGGGTGACGCGGGCGGTGGCCGGCGATGGCTTCTATTACGCCCCTGACCCCTCCAGCCAGGTGGCCTGCAGCATCGGCGGCAACGTGGCTGAAAATTCCGGCGGCGTGCACTGCCTCAAGTACGGCGTCACCAGCAACCACGTGCTGGAGCTGGAGGTTGTGTTGCCCGATGGCAGCGTCACCACCCTGGGCAGCGCGCTCGACGAAACCCCCGAGCTCGACCTGCGCGGTGCCTTCATCGGTAGTGAGGGCACCCTGGGTATCGCCACGGCGATCACCCTGCGGCTGCTGCGGGCTCCCCAGAGCGTGGCGGTGCTGCTCGCCGATTTCACCAGCATGGAAGCGGCAGGAGAAGCGGTGCGACTGGTCACCGCGGCAGGGATGTTGCCCGCGGGCATGGAAATGATGGATCGCCTCACGATTGAGGCGGTGAACGATTACTTCGGTGTGGATGAATACCCCCGTGATGCGGCGGCGCTGCTGCTGATCGAGCTGGACGGGCAGGAGCGGGAGGTGACGGCGGCGGTGGAGCTGGCCACCGAGCTCTGTCACCAGGCGGGGGCCCGCACCGTGCGCCAGGCCACCGATGAGCAGGAGCGGGCCCTGCTGTGGAAGGGCCGCAAGTCGGCGATCTCCGCCCTAGGGCGCCGCTTTCCCAGCTACTACCTCCAGGACGGCGTCGTACCCCGCAGCGCCCTGCCCCGGGTGCTGGCGGCAATCGAGGAGCTCAGCGCCAGCCACGGATTGCCGGTGGCCAACGTGTTCCATGCCGGCGACGGCAACCTCCACCCGCTGATCCTCTATTCGAGCCAGGAGCCCGGCATTCAGGAGCGGGTGCAGGCCCTCGGCGCCGCAATCCTGCGGCTGTGCGTGGATGCCGGCGGCAGCATCACCGGCGAGCACGGCGTGGGTGCAGACAAACGCTGCTATCTCGACTGGATGTATAGCCCCGACGACCTGGCCACCATGAAGCTGGTGCGCCTGGCCTTTGATCCGCACGGCTTGGCCAACCCCGGCAAGATCTTCCCCACTCCCCGCAGCTGCGGCGAGTCGGCACGGCGACGCAGCGCCGACGAGGCCCTGGCTCACCTGCCGGTGTTCTGAGCGCCGCCGCCGCTAGAGCGCGTTGTCGTTTTCGTTGTCGTCTTCGTCGCCCTCGTCGTCTTCGGGTGGCCACACCAGGTTGACCACCACCGGCGCGTGGTCGCTGGGTTGTTCGTTGCCCCGGGTGGCCTTGTGGATTACGCAGCCGGTGGCGCAGTCCATCAGCTCCTCGGAGAGGTAGATGTGGTCGATCCGCCAGCCCCGGTCCCGGTCCCAGGCGCCGGTGCGGTAGTCCCACCAGCTCCAGTGGCCGCTCTCGGGCTCGAACACCCGGAACACGTCGCTGAGCCGCTCACCCAGCGCCGCCTGCAGGGCCGTGCGCTCGGCGTCGCTGGCCATGATGCCGCCGCTGAGGCGATCGGGATCGTGAATGTCGCGGGCCTCGGGGCCGATGTTGAAGTCGCCCACCATGCAGAGCGGATCGCCCTGCTGGTCCTGTGCGTCTAGATAGCGCTGCAGGCAGGCCAGCCACTCCAGCTTGTAGGCGTATTTCTCGCTGGTGAGGGAGCTGCCGTTGGGCACATAGAGATTCAGAACCCGGATGCCGTCGATCAGGGCACTGATCACCCGTTTCTGCTCGCTCAGTCCCGGGGCCTCCGGGTCGTTGGGCAACAGGGCGTCCAAGCCGATCTGCACGTTCTCGAGGGGCAGGCGGCTGAGGATGGCGACGCCGTTGTAGGCCTTCTGGCCGCTGATTGCCGCGCTGTAGCCCAGGGCCTCGAAGGCCTGCTGGGGAAACAGCTCATCGGTCACCTTGGTTTCCTGCAGGCAGAGCACGTCGGGCCGTTCCTGCTCCAACCAGGCCAGCACCTGATCCAGGCGGGTGCGCACGGAGTTGACGTTCCAAGTGGCGATCCGCATGGGCCTGAAGAGGCGCAACTAAGATGAGTATCCGAGCAATCCGGAGAGGTGCCCACCATGCCTGCTGTGCGCTTCCCTGTTTTGATCGGCACGGTTTTGGGATTTTCCACTGCAAGCCTTTTGGGAGCCAGCGTTTTGCTGGTCACCGGAGCTGAATCCGCCCTGGCCCAGGAGAAGGGCTACGGCCAAACCATCAGCAGCCCCCAGCAGCAACGGGAGCTCGATTACGGCACCGGCCCCGCTCGGGGTGGATCGGTGCTGGATTCTGCCAATCCGATCGACCTGATGAACAAGCTGCGTCGGGCCACGGCCATGGACGACGCCACCCAGCCGGGTGATGCGGTGGATGCCGCCCTTAGGGATTTTCACTCCCAGCCGTCGCCGCCGGCGTCGGCTTCGCCGGCAGCGACGGTGAAGGGGCCTTGAGTGGCGCCAGGCCCCAGGCGGCGGCCACCTGATCCAGCTGCGGGTCGCTGGGGCCAGGCTTGCGGGCCCGGGCCAGGGCCAACGACTCCTGGGCGCCCTTGGTGTCGCCCCGTTCCTGCTGCAGCATGGCCCGCGCCAGCAGCGGGCGCTGGTCGGTCGGAAAGCTCGCCGCCAGCTTCAGCAGCAGGGATTCGGCCTGGCTGGGTTGGCTGCGCTTGTGCAGCACGTTGGCCAGCAGCAGGCCGATGGGCAGGGCCTCTGGTTTGAGTTGGGGTTTGCTGGCCCGCGTCAGGGCGGCCTCCAGCTGGCTCTGGGCCTGGGCGCCCCGCCCGGTTTCCAGCTGCAGCAGGGCCATCAATTGCAGGCCTTCGATCTGGTCGGGCCGCAGATTGAGCAGTTGCCGCACCTCCCGTTCGGCGCCGCTGCGGTCCTGTTGGTCGCGGCGTAGTTCCGCCAACAGCAACCGCAGCGACCACTGCTGGGGTCGCTGATCGGCCAGCTGCTCCAGCAGCGCCGTGGCTTCCGCCTTGCGGTTGAGGGCCACCAGCAGCTCCAGCAGGCGCTGCTGCTCGGCCTCGCTGGCCTCGCCCTGGTCGAGGCGCTGCTGCAGCCCGGAAGCCTGGCGCTCCAAGCCCTGGCGGCTGGCATCGATTCCAGTGGCTCCGCTTTGCAGCTGGCCCAACCACCAGCCACCGGCGATGCACAGGGCTCCGAATCCGGCTGCGGCCGCCCCTATCCAGATGCCGGAGCGGTCAGGAGCGGGCGGCATCGGCGCAGGGGATGCGGGGATGTCCAGTCTGCCCCGCGTCCCTCGACCTAGGGCCAATTAATGTTGGGCTCATGCGCGAACACCCGATTTCTCCGGTCACCGAACCCACGCAGTACCGGGCCATTGGCGTGGTGCGTGGCGTGTACGTGCCGACCGACGCTGAGCAGCTCACCCGCGGGGTGATTCGCACTGCGGATGGCACCGAGCTTGAGGCTGTTGTGCTGGGCCGCCTGCTCACCCTGATGCGGCGCCATCTCAACCTGGAGGAACCCCATCTGTGGGTGGTATATCCCCGCTCTCGCGAGGAGGAGGGGCTGCACCTGCAAATGGTGGGTGTCTGGGAGCCCAGCACCCTGGCTGCCGGCGAGGAGACCGAGGCGCCTGCTGAGGAGGTGGCTTCGACGAAGCCAGTCGCAACCGAGAGCGCTGCCGATGCCCTGCCGGAAGGCGACGACTACTTCTCGGTGAGGGGCGAGCTGATTTACACCCGGCCCGAGACCGGCGACCTGGTGGTGAAGGTGCGGGTGATGCCCCGCCCCGATGGCAGCAAGCCGGTGCCCTTCAAGCTGCAACTCAAGGGGGAGCTGCCCCTGGAGCACCTGCGCCACTTCGTGGCCCTCAACCTGCGCCGTCAGGGTCAGCTGCTCCAGATGGAGAGCTTTGAGGTGATCGGTCCGGTGGCCCAGCGGGGCAACCGGGGTGGCAAGGGGCGCCGCGATGGGGGCTCGGCCAACAAGGGTGGCAAAGGTGGCAAGGGGCGTCCCCCCGCGGCCAGCCAGGGTGGTGGTCACACCGGCGGGCAGCGCAACAGTGCCGTCAGCCGGCCGGCGCCCTAGGTGAACGATCGGGGCCGCCAACCACAACCCACCAGTCATGAGCAACCAGCCATGACCAAACCCCTGGCGGCTGGCCTCGCCGTGGCCCTGGTGAGTTTGGCGGCCATCCTGGGGCCGGCCCTGGGGCTGTCGCCCTGGCTGATCACCGGAGTGGTCGCCGTCGGCATGGGCGGCCTCACCCTGGATGCAGCCCGCTTCGGCGGCCGTGGCGGCCATGTGCTGGCCGAGGCCCTGCCGGGGGGGCAGGCGAGGCTGCGGCGGATTGCCATTCATGAGGCCGGCCACCTGTTGGTGGCACGGCAGGAGGCGATGCCAGTGCGGCAGGTGCTGGTGGGTTCCTTGGCTTGCCTGCGCGCCGGCCTCAACACCAGCGGCAGCACCGAGCTGGAGCCGCCGGCCCACGCCAAGTTGCCCCCTGAAGAGCTGCGCCGCTGGAGCCGGGTGCTGCAGGCGGGCATGGTGGCCGAGCAGCTGATCTATGGCCAGAGCGTTGGCGGCTCCGACGATCGCGCCCTGCTGGGCCGGCTCTGGGGCCTCTCCGGCCACGATGTGGAGTCGGCCCAACGGGAACAGCGCCGGGCCCGCCGTGAGGTGGAGCAGCACCTGCGGAGCCTCCAGGTGGAGTTGCAGGCGGAGGCCGAAGCCCTGCTGGCCCTGGCCCCGCGGCTAGGGCGCTCCCAGGCCGGAGAGGCCTGAATGACGCTGGCGCTGCTGGATGCGCCCACCGGTCTGGCCGGCAACATGCTGCTGGCGGCCCTACTGGATCTGGGGCTGCCCGAGGCGGAGATCCATCGTCCCCTGGCGGCCCTGGGCCTGGCCGAGGCCTATCGGCTGGAGCAGGAGGAGCGCCGCAGCGGAGGCCTGCGCGGTTTGCACCTGGCGGTGGTGAGCCTGGAGCCGCAGCCGCCCCATCGCCATTGGGGCGAGCTGCGCGGTCAGCTGCAGGCGGCCCCCTGGCCGGTGCCGCTGAAGCAGCGGGTGCTGGAGGTGTTTGGTTTGCTGGCGGCGGCAGAGGCGGCGGTGCATGGCCATAGCCCCGAGCAGGTGCACTTTCACGAGGTGGGAGCCCTCGATGCCCTGGTGGACGTGGTAGGCGTGTGTGCTGGCCTGCTGCACTTCGGCGTGGGAGAGCTGGTGTGCAGCCCGCCGCCGGCGGGCCACGGCGAGGTGGCTACCGCCCACGGCACCCTGCCCCTGCCGGCGCCTGCCGTGCTGGAGCTGGCCCGCTTGCGGGCGATTCCTTTGGCTTCGGCCAGGGGCTTTCCCCCCGGGGAACTCACCACCCCCACGGGCCTTGCCCTGGCGGCCTGCTGGGCCACGCGCTTTGGCCAGCCCCCGACCCATGTGCCCCGTCAGGTGGGGGTGGGGCTGGGCTCAAGGACCTTGAACCGCCCCAACCTGCTGCGGCTCAGCCTGGCCGATGGCGGCAGGTTTGATTCCAGTACCCACCAGCACCAGAGCACCCCCCAGCTTGAAACCGTGCTCCTGCAGCAGGCCCAGATCGACGACGCCACGCCCGAAGATCTCGCCTTCCTGAGCGAAGAGCTGCGTCGGGGCGGGGCTGTGGAGGTGTTCAGCCAGCCGATCGCCATGAAGAAGGGGCGGGCGGCTCAGCTGCTCACGGCCCTGGTGCCACCGGAGCGGGCTGAGGGGTTGCGGGCGGTGTGGTGGCGGCACAGCACCACCCTGGGGGTGCGGGAGCAGCTGCAGAGCCGCTGGGCGCTGCAGCGCCGCAGTCTGGAGTTGGCCACGCCCCTGGGGCCGGTGCGGGTCAAGCAGGCCCAGCTGCCCGATGGGCGCTGGCGCAGCAAAGCAGAACACGACGACCTGGTCGCCCTGGCGCGCCAGCACACACTGGGGATCGATCAGGTGCGGGCCATGGTGCAATCGGCCCTCGACTCCCTCCCCCCTCCCCAGCCTTGATGCTTCCGCCTTCGTTCCACGCTCTGGTTCAGCGCTGCCGGGGTGGGCTGGCGCGTCTGGCTGCCGGACTGGGGGACTGGTTGGGGGGCCTGCCGCCTGTTCCCGGGGGCGTAAAGCTGTGGATCAGCTTGCTGAGCTTCGGGTTCCTGTTGGCGGCCCTGGCGGGCCACGGCCGCCAGCTGCTCCAGCTCAGCCTCGACGGCCAGGGATGGCTGTGGTTGCTGCTCGGGGTGGGCGTCAGCCTGCTGAGCCTGGCTGCCAACGGGCTGGCCCTGGGGGTGGTGCTGCGCTGGCTGGGGCAGCGCCCCCGTTGGCCAGAGCTGGTGCGCGCCTACCTCGACACCAACCTGCGCAAGTATTTGCCCGGTGGCATTTGGCACCTCACCAGCCGGGTGCAGCTGCTGCGCAGCGCTGAGGCCCCGTTGCAGGCGCCTGCAACGGGGGGGCTGGCCCTGGCGGCGGTGCTGCTCGATCCCCTCGTGGCGGCGGTGGCGGCCTTGGCGCTGGTGGCAGCTGGCGGCTGGCAACACGGCCTGGCCCTGCTCTGTTGGCTGCCCCTGGCGCTGCTCATGCCCCGCTGGCTCAACCCGGTGCTCAGCCGCCTGGAGCGCCGTAGGGCACCGGAGCTGGGGATGGACAGCGAAACCGCCGCAGGGGCACCACCCATTCGCGCCTATCCCTGGCCCCTCCTGCTGGTGCAGCTGGGCTTTGTGCTGCTGCGCTTTGCCGGTTTCGCCTGCTGCGTGCAGGCCTTCGACCTCTCCTACAGCCTCGGCTGGGGCGGCTGGCTCGCGGGTTTCGCGGTGGCCTGGACCGCCGGACTGGTGGTGCCCGGGGCCCCCGGCGGCCTTGGGGTGTTTGAGGCGGTGCTGCTGCTGCGCCTGGGTTTTGCGATTCCTGAGGCGCCCCTGCTGGCGATCGCGATCAGCTACCGGCTGGTGGTGACGCTCGCCGATCTGTTGGCGGCGCTCACGGCCCGGCTGGATCGGCCGCGGCTGCCCCAGAGCTCAGCAACAGCTCCCTGAGGCCTGCCCGTCGCCCGTTGTGCCGAAGGGCAGGCTGCTGCCACAGCCGGGGAACAGACCGTAGTGGCGGCTGAAGTCGCCGATGAAGCTGAAGTGGGGGGCGAAGCGCGTGGCCTGCAGCATCCGGAATGTGTTGCCGCACACCGGGAACACGCGCCCGGTCTCGATGGCGTGGTGGCCATCGAGGTCGAAGCGATGGGGGTGATGGGGAATCGTGCCCCGGTAGATCACCGCTTGGCCATGGTCTTCGCAGGCATCTTCCAGCTCGGCGATGTGAAAGAGGCGATAGGTGGCCGAGAAGAAGCGGGCTTCGCCCACCAGCGGTGCCAGGGCCGGGTCGGTGATCTGGATCTCGCGATCGGCCACCAGCCGCGGGTCGATGAAGCCGGCCTCGCGGGCCAGGCGCAAAAAGTCGTTCCAGTAGAGGGCGCCGCCGAGGCATTCGCCATAGAGCACTGGATCGCGCCGCACCGCCTCCGGTAGGCGCCGATCCACGTAGACGTCGGAGAAATACATCTCGCCGCCCGGCTTGAGCAGCCGTTTGACACCCCGCAGCACCGCGGCTTTTTCGGTGGAGAGGTTGAGCACACAGTTGCTCACCACCACATCGAAACTGCCAGGCTCCAGGGGTAGCTGGTCGAGCGCTTCGATGGTGCCCTCGAGGAACGACACATTGGCGTAGCCGAATTGCTCGGCATGGAAGGCCAAGTGCTCCCGGGCCACCGCCAGTTGCTCCGCGGTCATGTCGACCCCCACCACCGAGCCGGAGGGTCCCACCAACTGGGCCAGGGCGTAGACGTCGCGGCCGGAACCACTCCCCAGGTCGAGGACGCGACAGCCCTCCAGCAGCGGCGGACAGATCAGCCCGCAGCCGTAGTAGCGGGCCAGCACATCCGGGTGGATGCGGGCCAGCAGGGGCCGTAGCCAGTCGGGCACCGCATCGGCATCGCAACAGGCGCTGGTTTTCAGGTCGGCCGTGCAGCTCAGCTCCTGGCCGTAATAGGCCTGAACGGCGGCTTGGGTGGGCATGGCGGCGCGCGACCGGTGGGAATGGTTCAGTCTGCCTGCGCCGGTTGGGGAGTGGGGAGGGCGCAGGCCCGATCGAGGGCCATCACCCGGGCCCTGCACCCCATGGCATCTCTTCGCAACTGTGTTTATTGTTGAGAAGCCTGAGGATGCTGCGTTGCCCGCCGAACCCAGCCTGCGCAACAGTCTCCACGATCGTGGCCAGCGGCTGACCCCCCAGCGCCAGCGCGTGCTGGCCCTGTTTGAGCGCATCGGTGAGGGCAGCCATCTGGGCGCCGAAGAGGTGCACCAGCGCCTGCTGCGCAGTGAGGAGCGGGTGTCTCTGGCCACCGTGTATCGCACCCTGCGGCTGCTGAGCTCGATAGGGTTGTTGCAGGAATTGGAGCTGCCCGAGGGGGGGCGTCGCTTTGAGCTCGCCAGCGATGCCCACCGCGACCATCACCACCTCGTGTGTGTGCGCTGCGGCCGCACCGAAGAGTTTGAGAACGCCGAGGTGCTCCAGGCCGGCGAACAGGCCGCCGTGCACCATCGTTTTCGCCTGCTGGAGTGTGTGCTCAATGTGCGGGCCCTCTGCCCCAGTTGTGCGGCGGAGGAATAGGGCCGCGCGTGCGCGCTGATCCGCGCGCAGCTCTTTGCAAAAGCGCCAGCGAGGCTGACGCTCTCAGGCGCCCTCCTTAGCCTGAGGGTCCTGCGTGCATCCACGGCAATGCCTGGATCGGTCAGTTGTTCTCCGCGGGCCCATCCCAGTCGCCTGCTCGGCGCCGTGGCGGAGCGGCACTGATGAACCTCACCAACGAACTGGCCAAGCAGCGCAACCGTGATGCGGCGGAGCGCACCTTGATGGCTTGGATTCGCACCTGTCTGTCGTTGATCAGTTTCGGGTTCGGTCTCGACAAGATCATTGCCGCCATTGATCGCGCCACGGCGGACAACGGCGTTCAGGTGGAACGCGGCGTGCAATTGGTGGCGGCGGCTTTCATGATCACCGGCGTGCTGTCAATGGCGGGCGCCACGGTGCAATACCGCCGGGAATTGCGCCGTCTCCAGCACGACGACTACGTCTACCGCAACAAGCCTCAGCTGGCGGCGGCCACCGCGGTTCTTATCACCCTGATCGGTGTGGTGGCACTCGTGCTGATCACGGTGCGCTCCAACAGCTGAGTCCACCCGTTTCAGCCGCTTGATTTCCACCGCTCGCGTTCTGTGTCGATGGCTCCTTCCCCGTCTGTATTGGTTCCGGCCACCCTGTTCACGATCATGTTTGCCCTGGGGGTAGGCCTGCCACTGGATGGCTTCAGCCGCTGGCAGCAGCAGCGCGGCGTGTTGCTGCGAGGTCTGCTGGGTACTTGCGTGCTGGTGCCCCTGGCGGCGGTTGCGTTGCTGCTGTGGCCGGCCACCCTGAGCCTGTCCCAGCCTGCCCGTTTTGCCATCGCCCTGATGGCGGTGAGTCCGAGTGCACCGTTGCTGCTGCGCAAGGCTGGCAAGCAGGGGGGCGATCGCTCCCTGGCGGCCCTGCTTCAGGTGGGGGCCGCCCTGGTGGCGATCCTGATCACCCGCATCTTCGGGGTGTCCGGTTGGGCGATTGAGGCGCGCCATGTGGCAGGCCAGGTGGCGCTGGCCCAGCTGGTGCCGCTCCTGCTTGGACTGCTGCTGCGGCGCTTTGCGCCCCAGTGGGCCAGTCGCCTGGAGGCACCCCTTGATCGGATCGCCAATGTGCTGTTGCTGCTCCTGGTGCTGGTGGTGTTGGCCAAGACGGCACCGCTATTGACCACCTATGTCGGCGCCAATCTTGTGGCCCTACCCGTGATGGGGGCCTTGGTGTTGATCAGCTTGGCGTTGGGCTATGGCCTGGCCGATCGGGATCCTCAGCAGCGGGTCACCCTGGCCTTGGTGACCTCGATGCGCAATCCCGGCCTGGCGCTCCTGCTGGCTGGAACGTATGCCCCGGAGGTGCCTGCGGTAAAGCTGGGCATCCTGATGTATTTACTCATCACTGTGCTGCTCTCGATTCCGTTTTTGCATTGGCAACGGCTGCGGCAGGCCTGATCGGGCCAGACCCAATCCACCCATCGATGGCTTTGCGGTTTGCGCCGAAGTTTAGCGTTCGCGCCAATGTTTTTCTCTTTGAAATTGGGTGTGAAGAAGTGCACGAATCTGCTGCAGTCGGAAGTGCCTATCACCATCCTTCGAGGAGGTGCAGTTGCCTCCTCTCACTCCCATGCCCAACGGAAAGCCCAACATTCTCATTCTCTGGGGCGATGACATCGGCCAGAGCAACCTCAGCTGCTATAGCCACGGGCTGATGGGGTATGAGACCCCCAACATCGACCGGGTGGCCAAAGAAGGCGCCAAGTTTATCCACTACTACGCCGAGCAGAGCTGCACTGCCGGCCGAGCCGCCTTCATCACCGGTCAGAGCGTGTACCGCACCGGCCTCTCTAAGAGTTTGCTGAAAAACCCAGCCCGCGCAACAATGGGCCAACTGCCCACCTGAGATGCGAGGTCACCGGGAGCGCAGCGGCTCTCTGTTCTCCTACGTGTCGATCGAGGAGCGGATCCCGGCCAGT
>NZ_NQKZ01000066.1 GCF_002252665.1 Synechococcus sp. 8F6
CAGCCGAGCGCGGCGGCAACCTGCACCAGCACCTGATCGCTGCCACCGAATCCATCCCTGGCGCTTACCTGCCGGGTGAAACGGCAACGCTGCGCAAGGACCTGGAAAAGATCCTTACCCCCTACGGCTTCCGCAACCGCAACGACAACGTGCGCCACGGCTACTGCCTCGGCACCGCCGTGCTGTCGCCGCCCCGCCTGCGGGAACTGCACAACGTGGTGCGCCAGACCGCTGGCCGCCTGGCCGATCCCTCCGCTCAGGATCTGCTGGCCGAACTGGACGAACGGCTGGGCTGGGCCGGCATCAGCGCCGATGGCCTGCCGCCGGTGCGCAGCTATGCCCGCCATGCCGTGGTGGACACCGCCCTGGTGCGGCGGGATTCCTTGGCTGCGCCCCGGCGCGCAGAAGCGATCGAGGCCGCGATCGTGGAACACCGCCGCGTGCTGCTGCTGCGCTACCCCGGCGTGGGCAGTTTTGAAGGCAGCCCCGAGGGCGAACTGCGGGTGTGGCCGCTGCAGCTGATCTTCCACAACGTGGGCTGGTATCTCCTCTTTGAAGAGGATCAGGTGGGCCGCGAGCAGGGGCTGATCCGCAGCGAACGGCTCGATCGCTTGGCTCTACCCGCCAGTCACGGCGACCTGCGCCGTAGCAGCGACGAACACGCTGCCGCGGTGAACAGGCTGGAGCGCTTGCTGCACCACAGCGGCGGCATCTACTTCGGGGCCGATT
>NZ_NQKZ01000067.1 GCF_002252665.1 Synechococcus sp. 8F6
CAGCCGAGCGCGGCGGCAACCTGCACCAGCACCTGATCGCTGCCACCGAATCCATCCCTGGCGCTTACCTGCCGGGTGAAACGGCAACGCTGCGCAAAGACCTCGAAAAAGTCCTCACCCCCTACGGCTTCCGCAACCGCCACGACAACGTGCGCCACGGCTACTGCCTCGGCACCGCCGTGCTCTCGCCACCGCGCCTGCGGGAGCTGCACAACGTGGTGCGCCAGAGCGCCGGCCGCCTGGCCGACCCCTCGGCCCAGGATCTGCTGGCCGAGCTCGATGAGCGGCTGGGCTGGGCGGGGATCAGCGCCGACGGCCTGCCGCCGGTGCGCAGCTACGCCCGTCATGCGGTGGTGGATACGGCCCTGGTGCGGCGGGATTCCTTGGCTGCGCCCCGGCGCGCAGAAGCGATCGAGGCGGCGATCGTGGAGCACCGCCGCGTGCTGCTGCAGCGCTACCCCGGCGTGGGCAGTTTTGAAGGCAGCCCCGATGGCGAGCTGCGGGTGTGGCCGCTGCAATTGATCTTCCACAACGTGGGCTGGTATCTCCTCTTTGAAGAGGATCAGGTGGGCCGCGAGCAGGGACTGATCCGCAGCGAACGGCTCGATCGCCTGGCTCTGCGCAACAGCCATGGCGACCTGCGCCGTAGCAGCGACGAACACGCTGCCGCGGTGAACAGGCTGGAGCGCTTGCTGCACCACAGCGGCGGCATCTACTTCGGGGCCGATT
>NZ_NQKZ01000068.1 GCF_002252665.1 Synechococcus sp. 8F6
CTCTGCTCAGGCGGTTCAGAATGCACCGTCACCCTGGCCAATGGCCAGATCGGCATGCCGGGCCTGGTCATCCAGAAAGATCAGGTGCTCTCCTGGTCCCAAGGTGGCTCTGGCAGCAAAACAGATGTCGGTATGGGCGTTGCTGGCGTTGTGCTGTTCGGAGTGCCAGGCCTGATTGGTTTTGCTGCCAAGAAGCACGACTATCAATACACCATCAACTACGTCGACGAAGCTGGCAACACCCAGGCGGCAACGGTTGGTTTCAAGAACAACGTGCCCGCCAACCAGTTCATGATGGAAATGATGGGCATGACGGGCCTGAGTATCGGCGAGGTCAACAAAGAGCTGGAGCCCAAACTGGCTCAGATGAAGGCAGACGCTGCAGAAAAGGCGCGGATTGCTGCACTGGACTGCTCGCGGGTGGTCAAGACCTATGGCTGCAGCTGGAGTGCTTACGTCGCGGCCAATCCGGCAGTACAGATCTGGGCCACCAAATACCCCACGATGGTCCCAGCAGAGAAGGCAAGGCTGAGAGCCATCGACTGAAGAACGGCTTTGATTCTCTCCGAGAGTCGCACAAGGCGTAGACAATGAGCCGTAATTTGGTATGCTCTTGACGCCAATGTTGTAGAGAGATGCTTACTGGTTCGGATCTGCTCGCCAAAGTCAAGGACCTTGGAGATGTCTCCAAATCGGAGCT
>NZ_NQKZ01000069.1 GCF_002252665.1 Synechococcus sp. 8F6
CTTGATTACCCAGCTCACTCCGCGACGGCCACCCAGGCCCTATATAGTGGTACACAAATACCAGTCCGGTCATGGCGCGCAGCGGCATCCAATTCCAGAAAGGCCTCTCGCTGCCTGAGTTCCAGCGGCTCTACGGCACTGAGGAGCAATGTGAGGCTGCTCTGGAGCAGGCGCGCTGGCCTGATGGGTTCCGCTGTCCCCGCTGCAATGGCCAGGAGCATGGGCTCGTCTACGGCCGCCGCCTCAAGCGTTATCAGTGCCGAACCTGCAGCCATCAGGCCACGCTCACGGCTGGCACGATCATGCAGGCCACAAAACTGCCGCTGACCACCTGGTTCCTGGCCTTCTATCTGATCGGCCAGTCCAAGACTGGCATCTCCTCTCTGGAGCTCAGCCGCCACCTGGGCGTGAAATACGACACGGCCTGGCTGCTGCACAACAAGATCCTGCGGGCAATGACTGAGCGGGAGGAGGCCTACCTGCTGCGTGGAAAGATCCAGATCGATGACTCCTACTTCGGCGGAGAACTCCCGGGTGGCAAGGCAGGTCGGGGATCAGAGAACAAGATCCCCATCGTTGCGGCCGTCTCCTTGAACGAGGCTGGCCATCCAATTCACGTCAGGATCACCGCCGTAAGTGGCTTCAGCTCAGAAGCGATCTCTGACTGGGCCAAACACCATCTGGCACCAGGCAGCCAGG
>NZ_NQKZ01000070.1 GCF_002252665.1 Synechococcus sp. 8F6
TCCCCTGGTCCCTGCGCATCGGCACCAGGCTCTCCAGCACTCACCCCACCGGCCAACGAGCTTGTCGCCGACCGGCCAACTTCATTGTCGGCAGACACCCGTGGATACCTGGCGGCAGAAGAGCGAGCCAAGAGTGCCCGCCTGGGGGTCTGGCAGGTGCCAGGCGGTATCACCCGTCCCTGGGACTTCCGCCGCGGACGCCATTCCTCTTCCATCCCCGATGGCACCACTCCAGGCGGGCGCCGCTATCGATGCAAAGATGTCGGTTCCTATGCCAAAGCACAGGAGCTGCTGCGTCAGGCGCACACCTATCTAGACAGCAACGGTGATGGAGAAGCTTGCGAGTCGCTGCGTTGATCCGTGCTGTCGATCAACGCAACATGACGTAGCAAAGCAGTCATCAATCGTTGGAAATATGCGGCCTTGGCATTGAAAAGGCAAATAGAGAGCTTTGTGGGCATTGAAGGCCTATAATAAAGTGCATCTCATCGCTGCATATGCTCCTCTCTACCCAGCGTCTTACGGCATTAGGTGCTGCAGCCTCCATCAGCCTCACCTGCAATCCAGGTATGGCAGCTGTCTATCAGGCACTCTGCTCAGGCGGTTCAGAATGCACCGTCACCCTGGCCAATGGCCAGATCGGCATGCCGGGCCTGGTCATCCAGAAAGATCAGGTGCTCTCCTGGT
>NZ_NQKZ01000012.1 GCF_002252665.1 Synechococcus sp. 8F6
AAACCTCGCTGGCCCATGGAAAGCATGTAATCTTGGAGCCTTAGTATAATTCAAATTCGGTCGCTATCAAGCGGTCTTGCGATTTTTCAAGGTGCCCTTGCATCTTTTGTGACGTGCGGCATGGCGTGGCTACGTTCGGAATGAACTAATCCCACGACTCTCGTGATCAAGCGTTTGCTGGCCGGCCTTTTTGTGGGTACGGCCCTCTCGGCGGTGGCCCTGCCAGCGTCCGCCGCTGTTGACAACAATCTTCCGGTTCGTTGGAACGCTGGTGGTGCCGTGTGGTCCACCAACCAGGATGCCTTTAATACGTTCCTCGACTCTGGTGAGATCATCGATCGGGGTCTGGAGGGTGGCCTGAATCGCTCCGGCTGGACCGCTGAAGAGGTGCGCGAGGGCATGAACAAGTCGTACAACGTCGACTTCATTGGTGTCTCCCGCTTCCTCTACTCGGACGCCGGTGTGAAGTTCCTCAAGAATCAGACCACCAGCTACTTCCCCTACTGGAGCATGAACACCTACGCGGTGCAGGCTCTGCGTTCCGCGATCATGGCGGATGTCCGTGACGGTCAGATCTCCTCGGCCGGCATCATGAATGCCCTGCCCACCGATATGCGCCTGGCCGACTTCTGCAACACCTATACCGGTGCCCAGAACGTCTGTGCTGAGGGCCGTTGCCAGGGTGATGCCCAGTGCACCTCCCTGCTGTCCTGGTATGTGTTCCTGCCTGCATGCCTCCAGGCCAACCAGATGGCCGATCCCGTTGCTGAAGTGCGGATAACCCCCGCTCCCGTGCAGCAGCAGGTCGAGTCAGAAGCCATCCGCGGACTCTGGTGATCCGACGGTCGCCAGCGGCGACCGATCCCTTAGCTGCCCCGGCCTTGCCGGGGCTTTTTTGATGCTTGCTTCGGCCTGGCTTCTCTGGGGTGTGCGGCGATCAGCAGGGTGTGCTCCACGCTTTGGGGGAGTTGTTGGCCGAGATAACGGCTAAACCCTTCCCGCAGGATCTGTACCGCATCGGCTGCAAGCGGGGTGCCGCGGAGGGCTGCCAACTGCTCCAGGTAGGCGCTGCCAGGGGCCAGCCAGCGCTCGATCAGCGCCGATGAAACCTCGAGATGGAGGGCTTCCGGCCAGCGTTGCTCCTGCACGCTCCACCCTTGGGCGCTCAGGCTGCAATGGGCCAGTTGTCCGCAGTGGTGTTGCTGCTGGAGCTGTTGGTGCTCCAGTTCGCAGAGCTCCTTAAGGAGTAGCTGCAGGGACATATCGGTCTTCCCCATCAGGGCTAGTAGCCCTGCGGCAGGCCCCTGCTGGGGGCTACTGAACAGCAGCCGCCATTGGCCCTTCTGCCCCAGCCTGGTGCCAACTTCGCCAATCCAGGTGTCCACCTGCTCGGCATTCAGGCCACGCCAGGGTTGCCTGGCGACCACCCAGTCGAAGCGGTCGCCGGCCCCGGGTTCGAGTAGGGCGCCAAGGGCAGCGGGGCGGTCGCGGGGCACCACCAGGAGCTGGGGTTGGCGTAGGCAATCGAGCATCTGCAGTTGGGCTTTCAACCGATCCAGGTCAGAGGTCTCCACCACGGTCACGACCACACCGCCTTCGGGGGTGGCGGCCATGGGGTCGAGGGCCCAAAGCAACGACCGCGCTTCCAGCACCAGCACCCGGTCGTGACGTCGCCAGGTCACCCCCTCCCAAAAACGTCGCCTCAAGGTGTCGAGCCGTTCCCCCTCGGCGGCGGCCTGGCGTTGCAGCCAGCGCTCCAGCTGGGGATCCTCCGGGCTGCTGCTCAGTACGTCGCCCTGGTCGGCGGCCAGTTCGGCCGCGGCAGCCAGTTGGGCGGCCCGCCTTTGCTGCAGCCGTTCTCGCCGTTGGCCCTCCCAACCCAGGTTGCCGGGTTGCCAGAAGACCTCTCCCTGGAGTGAGTTGGGTAGGTATTGCTGGGCGACCCAGTGCTCGGCGTAGGCATGGGGGTAGCGGTAACCCACCCCATCGCCGAAGGCCTGGCCATCGCGATGGGCATCCCGCAGGTGGGACGGCACCTGTTGCCGGTTGGTTTCCCGCACGCTCTTAAGTGCGTCGAAGAAGCCCAGCACACTGTTGCTTTTTTCCGCTCCAGCCAGGTAGAGGGCCGCCTGGGCAAGGGGGTAGAGCCCCTCGGGCAGGCCCACCCGTTCGAAGGCCGCCGCACAGGCTTCCACCACCACCACCGCCTGGGGATCGGCCAGGCCGATGTCTTCGCCGGCGGCGATCAGCATGCGTCTGAAGATGAAGCGGGGGTTCTCGCCGGCTTCCACCATCCGGGCCAGCCAGAACAGGGCCGCATCCGCGTCGGAGCCCCGCAGCGACTTGATGAAGGCACTGATCGTGTCGAAGTGGGCATCCCCCTGCTTGTCGTAGAGCACTGCCCGCTGCTGGATCGACTCCTCGGCGATCGTCAGGTCGATGACGATCTGGCTGTCGCCATTGGGCTGGGTGGTTTCCACCGCCAGCTCCAGGGCATTGAGCAGGCTGCGGGCATCGCCGCCGGCCACATCCACCAGGTGGTCGGCGGCCTCTTGGGTCACCCGGATCGACCGGTCGCCATAGCCCACTTCGGCGTCCCGCAGGGCCCGATCCAGGAGCTGGTGCAGGTGGGGTGGTTCCAGGGGTTGCAGCCGAAACAGCCGCGAACGGCTCACCAGGGCCTTGTTGACCTCGAAGTAGGGGTTTTCGGTGGTGGCGCCAATCAAGGTGAGCGTGCCGTTTTCCACCCAGGGCAGCAGAGCATCCTGCTGGGCGCTGTTGAAGCGGTGCACCTCATCAATGAACAGCGTGGTGCGCAGGCCGTGGCGGGCCAGGCGCTCCTTGGCACCGTCCACCTCAATTCTTAGATCCTTGACGCCGGCGAGCACGGCATTGAGGCTGCTGAAGTGGGCCCGGGTGCTGCCGGCGATGATCCGGGCCAGGGTGGTTTTGCCCACGCCGGGTGGGCCGTGCAGGATCAGGTTGCCGACCCGGTCGGCGGCGATGGCGCGGCGCAACAGGCGGCCGGGGCCCAGGATCGATTCCTGGCCCACGAAGTCGTCGAGACTCCGGGGGCGCAGCCTGTCGGCCAGGGGCGCCACCTTCTCCAGGGTGATGTCGCGTTGATGGCTGAACAGGTCGCTCAAGGGCGCTCACGGGGATTCGCGGCAACTCCCGCCGCCACCCATCATCGGCCCGCTGGCGATACGCTCCGGCCATGCGGTCTGCCTGCTCCATCGTGCGCTCTTCCGCCCTCGGGGCCGGGCTGGCGACTGCCCTATCAACTGCAGTGGCAGCCGGGTTATTGCTGGGCTGCCGCCAGGAGCCTGAATCGGCCCGGCGATTGCCTTTGGTGCAGAGCCAGCTGATCGAGCCGGCTGCGTTTCAGGCCAGTTTCGACACGGTGAGCACCCTCGAGGCAGCAGCCGAAGTGAATCTGGCGGCCCAGGCCGGAGGGCGGATCCAGCAGTTGCTGGTGCGCCAGGGCGATTCGGTGCGCCAGGGCCAGTTGCTGTTGGTGCTCGACCAGACCCAGCTGCGAGCGGAGGTGGCCAGCCTCCGCGCCCAGATGCAGACCAACCAGCTCAACTACCAGCGCTACCAGGAGCTCGCCCGCCAAGGTGCCGCCAGCGCCCTGCAACGGGATGAATTCCGGCAGGCTTACGTCGCCGCGCGGGAGGCGCTGGTGGCGCGGCAGGCGGATCTGGCTTTCAAAGACCTTCGGGCTCCGATCAGCGGCATTGTGGCCGATCTGCGCGTCAAGCAAGGCGACGTGATCCAGCCGGGGGTTCCCCTGACTCGCTTGATTCGCAACGATCGCCTGCTCGCCCGCATCGATGTGCCGGCCGTTTACGCCGGGCAGGTGCGGACGGGCCAGCGGGTGCTGCTGCTCGATCCCGCCAGCTCCCAGCCCCTGGCGGAGGGTCAGGTGAGCTCGGTAGATCCGGGGGTGACGGCCTCCACCCAGACGTTGCTGGTAAAAGCCGCGTTTGCCAATCCCCGCCGCAACCTGCGCAACGGCCAGCGCAGCCGCACCCGCTTGGTGCTCGACCGACGTGAGGAGCTGGCGCTGCCCTTCACGGCGGTGACCCAACTGGCGGGCCAGTCATTTGTTTATATGGTGGGAAGCCTGGCGGATCTGGAACGGCAACCTGGCAAGGCACCCATGGCAGAGCTGCGCAAACTGCCACCAGGCACCAGCTTTGCCCTGCAGACACCGGTGCAACTTGGCGATTTGCAGGACAATCGCTATCCCGTGCGGCGGGGCCTGCAGCCGGGTGATCGGGTGATCACGGCTGGCCTGCTCAACCTGCGCCACGGCGCTCCGGTGCAGCTGGCGGGGAACTCCGTCTCAAAAGCCCCATGAGGCAAGCAATTTCTGGATAGTCATTTAATTTGCGGGCTCATGCTCAAACTGTGTGGCCCGAGCGATTTCGGCGCTTTCTTTGGCGGGTCTGCTGCTGGTCGGGTGCGGAGCCAAGCCGGTGGCACGGCAGCCCCTGGTGGTGCAGACCGAAACCATTGCTGAGTCCAGCTTCAGCCCGTCGATCGAGGTGATCAGCCGGTTGGCATCCACCGCCGATGTGGCCCTGCGGCCCGAAGTGGATGGACGGGTCGTCAAGATCCTGGCAACCCAGGGGCAGCAGGTGAAGGCGGGCCAGCCCATCCTGGTGCTCGACAACGTGCAGCAATCGGCCAGCCTCGATGCCAGCAAGGCCGAGGCCCGTAAGGATCTCGTCAACGCCGAGCGCTACATCTTTCTGAACCAGCAGGGGGCAGTGTCCACCAAGGAACGCGATTTTTACGTCACCCAGGCGATTCAGGCCCGCGACCAGGCGCGAGCCAAGGCGGCTGATCTCGGCTACAAGTATGTAACCGCCCCGATCAGTGGGGAGATCGGCGATCTCGACACCGTCAAGCTCGGGGATTACGTGCGCCAAGGCCAGGCGATCACCGGCATCGTTGACAACCGGGATCTCTGGACCCTGATGGATGTGCCCGCGACCCAGGCTTCCCGGGTGAAGCTGGGCCAGTCTGTGCAGCTCCAGTCCCAGGGGAATCCGCCCGTCACCAACACCGGCAAGGTGGTTTTCATCTCTCCCTATTACGGCGTCAGTGGCACTGACTCATCGCCGAACACCGTGCTGGTGAAGGCGTCCTTCCCCAATCTCACCGGCAAGCTCAAGACCGGTCAGTTTGTGCGCAACCGAATCATCACCGGCAGCAGCCGTCAGCTCTCGGTGCCGGTGCAGGCCGTGATGATGCAGGCCCAGCAGCCGTTTGTTTACCGCGTCTTCCGCCTAAGCCAAGTGCTGGCCAAGATTCGGGCGTCCACCGAGATCCCAGACGCCCAGAAGCAGAAGCTGGAAGCCCTGCCTCCAGACACGCCGATTGTGGTTCAGACCCCTGTGCAGCTGGGGATGCTGGAGGGCAATCGCTACCCGTTGCTCTCGGGCCTGACCGCCGGTGATCGGGTGGTGGTAAGCAACACCGCATTGTTGCGTTCCGGCATGCCGGTGCAGTTGGCTGGTTCTGGTCAGAAGGGTGTGAACTGAGGACCACCCATGTCACTCTCCGATAAGTTCATCAAGCGGCCGGTTCTGACCACCGTCTGCAGCATTCTGATCGTGTTGATGGGGATCATTGCGATCCCAAGCCTGCCGATTGAAAACCTGCCCAATATCGCGCCGCCGCTGATTCAGGTGACGGCAAATTACGGCGGGGCTAACTCGTTGGTGACCGAACAGGCCGTTACGAATCCGCTGGAACAGCAGATCAATGGTGTGCCTGGTGCGGCTTACATTTCTTCAACCAGCTCCAACACCGGTCAGAGCATTATTCAGGTTTATTTCGACGAAGACACCGATATCAATATTGACCAGGTGAACGTGCAGAACCGCGTTTCTCTGGCCATGCCCCAGTTGCCGCAGCAGGTGTCGGCCACGGGTGTGTCGGTGATGCAAAACACTCCCTCGATCTTGCTGGCCTATCAGGTCACTTCGACCCAGGGCCAATTTGATGCGGCCTACATCAACGGCCTCATCTACGAGGAGCTCTATTACCAGCTTGAGCGGGTTCCGGGTGTGGCTCAGGTGAACCTGCTGGGCGGCAGCAATCCCGCCTTTTGGCTGTTCGTCGACCCCAGCAAGCTCACCGCGAATCAGCTGACGGCAGACCAGATCGTCAATGCTGTGAAGAGCCAAAACAGCATCGCCATCGGTGGTCTGGTGGGTGGTCCACCGGCTGGAGGCGACCAGCTGTTTGCCTATCCGATTCTGGTGGCCGACAACGGCAACCTGATGTCAGTTGAGCAGCTCAACGATTTGATCGTGGGCAAGTCTCCCCAGGGCAATCTGCTGCGGCTTCGGGATGTGGGCCAGGCTACCTATGGCTTCAACACCTTTGCCCAGCAGGCGGTCAGTTTCGATGGTTACCCATCGATCACCGTTGCGGTGTTCCAAACCCCTGAGAGCAACGCTCTCGATGTGTCGGAAGCCGTCGTGGCTGTGATCAACCAGTTCTCCCAGGCGGTGCCCCCCGGCGTCACTGTGACGCAGATCTACAACATCGGACAGTTCATCGAATCGGCCGTGGAGGGCGTCACCGATGCTTTGGGTCTGGCGATTGTGCTGGTGCTGGTGATCCTGTTTCTGTTTCTTCAGAACTGGCGCGCCACGGTGGTTCCCAGCCTGGCGATTCCGATCTCCCTGATCGGCACCTTTGCCTTTATCAAGGCGTTCGGCTTTTCGATCAACCAGCTCACCCTGCTGGGTTTGGTGCTCGCCACGGGTCTGGTGGTGGATGACGCGATTGTGGTGATTGAGGCCGTCTCCAAAAATCTTGAGCGCGGCATAAGCCCACGCAAGGCGGCGATGGAGTGTATGGGTGAGCTGATCGGCGCCCTGATTGCCACATCGTTGGTGCTAATGGCGGTGTTTGTGCCCGTGGCGTTCTACCCAGGTGGCATCGGCATCATCTACAAGCAGTTTGCGCTCACAATCGCTTTCTCAATCGCCATTTCCACGTTTAACGCCCTGACTTTTTCGCCGATGATGTCGGCTCTGCTTCTTAAATCCGAGCAACCCCCAAAGCCGAAGGGCTGGGGTTGGACGGTTGGCGGTGTGGTGGTGGGTCTGGCGTTCGGCAGATTCAGTGCGGCGTCCTTCGGAGTTGGCTCCTATCTGTTTGGTGTGGTGGTGTTCGGCCTGGCCGGCAGCCGACTCGCCCTGATTTTCGATCGCTTCAACCAATTTTTTGCCTGGCTGCAGACCAGCTATGCCCGGCTGCTTGAGGTGCTGATCCGTAAGCGCAAATTCGTGCTGGCTGGCCTTGCTGGTGGCATCGTGCTCACGGTTTTGGCCTTTTCAGCCCTGCCATCGGCCTTTATTCCTGAGGAAGATCAGGGCTACGGCTTGGGCATTTACCAACTCCAGAATGGAGCCTCCCTGAGCCAAACTCAGCAGACCGGCCTAGAGATTGCCAAGGTGCTCAAGGCTGAGCCAGACATTGTGGCTGCTGCGGTGGTGAGCGGTTATGGCTTCAATGGCTCCAGCCCCGATCAAGGGGTGTTTTTCTTCGGACTGAAGCCTCTTGAGGAGCGCAGTGGTGCTGATCAGAAGGCCCCCGCCATTGTGGATCGCCTCAATACCAAGCTCTCGAAGATCAGCAGCGGGCTTGTGGTGGCGGCTCAGCCGCCCGCCATTCCTGGCTTTTCGGCCCAGGGTGGTTTCTACTTCCAGTTCAATGATCTGAGCAATGGGGCGTACAGCTTCAACCAGCTCGATGGTCTGGCCCAGCAGCTGGTGGCAGCGGGGACGGCTTCGGATCAGTTCTCCAGTCTGTATACCCAGTTCATCCCAAGTGCTCCGGCCTTCGGTTTGAAGATCGATCGCTCGATCATGGGGGCTTTGAACATCGACTTCCAGCAGGCGATGCAGACGATTGCCGTGCTAGCCGGTGGTAATTACTCGGGCCTCACCTATGAAAATGGACAGGTGCGCAACATCTATGTTCAGTCAGAGGCGTCTGGGCGCAGCACCCTGGAGGATGTGCTCAGTTACTACGTGCGCAACCGTGACAACAAGTTGGTGCAGGTGAGTGAGTTTGCCTCGTCGGAGCTCACCAGTGCACCTCCGGTGATCAGCCACTACAACCTCTATCGCACCGTGCTTGTGCAGGGTGCTGAGGGGATCGGCAAAAGTTCAGGCCAGGCTTTGGCGGCGATTCAGCAGATCTTTAAGCAGCTGGAATTCAACAACATTGGCTATGCCTTCACCGGCCTGGCTTCGCTGCAGCTCTCGGCCGGCAGCGCCAGCATCCTGGTATTCGGCCTGGGCATCCTGATCGTCTACCTGGTGCTCTCGGCCCAGTACGAGAGTTACGTCACGCCCGTGATCATTCTGATGACGGTGCCTCTCGCCATGCTGGGGGCGCTGGTGTTTCTGGCGATTCGATCGATCGATCTGAACATCTATGCCCAGGTGGGGTTAGTCACCCTGATCGGCCTGGCCGCCAAGAACGGCATCCTGATCGTGGAGGTGGCTGAGCAGCACATGGAAGTGGGTATGGCTGCCACCGAGGCGGCCATGGCTGCAGCCGAATCGCGCATGCGGCCGATCCTGATGACTGCCATCGCCTCCCTGGCCGGCTTCCTGCCCCTGGTTGTAGCTACCACTGCCGGTGCCAATAGTCAGCAGTCGCTCGGCACGGTGATCTTCGGAGGCCTGCTGGTGGCGACGGTGTTGTCCCTCGGCGTCGTGCCACCGTTCTATGTGGTGATTAAAAACCTCGAGGCCCGCTGGTTCCCCGAGGCCAAGCAGGAGACGACCGCCTGACTCAGGTAATGACCGTGGGTTTCTCCATGCCCGTACGGGTGCGGATTTCGGCCAGCTGGTCGATGGCTGTAATCAGGTCGCCCAGGGCAACTTGGGGGTCTTGGTTGAGGTTGCCGCCGGCCGCCACGTAGCTCTCCAGATACACCCGCAGGGTCGCCCCCTGGGTGCCGGTGCCGGAGAGGCGCAACACCACCCGGCTGCCGTCGTCGAGCAGCAGGCGCAGCCCCTGGCCGCTGGTGAGCGAACCATCCACCGGGTCGGTATAGGCGAAGTCATCGGCGGTGGCGACGCTGCGGCCGGCGAAGGCCTGGCCCACTAACGAGGGCTGCATGGTCTTCACCCGCTCGTAGAGGCCTTGGGCGGCATCGCTGGGGATCGCCTCGTAGTCGTGGCGGGAGTAGTAATGCCGGCCGAAACGATTCCAATGCTCCGCCATGATCCGGCTCACCGGCTCCCGCCGTTTGGCCAGAATCTGCAGCCAGAACAGCACGGCCCAGAGGCCGTCCTTTTCGCGGATGTGGTTGCTGCCGGTGCCGAAGCTCTCTTCGCCGCAGAGGGTGATGCGGCCCGCATCGAGCAGGTTGCCGAAGAATTTCCACCCCGTGGGCGTTTCGAAGCAGGCCAGGCCCAGCTCCTTGGCCACCACATCGGCGGCGGCACTGGTGGGCATCGAGCGGGCGACCCCGGCCAGGCCATCGGCGTAGCCGGGAGCGAGGGTGGCGTTGGCGGTCAGCACCGCCAGGCTGTCGCTGGGGTTCACGAAGCAGCGACTGCCCAGAATCATGTTCCGGTCGCCGTCGCCATCGCAGGCGGCGCCGAAGCGGTAGGCGTCGCTGCCCATCAGCAGCTCTGCCAGGTCGTGAGCGTAGGTGAGGTTGGGATCGGGGTGGCCGCCGCCGAAGTCTTCCAGGGGGATGCCGTTGCGCACGGTGCCCGCGGGCGCCCCCAGGGCCCCTTCCAAGATGCGGCTGGCATAGGGGCCTGTTACCGCGTGCATGGCGTCGAAGGCGATCGGAAAGTCGCCCCGCAGTAGATCGCCGATCGCATCGAAATCGAACAGCTTCTGCATCAACGCCACGTAGTCGTCGACGCCGTCGATCACCTCAACCTGCAGGTTGCCGATGTGGCAGCGGCCAGGCGCCGAGAGGTCGGGATCGCTGCCGCCCTCACAGATCCGGTAGCCATCCAGCTTCAGGGTGGCGGCGTAGATCGCATCGGTGATGGATTCCGGTGTGGGGCCTCCATTGGCGCCGTTGATCTTGACGCCGAAATCGCCATCCGGGCCGCCGGGGTTGTGGCTGGCCGAGAGGATCACGCCACCCACGGCACCGTGCTGGCGGATCAGGTGGGAGGCGGCGGGGGTGGAGAGGATGCCACCGGTGGTGGTGATCAGCCGTGCCACGCCGTGGGCCGCAGCCATGCGGGCAATCACGGTGATTGCCTCGCGGTTGCCGTAGCGCCCATCGCCGCCCACCACGAGCGTGCCGCCGGCCACTCCGGGCAGCACCTGCAGACTCGCCTCGATGAAGCTCTCGAGGTAGTGGGGTGTCTGGAACTGCCGGCTGCTCTTGCGCAGCCCCGAGGTGCCGGGCTTCTGGTCGCTGAAGGGTTGGGATAGGGGAATGTGCCGGATGCTCACAGGATTGCTGCTGGTCATCGGCTGATCCACCGGGGCTTTGGGGGCACCAAATTAGCCCTGGTTTGCGGCCGCCCAGAACGGGCTAGCGTCCGAAACAAGCCGGGGATTGCACGCGAAGCTTGCCGAGTGGCGCTGGGACGCCAGGCAGGAATGGCCGTCGCTCAGCGCCGCGGCACGGAATCCTGTCAGCGCGGCAAGCTCAACAACGCCTTGCTGGGTCTCTCGGCGAGCTGCGAGGCCACCGGTCAGGGCAGCGGTTTGTGTGCTCTGGCCGATCAGGCGGTGGTGCAGACGGGCTGGTCGCTGGCGTTCATGGACAGCACCGCTTACCAGGTGCTGCAACTGATTCAGGCCCCAAAGGGGCGTTGAGCGCCAGCAGGGGTGGGCGCTGTCAGGCTCAGAAGCCTGGGATCAGGCCGAATCCCTTTTTCTCCTGGGGCTTGGCCTCGGTTTTGCTGGGGGCCACGGTGCGGGTTTGCTGCTTGCAGAAGGGCAGCAGATCCTGGCCGGCGCGATTGAGGGCTTCGCGGCGCTCGAAGCTGTTGGCGGCGGCGGGCTGGGCTCGTTGGCGAATGGTCCAGATCGCGTCTTTGCAGCTTGCCCCGAGGCGGGGATGGTCCATCAGCGGATCGGCCATGGTGCGCGCCTTGGTGCAGCTCTCGGCGGTGTTCTCCCGGCCGCAGGCGAACGTGTGGAGCTGCAGCTCCCGCAGCTGATCCATGGAGGGATAGGGCGGATCTTTAGGCGCTGCTTGCAGGGGGGAAGCCAGCAGACCCATCAGGCCGAGCGCCAAGCCAGCGCTTAGGGCGGAGCCGCCCCTCAGGGCAGGATTGATCCAGGAGGGAGCCATGGTTCTGTCGGGTTGGCTCCCATCATGGCGACCCCGGCAGCACAGACAGTCCCTGGCGCAGCGGTTGCTGCTGATGGCTCCAGTGGGCGGCGATCGCCGGCCCCACCAGAGGAGCCGCCAGGGCCAGGCCGCGACGCAGCCAGCTCTGGCGGCGCAGCTGGTCTCCTCGGGCCGCTTCGGCGGCCTGGAGGGCCTGCAGCGTGGTGATTTCCGGCCGTCGCTCGGCTTCGATCGCGGCGAGCGCCGCATCCAGGCCGGTGATGGCTGTGGTTTTGGCTCCAGGGGCACCGTGCTGTGGCTGTTGTGGTGCTGGCGCGGGCCGCAAGAGCGGCTGCAACAGGGGCAACAGCCGGGCGCTGGCCACCCAGGCGTCCCGCAAGGCCATGTTGATCCCCTGGGCTCGCACCGGACTCATCGGATGGGCCGCATCGCCCAGCAGCAGCAGGCCGGGTGCCCACCAGCGCTCTGCCAGTCCTACCTGCACTGCCAGCCGGCTGGGTTCGCCCAGGCCGGCTCGCCACTGCCGTAGCCAGGCCGCCAGCTCCGGTGGGCTCAGCGGAGCCATCCGCTCGATCCAGTCGTCTGGGGAGCATGCAGGCACCCGCTCGCCCTTGTTGAGCAGCCAGCCCAGCTGCACCCCTCTGCCAGCGCTGTCGAAGGCGCTGAACACCCCCTCCGGCCCCACCAGGGTGGTGAAGCTGCCTTGCAGCGGTGAAGGAGAAGGGCAGGCCAGTTGGAACCAGAGCAGATCGATGGAGTTGACTCCTTCCACCAGCACCAGTCCAGCCTTCTGCCGCAGCAGCGAGGCCCGGCCGTCGCAGGCCACCACCAACTCGGACTCCAGATGCCGCCCGTTGCGCAGCCGCACTCCGGCCACCCGCCCTTGGCTCCAGAGCAGATCAGACACCGGCTGCCCCCGCTCCAGCACAAATGATGGGCAGGATTGCGCCTGCCCCAGCAGGGCCTCCAGCAGGGCGGGCTGGTTCACCAGGGTGCAGGGCCGCTGGGGATCGCCGCTGAGGGGTTCGTGGGCGTGGAACAGCTCCCGGCCATTGACCACAAAGCGCCAGCCCTGCAGGGGCCTGTGGGGCACAGCCGCCAGCAGGTGGCTCAGCCCCATGGCAGCCAGGGCCTCCAGGCCCGAGGGCATCAACGCTTCGCCGCGAAACTGGCGCGCCAGGCTGGAGCTGGCTTCCACCAGGGTGACGGCGACGCCGGAACGGGCCAGCAGCAGGGCCAGGCTGGCCCCGGCTGGACCAGCTCCAACGACCAGGACCCTGGGGCCAGAGTTCAACGGGTCACTCAAACGAAGGAGTTGTAGTTGCGGGTGCCGCCGCTGACCGGATCCACATGCCCCATCAGCTGGCTCTTCTTGGCCAACAGGTAATTCACCAGCTCCTGCTGGACCGCCAGCAGCTCCTTGGTGCAACCCCGGAACGCGGCACGGTGGCGGATCTCGTCGTGGCGGGTGTGGAGGTCGCGCAGCATCAGCTGGATCGCATCCAGGGTGGCGGAGGTGGTGCGGGAGGCCTGCAGCGAATCCATGGCCTTGGGGCGGATACAGGTCTTCAGCGTAGGAGCCCTGGCCCAGCTCAGCAGTCGCCGATCAGGGTTCAGGTGCGCTGCACCCCACTGCCACAGCGGTTGCGTTGCCGCTCCTGTTTCCGCGCCAGTCGCTCGGTGATGCCCAGCTCGGCGCCTTTCCAGAGCCGGTTGATCTCGGCGCTGAAGTGGGCCGCTAGCAGGGGGGAGTCAAACACCAGCAGGGTTTCGTCGTTCCGGTGAGCGGCGCTGGGGCTCCAGTTGAAGGAGCCGGTGATCACGGTGCGGTTGTCGATCACGGCCAGCTTGTGGTGGAGTTTGTCGCCGCTGGCCAGCCGCGGCGTGCCAACCGTCTCGAGGGGGCGTTGCCAGGGGCGGTTGGCGGCCTCCAAGCCGCAGCGGTGGTCGGGCAACTGGGTGCCGAGCAGATCCAGCACTTCGCTGAAGGAGCGGTTGGCGAAGCCGGGATCGGCCAGCAGCCGGATGGTCACCCCCCGCTCCTGCAGCTTGGCCATGGCATTGGCCAGGCTCTGCTCTGAGAACACGAACAGGGCCATGTCGAGCTGCTTGTGGGTGCCGGCGAGCAGCTCCTCCAGCAGCAGCAGGCCCTGGTGGGGATCGCGGCGGCGATGGGGTGCAAACAGCACCGTCACCGGCGTTTGACCCACGTGCACCTGCTGGGCGGCTCCGCCGCCCTTGCCCAGCCCAAAGCGGCTGTTGGGTAAACCCCCTGGGCCGTCGCCCCACATCCGCTCGAATTCGCTCACAAAGGTATGGGCTAGCTCGCGGCTGTGGAGCCGCATCAGGTGGTTGACGTTGCCGCGGGTGCGATCAGCTCCCGGGTCGCCGTGGATGCAGGAGGGGGTGAAATTGGCCGAGCCGGTCACGACCACCGCCCGGTCCACCACCATGAACTTGTGGTGCATCAGGCCGCTGCCGGCGCTGCCGTCGGCGGTGTCGTCGATCAGGGGCACCCCGGCCCGCTGCAGGATCGCCACCGCATCCCCCCAGCCGAGGGCCTTGAGCTGCTCGTGGCGGCTGCGCTGGTGCGGGGTCAGATCGGCAGGGTGCTGCTGGCTCCAGGGGGTGCTGTAGGTGTTTTCCAGCACCACCTTCACCGTCAGTCCATCGCGGTGGCGCGCTGCCAGGGCTTCGGCCACCTTCGGCAGCGACAGCTCCTGCACCGCCACCAGGATTTCCCTTTTGGCGCCTCGGATGCTGGCCAGCACAAAGGCTTCGAGATCGTCCCCCTGGCGCCACTGGCCACTGATCGGGCTGCGGTAGCGGCTGGTTTCGTTGTGGTTGAAGACCAGCTCGATGCCCTCGGGCAGGGGCCTTTGTGGGGTCGGCTGCCCCAGCAGCTGGGCTTCGGCGCTGCAGCTGGCCACGGCTAGACCCAGGGCACCGACCCAGGCGAGCGGGTGCCTCAGGGGGTTGCGGTGACGAGCGGTATGGGTGATGGCGACCTGCTGCGGCTGCCTTCAGTCTTCCCACCGACTGTCCAATGGTTGGTTGAGGCTGGGCTACTGGTCAGTGGTGG
Organism: Synechococcus sp. 8F6; assembly: GCF_002252665.1. Taxonomy (GTDB): domain Bacteria; phylum Cyanobacteriota; class Cyanobacteriia; order PCC-6307; family Cyanobiaceae; genus Cyanobium_A. The sequence continues at coordinate 14,406 of NZ_NQKZ01000012.1, forward strand.
CCAGGCATCTCGGCCGTGCGCAGCATTAGCACAAACCAGGCGGTGCCGATCAGCACGGCGCTGAGCATGGCGGCCGGAAGGCCCACGCGCATCAACACCACGGGCACGATCAGCGGAAAGGCCAGGGCCCCAGCGAGTGGGGTGAGGGCCACGGTTGCTCGTTTGAGAGATCCAGCGCGTTTCAGAACCATTCGCTGATGGCCTTGTCGGCAGGGTTGCTGTTGTCTTCCGGGGTGGAGCGGTTGAATTCGAGGGTGATGTTGCGCTTCTGCTCGCCGTCTGCGGCCACCGCCTCGATCGGATAGAGCTGTTGACCATCGCGGAACGGCACCTGCACGCGGAAGGTGCCATCGGCGGAGAGCGGCACGTCTTCGCTGCCGATGGTGAGGCGCGCGGCTGGATCGGTGGCGCCGTAGACGATCAGCTCGGCATCGGCCACCAGCCAGAAAGAACGTTGCCGTGAGGCCACCCCGCCGATGCCGGATTCGTTGCGACCGCTAGCCCAGATTCCGGCCCCAGAGGCGTTCAGTTCGCTGGTGTCGAGACCGGCTTGTTCGAGTTCGTGGAAGGCCTCGGAACCGCGGCCAAGGCGCCGCCAACGGGCCGTTGCTGTTTGGTAGAGGCGCTCATGCAGACCGGCGTCAGCCGGTTCCATGGGTGTGGGCAGGGTGGCCGGAGCGGTGTCGAGCGAGAAGGGCACAAACTGGTCGAGGATCTGCTCACTGGGGTGCAGGGCCGGAACCCGGGCCACCGACGAGAAGGCCAGCGAGATCCAGCCGCCGCCGGAGCCTTTGCGGTAGCCCAGTTCCACCCGGTAGTCGCGATCGCTCAGGGGCACCGGCATATACCATTCGGTGGCATGGCTATCCACCACCACCTCCTGCAGGGTGTGGGGGTGGGCAGAGCCTCCCGCCAGTCCGGTGACATCGGCCACCCGCAGGCACAGCTGGGACGCCCCGGCGGCCAGCGCTTCGCCCCGATCAGCTTCAGAGATCTCCCAGAACACGTAGGCCCACTGGGGATCCCGGGGCAGGAACACCACGCTTGTGCTGGACGCCGAAGGGCGTGGTGCCGGAGGCAACTCCGCTTCGATCGCCTTGAGAGTGCGGGGGCTGTCGTCCTGTCGCCAGTTGATGGCCGCCAGCAACTCATCCTTCGACTTGCGGCTGTACAAGCTCACCCCAAGATCGCTGGCCACCTGCCGAAGCTGCCGCAGGGTCATGCGTGCCAACGAAGTAAGGGCTTGGGTCACGGCGATAGATTTCTTTTGGGATCAGCGTGGTCAACTCTCCCATTGCCGGTTGTTTTTGCCTTGAGCCGTCAGTGGATGCTGACGGCTGGTGCATCAGGGCCAGCGTTTGACGGGCACAAAAAAGGCGGCCCGTAGGCCGCCCCTTGATGGATTGGTTGCTGAGCTCAACGTCCAATGCTGCGGTAGGGCACCTTGGCCAAGTAGTCCATGCTGGTGTTGCTAGATGCACCGCCTTGGCTGCGCATGGCAGGCAGATTGCGCACCCAGGGGAGGTAGTCCTCTGGGAAGCCCCCACGGCGCTGACGGGAGCGAGCGGGGATCGTTTTGGCGGTGCCGGTGTACACAACTTGGGGGAAGCCCAAGATGCCCCGGTAATAGGCCTCGTATCGCGGAGTGGTGATGTTGAAGGGGGTTTCGCCCAGATCCCTGGAGCCCACCACGCGGTTGCGGTGGAAGGGAACGGTGTCGTAACCGAAGGCGTCCAGGTATTCCTGGCCGTTGAGGATGTCGTCAACCATGCCCTTGACCCCGCGGGTCATCAGCACAGCCGCCCAGGCGATCTCCTCAGACCTGCCGTGGGTGGGGCGACCCAGAAGCTTTTCCACCAGGTGGCGCACCACCCGATAGTTGCTGTTCAGGTTGTAGAAGCTGCGGGTGAAGGTGTCTGAGAGACACAGGGAGCGAATGAAATCCCGCACACTCATTTGGCCGTTGCGCAGCTGGCTCTCCAATGTCAGGTTGCGGTCGACCTTGAAGGCATAAAAGAAAATCTGTCGATAACACGACTCAATGAGCAGATTTAGGTCTTTGGGATCCATAGCCCTGTCCATGGACATGGATTTGGGGTCCTCATCCGAACCCACCCGCAGCGGGTTAACCCGCGAGTTTTGGGTAGTGGGCGCGTATTTCAGGAGGGGCAGGGCCACACAACTTCATCATCCGTCGTTCCTGATCGTAGAAGTGCAGCCGCGGCCGGGTTCGGCTGGCCGAGACAGGGCTCACAGTCCGTAACGTTCGTCACCATCCCAGGGGAGACAGGGGCTGCTCGGAGACGGGCTCTTGGGCAGGGGTTTTGGCCCCAGGCTCCGGGCTGTCTAGCAGCCGTGTCTCGACGCAGAAGGACGCCGTATTGGAGAGGCCCTCCACCGTGCTGGTGCGCAGACGCACATTGGGGCCGGCAAAGCTGAATCGCTCCAGGCTGGCCATGGTTTCGTAGCCGGTGGTGAGCAGTAGACCGTCGCGCTCGTCCATGGCGAAATGACCTGCCACGGGGGCGGTTTCGGCGTAACCACGGTCGCGCAGCAGCAGACCGGACCGGCCGAGCTCATCGGTGGGGATCAAGCCGAAAACGCTTTCCCCCTCGTGGGCTTCTCCTGCCTTATCCCACGCCATTGAGGCGTTCCAGGTCACCCGGCAGCCCCCAACGAGGCCAGCGAGATTTTCGCCGTGGAGCTCGGCGATGGCGATCAGGCGGGGGTCGGTTGCGGCGATTTCCACCACCTCAATGAAGGAGCCTCCCGCCTCAGCTCGCCGGTGCAGCAGGTGGTGGCTGCTGCGCTGGGAGCGCCAGCGGCCGCAGCTCAGCCGGAAAAAGCTGAGGGCATCGGCGATCGAGGCGGGGCGGATGTCGTCCACGGGGGTGCAGTGGCTGTGGCGATGATCGCAAGGCGTGGTGGGGAGCGGCGGTGGCGATCGGTGTGGCTGCTGCCCTGGCCGCCGCCCTCTGCTGGACCCTGGCCAGTGGTTTGTGGCGTCGGCTGCCGACGTCGCTGGGTCCGGCCGAGCTGAATCTGCTCAAAAACCTGATTGCCCTGGCGCTGCAGCTGCCGCTGCTGCTGGGGAGCGCCCAGGCCCTGCCGCTTGGGCCCACCGGCCTGCTTCTGCTCAGCGGGGTGCTGGGCATTGCCCTGGGGGACAGCTTCTACTTCGCCGCCTTGCGACGGCTCGGCACCCGCCGCACCCTCACCTTTGATGCCGGCGGGCCGGCGGTGACGGCCGCGGCCGGTTGCCTGCTGCTGGCCGAGTGGCCTGGGCCGCGCCAGTGGCTGGGGATTGCCCTGATCAGCCTGGCGGTGGTGGTGGTGGCCCGGCAGCGGCCGATGGCCGAGGCGGGGGGTGGTCTGGAGGCTCACCAGCGCCTGGGGGTGGTGCTGGCTCTGGCGGCCCTGTTGTGTGGCGGTGCTGGTGCCCTGTTGGCCCGTGCCGCCCTGCGCACATCGGGCCTCGATCCCTGGCATGCCGCCACCCTGCGGCTGCTGGCCGCCACGCTGGTGCTGCTGCCCCTGTTGGGCAGGCTGATGACCCATCTGCGCCGGCCTCGACCCAGGCCGCCGGGCCGGCGTTGGCTCCTGGTGCTGGCGGCCACCCTGCTGGGCACCAGTGCGGGCATCGGTCTGCAGCAGCTGGCCCTGGCCCGACTTCCCGGCGGGCTGGCCGTGGCCCTGCTGGCCACCGCCCCGGTAATGGCGGTGCTCCTGGCGCCCCTGGAGGGGGATCGCCCCGGGGCACCAGGGGTGCTGGCCGCCCTGCTGGCGGTGCTGGGTGTGGTGCTGGTGGCGCTGCCCTAGCCCCGGCTGGTCTCGCCCTGGCCCAGGCGTCGATCGGCCTGGCGTGTGGCCCAGGTGCTCAGGTCAGCCAGCTCCAGGGCCAGCGGCGCCCGGCCCAGCGTGCCGGCGACGTGCTCCAGTTGACCGCCCGTTGCCACCAGTTGCTCAACCAAGGCCGCCTGGAATGCGGCGTCGTCGGCGATTGGGGGTTGTTGCCGCACCCAGGCGCCGATAGCTGCACGATCCGGCAGGGGGCCGGGCTCAAGGGATGCTGCCGTTGAACGGGAGATGGCCTGCAGCGTGCGCAGGCCATGGGCCAGGAGCCTGAGGTGGTGACGCTCGAGTGCCGGCAGCAGGGTGGCCTCTAGCTCCGCCAGTTCGGCCAGGGTCAGCGGGCTGTTGGCGGCAGGCCCGTCCGGCTCAGGCGTCACGGCCCTGAATGAGGCGGAAGCCGCAGGAGTGGCCCTTTTCCAGGCGCCATTGGACCCGCTCCACCTGGCAATCGGGAAAGGTGTGGCGGATCAGTTGCAGCTCTTGATCGCAAACGCAGGGGAACTGCTCGGCAATGCGCATCACCGAGCAGTGGAATTCGCTGACCACCCAGGCCTGGTCGTCGTCGGGATCCTGGGCGCATTCGGCCATGTATCCCGCCTGACGGCGCAGTTCCACCAGCCGCTCGAGCCGTTGTTGCAGCTCCCCTTCGCCGATTTGGCCCCGATACACGCCCGCTTGCTGGAGAGCCTGCTGATTGAGGAGCTCCTGCAGGGTTTCGGAGGACAGGCTGCCGGCCAACGACTGCAGCAGGCCAAGGGCGAAGTGATCGCTGCCATCGGGAAAGTGCCCCTGTCCCTTGGCCGTAAGGCGCCAGCGATTGCTGGGTCGACCGGGACCCTCGGAAGCCGGACTGGCTTCCACAAAACCTTCATCTTCCAGGCTGCGCAGATGGCGGCGCATCACCTGAACTGACACCGACTGGTGTTCAGCCAATTCGCTGGCGGTCGCCTCGCCCTGCCGCAACAACAGGCCGAACACCGCTTCCCGGGTGGACGCCGGGTCGGCATGTTGGCGGGAGATCTGGGGTGTGGCGCTCATGGCCGACGCCGAACTTCATCACGATGCCACGCCTGGCCGGCGGTTGGGGGTCGGCCCGGCACAATGAGGTTTCTGGTCGAGCCCCAAGGCCCATCGCTGGTGCTCTAAGCTCGATAGGAAACGAAACCAAAAAGTTTCGTAACTGGGATTCCGTGATCCTGGCCGTTGCACTGCGCGGTCCTGTTCCTTCCAGTGCGATCTGACCATCACCCCCTCCGAGCCATGTCCGACGCCGCGGCCAGCCCGACCTCCGACAGCCTCGAGGTGATTGGGAAGTTTGCCGAAACTTACGCCCAGCGCACGGGCACCTATTTCTGCAGCGATCCCGGTGTCACCGCGGTCGTGCTGGCAGGCCTCGCCAAGCACAAGGACGAGCTCGGTGGGGCTCTCTGCCCCTGCCGTCACTACGAAGACAAAGAAGCCGAGGTCTCCCAGGCCTTTTGGAACTGCCCCTGTGTGCCGATGCGGGAGCGCAAGGAGTGCCACTGCATGCTGTTTCTCACAGAAGACAATCCGTTCCGCGGTGAGCAGCAGACGATTTCTCTTGACGACGTGAAAGCCCTTACTGCCGGCTGATTCGGCTGAATTGCCATGAGTACCGCAACCGTTGGCGATCTTGTTTCGCAGCCGTATAAACACGGCTTCGTGACAGACATTGAAACTGAAAAGATCGCCAAGGGCCTCAGTGAGGACGTGGTGCGGCTGATCTCGTCGAAAAAAGACGAGCCTGATTTTCTGCTGCAATTTCGGCTGCGGGCCTATCGCCAGTGGCTGCAGACGGCCGAGCCCGATTGGGCGGCTTTGGGATATCCGCCGATTGACTATCAGAATATCATCTATTACGCGGCTCCCAAGCAACAGGAGAAAAAGGCAAGCCTCGATGAGGTGGATCCCAAACTGCTGGAAACCTTCGATAAGCTCGGGATCCCACTGAGCGAGCAGAAGCGTCTCTCCAACGTGGCTGTTGACGCGGTGTTCGATAGCGTCTCGATCGCCACCACCTACAAGGAGAAGCTGGCGGAGCATGGGGTGATCTTTTGCTCCATCAGCGAAGCTGTGAAGGAGCATCCTGAGCTGATCGAGGCCTATCTGGGTACGGTAGTGCCCAGCAATGACAACTACTTTGCGGCCCTCAATTCCGCTGTCTTCAGTGATGGGTCCTTCGTGTTTATTCCGAAGGGCGTCGAGTGCCCGATGGAGCTTTCAACCTATTTCCGCATCAACTCCGCTGACACGGGTCAGTTTGAGCGTACATTGATCGTGGCTGAAGAGGGGGCCTCGGTGAGCTACCTCGAAGGTTGCACCGCTCCCATGTTTGATACCAATCAGCTCCATGCCGCCGTGGTGGAGTTGGTGGTACTGGATGATGCTTCTATCAAGTATTCGACCGTGCAGAACTGGTATGCCGGTGATGAAAATGGTGTGGGTGGTATCTACAACTTCGTGACCAAGCGTGGTCAGTGCCGCGGTGCGCGCAGCCGCATCAGCTGGACCCAGGTGGAAACGGGTTCAGCCATTACCTGGAAGTATCCCAGCTGTGTACTGCAGGGTGCTGATTCGGTGGGCGAGTTTTATTCCGTCGCCCTCACCAACAATCATCAGCAGGCGGATACCGGCACCAAAATGATTCATGTGGGGCCCCGCACCCGCTCCACGATCGTGAGCAAGGGAATCAGCGCTGGCCACTCCTCCAACAGCTATCGCGGCTTGGTGCAGATTGGCCCAAAGGCTCTGGGAGCGAAGAATTACAGTCAGTGCGACTCGATGCTGATCGGCGATCAGGCGGCCGCCAACACCTACCCCTACATCCGCTCCCAGCAACCCGATGCGGTGGTTGAGCATGAGGCCAGCACCTGCCGCATCTCCGCCGATCAGCTTTTCTATCTCCAAAGCCGGGGGATCGGCTTTGAAGAAGCGGTTTCGATGATGGTGAGCGGCTTCTGCCGCGATGTGTTCAATCAGCTGCCGATGGAGTTTGCCGCCGAAGCCGACAAGTTGCTGGCTCTCAAACTCGAGGGATCGGTGGGGTGACTAGCCAGAATCCCCTAATTTGTTCCATTAGCTGTTTTTGAGTCCGCTTCCGATCTTTTCCATTTGATTTTTCTGCTGTGATTCGCCCCGACGCCCCACTGTTGCTGGACATTTGCGATCTCCACGCTTCTGTGGAGGATCAACCCATCCTCAAGGGGGTCAATCTGTCGATTCGGGCTGGTGAAATTCATGCCGTGATGGGGCGCAACGGCAGTGGCAAGAGCACCCTGTCTAAGGTGCTGGCCGGCCATCCCGCCTACACCGTCACGGCTGGATCGGTGAATTACCGCGGGGCCGATCTGCTCGAGCTGGATCCCGAGCAGCGGGCCCGGATCGGTCTGTTCCTGGGGTTTCAGTATCCGGTGGAGATTCCTGGAGTCAGCAATCTGGAATTTCTGCGGGTGGCCACCAATTCCCGCCGCGCCGAGCGGGGTGATGAGGAGCTCGATACCTTCGCCTTTGAGGACCTGGTGCACGAGCGGCTCAAGGTGGTGCAGATGGATCCGGCCTTCCTCGGGCGCAGTGTCAACGAAGGCTTTTCTGGCGGCGAGAAGAAGCGCAACGAGATCCTGCAAATGGCCCTGTTGGAGCCCCTGGTGGCCATCCTCGATGAGACCGATTCCGGTCTCGACATCGACGCGCTGCGCATCGTTGCCGATGGTGTCAACCAACTGGCCGGACCCGAAAACGCCACCCTGCTGATCACCCACTACCAAAGGCTTCTGGATCTGATCACCCCCGACTACGTGCATGTGATGGCTGCTGGCCGGATCCTGCGCACGGGTGGCAAGGAGCTGGCGCTGGAGTTGGAGCGCACCGGGTACGACTGGGTGGACCTGGAACTCGCCCGCCTGGAGCCCGAGACGGTGGAGGTGGCCTGATGCCTGCCGTTGCACTACCGGCAACCGCTGAGTGGTTGGCCGCATTGGCCGGTTCACCGCTGCCGGGTCGCCGCCATGAGGATTGGCGCTTCACCGATCTGGCGCCGCTGCAAAGCGTGGCTCCAGAGCCCTGGACTGGCCCGGATCCCTTTGCCCTTGCTGCGCTCCCCGATGGGATCACTCGTCTCGAGCCCTCTGAAGCGCAGCAGCTGCGCAGCCAGGTGCTGCAAGCCACCGGCAGCTCAGCTGCTTGGCCGGTGCAACTCAATCAGGGCGCTTCGCCCCGTTGCCTGGCGTTGCGGGTGAGCGGGGCGGCGGGGCCGTTGCAACTCAGCATCGATGCCGGAACTGCTCCGGGCCTGTTGGCCCTGCAACTGCTGCTGATCCTGGAGGACGGGGCCAGCCTGGAGCTGCTGCAACACCACAGCTCCAATGCTGCCAATGCCACCAGCCAGCTGACCGTGGCCCAACTCGGCCATGGCGCCCGGCTGCATCTGGGGGTGCTGGCCCCGGGCGATTGCCGCGCCAGCTTGCTCAGTCATCTGGCCATCAGCCAGGCTCCTGCCAGTGCCCTGCAGCTCACCACGGCCGTGGGCGGTTGGGCCCTGAGCCGCCTGGAGCCTCGCATCTGTCAGGTGGCAGGGGCAGCCCACACCCGTCTGCGGGCCCTGCAGCTGGTGGACGGCCAAGACCTGGCGGACACCCACAGCCACGTGCGATTTGAGGGTCCCGATGGCGAGCTCGACCAGCTCCACAAGGTGGTGGCCGATGGGGCTGGACGCAGCGTGTTCAATGGCGCTGTCCAGGTGCCCCGCAAGGCCCAGCAGACCAACGCCGCCCAGCTCAGCCGCACCCTGCTGCTCTCGGATCGGGCCCGGGTGGACACCAAGCCCGAGCTGGAAATCGTTGCCGACGACGTGAAGTGCGCCCACGGTGCCACCGTGAGCCGGCTGCAGCAGAACGAGCTTTTCTATCTGCAGAGCCGTGGCATCGGCGCCGATCAGGCCTCCAAACTGCTGCTGCGGGGCTACTGCGAGGAGGTGCTGCGGGAGCTGCCGGCGGCTGCGGCGGCCCTGAATCCCCTGCAGCTGCTGCTTCGGGAGCGTCCATGACCATGACCGCCTCCCCGGTGCAATCCGACCTGCACCCGTCCAACCCATCTGCCGGCAACCTCGCGGCCCTCACCCGGCTCGACTTTCCCCTGCTGGCGCAAACGGCCTGCCTGGGCCAGCCGCTGATCTACCTGGATCACGCCGCCACCAGCCAGAAGCCCCGTCAGGTGCTGGCAGCCCTGCAGCACTACTACGACCACGACAACGCCAACGTGCACCGCGGCGCCCACCAGCTCAGCGCCCGGGCCACCGAGGGCTTCGAGGGTGCCCGCGCCAAGGCGGCCGCGTTTGTGGGGGCGGCCAGCCCGCGGGAGATCGTGTTCACCCGCAACGCCAGTGAGGCGATCAACCTGGTGGCCCGAAGCTGGGGTGAGGCCAACCTCGGCCCCGGTGATGAGGTGCTGCTCACGGTGATGGAGCACCACTCCAACCTGGTGCCCTGGCAGCTGCTGGCGGCGCGCACCGGCTGCGTGCTCCGTCACGCGGGGCTTACTGCGAGCGGCGAGCTGGATCTGGAGGATCTGCGCCGCCAGATCACCGAGCGCACCAAGTTGGTGAGCCTGGTGCAGGTGAGCAACACCCTCGGCTGCATCAACCCGATCGAGGAGATCGTCGCCCTGGCCCATGCCGCCGGCGCCCTGGTGCTGGTGGATGCCTGCCAGAGCCTGCCCCACCTGCCGGTGAATGTGGCCCAGCTGGGCTGCGATTTTCTGGTGGCCAGCTCCCACAAGCTCTGCGGCCCCACGGGCATGGGGTTCCTCTGGGCCCGGGAGGCGTTGCTCGAGGGGATGCCGCCCTTCCTGGGCGGCGGCGAGATGATCCAAGACGTGTATCTCGATCACAGCAGCTGGGCGGAGCTGCCCCACAAGTTTGAGGCGGGCACGCCGGCCATCGGTGAAGCGATCGGCATGGGCGCCGCCCTCGACTACCTCAACGGCCTGGGCTTGGCGCGCATCCACGCCTGGGAGCAGGTGCTCACCCGCCAGCTGTTCGATCGGCTGCGGGCGATCGAGGGGGTGCGGATCCTGGGTCCTTCGCCGGAGCAGCAGCCTGATCGCGGCGCACTGGCGGCCTTCACCGTCGATGGGCTGCACGCCAACGACATCGCCGCCCTGTTGGACTCGGCCGGGATCTGCATTCGCAGTGGTCACCACTGCACCCAGCCCCTGCACCGGCTCTACGGCATCCCCGGCTCGGCTCGCGCCAGCCTCAGCTTCACCACTACCCCCGAGGAGATCGACCGTTTCGCCGAGGAGCTCGAAGGCACGATCGCCTTTCTGCGCGAGCACAGCTAATTAGAGCGGCGTCAGCACCGCCAGGGCTTCGGCCCGGTGCTGGCCCTGCCAGGCCCACTGCCACTGCCAGCCTGTCTCCTGGGCCACCGTTTCGATGGCGCCCCGCTCGGCCGGGATGTCGAAGCTGCTGAGGTGCTCGATTACCTGGCTCTGCTGCTCCGCGGTTAGCGCCGCCCAGCCCTGTCGGATCCGCGCGCTGTAGCGCTGCTGGTAGGCCTCCAGGGTTTCGCCCGGCTCGCGGAACACATCAGCCCAGAGCAGCAGCCCATCGGCGGCGATGCGCTGGCGTGCCCCCTGCAGAAACGTGGTCTTCTCGGCGTCGCTGAGGTGATGGATGGCAAAGGCCGAATGAAGGATGTCGACTGGAGGAGCCTCCGATTGGCTCCAGGCCAGCAGGTTGCCCTCCTGCCAGGCGCAGGGATAGGGCATGGGGCCCAGGGCCGTCTCGGCCAGGGGCAGCACGGCGGCGGTGAGATCCAGGCCGGTGTAGCCGCCCAGGGGCAGGCGCCTGAGCACGGGCGCCAGCTGGGCCAGATCGCCGCAGCCCAGATCCACCATCGCCGGCGGGGGCGCAGCGACGGGACGCTGGGCCAGCCAGCCCTCGAGGGCGTTGGCTGTGGCGTGCGCCACGGCCCGGTGCTCCATCAGGTCATGGCTCACCACCGCCCGGTAGGTGGCCCACTGCTGCGAAAAGAAGTCCATGGCGCCATCCTGATCGAGCCCCGGGCCCGAGATGGATGGCGAATAACCCGGTGATCCCGCAGCTGTGGATGGTGGTGTTGGGCGGCCGCGCGCCTGGCTGCCACATCGAGCTCCACGACGTGCGCTTTGTGGCAGGGGCCACGATTGAGGCGGCGATGCCGGAGCTGCGGCGGCAGTGGTTCGGGAGGCGTGAGGGCCTGCACCTCGATGCGTATCTGGCGGTGCGGGCGGTGGATGGCTGGGCGGTGCGTCTGGGGCGCGAGCCGCCCGCGCCCCGGCTCGAGCGGCTCTGGTTTGTGAACCTGGGCGCCTACCGCCCCGATTGCCTCGCCGAGCTGCACCACTTCGGCCTGGTGGTGGCCCGTTCGCTCCAGGCGGCCAAGGCGGCGGCCAAGCGGCAATGGCTGCGGGGCGCGCTGCAGCAGCACAAGGACGATCTGGCCGCGGTGGACGATTGCCTGGCGATCGAGCAGCTGGAGCTGCTGGGGGGTGAGCGCTGGCACGTGCAGCTGGAGCCCCACCCCGAGGGCCTCAGCCAGAGCCAGGTTCCGGATTGGTTTGGCTACCGGCCGATCTGAGTTGGCTGCAGCTGTCCTTTTGCCTCAGACTGTTCAGATGGCAGTCGGCACCGTCACATCGAGCGTGGATCCGCGGATTGCATCGATCGCTTTGGCCATTCGAGCTGAAATCCCCCAGGCGGAGGTGCGTCTGTTTGGCTCTCGGGCTCGTGGTCAGGCGCGCCCTGATTCCGATGCCGACCTGTTGATCACCGTGCCGGATGCCTGGTTGGCGCAGCACAATCGGCTGCAGGTGCTCGGTCGGTTGAGCCGGCAGCTCTCCAGCTATCGCCTGCCCCTCGATCTGTTGCTCTATTCCCAGAGTGAGGTGGAGGCCCGCCGCTCCTGTCACCAAGCGGTGAGCACGGTGGCTTGCCGCGAGGGAATTTTGCTGAATGGCTGACGCCGATGCCAGCCGCTACTGGCGCATCGCGCGGGCCGACCTGCAGGAGGCTCGGCGGATGCGGGAGCTTTCTGGATTCCGCAGTAGCAGCATTGGTTTTCTGCTCCAGCGGGCAGCGGAAAAGGCTTTGAAGGCCTGGATCCAAGCTGCTGGCGGAGTGGCTCCCTTCACCCACGATCTGGGTGCTCTGCTGAATCTTTTGCAGGAGTTGGGCGAGACACCGGCCGCTTACGAGGGGCTCACCGAGTTGAATTTCTTTGCGGTGCAGCTGCGCTACGACGATGAATTGGTGATTGAAGAGCTGGATTGGTCGGTGTGCTTTGCCCTGGTGGAGCGTCTTCTGGAGGAGATCAAGGGTCGCTGCTCCGTGTCCTGAGCCCCACCCCGAGGGTCTCAGTCAGAGCCAGGTGCCGGATTGGTTTGGCTATCAGCTGATTTGAGCGGGCGGTATGGGGGCGCCTGGGTGTGTGCAGCACGCTCTGGAAATCTGTACAAGTTGTACAGATTTCCAGAGGCTTCAACCTTGGATCGTGTTGGGCCGCCTGCGCTTCTCCAGGGATGATCAGATCACCTGGCACACGCGCCCCATGAACATCGATGGCAAGCCCTGGCGCACGATCTGGCTTGAGCCTGATGGCGGCCCAGGGGGCGACGCGGTGGGTGTGATCGATCAGACGCTGCTGCCGCACCAGTTCACAACGCGCAGCCTGCGCAGCTGCCAGGAGGCGGCCGAGGCGATCCGCACGATGGTGGTGCGTGGGGCGCCTCTTATTGGCGTGACTGGTGCCTACGGGTTGATGCTGGCCCTGCAGCTGGATCCGAGCGACGCCGCGCTGGCGGCGGCGTTTGAGCAGCTCAATGCCACGCGGCCCACGGCGATCAACCTGCGCTGGGCGTTGGAGCGGGTGCGGGCCAAGGTGCAGCCATTGCCGCCGGCCGAGCGGGCCGAGGCGGCCAAGGCGGAGGCCGCGGCGATCGCCGATGAAGACGTGGCGATGTGCGAGGCCATCGGCGATCACGGCCTGGCCATCGTCCAGCAGCTGGCGGCCCGCAAGCCCGGCGCCACGCTCCAGGTGCTCACCCACTGCAATGCCGGCTGGCTGGCGACGGTGGACTGGGGCACGGCCTTGGCTCCCATCTACAAGGCCCACCGCGCTGGGCTCAACATCCACGTGTGGGTCGATGAGACCCGCCCCCGCAACCAGGGCGCCAGCCTTACGGCCTTTGAGCTGGGCAAGGAGGGCGTGCCCCACACCGTGATCGTCGACAACGCCGGCGGTCACCTGATGCAGCACGGCCAGGTGGATGCGGTGATCGTGGGCACCGACCGCACCACCCGCCGCGGCGACGTGTGCAACAAGATCGGCACCTACCTCAAGGCCCTCGCCGCCTACGACAACGGTGTGCCCTTTTACGTGGCCCTGCCCGCCTCCACCATTGACTGGACGATCGATGACGGCGTGGCCGAGATCCCGATCGAGGCCCGCAACGCCGAGGAGGTGACCCAGATCCAGGGCCGCATCAGCACCGGCTCCGCCGCCGGGGAGATCGCCCAGGTGCAGCTGAGCCCCAATGGCAGCCCTGGCTTCAACCCGGCCTTCGATGTGACCCCCGCTCGGTTGGTGACAGGCCTGATCACCGAGCGGGGTGTGGCCGAGGCCAGTGAGGCGGGGCTACGGGAGCTCTACGGCCGTGGCTGAGTTGAACACCGAAGACCAAGCCCGCCAGGACCTGCTGGCGGCCACGCGGCGCCTGAGCAGTACCGGGCTCAATTCCGGTACCGCCGGCAACCTCTCGGTGCGGATCGAGGGCGGCCTGCTGATCACCCCCAGCTCCGTCCCCCCTGAGCAGATGGGGCCTGAGGATCTGGTGGCGATCGACCACCAAGGTCAGCCCCTGGCGGGCCGGGCGACGGTGCCTGGCCGCAGCCCCTCCTCCGAGTGGCGCCTGCATGCCGATCTGCTGGGCCAGCGGCCGGAGATCCAGGCCGTGGTGCATTGCCATTCGATCCACGCCACGGCGCTGGCCTGCCATGGCCGCGGCATCCCACCCTTCCACTACATGGTGGTGCAGGCCGGCGGGCCCGACATCCGCTGCGGCGGCTATGCCACCTTCGGCAGCCAGGCACTCTCGGATCTGGCGGGGCAGGCCCTGGAGCACCGCCAGGCGTGTCTGCTGGCGCACCACGGCCAGGTGACCCTGGGCGCCACGCTGGCGCAGGCCCTGGCCCTGGCGATCGAGGTGGAAACCCTGGCGCAGATGTATCTGGCGGCGCTGCAGCTGGGCGAGCCGCCGCTCCTGAGCGAAGCCGAAATGGGACGGGTGGCCGAGCAGATGCGCTTGCGCCACTACGGGGCCCTCGGAGCTGCGGGTTAGCCCTGGGCTTGTTTCCGCATCGCCAGCCCCAGTCCCAGGGCCGCCAGCGTCAGCAGGGCCGCCAGGGCGGTCCAGAGCGGTAGGCCCAGGCTCACCAGGGCAATGGGTGCGAGGGCGGTCACCAGCCCGCCACCCAGAAAGGGCTCAAACACCAGCTGCTTGAACGAAAACGCTTCCAGCACGCCGCTGCGGCCGTAGGGATCGGCCATGCGCAGCAGCAGCAGCCCTGTGGCGGTCACGCCGGTGCCCTGGCCGAAATCCGCCAGGCCCCGCTCAAACCAGGCATCGGCAAACAGCCGCGGTGCCAGCCACCAGAACACCGCCAGGTTCCAGGTAAGCCCGAGCAGCGCCAGCACCACAAACGGCAGCCAGGCCTCCTCCAGTAGCGGCAGGTTGAGGCTGGCCATCGCGGCGGTGATCAGCAGATCCATGGCCAGGGCGCCCAGGCTGTGTTGCAGTGGCGCACTGGCCAGCTGGGGTTTGCCGGCCCGCTGCAGCAGCAGCTGCACGATCAGCCCGCCCACCATCGCCAGCGGAAACAGCGGCAAGGCCTTCAGAAGCGGCCAGCTGGCCACCAGCGCCTCCTTGAGCAGCACCCCCAGCCCCACCGCCGCGCCGATCAGGGCCAGGTTCACGGTGAGTGCATCGATCGTGGGCGAAGGGCCAGCCGGTAGCAGCGGCCGGCGGACAGCCTCTTCCTCGAGGGCCAGGTCGGCCGAAGCCCCCGACGCGCCCGTGCTCACCAGCCAGCGCCGCCGCCGGCCGATCGCCACCAAGGTGCTGCCGAGCAGCACCGCTGCCAACACGCCCACGGTGGCCATGGCCAGCCCCAGGGCCTCGCCACTGGCCAGGCCCAGCTCGGCAAAGCTCGGCCCCATGCCGGCGGCGGTGCCATGGCCGCCCTCGAAGCCCACCTCGATCAGGCAGGCCATCAGCGGGTTGGTGCCCAGCAGCGGCCCGAGCACCAGCAGCAACGCCAAGCCCCCCACCAGGTATTGGCCGAAGCCCAGCACCATGCCGAAGGCCACCTGGCTGGCGCTGCGCTGCCACAGCTGCCGCGGGCTGGGCAGGGCCTGGCCCAGAAACAACGTGGCAAACACCACCGTGATCAGCACGCCCGGCGTCTGGCTCCACACCGCAGTCACCCGCTCGGGAAACAGCCGCAGTGGGCTGAAGGGCCCGATCGCCAGCCCCAGCAGGCCGGCGATGAGGGCTTCCGGCAGGCCCAGCCGCTGCAGGATCCGCAGCCGCTGGCGCAGAGCCGTGGCCAGCAGCAGCAACAGGCTCAGGGCCGCGAAGGCCAGCAGCACATCAAACAATTTCATGGCCGGCCCGCTCCCAATGCCAGCGCCAGGCCGCCCCAGAGCACCGTGAGCCCTAGGCACACCCCGCCCCATAGCGGCAAGCCCCAGCTGTGCAGCGCCAGGGGTGCCGCCACCGTGACCACGCCGCCGGCCAGCACCGGCTGCAGCAGCAGCTGCTTGATCGAAAAAGCAGGGATTGCTTCGCTGCGGCCATCGGGGTCGGCCATGCCCAGCAGCAGCAGGCCACTGGCCGCCACACCGGTGGCCTGGCCGAATTCGATCACCGCCCGCTCAAACCAGCCCGCCGGCAGGATCCGCGGCGCCAGCACCAGGATCACCAGCAGGTTCCAGGCCAGCCCAAAACCGCTGAGCACCAGCAGCGGCAGCCAGTTGGCCCGCAGCAGCGGCAGGTTGAGCCCGGCGGTGGCCGCCGCAATCAGCAGGTCGGTGGCCAGGGCGCCCAGGCCGTTCTGCAGGGCTGGCACGGCCAGCTCGGCCCGGTCGCTGCGTTCCAGTGCCAGGCGCACCAGCAGTGAGCCCGCCAGGGCCAGGGGATACACCGGCAACGCATCGATCACGGTGCGCAGCATGCCGCCAGCGGGCTCGGCTAGCCGCTCCAGCCCTGCCAGCAGCACCACGCCGATGCCCACGGCGATGCCCACCAGAGCCAGGTTGGTGGCCAGCTGGCGCAGGCGCTCCGCCCAGCTGGGGCCTGCCGCCACCGCAGCCGCGGTGGGCTCGGGCAGCACACACAGCGGTGCGCCGGCCTCGGCGGCCAGCAGCCAGCCCTGCCCCTGAGCCAACACCACCAGCAGGCCGCCCACCACGGTGGAGCTGAGCAGCCCCACCGTGGCCATGGCCAGGCCTAGGTCGGTGCCGCCGGCAAAGCCCAGATCGGCGTAGATCGGCCCCATCACCGCGGCACTGCCGTGGCCGCCTTCGAAGCCCACCTCGATCAGGCAGGCCATCAGCGGATCGGCCCCCAGCCAGGGGCCCAGCACCAGCAGCACCGCCACGGCGCCCACCAAGTATTGGCCGAAGCCCAGCGTCAGGCCCAGCAGGGTCTGGGCGGCCGCCGGCTTCCACAATTTGGCCAGATCCGGCAGGGGCCGGCCCAGCATCAAGGTGCCAAACACAAAGGTGAGCAGCACCATCGGCAACCGCGCCCACAGCGTTTCCACCGGAGCCGGCAGCACCGGCCAGGGGCCATAGGGGCCCAGCAGCAGCCCCAGCACGCCGGCCACCAGCGCTGCCGGCAGGCCGATCCGCTGCAGCCCCAGGGCCGGACCGATCGCCCGTCCCAGCGCCACCAGCCCCCCCAGCACCGCCATTGCCAGGGCCAGCAGCAGGGGGCCGTGCAGGGCGCTCATCGCTGGAAGTGGCGACGGAAGAACGCCTCCGTGGCCTCGAGCACCTGGATCCGCACGCTGCCGCTGCGGAAGCCGTGGCCCTCGCCGGCAAAGCGGTGCACCTCCACCGGGATGCCGTTCGCCTCCAGTGCCGCCGCCATGCGCTCGGTCTGCTCGGGCGGCACCACCTGGTCGTCGAGACCCTGGAAAAAGACCACCGGGCAGCGGATCTGATCGGCGTGGGCCAGGGGTGAGCGGGCTTCGTAGGCGGCGCGCGCTTCGGGCCAGGGGCTGATCAGGCCATCGAGATAACGGGCTTCAAAGCGATGGCTCTCGCTCGCCAACGCGCTGGGGTCGGTGACGCCGTAGCGGCTCGCGCCGGCGCGAAAAACGTCTGTGAAGCAGAGGGCGGCCAGGGCGGTGAAGCCGCCGGCACTGCCGCCTTCGATGGCGATGCGCGCAGGGCTGGCTTGCCCCGCCGCCACCAGGGCCTGGGCGGCGGCGGCGCAATCGGCCACATCCACCACGCCCCACTGGCCATCGAGCCGCTCGCGGTAAGCCCGCCCGAAGCCGGTGGAGCCGCCGTAGTTCACATCCACCACGCCCCAGCCGCGCGACGTCCAGAATTGAATCCCCAGGCTCAGGCCCCGCCGCGCCATGGCGGTGGGCCCGCTGTGGCCCTTCACCAGCAGGGGCGCCTCGGCGTGGGCGCCGTCGGCCGGGGGATAAAACCAGGCGTGGGTGGGCGCCCCGCCGTGGCCGGCAAACCAGAGTGGCTCGGGTTGGCTGATCGCCTCAGGCTGCAGCGGGCAGGGGGCCACCGGCGTGTGACGCCAAACGCCTGTGTCGAGTTTCAGCTCCAGCAGCCCCTCCGGACTGGTGGGGTTGCTGGCGAGTGCCACCAGCGTCCCGGCTTCGGCGCTCAGGCCGGCCAGATCGTCGAAGGGCTGGTCCAGGGGCTCCCAGGCGGCCGGCGTGCCCACCCGGTCTGGGGTCAGATGCACCCGCCCAAGCTGCCAAGCCCCCTCCTGAGCGGCCGCGGCGATCAGCTGCTGGCCGTCCCAGGCGGTGGTGCGCATGCCATACACCCACTGGGGCATGGCGAATTCGGCCTCCAGCGGTAGCAGGGGCTGCCAGGCGCCGCTGGCGGTGTCGAGTCGCTGCAGGTTCCACCAGCCCGAGGCGTCGCTGGCCACCACCAGCTCGCTGGGACTGATCCAGAGGGGCTGAAACACCGAGATCGCTGCGGCGTCGGTGTCAGTGTCGGTGTCAGTGGCGTTGGGGCCGGAGCCGGCCACCGGCCGGGGCTCCTCCAGCGTGCCGTCGTCATTCACCGCCGCAAGCCATAGCTGGCTGCGCTGCCAGGGCATGAACGGCTGCTGCCACTCCACCCAGGCCAGCTGGCCGCCATCAGGGCTGAGAGCGGCGTAGCCGCAGAAGTCGGCCGGCTGATGCAACCGCTGCGGCTCGCCGCCGGCCAGGGGCACCGCCACCAGCTGGTCGCGGCCCTCGGCTTCCATCACGCCGAGCCAGCGCCGGCGGGGAGCATCGATCAGTCCATCGGCGAAGGCCCGTGGCCCAGGGGTGGTGAGCCGCCGCGGGGCGCCGGGCAGATTCAGGTGCCAGAGGCAGCGGTCGCTGTCGTCGACGAACACCAGATCGTTGCCCCCAACGGCATAGACACCGCCGCCGTATTCGTGAACCCGACTGCGCAGGTTGTGGGGGCTCGGGGTGAGCTCGACCGCGACCCCGCCCGCCGCCGGCCGCAGCATCAAGGTGGTGCGGCCCTGCTCCTGGGGGCGTTGTTCCAGCCACAGCAGCCGCCCATCGCGGAGCAGCGGTTCCTTGAGGCTGGGGGTGCGTCCCTCCACCAGCGCCGCGGCTAAGGGTTCAGGGCGGCGTGTGCGGGTCACGGCAGTGCTCAACGTGGTGCTCGAGGTTGGGTTCAACGGAGCTGAGCGGGGGAGCGTTTGAGGCTGTGTTTGAAAAGCGTTTGACAGAGCGTTTCACAGGGCGTTTCACAGGGCTTGCCGGCCAGGGCCCACCAGGCGTTCAGCCAGGGACTCCGGCCGGCCGCCTTAGGATGATGTGCAACGTTTTAAGTATCCCGTTGGCCCGCAGTTCCGCCGGCAGCTTTGCCCAGATGGCTCGCTCCGCCGTGCAGGCCACCCGCAGTGTTCAGGTGCCCAAGGTGGCTCTCGATGAGCCCCCCCTCACCATCCACACCCTTGGCGATGCAGTGCTCCGCACCCCTGCTAAGCGCATCAGCAAGGTGGATGAGAGTGTGCGGGATCTGGCCCGCGACATGCTACGCAGCATGTACAGCGCCCACGGCATTGGCCTGGCCGCCCCCCAGGTGGGGGTGCACAAGCAGCTGCTTGTGATCGATCTGGATCCCGAAAATGCCGCCACGCCGCCGATGGTGCTGATCAACCCGGAGATCGGCTCCTTCGGGGCCGCCATCGAGACCTATGAAGAGGGCTGCCTGAGCATCCCCGGGGTCTATCTCAACGTGGTGCGTCCGGCTGCCGTTGAGGTCAGCTACCGCGACGAGATGGGCCGGCCCCAACGGGTCAAGGCCGATGGCCTGTTGGCTCGCTGCATCCAGCACGAGATGGATCACCTCAATGGGGTGCTGTTCGTCGATCGGGTCACCGATGAGCTCAGCCTCAATGAGGGCCTTCAGGAGAAGGGCTTCCAGCGTGCCGACGTCCACTCCATTCGCTAACCACGACCCATGCCGATGAAACCGCTGGCTGGCCTGTTCCTGGCCTTGGCGTGCCTGCTGGGAATTGCTTCAACCGGGTCGGTGTTTGAGCTGGCCTATGGCGATCCCGACCTTGGGGTGTCCACCACCCGTTGGATCCTGGGCATGAGCCTGCCGGGCACCGTGGTGGCGCTGGTGCTGGCCATCCGTATCAACAAGCCGGCTTAGCTCTGGCCGGCCGCTTTGCATACGATTGCGTTCACCAAGTTCCCGGATGCCGTGATGCGATTGCCAGTTCTGCGCGCCCGTTCGCTCCCCTTGGCTGCCTGTGCGGCTGTGCTGAGTGCTGGCAGCGTCAGTCCGGCGATGGCCAGCGCCTTGTTTGAGGCGGTCGACCTGAGTCAGGAGCGCTTCGTGCTGGTGGCGGCGCCGATCGGGGATGGCACCCGCGCCCAGCTCAACATCTACGAACAGCTCAAGCCCACTCGCCCCTGTTTTGTGGTTGCTCCCGGGGCGCCTGCGGCCGTCGAACCCCTGTTGGCCACATTTGATTTCAGCGGGATCTGCAGCCGCTTCATCGACGCCAATGGCTACTCGGTGCGGGTTGGGGGCGACGATCTGGCCGCCAGCTATCGGCTCACAGTGGTGCGCCAGAGCAACGACAACGTTCTTCTGGCCTTCCCTACCAAGGTCGGCGCGGGGCCAGAAATGGTGGTAGCCCGGACCCAGGGTCCAGGCACCGGTTTCCTGCAGCTGGTGTTTGAACCAGGCTGGCAGCTCAAGCGCCGGGCCTATGGCGGCCGAGCCCTTGGCCACGTGTACATCTACCGCGAAGCCTGGCCCGAGGCCCTGACTCAGCAGGCTGCTCCCTCCGCCCGCCCGGCTTCTGGTGGTGCCGCTGGCGACTGAGTCTGGCCTGTGCCCGAGCGGGCCCTGGGACAAGCGGTTGCTACATTAGCCAACTCTGTGAGCACTGCAGCGCTTCATGACCCAGGTCACTGTCGGCGAAAACGAAGGGATTGAATCGGCCCTCCGCCGCTTCAAGCGCCAGGTGTCCAAGGCGGGCATCTTTGCCGACCTCAAGCGTCTGCGGCACCACGAGACCCCCGTTGAGAAGTACAAGCGCAAGGCCCAGCAGCGCCGCCGCCGCCGCTGATTGGCGCGGAGCCGGAGCAGCCCCCTCTCTCGATCAATGCCCCTGGTCAAAGGAGCGGTAGGTCAGCGCTTCGGCAATGGCCTCTGCGCTGATCCGCTCTTGTTCGGCCAGGTCGCTGATTGTTTGGGCGACCCGCAACAGCCGCGCTCCGGCGCGCGCGCTCAGCTGCCGCTGCTGAAGAGCGCCTTCCCAGAGGTTTAAGGCCTCGCTGTCGAGCTGCACCACCTGCTCCAATTGCCCTCCGGGGATGCGGCTGTTGGTGCAGCCCAAGGGGTTGCGGCTGGACATCTGCAAGCGGGCTCGTTGCACCCGTGCCCGCACGACGGCCGTTGATTCGGCCTTGGCATCGGTCGTCTTGCCGGCTGCCGGGCCTTCAGTGCCCCCCTGGCTGCGGAAGGGGGCGGTGAGGGCTTCGCTGGATGGCCGGCGCATCACCACCTGGAGATCAATACGATCCAGCAGCGGCCCGGATAGCCGGCCCCAGTAGCGCCGCCGCTGCCCTTCGCCGCAGGTGCAGCTGCGTTCCGGATCCCCAAACCAGCCGCAGGGGCAGGGGTTGGCGGCGGCCACCAGGGTGATCCGGCAGGGGAAGCGGGTGCGTTGGCGGGCGCGGTGGATCCACACCTCTCCGTCTTCTAAGGGCTGGCGCAGTTGGTCGAGCACTGCCCGCCGAAATTCGGCCAGCTCATCGAGAAACAGCACCCCATGGTGGGCGAGGGCCAGTTCCCCAGGCCGGGGCTGGGCGCCGCCGCCGATCAGCCCCGGGGCGGAGCAGCTGTGGTGGGGGCTTCGAAAGGGGCGGGTTTGCAGCAGGCCCTGGCTGCTGTCGAGCAGTCCTGCCACCGAGTGAATCGCCGTTAATTCCAGCGCCTCAGCTGGATTCAGTGGCGGTAGTAGGCCAGCTAGGCGCTGGGCCAGCATCGTTTTACCGCTGCCGGGGGGGCCGCAGAGCAGTAGGTGGTGTCCTCCGGCGGCGGCGATCTCCAGGGCACGGCGCCCATGGGCCTGTCCCTTGACGTCGGCGAGATCCTTGGCCGCCGGCTCGGGCGAGGCCAGCTGGGGGGTGGAGGATCCTTTGCAGGCTTGATTGGGGGCTTTGGGGTGCTGCAGCCGCCAGAGCACTTGGCCCAGATCGCTCGCCCCCCACACCTGCAGCCCCTCCACGAGGGCGGCCTCCCAGGCATTGGCCTCTGGCACCACAAGGGCCCTGGCGCCATGCTGGCGGGCCGCGATGGCGATGGCGAGAACACCCCGGATTGGGCGCAGCGCTCCGTCGAGGCCCAGCTCTGCAGCACTCCACACCCCATCGCAGCAGGCCTCGCCCAGCTGGCCACTGGCCAGCAGCAGCCCCAGAGCAATCGGCAGGTCGAAGCCGGGCCCCTCTTTGCGCAGGTCGGCTGGGGCCAGGTTCACCACCACCCGCGTCAGGGGCACCTTCAGGCCGCTGTGGCGCAGGGCGGAGCGCACCCGCTCCCGGGCCTCCTGCACCGCTGCGTCGGCCAGGCCCACCAGCTGCAGGCCCGGCAATCCCGGGGCGAGATCCACCTCCACCAGCACGGGTCTGGCGTCCAGCCCTCGCAGAGACGCGGTCTTGCACCGTGCCAACATCACGCCTTCGGCCACTACAGCGTTAGTGCCCGAGCTGTCTCACCCCGACCACTCCGCGACGCCCCCTGCAGCGATGGCCAGCTCCGCCGATCCGGCCCCGACTGACACGATCTTTGCGCGCATCCTGCGCGGTGAGATCCCTTGTGATCAGGTGTATGCCGACGAGCACTGTCTGGCCTTTCGCGATGTGGCCCCCCAGGCCCCGGTGCATGTGCTGGTGATCCCCCGCGAGCCCATCACCCAGCTGTCTGAGGCTTCGGAGGAGCATGAGCTGTTGTTGGGCCATTTGTTGCTGGTGGCCGCGCGGGTGGCGCGCCAGGAGGGGCTGGAGTCGTTCCGCACCGTGATTAACAGTGGCGCCGAGGCGGGTCAAACCGTGTTTCACCTGCACGTTCATGTGATGGGTGGGCGTCCCCTGGCCTAGCCGCCGGGCTAGCTGCCGGCCCAGCCACAATGCCCTGATCTGATCCGCTCCATGAATCCCTTCAAGGCCCTTCGCGTTCAGCTGGCCAAGCTGCAACGCCTGGCCCAGCCCTACTTCCTGCCGGTGGACGACAGCCAGGGCTGGCAGTTTTTGCTGCTTGTGGTGGCCTTGCTCGCCGTGGTGGTCGGCAGCACCCTGCTGCTGCTGACCGGTGTGTTGGCCCTGAGCGGGGCCCTGATCCCCGAGCTGCGCAGCCGTTTCCTGCCGGGGGTGCCCGAGCAGGTGGCCGCCATTTGGCGCAGCCCGATCGGCCCGCTGGTGATGGTGCTGCTGGCCGGGGGCCTGGGCTGTTTTGTGGCCCTGCGCAGCAAGTTGCGCCAGGGGCGCTGGCTGCCGTGGCTGCTGATGGGGGTGATCACCTTGCTGATCCTGGTGATCAATGGCATCAATGTGGGCATTAGCTTTATTGCTCGCAACATTGAAAATGCTCTGGTTGCTTATAACGCAGAAGAATTCTGGAAGATCGTTGCTATCTACGCCTTCTGCCTGGTTTTAGCCTTGCCGATCCGGGCGATTCAGAGCTATCTGATCCCGAAGCTCGGCCTGCTATGGCGGGAATGGTTGAGTGGGCGTCTGCTGGGCCGCTATATGTCCAACCGTGCCTACTACGTTCTCAACCCGAATGACGAATCGCTGGAGGAAATCGACAACCCTGATCAACGGATTTCCCAGGACACGGCGAGCTTCACTGGTACGAGTCTGAGTGTCACCGTTGAGATCATCTCGGCGCTGTTGACCTTCGTTAGTTTCATCATCGTGCTCTGGACCATCAGCGACCAGTTGGCGCTGGTGCTGTTGGTTTACTCCGTGGGTGGTACGGCCCTGATTGTGTTTGCAAGCCGCAAGCTGGTGAACCTGAACTATCAGCAGCTCAAGCTTGAGGCCGACTTTCGCTACGGGCTTGTCCACATTCGTGACAATGCCGAGTCGATTGCCTTCTATCGCGGTGAACAGCAGGAAGCCCGGGAGGCGGAGCGTCGGCTGGGTGGAGCGATTCGCAACTACGACCGCCTGATCATCTGGGAAGCGCTGATCAGTGTGATCCAGCGCTCCTACGACTACTTCTCCCGTTTTCTGCCCTGGCTGGTGATCGCGCCGATTTATTTCGCCAAGGAGGTGGATTTCGGTGTGTTTGGCCAGGCCAGCATCGCCTTCAGTCAGGTGCTGTTTTCGGTCAGCTACATCGTCAATAACATCGATCGACTGGCCGCGTTCTCCGCTTCGATCAGCCGTCTGGAGGGCTTCCAGGGCAAGGTGGATTCCATCGGCACGGAAGCAGCGGCCCTGGCGGTGCAGCTCGCCGCCACCAGCCGCGGTCGCGACGACGGCACGATCCTGGTGAGCCACGTGGATCTGGTGCCGCCTCGCACCAACCGCACCCTGATCCGTGATCTGAGCCTCGAAGTGGATCGCCACCAGCGCCTGTTGGTGGTGGGGCCTTCTGGTTGCGGCAAAACCTCCTTCCTTCGCATGGTGAGCGGGCTGTGGCCGCCGGCGGCCGGCCGGGTGGAGCGGCCCAACGAAGGGGAGCTGCTGTTCATCCCCCAGAAGCCCTACATGCTGCTGGGCAGCCTGCGGGAACAGCTCTGTTACCCCCTGCAGCCGGATCGGTTCAGCGACGACCAGCTGCGCCACGTGCTCGAGCAGGTGCGGCTGCCCGACCTGGTGCAGCGCTATCCCGATCTCGACATCATTCAGGACTGGCCCCGGCTGCTGTCCCTGGGCGAGCAGCAGCGCCTGGCCTTCGCCCGGCTGCTGCTGAATTCCCCCCGGTTTGTGGTGCTCGATGAGGCCACCAGTGCCCTGGATGTGGCCACCGAGCGTCACCTCTACGCCCTGCTAGCCGAGCGCGACATGGCCTTTGTGAGCGTGGGACACCGCCCCACCCTCACCGCCTTCCACGACACCGTGCTGGAGCTGGATGGCTGTGGCAATTGGCGCCTGTTGCCCGCGGCCGGCTATGACGTTGGCCGCCACGCCTGATCCGATGCCTGATGCGACCCCGGCCACCAGTGCCACCACCACCAGTGCTACCACCCAAGACGTGCCGGCCTTTGGCTGGAGTGGCTACGCCGAGCGGGTCAATGGCCGCTTCGCCATGGTGGGTTTTGCGGCTGTGCTGCTGATCGAAGCCCTCAGCGGCGACACCTTCCTGCGCTGGGCTGGCCTGATCCCCTGATCAGGGAATCTGCACCAGGTCCACCTGCCAGAGGCCGCCCCGGCTCACCTGCACGGCGAGTTGGCGGCCATCCGCTTGGAGCTGCACCTGGCGGGGAACGCCGCTCGGCACCATGGCGATGGGCTGCAGGCTCTGCAGTGAGCGCCGGTAGAGCACCAACTCGGTGCGTCCTTCGAGCTGCCGCACCAGGGCGATCCGCTCCCCGGCCGCATCGATGCTGACACTCACCGGTTGGGCATCGGCCCGGTTGAGCCCTGGCACGGGCACGGGCTGCTGGCGCTCGAGATCCAGCAGCTGCACCTGTTCACGCCCGCCCCGACCGCTGATCAGGGCGAGCCAGCGTCCCGACAGAGCTGGATCGCGGTTGGCGCCCAGGGCTTCGATCCGGCCGTTGAGCGGCCCGATCGGCATGGGCACTGGGCCCAGGCAGCCAGCCAGCAGTAGGGCGAGCACGGTGGTGGGCAGAAGCGATTTCATCGGGGTGTATCCAGCCCGCCGCCTTGGAGGGCGATGCCGCCGGGTAGGTCGGGCTCCAGCAGGTTGCTCAGGTCAAACAGCTGCACCCGCCACTGGCCTCCTTGGGCCACCTGCACGGCCAGCCGGCGCCCCTCCGGCGCCAGGCTGAGCCGCACGGCGGTGCGATCGGCGGGCAAGGGCAGCCGATGCAGGGCCCCGGTGGCCCGGTCTTCGATCAGCGGCAGCCGCTGGTTGCCCTGCTGCACCAGGGCGGCGACATAGCGCCCGTTCCAACTCAGCGAGGGGGAGCTGTGGGGCTGGTGATTCTGGAAGTGGCGCAGCTGCACAACCCGCCCGCTGGGCTGCTCCTGCAGCAGCAGCGTGGCGCGACCGCCGCGCTCCACCACAGAGGCCAGCCAGCGTCCCTGGCCACTGAGGGCAGGCTCCTGGCGGCTGGTGGCGCTGAGCACCCCGGCGGGTCCGGCGTTGCGGCGTGGCAACCAAGCCCCGGCGTCACAGCCTGCCAGCACACACATCAGGCCAGCCGCCAGTCCAGAAGTCAGCTGCTGCCGCAGCGTGATGGAGGAGGGCCGAGTTGGCCCAGGCCGACGGTTCGCAGCGGAGGCGGTCAGTCGTCGAAGCGGGAGCTGTTGTCCCGCGGGCGGGGCTCGGCACTGGTGGGGGGCTTCACCGGGGTGAAGTCGGCGTCGCTGATGGACTCAGCCTTGCTGATCGGCGAACCCTGGGGCACACCAGCAGGCCCACGGGACGGAGGGGCCATGGAGGGACCAGCGCCTTCGGGGCTGGTGGGGCGTCGGGTTGAGCGGGGCATCGCCTCGCTGGCGGCCACCGGTCGGCTGCCGCGCCGGGGCTCAGCAGCACCGTCGCGTTCGCGCCGGCGGGCACCAAAATCAGCAGCAGGGCGCGTGGTGCTGCCGGCGGCGCTGTAGCGGCTGCGGTCAGGGCGGTCTGCGCTTTCGCCGGCCTGGGCCTGGGGGGCCCAATCATCCTGGGCGGAGCGACGGCTGGCGGCCCGTTCGGGGATGGCGGCCCGGCTGGGGCGGCGGGCCCGGTAGAAGTCGTCGTCGTCGGACTCATCCTCGCGGGTAGGAATGCGCCGGCGTAGCGGTTGGGGCTCATCGAAGCGATCCACGTCGCTCTCGCCCCAGGGGCGTCCACCCATGCGCGGGCGATAGGGGCCTGGCGCCGGCACCGGCTCGTCGTCGTCGAAGTAGGACGAGCGCCGGGCCTGCTCAGTGGTCACCCCCCGCAGCCGCACGCTCTCGTAGGCGAAGAAGACGGTGGTGCCGGCGAGCAGAAACTGGCCGAACTGCAGAATCGGATCGAGGCGCCATCCCTGGAAAAACAGGATGCCGCCACAAAGCAGGCCCACCGCGGCGAAGAAGACGTCGTAGTCGCGTGCGAGGGCGGGCTTGAAGCTGCGCATGAAGTAGAGCAGCGCACCGCCTACCGCCAGCACGATGCCCACGATGCTGGCCCAATTCAGGCTGGCATTAACCACGGTGTTTCACCCGTCGGACCGTTGCGCCACTGTAGGCAGCCAGGCCAGGGGGATCAGAGCTTGCGATCGAGGCGGTCGTTCTGGCTGATCAACACCAGGGCGATGGTGATCGGCACCACCACGATCACTGCACCCGCAACGAGGCTGCTCAGGAAGTTGGCGAGGGAAGGCGTCATGGCGGGGCCAGCTCTCAGGCATCAAGCGTCGCGAAATCCTAAGCAGTGGCGGCGGCTTCCTACGCTGCAGGCCCAGCTGCTTAGAGCTTTGTGACGGCCCTGCCACCCACGTCCCCGTCCTGGTTGCCGGTGCTGTCAGGGCTGCACCTGGTTTTGGGGTTGGGGCTGGCGCTCTGGACCCTGCTGTTTCTGTTCCGGATTGTGCTCACCTGGTACCCCCAGGTGGATCTGAGCCGCGGTGCGATGCGGCTGGTCGGCGCCCCGACCGAGCCCGTGCTGGCTGCCACGCGGCGCCTCATCCAGCCGATTGGCGGGGTGGATGTCACCCCGGTGGTGTGGGTAGGCCTGCTGAGCCTGGTGCGCGAGCTGTTGGTGGGCCAGCAGGGATTGGTCAGCCAGGTGCTGATGCGGGCCCAGGCCGGTTTGGTCGGCTGAGTTCAGGCCGGGGGCAGCATCTCCTGCTCAACAAATTTGGTGTGCACGTCGCCGGCCAGAAATTCTGGCCGGTCCAGCAGCTGCAGGTGGAACTCGATCGTGGTGGGAATGCCGGTGACGGCGCACTCGGAGAGGGCCCGCCGCAGCCGCTTGAGGGCGTGTTCGCGATCCGTACCCCACACGATCACCTTGCCGATTAGCGAGTCGTAGAAGGGCGGAATCTCGTAGCCCGTGTACACGTGGCTATCGACCCGCACGCCGGGGCCGCCGGGGGGGAGCCAGCCGGTGATTTTGCCGGGGGCTGGGCGGAAGTTTTGGCGGGGGTCTTCGGCGTTGATGCGCACTTCGATGGCGTGGCCGCAGAGCTTGATCTGCTCCTGGGTCACGGAGATCGGTTCGCCGCCGGCGATGCGCAGCTGCTCGGCGATCAGGTCGACCCCGGTGACCATTTCGGTGACCGGGTGCTCCACCTGGATGCGGGTGTTCATCTCCATGAAGTAGAAGGCGCCGCTGCGGTCCACCAGGAATTCCACGGTGCCGGCGCCCTCGTAGCCGATGGTGCGGGCGGCGGCCACGGCGGCCTCGCCCATCTGGCGGCGCAGGTCGGCGTTGATGGCCACGCTTGGGGCCTCTTCCAGCAACTTCTGGTGGCGGCGCTGGATCGAGCAGTCGCGCTCGCCAAGGTGCACCACGTTGCCGTGGCGATCGGCCAGCACCTGCACTTCCACGTGCCGGGGCCGGTCGATGAACTTCTCCATATAGAGCCCCGGGTTGCCAAAGGCTGCTTCGGCTTCGCCCTGGGCGGCCTTGAACAGGCTCTCGAGTTGCTCGGGCCCGGGCACCAGGCGCATGCCCCGGCCGCCGCCGCCGGCGGTGGCCTTGATCATCACCGGGCAGCCCATCTCAGCCGCCAGCCGGCGGGCCTCGTCCACGCTCTGCAACAGCCCTTCGCTGCCGGGGATGGTGGGCACGCCCACCAGCTGCATGGTGGCTTTGGCCGTGGACTTGTCGCCCATCGAGCGGATCGCCTCCGGCGACGGGCCCACGAAGGTGAGGCCGTGGTCGGCGCAGATCTCGGCGAAGCGGTCGTTTTCGGCCAGGAAGCCGTAGCCGGGGTGGATGGCGTCGGCACCTCTGGAGGTGGCCGCCGCCAGAATGTTGGGGATGTTGAGGTAGCTCTTGCTGCTGGGCGCCTCGCCCACGCACACCGCTTCATCAGCGAGCTGCACGTGCAGCGCGTTCTTGTCCACCGTGCTGTAAACCGCCACGGTGGGGATGCTGAGCTCCCGGCAGGTGCGCAGGATCCTCAGGGCAATTTCGCCACGGTTGGCGATCAGCAACTTGCCGATGGACATCCGCGACGACTCAGCAGAACCAGGCCAATGCGGACTTTATCAGTGCTGCTAGAGCCCGCTTTCCAGGGGGTTCCCGGAGGGGCAATGGGTATATTGCTCGGACCGGAGCGCCTCCAGCGATCCGTACCACATGCGGATGTGGTGGAATTGGTAGACACGCACGTTTGAGGGGCGTGTGGCTTCGGCCTTACGAGTTCAAGTCTCGTCATCCGCATTTCTTTTTTCCGGCTCTCCCAGCTGATGCATCCGGCACCGGTGTCGATCGTGCTGGTGAGCAACGGGCCCGGTGAGCTCTCCACCTGGGTACGACCCCTGGCCCTGCGCCTGCAGCGCTTGATGCCGCTGCGGCCGGCCGTTGCTGGAGCCGCCTGCAGCTTGCAGCTCGTGCTGGTGCCCTGCCCGAATGGCACCGGCCGGGAACATCACGCCGCCGGAAGCTGGGGGCTGTTCGAGCGCATCGTGCCGGCTCGGCAGTTTTGGGAGCTGTTGCTGCAACCCCGGCGCTTCGGCCCCTGGAGCCGTCAGGGGGTGGTGGTGTTTTTAGGGGGGGATCAGTTCTGGACGGTGCTGCTCTCGGCGCGCCTCGGCTACCGGCACCTCACCTATGCCGAATGGGTGGCCCGATGGCCCGGATGGAACGATCGGATTGCGGCGATGGGGCCCCTGGCGGCCGGTCGGCTGGCGCCGCGCTGGGCCGAGCGCTGCACGGTGGTCGGCGATCTGATGGCTGATCTGTCGGAGTCGGCCCGCAGCGATGCGCCGCTTCCCGAGGGCGAGTGGGTCGCCCTGCTGCCGGGCTCCAAGCGGGCCAAATTGCGTGTGGGCGTGCCGTTCCTGCTGGAGACGGCCGATCGCCTGGCGGCGCTACGACCGGACTGCCGTTTCCTGTTGCCCCTGGCCCCCACCACCAGCGTGGAGGATTTGCTCGCCCAGGCCGGTGCGGCCAATCCGATCGCCCGGGCCTACCGATCCGGGGTGCCCCGGCTACTGGGTGCCGATCTACTGGAGACGCAGGCCGGCACCCGCCTGCAGCTGGTGCTTGAAAATCCAGCCCACAGTGCCCTGAGCCAATGCGCCCTGGCCCTGACCACCGTGGGGGCCAACACGGCGGAACTGGCGGCGCTGGGGGTGCCGATGTTGGTGCTGGTGCCCACCCAGCACCTGCACGTGATGCAGGCCTGGGATGGCTTGGCCGGCCTGCTGGGGCGCCTGCCGCTGCTGCGTTGGCTGTTTGGGGTGCTGCTCACGGCCTGGCGACTGCGGCACCGGGGTTTTCTGGCCTCCCCCAACATTGCCGCCGGCCGCATGCTGGTGCCCGAGCGGGTGGGGGGGATCACGCCGGAGGGCATTGCCGCTGAGGCCGCCGACTGGCTGGCGGCACCCGAACGCCTGGAGGGCATGAGGGCCGATCTGCGCAGCCTGCGCGGCCAGCCCGGGGCGGTGGCCAGCCTGGCGGCCCTGGTGCAGGAACTGCTGCCCCCTGACGCGAGGGGCCCCGGCCCAGGTGCCTAGGGTTGCCACCAGCGTTCTGATCGTTCCTATGGCTGATGCCGCCAGCACCCCCGACCCTTCGGCCTGCGGCCTCGACAGCGGCCTGGCCCGCGGGGCCAGCGAGGAGCAGTGGCGCCAGAAGCTCACCCCCGAGCAGTTTCGGATTGCGCGCCAGGGCGGCACCGAGCGGGCCTTCACCGGTGCCTACTGGAACAACAAGGGCAACGGGATGTACCACTGCATCTGCTGCGATGCCGAGCTCTACAGCAGTGCCACCAAGTTTGATTCCGGCACGGGCTGGCCCAGCTTCTGGGATGGGGTGAAGCCGGGGGCCATCAGCACCCACACCGATAGCTCCCACGGCATGGTGCGTACCGAAATCCGCTGCGCCAACTGTGACGCCCACCTCGGTCACGTGTTCAATGATGGGCCGGCCCCCACGGGCCAGCGCCACTGTGTCAACTCAGCGTCGCTGGCATTCCGCGAGCGCTGAGCGGCGGCTGAGGGGGCACGATTCAGCGCAGCCCCTCACCAGGGGTCGGCCAGGTCCTCGGCGTCCACGTCCAGCGGTTCGCGCGTAGGCGTGGGGGCTGGACGACGTTCCGGTTGACGGGCCTCCAGGGGCCGCCTCTCCACGGGGCGGGGCTCGGAGGCGCGGATTTCTGGGGCGATGGGTTCGGGCTCGAGCGGCCGCCGGCGCTCCTCATATCGGGGCTCCTCATATCGGGGTTCTTCGTATCGGGGTTGCTCGTAGCGGGACTCCTCCTCATCGAGGTAGCGGCGCTGGCGCAGCGGCTCCCGTTGACGCTGGGCATCGAGCTCGACGTAATCAAGCTCCTCTTCGGGCTCCATGGCCCGGCTGGTGGCCGGCTGGATGCGGCGTTGTTCCAGCACCGCCGGCTGACCCGGGGCTAACTGGTTTTCCACCGGCACCATGCCGCTGCGGTAGCGCTCCCGCTCCTCCTGCTCCCAGCTGGGCCCGCCGATGCCGAGCTTCTCGAGCAGGCCGGAGCCCAGTTGCTTGAGCTTGTCTTCGGCGCCCTCGTAAACAATGATTCGATCGGGACCGCTGCTGACGATCTCCTCGACCGTGAGCTCCCAGGTGCTCAGCACGCCCTCGCCGAGCAGGGGCACCCCCAGGGCGCCGATCACCAGGGTGGCCAGCTCGCCGGTTTCGATGTCGAAGCTGAAGCCGAGCACCCGTCCCAGCTGGTCGCCCGCCTCGGTGATCACCTGGCAGTTGATCACCTTGCCGTAGCGGTCGGGGTTGAAACCCTCCGCCAGCGAATCGGCAGAATCCACCAGGATCACGTCGCCCACCTGGCGAATCCGATCGAGGGGCATCCAGCGCGGCAGGCCCGGCAAGAAACGGGTGAGCGGGTTGTCACGCAGGCCCAGCGCCACCACCTCGCGCCGGTCTATGTCCACCACCACCTCACCCACCACCCCCAGCCGCCGGCCGGTGTCGCGGGTGATCACCTGGGTGCCCATCAGCTCGGAGCGCAACCAGAGGCGATCGCTCGGCGCGGCTGCTCCGAGATCAGCAGAGGGGGGAATGGAGGAGGTCAATGAAAGGGTCGTGCCCGTGGCCCAGTCGGCCCATTGTGGCCCACCTGGCTCGACGGGGAAGGGGGCGGTGGCTCAGGCGGCGGGCGGTAACCCGACCACCTGGGTGTGGGCGCCCCGTGCCTGGGTGACCCCGATGGTGCGGGTAGCGGCGGCGATCATCGGGCGCCGGTGGCTCACCACCATGAACTGGGCCTGGTCGGCTTGGCTGGCGATCAGGGCGGCGAGCCGCTCCACGTTGACCCCATCGAGGAAGCTGTCCACCTCGTCGAGGGCATAGAAGGGCGACGGGCGGAAGCGCTGCAGGGCAAACAGGAAGCTCAGGGCGGTGAGGGATTTCTCGCCGCCGCTCATGGCATTGAGGCGCCGCACCGCCTTGCCCTTGGGGTGGGCCACCAGGGTAAGGCCGCCCTCCAGGGGAGCCTCGGGGTTTTCCAGCTGCAGATGGCCTTCGCCGTCGGAGAGACCCGCGAAAATCGTGCGGAAGTGGCCATCCACCGCCGTGAAGGCCTCCAGGAAGGCTTCCTGGCGCAGGGTCGCCACGGTTTCGATGCGCAGCAGCAGCTCTTCCCGCTCCTTGCTGAGCACCTCCAGCCGCTCCTCCAGCTCCGCCAGCCGGGTTTCGAGTTGCTCCAGCTCCTCGAGGGCCAGCATGTTCACCGGTTCGAGGGCCTCCATCCGCGCCTGCAGGCTGCGGAGCTCGGTCTGCAGAGCCTCCAGCCCGGCTTCGCGCACCTCCTCGGGGATCTCCGGCAGGGGATCGGGCAGCTCCCGCTCCAATTGGGCGAGGCGCAGTTGGTCGCCGCGCAGCTGCTCTGCCAGCGACTCCAGCTCCTCGCCCAGGCGCTGCACCTCCCACTGCCGCTGTTGCAGGGCCTGGCGCTGGGCTGCCAGCTGGGCTTCGGCCGCATCGCGGGCCCGGCGCCGCTCGCCGAAACGGGTCTGTAGCTCCTGTTGCTGGGCTTCGAGGGTGCTGCGGCGCTCCTGGTCGGCCTGGTGCTGTTCCTTCCAGTGGGCCCGCTCTGCCACCAGCGCGTTGACGGCGCTCACCAGCCGCTGCTCATCGGCCGCGAGGGCCTCGAGCTGGTTGCGCAGCCGCTCGGCGGCGAGGGCCCGTTCGCGGCGGGCGGCCAGGAGTTCATCGCGTTGGCGCCGGGCGGCAGCCAGGGCGGCGTCGGCGGCTTCCAGTTCGCTCTGCAGCCCCTGCCAGCGGGCGGCATCGCCGGAGGCCTGCACCGCGGCTTCGGCCTGCTCGAGGGCGGCGCGTTGCTGCTGCAGGGGGATGAGCAGCGCCTCCAGCTCCTGCTGGCGTTGCAGATCCGCATGCAGGGTGGCCTGGAGCTGGCTGAGGCGGCTACCGAGTTGCTGCTGGCGTTGCAGCTGGGGGGCCAGGGTGCGCTGGGCGGCGCTGCGCTCGGCCTCGAGGGCCGCCTGCCGTTGCTGGTGCTGCAGCAGCTGGGGGCGCAGGGCCTCGAGCCGCTGGCCCAGCTCGGCCTCCTTGCGGCGGCAGGCCAGCAGGCTCTCGCCCAGCTCCAGCAACCGCTGGCGCAGGGGAGCGGCCTCGTCGCCCTCCTGGGCGCGGCCGAAGCTGAGCTGGCCGCCGCGCTGCTGCAGGCTGCCGCCGGTCATGGCGCCGCTCTTTTCCAGCAATTCGCCATCGAGGGTCACGGCCCGGCAGCTGCCCAGCTCGCGGCGGGCGTTGGCCAGGCTGTCGAACACCAGGGTGTCGCCGAAGACGTAGCGGAACACCTCGGCATAGACGGGCTCGTGACGTACCAGATCCACCGCCTTGCCGATCAGTCCGGTGCCGCCGGCCCCAGCGCCGCCCCGCTGCAGTGCCGCTCCTGAGCTGGCACCGCCGCCGGAGCCCCCCCGGATCTTGTTGAGCGGCAGGAAGGTGAGCCGGCCAGCCCGGCGGGTTTTGAGCAGCTCGATCGCCCGGGCGGCGATGCGGTCGTCGTCGACTACCACCTGGCCCAGCCGCCCGCCAGCGGCCACTTCCAGCGCCAGGCGCACCCGCTCCTCCACCTCGCCCAGCTGGGCCACGGGCCCGTGAATGCCGTCGAGGCCGGCCTCCAGCAACACCCGCAGGGCGCCGGTGCCGCGGCTTTCCTGCAGGGTTTCGCGGCGGCTGTCGAGCCGGGCGATCTCCCGCTCCAGCTGGGCTTGCTCCTGCTCCAAGCGACTGCGGGTGCGCTGCTGCAGGGCCAGGGCTTCGGCCAGCTCCTGCACCTGCTGCTGCTCCTGACGGGTGGCCTCCAGCACCTGCTGCCAGGCGCTCTCGGTGGCCTCCAGCTGCTGTTGGCCGCTGCGATGGCTGAGGCCCTCCTGCTGCTCCTCCTTCTGCAGTTCGGCCAGCCGCTCCTGGTGCTGCCGCAGCCGCTCCTGCAGCTGCTGGCGCTCCGCTTCCAGGGGGCCCAGCTGGTCGGCCAGTTGCTGGCGGGCCAGGCTGCGCTGCTGCTGCTCCTCCATCCAGCTGCCGGAGCGGCCCGCCACCTCGCCCAGGCGGCGGCGGGAAAGTTCCACGGCGGCTTCGGCGCTGCGGCAGGTCGCCTCGGCGGCATCGAGTTCGGCCTGGTCGGCGCTGTCGTCGAGGGCCTGTTGTTGCTCGCGCAGGTCGCCCTGGCTGTGGGCCAGCTCCTGGCGTTGGCGCTGCAGGGCTTCGGCGTCGAGCTGGTGTTTCTCGGCCTGGCGGGCCAGTTCGCGGCCGCTGGCCTCCAGACCCGCCAACTCGGCCTGCACGGCCAGGAGCTGGTCTTCGCCGAGGGCCTTCACCTCAGCCTGAAGCTGCTCGAGGGCGGTGGCGGCGGCGGTCAGTGCCTCCTCACCGGTTGCAATCGCTTCCCGCTCGCTCAGCTGCTGGGCGGTGAGGGTTTCGCGGCGGCGTAGCAGGGCCGCCAGGCCAGTCTGGGCGGCTTCGAAGGCCAGCACCTGCTCCTGCAGCCGGCCGCTGTGGTGGCGCTGGCGCAGGTCTTGGTAGGTGCGGGCTTTGGCGCAGTCGCGCTCCAATTTCTGGCGGGAGCTGAGCAGCTCCTGCTGCACGATCGCGCAGCGCTCCTGGCGCTCCTGCACCTCGTCGAGCTTGCCGCGGGTCTGTTCGATGCGGCTGTCGAACAGGGCCACGCCGGCCAGCTCATCGATAATCCCGCGCCGGTCGCGGGCGCTCATCGAGACGATTCGGGTCACGTCGCCCTGCATCACGACGTTGCTGCCCTCCGGGTCCACCCGCAGGCGCCGCAGCTGGCTCTGCAGTTGCTGCAGGTTGCAGGGCACGCCATCGGCGCTGAAGCTGCTGGCGTAGGTGCCGCCCGGCGCCACCCGCAGGCGCCGGCTCACGGTCCATTCGGTTTGCCCGGGCTTGATCCAGGGGCCCTCCTCGGGCGGCTCCAGCCCCGTTTCCGCCTCATCGGGCTGCCATTCGCTGAGGTCGAAGCGCACGCTCACCGACGTTTCGGCGGCCTTGCCCGCGCGCAACATGGCGCTGTTGATCAGGTCGGGCAGGCGGTCGGCGCGCATGCCGCGGCTGCTGGCCAGGCCGAGGCAGAACAGCACCGCATCCAAAATGTTGCTCTTGCCGGAGCCGTTCGGCCCGGTCACCACCGTGAATCCTTCTTCCAGCGGGATCGTCATCGACCCGCCAAAGGACTTGAAATGGGTGAGCTCGACCTGATTGATGTGAACCAACAGGCCCGTGCGCCGAGCAGCAGAAATGTAGCGGAGGGTTTCGAAAGCTCAACCCCCTCCTTAGCTTGAGGGCTGCGTTGCGTTGTCGCCTCCCTCTCCATGACCGCCGAGACGCCTCCCCGCGTTGCCAGCCCCGAGGGCTTCCGCGACCGATTTGAGACCCTGATTCCCACCATTCAGCGGGAGTGGCCCGCCGTGGCCCGTCAGACCCTCGAGGCCACCCGGGGCAGCTTTGATGAGGTGGTGGAGGTGATCGCGAGCCAAAGCGGCCGCACCGCCACGGTTGTGAAGGACCAGCTGCTGGAGCTGCTGGAGGTGGCCGGTGACCAAACCAGCCGCCTGGCCGACAACCTGGCGCCGATGGAAGCCCAGCTCGAGAGCCTGCTCGATGAGCTGAATGCCTCACTGCGACCCCGCATTGAGAAGCCCGTGCGGGAGCGTCCGCTGATGGCGATCGGCATCGCCACGGGCGTGGGCGTGTTGCTGGGTCTGCTGCTGGCTTCGGGCCGGCGCTCGGCATGACGGATCAGAACGAGCCGGGGCCTTCCCAGGAGCGGGAGGCGCGCAGCGGCGTGGCGAGGGTAGCGGCCGGTCGGGTCGGCGCCCTGATGACCTCGGTGATGGATCTGCATGTGCGGATCGCCCTGCAGGAGGTGGACCGGGAGAAGCGGCGGCTGATCAGTGGCGCCCTGCTGCTCAGCGGGGGACTGGCCCTGCTGCTGCTGGCCCTGATCGGCGCCGAGCTGGCCCTGCTGCTGTGGCTGCGTGAGGCCCAGGGGCTCAGCTGGATCCACGCTGCTCTGGCCGTGGCGGCTCTGGATCTGGTGCTGGCCGGGGTGTTTGTGCGGGTGGGCGGCCAGCTGGTCAAGGGCCCCTATCTGCCCCAGACCACCGCCGGCCTCAGCAAAACCACCCGCGCGATCCTGGGCCGCTGAGCTGGGGGGTGCCGGGGTGGGTGGCTTGAATCGCTGTTTTGCAAGTGTTGAACAACTTGTTCAACAACCTCTGAAACCCGTTTGGGCCCGTGGCCTCTTTGGGGAGCTGATCCACAGGCCCTGATTCACAAGCCCCTTAGCTACAAGCCCTGAGTCAGCGGATCTCGTAGTGCAGCCAGCGGCAGTCGATGCCGCCGTTGCTGATCGGAATGCGACGGCTGGCCTTCATCTTCAGGGCGCCGGTGAGTTCGGGGTTGCCGCTCAGCAGCCACAGGCTCCAGCCGCTGCAGCGCTCCTTCATCATTCGGCCCAGATCGGCGTAGAGCGGTTCGAGGGCGTCCCGTTCGCCGATGCGCTCGCCGTAGGGCGGGTTGCACACCAGGATGCCGGGGCCCGCGGGCGGCTGAAAATCGCGGCAGTCGCCCAGGCGCAGATCGAGCGCCTCGGCCACGCCGCCGGCCTTGGCATTGCTGCGTGCCTGCTCCAGCACGGCGGGATCCTGCTCCATGCCCACGATTGGCGGTAGGGGATCGACGCTGGCGAGGGCCAGGGCGGTGGCGGCCTGTCGCTCCTGCTGCCAGAGCTGGGGGTCGAAGTCGGGCCAGCGCTCCAGGGCGAAGTGCCGGCCCAGCCCCGGCGCCAGCCCCAGGGCCAGCCGTGCCGCTTCGATCAGCAGGGTGCCTGAGCCGCAGAGGGGATCGGCCAGGGGCACGCTGCCATCCCAACCGGTGAGGGCGATCAGGCCGGCGGCGAGGTTTTCCTTCAGCGGAGCCAGGCCCATGGCGGCGCGGTAGCCGCGGCGGTGCAGGCTGCCGCCGCTGCCATCAAGGCTGAGGCTCGCCTCGCCCCCGCCTAGGTGCAGGTGCAGGGCCAGATCGGGATCGTCGAGGTCGACGGAGGAGCGGGCGCCCCACTGCTGGCGTTGCAGGTCGACCAGGGCATTTTTGACCTGCAGAGCACTGTAGTGGCTGTGGTTGAGGCCGGGTGCGGTGCCGGTGGCATCCACCCGGAAGCTGGTGCCGGGGGGCAGCCAGCGGCTCCAGTCGACGGCGCGCTGCACGCCGTCATAGAGCTCGTCTTTGCTGCGGCAGGGAAAGTGGGCCAGCTGGCGCAGCAGCCGGAAGGGCAGGCGGGCTTGCAGGTGCAAACGGTAGAAGCCGGCCAGGTCGCTCTGGAAGCGCACGGCCCGGAGTAGGGGTGAAACGGCTCGGCAGCCCAAGGCCGTGAGCTCGGACGCCGCGGCGTTTTCGAGGCCCGGTGGCACCACTGCCACGCCATTGATTGGTCCGCCGTTGATCGGTTCGGTGATGCCCACCCCTGCGTCCACCTTTGGCTGCTGCCACAATGCATGAGTTCGGTTTCGGCCGGACTAGGTGATCCACACCGGTGCTTCGGACAGCGGTTCGATTCCGCTCAGCTCCACTTCATGGGGCTGCAATGGTTTCGACGGGGTATGAGGAGGGTGACTGAAGCCTGCTCGGTAAGAGCAAACACGTAACAGCGAACAACATCGTTCGTTTCTCCCGTCAGACCGCCCCTGTGGCTGCCTGACCCTTTAAGGGAGATGGGGTGAGGTCAGCCTTATCACCCAAATGACCCATGGGCCCTGGAAGGGGCCTTTTCATTGGCTGAGCGATGGCGTGTCCCCACTGCGGCAGTTGGTCGGTTAAGGCGGATCGCGGCCTGGCTGGACGACTGGTGTGTGGACGCTGCGCCCGCCCGTTGGGCAGGGCCCAGCCGTCTAGGCGGCGGCGCATCAGGGTGAACCCCCACCGCTTGTCCCTGGGACTGGGCTTGGCGGCGCTGGTGTCGCTGGCGGCCCTGCTGGCGGTTTGGGATCTGCAGCGCTCGCGCTGGCAGGCTCCGCTTGATCGTTCGCGTCCCGCGGATTCGCGGCCAGCCCTCTAAAGCCCCTTAACGCCGCATGGCCCGCATCAGTGCTGGCTGTGGTCGCCACCACTCTGGTAGCCGCTCCACACCTTGAGCTCTGCGATGGTCTGCACCCCTTCGAGGCGTGGCTTGCCGGCCAGCTCCCAGGTGGGAAAAGCGCGGATTTTGGCGGCCATGCACACAGCCCGACCGTCGTCGGTTTTGTCGCACTCCACATAGGGGAGGCGGTTGCCGGCTTCCTTGCCAAACAGATTCTTTTGCTGGAAGCAGGCGGGACACCACCAGGCTCCGTAAAAGATGGCGCCCTTGGCGCGCAGATGGGCGCTGAGGGACTTCTGCTCAGGGGTGGAGGCCGCCAGCGCCTCCCCAAGGGTGGGAGTGGTGGAGGCGGCCGGAGCATTGGCGCCGCTGCCGGCACTGGCCGTGGCCGCAAAGCCCAGCAGCGCCGTGCTCAGGGCGATCAACAGGCCGGAGCGCAGGGAGCTGGAAGCTGCCATGAACCAAGCAGGGAAGGATTTGAGGGTAGGGCGATTGCGCGGCGTTTTCACCCGGATGTGCGCAAAACCACAGGCCTGTTCTCTGGCCTTGTTTTCGGTGTGGCGTTCGGCCTTCCGCCCTTCCAGGCGCCTGCGAATCCCCCTCGCGGCTGAGACACTGGTCGGTAGCGGTGGAGCCTTGGTCGATGAGCGCAAACGGCTACCGCGATTACTTCAAGGTGCTTGGAGTTGAGCGCGGTGCCGATGCCGACGCGGTCAAGCGCGCTTTTCGCAAGCTGGCCCGTCAGTACCACCCGGATGTGAACCCCGGTGATGCGGGGGCCGAGGCCAAGTTCAAGGAGGTGAGCGAGGCCTACGAGGTGCTCTCCGATCCTGAGAAGCGCCGTCGCTATGAGCAGTTCGGCCAGTACTGGAGCCAGGCTGGCGGCGGTTCCGGCATGGGCGGCGTCGATGTGGATTTCGGCCGCTACGGCAACTTCGACGACTTCATCAACGATTTGCTCGGACGCTTTGGCGGCCCGGGCGGCGGTGGCGGGGCACCGGGTGGCTTTGGCTTTGGCTCCGGTTTTCCCGGCGGTTTTGGTGGACCTGGTTTTGGTGGACCTGGCTTTAGTGGACCGGGTGGGGCTGGCCGTGGCGCCCCGATCAATCTCGATGCCGAGGCCAGCATCAGCCTCTCCTTTGCCGATGCTTTCCGCGGCTCGGAGCGCACCCTGGCGGTCAACGACGAGCGCGTGCAGGTGCGCATCCCCCCCGGCGTAAAGGCCGGCAGCCGGCTGCGGCTGAAGGGCAAGGGCAACCTGCAGCCCGGCACGGGACGCCGCGGCGATCTCTACCTCAACCTGCAGCTGCAGGACCATCCGGTGTGGAAACTCGATGGCGATCAGCTGCGGGCCGAGTTGCCCCTGAGCCTCGACGAGCTGGCCCTCGGCGGTGAGGTGCGGGTGGCCACCCCCGATGGCGAGGCCTCCGTGCAGGTGCCGCCCGGCATGACCCTGGGCCGCAGCCTGCGGCTCAAGGGCAAGGGGTGGCCCCTCAAGGAGGGCCGCGGCGACCTGCTGCTCACCCCGGTGCTCAAGCTGCCCGACCAGCTCAGTGCCGAGGAGCGCCAGCTGCTGGAGCAGCTGCGGGCTGCCCGCAGCGCCGATCCTCGGGCGGGTTGGATTCAGGCGGCCCGTCTCTAGGATCCGCCCCAGCCACACCGCCGTCATGGAGCTCACCTACCGTCCCCGCCGTTTGCGCCGCACGCCGGCCCTGCGGGCGATGGTGCGGGAGCATCACCTCAGCGCGGCTGATTTCATTTACCCGCTCTTTGTGCACGAGGGTGCCACCAATGAGCCGATCGGGGCCATGCCCGGTGCGATGCGCTGGAGCCTCGAAGGTCTGGTGCAGGAAGTGGGCCGGGCCTGGGATCTCGGCATCCGCTGCGTCGTGCTGTTCCCCAAGGTGGCCGATGGCCTCAAAACCGAGGACGGCGCCGAATGCTTCAACGAGGGTGGTCTGATCCCCCGTGCCATCCGCCGGCTCAAGCAGGAGCACCCCGGCATGGCGATCATGACCGACGTCGCCCTCGACCCCTATTCCTGCGACGGCCATGACGGCATCGTCAGCGAAGAGGGGGTGGTGCTTAACGACGACACCGTGGCGATCCTCTGCAAACAGGCGGTAGCCCAGGCCCGAGCCGGTGCCGACCTGATCGGCCCCAGCGACATGATGGATGGCCGCGTTGGTGCCATCCGCGAAGCCCTCGATGAGGAGGGTTTCGAGCACGTGGGGATCATCAGCTACACGGCCAAATACGCCTCCGCCTACTACGGCCCCTTCCGCGAAGCCCTGGATTCGGCCCCCCGCGCGGCCGCCGGCAAGCCCATTCCCACCGACAAGAGCACCTATCAGATGGATCCGGCCAATGGCCGCGAGGCCATCCTCGAGGCCCAGCTCGATGAGAGCGAGGGGGCCGACATTCTGATGGTCAAGCCCGGCCTGGCCTATCTCGACATCATTCACCGGCTGCGAGGCGAATCGGAGCAGCCGATCGCCGCCTACAACGTCAGCGGTGAATACGCCATGGTGAAGGCTGCCGCCGAGAAGGGCTGGATCGACGAGCGGGCCGTGGTGCTGGAAACCCTGCTCTGCTTCAAGCGGGCCGGCGCTGATCTGATCCTTACGTATCACGCCTGTGATGCAGCCCAGTGGCTGCGCCAGGGCTGACCCACTTGACCCCCATGACCCCTGCTCCCAGCCCTGCCGCCCACACCCTTGGCCACGTGGCCTTGCGGGTGCAGGACATGGAGCGCGCCAAGGCCTTTTACCTAAGGCTGGGCCTGCAACTCACCTGGGATGCCCCCGACTGGGCCTACCTGGAGTGGCCCGGCGGCGGCCGCGGCATCGCTCTGCTGAGCCCGGAGTACAAGGCGGCAGGTCCCCACTTCGCCTTCCATTTCCGTGATCGGGCTGAGGTGGATGCGGTGCACGCCCAGCTGGTGGCTGCCGGCCAAGCCTGCGGCCCGGTGCACGACCACCGCGACGGCACTGCCAGCTTCTACCTGCAGGATCCGGAAGGCAATTGGCTGGAGATGCTCTACGAGCCCCCCGGCGGTATCCCCTCCAACCTGGCCGGGTGACGACGTTCGCCGACCCCTCAGCTCCGATTCAACAGGACGCACTGGAGCTGCTGGAGTGGCCGCGGCTGGCGGAGCAGCTGGCCAGCTTTGCCAGCACGCCCCCCGGCCGGCGCGCCTGCTTGGAGCTGCCCCTGCCGGCTTCACTGGCCGCCAGCCGCAGCCTGCTGGCGGAAACCACCGAGCTGCTGGGGCTCGATGGCCTGCTGGAGGGGGGGCTGAGTTTCCAGGGCGTCGCCGACATCGCGCCGCTGGTGGCCCTCTGCGCCAAGGGCGGCACCGCGGCCGGCGAAGACCTGCTGGCCCTGGCCGGCACCCTGGCGGCGGCGCGCCGGCTGCGGCGGCAGATCGACGATTCAGAGCTGAGGCCGGAGTGCTCGGCCCTGGTGGCTGAGCTGCGCACCCTGCCGGAGCTGGAGCAGCGGCTGCATTTCTGCCTGGAGGAGGGCGGCCGGGTGGCCGATCGGGCCAGCCCGCCCCTGGAGGGGCTGCGCCGGCAGCTGCTTGGCGTGCGTTCGGAACGGCGGGAGCGGCTGCAGGAGCTGCTGCGCCGCTGGGGCTCGCTGCTGCAGGACACAGTGGTAGCCGAGCGCAATGGCCGGCCGGTGCTGGCGGTGAAGGCCGGTGCCGCCGGCCAGGTGCCGGGGCTGGTGCACGACAGTTCGGCGTCGGGGCAGACGGTGTTCATCGAGCCCCAGGCTGTGATTGCCCTGAGCAACCGCATCCGCGACCTGGAGGGGCGTGAGCGGGAGCTGGAACGGCAGGTGCTGATGGCCCTGAGCGCCCAGGTGGGGGAGGAGGCTGAGGCCCTAGCGGGGCTGCAACAGGTGCTGTTGCGACTGGACGCGGGTGTGGCCCGGGCCCGCTATGGCCAGTGGCTGGGGGCGGTGCGGCCCGAGCTGGCGGCCGAGCCGGAGGCCCCCTTTGAGCTGCGCGAGCTGCGCCACCCGCTGCTGCTCTGGCAGCACAAGCGGCAGGGCGGCCATCCGGTGGTGCCAGTGAGCCTGGTGGTGGCACCGGAGCTGCGGGTGGTGGCGATCACCGGCCCCAACACCGGTGGCAAGACCGTCACCCTGAAGAGCGTGGGGCTCGCGGCGCTGATGGCCCGCGCCGGGCTGTTTCTGCCCTGCAGCGGCACGCCAAGGCTGCCCTGGTGCGCCCAGGTGCTCGCTGACATCGGCGATGAGCAATCGCTGCAGCAAAACCTCTCCACCTTCAGCGGCCACATCCGCCGGATCGCCCGCATCCTCGATGCCCTGCCCGATGGTGCCGGTGCGGCGGCAACCCCATCCGGCGCGGCCCTGGTACTGCTCGATGAGGTGGGGGCCGGCACCGATCCGCTGGAGGGCTCGGCCCTCGCCACGGCCTTGCTGAAGCATCTGGCCGATCGCGCCCGCCTGACGATCGCCACCACCCACTTCGGCGAGCTCAAAGCTCTCAAATACAACGATCCCCGTTTCGAGAACGCTTCGGTGGCCTTCGACGTGGAGACCCTCTCCCCCACCTACCGGTTGCAGTGGGGGATCCCGGGCCGCAGCAACGCTCTGGCTATCGCCCGCCGGTTGGGCCTGGGGGAGGCTGTGCTCGAGCTTGCCGCCGCCCAGCTGGAGCCCCTCGGCGAGGGCGAGGTGAACCAGGTGATCGCGGGTCTGGAAGACCAGCGCCAGCGTCAGCAGGAGGCCGCTGAGGAGGCTGCTGCCCTGCTGGCCCGCACCGAGTTGCTGCATGAGGAGTTGCTGCTGCGTTGGCAGCAGCAAACCCAGCAGAGTGCCGAGCTGCAGGAGCAGCGGCGCCAGCAGTTGGAGCGCTCGATCCGCCAGGGGCAGAACGAGGTGAAACGGATCATCCGCCGTCTGCGCCAGGGCCACGATGCCAGCCGCGCTGAACTGGGTGAAACCGCCCGTCAGGCCGGCCAACGCCTCAAATCCCTGGAGCAGCAGCACCGCCCCGCCCCGGAGCGGCGGGAGCACCGCGGCTGGATGCCCGCCGTGGGCGATCGGGTGCGGGTGCTGTCGCTGGGCAAGGCTGGAGAGGTGCTGGCCCTGGCCGATGACGGTCGCGAACTCACCGTGCGCTGTGGGGTGATGCGGCTGACGCTGGAGCTGGCGGGTATTGAGGGCCTCCATGGCGAGAAACCCAGCCCGCCGGAGGTGCGGGTGCAGGTCAAGGGGCAGCGGGGGCTGGGCGGCCGTGGCCCCGACGTGCGCACCGAGGGCAACACGGTGGATGTGCGGGGCCTACGGGTGCACGAGGCCGAGGCGGCGGTGGAGGAGCGGCTGCGCGGCGCCAATGGGCCGGTGTGGGTGATCCACGGCATTGGCACCGGCAAGCTCAAACGCGGCCTGCGCCAGTGGCTCACCACCGTGCCCTATGTGGAACGGGTGAGCGATGCCGAGCAGGGCGACGGCGGCCCGGGCTGCAGCGTGATTTACGTGAAGTAGAGCCCTCTAGCCAAACGAGGGCAAGCGCGGCTCCGCGGTGGCGGGTTGGGCTATCAGGGGTAGGGCATCTCCGGCGGCATCGAACAGGCGCCAGCCACGGGGATCGACATCCAGGTGCAGCGTGGATCCGGGCGGCAGGTTGTCTTCGGGGCCGACCCGCACCTGCACCAGGTGATCACCCTCCTCGAGGCGGCAGGTGAGCAGCTGCTCGTTGCCGAGGGCTTCGCCATGGCTCACCTCGGCCCGCAGGTTGCGGTTGGTGGCGGGTGCCAGCCGGAAGTGCTCGGGCCGCAGTCCGCCGGTGAGCTCCTGCCCGGCCCGCGCGGCCAGGACCTCGGCCAGGGGGCCTTCCACCGCCAGCTTGCGGCTGCCCAGTTGCAGCTGGCCGGCGCCGATCGCCTCCACCGGCAGCAGGTTCATCGCGGGGCTACCGATGAACTGGGCCACGAACAGGTTGGCGGGCCATTGGTAGAGCTCCATCGGCGTGCCCAGCTGTTGCAGCCGACCGGCGTTGAGCACGGCAATTCGGTGTCCCATCGTCATCGCTTCCACCTGGTCGTGGG
Source organism: Synechococcus sp. 8F6 (assembly GCF_002252665.1). Taxonomy (GTDB): domain Bacteria; phylum Cyanobacteriota; class Cyanobacteriia; order PCC-6307; family Cyanobiaceae; genus Cyanobium_A. The sequence continues at coordinate 59,072 of NZ_NQKZ01000012.1, forward strand.
TCACGTAGAGGGTGGTGGTGCCCAGCCGCCGCTGCAGCTCAACGATCTGGGTGCGGGTGCCGGTGCGCAGCTTGGCGTCGAGGTTGCTGAGCGGCTCATCCATCAGGAACACCGCCGGCTGGCGGGCGATGGCGCGGCCCAGGGCGACGCGCTGCTTCTGGCCCCCGGAAAGTTCCTTGGGCAGGCGATCGAGCAGGTGGTCGAGCTCCAGGGTCTCCGCCACCTCGGCGATGCGTTGGGCGATGCGCTCCTCCCGCCGGGAGCGCACCTGCAGGGGCCCGGGCAGCCGCCGGGAGGCCAGGTGCAGGCTGTCCTGCAGCTGCTGCAGGGCGGTGCGGTGGCGGCTGCGGCGCAGACCGAAGCCGATGTTGCCGCCCACCGTGAGATGGGGGTAGAGCGCGTAGCTCTGAAACACCATGGCCACGTCCCGCTGGGCTGGACGCAGCTGGCTGACGGGCCGGTTGCCGACGTAGATCTCGCCGTGGCTGGGCTGCTCTAGGCCCGCCAGCAGCCGCAGCAGGGTGCTCTTGCCACAGCCCGAAGGCCCTACCAGCACCAGAAATTCGCCGTCCTGGATCTGCAGATCCAGCTGCCGCAGCACCTCCACCGGATCGCTTCCCCTGCGGGGTGGGTAGGTCTTGCTGACCTGCTCGAAGCGAACCTCTGCCAAAACGGCCCTTCAGACGGCGCGATCCTAGGTTTGCCCCAATGCAATTCATTGATCAGGCCCGCATCGCGGTCAAGGCCGGCCGGGGCGGCGACGGAATCGTGGCCTTCCGCCGCGAAAAATATGTGCCGGCGGGCGGGCCTTCCGGCGGAGATGGCGGCCGCGGCGGCGACGTGCTGCTGGTGGCGGATGCCAACCTCCAGACCCTGCTGGATTTCAAGTACAAGCGACTGTTCGCGGCCATCGATGGCCGGCGGGGTGGCCCGAACCGTTGCACCGGCGCCAGCGGCGATCCCCTGGTGATCAAGGTGCCCTGCGGGACGGAGGTGCGCGACGCCCGCACAACCATCCTGCTCGGCGACCTCACCGATCCCGGCGATGCCTTGTTGGTGGCGTTGGGCGGCCGCGGCGGCCTCGGCAATGCCCACTACCTCAGCAACCGCAACCGGGCGCCTGAGAAGTTCACCGAGGGCAAGGAGGGTGAGGAGTGGATGCTGCAGCTGGAACTCAAGCTGCTGGCGGAGGTGGGCATCATCGGCCTGCCCAACGCCGGCAAGAGCACCTTGATTTCCGTGCTCTCGGCGGCCCGGCCCAAGATCGCCGACTATCCCTTCACCACCCTGGTGCCCAACCTGGGGGTGGTGCGCCGGCCCAGCGGTGATGGCACCGTGTTTGCAGATATCCCTGGCCTGATCGCCGGAGCGGCCCAGGGTGCCGGCCTCGGCCACGACTTCCTGCGCCACATCGAGCGCACCCGGCTCCTGATCCATCTGATCGATGCCAGCGTCGACGACGTGTTGGCCGATGTTCAGGTGGTGGAGCGGGAGCTGACGGCCTACGGCCACGGCCTGGACCAACGGCCTCGGCTGGTGGTGCTCAACAAGATCGAGTTGCTCGACCCCGTTGCGCTGGAGGCTGAGCTCGAAGGTTTGCGCCAACACGTGCAGGCCCGTGGAGGTCCGCCCGTTCTGGCCATCTCAGCTGCGGCTTCGAAAAATTTGCCCGAGCTGCTGGCCGCGGTGTGGCAGCAGCTCGGGATTGCTCAGGTCTGATCGGTACCGAGGCCGAAGGGGTGCTCAGTCGTCGTACACGCGGCACTCAGGAGCGGAGGGGTTGAGGTCGCAGAAGACTTCCAGCGGCGTGGGGTCGTGGCTGTCTTCAGGGTGGTGCTCCTTGAACTCCTGGAGGCCCTGCAGCTCCTCTTCCAGGTGGCGCACTTTGCCCAGGTCGCCAGCGGCCCGGGCGGATTCGATCTCGCTCTGGTCCTTCTGGATGTGCTCGTCGATGCTTTTCATTCGGATACCGGCTGCCTAAGGCCGGAACTCACCCCGGCTCACCATACGGGCGCCGAACCACCTTGCGCCTTTCTGTTGCCTGCTGCGGATCTGCCCAGGCGTGGCTAGCAGCAGGAAAAGCGCATTGCGGGGGATCCCCATGGCACGCATCAAGCAGCGGCGCGGTCGGCACTTCATGGATGAGAACGGGCGTCTGTTCTGGATCAACGGTCCTGAGGAGCACTGCTACCTCTCTGAGCAACGCCAGTGGCGGCGGAGCCTGAGCTTTGACGATGTGTTGGATTGGAAACAATGTGCGCCTAGTGGCCTGGTGAGTCAGCGCTTTCCCTCCCTGCAGGCCGTCTGTGAGGCCCATGAGCATGGCCTGATCATCTGGTATCAGGATCTCTATCTGCGGCGCATGGGTGACCAAATGGCCGCCCACCGCGCGGCCGACGACTACAAGCCCACCGCCATGAAGGAGGCCGAAGCCCACGGCGCCCGGGTGCGTCGCCAGCCCTGGCTTCTGCCAGAACCAGCCGGCCCGGTCTGTGGCCTGACGCCGCGACAGCGCGGCGCCACTGAGGGCCCCCTGGAGATGGCCCATCCCCACCGCCGGCGCCGCTCGGCTGCGGCGATGGCAACGCCCTCACCCCGTTAGCTCGCTGAGGGCCAGCCAGCGCTCTTCGCCCGCGTGGATCCGCTCGCTCAGCTGGGCCAGGTCGTGGGTGAGCGCCTCCAGGGCGGTGTAGTCGCTGCCCCCGCTGGCCAGGGCCTGCTCCAGCGCGCGGCGCTGCTGCTCCCACTGCGGCAGGTTGGTCTCCAGGTCGGCCAATTCGCGGGTTTCCTTGAAGCTGCGGCGCCGTGGCTGGGTGCTCCCGGCCGGCGCGGTTTTTGGGGGTGGGCTTTGCGCCTGAGGTGCGGCGGACGCCTGGGATGGGGCCTGGCGAGCGGCGCTGGCCTCCAAGTAGGCGCTGTAGTTGCCCTCGAAGCGCTGCAGTTCGCCGTTCTCGAAGCAGAACAGCCGGTCCACAGTGCGATCGAGGAAGTAGCGGTCGTGGGAGACCACCACCACGCAGCCGCGGAAGTCTTCAAGGAAGTCTTCCAGCACGCTCAGAGTTTGCACATCGAGGTCGTTGGTGGGTTCGTCAAGCAGCAGCACGTTGGGCGCCTCGATCAGCAGCCGGCACAGGTGCAGCCGCCGCCGCTCACCGCCGGAGAGCTTGCCGACCGGCTGGTGCTGCTGGGCCGGCGGGAACAGAAAGCGCTCCAGCAGCTGGGAGGCGCTCAGCTCTTCACCATCCACCGACACCCGGCTGGCAGCGGCCTGCACCACCTCCAGCACCTTCTGGTCGGGTTTGAGCAGCACGTCGCTGTGCTGGTCGAAGTAGGCCAGCTTCACGGTGGAGCCCAGCTCCAGGCTGCCGCTGCTGGGTTGGCGCCGCCCGGCGATCACCTCCAGCAGGCTCGACTTGCCCACGCCGTTGGGCCCGATGATGCCAATCCGGTCCTCCGGGCTGAAGTCGTAGCTGAAGGCTCGCAGCAGCGGCCGGGCTGCGGGGCCCTCACCGGCGCTCACCCCCAGCTCCTCGGCGGTGATCGCCCGCTTGCCGAGCCGCCGGCTGGTGGTGGCCAGGCTCACCTGGCCACGGCTCTGGCGCTGGGGAGCTTCCCGCATCGCCTCAATGCGCTGGATCCGCGCTTTCTGCTTGGTGCTGCGGGCCTTGGGGCCCTGCCGCAGCCAGGCCAGCTCTCGCCGCAGCGTGCCCTTGAACTTGGCGGCCGATGCCGCTTCTGATGCCTCCTCCTCGGCCTTGTGGGTGAGGTAGGTGGCGTAGTTGCCGGCGTAGCTGCGGGCCAGGCCCCGATCCACCTCCACGATGCGGCGGGTGACCCGATCCAGCACGTAGCGGTCGTGGGTCACCAGCACCAGGGCGCCCGGGAAGCGGTCGAGATAGCTCTGCAGCCACTCCACGCCGTTGGCGTCGAGGTGGTTGGTGGGCTCATCCAGCAGCAGCACGTCCGGCTCGGCCACCAAGGCGGCGGCCAGGGCCACCCGCTTGCGGTAGCCGCCGGAGAGGTCGCCCACCTTGCGGTCGATGTCGGCGATGCCGAGCCGCTCCAGCACCTCGCGGCACTGCTGCTCCAGGCCCCAGGCGTTGAGCTGGTCCATGCGGCCGTGCAGGTCGCTCAGCCGGGCCAGGGCGGTGGCGTTGTCGGGGCTGTCGGCTACGGCCTGGCTGAGGGCTGTGTGTTGCCGCAACAGGGCCATCTTCTCGCCGCTGCCGGCAAACACCTGTTCCAGCAAGGTGTGCGCTGGGTCGAGTTTCGGCTCCTGGTCGACCAGCACCACCCGGGTGCGGGGGGCGCAGCGCCGCTGGCCGCTGCCCAGGGGCTCATGGCCGGCCAGCACCTTCAGCAGGGTGCTCTTGCCGGCGCCGTTGGGGCCGATCAGCCCCAGCCGCTCCCCCTCGCCGATATGCAGGGTGAGGCCCTCAAACAGGGTGCGGATGCCGAAATCCTTGCCGGCCTCCACCAGGCTGATCAGGCTCAAGGCGCCACTCCAGCTGCGGGGTCAGCCCCGCCTGCAGCCTGGGCCTTGAGATACACGAACACGCTCTTGTCACCCACGTCGGCCGCGGCGGGCATGGGGAATTTGCGCAGGCACAGCACCAGCAGCAAAGCGCTTTCCAGGCCGAGCAAGGCCGTGCTGATCGGAGGCTGGAGCAGGCCACTGAGGTGGCCGAGCAGGGCCAGCGGCAGCAGCAGCGTCACCCCGATCGCCTCGGGCCGGCGGAAGCAGAAGAATTCCTTGAAACCCACCCCCGCCAGGGCGGCGAAGAAGGGGCCGATCGCCAGCACCCAGAGGCGTTGGTTGGCGAGGGCCGGCAGCATGCCTTCGGGGCCGCGGCTGGCCGCCAGGGCGAGTGCTCCGATGCAGCCGAGCAGCCAGAACAGCTGCAATGCCCGGTGCAGCGGCACCAGGTAGATGTGAATCCAGCGCAGGGCCAGGCCCAGCCCCGCTGCCATCAGCAGCATCCATGGCCACACCAGTCCCGGCCCCAGCTGACGCCACTGCAGCAGCAACCCCGCCTGGCCCACGGCCACGGCGGTGAGGGCCAGGCGATAGCCGAGCACCTCGCGCCGGTCGGTGGCATCGATGGTGTAGGGGCCGTACACCCCCTCAAACACCGGATCGCTCATGGTGGTGCCCTGGATCACGGATCAACTGGATCGGCCCAGGCCCCTGGAACGGGGCGGCCTGACACCAGTGTGGCGAGCGGTGGCCCGGCGGGAATGATTCCGGAGGGATGCAGGGGGAACAGGGCTCCGAAATAGTCGCGGCGCCAGGCCTGTGGCCAGCAGGTGCTGGCCACGCCGGGCAGCCCGTGGAAGCGCTGCCGCCAGTCCCATAGGGCCGGCAGCTGCCAGAGGGGCAGGCGGCTGCAGCCAAACAGGGGCGCGTAAACCAACTCCAGGCGGATCAACGTGGGAAACAGCACCACGTCGGCCAGGCTCAGTTCGGCCCCACTCAGCCAGGGCGTCTGCTCGAGGGCCCGATCCGCGTCGCTCAGTGCCGCAAACAGCGCTGCTTCGGCCCGGTTGTAGGCGCCCTGGCTGCGGGCGAAGCCGCAGCGGTACACCCCATCGTTGACAGCGCTCTGCAGCCGTTCGCGCCAGTGCGTGGTGGTGGCCTCTTGGGCGGGGGGCTCCAGATTGGTCCCGTCGGGGCAGGGCCAGCGGTTGAGCAGCTCGATCAGCCGGGCGCTTTCGCCCACCAGGATGCGCCGCTCCCGGCGGGAATAAAGCGCTGGCACCGTGGCCCGCTGCCCGGGATCGGCCCCGGAGCGCCGGTAGAGCTCGATCAAGGTGGTGCAGCCCTCAAAGGGCTCAGCGAAGCGCCAGCGGCCTTCCTCGGGATCGGGATCCACCACCACCAGGGTGATGCTGGACGCCAGTTGGCGCAGGCTCCACACCAGCCAGGCCCGGTGGGCCCAGGGGCAGCTGCGGCCCACGATCAGCACATGGCCATCGGCTGCGGCGGCATCGCTGGGCAGCGGCGGCAGGGCGATGAAGGCCCCGGCGGGCCGGCGGTAGTTGCCATCGGCATCGGCGGGCCCCAGGCCGCCCATCAGCTGACGCCATTGCCAGTGCCAGAGCGCCCGGGCCGTGCGCACCAGGGGGGCAGGAGGGGCCATGGTTGCGGTAGCGGCAAGGGTCTGAATCTGCGTCAGGCTGGCCCCGAAATCCAGCGCCTGGCACCAGCCATCCCCCGATGAGCCCGATTTCAGCGCCGGCCAAGGTCTTGGTGGTGGCCGGCACCCATGGCAATGAGCGCAATGCCCCCTGGCTGCTGGAGCACTGGCGCCGCCACCCAGAAGCCCTGCCGCGCCACGGCCTCGACCTGGAGCTGGTGATCGGCAACCCCGCCGCCCATGCCCGCAATCGTCGCTACCTCGAACGCGATCTCAACCGCTGTTTTGCTGCGGAGCTGTTGGCGGATGTCTCCCAGGATGGGGCGGATCTGCAGCGCGCCCGGGAGCTGGTGGCCAGCCATGGCCCAGAGGCCGAAGACCCCTGCCTGGTGGCACTGGATCTGCACAGCACCACCAGTGCCATGGGCAACGCGCTGGTGATCTACGGCCGGCGTTCGGCCGATCTGGCCCTGGCGGCCGGCATTCAGGGGCTGCTGGGCTTGCCGATCTACCTGCACGAAGCCGATGCAGCCCAAACAGGCTTTCTGGTGGAGCGCTGGCCCTGTGGCTTGGTGATCGAAGTGGGGCCGGTGCCCCAGGGGGTGATCCAGGCCCAGATCTGCCGCCAAACCCAGCTGGGGGTGGAGGCGGCTTTGGCGGTGTTGGCAGCGGCGCAGCGGGGAACGCTGCGGCTGCCGGCGGAGCTGGTGGTGCATCGCCATCTGGGCAGCCTGGATTTGCCCCGTCACCCCGATGGCACGCCCAAGGCCTGCCTGCATCCGGCGTTGCAGCACCGCGACTGGCAACCGCTGCATCCGGGTGATCCGGTGTTTGCCGATCCGGGTGGGACGACCCTCAGCTTTGAGCCGCCCCCTGGCCTGGAGGGCCAGCCCGTTTGGCCCGTGTTCGTCAATGAAGCGGCCTACGGCGAGAAGGGCATTGCCCTGAGCCTCACTCGTCGTGAATGCTGGCCGGTCTCAGCCGCCTGGTCTGCAGCCCTTTCGGCTGTGGCGTCCAAGCTGGCTCAGCGCGGGACGCCGTTGTAATCAACGCCGAGCACGCTGCGGCCATCTGTGGAAATACGGATCTCGGTTTCCACGCTGGGGGCCAGGTCCAGTTGCTGCCAGCCAGGGGCGCCACCAAGGAAGCGGAAGAGATAGCCCTCGTTGGTGTTGCTGATCAGGCACTGGTTGCCGGCGCTGGCGGTTTCGTACATGCATTGCGCTGGCCGGTACACGCTCAGGCCTCCGTTGCTTTGGATGGCTGTGTTGCGCGCCAGGTTGAGGGCCCGCACGGCGCTGAAGGGCACGGGGGCATCGGCCTGGGCCTGCGCCACCAGGGGCGCCTGCAGGGCCAGGCCGCCGGCCAACAGGCCTGGGCCGAGCAACATCGCCGCGGCAGCAAGAGGGGAGCGCATGGATTCAGGGCTTTTGTGGGCTCTAGCTCAACCTGGGGCCCCACTCCTGTCAAGCGGGATCAACCGCACACCAGGGTCGACTGCTCTTTGGTGCAGGGCAAATCGCTCGTGGTGCCGTCGGCCCAGTAGATGCGGAGCCGGTCGTCTTGAGTGCCGCTGCGGTACGTGAGCGACTTGATCGCCCCAGCTGGAGGTTTGCCGGCTGGATCCGCCCCGTTGCCCGGGGTCACGGCGTTGAGCTTCTGCTCCAGCTGCTGAATCTTGAGTTCGAGTTGTTCCTGGCGCTGAAGCACCCGCTGCAGTTCGGCAGACGGTTGCCGTTGACAGCCCCCGATCAGGAGTGCGGTGCTGGCCAGCGCCACCAGGGCGGCACGGATGGGCAGGGCTTGAAGCGTGGAGGGCAGTGCCATGCCGGAGAAGGTCCTGTGCAGGGAAACTCCTAGCAGTGGCAGCAGCGGCTGGCTACGGATTGCCGCCATAGCCCGCCAGGATCGCCACCCATCAGCTGCGCTAATCAGAGTCATCAGCAGCCCTGCGGCATCCAGGCCGCGGCTCTCTCACCATCACCGCAATCTTCCGTTACAGTTGCGAGCGACGGGATTCCGTCCGGCTGTTTTCGCTTCTGCCCTTTCGGCAGATCGAATTTCCGCCTTCCATACCCGTTCCTCTGGAACACCCTTCTCTCGTTCTCATGACAACCACAATTCAGCAGCGCCAAGGCGCTTCTGCGTGGAACCAGTTCT
>NZ_NQKZ01000071.1 GCF_002252665.1 Synechococcus sp. 8F6
AGGAGGCGTATGACTCCGCCGAACCGCCAGAGCGTTTCCCAGATTTCAGTAGAGCTGGGCATTCACGTGGCCAGCCTCTACAACTGGAGAAAGGCCTGGCGGTTGCAAGGAGAGGTGGTGCCGGCATCCGAAAAGGAACCAGAGGGATGGGATTCCACCGACAAGTTCACGGTGGTGCTGGAAACCGCTGGGTTGAATGCCACCGAGCTGAGCGCTTATTGCCGTGAGCGGGGCCTCTATCCGGAACAGGTGGACCGCTGGCGTCAAGCATCCCAGGATGCCAACGAAAAGCCAGTGCTCACCTTGACAGAGCAGAAGGATCTAGACCGACGCCATCAGCAGGACCAGCGTGAAATCAAACAGCTCAAACAAGAGCTGCGCCGTAAGGAGAAGGCCCTGGCAGAAGCAGCGGCACTGCTGTTGGCAGCAAAAAAGATCCAGGCCTTCTGGGGAGAGGACGCGGACGACTGACCTCGCCCGACGCCCGCCAGAAGGCTTTGCAGATCATGGATGAGGGGATTGCCGCTGGTGCTCGTGCCAGACAACTGGCCCTGCTGTTGGGTATTGGCCTCACCACGCTGCAGCGCTGGCGCCGCCAGTTTGCCGGTGAAGGCGGCGGTGTGGACTGCCGCAAAGGCAGTCACCGCAATGTGTCACACCGCCTC
>NZ_NQKZ01000072.1 GCF_002252665.1 Synechococcus sp. 8F6
TGACCACCGGCGGGGATGCCGTTGGCGTGCTTGTTCGTAGACGACAGCACGGTGGCGGCAGATCTCCACAGCCTCACCGTTGTGGCGCTGATGGGGCGTGACGAACTTGATGCCGCTGTGCCGGTGTCGGTGGTTGTACCAGTCCACGAACGCCGCCACCCACTGGCATGCCTCCTGCACGCTGGCGAATGGCCGCCTCGGGTAATCAGGCCGGTACTTTGCGGTTCGGAACAGCGATTCTGAGTAGGGGTTGTCGTTTGACACCCTCGGCCTTGAGAACGACCGCAGCACGCCCAGCTCCTCCAGCCGTGATTCCAGCGTGGCGGCACGCATGGCGTTGCCGTTATCGGCGTGGAGGGTCAAGGGTATCTGGCGCCCCTTGCTGATCCGCTCGCGCAGGCAGGCTCTGCTCACCAGATCGGCTGCAATTGCTGGGTCTTCTCGCTCAGCGACATCCCAGGCCACCACCTTCCTGCTCCAGACGTCGATCACCAGATAGAGATAGAGCCACACGCCACGCACTGTTGTTGGCAGGTAGGTGATGTCCCAGCTCCACACCTGATTCGGGCCTGCGGCCCGCAGCCGTGGCACTGGCCTCGGCTCCTGTGGTGGTCGGGCGCGACCGCGGCGATTCGCCTGGCC
>NZ_NQKZ01000073.1 GCF_002252665.1 Synechococcus sp. 8F6
GGAGGGTGAACAGGAGCAGTCAAGAGATGACTGCTTGGAAGCTGATTGCGCAGCTCCATTCATTCACTATGAACCCTGATCGCTGAATTGGCAACTCAGCGATCGATGTGTTCTGTGTAGATCGAGGGAGGAGCTGGTGCGCTTCAGCGGATGGTTGCTGCCGCCTTCTTGGCCGGATCAGCTTCGGTGAGCTCCAGCGGCTCTTCCGGCTCCGGGATCTTGGCCATGGTGGCCTCGGAGAAGAAGCGCCGACGCTCCAGCTGCCATTCCTCCTGCTGCTCCAGCAGCTGGCTGCCCACCAACCGCACGATCGCAGCGTCGTTGGGGAAGATCCCGACCACGTTGGTGCGGCGTTTGATTTCCTTGTTGAGCCGCTCAAGCGGGTTGGTGCTCCAGACCTTGCGCCAGTGCTCCTGGGGGAAGTGCAAGAAGGCCAACACGTCATCGCGAGCGGCCTCCATCACCGGCACAGCGCCGGGAAACTGCTTGCGCAGCATCTCGGTGACCCGCTGCCAGTGGGAGCGCACCTGATCAGGGGCCTGGATGACGAATACTGCTTTCATGGCCGCCGCCACCATGTCCTGGCCCGCTTTGGGCACGTGAGACAGCAGGTTGCGCAGGAAGTGCACCCGGCA
>NZ_NQKZ01000001.1 GCF_002252665.1 Synechococcus sp. 8F6
CCCGGGAGATTGTCGTCCAGCGACAACCTGGCGCCGATGGAAGCAGGCCCCAGTAGGAAGCTCCGCACAAGCCGGCGGACTCTGGGGTCCGCCGGCTCGTGCGCTCCAGGGCAAGGTTCAGCGGAGGTCTCGGCGACTAACCGGCCAACGTGGTTGTCGCCTGGTGCCGATCAGAGGAACTTAGTGCTGGCAATGGCTCGGACTGATGGGTAGCTCAGTTTTCGTGTCGCCTCCAGCGTCATCGCCCCCCGGTTGTCGCCGGCGACAACCGGGGGGCGATCAGTTCCCCTAACCGGCCAACTTGATTGACGCCAATCGGCCAAGGGGCTTGACGCGGGACAGCTGCAGCGTGGTGAGCCCCACGCCCAGTAGCCGTGCCAGCTCGCTGGCACGGGCACCACCTTCAATGCCTTCATCGAGGATCTGCAGAGCCTTCTGGCGGTCGGTGGGCGAGGTCAATCGTCCCCGTCCTCTCCCCAGAAGGCCTGAATCTTTTTTGAGGCGATCAGCAGTGCTGCCGCCTCCGCCAGAGCCTTCTCCTTCCGCCTGAGCTCCTGCTTGAGCCGCTTGATTTCCCGCTGGTCCTGGGCACGGAGCTTCTCCAGCTCCTTCTGCTCTTTCAAGGTGAGCACTGGCTTTTCATTGGCATCCTGGGATGCCTGCCGCCAGCGTTCCACTTGTTCCGGGTACAGACCCCGCTCGCGGCAGTAGGCACTGAGCTCGGTGGCGTTCAGCCCAGCGGTTTCCAACACCACCGTGAACTTGTCGGTGGCACCCCAGCCCTCAGGTTCCTTCTCGGATGCCGGCACCACCTCTCCCTGCAACCGCCAGGTCTTCCTCCAGTTGTAGAGGGTGACCACGTGAATGCCCAGCTCGGCTGAGATCTGGGCCACGCTCTGGCGGTGCGGCGGACTCATCCGCCTTCTCACATCAGCTTTGACGGCCTCGCTGTAGCGACGCATTGCTCTGCTCCATCAAGCCCCCTGGTGGAAAAGTGACCGGAATGGAGAGGCGTCAACTTTCCTGGCAGAGGGGGCGGTGGAGGCCCCCTGGTGCGCTGGCCCCAACGCCTGGACTCACAGCCACGCCGGCCCCTGGAGGCTTCAGCCGCTCCCGCTCTCTTGGCTGCGATCGGGGCCGGCCTGGGCTGCGAGTTGCACCCGATTGCGCTGGTCGATCCGCTGAACCCAGAGCGCCAGGTTTGGGCCGCCCCCCTCAGTCACGACGATCAGCGCTGGCAGGCGCTGCTCTGGCCCCTGGCCAAAGAACGGCGCACCCTGCTCCCGGCGCCTGGACCCGCTGGGCTGCGCCTGCCACTGCAGCACTTTCCTCAGGATGTTCCCCGCCAGGTGCTCACCCTCGAGATCACACCCCAGGGCTGGGGACTGTTTCTGCCGCCCCTGGATCGCCTGCGGCTGGAGCAGCTGCTCACAGCGATTGCTGCTGCCAGCGCACTCTGGAGCGAACCCGAGCTCAGCGGCGTGTTGCCGCTCGACACGGCTGGCCACTGGCAGGTGCTGGGGATCACCGCTGACCCCGGCGTTCTTGAGGTGAACCTGCCGGTGTGCAGCTGCTGGCACGAGTACGCCAACTGGCTGGAGTGCCTGGAGCAGGCCGGTGCAGCTGTGGGACTGCGGTCCTGGCAGTGGCGCGACGCACGTCAGGTCGGCACCGGCGGCGGCAACCACCTGCTCTGGGGCGGACCATCGCTGGAACCTGAGCGCCACCCGTTTTTTGCGCGCCCCGCCTGGCTGGTGGGGATCCTGCGCTACTGGCAGCATCACCCATGCCTGGCTTACCTCTTCAGCGGCCCCTGCGTGGGGCCCGCCTCCCAGGCCCCACGCCCCGACGAAGGCAGTGCCAACTGGCTCGATCTGGTGCTGGCCCATGCAACCCTCGAGCAACTGGGCAGCGGCGATCAGCGGGTTGCGATCAGCGAAACCCTGCGTCACCTGCACGCCGACCGCAGCGGCAACACCCATCGCAGTGAGATCAGCCTGGATAAGTTCTGGAACCCAGCCTGGCCAGGAGGCTGCCAAGGCCTAATCGAATTCCGGGCGCTGGAATCGATGCCCAACCACCACTGGAGCAGCGCCGTGGCCCTGCTCTGGCGGGCATTGGCCGTGCACCTGCTGGATCCTCAGAAGCGGCCGCGTGGGCTACGCCCCTGGGGCGAGGAGCTTCACGATCGGGCCCTGCTGCCCAGCCAGCTCTGGGCCGATCTCAAAGCCGTGCTGGCTGATCTGGCCGCCGCTGGTCTGCCGCTTGAATCCGGCGTGTTTCGCCAGATCTGGAGGTGGCGATTCCCCCAGCTGCTGCATTGGAGCGAGCCCATCAGCGGCGCTGACCTGGACATTCGTGAGGCACTCGAGCCTTGGCCCTTGCTCTGCGACACCCCGGTGGAGGGAGGGTTCACCAGCCGCTTCGTGGACAGTTCGATGCGCCGCCTCGAGCTGTGTGCCAATGGCCCTATGCGCCGCCAGTTTCAGCTTTATCTCAACGACAGACCACTGAGATGGCCTGCCGATCCAGCCCAGCCGATCGGGCTGCGTTACCGGCAGAGCGCTCTTTACCCGTGCCTCCACCCCCGCCTGCCCCTGAATGTGCCGCTCAGCCTGCGCCTCGTCGATTTAAGCGGGCGGAGCGTGGCGGCCTGGCGACTGGACGATGGCAACGGTTGCTTTCAATCGCTTCTGGAGCCTGCGCCCCTGAAACCTGCGGGGCCGCCTTGGCCCCTGCTTCAGGGCGAGGCCTGCACGATAGATATGAGGCTCAGCAATCTTCCTGAGAACGATAACGCCGGCCAGTCTGAACAATTGCAGCGCGTTGTTGATCGAACTCAAAGGAACTAGCGGGATCCGCTTGGAAGCGAGCTCGATATCACCTTCATCGATCTGCTGAGCTTTTAGTTGCCGAGCAACTTTTGCCTCAGTAGTCCGAATAACAACTGCGCGACGATCCAGAAAATGGGCAAGTCTTTCCAGGTGGGCTGCATTAGCTCGCACAACTTATGCATCAAGAGCCGCTGATGGGTTCACTGGGATGAATCTGCAGCTCGGCGTAGCCGGTAGCTGGATCCAGCTGCCGGCAGAAGCGCCACTCCGCAAGCAGGCCAACCATCAGCTCAGCGGTGGTGCGCACCAGCGAGCCGGCGCAGAGATGGCCCCCGATCACGGTGCCGCGGCTGTCGGCCACAGCCACATGGAGGTGAACCCCATCGGGCGAGAGCGTGCCCGCGAGGCTGAGGATCTCCAGGTCGCCCGTGATCGTGGTGCTCTCCTGCTTGCCGGCCAGCCGCAGCTGGAGCACCGACAAGCTGCCAACGGCGCTGATCACGCAGCCAGCCTGCTCCTGCTGCTGAGCCATCCAGGTTTCCAGCGCCAGGCGCAGGTCGTCGCCGGGACTGAAGCGCAGTGGCACCACCCTCATGGAGTTGGCCCCTCCAGCAGCCCCTGCACCATCACCAGGGCATCCACATAGCCCAACCGCTGGTGGCGGAATGCTCCCGGCAGGGTGCCCACCACTTGGAAGCCATTCTTCTGCCAGCAGTGGATGCCGGCGTTGTTGGTGCTCACCACCAGGTTGAACTGCATCGAGCGAAAGCCCAGCCGCCGAGCCGCCTGCAGCGAGTGCTGGCAGAGCCGGCTGCCGATCCCTTGGCGGCGGCAGTGCTCAGCCACCACATAGCCCGCGTTGGCGACATGGGCGCCGAGGGCCAGAGAGTTGGGCCTCAGGTAGTAGGTGCCCACCACCGCCCCGGCCGGATCGACAGCCACCATCACCGCCTGGCTCTGCTCCACCCAGGCCACCCGTGCTTCTGCCTCCGTGATGGCCGGGTCATGGGGGAACGTTTCACCAGCTCGGAACACCGGCTCCAGCAGAGCCCACACGTCCGGCCAGTCGGCCGCCTCATAGGGGCGGATCTGCAGTGGCATGGGTGGGCACGACCGGGGAGAGGAACCAAGCAGAGGCTGATCCTCGTTCCCCAGCTGGGCAGCCTTCCCCGTTGCGGCTCAGCGCATCAGCAGACCAACAGGCCCCAGCGCCGCCACACCACCACAGAGCGCGAGCAGCAGGGCCACCCCCCGGGTCCAGGCCAGGGGCAGACGCCGCAGCACTAGGTAACTGACGCCGCTCACCAGCACTGAACCGGCAAAGGCACCCAACCACCAGAGCGCCGCAGAGCCGTCAGCCGGTGCCTCCAGCCCGTGAAGCATGGCGTGAACCGCCACCGCTGATGCCACCAGGGCGGCACAGGCACCCAACTGGGGACCCTGCTTGGAACGAAGGCAGCTCAGCACCAGCACCGCCACCGCGCTGATTGCCAGCGCCGCGAGAAACTCGTGTGCTGGCAACGTGCCTCCTATCGCCCCAAAGACGCCGCCGCCGACGGCACCGGCCAGGGCCCAGAGCAGCAGTTGGGTCGAGATGCAGGAAGCTGCGGCCCCCACGGCGATCAGCAGCAGCAGGTGGTCGACTCCACTGATCGGATGCAGGAAGCCGGCGGCGATGCCGCCGTGGGCGATGCCATGGGCCTGAGCCGGTTGATCGAGCAGCAGCGCCAGTGCTGCCGCACCACCGATCAGGGCCAGAGTTCTGGCTGAGAAGGTCTGGGGCATTGAGAGAACCGGTCCGCGCCGGAGGTGAAGAGGTTGTGCACGGCGAGCGTTCTGACTGAGGCGGCCGTTGGTGGCCTCCATCACAGCTGCGGGACAGTGACGGACTCGGCTCAGGCAAAACCTGCACCCCACCGGACTTTCCTCGTTGCCTCCAGGGAGTGACCCGCTGGAACCGATCTCTCCATTGTGTGGCTGGACAGCACCGCAGAGGCCACCGCCGCCACGAGCAGGTGGGCCCAAACCGTGACCCTATGGGGAGTGCTCAGAGCAGGGCATCCAGCGGGATCCCATGGCATGGGCGCCGCTGCAGCCCAATTTGCGGGCTTGCTCCAAAGCCTCCTGGCGGGTGGGGTAGGCCATCAGGTTCGGCGCCATCGGGCCGGCGGAACCGTGGTGGTGCTGATGCAGGGCACCAGAAAGAGCCCCCAGGCGCCGTGGCCCCATGCCCTCAAGACCTGCCCACCAGACCCCCATCACGTTCACGCCAACCACCAACACGCCCATCCCCACCACGCAGGCATTGAGGACACCCATCCCCACCACGCCGAGGCTGATGACCCCCATTGGCACCACGCCGATGCTCACCACACCCATCGGCACGATGCCAATCGAGATGATGCCCAGGGGCGCCACCCCGAAGGCAATCCGCTTGGGCTTGTCACCGCATTGGGCCATGGGAGTGAACGGCCTCAGTGGGCGTGCACAGAGCCAGGAGCGTCACCGTGCTTGGCACAGGGCATCCACTGGCTGCCCATCTTGTGGGCCCCTTTGCAGTTGAAGTGCAGCTTGGCGGCCTTCTCCGCTTCTGCCTGGGTTGGGTAGAGGGCCGGCACACCGCCTGTGCCGATGGCCGGCGCGGCAAGGCCGGCGGCCGAGAGCAACAGGTTGGCGCCCAGCGCGGCTACCGCTGGGGCGCCCCAGGGACTGAAACGGTGCGGCATCGGGAGGGTGGCGAGAGCAGAAAACCTGCCAGACAGAACCCTAACAGGCATCTCCAGTAGTGCGCCTCTGGTGGAGGGTTGGCGCTCAGGGTTCTCGCAGCCTGCCGATGCCTACCGTTGGGAAGCTTCCATGCAGTGGAGGGATCGATGGCCCGCCGAGGATCGCTGTCAGTGGCATCCACTCCCGGCCTGCGCATCGGCGAGGTGGCCAGGCGCACAGGCCTTTCCGTGAAGACGATTCGCTTCTACTGCGACGAGGGACTGCTCCAGCCCAAGGGACGATCAGACGCTGGTTACCGCTTGTTTGATGACGAGAATCTTGCTGAGCTCACGATCATTCGTGCCCTGCGCTCGATGGATGTCGCGATCCCTGAGGTGTCGAGAATCCTGGAGGTGCGTCGCTCGGGTCTGTGCAACTGCTCTGTCTTAAAGGACAGCATTGCGACCAAGGTGGAGTCGATCAACTTGCGGATCTCTGAGCTCGCCGCCATGAAAGACGAGCTGTCGCGCCTATTGGACAGCTGGCAGACCTGCGGTGGCAGGAGAGCTGACCGCTGAGCACTGAGCTTTCGTTTCCGCCGCTCTCTCCAATTGCCGACTAGGCAGACGCCGAAACGAACAAGCCGGGAGCGCTTATCAGCCAAGGCTATGGACGGCCTCTAAACCCCGCTCAGCTTGATCAGGCCCCTGGATGCAGATAGCCATGCTCTGGTTCTGGCCGGGCCCGTTGCGGGCTCAGGGCCCAGCAGCCCAACGGTAGCCGTCACGGACTGTGACCACCGCAATCCGGCCTAGATCGTGCTGCCTACGGTCAGAACAGTGGATGAAATCCCAGCAGCGCCGCCATGACCGAACTCGGCAAGTGCCCCTTCAACCACGGCGCAGCAGCGGTGGCGGGCCGCGGCCCCGCGCCGCGCGACTGGTGGCCCCAGCAGCTCAACCTCGGGATCCTGCACCAGCACAGCCCGGCCGCCAATCCGCTTGGGGAGGCGTTCGACTACACCGCAGCCTTCCAACAGCTCGACTACGCCGGCCTCAAGCGCGACCTGATCGCGCTGATGACCGACTCCCAGGACTGGTGGCCCGCCGACTGGGGCCACTACGGCGGCCTGTTCATCCGCATGGCCTGGCACAGCGCCGGCACCTACCGCACCGCCGATGGCCGCGGCGGCGGCGGCACCGGCAACCAGCGCTTCGCGCCGATCAACAGCTGGCCCGACAACGGCAACCTCGACAAGGCCCGCCGGCTGCTCTGGCCGATCAAGCAGACCTACGGCAACCAGATCTCCTGGGCCGACCTGATGATCCTGGCCGGCAACGTCGCCCTGGAATCGATGGGTTTCCAGACCTTCGGCTTTGGCGGCGGCCGCGCCGACATCTGGCAACCCGAAGAAGACATCTACTGGGGCAACGAGACCACCTGGCTCGGCGATGCGCGCTACAGCGGCGACCGCGAGCTGGAGAACCCTCTGGCGGCCGTGCAGATGGGCCTGATCTACGTGAACCCCGAGGGCCCCAACGGCGAACCGGATCCAGTGGCCTCAGGCCGCGACGTGCGCGAGACCTTCCTCCGCATGGCGATGAACGACGAGGAAACGGTGGCCCTCACCGCTGGCGGCCACACCTTCGGCAAGGCCCACGGCGCCGGCAGCGCCGAGCTGCTGGGTCCACCGCCCGAGGGGGCGCCCATGGAGGAGCAGGGCCTGGGCTGGCGCAGCCGCCACGGCAGCGGTGTGGGGGCCGGCGCCACCACCAGCGGCATCGAGGGCGCCTGGAAACCCAACCCCAACCGCTGGGATATGGGCTACTTCGACATGCTGTTCGGCTACGAGTGGGAGCTGATCAAGAGTCCAGCCGGCGCCTGGCAGTGGCAGGCCAAAGACTGCCGCGAGGAGCACCTGATCCCCGACGCCCACATCCCCGGGCTCAAGCACCCGCCGATGATGACCACGGCGGATCTGTCGCTGCGCTTCGATCCGATCTACGCGCCGATCTCGCGCCACTTCCACCAGCACCCGGAGGCCTTCGCCGATGCCTTCGCCCGGGCCTGGTTCAAGCTCACCCACCGCGACATGGGGCCCAAGAGCCTCTACCTCGGCCCCGAGGTGCCCGAGGAAGACCTGATCTGGCAGGACCCGATTCCAGCGCTGGATCACCCCCTGGTGGACGGGGCCGCCATCGCCGATCTCAAGGCGCGGGTGCGGGCGTCGGGGCTAAGCACCGCTGAACTGGTGAGCACTGCCTGGGCCTCGGCCTCCAGCTTCCGCGGCTCCGACAAGCGCGGCGGCGCCAACGGCGCCCGGGTGCGCCTGGCCCCGCAGAACACCTGGGCCGTGAACCAGCCCGAGCAGCTGCAACGGGTGCTGGCCGTGCTCGAGGGCATCCAGCAGGCGTTCAACGCCTCCCGCTCAGGTGGGGTGCGCGTGTCGGTGGCAGATCTGATCGTGCTGGCGGGTGGCGTGGGCGTGGAGCAGGCGGCCGCCGCCGCGGGCATGCCGGTGGAGGTGCCGTTCACGCCGGGCCGGATGGATGCCAGCCAGGAGCAAACGGATGCGGCCTCGTTTGCGGTGATGGAGCCCCAGGCCGATGGCTTCCGCAACTGGCAGAAGGCTCCGATGAGCGTGACCGCCGAGCACCTGCTGCTGGACCGGGCCCAACTGCTGGGCCTGAGCGCTCCGGAGATGACCGTGCTGGTGGGCGGCCTGCGGGTGCTGGGTGCCAACAGCGGTGGCGTGCGCCATGGCGTGTTCACCGAGCGGCCGGGGGTGCTGAGCAACGACTTCTTCGTGAACCTGCTCGACATGGCCACCACCTGGACGCCCACCGACGACAGCGGTGAGCTGTTTGAGGGGCGCGACCGCCAGAGCGGGGCGCTGCGCTGGAGCGGCACCCGGGCGGATCTGGTGTTCGGCTCCAACTCCCAGCTGCGGGCGATCGCCGAGGTGTATGCCCAGGGCGATGGCGCCGGGCGCCTGGTGTGCGACTTCGTGGCCGCCTGGGTGAAGGTGATGGAGGCCGATCGCTTCGACCTCAAGCGATGAACAAACCCTGCCAGCAAATGCTTGCGACTACGCAGCAGATCAGAGCCTGAACGCCTTCGCAAAGCCAGCGGCTAACAGCCTGGAGTGACAGGACCTTGTCCAGCGGGTCAGACGGAGCTCATCACGATGAAAGCCATCTTCCTTCTTGTGCCCGTGAAAGCCGCTCTGGCACTCGCGCTGGCCATCGGCATGACGGTGGTGATCGCCATGGTGTTCGGCGAACTTAAGGAAGACGAGCAGAGGCATCTGGAATAGCTCTCACAGATCTCAATAGGCTGAACCGCAACGGGAGCGTCGCAGCCATGACAGGGGCCGATGAAAGGGTTGACCTGGGCCCCCTTCGCCGGGATTACGGGCGCGCCACCTTGCGTCGCAGCGACCTGCATCCCGATCCGGTGGAACAATTCCGGTGCTGGTTTGAGGAAGCCGTGGAGGCCAACCTGCTCGAGCCCAACGCCATGGTGCTGGGCAGCGTTAATGGCCAGCGCCCCAGCGCCCGCACGGTGCTGCTCAAGGCCTTTGATGCGCGGGGGTTCGTCTTTTTCACCAACACCAACAGCCGCAAGGCCCAGGAGATCGCAGCTCATCCGGCGGTGAGCTTGCTGTTTCCGTGGTATGGCCTTGAACGGCAATGCATCATCCTCGGACGAGCCGAGCGCATCAGCCTGGGCGATGCGCTGGCCTATTTCCGTTCGCGTCCCCAAGGCAGTCGCCTCGGGACCTGGGTGTCGCAGCAGAGCCGTATGATCTCCTCCCGGCAGGTGCTGGAAGACCAGTGGCGGGCGATCACCGAACGCTTCCGGCAGGGTGAGATTCCCATGCCGCCTGCCTGGGGTGGCTATAGGGTGATCCCTGAAGAACTGGAGGTGTGGCAAGGAGGCTTGCACCGCCTGCACGATCGCTTTCGCTACCGGCGCAACGGCGATACCTGGCTGATCGAGCGGCTGGCGCCGTGAAGCAGCTGTGCCGCCGCCGGCGGATTAGGCGGCCTGCAGCTGCTGCAGCTGAGCTTCCAGCCGCTGCTGGTGCGCAGCTGCAGCCGCTGTGATTTCCAGCAGGGCAATGCACACACCCTGTGGCGCTCGATCACCGAGCAGCTGTTCAGCCTCCCCGACAGCTGCCTGCTCTATCCCGCCCACGACTACACCGGCCGCACGGTCACCTCGGTGGCAGAAGAAAAGGCCTTCAACGCCCGGCTCGGCGGCGCCGCGACGGAGCGCGATTTCGTGGGCCACATGGAGGCCATGACGCTGCCGCACCCGCACAAGATCGCCGAGGCCCTCCCGGGCAATCTGCGATCCGGCAAGCCGCGCGACGCCTCTGCTTCCGCGCCCAGCTGGGCGCCGCTGCAGCGCAGCTATGCGGGGCTGCCCGAGCTGCCGCCCAGCTGGGTGGCCGAGCACCGCGAAGCGCTGACCCTGCTTGATGTCCGCTCCGCCGAGGAATTCCACGGCCCCGACTGCCAAGTGGCCGGCAGCCTGCTGCTGCCCCTGCCGGAGCTGGAGCAGTGCAGCGGCGAGATCCCCGCGGGCAAGCCGGTGGTGGTCTGCCATTCCGGCAGCCGCTCGGCCCTGGCCACCCACCAGCTGCTCAAGGCCGGCCACAGCCAGGTGGCCAACCTGCGCAGCGGCCTCGCCCGCTGGGGCGATGAGGGATACCCGCTCGAGGACATCGTCGCCTGATCGTTCTCCCCCGTCCGTTTCCATCCCCCCTCCACTGATCGGCATGACCCAACCCCCAATGCCCAGGAGCGGGCCATCCCGCTGCAACAGGTGGAGGGCAAATTCACGGTGACCACCAGCGCCGACTGGATCCTTGAGCAGCTGAATGGTGCCTTTGTCATCCGGCTCGATCCAGACGTCTCAAGCCAGGAGCACAGCCGCGCCGACGTCGACGCGATCACCTACATCAAACAGCGCATGAAGCTCTGTCCGGTGTCGCGCAACCTGCCGGATTCAGTGGTGAAACGCATCGACCTCTCGCTTGCAGAATGAAACCCGCAGGATCCGTGCATTCCTCCACAAGACGGATGATGATCCAATGCCCCCTGGTGCCGGTCGACACCCATGTCTGACGCTGCCTCCTTCGGCTATGCGGTGCGCCTCACGGGCCTCTGGGCTGCCTGGCTGCTGGTGATGCTGTTCCACGTGGAACTGGGCCTGATGCCCCTGTTCCATGGCCTCTCGGTGGAGATCAAGAGTCAGGTGGCGTCCTCGCGGGTGCCGCGGCTGTTCCTGGCGATGCTGTTCTATTTCCTGCTGCCGGTGGGGGCGTTTCTGGTGGCGGTGCATGCAATCGCCGATCCAGCGGGCTGGAGCGCCAGCGCCCCATGGCGGGCGGCTCAGTTCTGGTTCAGCGTGGTCTACAGCCTCACCAACGTGGTGCACCTGACGGCCGACATCCGCATCCCTGGCTCCCGCACGGATCAGGTGCTGCTGATGGCGGTGCTCACCTTGATCGGTCTGCTGATCAACCAGCAGGCCTGGGCCTGGTGTCAACTCTGACGGGTGGCTACTCCGAACAGCCTGGTCTGGATTCTGGTCGGCGGGCTGCTGATGAGCCTGGTGGCGATGGTGGGTGCCCTCACCCTGCTGCTGCCGCCCCGGCGGCTCCAGCAGCTGCTGCTGCCCCTGGTGTCGCTGGCGGCAGGGTCGCTGCTGGGTGGCGCACTGTTCCACATGCTGCCGGAGGGAATGGAAGCGATGCCATCGCGCAGCGGCAGCCTCTGCATCGCCGCCGGCTTCATGACCTTCCTGGCGCTGGAGCAGTTCCTGCAATGGCACCACTCCCATCGCCATCCCGGCAGGAGCGGACCGGATGCCGCCGCAGGCGGAGCCTCCCGCCAACCGATGGCGATCCTGGTCCTGCTGGGCGACGCCCTGCACAACTTCATTGGCGGTCTGGGTATCGCCAGCACCTTCCTGCTCAACCCTGATGCCGGTGTGGCGGCCTTCGTGGCGGCCGTGGCCCATGAGGTGCCGCAGGAGCTTGGGGATTTCGCGATCCTGGTCCACAGCGGCTGGAAGCCCCGCACCGCCCTGCGCTGGAATGTCATCTCGGCACTCACCTTCCCGCTTGGAGCGGTGATCGCCTGGCTGATCTCCCGGTCGCTGCCCGTGGGGGGCCTTGTGCTGTTTGCCTGCGGCAACTTCCTTTACATCGCCGCTTCGGATCTGGTGCCGGAGATCAAGTCGGCCCGCAGTCTGCGTGATGCCACCATCGGGTTCGTCTGGTGCAGCGCAGGTCTGCTGGTGATGATGGCGCTGGCGCAGTGATGGCCTGTGGTTGGCACCGGTGGATGAAGCGTCGGCGCTGGCATGCATTGGCGGCTGCGCTGCTGGCGCTCTGGCTGGCCTTGGTCCCGCAGGTCACCGTTGCCGGACAAGTGCTGGAGGTGTTCGTGCGCCAGGGCTGCCCCCATTGCGCCACCGCCGCGCCCAGGCAAGCCGGCGCAGCGGCAGCCAACAGCCACAGCAGCCGTAGAGAAGCGGAGAACAGCCCGGGAGATTGTCGTCCAGCGACAACCTGGCGCCGATGGAAGCAGGCCCCAGTAGGAAGCTCCGCACAAGCCGGCGGACTCTGGGGTCCGCCGGCTCGTGCGCTCCAGGGCAAGGTTCAGCGGAGGTCTCGGCGACTAACCGGCCAACGTGGTTGTCGCCTGGTGCCGATCAGAGGAAGTTAGTGCTGGCAATGGCTCGGACTGATGGGTAGCTCAGTTTTCGTGTCGCCTCCAGCGTCATCGCCCCCCGGTTGTCGCCGGCGACAACCGGGGGGCGATCAGTTCCCCTAACCGGCCAACTTGATTGACGCCAATCGGCCAAGGGGCTTGACGCGGGACAGTCGGCGGATGGCGAGGACGACGACGAGGAGTTGTTCTGATGCCCCTCGATCGACAGGACCAGAACGCCGGGGCCTGGAGGGGCAGGCCCCTTCACCGGCCCGGTCCCCAGCTGCCTGCCTTCTGCCGCACCCGCCGGCCCACCACCGTGGCCGTCACGGCCAGCAGCCTCACCGCCCTGCGCCTGCTGGTTGTGCTCGGACTGCTGTTTCAGCTCAGCACCCTGCTGTTCGTGCTCGCCGGGCCCGTGCCGCCGCAGCCGCTGGCCAGCCCCAACTCCGTCTTTCGCTCCGATGCCGGCACTGACGCCGGTGAGGTTCCCCCCATCACACCGCTTTCAGACCGATGAATCAATCAGCTCCGAATTCATCTACGCCGACTCCTTCCGCTCCGATGGCATCCCAGTCCCTGATCTCCCTTTCCTGGAATGGCACACCGATCCAGCGACGCAGCACCGACGGCTACGTCAACGCCACGGCAATGTGCCGAGCCAACGGCAAGCGGTGGACCAAATACCGCGAGTCGGACCGGGCTAACGAGTATTTGGAAGCCCTTTCGACCGAAGCCCGAATTTCGGTCCACGCTTTGATCGAGTCCCGCGCCGGAGGTGTTGATGGGGGCGAAACCTGGATTCACCCCCAGGTAGCTGTCGACCTGGCCCGGTGGATCAGCGCACCGTTCGCGGTGTGGATGGATGGCTGGTTCCTGGAGAGTCTCCAGCAGGCTCAACCGGCGCCGGTGGAATCGCCCCCGCCCCGGCTGCGAGAGGTCGAGGTGATCGCGCTGGTGGAACGCAGCATCACCCTGTTCGAGCAACTGGGCGGCCTCGATCAACGCGATCAACTCCTGTTCAAGGACATCGTGCGCAGCAACGTGCTCACCGCGAGTTCGGGACTGCTGCCCGGCGCCCCGACTGACCAAGAGCTCACCCTGGGAGATGCCTGGCTGGAGGTGTTCCAGCAAGCGCTGCCGCGCAACCAGTTCTGCGCTGCCGGCAAGCTCGTGGCCAGGGCCTACCGCCAGGAGTTCGGCGAAGAGCCCCCTTGCCGCCAACAGTTCGTTGACGGTGCCCCACGCCAGGTCAAGAGCTACCGCCGCTCCTGGTTGATCGAGACCCTCCAGCGCTTCCGCGCTCAACCGGCAGGAGGCTGATGGAGACGCCGACAACCTCATCGCGCCAGCGGGTCTGGGTCACGACAGCAGAAGCCTGCGCTGCCCTGGGCATGAGCCGCGAAACCCTCCGCCAGCTGCGGCTGCGGGGGGTGCTCACCCCCGGCAAGCACTACAGGCGTTGGGGCTGCACCCAGGGCCGGGGCCCCCTGCAGTGGCACCTCGAGAACGTGGAGGCCACCATCACCGGCTGGAGCCGGCGGCATCTGCAGCACTGACAGCCACGAAGCGGACGTAGAGTCATGTCTCTACGAGTGGCCGTGAACGGCCGAGGGCGTTCCTTGACACAGTCCAGGCCTCAAGATCGCTCAGCTGACGCCTGCCAGCACTTCCCGCAGGCGATCCGCCGATGGGGGAACAGCCTGGCGGTCAGGCTCCCGGCCGATTGCCTGCGTCAGGCCGGACTGCAGGAAGGCGATCAGATCGACATCGTCGTTGGAGCTGATGGCCGCCTGAGCCTGGAGCCTCTGCGCAAGCTGGATCGCTCTGCCCTGGCCGCTGATCTGCGCCAGCTTCAGTCAACCATGCCTCTCACCCCTTCAGTGACCGAGGAATGCCGCGGCGGTGAACGCTGGTGACGCTGAGCCATCGATGATCTATCTCGACACCAGCGTGGTGGTGGCTCTGCTGACCCCAGAAGAACGCAGTGCGCAAGCGCTCGACTGGTTTGGGCAATCGCGCGAAACCTTGATCAGCAGCGACTGGCTGATCACCGAAACCCACAGCGCCCTGGGAATCAAGCAGCGCCATCACGGCCTCAGTTCTGAAGCACGCCAGGCCGCTGGGGAGCAGTTCGAGCGCCTGCTGAAGGGCGGAGTGGAACTTCGTTCCCTCGATCGCGAGCGCTTTCACCAGGCCGCCGAGCTGCTCCAGGATTCGGCCATGGGTCTCCGGGCGGGTGACGCCTTGCATCTGGCGGTGGCGCTGCACAGCCGCTGCACCCATCTGGCCAGCTTCGATGGGCGGATGCAGCAAGCCGCGGCTGCCCTCGGAATGAGGCCAGCACTGCAATAAGTCGCCAATCCGTTGCAGGGCCTGCAGAGGAAAGCCGGTCTCAGAGGGCATCAAGGCTGACCCGCACTGGCTCCTGTCCGTCCGCCAGACGCGAGTCAGTGAGACGGTTCAGCTCCAGGTCTTCCACCAGGTCCATCAGTTCCTCGTAGGCCTTAGCCGGCACGCAATAGAACGCTGGCTCGTTGCGGTTGAGCACCGCGACGGCCATCCCATCTCCCGCAGCCACGGTGGCCATGGGGTTCTTCTTGTGCTCCGAGATGCTCACTGCGATCTCGGCCAACACGCGATGCGCCATGAACAAACCGGCCCAGCTCTTCGGTGCAGTCTGAATCGTGGGAAAGAGCCGTAAGCAACCCTCAGGGCTAAGCCGGATGCGGCCCGGGCCTTCGCCAAAGCGGAGGAGGTGTTCCTTATGCCACCAGAAAACGCTGCTCCGCCTTGGCGAAGGCGTCATCCACCACGTCATCCCCGCACCAGCGGCTGTAGGCCGCCAGGTGGGTCTGCACGCTGTGGCCCATCGCCGCGGCCACGACCTTGGGCGGCAGGTCACAGATCACGTGGGCCCGGTGGGCGTAGCCGTGCCGGCAGGAGTAGAGCACCAGCTTTTCGCCCTGAGCTTCGTAGTCGCGCTTGAGCTCCATCCAGAGGGAGCGACGCCGCAGGTACTGGCTGATGTCCTGAGCACCATGGCCGGGACGCATCGGGGGCAGGCGATCTGCTGAGAACGAGGCCTCCAGGTTCCAGGCCGCTGACCACTGGTCGCAAGGAAGCAGCCGCAGCGGCCTGGGCTTCGTCTTACCGCGAGCTGCCACTTTTTCGTAGAGGCACCAAAGGCGTCCCTGCCTGAGCTCCAGGTGCTGGATCTCCTCGGGCCGTAAGCCATAGGCAGCGATCAACTGGAAACAAAGACGCCAGCGCTGATCTGGGATCGCTTGAACCATCGCCAGGATGTGCTCCACAGCCATCGGCGTGGTGACCATGCGCTGCTGACGGGATCGGCCGATGTAGGGGCTGAGATCCTGGGGAGGACTCCACTCCTGGCTGAGTGCCCCCTGCTGCACCAGCCAACGCAGCAGCGCAGCGGTGTACTGCACCTGCAGCTGGCGTGTACGGCAGCCAGGCCGCTCTGCCCACTGCGCCGCCGTCAGTCGCAATAACGCGTCGGCATCAGCTGACCCGCCACTGGAACGATCGGCCAACAGCTCCACCATCAGGCCCATCCGAGGCCGGTACATCCGCTCCCATGTGGCGGTTTTGACCTCACCACTGCAGAGTTTGTGATCGCGGTAGAGCTCCACAAGGGCAGACCAGGCGAGGCTCTTGGCGGGATCTGCCGCAGACTGAACGAGGAAGCCCTATCGGTGGAAGCCAGCGGCGCCTGACCTGGGTAGAGCCTGATTAAAGCGTCTTCAAGATCCTCGCCGTCCTGAAACGCCGAATGCAGGGCCACCACCGCATCCCGCACTTCATCCACATGGTCCCCATCCCAGGGAATGGGCAGCAGCAGCTGGCGGCGATGTCCGCCGCCGGCGTTAGCCGTGATGTTCAGTCGGACCAGGCCGCGATGGTTGGCGACACTCCAGCCACGCCGACAACCGAGGCGAGACAAGGAGTGAGACACCCCCGCACGCAGCACCGTCTCCCAGGCAAGGGGGGCAGCCATGTGAGGAGGAACGTGAGAAGGTATGTGAGAAGGTTGCCCTCCAAGCCTGGCATGCCCGTGCAGAGCCAACCACACGCTGGAACCCCGAAAGCCGGTGCACAAGCGGCTTTCGGGAGATTTTCAAGGCCCTGCCTGAGATGCGCGATGCCGGGTTCGAACCAGCGACATCCTGCTTGTAAGGCAGGCGCTCTACCGCTGAGCTAATCGCGCGCGGAAGGCAAACTACACCCCAATATCGGCCCGGTCCCCAATTCATGACCAGACGCTCGCCTCGGCCTGTCCAGCTCCAGCGAAAGCTGCGCTGGCAAATGGAGGCCCTTGCTGTGCAGCTGCTGTTGGTGGTGCTGAGCGGGCGCTCCCACCGCACAATGATCCGTGGGATTGCGCTGGCCCATCGCCTGGCCAGGCCCTGGCTCGTTCACCGCCATGCCACAGCAATCGAGAACCTCAAGCGCGTCTACGGCGATCAACTCAGCATGCGCCAGCGCCAATTGATTGCGCAGCGCTCAATTGATAGCTTTTTTCTATCCTGCCTGGAATCGATCATCCAACCTGTCGACAGCGCACGGATCAGCGCTGAAGGAGAGGGCCTCGAGGAGCTGTTGCGTCTGCACCGCCAAGGCCAGGGAGTGATCATCGGCTCCTTGCATCTGGGCTGCTGGGATATTGGACTGCGATGGCTGAGTCAACAGATTGACACCCTGTCGGTGATCTACCGGCCCGCCCGCAACCCCTACAGCGACCGCCTGCTCAACCAGGCCCGCAGCGCCAACAGCAACTGCGACTGGATCCCTCAAGGCAACGTCAAAGCCATGTTCCGCTGGCTGCGCAGCGGCGGCAGCCTGGTCACGATGACCGACCTCTACAGCCCCAGCAGTGAGCTGCAGGTCGATTTCCTGGGACTTTCCACCTTCTTCGCCAAGGGGCCAGCGTCCCTATCCCAGAAATCAGGTTGTCCCCTGTTTCCCGTGGCCCAAGTTCGCGAAGACAACGGCCGCTTCCGCTTGATCTTCGGGGCGCCCCTCTGGCCTGGCAGCGGCCCAACGGCCCTCGCCGCCCAGATGGCCGCCCTAGCCCGCTGGCATGAACCGTGGATCCAGGGCTATGCCGAGCAGTACTACTGGATCAACCGGCGCTGGCGCGCCGGTGATGGCAGCGGCGAACGACTGCGGCCCGTCGGCCCGCCCGCAGCGCGGGTGCTGAAGCTGGCGGCAGCGGGGCCCTGAGCGATGGCCAGCGGCCGCAGCCACGACCGCGCCACCTGGATCCTGGCGCTGCCCTTCGGGGCCCTGTGGTGGCCTTGGCTGGGGCTGGCCGGTGTTGCCGCCGCCGGAGGAGCCTTCCTGCTGGGCGGTCTGCTGCTCTCCCCCGACCTCGACACCCGCTCCAACCCCACCCAGCGCTGGGGGCCGCTACGGCTGCTGTGGTGGCCCTACCGGCGCCTGCTGCGCCACCGGTCGCTGCTGTCTCACAGTCCTCTGCTGGGCACCGCCGGGCGACTGAGCTACCTGCTGGGGGCGTCGCTGGCGATCTGCCTGCTGCTGCAGCCCCTGGGGGGTCCGCCACCGCAACAGCTCCTGGCTGCGTGCGGCACCCTTTGGCAGACCCAACGCCCGCTGGTGGTGGCAGCGCTGGTGGGCCTGGAGGCCAGCAGCTGGCTGCACCTGATCCAGGACGGTGATCCCATGCCCAAAACACCGCGGCTGCTGCGAAGGTGGCGCCGACCACGCGGCCGCGTCCGATGAGCGCCCCGACCGATCCAAGCCGTGCCAATCCAAACCGTGCCGATCCAAGCCTGGCAGCCCTCGCCGAGCTGATCGCCGTGGTGGCCCAGCTGCGCGATCCCGAAGGTGGCTGCCCCTGGGACATCGAACAAACCCACGCCTCCCTGGTGCCCTACGTGCTGGAGGAGGCCCACGAGGTGGCCGATGCGATCCGCCATGGCAACGACGCGCACCTAGCCGAAGAACTGGGCGACCTGCTGCTGCAGGTGGTGCTGCACGCCCAGATCGCCAGTGAGGAAGGTCGCTTTGATCTCGCGCAAATTGCCCAGGGGCTGAACGAGAAGCTGGTGCGCCGCCACCCCCATGTGTTCGGCGAGGTCGAGGCGGCCGACAGCGCAGCAGTGCGGGCCCACTGGGAGGCGATCAAGGCCGAGGAGCAGCAGGAACGGGCCGAGTGGGCCGAAGGCGAAAGCCATGCCCCCTCAGCCAGCCCCCTCAGCGATCGCCTGGCGGGCAAGGTGCGCGGCCAGCCCGCCCTGGCCGGCGCCATGACCATCTCCAAAAAAGCCGCCGCGGCCGGCTTCGAATGGGACGACATCACAGGTGTGTGGGAGAAGGTGCACGAGGAGCTCGACGAGCTCAAGGAGGCCGTAGCGGAAGCGATGGCCAGCGGCGATCGGGCCCATGCCCAGGAGGAGCTGGGTGACGTGCTGTTCACCCTGGTGAACGTGGCCCGCTGGTGCAGTCTCGACCCCGAGGCCGGCCTGGCCGGCACCAACCGCCGCTTCCTCGATCGCTTCTCCCGCGTGGAGGCAGCCCTGGGCGGCGAGCTGCAGGGCCGCAGCATCGGCGAGCTGGAGGGGTTGTGGCAGCAGGCCAAGGCCCAGATCTGGGCTGAAAACTCGCATCAGCCAGGCTGCTGACCCCTCGCAACAACACCCTCACAAGAGCTGTACAAGCTGTACAGATCAGGGACAACGCCACCGACACCTCAATCTTCCGGCAGCACGACCCGGCTGCTGCGCTGACTCTTGATGGCACTGCGCTGTTTCTTGGCCGCCAGGCGCCGCTCCTTGGAACCCCGGGTGGGCTTGGTGGGTCGCCGCGGCGGCGGCGGCGGCTTGAGCGCCTCCTGCAGCAGCTCCACCAGGCGCCGCTGGGCCGCCACCCGGTTTTGCCACTGGGAGCGGTGCTCGCTGGCGGCGATCACGATCGCCCCATCCACGAGCTTGTCCTCCAGCCGCCCCAGGGCCCGGGCCTGGAGCAGCGGCGGCACAGCGCCCGAGGCCGCCAGGTCAAACACCAGCTCCACCCCCGAGTCGGTGGTGTTCACGTTCTGGCCGCCCGGGCCGGAGGAGCGCGAAAAGCGCCAGGCCAGCTCCGCCGCCGGGATCCGCACCGCCGGGGTCACCTGCAGGTCGTCGCTGGGGCGCGCTGGGGCCATGGCCTGAGCCTGTCACGGGCGACACACCGGCGATGCGCAAGGCTGGAGATTGCAACCCCTGAGCCATGGGCTGGATCGACGAGATCTTCGACGGCGTGCGCTACGGCCTGGCCGGCCAGGTGATCGCCGAAGAGCAGTCTCCCTTCCAGCGCGTCACGATCATCGACAGCGAGCGCTACGGCAAGGGCCTGCTGCTCGATGGCTGCTGGATGACGGCTGAGCGCCAGGAGCGGCACTACCACGAGGCGATCGTGCATCCGGCCCTCTGCAGCGCGGCGAGCATCGAGCGGGTGCTGGTGATCGGTGGCGGCGATGGCGGCACCGCCCGCGAGTGCCTGCGGCACGCCGGCGTGCAGCACCTCGACATGGTGGAGATCGACGGCCTGGTGGTGGAGTTGAGCCAGCAGCACCTGCCGAGCATCGGCGGTGGCTGCTGGAGTGATCCCCGCTTCCACCTCACCGTGGGCGATGGCATCGCCTGGGCCGCAGGCGCCGCCGACGCCAGCTACGACGTGGTGATCGTCGATGGCTCCGATCCGGCTGGCCCGGCCGAGGGCCTGTTCAACCGGGCCTTCTTTGAGCAATGCCGCCGCATCCTTAAGCCCGGCGGTGTGTTCGCCACCCAGAGCGAATCCCCCGAGGCCTTTCGCCAGGTGCACCTCGACACGGTGAAGCTGATCCGCGAGGTGTTCGGCCACGCCGATCCCATGTATGGCTGGGTGCCGATGTATCCGAGCGGCTGGTGGAGCTGGACATTCGCCGCCACAGGCGGCCGTCGCTATCTGCAGCCGGATCCCGCCCGCGCCGCGGCCGTGGCCAGTGGCTGTGAGATCTGGAGCCCGCGCTGGCAGCGCGGTGCCTTCGACGCCATCCCCGCCGCCATCGAGCGCGAGCTGAACGCATGAACGACCTTTTCGACACCGACGGCGCCATCTACATGGGCAGCCAGCGCGACCCGGCCGGCTGCCGGGTGGGCCTGTTCGGCGTGCCCTACGACGGCACCACCTCCTTCCGCCCCGGCACCCGCTTCGGGCCGGGCGCGATCCGCGAGGTGAGCAGCGGCCTGGAGAGCTACTGCCCCCAACTCGATCGGGATCTGGAGGAGCTCGCCATCGCTGATCTAGGCGCCGTGGAGATCCCCTTCGGCGCACCTGAGCCGGTGGTGGCGGCCGTGAAGCAGGCCACCGAGGCTGTGCTGGCCCTGGGCCTCAAGCCGCTGATGCTCGGCGGCGAGCACTCGATCAGCTCGGGAGCGGTGGCGGCCGTGGCGGCCGAGCACCCGGATCTGGTGCTGGTGCAACTCGATGCCCACGCCGACCTGCGCCACGAGTGGCTCGGCGCCCAACACAGCCACGCCTGCGCCATGCGCCGCTGCCTGGAGGTGCTACCCAGCCAGCAGCTTCTGCAGATCGCCATCCGCAGCGGCACCCGCGAAGAATTCAGCGAACTGCGCCAGACGGGCCGCCTGGTGGCGATCGAGCGGATGGCCGAAGCCCTGAAGCCCCTGCGCGGCCAGCCTCTCTACCTCACCGTGGATCTGGATTGGTTTGATCCGGCGGTGATGGCCGGCACCGGCACCCCCGAGCCTGGCGGCTTCCTCTGGCGGGATTTCGCCGCCATGGTGGAAGAGCTGCGCCACCACAACCTGGTGGCCGCCGACGTGGTGGAGCTAGCGCCCCAGCTGGATCCCACCGGGGTGAGCAGCGTGCTAGCGGCCAAGGTGGTGCGCAGCCTGATGTTCTTGCTGGATCGCTGAGCCGAAAGGGCCTTCAGTAACAACAGGTGCCGCTGGTGCGTTGCTCCCGCAGGCGCTCATGCTGCTGGCTGATCAGCAGCACCGCCAGGGTGGGGTGGTTGTGCAACAAGTTGAGGAAGCGCAGCCGATCGAGCCGCAGAAGTTCCACCGGCGTGCGGGCCAGGGCGTCGTTGCGGTAGATGCCATCGCGCCACACGATGTCCTGGTAGCTGCACAGCTCACCGGGCCGGTAGCAGAGCTTGTCCCCGGCTTCGCTAATCACTTCGATGATGCCGCGCCGCACGCCGTAGATGGCATCAGCTCGGTTGCCCCGGGAAAACACCTTGGCGCCGGTGGGGAGGGTGAGAACCTCGCAATCCACCTGAGCTGCCATCAGCTCGATCGACGTATTGATTGCCGGAGATGCCACCACGCCCGTCACCCCCTTCAAAATATTTGCCTCCTTAATACAACCTAGCCGCCTCGCAGTGCCCAGACTTGGCCTACAAAAGCAGGCCACTTGAAGCAAGCTTCACATTTGCTTCAGCTTTCTGCCAGTGCCGACTCGAGGCTGAGCTGCTGGTTCGGCTGCGCTGACGCTCCTCCTCCAGAAGCTGGCGCGGCCATCACGGGCAACCGCGGCGGACGGGCGGTCCAGTGATGACACCAGAGTTCTGCCGCCAACTCGGGATGGATCGGCAACCGCCGCAGCTGGCACCAGCCAAACTCCCCCCCCGTGGGAGGAGCGCAGTGGCGGCAGCTACGGCAGCAAGGGCGCGAACCCATCCAGGCAGGACTTGGGTCTCTCAAGGTATGGACGACTGCCGCCTCCGGGTAGCCGGAAAACCGAATCTTCCGAGTTCCTTCTGGATTCCCGCCATGGCTGCATAGGATCCACCCCATGGGCCTCCAGCACACTCCCCTATATGACGCCGCCACGGCGGCTGGCGGCCGGATGGTGCCCTTCGCCGGCTGGGAGATGGCCGTGCAGTTCACCGGCCTGGTGGCCGAACACCACGCCGTTCGACGCCAGTGCGGGGTGTTCGACATCTCCCACATGGGCGTGCTCAGCCTGCGGGGCGATGGCGCCAAGGATGCCCTGCAGGCCTTGGTGCCCAGCGACCTCTTCCGCATCGGCCCCGGCGAAGCCTGCTACACGGTGCTGCTCAATGCGCAGGGCGGCATCCGCGACGACCTGATCGTTTACGACCAAGGCCGGATCGCCGACACCGACGCGCTCTTGGTGGTGATCAACGCCGCCTGCGCCGAGGCCGACACGGCCTGGATCCGCAGCCAGCTGGAACCCCAGGGCATCACGGTGGCCGACCACAAGGGCGATGGGGTGCTGCTGGCCCTACAGGGGCCGGAGGCGGCAGGCCGGCTGGAAGCGCTGGCAGGCACCAGCCTTGCTGGCCTACCCCGCTTCGGCCACCGCAACCTCGATCTGCCAGGGATCGGAACGGCTTTTGTGGGCCGCACCGGCTACACCGGCGAGGACGGCTTAGAGCTGCTGCTGCCCCGCCCGGCGGGCCTAGCCCTCTGGCAGCGGTTCCTGGACAGCGGCGTCACCCCCTGCGGCCTCGGTGCCCGGGACACCCTGCGCCTGGAGGCAGCCATGCACCTCTACGGCGCCGACATGGATGCCACCACCACACCCCTGGACGTGGGGCTGGGCTGGCTGGTGCACCTGGAGATGCCCAAGCCTTTCATTGGCCGCGCAGTGCTGGAGCGCCAGACCACCGAGGGCGTGAAGCGCCGACTGGTGGGCCTGAAGCTGCAGGGCCGCGCCATCCCCCGCCATGGCTACCCGGTGCTGGCCGCCGCGGCCGCTGCGGGAACCACGCCGCTCGGCACGGTCACCAGTGGCGGCTGGTCGCCGAGCCTGGAAGCGGGCATCGCTTTGGCCCTGGTGCCCGCCGAGCTGGCTAAGCCGGGCACCGAGCTGGCGGTGGAGATCCGCGGCAAGGCCGAGCCAGCCCTGGTGGTGAAGCGGCCCTTTTACCGGCGCTAAACATTCAGCTGTCGCCAATTCTGTACAGCCTGTACGGACTTCAGGACGGTCCACCCATCTGAGCTGCTGGGGAGCCCTCAGATGGGACAATCGCGAATCCCAGACCCGATCCCAGATGCGCAGCCACGGATGCGGCGACCTGCGCCACGACGCCAGCGGCCAGGCCGTTCAGCTCTGCGGCTGGGTGGACCGCAGCCGTGACCACGGCGGCGTGATCTTCATCGACCTGCGCGACCGCAGCGGCACCGTGCAGATCACCGTCGACCCGGACAACGGCGCTGCGATGTTTGCCGTGGCCGAGCACCTGCGCAATGAAACGGTGATCCAGGTGCAGGGCACGGTGCGCGAGCGCCCCGCCGACGCCATCAACGACAAGCTGGCCACCGGCCGCATCGAGGTGCTGGCCAGCGCCATCACCGTGCTCAATGCCGTGAAGGGCAACCTGCCCTTCCCCGTGTCGGTGCACGACGAGGAGAACACCCGCGAAGAGCTGCGGCTGCGCCACCGCTATCTCGATCTGCGCCGCGAGCGCATGAACGGCAACCTGCGCCTGCGCGCCCAGACGATTCAAGCCGCCCGCCGCTTCCTGGAAGACCAGGGCTTCATCGAGGTGGAAACGCCGGTTCTCACCCGCTCCACCCCCGAAGGCGCCCGCGACTACCTGGTGCCATCCCGGGTGTGCGGCGGCGAGTGGTTCGCCCTACCCCAGTCGCCCCAGCTGTTCAAGCAGCTGCTGATGGTGGGCGGCATCGAGCGCTACTACCAGGTGGCCCGCTGCTTTCGCGACGAAGACCTGCGCGCCGATCGCCAGCCGGAATTCACCCAGCTGGACATCGAGATGAGCTTCATGGGCCAGGAGGAGATCCTGAAGCTCAACGAAGCCCTGATCGCCAGCATCTGGAAAAGCGTGAGGGGTGTGGAACTGCCCCGCCCCTTCCCGCGCCTCACCTGGCACGAGGCCATGGCGCGCTATGGCACCGACCGGCCCGACACCCGCTACGGACTGGAACTCTCCGATGTCTCCGACCTGGTGGCCGACATGGGCTTCAAGGTGTTCAGCGGTGCGGTGGCCGCCGGTGGCTCGGTGAAGTGCATCGCCGTGCCCGGCGGCAATGACGCCATCAGCAACGTGCGCATCAAGCCCGGCGGCGATGTGTTCAGCGAGGCCCAGAAGGCCGGTGCCGGTGGGCTGGCCTTCATCCGCGTGCGCGAGGGCGGCGAGATCGACACCATCGGCGCCATCAAGGACAACCTCACAGACGCCAAGAAGGCCGAACTGCTGGCCCGCACCGGGGCCGAGCCCGGCACCCTGCTGCTGTTCGGCGCCGGCGACACCGCCACGGTGAACAAGGCCCTCGATCGGGTGCGCCAGTTTCTGGCCCGCGAGCTGGGCCTGGTGAAGCCCGACCGCGACAACGACAGCTGGAACTTTCTCTGGGTGGTGGATTTCCCGATGTTTGAGTTCAACTCAGACGAGAACCGCCTCGAGGCCCTGCACCACCCCTTCTGCGCCCCCAACGCAGACGATCTCAGCAACGACCCGGCCGCCTGGGCCACCACCCTGCCCACGGCCCGCGCCCAGGCCTACGACCTGGTGCTCAACGGCCTGGAGCTGGGCGGCGGCTCCCTGCGCATCCACGATTCGGCCCTGCAGCGCCAGGTGCTGCAAACCATCGGCCTGCCCCTCGAAGAAGCCAACCAACAGTTCGGCTTCCTGATGGACGCCCTCGACATGGGCGCCCCGCCCCACGGCGGCCTGGCCTTCGGCGTGGACCGGATCGTGATGCTGCTGGCCGGCGAGGAGTCGATCCGCGACACCATCGCCTTCCCGAAAACCCAGCAAGCCCGCTGCCTGATGACCCAGGCTCCGGCCGGGGTGTCTGGCAAGCAGCTGGAGGAGCTGCACGTGGCCAGCACCTGGGTGGACGAGGAAGCTGGCTGAAAACCAAAACAAATCGGGGGAATCAACGCCTCCGCCCCCATGCGGGCAACGGTGAAGCAACCACCGACCGTTGCGGTTGCCCAACACCCCCGCCATCACCGACCTGGTGCGGCTCTATCTCCAGGACATCGGCCGGGTTGACCTGCTGAGCCAGGAGGAGGAGCTCACCCTGGCTCGCCTGGTGCAGCGGCGCGAGCGACTTCTGCAGGAGGGAGCTGAGCCCGAGCTGGCTGCAGGCGAACGGCGCCAGGCCTTGCACCGCGGCAAGCGGGCCAAGGAGCGGATGATCCAGGCCAACCTGCGACTGGTGGTGGCGGTGGCCAAGAAGTACCAGCGTCGCGGCCTGGAACTGCTGGATCTGGTGCAGGAAGGCACCCTCGGGCTGGAGCGGGCCGTGGAGCGCTACGACCCAACCCGCGGGTTTCGCTTCAGCACCTACGCCTACTGGTGGATACGCCAGGGGATCACCCGGGCCATCGCCAGCCAAAGCCGCACGATCCGGCTACCTGTGCACATCACCGAGAAGCTCAACCGGATCAAGCGCGCCCAGCGGGAGCTCACTGCCCGCCTCGGCCGCACCCCAACCGTGGCCGAGATCGCCCGGGATCTGGAACTCAGCGAAGCAGCGGTACGCCAGACCCTGCTGCAGGTGCCCCGCCCCGTCTCCCTGGAAGGGCGAGTGGGAAAGGACCAGGACACGGAGTTGGGCGATCTGCTGGAGGACAGCCACAGCACACCGGAGCAGGAGCTGGCCCGCGAGCAACTCCACAACGACCTCACAGCCCTGCTGGAGGAGCTGAACAGCCGTGAGGCCGAAGTGATCCGCCAGCGGTTTGGCCTGGAGGACGACACACCCCGCACCCTGACGGAAATCGGAGAAGCCCTGCACCTGTCCCGGGAGCGGGTGCGCCAGATCGAATCGCGGGCCCTGCTGAAGCTGCGTCAGCCCCAGAACCGCTGCCGGGTGAAGGATTACCTGGGCAGCCTCGACTAAACCAGCCAAACCGGGCTAAAACGAAGTCACTACGGATAAGCCGCCATGGCCAACACCGCACCCCCGATTGACATCGGCATCCCCGAGCCCCAGCGCCTGCAGATCGCCGAGGGGCTGGGCCGGGTGCTGGCCGACAGCACCGTGCTCTACGCCAAGACCCACGGCTTCCACTGGAACGTCACCGGGCCGATGTTCAACACCCTGCACCTGATGTTCATGGAGCAGTACACCGAGCTGTGGATGGCCCTCGACGCCATCGCCGAACGCATCCGCGCCCTGGGCTGCCCGGCACCCTTCGGCGGCGCCACCTACGGCCAGCTCTCCTCCATCCCCGAAACCCAGGGCATCCCGGCCGCCCTGGAGATGGTGCGCGAGCTGGTGCTGGGCCATGAGGCCGTGGCCCGCACGATCCGCAGCGTGATGGTTACCGCCGACGCGGCCAACGACCAGCCCACCGCCGACCTGCTCACCCAACGGCTGCAGATTCACGAGAAGACCGCCTGGATGCTGCGCAGCCTGCTGGAGGGTTGACGGAGTGCCGATTGGGCGTCTGGCTTCCGCCGAGCGAAAGCCTCCAGGGCTGAGCGGGCCCAAGCCCTCCCCCGGCTCCTGCGGGGTCTGGCTGCGGTGAGCGCGGTGTTGCCCGCGCAGCGGGCGTGACCGCCGAACCCAGCCAGCCCCGCAGGCGCAAGGGAGCCTTGGAACGCCCGGTACATTGAGGGATCGGTCTAGGGATATGAGCAAGTTCGTCTTCGTCACCGGCGGTGTGGTGTCGAGCATCGGCAAGGGCATCGTGGCCGCGAGCCTTGGGCGGCTGCTCAAGAGCCGCGGTTACAGCGTCTCGATCCTCAAGCTTGACCCGTATCTGAACGTGGATCCGGGCACGATGAGCCCCTACCAGCACGGTGAGGTGTTCGTCACCGAAGACGGCGCCGAGACCGACCTCGACCTAGGCCATTACGAGCGCTTTACCGACACGGCCATGTCGCGTCTCAACAGCGTGACCACCGGTTCGATCTACCAGTCGGTGATCAACAAGGAGCGCCGTGGCGACTACAACGGCGGCACCGTGCAGGTGATTCCCCATATCACCGGCGAGATCCGCGAGCGCATCCAGCGGGTCGCTGCCAACTCGGGCGCCGACGTGGTGATCGGGGAGATCGGCGGCACGGTGGGCGACATCGAATCGCTGCCGTTTCTGGAGGCGATCCGGGAATTCCGGGGCGATGTGGGGCGCCACGACCTGGCCTACGTGCACGTCACCCTGCTGCCCTTCATTGGCACCTCGGGCGAACTGAAAACCAAGCCCACCCAGCACTCGGTGAAGGAGCTGCGCTCGATCGGCATCCAGCCAGATGTGCTGGTGTGCCGCAGCGACCGGCCGGTGAGTGAGGAGCTGCGGCGCAAGATCGGCGGCTTCTGCGGCGTCCCCGAACGGGCGGTGATCCAGGCCCTCGATGCCGACAGCATTTACGCCGTGCCGCTGGCCATGGAGCAGGAGGGCCTCTGCCGCGAGGTGCTCGACGTGCTGCAGCTCAGCAACGCTGAAAGTGACATGGCCCGCTGGCAGGAGCTGGTCACCAAGCTGCGGCACCCGGGCCCGGCCGTGAAGGTGGCCCTGGTGGGCAAATACGTGCAGCTCAACGACGCCTACCTCTCGGTGGTGGAGGCCCTACGCCACGCCTGTCTGGATCGGGATGCCTCCCTCGATCTGCACTGGATCTGCGCCGAACAGATCGAAACCCAGGGCGCCGAAGCGCTGCTGGCGGGCATGGATGCGGTGGTGGTGCCCGGCGGCTTTGGCAACCGCGGCGTCGACGGCAAGGTGGCCGCGATCCGCTTGGCCCGCGAGCAGCGGGTGCCGTTCCTAGGCCTGTGCCTTGGCATGCAGTGCGCCGTGATCGAGTGGGCCCGCAACCAGGCGGGCCTGGCCGATGCCACCAGCGCCGAACTGGATCCCGACACGGCCCACCCGGTGATCCACCTGCTGCCCGAGCAGCAGGACGTGGTGGACCTGGGCGGCACGATGCGGCTCGGCGTCTACCCCTGCCGCCTGGCGGCAGGCACCCTGGGCCAGAGCCTCTATGGCGATGAGGTGGTGTACGAGCGCCACCGCCATCGCTATGAGTTCAACAACGCCTACCGCAACCTGTTCCTGGAATCGGGCTACGCCATCAGCGGCACCTCTCCGGACGGCCGGCTGGTGGAGCTGATCGAGCTCAAAGACCACCCCTTCTTCACCGCCTGCCAGTACCACCCCGAATTCCTCTCCCGCCCGGGCAAGCCCCATCCGCTCTTCCGTGGCCTGATCGAAGCCGCCCAGCAGCGGCTGCCGCGGTCGCCCCAGGAAGCCCTCGCCAGCACCAACGCCGTGGCATGACGGGCACCCTGCCCGTGGTGGAAACCTTCCACTCCCTGCAGGGGGAAGGCCTCCACGCCGGCCGCAGCGCCTTCTTCATCCGGCTGGGCGGCTGCTCTTTGGGCTGCAGCTGGTGCGACACCAAGCACTCCTGGCCCGCGGACGTGCACCCGCAGCGAAGCCTGGCGGCGCTCGCTGCCGAAGCCCAGGCCGCCGCGATCGCCGGAGCCGCCTTTGTGGTGATCACCGGCGGAGAACCGCTGCACCACGATCTGGCACCCCTGTGCAACGCGCTGGCTGCCGCAGGGCTGCCACTGCACTTGGAAACCAGTGGCGTTGATCCGCTGAGCGGCCGCTTTGCCTGGGTCACCCTCTCGCCGAAGGCCCACCGGCCGCCGCTGCCGGAGCTGCTGGCCGCCTGCGATGAGTTGAAGGTGGTGGTGCACGGGCCGGAGGATCTGGACTTCGCGGAAGCGATGGCCGCTGCGGCCCAAGCAGCCCGCGGCGGCAACGCCAGCCCCCAGCTCCTGCTTCAGCCAGGCTGGGACTCCGCCAGCGGCCAGGCCCAAGCGATCGACTACGTGCGCCAGCACCCCCAATGGCGGCTCAGCCTGCAGAGCCACAAGCTGCTGGGGCTGCGCTGATCACGACTCGCTGATCACTGCAGACTCGCCGGGCGCTCCTGGCTTTCGGCCTTCCACAGGCGCCAACGCAACTCCAAGGGCCGGGGCGCATCCACCACGATGGGACGGCTGGCGTTGTAGGGCACCACAAACGGCTGGCCAGCCATCGGCACAAACGCGCTGCGGCGGGACTGATCCGGTGGGCAGGCCATGCGGGTGGAGGCCAGGGACCCCACATCCGTGACTCGGTAGATCACCGGGCCACCCTTCTGGGCGGGTTTCACGGGGCGCAGCTTGCCGCCGAACACCTGACGATTGCAATCCACCAGGGCCATCTGGCCGACGATCAGCTGCACCCGCCAATCAGCGGGGTTGGATGACATCACCGCATCCGCAGAGGGCCGCAACACCCCCGGCAGCTGGATCACCCAACGCCGATCGCCGGCGGCGGGCTTGGGGTAGCTGGAGAGATCGAGCCTGGGGATGGCGCCTGCGGGGGCCCCAACCAGCAGGAGCGTCATGCCCGTGGACAACAACGCCGAGAGGCGAACCAGTCCCATCACCATGGCGGCCTTGCGGTTGCACTGCCGCCATCGTGGCGGGATTGAGCGCCGCTGGCCTCAGGGAAGATGTACATCTGTACAACCTTTGTGAGCGACTCGCGAACCAGACCCTCGCCCTGGCCGTTTCGCATCCGTGACCATGCCTCCTCCGCCCCTGGCCATCGCCCTGCTCTCCGGCGGTTTGGATTCCGCCACCGCCGCGGCCCTGGCGGGCGAGGCCGGCCACCGCGTGATCGGGCTCTCCTTCGATTACGGCCAACGCCACCGCCGCGAACTGGAAGCCGCCACGGAGCTGGCCGTCGCCCTGGGCCTCGAGGAACACCACACCATCGCCGTCAACCTGGCGGCCTGGGGCGGCTCTTCCCTCACGGATGGAGCCCTGGCCATCCCCATCGATGGCGTCGAGGCAGGTGTGATTCCCAGCACCTACGTGCCAGGCCGCAACACCGTGTTCATCGCCCTGGGGCTGAGCCTGGCTGAAGCCCGCGGCGCCGAGCGGCTGGTGCTGGGAGTAAACGCTGTTGACTACTCCGGCTATCCCGACTGCCGCCCCGACTACCTGGCCGCCTTCCAGACCCTGGCCAACCTGGCCAGCAAGGCCGGTCGCGAAGGCCACGGCGCCCAACTCTGGGCGCCGCTGGTGAGCTGGAGCAAGAAGCGCATCGTGCAGGAAGCCCTGCGGCTGGGGGTGCCGATTGCGACCACCTGGAGCTGCTACGCCGGCGGCGAGCAACCCTGCGGCGTGTGCGACAGCTGCCGCATCCGCGATGCCGCCCTGATCGAAGCCGGACGACCCGACCTGGCCAGCCAGCCGACGGCCCCATGAGCCAGCGCCACCCCCTGTCCTGGCGGGAGCCCTGGCCGTTGGTGCAGGCCCTGGCCGCGGCACTGGGCAGCGAAGGGCTGGTGTGGCTCGATGGCGATGGCAGCCCCCAGGGCCGCTGCAGCCGCCTGGGCCTGGCACCACTGGAGCAACGGGTGTGCCGAGGGTTACCGGGCCAGGCCGGGGCAGAGGATCCCTTTGCCGAGTTGGCCGCCCTGGCCGAGGGCGGCGGCCACTGGATGGGCTGGCTGAGCTACGAAGCCGGGGCCTGGGTGGAACCGGCCTCCCACTGGCATCACCCCGACATGGCCCTGCTCTGGGCCGCCCGCCACGACCCGGTGCTGGTGATCGACCACGAGGCCCGGGAGCAGTGGCTCGAAGGCGAAGATCCAGCCCGGCTGGCCGCCTTTGCGGCGCTGCTGGCTGGCCTGGATCTGGACGGGGCAGGCACCCACACCCCGGCAGGCCCGCCACTGGCAGCCATCCCCCCGACGGCCTGGCACTGGCACACCCCACCCGAGCGGTTCGCCGAGCAGGTGGCGCAGATCCTCAGCTGGATCGCCGCCGGCGATCTCTTTCAGGCCAACCTCACCGCCTGCTGCGAACACCAGCTGGAGGGCGCCGCCGATCCCCTGGTGCTCTACAGCCGCCTGCGCCGCGCCTGCGCCGCACCCTTTGGCGGCCTGGCGATCGCTGGTGCCGCTGCGGCCGGAGAAGCGGTGCTGTCGGCCTCGCCGGAGCGCTTTCTGCGGGTGGATGGGGCCGGGCTGGTGGAAACCCGGCCGATCAAGGGCACCCGGCCGCGCCACCGCGACCCCGAGGCCGATGCGGATGCCGCCGCCGACCTGGTCTGCAGCCCCAAGGACCGGGCCGAAAACGTGATGATCGTCGATCTGC
The DNA here is from genome assembly GCF_002252665.1 of Synechococcus sp. 8F6. GTDB lineage: Bacteria > Cyanobacteriota > Cyanobacteriia > PCC-6307 > Cyanobiaceae > Cyanobium_A. The sequence continues at coordinate 31,402 of NZ_NQKZ01000001.1, forward strand.
TGCGCAACGACCTGGGCCGGGTGTGTGTGCCGGGCTCGATCCAGGTACCCCAGCTGGTGGGTCTGGAGAGCTACCGCCAGGTGCACCACCTCACCTCCGTGGTGCAGGGCCAGCTGCGGCCCGGGCTCGCCGCGATCGACCTGCTGCGGGCCTGCTGGCCGGGGGGGTCGATCACCGGCGCCCCCAAGATCCGCGCCTGTGAGCGGCTGCATGGCCTTGAGCCGGTGCCCCGCGGGCCCTACTGCGGCTCCCTCTTCCGGTTGGGGAGCGATGGCAGCTTCGACAGCAGCATCCTGATCCGCTCACTGCTGCTGCGCGGCCAGCGGCTGCGGGCCCATGCCGGCTGCGGCATCGTGGCCGACTCCGATCCCGGCGGGGAAGCCGAAGAACTGGGTTGGAAGCTGCAACCGCTGCTGGAGGCCCTGGCATGAGCAGTCCAGCTGCGACCATCGCCTGGCTGGCCGACCCCTCGGGGCCAGGGTGCTGGGGCCCGCCGGAAGATCTGGCGCTGCCGATCAGCGATCGGGGCCTGCTGCTGGCCGATGGCGTGTTTGAAACGCTGCTGGTGGAGGGGGGCCGCGCCTGGCTGCTGGAGGAGCACCTCGATCGCTGGCAGCGCTCCGCTGCCCTGCTGGCCCTGCCGCCCCCACCGGGCGTGGCGATCGTGCAACCCCTGATCACAGAAGCCATCCAGCGCAGTGGCATCGGCAGTGGCCGTGGCAGCAGTGGCGCCCTGCGGCTCAACTGGAGTCGGGGCAGCGGGGGCGCCGGCGGGGGGGGAAGCCGGGGGATCGCCATTCCCAGTGCGTGCACCCCGAGCTTCTGGCTGCAGCTCAGTGCCATCGAGCCGTGTTTTGAGCCGGTGCGGGTGATCGTCAGCCCCACCGAAGAGCGCAGCGCCACCAGCCTGCTGAGCCGTTGCAAGAGCTTCGCCTACGGGCCCTCGATCCAGGCCCGCCGCCAGGCCCGCGAAGCCGGCGCCGACGACGCCCTGCTGCGCAGCACCGCTGGCGGGCTCTGCTGCGGCACCACCGCCAACCTGCTGCTGCGCCGCAACGGCAGCTGGATCACGCCGCCGCTGAGCCATGGCTGCCTGCCGGGCGTCATGCGGCAGCAGGCCCTCGATCGAGGCCTGCTGGTGGAGCAGCCGATCCAGGAGCAGGATCTGACCCGCTGCGAAGCGGCCTGGTTGATCAACAGCCTGGGCTGCCGGCCGATCAGCCACCTGGATGCCACCCCCCTGGCCGGCGAGGTCGCGGGCAGCAGCCTTGGCGGTGAGGCCGAGACGTTCTGGCGGCAACTGCTCCTGCCCAGGCGAGGATGATCACATGACGACTCGTTGATGACCAGCTCCGGACTCTCCCGCCAGCTGGGGCTGCGCAGCCTCACCCTCGCCGTGGTCACCAGCACCATCGGCTCGGGCTGGCTGTTTGCCCCCTTCTATGCCGCCCGCAGTGCTGGCCCGGCCGCTCTCGGCGCCTGGCTGTTGGGCGGCGTGCTGGCCTTCAGCCTGGCCCTGGTGTTTGCCGAGCTGGGCTCCCTGGTGAGCAGTTCCGGCGCCCTGGCCCAGATCCCCCTGCTCAGCCACGGCCGCACCGCCGGCTTCATCGGCGGCTGGAGCGCCTGGATCGCCTACCTGGCCCTGCCCACCATTGAGGTGCTGGCGGTGTTGCAATACCTGGCCAGCAGCTTTCCCTGGCTCACCGTGGCGGCCACCACCAGCCAGGGCGGGGCCGGCCAGGTGCTGAGCGGCCCAGGACTGGCCCTGGCCACGGCCCTGCTGGTGGTGCTGGCCTGGATCAACCTGGCGGGCGTGGGCTGGTTGGCCCGCTGGATCGATGGGCTCACGGCCTGGAAGCTGGCCATCCCCCTACTGATCTCGATCACACTGATGCTGGCCTCGGGCCATTGGGGCAACCTGCGCGCCATCCCCCAGGCCCCCGCCCAAACCTTGCAGGGCATGGTCACGGCGATCAGCAGCGGCGGCATCCTGTTTTCCCTGCTGGGATTCCGCACCGCCATGGATCTGGCTGGCGAGGCCCGCCGGCCCCAGCGCACCGTGCCCCTGGCTATGGCTCTCGGCCTGGGCATGTCCCTGGCCGTCTACGTGATCCTGCAGTTGGCCTTCCTGGTGTCCGTTCCCCCCGACCAGCTCACTGGCGGCTGGGCCCGGCTGCAACTCAGCGCCCATGGCGGACCGCTGGTGGCCCTGGCCATGGGCCTGGGCCTCGGCTGGGTGGCGCGGCCGCTGCTGCTTGATGCGGTGATCTCCCCCAGCGCCACGGCCATGGCCTACATGGGCGCCTCGGCCCGGGTGGGCTGGATGATGGGTCGCTGTGGGCTGCTACCGGGCAGCCTCGGACGGCTCAACCGCCAGGCGGTGCCTTCGGTGGCGCTCCTCGTGAGTTTGGCCATGGGGGTGCTGATGCTGCTCAGCGGCCCCAGCTGGCAAACCGTGGTGAGCTTCCTAACGGCCACCTTGGTGATCGCTCTGGCCATGGGCCCGGTGAGCCTGATCGCCTTGCGCAAGCAGCTGCCCCAGGCCCACCGCGCCTACCGCCTGCCCGGTGCCCGCCTGTGGTGCCCCGCCGCCTTCGTGCTGGCCACCTGGGCGATCAGCTGGTGCGGCAGCAGCGCCCTGCGCGGCGCCAGCCTGATCGTGCTGGTGCCGGCGGGCCTGTTTGCTCTGGCTGATCGGCAGCAACTGCGCCAGGGCCTGTGGTGGTTTCTCTACCTGGGCGGCATCGTGGCCATCACCAGCATCGAGCTGGGCCTAACGACCCAGCTCAGCGTGTTGGCGGCCTGGGCACTGGTGGTGTTTCCCATCGCCACCGGTTCACGGCTGGCGCAGGCCCACCCAGGGGCCCAGGTTGAGCCCACTCAGTTGCAACCCGATCAGTTGCAGCCCATCGTCGAGATGCGGTAGGTGAAGCCGGTAGCGGCTTGATCGGCACTGGCGCCGATCTTGAAGTTGAGCTGGCTCACGGTCTTGCCGGGGATCGCCGGGAAGGGGCCCCACATCCGACCCGTTCCCACCTGGGGTGCAAACGACTCGTTGATCACCTGCAGGCTGGAGCCATCGGTGAACTTCAGGTATCCCTGAATCGGATAGGTGGCACTCACCGAGGAGTTGGCGGTGAAGAAAAACTTGTAGCTGCCGTAAGGCTGGGTGACGAAGAAATCGGTGTTCCAGTTGGGGCGGCCAAAGGGATTGCCCGGCCCAATCGTCTTGGTGATGATGTTGGTGACGCCATCGCCACCAACGGGGGCCAGGAACTGACAGGTCTGCGCCTGGGCCGGCAAGGAGCCCGCCAGGAGACCTGTGCTGCAGAGACCTGCGGCGGCGGCGGCGGCAACAAAAGAAGAGCGCATCAACAATCCAAAGCGTGAACTTGAGGCCCAGTCCTAGCCAGGGAGCAGGGACTCGACAACCAACCCGTCACCAGGCCCAATCACCAGACCCAAAGCTTCAAACGCTCAGGAAGCGCTGGATCATCTCCTTGCTGAGGTCGGCGGTGGAGCCACTGGCCACGATGCCCCCCTTCTGCATGGCGTAATACCAATCGGCCTGGCGCACGAAGCTGGCGTGGTGCTCGACCAGCAACACGGAAATCCCCGTCTCGCGAATGATCCGAGCCACGGCGCGCTGAATGTCGAGCACCACGGAGGGCTGGATGCCTTCGGTGGGCTCATCGAGCAGCAAGAGGCGGGGCTTGCCCAATAGGGCGCGGGCAATCGCCAGCTGCTGCTGCTGGCCGCCGGAGAGGTCGCCACCGCGGCGGGCCAAAAACGTTTCCAACACGGGAAACAGCTCAAACACCAGCGGATCGATGTGGCGATGGCGCGCCATCCCCCCCGGTAGAGCTTCCAAGCCCAGCAACAGGTTTTCGCGCACGGTGAGCTGGGGGATGATCTCCCGCCCCTGGGGCACGTAGCCGATGCCGGCCCGGGCCCGGCGATGGGGCGGCAGACCGCCGCAGGCGCTGCCAGCCAGGTCGATGCGACCGCTGCGCTGGGGCACCAGACCGATGATCGACTTGAGCAGGGTCGTCTTGCCGACGCCATTGAGCCCGATCAAGCAGGCCATCTGACCGGGCGCGATCGACAGGTCGACGTTGCGGAGGATATGGCTCTCCCCGTAGTAGACGTTCAGCCCGCGCACGCTCAGCAGGTGGCCGGCCTCGTCCTGGGGGGGATAGGAGTGAGAGGTCATGGTGGGGGAAGAGATCATGCGTCTGCCTCAACGCCGCTGTCCTCGACGCCGCTGTCCTCAACGCCGAGGTACACCTCAATCACGCGGGGATCGCTCTGCACTGCATCCATCGGGCCCTCACACAGCACGTGGCCCTCGTGCAGCACGGTGACCGGGCAATCGAGCTCGCGGATGAAGTCCATGTCGTGCTCAATCACCAGCACGGTGTGGTCACCGGCCAGGCTGCGCAGCAGAGCCCCGGTGCGCTCGGTTTCCTCCTCGGACAGGCCGGCGACGGGCTCATCCACCAGCAGCACGTAGGGATCCTGGGCCAGCAACATGGCGATCTCAAGCCACTGCTTCTGGCCGTGGGACAAGCTGCCAGCCCGCTGGGAGGCATGGGCCTCCAGACCAACCACCGCCAGCAACTGCTGCACCCGATCGCGCTGGCGGCTGTCCAGACCGCCGAACAACAGGCTGAAGGGGGCGTGGCTGCCCTTCACGGCCAGCTCGAGATTGCGCCGAGGGGTGAGGTTTTGATACACCCGTGGCGTTTGAAACTTGCGGCCGATGCCGAGCCGGGCGATGCGGTGCTCGGCAATCCCCAGCAGCGAGCGCCCTCGAAACACAACATCCCCTTTGGTGGGGCGCACCTTGCCGGTGATCACATCGAGGAAGGTGGTTTTGCCAGCACCATTGGGACCGATTACGGCCCGCAACTCACCGGGAGCCAACGACAGATTGAGGTCGTTGAGCGCCAAGAAGCCATCGAAGCTGACGCTCACCTGGCGCAGTTCAAGCACTGGGGTGGAAGCGGACACCGTCATGGGGCACCTCCGGGGATAGAGCCAAGGGCCTCGCGTTCGGCCTGCACGGCGGGGTCGAGATCCAGGCCGGGATAGGTGGGTGCCAGTGGCGGCCAGCCCACCATCGCCTGGATCTGACGGGGGCCGCCCTGGCGCCACCAGCCGACCAGACCATCGGGCAGGGCCGTGACCACCAACAGGAACAGACCACCCTGGATGAACAACCAGGTTTCCGGCAGCTGCTCACTCACCAGGCTCTTGGCGTAGTTGATCAGCACGGCGCCGAGCACCGCACCGATCAGGGTGCCGCGGCCGCCCACCGCAACCCAGATCACCATCTCGATCGAGAAGGGCACCGCCATGTACTGGGGCGAGACGATGCCCGACTGCACGGTGTAGAGCGCACCGCTGACACCAGCCATGGCACCCGCGATGGCGAACACCAGGGTCTTGTAGGCGGTGGGGTTGTAGCCGGTGAAACGCAGCCGCGGCTCGTCGTCGCGGATGGCGATCAGGGCATCGCCAAAGCGGCCGCGGGTGATCCAGCGGCACAGCGCCCAGGCTGCCACCACCAGCACCAAGGTGAGCCAGAAGAGGTTGCGCTGCATGGCGTCGCTGCCCACCAGCTCCCCGAAAATCCGAGCCGTATCAGTTTTGAGACCGTTGGTGCCGTTGATCAACTTCTGCTGGCCATTGAAGAAGTTGAAAAACACCAGCAAGGCCGCCTGGGTGAGGATCGAGAAATAGACCCCCTTGATGCGGTTACGAAAGACCAGGTAGCCGAGCACTCCGGCCACCAGGGCCGGCAGCACCCAGATGCATAAACCGGTAAACAGCGGTGAATGGAAGGGTTGCCAGAAAGCCGGCAGGGCCTTCACGCCATACAGGCCAAAGAACTCCGGCAATTCACCGGGTGGCAAGGCAAGCAGCTGCAGGTGCATGCCAACGGCATACCCACCGAGGGCAAAGAAAATGCCTTGCCCCAGGCTCAGCATCCCGGTGAAGCCCCAGATCAAATCGATCCCCAGGGCCACAATCCCCAAGGAAAGAAAACGGCCCAGCAGATTGAGCCGGAACGGCGGCAGGATCGCCGGAAGAATCAGGCCGGCTGCCACAAGCAACAGCCAGGGCAGCCAGGTGCGCCATTTCGCCATGGCTCAGGCCTCCACCATGCGGCCCTTCTGCGGAAACAGACCAGCCGGCCTGAACTGCAGAAACACCACAACCAAAGCAAACACGAGCACCTTGGCCATCGAGGTGGTGGCGAAGAAGGTGATCAGCTCATTGAGGCCAGCGGGCATGGCGGGCCACACCAACAACAGCGAACCCGAACCGATCACGTAGCTGAGCACGCCGATGCCCAGGGCCGCCACCACGGTGCCGAGGAGTTTGCCAACCCCGCCGAGCACCACCACCATGAAACAGTCGACGATGTAATTGCCGCCCAGGTTGGGGCCTACCGAACCCAGCAGGGTTACCGCCACACCGGCCACACCGGCCAAACCGGATCCCACCAAAAAGGTGAGCGCGTCGACGGTTTCGGTGGGAATCCCCAGGCAGTCACTCATCGAGCGGTTTTGGGTGACGGCGCGAATGCGGATCCCCCAGACACTCTTCTGCAGAAACCAATGCACGGCCACCAGGGCCAGGGCCGTGAGGGCAATGATGAATAGACGGGCCGTGGGCATGTTGACGGCACCGAGATCGACCGAGCCCCGCAACCAAACCGGTGCGGTGACATCAATGTTGCGGGCACTGAACCAGGGCTGATCCAGCACCCGCACGCCACCCAAACCAGAAGCCAGGGCGATGCCAACCAGGCCGGCGATCACCCAGGTGGCCACTCCAAGCACAGGCGCCCAGCGGCGCTGCCCCCAGGGCCTGGGCAACAGCCGCGGCGCCACCAGGCCCAGGGCGACGGCCACCAGCAGGCCAATCACAAAAGCACTGCTCACCGATCGCACGAACTGCTGCAAGATCAGGCTTACGCCCCAGGTGGCCAGCAACGTTTCCAGGGGCCGGCCATAGAGACGACGAATCACCGTTTTCTCCAGCAGCAAACCAGCCAGGCCACTCACCAGAAAGGCCAGCGGAATCGCCACCAGGATGTAAAGCGGGAAGATCCCCTGTAGCGGTCCATTTTTGAAGAGGTTTTGCACCACAAACGTGGTGTACGCGCCCAGCATCATCAACTCGCCGTGGGCCATGTTGATGACACCCATCAAGCCGAAGACCACGGCCAATCCCAGGGCCGCCAGCACCAGCACCGAGCCGATGGCCAGGCCGTTGAAGAGTGTGTCGTAAAGAAGATCCATGGCGCCCAGTAGGGCTCAGCAAAGGGAAATCACAGGAAATAAAAGAGGGGGAGACAATGCTCCCCCCGGTCATGACGCAATTGGCGAGCCCAGGGCTCACATCTTGAACTTGCCAGCGTCGGGGCGGTTCTGGGTCCAGTCGCAGGTGAAGCCCTTGGTTTCGGGCACGTACTGATTCCAGGCCACGGGCTTCACGAAGCCTTTGTTCTCGAGGATCTTGAACATGCCATCCTTCTGCACCTCACCGATCAGCACGAGCTTCTCGACGTGGTGGTTGGGCTGCACGGTCACCTTGCCCTCGGGAGCATCGAAGCTCACCCCAATCAGGGCCTCGCGCACCTTGTTGTCATCAACGCTATTGGCCTTCTCGGCAGCAGCAGCCCAGAGGTACACCATCATGTAGGCGGCTTCAGCGGGATCACTGGTGACCCGGCTGTCGCCGTACTTGGCCTTGAAGTTTTTGGTGAACTCCTTGGAGGCCGGGGTGTCGAGGCTCTGGAAGTAGTTCCAGGCCGCATAGGTGCCTTCAAGATATTCAGGACCAATCGCGGCGATCTCCTCTTCGGCGATCGAGAAGCTCATGATCGAGTAGCCATTGGCCGGGGTGATCCCAGCGGCCTTCATCTGTTTGAAGAAGGCCACGTTGCTGTCGCCGTTGAGGGTGTTGACGATCACACCGCCCTTGGGCAAGGCCTGCTTGATCTTGGCAATGATCGGAGCCACTTCCGTGTTGCCGAGGGGCAGGTAGTCCTCGCCCACCACCTTGCCGCCGTTGGCCTTGAGCTGCTCCTTCATGATCGTGTTGGCGGTACGTGGATACACGTAGTCCGAGCCCACCAGGAAGAAATCTTTGCCCTTGTTCTGCAGCAGCCAGTCCACGGCAGGCTCGGCCTGCTGGTTGGGTGCTGCACCGCTGTAGAAGATGTTCTTGGAACACTCCTGACCTTCGTACTGAATCGGGTAGAAGAGGAAGTGGTCCTTGGCCTCAAACACCGGCAGCATCGCCTTGCGGCTGGCGGAGGTCCAGCCACCGAAGACGACGGCCACCTGGTCCTGATCGATCAGCTTCTTGGCCTTCTCAGCAAAGGTGGGCCAATCGGAAGCACCGTCTTCCTCAACAGGGACGATCTTGAGCTTCTTGCCATCGACCAACACGCCACCCTTGGCGTTGATCTCATCGATGGCCATCAACTCGGCTTCGGCCACCGTGTTTTCGGAGATGGCCATGGTGCCGGAGCGGGAGTGAAGGATGCCCACCTTCACTTCGCCGTCAAAGTCCCCGGAGGCCTGCTCACCGCCACCACAGGCCACCAGCGACAGGCTGGCCGCCACCGCCGTGGCACCGGCGACATAACGGAAGGCCGCCTTGCGCATGAGGGAAGGATGCATAAAAACTCCTACGAAAAAACCGCTGAATGTGCCGCTGCTGTTCAGCGGTGCTGTGGAACGTATCCAGCCGAACGGGTTACGCTGTGTAGCGGTTGCAACGATTCCTTCAACCGCTGCAACGAAGGCATCAACACAACTGAATCCATCACAACAAAGCAACATTCAGCGGCAGCGCTGTCTGTGGCGATGGCTACCAAATCAGGGCAACTGGGCCCACAGAAACTGCTCCACAGCATCCAGCCCCTCACCAGTGCGGATGTTGGTGAAGCACCAGGGGCGCCCGCCACGCATGCGCTCGGTGTCGGCCTCCATCACCGCAAGGCTGGCGCCCACCATCGGCGCCAGGTCGATCTTGTTGATCACGAGCAGGTCGGAGCGGGTGATGCCCGGCCCGCCCTTGCGCGGGATCTTGTCGCCGGCGGCCACATCAATCACGTAAATGCAGAGGTCCACGAGCTCGGGGCTGAAGCTGGCGGCCAGGTTGTCGCCGCCGCTCTCCACCAGCACCAGATCCAGATCGGGAAACGCCGCCTCCAGCTCCGCCACCGCCGCCCGGTTGATCGAGCAGTCTTCGCGGATGGCGGTATGGGGGCAGCCGCCCGTTTCCACACCGCGGATGCGCTCGGGCTCCAGGGCTCCTGCGCGGGTGAGGAACTGGGCGTCCTCCTGGGTGTAGATGTCGTTGGTGACCACCGCCAGCTGCAGCCGATCGCGCAGCCGCCGGCAGAGGGCCTCCACCAGGGCGGTTTTGCCCGAGCCCACCGGCCCGGCCACGCCCACCCGCAGCTTGCTCATCCGAGGCCCTCAGCTGCGAAACAGCCTGGAATAGAGCTCGGCATGGCGCAACTGGGCCAGGCCCGATCCCACGCCTCCGCTCCAGAGCGCATCAGGATCAGCGACCGCCAGCTCAGCGGCGCGGGCGGCAATCAACGGCGCCAGCCCGAGCTGCAACCGCTGGCCCTCGGTGGCCCCCAGGGGTACAAGGCGCACGGCGGCGCTGATCTGGTTGGCCGTCCAGCCGTAGAGATAAGCCTCCTCCAGCGCAGGGGAGCCGATCTCCAGGCACAGCCCCGCCCAAGCGAAGGCCGCCGGCCAGGCCAGGGATGGCGGCGCTGCCCCAGGCTCCAGCTCTGGCAGGGGCCAGCCCAGATCAGCCAGCAGCTGCAGCAGCGACGCCCCCATCTGGCGCTGCTGAGCCCGCAGCTCCGGTGCTTCCCGCAGGGCCAGCAGCCACCCATCAAGATCGCGCATGGCTGTGGCCCCGCCGGCATCGCCCTGACGCCAGCGCTCCAACCCCTCAGCCAGCGCAGCGAGGGCGGCAGCTTCCAGCGCCAGGGTGCCCCGCTCCAGTTCGGCCCGCAGCCAGGGCAACAGGGCCGCTGCATCGCTCAGGCGACCCTGCTGAACCAGCACCTCCAGGCCCTCGGAATAGCTGAAGGCGCCCACCGGCAGGGCCGGGCTCACCAGCTGCAACAGCCGCAACCGGGCCGCCGCCGGCCCGCCGGCCCCCTCAGTGGTCATGGTCACTGGCATGGGAATGAGCGTGCCCCGCATAGGCCCCCGCTTCCGGGCAGAACGGTGCCCGCAGCCGCCGCAACTCAAGCCCGCGATGCTCCAGCAGATCGGCCAGCACGCTGTCGTGGAGCAGCAGCAACCGATCGGCGTGGATCTCCATCGCCACGTGGCGATTGCCCAGGTGATAGGCCGCCTGCAGCAGGGCCAAGCTGTCGTGCGAGCCAATCTCCAGCACATCCTCCTCAGCTGCCACCACCTCCACTGCCACCCCCGGCGAAGACACCCCCAGCGAGGCGTCAGAAGCCTGCGCCGGCAACAACCACTCACCCGGCCGCAGGGGTTCCTGGCGGGGGAGCTGCAACAGCACCTCCTGGCCTTCCTGGCACACCCGCCGTCCTCGCAACTGGCTGCGCTCGTGGGCTCGCAGCGGCAGGCGCCAGTGCTGGGCCAGCTGGCCCGGCCTGGAGGCCTGGCGGGCAATCAGCTGAAGTGGCCCCAGGAGCTGGTCAGCCATGGCAGCCAATGGGTGTGCAGTGGTCCTTCCAAGCGTGATCCATCCTGGAGCGATCCAATTAATGCGTGAGGCGGGGATCCTGCACCACCTCAAGCAGCTTCTGGCGGCTCAACTGGGAACGCACCACCAAGGGCAGGGGATCGGCGCCCATCGTCACGCCGCCCTCTTTCTGCGCTGACGGCACCAGGGCCGGGGCCGGGCCGTCCGTGCGCAGATGACGATCAAAAAAGGCCAGGCTCAAACCCCGCAGCTCTGTTCGGGCCAAGGCCCTGTCCGGCCCCAGCAGAATCGCGGGCAAGCTGGCAGGGCCATCCAGGAACGAGAGATGGGTGCCGTGCTGCTGCATCACCAGCAGGGAATCCGGCTGCCTGATTGCCGAATAAGGCACAAGCTGCTGGGACGCAGCCGGAGCAAACACATCCTGGCTGCCGGCGATCACCAGCAGGGGTACCGCCACGTCTGCCATCGACGTCGCACTGAAGATCGGATTGGTGACCGGGTTCACGGCCACGGCCACCCGCACCCTGGGATCGCGGAAGTCGCGCCGCTCCACCACCTCGCCAGGGGCCTGGCACTGCCAGATCACCGCTGGATTCAGCACTAGCCGGGCGGGATCCGCCAGGGCCCTGCAGCCCTGCTTGAGGTGGTCCCAATCGAGGCTGGCGCCAGCCAGGGCCACCGCGGTGTAGCCACCGAGCGACTGGCCCAGCACCCCCACAGCATCGGTGCGCACCAGTTCACCCCAACGGCTCTGCACCTGATCGATCAGGTCGCTCACGGTGTGGGGTTGGCCGTACCAGGCGTTGGGCTGGGGAATCGTGCCGGTGCCCCGAATCGCCGCCTGTATCGCCTGGCCACTGGCGAAGGGGAAGTTGAGCGCAGCCACCGCATAGCCGTGGGACGCCAGGTGCTGGCCCAGGTAGAGCAGGGCGTTCATCTCTGCGTTCAAGCCGGGGGCCAGCACCACAAGGGGGGCTGGGGCCGGAGCCTGCGGCAGGTAGGCCAGGGCCTCGACCTGGCTGCCATCACGACCAACGAACCCAAAGGATTCGGTGCTGAAGTGGCGTTGCCCTGAACCTGCCCAGGCCTCCAAACTGAAACCATCCGGCGGCGATCCAGCGCCCAGCGCCAGCATGCGGGGATACAGCTGACTGAGCAGATTCTGTTCGTGGCTGATCTGCTCAGCCAACGACTGCACCGCCGCGAGATTCACCCCCAGGCTCGGCAGCGGATAGGCCTCCAACACATCAATCAGCCGCAGCTGTCCATCGCCCGCCTCAGCCGCCGCCTGGATCAAGGCGGACGACACAGCGGCCTGGGCAACAGCCGGGGGCCGATCCAGCACCTTCACCAACTGCTGAAGAATGCGCTCCCCCAGCGGCGTGGAGAGAAAGTTGGCCACCATCACCGTCGTGACGGGGAGCGGCTGGCTCAGGGCGGTGCGCAGGTCCTCACGCTGGGCTGGCTTGAGGCGATCGAGAAAGAAGCGCAGGTCGGGGTTGATCGCACCAGTCCGGGCGAAATCCGCCAGGGCCGGCACCGCAACCGAGCGTTCCAGCTCCCCCAGTCGGGCCGTGACCCGCTGGGCTGCCGATGCCGGCGCGCCTGCCAGGCTGCAGCCAGCCAGCAGGAACGCCAGCCGCCATGACCAGCTCCATCGCCAGCGTTCTCTCGATCGCCAGCGTTCCATGGTGATGGCCTTACACAAAATCACCCTAGGAAAGAGGCTCGAACGCGCCAATGGTGGCTTTGCAAGCAGCAGAAGCAACAGCCGAATCCTCCTGGCAGGCCAAGGCCTGGCTGGAACTGGATCGGCCCGGCTCCGGCGGCGCTGGCGAGCGGGTGCAGCACCAGGCCGGAGCGCGCGCCCCACTGAAGTGGCTGCGGGCCACCCACCACAGCGATGGCTCGCTGGAATTGCCCCTGCTGCACACCGCCGGCGGCCTGGTGGGGGGCGACCGGCTGGAGCTGCGGGTGCACAGCCACAACCAGGCCCGGGCCCTGCTTACCAGCGTGGCGGCCCAGAAGGTGTATGGATCGGTCGGGCGCTTCCGCAGCCAGCCCCAGGGCCGCTGGGCTCACCAACAGCTCAGTTTTGAGCTGGACGGCCACAGCTGGCTCGACTGGATGCCGCAGGAACTGGTGATGTACAGCGGCGCCCTGATGGAGCAGCGGATCGCCGTGCGCCTGGCCGAGGGCGCCAGTTTCCTGGCCAGCGACGTGGTGCGACTGGGCCGCAGCTCCGCCGGAGAAGACCTGGGGGAGGGCTGCTGGCGCTCGCGACTGGAGATCAGCCGCCGGAGCGGCAACAGCAATCGTTGGGAACTGGTCGATGCGGTCAGCCTGGACAGGACCAGCCTGGACGGGGAGCACGGCATGGCCGGCCAGCCGGTGTTCGGCACGCTGGTGTGGATCGCACCGAGCACCCTCGACCCGGCGAGCCGCGCCGCCGTGCTGGCCGAGGCGCGCAACAGCAGGGCAGGCCTGAGCGGCACCATGGCCTGCGGCCTGCTGGAGTCGGGGCTGATAGCCCGCTACCGGGGAGACTCAAGCCAGGCGGCCCGGTTCTGGTTCACCCGCATCTGGTCAGGCGTCCATCAGGTGTGTGGCCATCCCGCCCCGCCGATCCCGCGGGTGTGGCCGTTTCAGGAACAGCCCCTGGCAGCACCCCCAGGAGGTTCAAGCTGAACGGGACGCCAGAGCCCGTCCCTGCCAGAGTTGGGCCATGCGAATTGGGCGATGCACCTCACCCCCCAGGAAAAGGACAAGCTGCTGATCGTCACCGCCGCCCTGCTGGCGGAGCGGCGGCTGAACCGCGGCCTGAAGCTCAACCACCCCGAGGCCGTGGCCTGGCTCAGCTTCCAGGTGCTGGAGGGCGCCCGCGATGGCAAAAGCGTGGCTGCCCTGATGGCCGAGGGCAGCACCTGGCTCAGCCGCGACCAGGTGATGGAAGGCATTCCAGAGCTGGTGAGCGAGGTGCAAATCGAAGCGATGTTTCCCGACGGCACCAAGCTCGTGACCCTGCACGACCCCATCCGCTGATCCCCGCACACCCTGATGGCCCCCCTGATCCCCGGCGAACTGCTCCCCGAACCCGGCGACCTCGAGCTCAACGCCGGCCGGCCCGTCACCACCGTGCTGGTGGCCAACAGCGGCGATCGGCCGGTGCAGGTGGGATCCCACTTCCACTTCCATGAGGCCAATAGCGCCCTCAGATTCGACCGTGACGCCACCCGCGGCCTGCGACTCGACATCCCCGCCGGCACGGCGATCCGCTTCGAGCCCGGCGACAGCCGCGAGGTGCAGCTGGTGCCGTTTGCCGGCGAGCGCCGCGTGTTCGGCTTCAACGGCCTGGTGAACGGCCCCCTCGACTGACGCGCGACCCCCGCATCCCCAACCCATGGCCTACCGCATCTCCCGCCGCGCCTACGCCGAGACCTACGGCCCCACCACCGGCGATCGGCTGCGGCTGGCCGACACCGAGCTGATCCTGGAGGTGGAGCAGGACTTCACCGTTTACGGCGATGAGGTGAAATTCGGCGGCGGCAAGGTGATCCGCGACGGCATGGGCCAGGCCCAAACCACCCGAGCCGAAGGTGCCGTGGACACGGTGATCACCAACGCCCTGATCCTGGATTGGTGGGGGATCGTGAAGGCCGACATCGGCATCCGTGACGGCCGCATCTGCGCCATCGGCAAGGCCGGCAACCCCGACACCCAGGCCGGCGTGACCATCGTGGTGGGCCCCGGCACCGAGGCGATCGCCGGCGAGGGCCACATCCTCACCGCCGGCTCGATCGACAGCCACATCCACTTCATCTGCCCCCAGCAGATCGAAACGGCCCTGGCCAGTGGCGTCACCACCCTGCTGGGCGGCGGCACGGGCCCGGCCACCGGCACCAACGCCACCACCTGCACCCCCGGCGCCTTCCACCTGGCCCGCATGCTGCAGGCCGCCGAGGGGCTGCCGGTGAACCTGGGCTTCTACGGCAAGGGCAACGCCTCCACCCCCGAGGCGCTCGAGGAGCAGGTGCGGGCTGGCGCCTGCGGCCTCAAGCTGCATGAAGACTGGGGCACCACCCCGGCGGCGATCGACTGCTGCCTCACGGTGGCCGACCAGCTCGACGTGCAGGTGTGCATCCACTCCGACACCCTCAACGAGGCGGGTTTCGTGGAGGACACCATCCGGGCCATCGGCGGCCGCACCATCCACACCTTCCACACCGAAGGAGCCGGCGGCGGCCACGCCCCCGACATCATCAAGATCTGCGGCGAGGCCAACGTGTTGCCCAGCAGCACCAACCCCACCCGGCCCTACACGGTGAACACCCTCGAGGAGCACCTCGACATGCTGATGGTGTGTCACCACCTGGATCCCAAGATCCCGGAGGATGTGGCCTTCGCCGAGTCGCGCATCCGCCGCGAAACGATCGCCGCCGAAGACATCCTCCACGACCTGGGCGCCTTCTCGATCATCGCCAGCGACTCCCAGGCCATGGGCAGGGTGGGCGAGGTGATCACCCGCACCTTCCAGACCGCCCACAAGATGAAGGTGCAGCGGGGGCCGCTGCCGGAAGACAGCTCACGCAACGACAACACCCGGCTCAAGCGCTACATCGCCAAAACCACGATCAATCCGGCGATCGCCCACGGGCTCGACTCCCAGATCGGCTCGGTGGAGGTGGGCAAGCTGGCCGATCTGGTGCTGTGGAAGCCGGGCTTCTTCGGGGTAAAACCGGAGCTGGTGATCAAGGGCGGCTCAATCGTGTGGGCCCAGATGGGTGATGCCAACGCCTCGATTCCCACCCCCGGACCGGTGCACGGCCGGCCGATGTTCGCCGCCTTTGGCGCGGCCCTAGCCCCCAGCTGCCTCACCTTCTTGAGCCAAGCGGCCCTCGATGCCGATGTGCCCCGCCAGCTGGGCCTGAAGCGGCCCTGCGTGCCGGTGGTGAACACCCGGAGCGGCATCGGCAAGGCCGCGATGAGGAACAACACTGCCCTGCCCAAAGTGGAGGTGGACCCCCAGACCTACGAGGTATTCGCCGACGGCCAACTGCTCACCTGCGAGCCCGCCGAGGTGCTGCCGATGGCCCAGCGCTACTTTCTTTTGTAGCGAGATCTGCTGTTGCTGATCTTTCGTAGCAACCCACACCGGCACTGACCCCCACGGCTGGACATGATCCCGCCACGCCCAGTGGTCCGGCATGTTTACCGAATACAAACCCAGTGGGGGCTACGACGAATACTTCAGCGCCGTCGATGTGCCGCGCAGCGCCCTGAGCCCCCTGCTGTCCTCCCTGGGCCAACTGGGCCTCGATGAACTCAACCGCAACCACGCCGCGGCCGGCGTGCTGCTGCGGCGCCTGGGGGCCACCTTTCGCCTCAACGGCTCCGGCAGCCATGTTGGTGAGCGCATCCTTCCCTTCGACCCCCTGCCCCGCCTGATCAGCAGCGGCGACTGGCGGACCCTGGAGCGAGGCCTGTTTCAGCGCCTCGAGGCCATTGACCTCTTCTTGGCCGACGTCTACGGGCCCCAGCGGATCCTGGGCGACGGCGTGATTCCCCGCGAAGACGTCGAAAGCTCCCAGGGCTGGCGCCCCCAGCTGCAGGGATTCGAGCCGCCCCTGGGCCGCTGGTGCCACATCTCCGGCCTGGATCTGGTGCGCGACGGCCAGGGCACCTGGCGCGTGCTGGAAGACAACCTGCGCTGTCCCTCAGGCGTGGCCTACTTCCTGGAAAACCGGCGGGTGATGAAGCGGATGTTCCCGAGCCTGTTCTCAGGGCGCACGGTGCAACCGATCGACGACTACCCCTCCCACCTGCTGCAGACCCTGCGGGAGCTCGCCCCCTGGACCGACACCCCCAAGGTGGTGCTGCTCACCCCCGGGGTGTTCAACAGCGCCTATTTCGAGCACAGCTACCTGGCCCAACAGATGGGCATCCAGCTGGTGGAAGGGCGCGATCTGGTGTGCCAAGACGACCGGGTGTGGATGCGCAGCACTGCCGGCCTCGAACCGGTGGATGTGATCTACCGGCGCATCGACGACGACTTCCTCGATCCAGCGGTGTTCCGCAGCGATTCGATGCTGGGAGTGCGCGGCCTGATGTCGGCCTACCGGGCCGGCCGGGTGGCGATCGCCAATGCGCCCGGCACCGGCGTCGCCGACGACAAGCTGATCTACGCCTACGTGCCGGAGATGATCCGCTACTACCTGGGCGAAGAACCGATCATCGAAAACGTGCCCACCTATCTCTGCTCCCGGGAGGACGACCGCACCTATGTGCTGGCCCACCTGGGTGAGCTGGTGGTGAAGGCGGTGGCCGAGGCCGGCGGCTACGGCATGTTGATTGGCCCCCATGCCAGTGGCGAGGAGATCGCTGAATTCGCCGCCAAGATCCAGGCCGATCCCCGCAATTACATCGCCCAGCCCACCCTGGAGCTCTCCACCGTTCCGTCGTTGAGCGAGGGCGAACTGTTCCCCTGCCACGTCGATCTGCGGCCCTACGTGCTGCGCGGCAAGGGGGCCTGGGTCAGCCCCGGCGGCCTCACCCGCGTGGCCCTGCGCCGGGGTTCGCTGGTGGTGAACTCCTCCCAGGGGGGCGGTTGCAAGGACACCTGGATCGTCAGCGAGAACGAGGAGGCCTTGCCATGCTGAGCCGCGTTGCCGATTCGCTCTACTGGATCAACCGCTACGTGGAGCGAGCCGAAAACATCTCGCGCTTTGTGGAGGTGAGCGAAGCCATGGCACTCGACTGCCCGCCCGGCAGTGCCGAGCCCTGGTTGCCCTTGGTGGATGCCAGTGGCGAACGGGAGCTGTTTGATCGCCTCTATCCAACCGGTGGAGCCGACCAGGTGGTGGAGTTTCTGGTGCGGGCCGAGGACAACCCCAACAGCGTGGTGAACTGCATCGCCATCGCCCGGGAAAACGCCCGTCAGATCCGCGAGGTGATCACCACCGAAATGTGGGAGCAACTCAACGACATCTATTGGACCCTGCTCGACAACGAGGGCTTCTGGAAGCAGCCGCCCCAGGAGCAGCTGCGCGACATCCGCCGCGCTTGCCAACTCTTCTATGGCATCACCGATGCCACCCTCAGCCGCGACCTCTCCTGGCAGTTCAGCCGGCTGGGACGGGTGCTGGAGCGGGCTGAAAAAACGACCCGCATCCTCGATGTGAAGTACTTCCTGCTGCTGCCCTCCCCCGATGAGGTGGGTGGCGTGCTGGATGAACTGCAGTGGATCTCCCTGCTGCGCAGCGCCGGGGCTTATCAGATGTTCCGCCAGTCGCGCCAGCAGGCGATCGAACCCAAAGCGGTGGCGTCCTTTCTGCTGCTCGACCCGATCTTCCCGCGGTCGGTGCGCTACTGCCTCGAGCGCATCAACGAAGCCCTCAAGATCGTGCGCGGCCAAGCAGTGCCTGGGGCTCCGGATGATCTGGAATGCCTCAGTGGGCTGACCCTGGCCCGCTGGAGCTACACCTCCATCGACGAGCTGATCGCCGGAGGACTGCATGAATCGATTGACGCCCTGCAGAGCGACCTCAACCGACTCCATGATCTGATCGAGCAGCGCTACTTCATCGCCGAGCCCGCATGCGTGCCCGCGTAATCCACACCTTCACCTACCGGTACAGCGCACCCGTGCTGCTGGGACCACACCGCTTCTGCCTGAAGCCCAGGGGCCATGGATTCCAGCGACTGTTGGATTTCCAGCTGGCCATCAGCCCGGAGCCGGGGCGGCTCTATCCCCTAGTGGCGGCCAGTGGTGATGAGATTTTGCGGGCCCGCTTCAGTGGTGCTGCAGACGCCTTCACCGTGCGGGCCAGCAGCCTGGTGGACACCGAAACAGCGCCGCTGCTGCAGGCCTGCCTGGAAGACAACGAGCCGCTGCTGCCCTATCCGGTGGGCCATCTGAACGGCGACCTGGCCGGCAGCCTCGAGGGCTGGCTACCCAATGGCCAGCACGATCCCGCGGCGGTGGACGTGGCCCAGGAAGCCCTGATGGGGAGCGATCAGCGGGCCTTGATGTTTCTGCAGCAGCTGGTGGAAATGATCCAAGACCGGGTCAAATACACCCAGCGCCACGTGGGCCCCGCCTGGCCTGCCGGGCGCACCCTCAAGGAGCGGGTGGGCTCCTGCCGCGACCTGGCCATGCTGATGGTGGAATCCTGCCGCTGCGTCGGGCTGCCGGCCCGCTTCGTGAGCGGCTACCACCTGGTGGAGCCGAAACCCGAGCGCTACGACCTACACGCCTGGGCGGAGGTGTACCTGCCCGGCGCCGGCTGGCGGGGCTACGACCCCAGCGGCATAGGTGTGATTGACGATCGCTACATCACCCTGGCCACCTCCTCGAAACCCGAACTCACGGCCGCCATCACGGGCAGCTTCTCCGGCCCCGCCGGCGTTGAAAGCGCCCTGGAGTGGAGCATTGACGCGGAGATCGAGGAGCCGGCGCTTACCAGCTCACTCCATGCAACTTCGGCAGGGGTGCCGTCTTGAAGGTGGTGGCAAACAGCCGGGGAATGCGACGGCTGTTGTAAACGCGGAATTCGCGCAGCACCGATGCACCCTCCTCGCGCACGGCCTGGTTGAGCACCACCGAGCCATCGTGATCGGACACCGAGCGATGGAAGGTGCCGGGGGGAATGCGCAGGATGTCGCCACCGGTCTCGAGGCGCACGATGTGGAAGGGATAGTTCCAGCCGAAATTCACCAGATAAAAGGTGCGCCCGCCATGCAGGGCCAGCAGGTTGTCCTCCTGGTGGGGATGCAGATAGAACTGCCAGGCACCGGTCTTCTCCTCATCGGGGGGGCTAACCGCCGGACCGGAGTGGATCACCAGATCGCGGGCATTCGAGCTGGCAACGGTGATGTCGAAAAAGCGAACAGCCGGGGTATCGCGAAACTTCTCATAGGGGACCAGCTCAAACATCGGCGCCGTCTTGGGGGTGGCGGACATGGGAAGAGGCGCCGTCCAACCGGCACCAAGGCAATGGCTCAATGAACCGCACCACCCCTGTCCCGGCCGTTGCATCGACTACCCAATCCCTGCTCCCACAGGCCAGTTCCCTGGCTGGTTGCGCGTGGCTGGCTCAGAAGGGGATCGGCATCTCCACCGCCGCCGGCTCGGGAGCACAGGACGCCACCCGTTGATTCACCACTTCCCCGATCACCACGATCGAGGGGGAGGCCAACTCCGCGCGGCACACCTCAGCCGCCAGCTGGGCCAACTCGGCAATCACCCAGCGCTGGCCGCGCACCGTGCCCTGTTGCACCGCAGCAGCAGGCGTCGACGGATCGAGGCCCCCGGCGATCAACTCTTCGCAGATGTGGGGCAGGTTGTGCAGCCCCATGTAGATCACCAGGCCGTCGCTGCTGCGGGCCAGGCCGCGCCAGTCGACGCCGGGCCGGGCCTTGTCGATCTCCTCATGGCCGGTCACAAACGTGACGGAGCTGCCGGCCCGCCGGTGGGTCACCGGAATGCCCACATAGGCCGGAGCAGCGATGCCCGCAGTCACCCCCGGCACCACCTCCACGGGCATCCCCTGGCGCTCCAGGTGGGCGGCTTCCTCACCGCCGCGGCCAAACAAAAACGGATCGCCGCCCTTGAGGCGCACCACGCAGCGGCACCGGCCCGCCAGCTCCACCAGCACCGCATTGGTGGAGGGCTGGGGCACCGAGTGGTGGCCGCGGCGCTTGCCCACGAAATGCTTCTCGGCGCTGTCCGGCACCAGGGCCAGCACCTCGCGCGGCACGAGCGAGTCGTACACCAGCGCGTCGCACTGCTGCAGCAGGCGCTGGGCCTTCACCGTGAGCAGATCGGGATCCCCAGGGCCCGCCCCCACCAGATACACCGTGCCCGGCGGGTTGGCGCCGCTCATGGCAGGGCCTCCAGCTCGGCCAGCAGCAGCTGACGAAAGCGAGCGCGCTGCAACAACGGCGGACCCACCAGGGAGGCGAGGCTGTCGGTCAGCCGGTTGGCGGCCAGGGCCAGGGGCAGCAGGGGCGGCGGTGCTGGAGCGCCGGCGATCGGGGCTGGGATCAGGCTGCTCAGGAGACCCTCGCCACTGGGGTCACTGTATGAAGCGGGCACGCAGCGGGCGCCGGTGCACGCCTCCAGATGGGCGAGGAAACGCCGGGCCAGAGGGCCCTCCAGGGGATGGTGCAGCAGCAGGGGCTGGGGGGGCGGCTGAGCGGGTGGCTGGGCCGCTCGCTCGCACAGCTCCGCCATCTCGGCGGCCAGGGCGCGTTGCCAGGCGGGCCAGGCGCCTAAGAAAGGCAGCCGCCGCACGGGGCCCTGCAGCCGCCAATGGGCGGCAATGGCGGGAATGTCGTGGCGCACATGGCCGCCTGGCAGGAGCATCAGGGGCACCAGGGTGAGCGGCAACGCGCTGGCCTCGCCCACAGCAGCAGGTCGCCCGGGGGGCTCGCCGGTGAGGGCCTGTAGCAACACCGGCGCTCGCCGACGCCGCTCCAGCTCAGCCGCCAGCTCCAGCAGCTCCGGAGGCACCACCCCGCCGGCGCGGCCGTGCACCACCAGCAGCAGGGAGCTGGCCAGGGCCTGGGGGAGGGACAGAGCCGCCAGCCGCCGCTGACGCCGCTGCTCCACCGCAGCATCCAGGGGCACACCTGCCAGGGCGACCAACTGGGCACGGGCCGCGGGCAAACGGGCCAGCAAATCGACGGCTGCAGCGGCGAGCGACGAATCGTGGTCGGTGGCGAGGCGGCGCAGCCAGTTGGCCAGGGCGGCCTGCGGCCAGGCACTGAGGCCAACGGCCAACCCCTCCAGGGCCGCGCGCCGCACCGCACCGGGCTGCGGAGCCAAGGCCCAACGGGCCAAGAGCGCCCCGTCCTGGGGCTGGCGCTGGAAGCCCAGCAACGGCAACAGGCAAGCGCTCATCTCAGGGGCTCCAGACTGGTCTGGACTGGCCAGGCGATCCCGCAGCCAGGCCGCCAGCAAAGGATCGCGAACCCCGCCGATCAGGGCTGGCCAGCGGGGATCAGGGCTGGGTAGCTGCCACCACCAACGCAGCAGGCGCAGGGCCGATGGCCCATCTAGGCGTTCTGCCAGCACCGTGAGGACGTCAACATCGACGGCAACGGAGCCAGCCTCAATCGCGGCCACCCAGCCAGCGGCTTGCCACCCGGACGTCCGGCGCCAGCGCTGCAGCTCCGGCAAGCGATCCGGATGGCCGCAAGGTGGCAACCGCAACGGCGCATCGGCGTGGTTCAAACGATGCATACCGCCGGGTCGGGAAAGCTTGGCAAAATGGCGAGGCTGCGGTGCTGGATCTGGCCCCGGAGAGGTTGGATCAACAATTCACGCTGGCATTGGCCGGCGGCGGGCGCCGAAGCGCTCCACCAGCAACTGCTCCAGCACATCCGGCAGGTCGCTGAGCGGCACGCCCTTGTCGTGCAGCTCGGCCAGCTTCGGCTCGGCATCCATCGAGCCGCCCAGAAAAATCTTGGCGGCCTCCACCATCTCGCCGTCCTTGCGGGCCTTGGCACCCATCAGACCGATCTGGCCCATGTAGGGCTGGCCGCAGGCGTTGGGGCAGCCGGTCCAGTGCATGCGCACCGCATGGGGCAGCTCGACGCGCTGCTCCAGCTCCTCCAGCACCGCCTGGGCCGCGCCCTTGGTGGGGATCAGAGCGAAGCTGCAGTAGGCGTTGCCGGTGCAGCTCACCGCCTCGGCCTGCAGGGGCGAGGGATCGGGGCGGAAGCGCTGCAGCAGCGGTTCGGCCAGCAGGGCCTCGAGACGCTCGGCCGGCACATTCACAATCAGGGCGTTCTGGGCCTCGGTGAGCCGCAGCTCGCCGCTGCCATAGATGCGGGCCAGCCGGGCCAGCTCCACCATCCCCTCGGCATCCAGGCGCCCCATCGGCACATGCAGCCCCGCCCAGTGCAGGCCCTGCTGCTTTTGAGATTGCACACCCAGGCCATCGCGGGGCGCCCGGGTCACCAGATGGCTGCCGTCGTGGGCGGCAGCGGTGGCGGGATCGCCGCCTAACTCCGCCCAGGTGCTGAGCACCGCCTGGCGATAGCTCTCCACACCCAGCTGGTCGATCAGATACATCAACCGGCTCTTGTTGCGCTGCTGGCGATTGCCGGAGCGCTCGTAGTGGCGCAGCACCGCCAGGGTGAAGCCGGGTAGCTGCTCGGCCGGCAGCCACAGCCCCAGCGGGATCGCCAGTTCGTTGCGCTGGGCCGAGAAGAAACCGCCCACCATCACCGTGAAGCCCAGCGCGCCGTTGTGGTGGGCCGGCAGGAAGGCCAGGTCGTTGTGGAGCAGAAAGCTGTCGGGGGCGCCGCCGACGGCCACGTTGAACTTGCGGGGCAGGTTGCGCGGGCCGGCCGGACCCAGCAGCGCCGCCTGGATGGCGTCCACCAGGGGCCGGGTGTCGACGATTTCCTCAGGATCGATGCCGGCCAGGGGATTGCCGGTGACGTTGCGCGGGTTGTCGTGGCCCGACTGGCGGCTGGTCAGTCCCACCCCCTCCAGCGCCGCCATCAAGGGCGCCATGTCTTCGAGCAGCAAGCCCCGCAGCTGGATGTTCTGGCGGGTGGTGAGGTCGGCACTGCCGTGCTCGCCGCAGCGGTCGATCACATCGGCCAGCACCGCCAGCTGCTCGGCGCTGATCACGCCATTGGGCAGGCGCAGCCGCACCATAAAGCGCCCAGGGGTCACCGGCCGGAAGAAGATGCCCAGCCACTTCAGCCGGATCGTGAGGGTGGCCTCGTCCAGGGCTTCCCAGCCCTGGCGGCCCAGCTCCTCCAATCGGGGCGCCAACTCGAGGCCGCAGAGATCGGCTTTGGCCTGCTCCACCTTGCTGAGCACAGGCGGGGAAGAAACAGAAACGCTGGTCATTGGCGGCAGCGGGGGCGCAAAGGAACGTCGGACGTCCCAAGCAGGCCGGGAAGGGCCTGTGGGACCCGAGCAAGCGCCGATGAGAGCTACGCCGTCGGGAACAAAAACAGGGAAGTGGCACCCATGGCGGCGGCGCAGACTTCCGTGCTGGATGATTTCCTTGCTGAAAATCAACGAGATTGTGCGCTGAGGCGCCCGCTGTCCGTGTCGCAACCGCTACCGAACATCAGCAGCCGCCGAGACCAACAGCTGCAGGCCCTCGGAGGGGCTCGGGCCCAGTTCCGCGAGCTGATCGGCAAGGTGGGCAGTGGCGAACACACCAGCACCGGACTCAGCCGGGACGAGGCCCGCATCGCCACAGACCTGATGCTCCAAGGCAAGGTGAGCGAAGCCCAGCTGGGTGCCTTTCTGATCGCCCACCGCATCCGCAGGCCGCTGCCCATTGAGCTGGCGGGCATGCTCGATAGCTACAGACAGAACGGCCCGGTGCTGGAAACCCCAGGCAAGCGGGCGCTCAGTTTCGGGGTGCCCTACGACGGCCGCAGCCGCACCGCACCGCTGCTGCCGCTGCTGGCGCTGCTGCTGGCCAGCAGCGGGGTGCCGGTGGTGCTGCATGGCGGTGATCCGATGCCGGTGAAATACGGCGTCACCCTGGCGGAACTGTTTGCAGCGCTCGGCATCACCTGGCGCGGGCTCACACTCACTGCTGTGCAGGAGAGGTTGGATCTGCACAACCTGGCGCTCACCCACCAGCCCGACCACTTCCCGGCGGCCGAACGGCTGGTGCCGGCCCGCGATGAAATCGGCAAGCGTCCGCCGGTGGCCAGCCTGGAACTGCTGTGGACGCCCCACCGGGGCCAGCATCTGCTGGTGAGCGGCTTTGTGCATCCGCCCACCGAGAAGCGGGCCTGGGAAGCACTCGGCGCCGCAGACGAAACCGATGTGCTCACGGTGAAGGGGCTTGAGGGCTCCACCGACCTCCCCTCCAGCCGCGCCGGCATCACCGCCCGGCTGCGCCAGGGAAGCATGGAGAGGCTGTTGCTGCACCCGCGCGACCACGGCCTCCATGGCGACGACGTGGCCTGGGAAAGCCTGGCAACCTGGCAAGCGCAAGCGCTGGCTGCACTTAAAGGTAAGGGGCCCCTGGCCTGGCCACTGCTCTGGAATCTAGGCGCCTACCTCTGGCTCAGCGATCAGATCGACAGCCTGCCCGCAGCCCTCGAGCAGGCCCGCGCCCTGCTGGCAGCCCGCAGTGGCGAGCGCCTCCGGCAGACATTGGCCAATCGGTAGCAACCGCCACTCTCCCCTGGCGGGCCGGCGTGGTGTCTTAGTTGGGTCGGTCAGCTCATGCGCCGACCTGATCTTTTGGCCGGTTCGGTGCGCTTTGTTGTGGAGCCCGACCGGAGTGCAGTTCGCCATCACTCCGGCAGCATCCACGCCGCTCCGCAACACATGTCCAATTTTTCGCGCCGCAAGTTTCTGCTCACTGCCGCTGGCTCGGCGGCCGGTGCCCTCTGGCTCGCCGCCTGTGGCGGCCCTGGCAAGAAACCTGAAATTCAAGCCACCAGCTCGGCCAGCGGCGTTGACGCTCCCGAAGTCCCAGGCGCCACCCTGGGCTTCATCGCCCTCACCGATGCCTCCCCGCTGATCATTGCCTCCGAGAAGGGTTTCTTTGCCAAACACGGCATGCCCGAAGTGAAGGTGGTGAAGCAAACCTCCTGGGCTGGCACCCGCGACAACCTGGAACTTGGCAGTGAACGGGGCGGCATTGACGGCGCTCACATCCTCACACCGATGCCCTACCTGCTCACCACAGGTTCCATCACCAAGAGCCAGAAGCCGTTGCCGATGTATATCTTGGCTCGGCTCAATGTGAATGGCCAAGGCCTCTCACTCTCCAATGAATTCCTGGCCGAGAAGGTCACCATCAAAGACCCGAAGATCAAACAAATTGCCGAGAGGAAAAAAGCCAGCGGCAAACTGCTGAAAGCCGCCATGACTTTCCCAGGTGGAACGCACGATCTATGGATGCGTTACTGGCTGGCAGCCAATGGCGTGAATCCGGCCACCGAAGCCGACCTGGTGGTGGTCCCACCAGCCCAGATGGTGGCCAACATGCAAACCGGCACCATGGACACGTTCTGCGTGGGCGAGCCCTGGAACCAGCGCACCGTAAATCAGAAGCTTGGCTATACAGGAGCCATCACCGGCGAACTCTGGAAAGACCATCCTGAAAAGGCCTTCTCGATGCGCTCCGATTGGGTGGACAAAAACCCCAAGGCGGCAAAGGCCTTGCTGATGGCCGTCCAGGAGGCCCAGATCTGGTGCGAGGACCCTGCCAATCTCGATGAACTCTGCGAGATCACCTCGAGAGACCGCTACTTCAGGTGCAGCGTGGAAGACATCAAGCCCCGACTGGCCGGCAGCTTCGACTACGGAGACGGGCGCAAGGTGGCGAACACTCCGCTGAAAATGCACTTCTGGAGTGACCAAAACTCTCACTCCTTCCCCTACAAGAGCCACGATCTTTGGTTCCTCACCGAGGACATCCGCTGGGGCTATCTGCCCGCAAACACCGACACCAAGGCCTTGATCGACCGTGTGAACCGCTCCGATCTGTGGCGTGAGGCCGCCACCGCCATCGGTCAGGCGCAGGCCATCCCCGCCAGCGATTCCCGCGGCAAGGAAACGTTCTTCGACGGCGTGGTGTTCGATCCGGCAGACCCCAAGGGCTATCTGGCCAGCCTCACCTTCAAAACCTTGAAGTAGATCGCCGGCGCCCATCGCCGGCCCACCCCATCACCCCTTCCAGCTCACGCGTTCCCCTTCCCATTGATGACCACGACGCTCAGCCCAGGACAGCGGCGCAGGCGTTCCGGCCTGCCTGCGCTCAAGCAGGCCCTGCCCTATCTCCTCTGCATCGGCGCCTTTCTACTGGCCTGGCAGATCCTCTCCGCCTTTCTCGGCCAAGCCCGTCTTCCAGGCCCGATCAACGTGATTGCGAACACCTGGGATCCCTACATCAGCCAGCCCTTCTTTGATGAGGGCGGCACCAGCAAGGGCCTGGGCTGGCAGATCCTGATCTCCCTACAACGGGTGGCTGTGGGCTATGGCCTGGCTGCCCTGGTGGGCATCGGCATTGGCGGCTTGCTCGGCCTCAACCGCTTCGCCGGCAAGGGCTTCGATCCGGTGGTGCAGGTGCTGCGCACGGTGCCGCCATTGGCGTGGTTCCCCATTTCGCTGATGGTGTTTCAGGACGCCAACACCTCGGCCATCTTCGTGATCTTCATCACGGCGATCTGGCCGATCATCATCAACACCGCTGTGGGCATCCAAGAGATCCCCCAGGACTACACCAACGTGGCCCGGGTGCTGCGCCTGAGCAAGCGGGCCTACATCCGCAACATCGTGATTCCAGCCACGGTTCCCTACGTGTTCACGGGTCTGCGGATTGCCGTGGGTCTGGCCTGGCTGGCCATCGTGGCCGCCGAGATGCTCAAGGCCGACGGTGGCATCGGCTATTTCATCTGGGATGCCTACAACGCCGGTGGCGAATCAAGCTCCAGCCAAATCATCCTGGCCATTCTCTACGTGGGGGTGGTGGGTCTGCTGCTCGACCGACTGGTGGCCTGGGTGGGCCGCAAGGTGAGCAAGGGGGCCAGCTGAGATGGCCACCGGACTGCTCACGGTTGATGCCGTCACCCAGACCTTCAACCTCGATGACGGCGGCCGATACGTGGCCCTGCAGGATGTGAATCTCGACATCCGCGCCGGCGAGTTTGTCACCCTGATCGGCCACTCCGGCTGCGGCAAGAGCACCCTGCTCAACCTGATGGCTGGCCTCAGCCAGGCCACCGAGGGCGGCATCCTGATGCATGGCCGCCAGGTCGCCGATCCGGGGCCGGAGCGGATGGTGGTGTTCCAGAACTACTCGCTGCTGCCCTGGCTCACGGTGCGCCAGAACATCGCCCTGGCGGTGGACACCGTGTACCCCAAGCTCAACCCAGCCGAGCGGCGGGAGATCGTGGAGCGCAACATCCAGCTGGTGAATCTCACCGCTGCAGCTCAGAAATTCCCAGCCGAACTCTCCGGCGGCATGAAGCAGCGAGTGGCGATCGCCCGGGCCCTGGCGATCCGGCCCACGTTGCTGCTGCTGGATGAACCGTTCGGCGCCCTCGATGCCCTCACCCGCGGCAACCTGCAGCAGCAGCTGATGCAGATCTGCCAGGAGTCGAAGCTCACCGCCGTGATGGTGACCCACGACGTGGATGAAGCCCTGCTGCTCTCCGACCGGGTGGTGTGTCTGCGCAACGGCCCGGCCGCCGGTATCGGCCGGATCGTGGACGTGCCGCTGCCACGCCCCCGCGACCGGCTGGCGGTGATGAACCATCCCGATTACTACCACCTGCGCGCCGAGCTGATCCATTTCCTGCAGGAGCAGCGCCGTCTCAAACAACAAGCCGCCGCCCCCAGATGACCACCACCACCGCTGCCAGCAAAGCCAGCTCCGCCGCCACCAGCCAAGCATTTCTGGAATTCCGGGATGTGGGCCAGGTGTTCCACACCCGCCGCGGCCCCTTCGAGGCCCTGCGTGACATCAACCTGCAGGTGCGCCAGGGGGAATTCCTCTGCGTGATCGGCCATTCCGGCTGCGGCAAGAGCACCCTGCTGAACATGGTGTCGGGCTTCCTGCAGCCCAGCAGCGGGGCCGTGACCCTGGATGGCATCCCGATCGAGCGGCCCGGCCCCGATCGGATGGTGGTGTTCCAGAACTATTCCCTGCTGCCCTGGCTCACCGTGTGGCAGAACGTGGAGATGGCCGTGAAGGCCGCTCGCCCGGAGCTGGATGCCCCCAGCCGGCGCGAGGTGGTGAGCCATCACCTGGAGATGGTGGGACTGATGGAGGCCAGCAGCAAGCGACCAAGCCAGCTTTCCGGCGGCATGCGCCAACGGGTGGCGATCGCCCGAGCCCTGGCCGTGACCCCGGCGGTGCTGGTGCTGGATGAACCCTTCGGGGCGCTGGATGCGATCACCAAAGAAGAGCTGCAGGAAGAGCTGCTGGCGATCTGGCGCGAGCAGAAGCCCACGGTGCTGATGATCACCCACGACATCGATGAGGCGCTGTTCCTTGCTGATCGCATCGTGATGATGACCAACGGGCCCTCAGCCACCATCGGCGAGATCCTGGAAGTGCCCTTCGAGCGGCCCAGGAGCTACGAAGCGATCCAGGACGATCCCCGCTACGGCCAGCTGCGCAACCACGCCCTCGACTTCCTCTACCGCCGCTTCGCCCACGAGTTGGACTGAGGCAGCGATCACTGGGGACAAGATCGAAATTCAGGCGGGGGCCAGCGCCACCGCTGCCCCCTTCAGTTCGGGCTGCTTGGAGATCGGGCAGCCCAACTCGTGCATCAACCGATTGGCCTCGCAGGCCAGCTCCCCCTGGGAGGCGCCCCAGTGCATGGGCAGGAACACCGTGCCCGGGCGGATGCGTGCACTGAGCTGCACCTTCACCAGCAGGGCGCCGCGGCGGGAGCGCACCTGCGCCATCCCCCCCTCCTCCAGCCCGGCCTGGGTTGCATCGTGGGGGTGCACCTCCAGCAGTGGTTCGGGGTGGGCCTTGGCCACCCGCGCCACATGGGCGGTGCGGGTCATGGTGTGCCAGTGGCCCAGCAACCGGCCCACGGTGAGCACCAAGGGATAGGCGGCATCGGGGGGTTCGGCCAAACCCAGCGGTGGATCGGCCCAGAGGCGCGCCCGGCCAGAGGGGGTGGGAAAGCGACGGCCATCGCAGCCGGTTTCGGTGTAAAGCCGCTCCTGGCCACCGCCCGGCTCCGTGCCGCCAGGAAACGGCCATTGCTGGGGGCCGTGGTCGGCCAGGAGCTGGTGGCTGAGGCCACTGCTGTCGCACAGTCGGCCGGCGGTGAGCGCCACGAATTCGGCATACACCTCGGCCGCCGTGCCGTAGTTGAACTGCTCCACAAAACCGAGCCGCCGGCCCAGCTCGGCAAAGATCGCCCAGTCGGGGCGAGCCTCACCCGGGGGCTCGCGAAAGGCGCGGCAGAGGGTGACGCGGCGCTCGGAATTCACCATCACCCCCTCCTTTTCGCTCCACTGGGCAGCCGGCAACACCAGGTGGGCCACCGCCTCGGTTTCGGTGCCGGCGTAGGCCTCGCTGAGCACCACCAGCGGGCAGCTGGCCACCGCCGCCCGCACCCGATCGAGGCTGGGCAGGCTCACCAGCGGGTTGGTGGCCGCCACCCACCAGAGGTCGAGCTCGCCCCGCTCCATCGCCTCGATCTGCTGCCACACCGCCAGGCCGGGCTCGGGCACGATCGATCCGGGCGCGACACCCCAATGGCGCTCCACCTCAGCGCGGTGCTCCGGATCGCTCACAGTGCGGTAACCGGGCAGCAGCTGGGCCAGGCCACCCACCTCGCGGCCGCCCATGGCGTTGGGTTGGCCGGTGAGCGAGAAGGGTCCAGCGCCGGGCCGGCCGATCTGGCCGCTCACCAGGTGCAGATTGCAGATCGCCGCCACGGTGGCGGTGCCCTCGCGGCTCTGGTTCACCCCCATCGACCACAAACTCAGCGCGGCTGCGGCCTCACACCACCAATCGGCCAGCTGGCGCAGATCCGCTTCGGCGATGCCGCACACCGCCGCCGCCCGGGCCGGCTCCCAGGCCCGCCAGAGCGTCTCCAGCTCGGTGAAGCCCTCGGTGTGGACCGCCACGAAGGCCTGGTCCACGCCACCCCGCTGCAGCAGCAGGTGGCCCAGCCCGCAGAGCAGGGCCAGGTCGGTGCCCGGGGCGATCGCCAGGTGCAGATCGGCGGCGTCGCTGGTGGCGGTGGCGCGCGGATCCACCACCACCAGCCGCGGCCCGGCCCCCTTGCGCCGGCGCTTGAGCAGCCGCTGGAACAACACCGGATGGCACTCGGCCGTGTTGGTGCCGATCAGCAGCACCAGGTCGGCCAGGTCGAGGTCGTCGTAGCAGCAAGGCGGACCATCGGAGCCGAGGCTGCGGGCGTAGCCCGCCACCGCCGAACTCATGCACAGCCGCGAGTTGGCATCGAAGTTGTTGCTGCCCAGGGCACCCTTGAGCAGCTTGTTGGCCGCGTAGTAGTCCTCGCAGAGAAACTGGCCGGAGCCGTAGATCGCCAGCGCCTGGGGCCCCTTGCTGGCCAGGGTGGCCTGGATGCGCTCCACCAGCAGGCTGAAGGCCCGCTCCCAGCTGATCGCCTCGAAGGGCTGGTCGGTGCGGGCGCGCCAGAGGGGCGTGGTGAGCCGGTTGTGGTGCAGGGTTTCGCCAACGGTGGCGCCCTTCACGCACACCTGGCCCAGGGACGAGGGGTGGTGGCGGTCGCCGCGGGCGGTGCAACTGCCGCCGGGTTCGGCTGGCGCTTTGAGCTCCAGGCCGCAGCCCACGCCGCAGTAGGGGCACTGGGCCCGGGCGACTGGGCTGGCGGAGGAGTCAGTTGCCATGGGGCCATTGGACCAAGGCGGAGCGTCCGATGATGGTGGCGGTTGTTACCGCGATTCCCCTGAGCTCCCCCCTGGCCAGCGCCTGCTTCGGCTTCGAGGCCGACTTCACCGCCGACCTGCGCTGCATCCCGATGGCGGTGCGGCGCAAGCTGGATCTGGCCGGCGTGAAGCTCAAGCTGCAGCACTGGAGTGAGCTGGGCGAAACCGAGCGCCAGGAGCTGCTGGCCTGGGCCGACGATGCCGCCGCCATCGAGGCGCTGCATGCGCACCTGCTGGCGCGCACCGCCGGTCTCAGCGCCGGCCAGGCCAAGGAGCTGCCGCGTCCCAGCGGGGAGCCCTGGCAGCAAAGCGAGGAGCTGCCCGCAGTGCTGGCCGCCTCCTGCACCCAGCTGGGTCTCGGGGTGCGGGCCGGCGACTGGGCAGAGCTCACCGAGCTGCAACGCTTCGCCCTGGTGAAACTCAGCCACCCCGGCCACGAACACCGCAACCTGCCGCGGGCGCTGGCCGAGTTCGGGTTGCTGGCTGAGGCGCGCTGAACAGTGGCGCCCTGAGCCTCACCACTTGCGATAAGGCAGAAACTTGCCGTTCATGGTCACCACCACCCGATCGCCCTTGGGGTCCTCCTGCTTGGCGACGGTGAGGCTGAAGTCGATCGCCGACATGATGCCGTCGCCGAACTGCTCCTGAATCACGTCTTTGAGCGGCAGGCCGTAAACCTGGAGGATCTCGTAGAAGCGATAGAGCAGCGGATCGGTGGGGATCACCGGATCGAGGGCCCCTTTGATGGGATAGGTGATGAGGGCCTCCAGCAAGGCTGAGCGCTCGGGCTCGCTCACCTGCAGAGCCTCCAGCAGGGCCTGGGCCTGATCGGCGGAAGCCGTGGCCTGGCCGTAGAGCAGGCTGGCCGTCCAGACCTCGTCCTGACCCAGGCGAGCACCGAGGTCGGCGAAGCTGAGACCGCTGCGGCGCTTGGCGTCGAGAAGAGCCGTGGTGTGGGGAGGCAGAGCCATGGAGCGATCGAAGGAGCGGCGGGACCCTATGGGGGAACGGCGACCTGCCTGGCAGCCGTTGTTACAGGGGCCCTTGCGCACCTGCCTGCTGAGCGGCGGCGAGAGCCGGCGCATGGGCCGCGACAAGGCGCTGCTGCCCCACCCTGAAGGCGGCACGTGGCTTGAGCGCACCTTGCGCCTGCTGGCCCAGCTGGAGGCGCCGATCACCCTGCTGAGCCGCCATCCGGCGCACCTGGAGCTGGCCCCGCCTCCGATCACCGCCCTCGCTGAACCGCCCCCCTGGGAAGGCCCCCTGCTGGCCCTGCACCGGTTGATGCAGCGCCACCCCGACGAGCGCCTGCTGCTCTGCCCGGTGGACATGCCGGATCTCAGCCTCGCGGCCCTGCACACTCTGCTGGCGGCGGCGACTGGCGAGGCAGATCCCACCCGACTCCACCTGGCCCATGACGGCGAGCGCCTGCAACCGCTGCTGGGCCTCTACCCGAGCAGCGCCCCAATCCGGGCTCACCTGGCCGCGGCGGTGGAGCGCGGCGAGCGGCGGCTGCAGAGCTGGCTGGCCTCGCAGCCTTGCCAGGCGGTGCCGCTGGATCCTCTTGCCATCCGCAACGTGAACCGGCCGCAGGCCGATCAGCCGATCGATTCGCCCAGCGCCTCAACCACCCGCTGACATCGATCCAACTCCGCCTCCAGCAGCGTCTTCAGCCGGCGACATAGAGCACCCGGCCCTCACGGGCCACATCGCCGAACACGTGCCAGCGGGAGCCGCTCAGTCGTTCGGCATCGGCAACGCCCGCCACCACCAGGTCGACTCCCACTCCCAGCCGACCCAGCGCCCGATCGAAGCGCTGCCAATACGCAATTTTTTCAGCGGGAGTGAGCTGGGGCTGGCGCACGATCACCGCCAGATCCAGATCCGAATCAACTCGGGCTTCCCCACGCGCCCGCGAGCCAAAGGCGATCACCGCTTGCACATCGGGCTCAACGCACAGACGCGCTAAGGCCTCGCCACACCTCTGGGGATCCAATCCTGTGCCCAAGTCCGGCGACACCTTCAACTCCTGGGGCTTGCGCCAGGGAATGGCCGGTGGGCGGAACGGCGTGGCAGCGGAAACAACCATGCCGAAACGCTACCGCCAACATCAGGACTGCAGCCATAGCGTGGCTGCCATGGCTAGCGCCACCGACCAGCTCAACCGACCCCTCGGGGTGCTGCGGCTGTCGCTCACGGCCCGCTGCAACCTGGCCTGCCCCTACTGCCTGCCCGATGGGGTGGAACCGCCTGGCCTGCTGACGCTGGCGCAGCGCCTGGCGGTGATCGAGGCGGCGGTGACCCTGGGGGCGCACAGCCTGCGGCTCACCGGCGGCGAGCCCTTGCTGCACGGCGGCCTGGAGGAACTGATCGCCGCGGTGCAAGCGCTGCGCGCCCGGGCCCCGGGAAGCCCGGGCCTGCGCGAGATCGCCCTCACCAGCAATGGCGCCCTGCTCAGCGCCGAGCGGGCCCTAAGCCTGCGTGCCGCCGGCCTCGATCGCATCACCCTCAGCCTCGATGGCACTACGGGCGCGGCAGTGGCCCGCATGGCCGGAGTCAGCAACGGCAAAGCCCTGCTGGCGAAGGTGCTGGCAGCGATCGAGCACGCCTGCGCCGCCGGCTTTGATCCGGGCCGCGGAGCGCTCAAACTCAACGCCGTAATCCAGCGCGGTGCCAATGACGACCAGCTGCTGCCCCTGGCGGCCCTGGCCCGCGAGCGGGGCCTGGAGCTGCGCCTGATCGAATTCATGGACGTGGGCAACCGCAACGGCTGGCGGCCCGAGGCGGTGCTGAGCGCCGCCGAGATGGTGGAGCGGATCAGCGCGCGCTGGCCGCTGGAGCCCCAGGGGCGCGCGGCCCACGCCACCGCCAGCCGCTGGCGCTACAAGGATCGCGAGCCAGAAGGCGGCGGCGTCCTCGCCGTGGTGGCGTCGGTGAGCGCCCCCTTCTGCGGCGACTGCAACCGCCTGCGCGTCACCGCCGACGGCATCGCCTACACCTGCCTGTTCGCCGCCCCCGGCAGCGGCCTCGACCTGCGCCCCTGGCTGCAGCCCACCAGCTCCTCAGAGGCGCTGCGCGACGTGATCGCCGGCCTCTGGAGCCGCCGGTCCGACCGCTGGAGCGAGGAACGGCAGGAGGTCTGGGCCCGCGGCACCCCCCCGGACCCAGTGGGAGCGCCCGCCCATGCGGAGATGGCCTACCTGGGTGGTTGAGATCAATGGTGGTTGAGATCAATGGTGGTTGAGATCAAACGGCCTCCACGCACCCAGAGCGTTACAGCCAGTGGTGCGGGTAGGGCAGAGCACCTTTGACCCAACGGCTGAAGACCGCGGCGATCAGCACCAACAGCAGTGAACCGCTCAGCACGGGTGTGAACACAAACGGCGGGCTGGCCCCCAGGGCCACGCCCAGAAAGGCGAGGCCCCCAGCAGGCGGATGCAAGCAGCGCAGCTGCTGACCCAGCAGCACCGTGAGCGCCACCGCCAGGGCGATCACTAGCGGCCCCTGGCCGAGCCAGGCCACCGCCACCACGCTCACCAACGCTCCCACCAGGTTGCCGAGCACGATGTTGCGCGGCTGGGCCAGGGGGCTGGCGGGATAGCCAAACAGCAGCACCGACGACGCCCCCAGCGGCGCCGCCAGCAGCACCATGCCGCTCCAGGCACTGAGCAGGCCCAGCAGGGAGAGCGCCAGCAGCGCCCCCAACCAGGTGACCGACAGATGGCGGCCCCGAAAGCGCGGCTGGTAGTCCCGCCCGCGACGCCGCTGCTCCTCCAGCCAGGTCTGCAGCATCACGATTCGCGTCATGCTCCACGCACCAGCACCGGTACCCGCTTGAAGGCCGGGGTGCCGCTTTCGGGATCGCTCACGGCCCGCATCAGCACGTTGGCCTCCGGATAAAACATCAAAGCCGCTCCGCGGCGCACCGAGCCGGGGATCAGCTCAATCCCTTCCAGCTGGCCTGCTTCGCCCTGCACGGTCACCCATTGGTGGGCCCGCAGACCACAGGCAACCAGATCCTCCGGGTTGACCAGAATCGTCTCACGGTGGGTCATGCCCCGATAGCTGTCGCCCGGTTTGTACACCACGGTGTTGTGCTGGCCGTAGCTACGGGCGGTGATCAAGCTGAGCACCAGGCCCCGCTCACAGGGGGCCAGGCCGCCGAAATGCTCCGGACTGGGCAAGGTGAGATCCGGCAGGGGCGTGGCGGCGAGTTGGGCGCGACCCGTGGCGGTGGGGAAGCGCGGCTCCTGGAACACCCGACCCGCCACCTCAAACTCCCGCTTGCTGGCATCGATGTCGGCGATCGCCCCATAGCCGGGCACGGTGCGGGCGATCAACTCGCGCACATACACGGGATCCTGCAGGCACCGCCAGTCGATCGGCTCGCTGCCGTGCAGGCGGTGGGCCAGCTCGGCCAGGAAAGCCACCTCGCTGATCAGGTCCCCACCGCGCAGGTGGGTGCGGCCGGGCTCATTGAGCCGCACCCAGTTGTTGCCCGATTCCACCGTGGTGCGATGGGGCGTCTCGAAGCGGTTGAACACCGGCAGCAGCAAGGTCTGGCGGGCGCCGAGGCCATGGAAATGGCCGGTTTTGGGCTTTGTAGCCAGGTAGGCGATCGTGTCGATGCGGCCGAGGGCGCGCTGGGCCTGGGCGCTATCGGGATTGGCGCCGAACAGATTGCCGCCCAGGCACAACAGGGTGTCCACTTCACCCCTCTCGGCCGCCTCGATCAGGGCGCGGGTGTCGTAGCCGGGGGTGCGGCTGAGCGGCCGGCCGAGCAGCTGCTCAAGTGCCAGCCGCATCGGCTCACGCAGGTGCACCGACACCCCCATCGAGCCGAAGCCCTGCACGTTGGAATGGCCGCGGATCGGCATCGTGCCCGCCCCGGGGCGGCCCACGTTGCCCGTGAGCAGGGCGGTGTTGGCGATCGCCTGCACGTTGGCGGTGCCATTGGCGTGGTGGGTGATGCCCATCGCCCAGGCGAACACCACCGCCTTGCACGCAGCCAGCCGGGCGGCGGTGTGCTCGAGCTCCTCGCGGCTGAGGCCGCAGCAGGCACTGATCGCCTCCCAGCTGGTGGATTCGATCTGCTCAAGCAACGGCTGCCAGTCGTCAGCGTGGGCCTTCACAAACGCAAGATCGATGGCGCCGCGCTCAAGCAGCGCCTTCTGGATCCCCAGAAACACCGCCGTGTCGGAACCGGGGATCGGCTGCAGAAACAGCGAGGCGATCTCACTACCACCGCCGAGCATCGAGCGGATCGGGAAGGCGGGCGAGCCGAACTTGAGCAGCCCGGCCTCCAGCACCGGATTGATCACGATCACCGTGCCGCCGCGCTCGCGCAGGCGGATCAGCTCGTTCATCAGGCGCGGATGGTTCGCCGGCGCGTTGGAGCCCACCAGCACCACGCCATCAGCGTGCTGGAGGCTCTCCAGGTTCACCATCGAGGTGCCGCTGCCGAACACCCTGGTGAGGCCGATGGTGGAGGGGGCGTGGCAGAGGTCGGAGCAGTCGGCCAGGTTGTTGCAGCCGCGGGCCCGCAGCAGCAGCTGCAGCAGGTAGGCGGCCTCGTTGGAGGAGCGGCCGGAGCTGTAGGAAGCCACCCGCGCCGGCGCCGGCGCGTGGAAGGCCTCGGCCACCAGCGCGTGCACCTCCTCCCAGCTGATCGGCTCGTAGTGCGTGCTGCCGGCGCGATGGATCAGGGGCCGATCGAGGCGCCCCAGGCGATCGCATTCGGCGGAGCTGAGCTGCTGCAGCTCGGCCAGGCTGCGACCGGCAAACACCTCAGCGGGCACCGCTGGCTGCAGTTCTGCCTGGATCGCCTCCACACTCTTGAAACAGCGCTGCAGCGGCTCGCCCAGTTCATCGCGAAAGCCGCCGTTCTGGCCGCCGGTGCCCCAGGCGCACGACAGGCAGGCGCTCTGATGGCTGAGGGTTTGCCAGAGGCGCAGACCCGTGGGCGAGAAGGTGGCGCGGGCCCAACCATCGATCAACGGCCAGCCGCCGCCGCTGCTGCCATCCTCCAAA
The DNA here is from genome assembly GCF_002252665.1 of Synechococcus sp. 8F6. Taxonomy (GTDB): domain Bacteria; phylum Cyanobacteriota; class Cyanobacteriia; order PCC-6307; family Cyanobiaceae; genus Cyanobium_A. Next base: position 68,552 of record NZ_NQKZ01000001.1, read on the forward strand.
GCCGATGGCAGATCCGACCCCGTCGGCAAACCAGTGGCTGGCGATCCAGACTCCTCAGGCGCCATGGCCACGGATGCCGGTTTCAGTGGCACGCTAGAGAGATCAGCCCTGGCCCGCCGGCTGATCCGGCGATTCCCCCAGCCGCGGCAACAGCTGCACCAGGTTGCAGGGGCGGGTAGCGGCATCGAGCTGGGCGCAGATCAAGCGGTCCCAGGCGGTTTCCACCGCGTCCAGGGAGCCCGGCAGCACGAAGATCACCGTGCCGTTGGCCACCCCCGCCAAACAGCGGCTCTGCAAGGTGCTGGTGCCGATCGTCTCGAACGACAGCACCCGGAACAGCTCGCCAAAGCCCTCAATCGTCTTGTCCAGCAGGGGAACCACCGCCTCCGGCGTGCCGTCGCGGCCGGTGAGGCCGGTGCCGCCGCTGCTGATCACCACCTGCACCGCCTCATCGGCGATCCAGCGGCTGAGTTCGGCGCGAATGCGATAACGGTTGTCGGGCACCAGTGCCCGCTCCACCAGCCGGTGGCCGGCCGCCTGAAGCCGCGCCAGCAGGGCATCACCGGAGCGGTCGTCCGCCAGGGTGCGGGTGTCAGACACCGTGAGCAGGGCGATGGCGAGGCTCAAAGCGGATCGAACAACGCGAGAGCCATCGTGACAGTGGCGCGCGGGAGCGCTAGTTAGCGTTGCGGCCATGGGTGAGCCATCGGCCGCAGGAATCCGCATCCGCCTGTTCGCAGGGCTGCAAGAGCAGGCGGGCTGGGCCGAGCGGCAGTGGACCGCAGACGCCTTGGTGGAGGCGACCCTCACCCCGCGCCAGCTCTGGCAGACGCTGCAATTGCCGGGAGAGCTGAACAGCGTGCGCGTCGCCATCAACCAGCAGTTCGCCGCGGCCGACACCCCCCTACTCCCCGGCGATGAGCTGGCTTTCCTACCTCCGATCAGCGGTGGCTGACGCTGAGGGCCTGCAGCTCAAGATCGATCTCCACTTGGAGGCCTTCGAGCCGCTCGCCTGCCTGGAGCAGTGGCAGCGCCAGCTCGCCGCCAGCGGCCCCAGCACCAACGCCAGCGCTGCCGAGAGCGTGTTCATCGGTCGAGTGCGGGCCGCGGCCGCCGATGGAACGCCCCTGCTGGCCCTGGAATTGGAGCACTATCCGGGCATGACCGAGCGCCAGCTGCAGCAGCTGGCCACAGGCTGCTGCGCGCGCCATGGGGTGGGCAGCTGCCTGGTGCAGCACCGCATCGGCCGGGTGCTGCCGGGTGAAGCGATCGTGCTGGTGGCCATCGGCGCCGACCGCCGCGGCCCCGCCCAGCGCTGCTGCCAGGAGCTGCTGGAGGCGCTCAAGCACGACGCACCGTTCTGGAAACGGGAGTGGCGCCGCGATGGCACAGGCGAGTGGCTCACGAGCAACACGCCGCTGTGAGCCTGCCCTTCAGCCCCGATACACCGTGTCATGGCTGCCGATGTCAATCGGAATCAGACGCTGGCCTTCGATCAACAACTCCAACGTGATCCTGTAGCTGATGTTGATCGACACGGAATGCAGCCCGCTCAAGCGTCCCTTCAGGGCATGCAGGCGCAAGGACGGGTGACCTGGATTGACCTCCAACAGCAACAGCGTCTTGCGGTACGCATCCCGCAACTCAGGATGGCGACGCAGGAAACGCGCGGCTCTGCGGTTGTACCGCTCGGTGAACAGGAGCGTCCAACTCAAGGCAGCTCAGCCGCCAGGGCATCCAGCCGCTGCAGGTGGGCCTCTACGGATTCTGCGATGCAACGTCCGGCCGCCACGTCGTTCCGCGTCTCCAAGAGGGCCAGTTCCAGCTCCAGATCCCGCAAGCGCTGAAACTCCTCGGCCTCCATCACCACATAACGCAAGCGGCCACGCACCGAGACGCCTGCTTCGCGCTCGTGCTCCAGCGCTCGCGTGATCGCCCCCACCCCCGCAGTCTTCAACGCATTGGCCGAGAGGATTTCCATCGCACGGTTGAGCGGCTTTCAAAGCATACGAACAACCGCACGCTTCACAGCACCGGCAACCGCAACAACTGCGCCCACAGCTCCGTGCCGGCCTCCAGGGCGCCCAGCTCCGCCGGGATCTCCAGCAGCAGATCGGCCCCCTGCAGCGAGCCGATGCGTGAGGAGGCCTGCGACCCTTCCACCCGGGCCCACAAGCCCCCGTCGGCGGCCACCACCAGCCGGGCCCGAGCCAGCTCCGGCCGGCCAGCCCCGCGCCGCAGCGCCGCCTCCAAGCGCACCTTCAGGCGCGGCAGCCGTTGGACCTCCGCTCCCTCCAGCCGTTGCAAGGCCGGCCACAGCAGCTGCAGCGCCGTGATCGCCACCGCCACCGGATTGCCCGGCAAACCGAAAAATGGCACCCCCGCCACCTGGCCCCAGGCGAAGGGCCGGCCGGGCTTGAGGAACAACTTCCAAAAACTCACCTGCCCCAGCTCCGCCACCAGGGGACGGATCCAGTCGCTGTCGCCAGCCGACACGCCGCCGGTGCTCACCACCACATCACAGCCCGCCGCCAACTCCTGAAATGCCAGCCGCAACGGCTCCGGCTGGTCGACCACCACCCGCTGATCGGCAACGGCGTAACCGAGCCGCTGGAGCAGAGCACTGAGCAGCACCGAATTGCTCTCCCAGATCTGCCCCGGCCCCCGCGCCAGCCCCGGCGGCAGCAGCTCATCGCCACTGATCAGCAAGCCGATCCGCGGCCGGCGCGTCACCTGCAGCTGCTGCACGCCGCAACTGGCCAGGCGGCCGAGATCGGCAACACCAAGCCGCTGGCCTGCTGGCACCAGCTCCTGGCCCGCAGCCGCCTCCTCGGTGGGCTGGCGAATCCAGGGGTTGGGGCCGCCGGGCTTCAGCAAGTCCAGCCGATCGCCATCCACCGCCACCAACTCCTGGGGCAGCACCCGATCACTGCCCTCGGGCACCACCGCACCAGTGAGGATGCGCACCGCTTCTCCCGTCCGCAGCACCGGCCCATAGGGCGCCCCAGCCGCGGAGGCCCCCACCAGCCGCCAGGAGCACCCAACCGGTGGCGGATCCGATCCAGCAATGGCGTAGCCATCCATGATCGAAGCGCGAAACCCCGGCACTGCAGCAGGGGCGATCACCGCCGCCGCCGTGGTGCGGCCCAGGGCGTGGCTGAGGGCGAGGGATTCGGTCGCGGCGAGGGGCTGGAGCTGCTTGAGGATCAAGGCGCGGGCCTCATCCAGCGGCAAGCCCTCGCGGCCGTAGGGCTCCGTAGCAGGCCCATCAGCCATCGTCCTGACCCCCACCACGGCGCACCCAATCCCCCCCACGCCCACCAGATTTGCGCAGCAGCCGCACCGGCCCGATCGTCATCGCCCGGTCGGCGCTTTTGAGCATGTCGTAGAGGGTGAGCAGGCCCACCTGCACGGCGGTGAGGGCTTCCATCTCCACACCGGTGGGGCCGGTGGTGCCCGCCGTGGCCTCACAGCGCAGGCCCACAGCCGAACCATCCGGCAACGGCGCCTCGGCGATCACCACCTCCAGGCAACTGAGCGGCAGCGGGTGGCAAAGCGGGATCAATTCGGCGGTGCGCTTGGCCGCTTGGATCGCCGCCACCCGCGCCACCGCCAACACGTCGCCCTTGCCGGCCCGCCCCTCGCGCACCAGCGCCAGGGCCTCCGGAGCCAGGGCGAGAAAACCTTCGGCAACGGCCTGGCGCAGCGTGGCCGGCTTGGCCGCCACATCCACCATGTGCGCCTCACCGCGGCTGTTGAGGTGGCTGAGCTGGAGGGGAGTCAACTCCGATGCAGCCATGGCCGCCTTGCAACCGACACCCAAGCATGAACCGCAGATGACAGCTGCAGCAGTGGCTCGCCCAATAACGTGAGGGTCCCTGAGCCCACGCCATGACCGCCCGCCCAGCCACCGCAGCCCTGTCGCTGCTGCTGGCCGCCGGTCTAGGTCTGCTCGCCGCACCGGAAACCCAGGCAGGCCCGCTGCTGCGCCGGGCCCAGGAACGCAAGGCCTGCCAGGAGTTCGCCGGCAAGCTCCAGGCCGCCTCCGGCAATGCCCAGCAGGCCCAACTGGTGTATCAGCAGGGGGTGCTGAAGCTGGTGGAAACCTTCGGCGAAAACCCCTGCGGCGACATCCCCGCCCCCACAGCTACTGCCCCGGCGGCAGCGCCCACTCCAGCACCGGCCACCCCCGCGGCTGCGACCACCATCCAGCCCACGAATCCCCAGCAGGCTCAAGCCTGCCAGGAGTTTGCAAGCAAGCTGCAGGGCGCCCAGGGCAACCCAGCCCAGGCCCAGCAGATCTATGCGATGGGCAGCCAGAAACTGAGCGGCATGTTTGGCCCCAACCCCTGCCCGCAGATCAAGGCCCCCTGAGCACCAGCCCCCGCCGCCGGCACCGCTCCATCCCGCACACCAGCCCCACACGCACCCGGTCGCTCCCCTCTTGTCGCTCTCCCGCCCCTCCACCTTCTTCTGCGCCTTTCTGACGCTGCTCAATGACCGGCTGGGGGAGTCGATCGTGTTCCCGCTGCTGCCGTTTCTGCTGGCGGGCTTCACCAATGACGGCCGCGTGCTGGGTCTGCTGGCGGGCAGTTATGCCATCGCCCAGTTCGCCTTCACGCCCCTGATCGGCGCCCTCAGCGACCGCTTCGGCCGCAAACCGGTGATCAGTGTCTGCGTGGCGGGCTCGGTGCTGGGCCTGGCCCTGTTTGCCCTCACCATCAGCCTGCCCTGGGCCACCCTGTGGCCCGCGGCCCAGGCTGCCGGGCTGCCCCTGGCGCTGCTGTTCGGGGCCCGGCTGATCGACGGGGTGAGCGGCGGCACCGCCGCAACCGCGAGCGCCGTGCTGGCCGACATCTCGCCGCCGGAAAAGCGAGCCAAGGCCTTCGGCCTGATCGGCGTGGCCTTCGGCCTGGGCTTCATCCTCGGCCCGGCCCTCGGTGGCCTGCTCAGCCGCCTGAACGTCACCCTGCCGCTGCTGGTGGCGGTGGCCATCGCCATGCTCAACCTGGTGCTGGTGCTCACCGTGCTGCCGGAAACCCACCCGCTGGAAGCCCGCCGAGCGATGCCGCGCAAACGGGATCTCAACCCGTTCACCGCGCTACAGCGGGTGTTCACCAACCCCCAGGTGCGGCGCCTGTGCGCGGCCTTTTTCCTCTTCTTTCTGGCCTTCAACGGCTTCACGGCCGTGCTGGTGCTGTATTTCAAGCAGGCCTTCAACTGGGGGCCCGGCCTGGCGGCGGCAGCCTTCCTCGTGGTGGGCGTGGTGGCGACGGTGGTGCAGGGCGGGCTGATCGGACCGCTGGTGAAACGCTTCGGCGAATGGCGGCTCACCTTGGCTGGCCTGGGCTTTGTCATCGCCGGCTGCCTGCTGATCCCGATGGCCACCCGCGCCAATGCCCAGCAGGTGGTGTTCAGCGCCGTGGCGGTCCTGGCGCTGGGCACCGGCCTGGTCACCCCCTGCCTGCGCAGCTTGGTGTCCCGGCGGCTCGACAGCGAGGGCCAGGGTGCCGCCTTGGGCAGCCTGCAGGGGCTGCAGAGCCTGGGCAGCTTCCTCGGCCCACCACTGGCGGGCTTGGCCTACGAAACCACAGGGCGGCAGAGCCCCTTCTGGCTGGGCATCATCCTGCTGGTGGGCGTGGCCCTGCTGGTGGCCGGCGGCCTACCGGGCCGGTCGGCAGTGGGGATGGAAGCTGGAATACACAGCTCAGACGGTTGAAATTGCTACGTTGCGCCTCATCAGGGGCGGGTTGGCATGGCGGAATCAAAGGCTGACGCGCAGGTCGCTCCGGAGCTCTACATCAACCGCGAGCTCAGCTGGCTGGAGTTCAACTCCCGGGTGTTGGCCCAGGCCCTCGACGAGCACACCCCGCTGCTGGAGCAGGCGAAATTCAGCGCCATCTTCAGCAACAACCTCGATGAATTCTTCATGGTGCGGGTGGCTTCGCTGAAGTCGCAAATTGAAGCGGGCGTCAGCACCCTAAGCGACGACGGCCTCACCGCCCAGCAACAGCTCCAGGCGATTCGCGCCAAGCTGCGGCCGCTGCTGGAGATGCAGCAGAAGCACTACCGCCACTCACTCAAAACCCATCTCGCCGACTACGGCGTTCACCTGATCGACTACGCCAACCTCAACGGCGATCAACGTGAGTGGCTGGACAGCTATTTCCAGAACGCCATCTTTCCAGTCCTGACCCCCCTGGCGGTGGATCCCTCCCACCCCTTCCCGTTCATCAGCAACCTGAGCCTCAACGTGGCCGCCCTGGTGCGCGACCCCGACTCTGGCCAACAGGAATTCGCCCGGGTCAAGGTGCCGCAGAAAAACCTGCCCCGCATCGTCCAGATCCCGCCCAACCTCAGCGGCAAACAACCCGAGCCCGTGTACACGGCCGTACCGCTCGAGCAGGTGGTGGCCTTCAACCTGGGCCTGCTGTTTCCGGGCATGCACGTGGAGGGGCACTTCTTCTTCCGTGTCACCCGCGATGCCGACCTCGAACTGCGCGACCTCGAGGCCGACGACCTGATGGAGGCCCTGGAGGAGGGCCTGCGCAAACGCCGCCGCGGCGGCGAAGTGGTGCGCCTGGAGGTGGCCGATGAGATGCCCGAAGCGGTGGTGCAGCTGCTGATGGAGGGCACCGCCGTGGAAGCCGAAGACGTCTACCGGATCAACGGCCCCCTGGGCCTCGACGACTTGATGAGCCTGTTGGCCATCCCCTTGCCCCAGCTCAAGGAAAAACCCCACAAGGGCCGCACCACGCCAGCCCTGGCGCGCACCCAGAAGGGCCAACTCGAAGACGGCTCGATCAAGGCCGAGGAGTTTGAAAGCATCTTTTCGGTGATCCGCCGCGGCGATGTGCTGCTGCATCACCCCTACGACCTGTTTTCCACCTCCGTGGAGGAATTCCTCAACCAGGCCGCCGACGACCCCTCGGTGTTGGCCATCAAGATGACCCTCTACCGCACTTCCAAGGATTCGCCTGTGGTGGGGGCCCTGATCCGGGCCGCCGAAAACGGCAAGCAGGTGATGGCCCTGGTGGAACTGAAGGCCCGCTTCGACGAAGACAACAACATCCAGTGGGCCAAGCAGCTGGAGGCTTCAGGCGTGCACGTGGTGTATGGCGTGCTGGGCCTGAAAACCCACACCAAAATCCTGCTGGTGGTGCGCAAGGAAAAGGAGCGTCTCAACAGCTACGTGCACATCGGCACCGGCAACTACAACTCCAAAACCTCCAGCCTCTACACCGACATCGGTCTGCTCACCGCAAGGCCGGAATTCGGCGCCGATCTGGTTGAGCTGTTCAACTACCTCACCGGCTTCTCCAAACAGCAGAGTTTCCGCCGGCTGTTGGTGGCGCCGGTCACCCTGCGCAACCGCATGGAGGGCCTGATCCGCCGCGAGATCGAGCACGCCCAGGCAGGCCGCGGCGGCCACATCCGGGCCAAGATGAATGCCCTGGTCGATCCGGCGATCATCGCCCTGCTCTACGAAGCCTCCCAAGCGGGGGTGACGATCGAACTGGTGGTGCGGGGCATGTGCAGCGTGCGGCCCAACCTGGAAGGGATCAGCGACAACATCAGCGTGGTGAGTGTGATCGGCCGCTTCCTCGAACACTCACGCCTGTTCTGGTTTGCCAATGGCGGCGAACCTGAAATGTTCATCGGTAGCGCCGACTGGATGTCTCGCAACCTGGACCGGCGGGTGGAAGCCGTTGCTCCCATCGAAGATCCACGGCTGCGGCATCAGCTTGAACAGGTGCTCGAGCTCTACCTTCAGGACACGGGTGCCTGGCACATGGACAGCCAGGGACATTTCAGTCAGCGTCAGCATGCTGGTGATCCAAACCTCGCTCAACAGCAAATGGTGCGTCGCTGGCGAGGCGGCTTGGCAGCCGCCAACTGATGCTGCAAAAGCACAGGCATCCGTGCTAATCGGCAGCAAACCATACAGGAATTCTTCCAAATCAAACCGTTGCAGCATGCGTTGCAGTGCTACATTCCGGCCAAATCCAATACGGAGGCTTGGGTGTGGGGACGCCTTTGCAATCCGCTTCAGCCGTTGTTGACAACAACGGTTCGGAGCTTTCAGCAACGAAACTGGCAAAGGTGCGCGCAACCGGTCCCCGGGCCGGCGGACGTCTCAGTGCCGATTCGATTGGTTGGTATCTGAGCACCATTGGCCGTGTGCCCCTGCTCACGGCCGCGGAAGAAATCGAGCTGGCCCACCATGTGCAGGCCGGTAAACGGCTGCAAGAATTGCCCTCCGAAGAGATCACGCCCAAACACAAGCGCCAGCTGCGGATGGCCCAGCGGGCCCGCGACCGCATGATGGCGGCCAACCTGCGCCTGGTGGTAAGCGTTGCCAAGAAGTATCAAAACCAGGGGTTGGAACTGCTCGATCTGGTGCAGGAAGGGGCGATCGGCCTAGAGCGCGCCGTCGACAAGTTCGATCCGGCCATGGGCTACAAGTTTTCGACCTACGCCTACTGGTGGATCCGCCAGGGGATGACCCGGGCCATCGACAACAGTGCCCGCACAATCCGCCTGCCGATTCACATCAGCGAAAAGCTCTCGAAGATGCGGCGCATCAGCCGGGAGCTCTCCCACCGGCTCGGGCGTCAGCCCAACCGACTGGAGCTGTCCCATGCCATGGACATGGCTCCCCAGGACCTCGAGGAGCTGATGGCCCAGAGCGCCCCCTGCGCCTCCCTGGATGCCCACGCCCGCGGCGATGAAGATCGCAGCACCCTGGGCGAACTGATCGCCGATCCGGCCAGCAACGAGCACATGGACTCGATGGACCGGCACATTCAGAAGGAGCACCTGGGCGCCTGGCTCTCGCAGCTGAATGACCGAGAGCAGAAAATCCTCAAGCTGCGGTTTGGGCTGGAGGGATCGGAGCCCCTCACCCTGGCGGAGATCGGCCGACTGATCAACGTGTCACGGGAGCGGGTGCGACAACTGGAAGCCAAAGCGATCATGAAATTGCGGCTGATGAGCAACGTTCAGCAGGCCGCCTGAGCCGATGGTGGGCGGATGGCCGCAGCAGCTGCTGGGTGTTGCGGCCATCACCAGCTGGCTGACCCTGCTGGTGATGGCCGCGCTGCAGGTGCGCCGCCGCTGGAACGGCCAGCGGGAATGGAGCCGCAAGCTGGTGCACATCGGCACCGGAGCCGTGGTGCCGATCGCCTGGGCCCTGGGCATCGACCGCCTGATCGCGGTGCCGGCGGCAGGCGTGATCACCCTGCTGGCCGCACTCAACCACCGCTTCCGGCTGCTGCCTGCCATTGAAGATGTCGGCCGCGCCAGCTACGGCACCATCGCCTACGGGGCCTCGATCACCCTGCTGTTGCTGCTGTTCTGGCCGCAGCAACCGGCTGCAGTCGCAGCGGGCGTTCTGGTGATGGCCGTGGGGGACGGCCTGGCCGGATTGGTAGGGCCGCTGGTGGCCTCCCCGAGCTGGCACATCTGGGGTCAGCGCAAATCGGTGGTGGGCACCACGGCCATGGCCCTGGGCAGCCTGGCGATGCTGCTGGTGGTGCGCCAACTGGCCCAGGCGGCAGGGCTGCCCCAACCGGCGCTGGGCGCCTTGCTGGCCATCGCCGCCGTGGCGGTGCTGCTTGAGCAGGCGGCCGTGCTGGGCCTCGACAACTTCACCGTGCCCTTGGCGGCTGGCTGGTTGTGGGCACGGCTCAGCTGAGCACCAGGGGGCGGGCCGCCTGGGACTGCCGCACCGCTTCGGCCAACGTGTCGAGCACCGACCCGGTGGTGGCCAGATTGATGCAGGCATCGGTGATGCTCTGGCCATAGGTGAGCTGGGCAAGATCGGTGGGGATCTTCTGGTTGCCCGCCACCAGATGGCTCTCGAGCATCACCCCCATCACGTGGGTGGAACCCGCGCGCAGTTGCTCCGCAACCTGAACCGCCACCTCGCCCTGACGGCGGTAATCCTTGTTGGAGTTGCCGTGGCTGCAATCCACCATCACCCGGGGGGGCAGGCCCGCCTTGGCCAGCTCCGCAGCGGCTTCCTCCACGGCCTCAGGGTGGTAGTTGGTGCCCCGCTTGCCGCCCCGCAGCACCAGGTGGCCATCCGGATTGCCGGTGGTGGTGACGATCGCGGCTTGGCCCTCCCCATTGATGCCGAGAAAGTGATGGGGCCGGGCCGCGGCCTCCATGGCATTGACCGCGGTGATGGCACTGCCGTCAGTGCCGTTCTTGAAACCAATCGGCATTGACAGACCCGAGGCCATCTCCCTGTGGGTCTGGCTCTCGGTGGTGCGGGCGCCGATGGCGGTCCAGCTGATCAGATCGGCGATGTACTGGGGCACGACCGGATCGAGCAACTCGGTAGCCGCCGGCAGACCCATCTCCGCCAGGTGCAGCAGCAGGCCGCGGGCTAGCCGCAGGCCCGTGTTGATGTCGTAGCTGCCATCGAGATGGGGGTCGTTGATCAACCCCTTCCAGCCCACGGTGGTGCGGGGCTTCTCGAAGTACACCCGCATCACGATCTCGAGCGCATCCTGGAAGCGCTCTTGGGCCGCAGCAATGGCCGTGGCGTACTCCTTGGCCGCCGCCACGTCGTGCACCGAACAGGGCCCGACGATCACCAACAGCCGGGAATCACGGCCATGCAGGATCGCCTGAATCCGCTGGCGGGCCTGCTGCACGGTGGCCGCCGAGCGCTCCGTAATCGGCAATTCGCGATGCAACAGCGCCGGGGGTACCAGCGGCCGTGTTTCCACCACATGCAGGTCGGAGGTGGTGGTGGTGGTCATGGGCCTGATGCCGTGGAAACGGCGCCGCGCAGGGGTTTCCACCCTAGTCAGCAGCGATTGCGACCAAACGCTGGACCGGCCGCCAAGAACAATGGATATCAGATTGACGCGATCGGGCATGTCTGCAGCCAGCTTCCTCTCCAGCTACCGCGCCGCCGCGGCCGAGCGCGAGGCCCTGGGCATTCCGGCCCTGCCGCTCAGCGCTGAGCAGACCGCGGCCCTCACCGAGCTGCTGCAGGCCCCGCCCGCCGGCGAGGAATCCTTCTTGCTGCACCTGCTGAGTGAGCGCATCCCCCCCGGCGTGGATGAAGCGGCCTATGTGAAAGCCGATTGGCTCAGCGCCGTGGCCCAGGCCAAAACCATCAGCCCCCTGGTGAGCCCCGTGGAGGCCGTGCGCCTGCTGGCCACGATGATCGGCGGCTACAACGTGGGCGCCCTGATCGCACTGCTAGCCAGCGCCGATGCCGCCATCGCCGAGGCGGCCGCCACAGGTCTGAGCCGCACCCTGCTCGTCTACGACGCGTATCACGATGTACTGGAGCTGGCGGAAACCAACGTTTACGCCAAGCGCGTCATCGACAGCTGGGCTGCCGCCGCGTGGTTCACCGCCAAGCCCGAGCTGCCAGCTGAGATCACCGTGACGGTGTTCAAGGTGGAGGGCGAAACCAACACCGACGACCTCTCCCCCGCCACCCACGCCACCACCCGCCCCGACATCCCCCAGCACGCCACAGCGATGCTGGAAACCCGCATGCCCGGCGGCCTCGAGCTGATCAAGGAGCTCAAAACCAAGGGCCACCCGGTGGCCTATGTGGGCGATGTGGTGGGCACGGGGAGCTCCCGCAAATCCGCGATCAACTCGGTGCTGTGGCACACCGGCACCGACATCCCCCACGTGCCCAACAAGCGCGGCGGCGGCGTGGTGCTGGGCGGCAAGATCGCGCCGATCTTCTTCAACACCGCCGAAGACTCCGGCGCCCTGCCGATCGAATGCGACGTGAGCGCCCTCAACAGCGGCGATGTGATCACGATCCGCCCCTACGCCGGCACGATCGAGCGCGCCGCCGGGGAACCGGGAGCCGGGGAGATCGTGGCCCGCTTCGAGCTCAAGCCGAGCACGATCACCGACGAGGTGCGCGCCGGCGGCCGCATCCCCCTGCTGATCGGCCGCTCCCTCACCGACAAAGTGCGCGCCCAGCTGGGGCTGGCCGCCAGCGATCTGTTCATTCGGCCGGTGGCCCCGACTGACACCGGCAAGGGCTTCACCCTGGCCCAGAAGATGGTGGGCAAGGCCTGCGGCCTGGCGGGCGTGCGCCCCGGCACCAGCTGCGAGCCGCTGATGACCACCGTGGGCTCCCAGGACACCACCGGGCCGATGACCCGCGATGAGATGAAGGAGCTGGCCTGCCTGGGCTTCTCCGCGGATCTGGTGATGCAGAGCTTCTGCCACACCGCCGCCTATCCCAAGCCGGTGGACCTCAAGACCCACGCCGAACTGCCCGACTTCATGGCCTCGCGCGGCGGAGTGGCCCTGCGCCCCGGCGACGGCATCATCCACAGCTGGCTCAACCGCATGCTGCTGCCCGACACGGTGGGCACCGGCGGCGACAGCCACACCCGCTTCCCCCTGGGCATCAGCTTCCCGGCCGGCTCCGGCCTGGTGGCCTTCGCCGCCGCCATCGGCGCCATGCCGCTGGACATGCCCGAATCGGTGCTGGTGAAATTCACAGGGAAGCTGCAGCCGGGCGTGACCCTGCGCGATGTGGTGAACGCCATTCCGTATGTGGCCATCCAGCAGGGGCTGCTCACGGTGGCCAAAGAGGGCAAGCAGAACGTGTTCAACGGCCGGATCATGGAGATCGAGGGGTTGCCCGATCTCAAGCTCGAGCAGGCCTTTGAACTCACCGACGCCACCGCCGAGCGCTCCTGCGCCGGCAGCACCATCAAGCTCTCGGTGGACACGGTGAGCGAATACCTGCGCAGCAATGTGGCGCTGCTGAAAAACATGATCGCCCGCGGCTACGGCGATTCCCGCACCCTGGCCCGCCGCATCCAGGCGATGGAGGCCTGGTTGGCTGATCCGGTGCTGCTCGAGGCCGATGCCGATGCCGAGTATGCGGCGGTGATCGAGATCGATCTGGATGCGATCACCGAGCCGATCCTGGCCTGCCCCAACGATCCGGACAACGTCAAAACCCTGAGCGAGGTGGCGGGGGCGCCCATCGATGAGGTGTTCATCGGCTCCTGCATGACCAACATCGGCCACTACCGCGCCGCCGCCAACGTGCTCAAGGGCCAGGGCGAGAACGCCGCCCGCCTCTGGGTGTGCCCGCCCACCCGCATGGACGAGGAGATGCTGAAGAAAGAGGGCTACACCGCCATCTTCGAGGCTGCCGGCTCCCGCATGGAGATGCCGGGCTGCTCCCTGTGCATGGGCAACCAGGCCCGGGTGGACGACAACACCACCGTGTTCTCCACCAGCACCCGCAACTTCAACAACCGACTCGGCAATGGTGCCCAGGTGTACCTGGGCAGCGCCGAACTGGCCGCGGTGTGCGCCCAGCTGGGCCGCATCCCCTCCAAGCAGGACTACCTGGCGATCGCGGCCGAGAAGATCGATCCTTACGGCGCCGAGCTCTACCGCTACCTCAACTTCGACCAGATCGAAGGCTTCGAGGACCAGGGCCGGGTGGTGAGCGCCGAGGACGAGGCGAAGGTGCTGACGGAGGTGTGAACTGTTGGGTGAGACGCTGGAGGTCCCCGTCCGGCGTCTCACCTGAACCAGGAAACCCTGCTGTTTGAGCCCGCCCAACCTGAGGCCGGGGCGCTGCGGACGGTGCTGGCCTTTCCCAGCACCTACACGGTGGGCATCACCAGCCTGGGCTACCAAGTGGTGTGGGCCACCCTTGCGCAACGCGCCGACGTGGATGTGCGCCGCCTATTCACCGACCAGGGCGACCCGCCGCACCGGATCTGTGATCTCTTTGGCCTGTCACTGAGCTGGGAGCTCGACGGCCCGGTGCTGCTGGATCTGCTAGAGCAGCAGCGCATTCCGATCTGGGCCAGCGAACGGGGCGACAGCGACCCGATCGTGTTCGGCGGTGGCCCCGTGCTCACGGCCAACCCCGAGCCCCTGGCACCCTTCTTCGATGTGGTGCTGCTGGGCGATGGCGAACTGCTGCTGCCCGCCTTTGTGGATGCGCTGCAACAGCACCGCGGCGCCCCGAGGGCCGAACGGCTGCGGCAGCTGGCCCAAGTGCCGGGCGTGTACGTGCCCAGCCTCTACGCCCCTCGCTACTCCAGCGAAGGCCAACTGCTGGCCGTAGAACCGATCGAACCGGGCATCCCAGCCACGGTGGCCAAGCAAACCTGGCGCGGCAACACCCTCAGCCATTCGGCCGTAATCACCCCGGAGGCGGCCTGGCCCTCGATCCACATGGTGGAGGTGGTGCGCAGCTGCCCGGAGCTCTGCCGCTTCTGCCTGGCCAGCTACCTCACCCTTCCCTTCCGCACCCCCAGCCTCGACGACGGCCTGATCCCGGCTGTGGAGAAGGGCCTGGCCGCTACCCAGCGGCTGGGTCTGCTGGGGGCCTCCGTCACCCAGCATCCACAATTTGGCGACCTGCTGGCCTGGCTGGATCAGGATCGCTTCGAGGGCACCCGCGTCAGCGTGAGCTCCGTGCGGGCCGCCACGGTGACGCCCGAGCTGGGACGGATCCTGGCCAAGCGGGGCAGCAAGTCGCTCACGATCGCCATTGAGAGCGGCAGCGAACGGATGCGCCAGGTGGTGAACAAGAAGCTCGCCACCGAAGAGATCTACGCCGCCGCCCGCTACGCCAAAGAAGGCGGCCTCACCGGCTTGAAGCTCTACGGAATGGTGGGGTTGCCCACCGAGGAAGACACGGATGTGGTGGCCACCGCCGAACTGCTGCTGGCCCTGAAAAAAGCAACGCCGGGGCTGCGGCTCTCCCTGGGCGTGAGCAGCTTCGTGCCCAAGGCCCACACGCCGTTCCAGTGGCAGGGGGTGCGGCCCGAGGCCGACAAGCGCCTGAAGCTGCTGGCCAAGCGGCTCAAGCCCAAGGGCATCGAGCTGCGCCCTGAAAGCTACGGCTGGAGCGTGATCCAGGCACTGCTATCGCGCAGCGACCGGCGCCTGGCCCCGGTGATCGCCGCCGCCAGGGGCCGTCACGAAAGCCTGGGGGGCTGGAAGCAGGCCTACCGGGCCGCGGTGGAGACCAGCCGCTCCGGACCCGAAGCTCCACCTCCCTGGGACGACGTGATCCACATCACCTGGAATCAAGATCGCGTCTTGCCCTGGGTGCACCTGGAAGGCCCCCTACCGACAGCCACCCTGGCCAAACACCGCAGCGAAGCCCTGGGCGAATCGCGCTGAAGCCCGACCCAACCTCAATTAAACACCGCCGTCCGCCCGCGATAGACCATCACCTGACGGCAGAGGTGCAACCGCAGGGCCCTTGCGAGAGCCAGGCGCTCGCAATCGCGGCCCTTGCGGATCAGGTCGTCCACATCGTCGCGGTGGCTCACATGCACCGTGGCCTGCTCGATGATCGGGCCGCCGTCGAGCTCTTCGGTCACGTAGTGGGCGGTGGCACCGATCAGCTTCACACCCCGCTCCCAGGCACGGTGATACGGCTGGGCGCCCTTGAAGGCCGGCAGGAAGGAGTGGTGGATGTTGATCACCTGGTGCCCCTGCATGCCCTCGCCGCGGAAGCGGGCCAGAAACCCCGGGCTGAGCACCTGCATGTATTTGGCCAGCACCACCAGCTCGATCTGGTGCTCGGCCAGCAGCTGAAGCTGGGCCTGCTCCACCTCGTCTTTGCTGCCAGCGCTCACCGGCAGATGCACGTAGGTGGCGCCGAAACCCTCGGCCACCGCGCGCAGGTCGGGGTGGTTCGACACCACAAGTGGCACGGTCATCGGCAGCTCACCGGCCCGGGTGCGCCAGAGCAGGTCCACCAGGCAGTGATCCTGCTTGCTCACGAAGATCGCCACCCGCGGCAGCTCATCGGAGAAGTGCACCTGGCCCTCGCCGCCCAGCCGCTCGGCCAGAGCCGCCACCGCCGGCGCAATCGCCTCTCGAGGCAAGCCGAAGCCATCCAGCGCCCACTCAATACGGCTCAGAAACAGGCCGGCGCCCAGATCGGTGTGGTGGTCGGCATGACGGATGTTGCCGCCATTGGCCGCCACCCAGCCCGAGAGCTCGCTCACGAGGGCGGGGCGATCTGGGCAGATCACCTGAAGGATGGCGGTGGGTGCAGACATGGCCGCGCGCGACGTCAACTGCAGACGTAGCACCCGAGGTGTCGCCAACAGGTTGCGAGGGGCTACAGAGAGGGGCTTTGGGCCAGGGGGCACCGATACACTCAGCGCCACGAATCAGGTGTTGGTGATGGTGATGGCTTCTGCCCGGATCCCTGCGGTGATCTCTACGGCGACCGCTGCGCTCGCCCAGCAGCTGCGCCGCTTGGTGGTGCTTGCCATGGCGGCCGTGCTCTGCCTGGGCCTCACCGCCTGCGACGGCGGCCAGAGCAAAAAGCCCCCAACCATCAGCCCGGAGGACATGGCCCTGATCGAGCGGCAAGCCGAGGGCTTCCTGGCCGCTCGCAACCGCCTGCCCGAGCTGGCCGCCCTGGTGAATGACCGCAACTGGGTGTTCACCGCCAACCTGATCCACGGCCCCATGCAGGAGGTGGGCCGGGAGATGAGCTACATCAACCAGCGTCTGCTTCCCGCCGACCGCCCCGAAGCTGAACAGCGCGCAGCAGCTCTCAAAACCGCCCTGGCCCAGCTCGATGAGGCCGCCCGCCTCCAGGATGGCGACAAGCTGCGCAAGGCCTACATCAAGGTGGCCAGCGGCTTCGGCCTGTATGCCCAGGTGCTGCCCGCCCAGGTGCAGGAAGACCTGAAGCAGGTTTGATCCAACCGGGGGACCCACCCCGATCAGCCCGGCCCCGATCCGTTGTGGTTGTGGGTGCGGGTCTGGTGGGCCGGGCCTGTGCCTGGCAGCTCCAGCAGCGCGGCCACCAGGTGCAGCTGCTCGATCCCGGCCTGAACGGCAGCCCAGATCCCAACTCCGGCAGCTGGGCGGCCCTGGGGGTGCTGATGGCCCAGGTGTTTCACCGCAGTAGCGGCCGCGGCTGGCGCCTGCGCCAGCGCAGCCTGAGCCTCTGGGGCGACTGGCGCCAGCAGCTGGGAGCCCAGGGCTGGCCACTGGCCTGGCGACCGGGGCTGCTGCTGTTGGCCAGCGGCGCCGACGATCTGGAGCGCCAGCAACGCCTGGTGGCCAGCCGCCAGCGTCAGGGCCTGCCCTTGGAGCTCTGGGGCCAAACCCAGCTCGACGCCCTGGCACCGGCCCTGCCGGCAGGGGCCGTGGGCGGCCTCTATTCCCCCGCCGACGGCCAACTGGATCCGGCCGCAGCCATGGCTGCCCTGCTGGCAGACGGGCTGCGGTTGGGCCTGCAGCCGATCTGCGATCGCGCCGAGCAGCTGGAACGGCATGCCGGCGGCTGGACGGTGCACACCAGCGGCGGCCAGACCCTGCGGGCCGATGCGGTGGTGGTGAGTGCCGGGGTGGCCAGTGCGGGCCTACTCGCATCCCTCGGCCACAACCAGCCCCAGGAGCCGGTGCTGGGCCAGGCGCTGGAACTGGAGCTGGCAGCCCCCACCAGCTGGGACACGCCTGGGCCCTGGCCCGGAGCCGTGGTGTGGCAAGGAGTCAACCTGGTGCCACAAACCAACACCGGCGATCCTGGCAGCGGGCGGCTGTGGCTGGGGGCAACCCTGGAGCCCGGCGATCAGGCCGATCCAGCCGCCCTGGCCCACCTGCGCGCGTTGGGCGGCGCGGCCCCCGCCTGGCTCGAGCAGGCCGCGGTCATCCGGCGCTGGCAAGGCCACCGAAGCCATCCGATCGGCCAACCCGCCCCACTGCTCGCCCAGCTGGAACCGGGCCTGCTGCTGGCCAGTGGCCACTACCGCAACGGCGTGCTGCTGGCCCCGGCCACGGCGGAGTGGGTGGCCGATCAACTGGAGCCCTAACCTGCCGGCGTGGCGCCTCAGCCACTGCCACCAACCCGTTTCGATCGCTCTCTCCATGGCCGTCGCCCGCTTTCGCCCCACCGCGCTCACCGGGGCCGTCTTCGGCGTGGCGGCTGTGGTCAGCCTGAGCAGCTGCGGTGGCAACGGCCCGACGCTCCAGGCCGCCGGAGCCAGTTTCCCGGCGGGTCTCTACCAGCGCTGGTTTGCCGATCTGGCCAACCAGGAAAAGATCCGCGTCAATTACCAGTCGGTGGGCTCAGGGGCTGGCGTGCGCCAGTTCCAAGCGGGCACCGTGGATTTCGCCGCCAGCGACAAACCCCTGGAGGCCAGCGAAGCCGCCGCCATCAAGCGCGGGGTGGTGCAACTGCCCCTTACCGCCGGCGCCATTGCCGTGGCTTACAACCTGCCCGGCTGCAACCTCAAGCTCAGCCAGACCCAGCTGGTGCAGATCTTTGAAGGCAAGATCAAAAACTTCCAGCAGCTGGGCTGCGCCAACCAGCCGATCCAGGTGGTGGTGCGCTCCGACGGCTCCGGCACCACCTACAACTTCACCAACTCCCTGGCCGCCTTCAGCCCCGGCTGGAAGCAGGGCCCCGGCGTCGGCAAATCGGTGAACTGGCCCACCGGTGTGGGCGCCAAGGGCAATGAGGGCGTCGCCGCCAGCCTGCTGCAAACCAAGGGCAGCCTCGGCTACGTGGAAGCAGCCTATGTACGGGGCGTGCTCCAAGCGGCCGCGATCGCCAACCGCTCGGGCGCCTACGCCCTGCCTGATGCCGCCAGCGCCAGCGAGGCGCTGGCCACGATCAACCTGGGGGCTGACCTCACCGGCAGCGATCCCAACCCCAGCGCCGGCTACCCGATCGTCACCTTCACCTGGGTGCTGCTCTACAAGACCGGCAACGGCGCCAAGCTGCCCGCCCTGCAGAGCACCTTCAACTACGCCCTCAGTGCCGCGGCCCAGCAGCAGGCTCCGGCCCTCGGCTACATCCCCCTGCCCGCGCCGGTGGTCACCAAGGTGAAAGCGGCCCTGGCCGGCGTGGGCGCCTGAAACCAGGGCTCTGGGTCACTTGCTCTCAGTGAACTCGGCGTCGATCACGTCGTCGCTGGCGGAACCGCTGCCCGCCTCGGCGCCCGCACCGTTGCCTCCGGGAGCAGCGCCGCCGGCTTCAGCACCCGCAGCCTGCTGATACACGGCAGCACCGGCGGCATAAAGGGCCTGCTGCAGGGTTTCGAGTTCCGACTTCATGGTGTCGAAGTCGTCCTTGGCGATCGCCTCCTTGAGCTTGACGGACAACGCCTCCACCTTGGCTTTGTCCTCAGCGCCCACCTTGTCGCCCAGTTCGCCGAGTTGCTTCTCAGCCTGGTAGACAAGGGTTTCGGCCTGGTTCTTGAGGTCGATTTTCTCGCGCTTCTCCTTATCGACCGCGGAGTTGGTTTCCGCGTCCTTCACCATCTTCTCCACCTCGTTTTCACTGAGGGTGGAAGCACCGGTGATGGAGATGCTCTGCTCCTTGCCGCTGCCCTTGTCCTTGGCGGTCACGCTGAGGATGCCGTTGGCGTCGATGTCGAAGGTGACTTCGATCTGCGGCACGCCGCGGGGAGCAGGGGGAATGCCGTCGAGGCGGAAGGTGCCGAGCGACTTGTTGTCGCTGGCCATTTCGCGTTCGCCCTGAAGCACGTGGATCTCCACGTTGGTCTGGCCGTCCACCGCCGTGGAGTAGGTCTCCGTTTTCTTGGTGGGAATCGTGGTGTTGCGGGTGATCATCTTGGTCATCACACCGCCCAGGGTCTCCACACCGAGGGAGAGCGGGGTGACATCGAGCAGCAGGATGTCCTTCACCTCACCGGCCAGCACACCGCCCTGAATGGCGGCGCCCACGGCCACCACTTCGTCGGGGTTAACGGTCTGGTTGGGGTCCTTGCCGGTGACGCGCTTGACCAGCTCCAGCACTGCCGGGATGCGGGTGGAGCCACCCACCATGACGATCTCATCGAGCTCGCCGGAGGAGAGCTTGGCGTCCTTGAGGGCCTGCTCCACCGGCACCCTGCATCGATCAATAAGTTTGGAGGCCAGCTCTTCAAACTTGGCCCGGGTGAGGGTGAGGTCGAGGTGCTTGGGACCTTCAGGGGTTGCCGTGATGAACGGCAGGTTGATCTCGCTCTGGGTGGCACTGGAGAGCTCGATCTTGGCCTTCTCGGCAGCCTCGGTGAGGCGCTGCAGGGCTTGCTTGTCCTGGCGCAGGTCAATGCCCTCGTTGGCCTTGAAGCTGTCGGCCAGGTGATCCACGATCACCTTGTCGAAGTCGTCGCCGCCCAGGTGGGTGTCCCCGGAGGTGGAGAGCACCTCAAACACGCCATCGCCCACCTCCAGCACCGACACGTCGAAGGTGCCGCCGCCCAGGTCGAACACCAGGATGCGCTCGTTGCTCTTGCGGTCGAGGCCGTAGGCCAGAGCCGCCGCCGTGGGCTCGTTGATGATGCGCAGCACCTCAAGGCCGGCGATCTTGCCGGCGTCCTTGGTGGCCTGTCGCTGGGAGTCGTTGAAGTAGGCGGGCACGGTGATCACCGCCTGGGTGACCGTTTCACCGAGGTACTTGCCGGCATCTTCGGCCAGCTTGCGCAGCACCTGGGCGCTCACTTCCTCGGGGGCGAACTGCTTGTTCAGCACCGGGCACTTCACCTTCACATTGGCGCCGGCCTTCTCCACGCCATAGCTCACCTCTTTCGACTCTTCGTTCACCTCATCAACGCGACGGCCGATGAAGCGCTTCACCGAATAAAAGGTGTTTTCGGGGTTCATCACCGCCTGGCGCTTGGCGATCTGGCCCACCAGCTGATCCTGGTTTTTGGTGTAGGCCACCACCGAGGGGGTTGTGCGGAACCCTTCAGCGTTGGCGATCACCGTGGGCTTGCCGCCCTCCATCACGGCGACGCAGCTGTTCGTGGTGCCGAGGTCAATACCGACGACCTTGCCCATGGGTTACCACCTCCTTACGGTGAATGAATCAGACTGAATGCATCTTCAGCAGCTGGGGCCTTCCCAGGCGAGGTGTGGTTCCCGAACAGCCCCTGCCGCCAACGCTTTCGTCCATGCCCACGCCGATCTCCGGACACACCGCTCTGGCTGGAGTTCTTGGGGATCCGGTGCGCCATTCGCTCTCGCCGGCAATGCACAACGCCGCCCTGGCGGAGCTGGGCCTCGACTGGGTTTACCTGGCGCTGCCCGCGCCGGCGGAGGAGCTGGAAACGGTGGTGCGGGGGCTGGAGGCCCTGGATTGCCGCGGCCTCAACGTCACCCTGCCCCACAAGCAGGCCGTGGCCCGGCTGTGTCGCAGCCTTTCTCCCCTGGCCGAGCGGGTGGGGGCGGTGAACACCCTGGTGAGGCACCCCGAGGGCGGCTGGCTGGGGGATAACACCGATGTGACGGGCTTCCTGGCCCCCCTGCGAGCCAGCGGCAGCTCCTGGCACGGCCGGCGGGCCGTGGTGCTGGGCTGCGGCGGCAGCGCCCGGGCCGTGGTGGCCGCCCTGGTGGAGCTGGGCTGCGGCGCCATCACGGTGGCCGGCCGCAGCAGCGCCCGCCTGGAGGGCCTGCTGAGCCCCTGCCGCAGCTGGGCGCCGCAGGTGCAGGGGCTGGCCTGGGATTCACAAACCGAAAGCCTCCAACACGCCCTGGCCCAGGCTGATCTGGTGGTCAACACCACACCGGTGGGCATGGCATCAGCCACCAACCCAGAGGCGGCCCAGCAGAGCCCACTCACGCTGGCCGAGCTGGAGACACTCCGGCCCGGCAGCACCGTCTACGACCTGATCTACACGCCGCGGCCCACGGCCCTGCTGCAGGCGGCCAGCGCCCGGGGCTGCCACAGCCTCGATGGACTGGAGATGCTGGTGCAGCAGGGAGCAGCCGCCCTGCGCCTGTGGAGCGGCCTTGAAACGGTGCCCGTGGCCGCCATGCGAGCCGCAGCTCTGGCCCAGCTCGGCGGCGGCAACAGCCGCCCTTAGCCTTGGGGCCGCGGCAAGGTCCAAGCGATGCAGGCTCCACCGATCTGGCAACGGCTACTGGCCGCCCTGGCCTACCTGCTGCCCTGGAGCGACGCCTTCCCCTTTGGCCGCGCCCTGTTTGGCCTGTTTCCGGCGCTGCAGTGGCTGGGGGTGCCGGTGCTGCCGGTGGCACTGCTGGAGCAGGTCGTGCCCTTTGGCGGCCTGGTGCTGTTCCTGGTGCTGTTCCTGGCGGTGGTGCGCAACAGCCAGGTGCCCTACCTGATCCGCTTCAACGTGCTGCAGGCGATCCTGATCGACATCGTGGTGGTGCTGGTCACCCTGGCCTTCCAGGTGCTGCAGCTGGGCGCCCTGGATTTCGTCGGCAAAACCCTCAGCAACACTGTGTTCATCGGCATCCTGGTGCTGGTGCTGTTCGCGATGATCCAGAACCTACGGGGCAAGGACGCCGACATCCCCAGCCTCTCTGAGGCAGTGCGGATGCAGCTGTAGGGTGGTTGATCCGTCGCTGGTGGGCGCCTGCCCGCTGGCCGCTGCCCCAAACCCTGAGGCGACACCTTCAAAGCGACCATGACGCAGCCCTATTACGAGACCATGTACATCCTTCGTCCGGACATTCCGGAGGAAGAGGTAGAAACCCATGTCGCCAAGTACCGCGACCTGGTGACTGAATCCGGTGGAGAAGTGCTCGATTGTCAGATGCGCGGCAAGCGCCGTCTCGCCTATTCGATCGCCAAGCACCGCGAAGGCATCTACGTGCAGCTCAACCACAATGGCGACGGCCAGCAGGTGGCACCCCTCGAGCGCGCCATGCGCCTGTCGGAAGATGTGATCCGCTACCTCACCGTCAAACAGGACGGCCCCATGCCGGCCCCACGCACCCTGCCTGGCGCCGTCAGCGAAGCAGCCCCCATGGAACCGGCCGCGGTTTGACCGCAGGGCATCCAGCCCTGCTTGTGCAAAGCCGGGCGTGACCGTAACCTCCATCCATGGAGTCGGATTGCAGTCCATCTGAATCGAATTTGCAGGCAGAGCCGACCACAACATCGGCTGCTGAGCATGGTGCCGGCCCCCTGATCCCTCCTCCACCGAAGTGGCAGTCGTCTGTCCCTTCGGTTTTTTCATGGCATCAGCAGCAGGAACGCCGGGAGGCGCTGGAACAGGAACTCGCCAAGACCCGTGAGGAGCTTCAGGCGATGCAAACGCTGCTTGAAGAGCTGCCTGCCCTGTTTGAAGACAAATTCCGGCAGCGCCTGCAACCCAAGTTGGAGCAGCAGCAACGGCTGCTCGAGGACAACGCCACCCTGCGCCAGCACCTGCTTCAGCTGCAACCGGCCAGGGATTCAGGGCGTCAACCGCTGCTGATGCCCCGTCAACAGGAGCGGCCGCGGATGCGCCAAGCCCTGCGGCATGCCTTTGGACTGAACAGCAACCGAGCGGCCTAACGCTGACGCTGGTTGGCCGCCCAAAGGCGGGTGGGCAGGCCCCACACGTAGATGAAGCCTTCGGCAGCCCGATGGTCGAACTGATCACCGGCGTCGTAGGTGGCCATATCGGGCACGTAAAGGCTGTTGCTGGCGCTGCTGCGACCCACCACGGTGGCGTTGCCCTTGTGCAACTTGATCCGCACGCTGCCGTTCACCACCGCCTGGGTGCACTCGATGAAACCATCGATGGCGTCCTTGAGCGGGCCATACCAAAGGCCCTGGTACACCAGATCGGCCCACTGCTGCTCCAGCTGTCGCTTGCTGCGCAGCACGTCGGCCGCCAGGGTGAGGCTCTCGAGCTCCTGGTGGGCCCTGATCAACAGCAGCAACCCCGGAGTTTCGTAGATCTCGCGGCTCTTGATGCCCACCACCCGGTTCTCAATCATGTCGAGCCGGCCAAAGCCGTGGCTGCCAGCCAGGGCGTTGGCGCGGCGGATCAGGCTCACCGGATCGAGGCGCACGCCGTCGATGCTCACCGGATTGCCCTGCTCAAAGCCGATCTCCACCACCTGGGGCACCGCCGGGGCGTCGTCCACCGAGCGGGTCATGGCGTAGATCTCCTCGGGCGGCTCCACGTTGGGATCCTCCAGGGGGCCGGCCTCGATCGAGCGACCCAGCAGGTTGAGGTCGATCGAATAGGGCGACTTCTTGCTCACCGGCGAGGGAATCCCGCAGCGCTCGCCATAGGCGATTGTTTCCTCGCGGCTCATGCCCCACTCGCGCGCCGGGGTGAGCACCTTCAGATCAGGCGCCAGGGCGCCGATGGCCACATCGAAACGCACCTGGTCGTTGCCCTTGCCAGTGCAGCCGTGGGCCACCGCATCGGCGCCCACCTCGCGGGCGATCTCCACCAGGCGACGGGCGATCAGCGGCCGGGCCAGGGCTGTGCTGAGCGGGTAGCGGCCTTCATACAGAGCATTGGCGCGGATCGCCGGGAAAGCGAACTCGGTGATGAAGGGCTCGATCAGGTCGCCCACAATCGACTGGCTGGCGCCGGAGTCGAGGGCTTTCTGGCGGATCGGTTCGAGCTCATCACCCTGACCCAGGTCGGCGGCGAAGGTGATCACCTCCTCCACCCCCCACTCCTGCATCAGGTAGGGAATGCAGACGCTGGTGTCAACACCACCGGAATAGGCCAGCACCGCCTTCTTCGCCCGACCCATCAACGCCGCTCCATGTGCTCAGTCGGTCGATTCTCCCCTGTCGGGGTCGGGCAGCGACCAGCGGGCCAGCAACCAGAGCCCCACGACCAGGGGCGGCACCAGCACCAGCAGCCACACCAGCGCCGGCTGCACCGGCAACGGGGCTGGCCAGCGCTGGCCGGCGGCAGCCAGCAGGGCACTGATCGCCAGGGCCAGAGACCACAGCCGCAAAACCCCCGTCAACGGGCTGGTAACCATCGGTGCCATGGGGATTTTCAACGCTGACGCTATGGTGGTCCATTGGTCTAGCTGGGCCTTCTTCAGCGGGCCCGTCGTCAGCAACACCTATGAGCACACTCGCGACCAGTGGCAGCAGTCGACTCGACACCATCAACCCTTCACTGACCCGCTACGGGCGCAGCGAGCCGGCCCCGGTGCTGCCGCTGCGGGATGAGCCCGACCTGCTGAGCTGGCTCGAAACCAGTGGTCGCTTGGTGGCCGACGAGGAAACCGCCAGCACCGACGTGAGCACGGTGGAAGAGGAAGAGCTCTCGGCGCTGATGGGTGAGAAGGAGGACTACAACAAGGACGACGAGCAGCAGGACGAAAACTGGGAAGATTGAAGCTGGGGCGATCGGCGCAAACAAGGGAAACTGGGACGCTCGTCGTCCCAAGTCCTTGCTTGCGTCCTCCAAGCCCAGCAGTCTGGTCAGCGCGATCCTGCTGGCCCTGGTGCTCCTGCTGGCCTGCGTGGTGTGCGACTGGCAAGCCCGCGCAGCCCAGCTCACCCCCCCCCTGCTGCTGGCCGGCCTGATCAGCGCCGGCGTCACGGCCTGGGGGATACCGCGGCTGCGGGAGCTCAAGCTCGGCCAGGTGATCCGCGACGAGGGACCCCAGGGTCACCTGAGCAAGGCGGGCACCCCCACCATGGGTGGGCTGCTGGTGGTGCCAGTGGGGGTGCTGGTGGGTGGCCTGATCACCCCGAGTGATCCACGGCTGCTGGCCGTCGCCGCCGTCACCCTGGCCTATCTGGCCATCGGCGCCATCGACGACTGGCGCAGCCTCACCCGCCGCACCAACACCGGTCTCACCCCCCGGGGCAAACTGCTGCTCCAGGCGGGAGCGGCCCTGCTGTTTTTGGTCTGGGGCGCCACTGGTCAATGGCTGGGGGGCGCCTCACCCGGCGACATCGCGCTGCCCCTCGGCTGGGTGCTGCCGATCGGAGTGCTGATCTGGCCGCTGGGATTGTTTGTGTTTCTGGCCGAAAGCAACGCCACCAACCTCAGCGACGGCCTCGACGGCCTGGCGGCGGGTTGCGGCGCCGTGGTGTTCACCGGCCTGGGGCTGCAGCTGATGCTGCGCGGCCATGAAGGCGATGCCTCCCTGGCCGGCTTCTGCGCTGCGATGGCCGGCTGCTGGCTGGGCTTTCTGGCCCACAACCGCCATCCCGCCCGGCTGTTCATGGGCGACACCGGCTCCTTGGCGATGGGGGCCGCCCTCAGCGCTGTGGCCCTGCTCTCCAACAGCCTCTGGCCGCTGCTGGTGATGGGCGGGGTGTTCCTGGCCGAATCCCTCTCGGTGATCCTGCAGGTGTGGGTGTTCAAGGCCACCAAGAACCCCAGCACGGGCCAGGGCCGGCGGCTGTTTCGGATGGCGCCGCTGCACCACCACTTCGAGCTGGGGGGCCTGAACGAACAGGTGGTGGTGATCCGGTTTTGGATCGCCAGCCTGCTACTGGTGGGAGTGGGTTTGGTGCTGCTGCCCTGAACCCTGCCATCGCCCCTGATCCCATGGCCTACTTCACCTGGAAGGACACCGGCCTCAGCTCCGACTGCGCCAGCCTCGCGGCCATGGCCTCTCGCTTCGAGGAGGCAGCCGCCCTGATGCGTCGCATGGCCAGCGAAGGGTTCCAGCTGGAACGGCACAGCGATGGCCAGCACATCACCCATCCCGACCCGACGGTGTTTGAGGCCTACGGCTTCATCAACGAGGAATCGCCCGTGCGCCAGCTCACCTTGCTGCCCTAGTTGCGACGCAGGTAACCCACCACCCACACCACCACAAAGGCCAACGAGGAGAGTCCGAGATAAATCAGGGCCCACTTCTGCAGGGTGGCGATATCCCAGCCGAACAACAACCCGTTGGCGGCGTCCCCGGCTGTGCTGAAACCCAAGGGCAAATCCAACAGCCAACCCATCAGTGCGCCCCGGTGTGCAGGAAGATCGGTTCCATCTTGCTGTCCGGTGCCCGTCCCGGACACCGACCATGCCCTCACCTGCCCCCACCTGCCTGCCCACCACCCTGATGCTGCTGGGCAGCGGCGAGCTTGGCAAGGAGGTGGCCATCGCCGCCCAGCGCCTGGGCTGCCGCGTGATTGCCGTCGACCGCTACGCCGGCGCTCCGGCGATGCAGGTGGCCGATGCCACCGAGGTGATCGCCATGACCGATGCAGAGGCCCTCAAGGCCGTGGTGCGCCGCCACCAGCCCAACCTGGTGATCCCGGAGATCGAAGCCCTGGCGGTGGATGCCCTGGCCGAACTGGAGGCCGAGGGCATCACCGTGATCCCTACCGCCAGGGCCACAGCGGTGACCATGAACCGCGACCGGATTCGCGATCTGGCTGCCACGCAGCTGGGCCTGCGCACCGCCCGCTTCGCCTATGCCCACAGCGCCGCCGAACTGGCCGCCGCCGCCGCACCCCTGGGTTGGCCGGTGGTGGTCAAGCCGGTGATGAGCTCCTCCGGCAAGGGCCAGAGCGTGGTGCAGGGCCCTGAGGGCATCGCCGCGGCCTGGGAAGCAGCCATGGCCGGCGCCCGGGGGGAGGGGTCCCAGGTGATCGTGGAGGAGTTTTTGCACTTCGAGCTGGAGATCACCCTGCTCACCGTGAAGCAGTGGACGGGGCCAACGCTCTTCTGCCCGCCGATCGGCCACATCCAAGAGAGGGGCGACTACCAATGCAGCTGGCAGCCGGCCGCCATGCCCGCCGAAGCCCTGGCGGCCGCGCAGGCGATGGCCCAGGCCGTCACCGACAACCTGGGCGGCGCCGGCCTGTTCGGCGTGGAGTTTTTCCTCTGCCGCACCGCCGCTGGAGAGCTGGAGGTGGTGTTCTCCGAGCTCTCGCCCCGCCCCCACGACACCGGCCTGGTGACCCTGGTGGGGCAGAACCTCAGCGAATTTGAATTGCACCTGCGGGCGGTGCTGGGATTGCCGATCCCGGCCATCCGCAGCCTTGGGCCCGCCGCCAGCCGGGTGATCCTGGCCGAAGCGCCTGGCACCCCGGTGACCTACGCCGGCCTCGCTGAGGCCCTGGCGGAGGAGGACACCCAGGTGCTGCTGTTCGGCAAGGCCGAAGCCCGGCCCCAGCGGCGCATGGGCGTGGCCCTGGCCCGCAGCAGCAGTGAAACGGAAGCCCGTCGCAAGGCCGATGGCGCCGCGGCCCGGATCCAAGTGCGACCCTCCAGCTGAACAACCGACGCTGACCCCCTGGTGCGGCAGGGATCCGGCCCTTAAGGTGCGCCCAGCAAGAGCCGTCATGAGTCAGGCCCAACCCCGCCCGCGTCGCAACCGACGCGACAGCAGCCGCGGGGCTGTGGTCACCGACCTGCGCAACCTGCGCGAAAAGCGCCAAACAGCCCGCGAGCCACGCCAAACGACCACAGGCCAGATTTCTCCGTCGGCCCGGCGGCGCCGGCCACCGCTGCTGCCCTTTGCCCTGGGGATCGCTCTGGGCTACGGCCTGGCCGGGCCCCTGCCCCAACTGGTCTCGGGAGCAATGGCAGCGCTGCTGCAAGGGCCCCAGCAGCTCACCAGCCTGATCAATCCCTTCAGCCTGGGCGCGCGGCGCATCGTGGTGATCGGCACCGACAAGGTTGGCGAGAACACCGATGTGATGTTCACCGTGGAGCTCAAAGACGGGCTCACCCAGCTCACCCAGGTGCCACGGGACACCTTCGTGGAATCAGCCGACTACGGCGTGCTCAAGGCCAATGCTCTGTTTGCCTTCGGCGGCATCGGGGCCCTGAAGCAAGAGCTCACGACCCTGATCGGTGCCCCGGTCGACCGCTACATGCGCGTCAACCTGCGGGCCGTCGAGCACCTGGCCGACGCCCTCGGCGGCGTCGAGGTGGATGTGCCCAAGCGGATGTACTACGTCGACAACGCCCAAAACCTCTACATCGACCTCTACCCCGGGCGGCAGGTGCTGAAGGGCGAGCTGCTGGAAGGCTTCCTGCGCTTCCGCAACGATGAAATGGGCGACCTGGGCCGGATGGAGCGGCAGAAACTGGTGCTCGCCGAGGTGTTCCGCAAGCTGGCCCAACCGGCCACGCTGGCCCAACTGCCGCAGCTGCTGAAGATCGCCGGCGACGATGTCAAAACCGATCTCTCCCCGGTGGAGATGGGCCAGCTGCTCACGGCCATGGCCGGCACCAAGTTGAGCACCCGTCAGCTGCCGGGCCGGCTGTTCTGGCACAACGACCTGAGCTACTGGATGCCAGACGGCAACAGCCACTACGCGGGCGTCGACAGCCCCTAACGCCGCAGGAAGCGGTGGTGATCGAGACCCTCCAGCAAACCCCAGGCCTGGGGGGTGGAGGCGAAGAACACACGCCGGTGGTTGCGCAGGCTTTCCAGGGCCGGATCGTGATCATCCGGCACCACCCCGCAGGGCAGGCCCCGCAGCAACTCCCCATCCCCCTGCTGGCTGGCCTGCACCAGGATCGCGGTGAGGGGCAGCTGCCAGCGCAGGGCGATGTAACGCAGAGCCTCGGTTTTCGAGGCGGTGGGCGGCAGCACGTCGAGGTACCAATGCTGGAACAGGTGGGGACGGGCCGGCAGATGGTGCTGCTGCAAGGTTTGGCGCACCACCGGCAGGATGCCCTGGTCGAGTTCCTGCAACAGAAAACTCACCTTGAAGGGTCCCTGCTGGGCGGGGTCCTGCAGCCGTAGCCGCGGTTCGAGAGCCGCCATCGCCGTCACGACGGCGCCCCGACTCCAACGGCGGCCGATGTGGCGCTGCCAGTGATGGTCGGGCACAGGGCCCTGGGGCGAACGGGTGTGAATTTCGGTGCCGGCCTGGCTGATCCACAAACAGGGCTCGGGGAGATGCAACTCCGCGAAACGCTGCCGGGCCGCCCGGATCGCGCGGCCGCTGGTGACACCAATGCCCAACTGGGGCTCGGCTGCAGGCGACGGCGCAACTCCGCCAGGCTGCCGGCATCGGGATGGGCCAGGCTGGCGTCCAGATCCAGCACCAGCAGGCGCTCGGGGCACGCCGACGGCCCCGTTTCTCCCTGTTGAAACCAACGGCTGGGCCGCAGGCTGGCGGCCTGATGGGCTGCGGCCGTCGCAGCCCCGATGTAGTGGTTCACATGGGCATCCCAGCTGAACGAGCGGCTGACGGCCTCCACACCGTTGTCGCGCCAGCGGCGCCAACGCTCAGGGCGGGCCAGGCTGTCCTCCAGGGCCTGCTGCAAAGCATCCAGATCGGACACGTCCACCAACAAGCCGTTCTGGCAGCGGGCCAGGATGTCCTTTGGGCCACCATCATCGGTGGCAACGATCGGCACGCCACAGGCCGCGGCCTCCAGCAGGGTGAGGCCGAAGGGTTCGGTGAGGGCCGGATTGACGAACACGCCGCCCAGGCGTGAGGCCCAGCGGTAGATGGACGGAATCTGGTGACGCTCGTGCTGCTTCGGGTAGGCCACCTGGCCGTAGAGATCGAAGCGATCCACCAGTTCAAACACCTGTTGGAACACCTCCCGCTGCTGCTTCTCGAGCTGGCGGGGGTCGTTGCGGCAGCCGAGCAACAGCACGAGGTTGTGCTGCCGGCGCAGCCGCTCAGAGCGTCCAAACACCTCCACCAGGGCAGGAATGTTCTTGCGGTGGTCGGCGCGGCAGATGGCGAGCACCGGCGGTTTGGCCGGATCGCGCAGAAACGGCTCGATCAGCGTTTCCACGGCGGGTTCCAGAAGACCCGCCTGGGGCGGAAAGAACTGGCGCATGTCCACGCCAGGCGGAATCACGGCGGCCTGCTTCGCACAGAAACGGCCGTAGCGGGCGTACTGCACCTCCAATTCCTGGCGGGTGCTGGTCACCACCAGATTGCTGTGGGCCAGGGCCAGCTCCTCGGCATCGATCCGCCGGGCCATGGCGTAATGCTCCTCGATCTGGCGGGGATCGAGGCCGGCATCAATCAACCGCCGCCGCTTCTCCCGGCCCAGGGAATGGCCCGTGAACACCAAGGGAATGCCCAAGCGGCGCCGCAACAGCGCCCCCACATAACCGGCATCGGCGTAGTGGGCATGGATCCAATCAGGCAATTGATCCTGCATCCGCAGGCTTTCGGCCAGGGCATCGGCCAGTTCATCGAGATGGGGCCAGAGCAGCTCCTTACGCAGGTAGCGGCGTGGACCGAAGCTCAGACGCCGAATGGCGGCGTGGGGGCCGAGCGACTCCCAGGGCTTGGCGTAATCCGCCGAGACGCGACGATCCTGGATCAGCCGCGTCACCACCTCCAGCCGCTCCACCTCCGGCCGCAGCGCCAGGCTGCGGGCCAGCTCCAGCACGTAGGTGGTCTGGCCGCCGGTGTCCGCATCCCGGCCCAATTCGAGGTCGTGGCCTCGAAACAAACCATGCAAATGCAGGTGCAGAACGTAGAGACCAGCCATGCCAGATCAGGTCCGCGGAATCACTCTGGTGCGGAAGCAAGTACACCTATCGATAGCCGCGCCAGGGCGATCTGGCTGAATCAAATCAGTCAACAGGGGCAGAAACAGCTGCCAGGACAGGGCTCAAGCGGCCATGGGCTGCGGTGGATGCTGCTTGAGCACCTGCTTGAGATAGCGCCCTGTGTGACTGGTGGGATGCTCGGCAACCTCTTCTGGAGTTCCCGTCACCACGATCTCTCCTCCCTTGTCGCCCCCTTCTGGGCCGAGATCAACGATCCAGTCGGCACAGCGGATCACATCGAGGTTGTGCTCGATCACCAGGATTGAGTTGCCCTTGTCCACCAGCCGCTGCATCACATCCATCAGCTTGTGCACGTCGTAGAAGCTGAGGCCGGTGGTGGGCTCGTCGATCAGATAGAGCGTTTTGCCGGTGGCCCGCCTGGAGAGCTCGGTGGCCAGCTTCACCCGCTGCGCTTCACCACCGGAGAGGGTGGGGGCCGGCTGGCCCAACTTCACGTAGCCCAGGCCCACATCCACCAACGTGCGCAGCCGATCCGCAGCCTGGGGAATCGCCGAGAACACATCAGCAGCCTGCTCCACCGTCATCTCGAGCACCTCAGCGATGGTGAAGCCCTTGTAGGTCACCTGCAGGGTCTCGCGGTTGTAGCGGGCGCCCTTGCATACATCGCACTGCACATACACATCCGGCAGGAAGTTCATTTCAATCACGTTCACGCCCTGGCCGGCACAGGCCTCACAGCGCCCACCCTTAACGTTGAAACTGAACTGACCCACCTGGTAGCCGCGGGCCTTGGCCTCCACCGTGGCGGCAAACACCTGGCGGATCGGATCGAAGGCGCCGGTGTAGGTGGCGGGGTTGGAGCGGGGCGTGCGCCCGATCGGGGATTGGTCGATCACGATCACCTTGTCGATCGCCTTGATGCCGCGCAGCTCACCCAGACCCGACGGAAAGGGCACCTTCAGGCCCAGCTGGTGCTCCAGGGCCGGGTGCAGCAGCTCATTCACCAAGGTGCTCTTGCCGCTGCCACTCACGCCGGTGACGCACACCAGCCGGCCCAGCGGGATCTCCACATCGAAGCCGGAGAGGTTGTTGCGGGCGCAGTCCACCAGGGTGATCCGGCGACTGCCGCTGACGCGGCGCTCCGCCGGGGTGGGAATCGCCCGGCGACCACTCAGGTAGGCCCCGGTCAGGGAATCCTCGGCGGCCAGCAGGTTGTCGAAGCTGCCCTCAGCCACGATGTGGCCCCCATGCACCCCCGCCCCCGGACCGATGTCCACAATGTGATCAGCAGCTCTGATCGTGTCTTCGTCGTGCTCCACCACGATCAGGGTGTTGCCCAGATCCCGCAGTTTCAGCAGGGTGTTGAGCAGCCGGTCGTTGTCGCGCTGGTGCAGACCAATGCTCGGCTCATCGAGCACGTAGAGCACACCCGTTAACCCCGCACCAATCTGGGTGGCCAAGCGGATGCGCTGGGCTTCACCACCACTGAGCGTCATCGCCGGGCGATCCAGGCTCAGGTAGTCGAGCCCCACATCCAACAGAAACTTCAACCGCAGGCGGATCTCCCGCAACACCAGATCGCCGATCTGAATCTGACGGGGCGTCAGCAGGGGCTCGGCCCCCTCGCTGGCACCCACCCCCATCAGCGCCTCAATGCGGCTGAGGGTGTCACCCACACTCACGGCCGTGAGTTCGTGGATGGCATAGGGGCCCACCCGCACGGCCAGGGCTTCCGGCCGCAAGCGCAGACCGTGGCAGGTGGCGCACGGCACCAACTCCAGGAATTTCTCCAGCTTCTGGCGGATCGACTCGCCGCTGGCGTCGCGCAGCTGGCGCTCCAGGATCGGCAGGATCCCCTCAAAGGGGCGTTCGAAGCCGGCGCTCTTGCGATACCGACTATCAGCCTGGATCAGGATCGGCTCACGGCTGCCGTTGAGCAGCACATCGCGCTGCTCGTCGCTGAGCTGGTTCCAGGGCGTCTTGATCTCGAAGTTGAACGCCTCACCGACGGAATAGAGCAGTGAGAAGTAATAGGAGTTGTCCTTATCAGCCCAGGGGGCGATCGCCGCATACACCGGCAGGCTCGGATCAGGCACAACCCGTTCGGCGGTGAACTTGCGCAGGTGGCCGATGCCGTGGCAGTCGGCGCAGGCGCCGTAGGGGCTGTTGAACGAAAACAGCCGCGGTGAGAGCTCCTCCATCACGGCTCCGTGCACCGGGCAGGCGAAGTTCTCCGAGTAGAGACGCTCTCGCTCCACCCCTTCGGGCAGCTCCTCGCCGGCCTTGGGCACCACCTCCACCAGGGCCAGGCCATCGCCGCGCTTGAGGGCGGTGCGCAGAGAATCAGTCAGCCGTTCCTGCACCCCCTCGCGAGCCACCAGCCGGTCCACCACCACCTCGATGTTGTGGGCGTGGTTCTTGTCGAGCTCGATGTTGTCGGCGAGTTCGCGCACCTCGCCGTTAATGCGCACCCGGGCGAAGCCCTCCGCCACCAGGCCGCCGAGCAGCTTGACGTGGGTGCCCTTCTTGCCACGCACCACCGGTGCCAGCAGCTGGTAGCGGGTGCCCTCCGGCAGGGCCAGGATCTGATCCACCATCTCGTCGATGGTCTGGGGCCGGATCGAGCGGTCGCACTGGGGACAGTGGGGTTCGCCGGCGCGGCCGAACAGCAGGCGCAGATAGTCCTGGATCTCCGTCACCGTGCCGACGGTGGAGCGGGGGTTGTGGCTGGTGGACTTCTGGTCGATCGAGATCGCGGGTGAGAGACCCTCGATCGCATCCACATCGGGCTTGTCCACCTGCCCCAGAAACTGGCGCGCGTAGGCCGACAGGCTCTCGACGTAGCGGCGCTGGCCCTCGGCAAAGATCGTGTCGAAGGCCAGGGAGCTCTTGCCGCTGCCACTCACGCCGGTGAACACCACCAGGCGGTTGCGGGGGATCGTCAGATCGACGTTCTTGAGGTTGTGCTGGCGGGCACCCCGCACCCGGATCACATCCTCCAACGTGCCACCGCTGAGCACCCGGCTGGGGTCGAGGGCCTTCTCATGAATCGTCTGGGCGAGGGTTCTGCTGGATTCATCAGAGCTCTTGGCGCGGGGCATCCAGACGGCTCGGGAACAGCCAATTGTACGGACGCTGGCTCAGGCCACAGGGGCGAAGGCTGGGCAGGCTCGGCGGCAGAGCTCCTCGCTCACCTGCCAGAGGCGCTCCCCCTGGGCCGGATCGAGGGCCGCCGGCGCCGGCCGCACCGCCGCCGGCCAACCGCGCATGCCGCCGAACTGGTTGGGACCGTAGTGACCGGCGGGCTCAGCCTCGGCTGCGGTGGCCGCAAACAACTGGGGCAGGGCCCCCTGGGCGGCGCTCTGGAACAAGGGATCGAGCAACCGGTAAATCGTGCCCTCAAAGCGGGCGCCGCTGGCGGCGATCGAGGCGGGCTGCAGGTTGGTGCGAGCCAGGCCTGGATGGGCTGCCGCCGAAAGCAGCCCGGGGGAGCGCCGCTGCAGTTCGTGGGCCAACACCACGTTGGCCAGCTTGCTCTGGCCGTAGGCAGCCCAGCGGTCGTAGCGCCGCTCGCCCTGGAGATCGTCGAAATCCAGCCGGCCGAAATACTGCGCCCCTGAGGTCACCTGCACCACCCGCGCCCCGGCACTGGCCTCGAGCAGGGGCAGCAGCAGCCGGGTGAGGGCGTAGTGGCCCAGGTGATTGACGCCGAACTGCAGCTCGAAACCCTGACGGGTGAGCTGTCGCGGCGGCGCCATCACGCCGGCGTTGTTGAGCAGCAGATCGAGGCGCCCATGGCGCTCGGCCACCGTGGTGGAAGCCCGCACCACGCTGTCGAGGTCGGCTAGGTCCAGCTCCAGCAGCTCGAGCTCCCCCGCCGTGCCGGCACCAGCCAGCAGCTCCTGGCGGGCGGCCTCGGCCCGCTCCAGGCTGCGGCAGCCCAGCACCACCGTGGCCCCCCGAGCCAGCAGGGCGCGGGCACTCTCCAGGCCCAGGCCGCTGTTGGCGCCGGTGATCAGGGCCAGCCGACCGCTCTGGTCCGGCATGGCGGCCCCACTCCAGCGGGCCGGAACGGCAACAGCCTGAGATGGCGCCATCGATCTCCAACAGCAAATGCAGGGGCGGTTCTAGCGACCGTGCTGGTCCAACAGGCTCGCGGCGTAGCTGCGGGCTTCGCCGGAATCACCGCCGGCCAGTTCCGCCAGCTCGGCCTGGCGCGCCTGAGTGTCCCGCAGGTGGGACACCCGCGTGTGGGTGATCCCCTCCACCACCTGCTTCGACACCCGGAAGTGGTGGTCGGCCGCCGCGGCCACCAGCGGCTGGTGGGTAACGCAGAACACCTGGCGCTGCCGGGCCAAACGCTGCAGCAACTCAGCCATGGCACCGCTCACCCGACCGCTGACACCGGTGTCGATCTCATCGAACAGCAGGGTGACGTGGGAATCGGCGGCGGCCAGGCAGGTTTTCAGGGCCAGCAGAAAGCGGGACATCTCACCGCCGGAGGCCACCTCCGCCAGCGGCGCCAGCGGCACGCCGGGGTTGGCGGAAAACTGGAACTGCACCGCATCGGCGCCCTCGTCCCCCGGCGGCGCCGCCGTGATCGCCACCGCAAACCGCACGTTGGCCAGGCCCATGGGGCGCAGCGCCTCCATCAGCTGTTCTTCCAGCTGCCGGGCCGCCGCCTCCCGGGCAGCCGTGAGCCGCCCATTGGCCTGGTCGCGAGCCTGACGGGCGAGCTGCTCGGCCCGCTCCAAGCACTCCAACGAGGCCTCGCCGCCGCCGGGGGCCAGCTGCTCCCGCAGGCGATCGCGCAGGGCGATCAGCTGTCCCAACTCCTGACCATGGCGCCGCTCCAGACCCTTGAGCTGGGCGATGCGCTCCTGCAGGGCCTCGAGGCTTTCGGGATCACTTTCAAGAGCGGCGCCATAGCGCTCCAGGTCGCGCACCAGATCCTGAAGCGCCGCCAACCCATCGGTGCAGCCGCTGCGCAGGGCGCCGACGTCGCCATCGAGGGCTTCCATCTGGGCCAGTTCCTGCTCGCAGGCGGCCAGGTGATCCAGCACCGACGGCGCCTGATCGGCCCCCTCCAGCAACCGGCCCAGCAGCACCATCACACCCTCCTGCAGCCGCACCCCGTGAGCAAGGCGGTTTTCCTCGGCCTGCAACCGCTGCCGCTCCAGGGGATCCTCCAGCTGGGCCGCCTCCAGATCGGCGAGCAGCTGCTCCTGCTGGGCGCGCTGCGCCTGCACCTGGTCCCAATCGGCCCGCGCTTGCTCCAACGTCGCCGCCGCCTGTTTCCATTGGCGCCAGGCCGCCGCCACCGGATCCAGCAGGGCCTGAATGCTGTCACCGGCAAAGCGGTCCAGCCAGCGCCGCTGCTGACCCGGCCGGGCGAGCTGCTGGGTCTGGCCCTGCACGGTGAGATCGAGCAGCAGGGGGCGCAGCTCCTGGATCTGGGCGCGGCTCACCACGACCCCGTTGAGGCGGTTGCGGCTGCTGAGGCGTTCGTCGCTGAGGCGCCACTCACGGCTGAGCAGCAGCTCCTCCTCGTCAGCGTCCAGCTCCTGCTGCCGCATCCAGGCCTGCAGAGGCGGCGTCAGCGTGAAGCTGGCCTCGATCACGCCCCGCTCCGCCCCCCGGCGCAGCAAACGGGCACCGGCACTGCCCTGGGCTCCACCCAGCAGGGCATCGAGGGCATCGAGCAGGATCGACTTGCCAGCACCGGTCTCGCCGGTGAGCACCGTGAACCCCTCGCGGAAGCTGAGCTCGAGCCGCTCGATCAGGGCGATGTTGCTGAGGCGCAGTCCAGTCAGCACAGGCGCGGGAGGCGGCAGTCAGCGGCCACCGGGTGTTGAAGCCGACCGTAGCGGCTGTGTCTTTCGTTTAGAAGAGGGGGACGACCTTCAGATGGCCCCCCTGGCGGCCTGGCCCCCAGCATGGCGAGCGCCTCTCCTGAAACCTCCGCCGAACTCAGCGACTTTCTGGAGGTCGCCGGCCTACTGGAGTACGACCCAGCCACCATAACCCGCATCTATGCGGGCCACCCGCAACGGCTGATCCGGCGGCTCTGGCAAACCCTCGTGCCGATCGGTCTTTATCTGTTGGGGGTTGGTTTCGACTGGTTCACAGGTCGGCTCAAGAGCCCCGGCCGGGCCCGCGACCGCGCCAAGGAAGCCGCCGATCTGGTGGCCTCCCTGGGCCCCGCCTTCATCAAGGCCGGCCAGGCCCTCTCGACCCGGCCCGACATCGTGCCGCCGCTGCTGCTGGAGGAACTTGCCCAGCTGCAGGACCAACTGCCCGGCTTCGACTCGGCGCTGGCCATGGCCTGCATCGAGGAGGACCTGGGCGCCCCGGTGCTCGACGTCTACGAGCAGCTCGACGCCGAACCGATCTCCGCTGCTTCCCTCGGCCAGGTGCACAAGGGGGTGCTCAAGGGCGGCCAACCGGTGGCCGTGAAGGTGCAGCGCCCCGGCCTGCGCGAGCAGATCACGCTCGACCTCTACATCGTGCGCAACATCGCCGCCTGGCTCAACCAGAACATCGGTCTGATCCGCAGCGATCTGGTGGCCCTGATCGATGAGCTGGGCAAGCGGGTGTTCGAGGAGATGGACTACTTCAACGAAGCCGCCAACGCCGAACGCTTCGCCGAACTGCATGCCCACAACCCCCGCATCGCTGTTCCCCGCATCTACCACCAGGCCACCAGCCGCCGGGTGCTGACCATGGAGTGGATCGAGGGGGTGAAACTCACCAACCTCGAAGCCGTGCGCGGCATCGGCGTCGACCCCGACGACATGGTGAGCGTGGGGGTGAACTGCAGCCTGCAGCAACTGCTGGAGCACGGCTTCTTTCACGCCGACCCCCACCCCGGCAACCTGCTGGCCCTGTCGGATGGCCGCCTGGCCTATCTGGATTTCGGGATGATGAGCGAGGTGAGCCGCGAGTCGCGCACCGGCCTGATCCAGGCGGTGGTGCACCTGGTCAACCGCAGCTTCAGCAAGCTCAGCAAGGATTTTGTGAGCCTGGGCTTCCTGGCCGAGGACGTGAACCTTGAGCCGATCGTGCCCGCCTTTGAAACGGTGTTTGGCCAGGCGATCGAGCAGGGCGTCAGCCGCATGGACTTCAAGGCCGTCACCGACGACCTCAGCGGCGTGATGTATCGCTTCCCATTCCAGGTGCCGCCTTACTACGCCCTGATCATCCGCTCGCTGGTGACGCTCGAAGGCATCGCCCTCAGCGTGGATCCTGAGTTCAAGATCCTCGGCGCCGCCTATCCCTATTTCGCTCGGCGACTGATGGAGGATCCCGATCCCAGCCTGCGCCAAAGCCTCAAGGAGATGCTCTTCGACGGCGACATCTTCCGCTGGCAACGGCTCGACAACCTGATCACCAGCGCGTCCCAGGGTGCCCAGCTGGATCTGGACGGGCTGCTCGATCAAGTGCTCAGCTTCCTGTTCTCTCCCAACGGCGGCCTGCTGCGCCAGCAGCTGGTGGACGCAATGGTGGCCCGCATGGATGCGGTGGCCTGGCAGACCACACTGCGGCTGGGAAAACGCCTGCCGGAACGCCTCCAACCACCGGGCCTGCGGCGCCACCGGCTCAGCGAGGCCAACGAACCGCTGCTCGATCTCGAGCCGGTGCGGCAGTTGATGGGCATCCTTCAAGCGCTGCCGGGCTTTGAGCCCCAAATGGTGCTGCGGCGTTTGCCCCGACTACTTGGGGAACCGCAACTGCGCCAGATGGGGGTTCAACTGGCCCGCGGATTGGCGGAACGGGGGGTGGTGCGGCTGGTGCGCGATGTGCTCGTTCCGGCCTGACCACAGAAACAACCGCCGTAGGCTGGGTCGCATGCAAAGCGCCTTCCGCCACTCAAATCCAGGCCGCAAGCGTCGGGGCCTGGCCGCGGTTGCCCTGGGCTTCAGCCTGATGGGTTTGCTGCCCTCAGCAACACTGGCTCCGGTGGCCGCGGCGGAAAACCTGGTGTTTGTCAGTGGTGCCTTCCGGCGCTCCATCGCCGTGGCTGAGCTGGAGCACCTGGCCCAAACCGGCGAGGCCCAAGGGCTGCTGGTCGACGTCTTGCGCCTCAGCAAACAAAATCCCAAGGACGTTGCCAAGCTGCTGAACCAGTCGATCAGCCTGCCGGTCACCCTGGTGAGCCGACTGCTGAACACCCGGATCGGTGAAGCGATCCTGGAGCGTCTGGCCCAAATTGTGTACCCGCTCAAGGCATCCAAGGTTGGTGTGCCAGCCCTGCGCTCAGCGATGGTGATGGGAGTGGTGGCTGGCAACGGTTCGATCTCGCCGCTCACCTTTTTCCAGGCCTATCCGGCCCAAGAGATGGAGGTGAGCATCCCCGCCCTGATGAACCTGCTGAGCAAGGCCAATTCCATCGCCGACCTGGTGCGCTTCTTCTCCGAATCACCGCTCGACGGCTTGCGGGGCGATGCCCCTGGAGCCGCGCCGTAGATTCACCCCAGCCACTGCTCTAACCCGTGCCCTTGCTCCGTTCCCTGAGGCGTTTGAGCAAGGGACCCTTCGGACCCCGTCCGACGATGCAGGACTGGCCCGGTTTGATTGAGGCCTACCGGCGCTGGCTGCCGGTATCCGCCACAACGCCAGTCATCACCCTGCATGAAGGGGCCACGCCGCTGATCCCAGCCCCGGTGATCGCCGAGCAGATCGGTAAGGGCGTCAAGGTGTTTCTCAAATACGACGGCCTCAACCCCACCGGATCCTTCAAGGATCGGGGCATGACCATGGCCATTTCCAAAGCCAAGGAGGCGGGCTCGGAAGCGGTGATCTGCGCCAGCACCGGCAACACCTCGGCCGCCGCCGCCGCCTATGCCCGCCGGGGTGGGATGCGCGCCTTCGTGCTGATTCCCGATGGCTACGTGGCCCAGGGAAAACTGGCCCAGGCCCTGCTCTACGGCGCCGAGGTGATTGCCATCCAGGGCAACTTCGATCGGGCCCTGGCAATCGTGCAGGACGTGGCCAACCAGTACCCGATCACCCTGGTGAATTCGGTGAACCCCTACCGGTTGCAGGGCCAGAAAACGGCCGCCTTCGAAGTAGTGGATGCCTTGGGGGAGGCCCCGGATTGGCTCTGCATTCCCGTCGGCAACGCCGGCAACATCAGCGCCTACTGGATGGGGTTTAACGAATACCGAAACGCCGGGCACTGCCGCAACCTGCCACGGATGATGGGGTTCCAGGCCGCAGGATCGGCACCCCTGGTGCTCGGCCACACGGTGGATCAACCGGACACCATTGCCACGGCGATCCGGATCGGCAACCCGGTGAACCGCGA
Organism: Synechococcus sp. 8F6; assembly: GCF_002252665.1. Taxonomy (GTDB): domain Bacteria; phylum Cyanobacteriota; class Cyanobacteriia; order PCC-6307; family Cyanobiaceae; genus Cyanobium_A. Next base: position 109,005 of record NZ_NQKZ01000001.1, read on the forward strand.
CAAGGCGCTGAATGTGAGGAGCGAGAGCGGCGGCGGTTTCATGGCCGTCACCGACGCCGAAATCATCGAGGCTTACAAGCTGCTGGGCAGCGGTGAAGGGGTGTTCTGCGAACCCGCCAGCGCCGCTTCGGTGGCGGGCTTGCTCAAGCGGAAAGACGAGGTGCCTGCGGGAGCCACGGTGGTGTGTGTGCTCACCGGCAACGGTCTCAAGGACCCGACCACGGCCATCGAGCACAACGACGCCCGTTTCCACACCGGCCTGGAGGCCGATACGGCCAAGGTGGCTGCCGTGATGGGCTTCTAACCCGACCGCTTCGGGGCCAACCAATTGGCAAAGCGTCTGAGGGAAACGTGGGAAAAACTCCTCTCTGCCGGGGAGAAGCGCATGCCCAGGAACGGCGATGGAGCGCCCTCTTTTTCCACAACACCGGGAAAAAGTGGAAAAACCGATCTTTCCCGCAGGTCCGGTTCAACAAGCCCCAGCCATCGAAGCCGCACATCCCTCTTGCCTCCAATGTTTTCTGGGTTTTCCTCGTTTCCCCCAGCCCCTACGGCGACGGTTTCATTCTTTCTGATGGAATCCATTAATCCCATGATCGAAAAGGTTGTTGAAGCCGGTTCACCGACGTTGCGGAATCAGCCGGCCTGTGGAAGCGTGGGGGCTCCCCGTTTCCAGCCGTCAGGCTTCTCGACACCCACACCATGAAGCTGGTCTGTTCCCAGTCCGAACTCAGCACCAGCCTTCAGCTGGTGAGCCGGGCCGTGGCCAGCCGGCCCACCCATCCGGTGCTGGCCAACGTGCTGCTCACCGCCGATGCGGGCACCGGTCGGCTCAGCCTGACCGGCTTTGACCTCAGCCTCGGCATTCAGACCAGCCTGCCCGCCAGCGTTGAAACCAGTGGTGCCATCACCCTGCCGGCTCGGTTGTTTGGTGAAATCGTGTCGCGGCTCTCGAGCGACAGCCCCATCACCCTGCACTGTCCGGAAGGTTCCGAACAAGTGGAGCTGACCAGCTTGTCGGGCAGCTACCAGATGCGGGGTATGCCGGCGGAGGATTTCCCCGACTTGCCCCTGGTGCAGAGCGGCACGCCGATCCGGCTGGAGGCAGATGCCCTGGTCAAGGGTCTGCGCGCCACATTGTTTGCCAGCAGTGGCGATGAGGCCAAGCAGCTCCTCACCGGAGTGCACCTGCGACTCGACCCCAGTGGCCTCGAGTGTGCAGCCACCGACGGCCATCGCCTGGCCGTGCTCTGCCTGCCCTATGCCAGCGCCGCCGTCGAGGGGGATGGCGGCGATCCCTTTGCCGTTACCGTTCCCGCCCGCTCTCTGCGGGAGCTGGAGCGCCTGCTCTCCGGTCGCCAGTCCGCCGAGCCGCTGAGCCTGTTCTACGACCGCGGCCAGGTGGTGTTCCTGTGGGCTGATCAGGTGCTCACCAGCCGCAGCCTTGATGGCACCTACCCCAACTACCGCCAGCTGATCCCCGACAGCTTCAGCCGCACCATCGCCCTCGATCGCCGCGCCCTGGTGTCTGGCCTGGAACGGGTGGCGGTGCTGGCTGATCAGCACAACAACGTGGTGAAGCTCAGTGCCGAACCGGCCACGGGTCAGTTGCTGATCCAGGCCGACGCTCAGGATGTGGGCAGTGGCTCGGAAGGCCTGGCAGCGTCGATCACGGGGGACGCCATCCAGATCGCCTTCAACGTGCGTTATCTGCTCGATGGGCTCAAGGCCATGGCCTGTGATCAGGTGCTGCTGCAGTGCAATGCACCCACCACTCCGGCAATCCTGACGCCGGCGGAGGGAGATCAGTTCACCTATCTGGTGATGCCCGTTCAGATTCGTAGTTGACCGTGGTGGCTCTTCCGGAGCAGTTGCTGCTGAGCGAGCTGCTGCGTCGGCGGGTTCGTTGTGATCAGGGCCTCGACCACGGCGCCGGCTTTCAGGTGTGGATGCATCCACCGGTGCATCGGGTGCTGGGTTGGGTGTCCAAGCCTTCGGCCTTTGGCGCCCGCCGGCTGGTGTGGCGGCTCAACCAACTGCGCGGACTCACCGATCTGGAGGTGCTGGTGCAGGGAGAGCCCGCCGAAACCGAGCAGGACGTGGTGGAGCGACTCCCCAACCTGATTGAGGCGGTGGTGCTCGATCGCCGTCAGCAGCCCATCGGCAGCCTGGCGGATGCCGCCATCGAGCTGCGCACGGGCCGCATCCGCCACTACCTGGTGAGCCGCAGCGATCCCCGCTTGCCCGGCAGCAGCCGCTGGCGCCTGAGCCTGGATCGTTTGGTCGATCAACAGCCTGGCCAGGTGTTTACGGCCCTGGAAAGCCTCGACGACCTGCCACTGACCCGGGCCAGTGTGCGCCAGGAGTTCTTGCGTCGCTCCCGCCGCTGGCGCGATCAGATGCAGGAGGCCGGCAGCCGCGTTGAAGAGCGGCTGGAGGGGTGGTTGGAGGAGCCGCCTTGGAATGAGCCGCTGGACGACTCCAGCCAGGCCGATGCTTGGGAGGAGGAGGAGGAGGAGGCTTTTTTACGCGACAGCTCGGACCAGCGCCTTGAGTCTGAAATTTGGGACGGCTGGTCTGACCCCGATGCTCCAGCGGATCGCGGCTGGCCAACCGAGCTTGAGGATTCGAGGGACCCTTGGGTGTGAATCTGCAGGTTGGATAGGGTGATGGTCTAGGCCACGTTCTGTTTTGGCGTTCTGGGGAAGACCTGATGTGTTACCGATGCCTAGTTGCTGGTTTCGACACGATTTCCCTATCCAAAACCCATTGGACTTCCGATCAACTCAACTTTCGGTTGATCTCTCCCCAGCAGCTTATCTCACCAGACTTCCAGCGCTTCACCAGCCAGCAGGTGGTACGCGATGGCGTGATGGATGTTTATTTGCATCGGCCATCTGGACGAACTGAGATCAATGGAGGCGGTTTTGGTCGTCAAACGATCCAGACTCTGCACTTAGATGACGATCTTTATGGTTTTTTGCTAAATGCCCTGGTTGAGTTAGATGCTTTAATTGATCTCGATTTTCGGTTGGTGAATAACCCGGATTTTGCCGATCTTTCTTTTTATCTTGATAGTGAAATTAATCTTGGTGACTCTGACGGGCTGACATTAGGTATTGCTCTCACTAACAATGTAGATGGCCGTGGTTTTTGGGAGGTAATGCTCAATACACCAGCGTTTGATGGAAATCAAAATTATTTGCGTTATGCCGCTTTGCATGAAATCGGACATGCGCTTGGATTGGAGCATCCTTTTGATGATAGTGATGGAGATTTTTTTCTAAGCCGTGATCCTTGGTTGAGTGCTTTTCCGGAAGACACGGTGATGGCCTATCGCTCTCCTCGGGGTGGCGTTTGGCCTACCACTTTTAGCGCCAATGATCTGGCTGCGCTGAGTTTGATCTGGGGCGTTGAATCCGAGGTTGCAAAAGCTCCCTTGGGGCAGCGGTTGATCGGTACTGACAACAATGACATTCTCATCGGTGGGCCCGGGCCAGATCTCTTGCGTGGTGAGTTCGGTAATGACAAGTTGATTGGTGGTGGCGGCGGCGATGAGTTGTGGGGTGGTTCTGGTAGCAACCTTTTCCGCAGTGCCGCAGATAGTGTGGAAGATTGGATGTTCATCAGCCGCGATGGTCCTCGCAAAATTTCTCAAGCGGCTGCCACCGTTGACGTGATCCAGGAGATGGGTTCCGAGGATCGGATTGGCATCCTTGAGGCGCGTACCAAGCAGTTGCGGTTTAAGTCGGTCAATTTGGAGAGTGCGAGTTGGGGGCCTCTGGATGGCATTGGAATTTTTGCCATGAACAGGTTGGAGGCCATCTACACAGGTGGGGACCTGACGCGTACGGAATTGCGGGGGATGACCGTGGGACTGGCAGCAAACTTCTCGGGTGATCTGGCTTGAGCATCCTTCGGTTCGGGGCTTGGGCCACCGTTCGGTGAAACTGGGTTCAACTTGCCCTGGTGTCTGTGGCCGCTGCTGCTGACTCGTCCTCCACTGCCTTTTCAGATCCCAACTACGCCGTTCCCGAGGCCCTGAAAAAGGAGAACCTCAGCCAGGTCGACTACGACGAGATCTGCTGCCGCCTCGGCCGCGCTCCCAACCGGGCCGAGCTGGGCATGTTCGGCGTGATGTGGTCGGAGCACTGCTGCTACCGGAACTCGCGGCCGCTGCTGCAGAGCTTCCCCACCAGCGGCCCGCGCGTCCTGGTGGGTCCTGGTGAGAACGCTGGCGTGGTGGACCTGGGTCAGGGCCAGCGGCTGGCCTTCAAGATCGAGAGCCACAACCACCCCTCGGCGGTGGAGCCGTTCCAGGGGGCGGCCACCGGCGTGGGCGGCATCCTGCGCGACATCTTCACCATGGGTGCCCGGCCGATCGCCCTGCTCAACGCCCTGCGCTTCGGCCCGCTGGAAGACGAGCGCAACGTGGGCCTGATGGAGGGGGTGGTGGCTGGTATTGCCCACTACGGCAACTGCGTGGGCGTGCCCACCGTGGGCGGCGAGGTGGCGTTCGATGCCAGCTACTCCGGCAATCCGCTGGTGAATGCCATGGCCCTGGGGCTGATGGAAACCGAGGAGATCGTCTGCTCCGGCGCCGAGGGCGTGGGCTTTCCGGTGGTGTACGTGGGCAGCACCACCGGCCGCGATGGCATGGGCGGCGCCAGCTTTGCCAGCGCCGAGCTCACCGAGGCCTCCCTTGACGACCGCCCTGCTGTGCAGGTGGGCGACCCCTTCCTGGAGAAGGGCCTGATCGAGGCTTGCCTGGAGGCCTTCCAGAGCGGCGATGTGGTGGCCGCCCAGGACATGGGCGCCGCCGGTCTCACCTGCAGCTGCTCGGAGATGGCCGCCAAGGGCGGCCTGGGCATTGAGCTGGATCTCGATCGCGTGCCCGCCCGCGAGGCCGGCATGACGGCCTACGAGTTCCTGCTGAGCGAATCCCAGGAGCGGATGCTGTTTGTGGTGAAGCCCGGCCGGGAGCAGGCGCTGATGGGGCGTTTCACCCGCTGGGGGTTGCAGGCCGCCGTGGTGGGCCGGGTGCTGGAAGACAACGTGGTGCGGGTGCTCCAGAACGGTGCGGTGGCCGCCGAGGTGCCCGCCAGCGCCCTGGCCGACGACACGCCGATCAACCACCATGAGCTGATCAGCGAACCTCCCGCCGAGATCCAGGCCCACTGGAGCTGGAGCGAGGCTGAGCTGCCCGCCGCCAGTGCCGCGGGCATTAACGGCCTCAGTTGGAACGACGCCCTGCTGCAGCTGCTCGACGATCCCACCATCGCCTCCAAGCGCTGGGTGTACCGCCAGTACGACCACCAGGTGCAGGCCAACACCGTGGTGCCCCCCGGCGGCGCCGATGCGGCCGTGGTGCGGTTGCGCCCCCAGCAGGGCGAGGGCGCCATGGCGGCGGCCACGCGTGGGGTGGCGGCGGTGGTGGACTGTCCCAACCGCTGGGTGGCCCTCGACCCCGAGCGCGGCGGCATGGCGGCGGTGGCCGAGGCGGCCCGCAACCTCAGCTGTGTGGGCGCCGAGCCCCTGGCGATCACCGACAACCTCAACTTCCCCTCTCCCGAAACCCCCACCGGCTATTGGCAGTTGGCAATGGCCTGCCGCGGCCTCTCGGCTGCCTGCAGCGCCCTGGAGACACCAGTCACCGGCGGCAATGTGTCCCTCTACAACGAGACCCGCCTGCCCAATGGCACCATGCAGCCCATCCACCCCACGCCGGTGGTGGGCATGGTGGGCCTGGTGCACGATCTCGCCCAGGTGCGCGGCCAGGCCTGGCGTGCGGCCGGCGACGCCATTTGGCTGCTGGGGGTGCCGCTGGAAACAGGCGAGGCTCCAGCCGATCCCCGCCTGGGCCTGGCCGGCAGCAGCTATCTGGAGCGGCTGCATGGAGCCGTCACGGGGCGTCCGCCCGAGATCGATCTGGCCCTGGAGCGCTCGGTGCAGGGCTTCCTGCGTCAGGCGATCGCCCAGGGCTTGGTGGCTTCCGCCCACGACCTCAGCGACGGCGGCCTGGCGGTGGCCGCGGCTGAGTGCTGCATGGCCACCGCCGAGCCCCTCGGTGCTGAGTTGGAGCTGCCCGCCAGCAGCGCCCGCACCGATCGGCTGCTTTTTGCCGAGGGCGGCGCCCGCATCCTCGTGAGTGTGCCGCCTGATCAGGCCGAGGCCTGGCAGCAGGCCGTGGCTGCTGCAGGGGTGCCCGCCGAGCGGATTGGTGTGGTGACAGCTGCGGCCAATCTGGTGATCAGCCAGGGCGGTAGCGCGGTGGTCCACCAGAGTCTTCAGGCTTTGCAAACCTGCTACGAGCAGGCCATCCCGCGGCGCATGGGCGTTGATCTGCCCCCCACGGCTTGAGTGGGGCGTGGATCGGGCGCTCTCATGCAGAATGAATCTGCACCACGATCGTTGATGGGCCTGTGCTGGTGATGCATTCGGAGCCCAACGATCAGGCAGCAGAGCACGATCTGGACCAGCGCCCCGACAAGCCCGAAGAGGCCTGCGGCGTCTACGCCGTGTTGGCACCGGGGCAGCCGGTGGCCAACCTCACCTATTTCGGGCTCTACGCCCTCCAGCATCGCGGCCAGGAATCAGCCGGCATTGCCGTGTTTGATGCCAACCGCAAGGTGCGGCTGCACAAGGACATGGGCCTGGTCAGTCAGGTGTTTGACCAGGCCGTGCTGGAGCGCCTCACCGGCGATCTGGCCATTGGTCACAACCGTTATTCCACCACCGGCAGCAGCAAGGTTTGCAATGCCCAGCCGGTGGTGCTCAACACCCGGATCGGGCCCTTTGCCCTGGCCCACAACGGCAACCTGGTGAATGCCGGCGAGCTGCGGCACGACCTCGCCGCCATCGCCAGCGAGCTCACCTCCACCACCGATTCCGAGCTGATTGCCTTTGCCGTCCAACAGGCGGTGAACCGAGGCCTCGACTGGGATCGCGCCATCCGGCAGGCGGCGGAGTGCTGCCGCGGCGCCTTCAGTCTGGTGATCGGCACCCCGGAGGGGCTGTTTGCCCTGCGCGATGGCCACGGCATCCGGCCCCTGGTGTTTGGCCATATCGGTGGACCCAGCGAGGCCCAGTGGGTGGTGAGCAGCGAGTCGTGCGGACTCGACATCATCGGCGCCGCCTTCGATGGCGACGTGGAGCCTGGGGAGATCATCCACTTCCGCCAGGGGGATCCCAACCCCAGCCGCAGCCGGTGGTGTGAGCAGCCCGCGAAGCTGTGTGTGTTCGAGATGATCTATTTCGCCCGGCCAGACAGCCGCTTTTTTGGCGAGTCGCTTTACAGCTACCGGGTGCGGATCGGCGAGGCCCTGGCCCGCGAAACGCCGGTGGACGCCGACATCGTCATCGGCGTACCCGATTCCGGCATCCCGGCGGCGATCGGCTACTCCCAGTTCAGCGGCATCCCCTTTGGCGATGGCCTGATCAAAAACCGCTATGTCGGCCGCACCTTCATCCAGCCCACCCAGGCGATGCGGGAGGCGGGAATTCGCGTGAAACTCAACCCCCTGCCCGATGTGCTGGCGGGCAAGCGTGTGGTGGTGATCGATGACTCGATCGTGCGGGGCACCACCAGCCGCAAGTTGGTGCAGGCCCTGCGGGATGCCGGCGCCACGGAGGTGCACATGCGGATCAGTTCACCGCCGGTCACCCACCCATGTTTCTACGGGATCGACACCGACACCCAGGATCAACTGATTGCGGCTCGGCTCACCCTGGCTGAAATCACAGCCCATCTGGGGGTGGATTCCCTGGCCTACCTGAGCAAGCAGGGCATGGTGGACGCGGCTCTGGCCAATTCCGCGAACTTCTGCACTGCTTGTTTTGACGGCGCCTATCCGATTGAGATGCCCGAGCAGGTGCGCTCCAGCAAGCTGATGCTCGAGCCGGCCGGCATTGCGGCAGCTGTTTTGCGAGAGCACCCGGTCTCCTAACGGATTAAGGGCACCAGCTGCTGCAGCACCTGGCCTGGCGGCAGGGCGATTGAGATCCCGATGCCGCTGCAGTCTTCGGCCTGCAGCTGGCTCAGGTCGAGCCTTGCGCTCCAGCCCTTTTCGGTCAGCAGGCTCAGCACCGCGGCGTCGGCTGGCTGCAGGTCGATCACGCGATCTCCCCGTTGTTGCAGTCGCAAGCCGATCTGACCCATGTCGCCGCGCTGGCAAAGCCGCAGGTTGGACACCTCTAGCCGCTTCACCTGCCCCCCCTCAGTTGCCAGCAGCACCGAGGCGCTGGCAGTGCTGGCTGCAACGCAGGCGGCACCCACCACGGCTTCCCCAGGCAGCAGCCGCATCAGCATGGGGCCCTGGGCGGCGCGGCCCATCAGCGGTAATTCGGTTTCGTTGAAGCTGAGGCGCAGCATCCGGCCGGTGCTGCTCGCCACCACCAGCGTGTCGCCCTCGTGGCCACTCACCACTCGCCGCAGGCTGACGCCCTCCTTGAGCTTCAGCACCGTGGCCGCCCGCCCCGACAACTCCTGAAAGTCTTCGACGGGCAGCCGTTTGAAGCGCCCGTCGCTGCTCAGCAGGCCCAGGCTGCCCTGGGCGGGCAGGGGCAGCACCTGCACCACCGGCTCTCCCTCGAGGCTGTCGGGAAGGAAGCGCTCCAGCTTGCCCGGCTGTTGCCCGGCAAATTCCCAGCGCAGCAGGGCGACTCGCCCGCTTCCCGTGAAGGCCAGCAGCAGCGGTTGTTCGGCAATTGGCAGGATTAGGCGGGCTGGGGAGGGGTGCTCCCCCAGCGCGATGGCCTCATCGAGGTGCAGCCGTCCCAGCATCTGGGAGCTGAGGATCTTCACCGCCCCATCCGCCTGGATCAGCAGCCGGCTTTCCGGGGCCAGGGCTGCAAAGGCCTGCTGGCGCTGGAGTTCGGCGTTGGGACGGATCGCCGCCGCCCGCTGGGCCACCAGCGCATCGCCTCCCTCCACCAAGCGGGTGCGCCGGGGTGTGGCAAAGCGCTTGCGCAGCGCCTTCAACTCCGACACCAGCGTGTCGAGCAGCACCGTGCGGTCGTCGAGCAGGTGAAGCAGCCGGCCCCGCTCCTCGATCAGCTCGGACGCTTCTTTGCGCAAACTCTCCTGCTCCAGGCCCGTCAAGCGCCGCAGGGGCATGGCCAGCACCGCATCGGCCTGGCGCTCGCTCAGGTCGAGCTGCACCTGCAGGGCAGCCCGGGCGCTGGCCGCATCGCTGGCGGCGGTGATCAGGGCGATCACGTGCTGAAGCGCATCGAGGGCCTTGATCAGGCCTTCCACCACCTCGAGCCGGTCTTCGCAGCGCTTGAGGGCGTGGCGCGTGCGCCGGATCAGGGTGAGTTCCCGGTATTCCAGGAATTCCTGCAGCAGCCGCCGCAGGCTCAGCTGTACCGGCTGACCGTTGACCAGGGCCAGCAGGATGGCGCCGAAATTGCTCTGCAGGGCCGTGCGCCGCTGCAGATCGGCCAGCACGGTTTCCGGGTTGGCATCGCGGCGCAGCTCCACCACCACCCGCATGCCTTCGCGATCGCTTTCGTCGCGGATGTCGGCGATGCCGCCGATCTTGCCGTCGTTCACCTGCTCGGCCAGCTTCTCGATCCAGCCCGCCTTGCTCAGCTGGTAGGGGAGCTCGGTGATCACCACGGCGCCGCGCTTGTGACGGCCTTTGCCGGGTTGCACCTCCTCGATGTGGGCAACACCCCGCATCGGGATGCTGCCGCGGCCCGTGAGGTAGGTGTCGCGCACGCCCTGGCCCACCAGCACTTCGCCACCGGTGGGGAAATCGGGGCCGGGCACCAGTTGCAGGAGTTTGTCGTCGGAGAGATCTGGCTTGCGCACCAGGGCGATCAGGGCATCCACCACTTCGCCAAGGTTGTGGGGCGGGATGTTGGTGGCCATGCCCACGGCGATGCCGGTGCAGCCGTTGAGGATCAGAAACGGCAGCTGGGCTGGCAGCACCGTGGGCTCCTGCTGGGAGCCGTCGAAGTTGGCGGCGAAATCAACGGTGTCGGCCCCGATCTCATCGAGCAGGCCCTCGTTGGCGATGGGCGCCAGCCGCGTTTCGGTGTATCGCATGGCCGCCGGCGGATCGTCGTCGACGGAGCCGAAGTTGCCGTGGCCATCGAGCAGTGGGTGGCGGCTGGCGAAGGTCTGCACCTGACGCACCAGCGCGTCGTAGACCGCCTGGTCGCCGTGGGGGTGGTATTTGCCAAGCACGTCGCCCACCACACGGGCGCATTTGCGGTAGGGCCGATCCGGGGTGAGGCCCAGTTCGTGCATCGCGAAGAGGATGCGGCGCTGCACGGGCTTGAGGCCGTCGCGTACATCCGGCAGGGCCCGCCCCACGATCACGCTCATCGCGTATTCGAGGTACGAGCGCTGCATCTCCTGGTGCAGCGCAATCGGTTGAATGCGCGGGTCGTTGCCCGGTCCGCTCCGCTCCCCTGGGCGCTCCTCGGCCATCCGGTGTCGTGGTCTGGGGTCGGAAGGTGGGGCTCAGCCTACAGATGCTGTCGAGGGCTGCCGCTTCCAGCGGGACTTACTCCTCCTCGCTGCTCTCGCCTTCCGGGCTGGCATTGGCGAGGGCCCGATCCACCACGGCTTTGAGATCGCCTTGTTGCAGCAGCTCCTGGGTGGTGCTGCGCAGTTTGGATCCCCAGAGTTGTTCCTTCTGGTAGCTCTCCAGCACGTAATTGGGGTCGTTGTCGAGGGCTTTGCCGGCCAGCTCCAGGGCTTCGCTGCGGCCGCCCGCCCCCTGGGCGAACAGTCCTGCGGCCAGCGCCAGCATCGGTTCTGCCGCATCGGGCTTGATGGTCAGCACCCGCCGCCAGCGCTGGATGGCGTCTTTGGTTTTGCCCTGCTCAAACAGCACCAGTCCCTGGTTGTTGAGGGCTTCCCAGAAGTCCTTGCGCAGGGAGGAGGCCCGCTCGAAGGCCGCCAGGGCCTGTCCGCTCTGCCCGAGCAGGATGCGGGCGTTGCCCAGGTCGAAGTAGGCACCGGCATTGCCTTTGTCGAGCTTCAGCCCCTGCTCCAGCAGGCCGATCGCATCCTCGGGTTTGCCGGCCCGAAGGGCCAGGGAGCCCTCGGCAAACCAGATGCCCGGGTTGCGTGGATCCAGTTGCTTGGCCTTGGCCAGCGATACGCCGGCTTGTTTGAGCTGGTTGCTGCGCAGCTGGGCCTCGGCTAGCAGCACCCAGCCGCGGGGGTCGTCGGGCAGCAGTTGCACGGTGAGGGCCGCCAGACGGGCGGCATCACTGGCCTGGCCCAGCCGCAGCAATCGAGCCGCTGCCTGGGCAATGCCCAGACCGGCGCCTTCCAGCTCCTGGCGTTGGGGGACGTACACGTAGGGCACCAGCGCCCGGGCGGGCAGAACTGGCGTCAGCAGCAACCCCAGTGCACCCACCTGAACCGCGCTCGACCGGTGAGCCTTCCAGAGGCGGGTTGTTGTCAAACCAGTGAGCCACTGGCCCATGCGCCTCTGGATGCGCCACGGGTCGATGCGCAATTGGCGCGGTGCCATCGCTTGGGGACAGATCCGCTCAGCCTAGGCAGTGCCGCCCTGGCTGACCCGCAGGTTGCGTCGCCACATCCAGGGTTTGATGCGGCGCAGGGCCGAGGCCCGCAGGCGTTGATCCCAGTCGGCATCGCTCCAGAGCAGGGCCTCGTCAGCCTGCAGATCGAGCAACCAGGGCCGGGGCTGCAGATCCGGATCATCGCTGCTCTCCAGCGGTTGTTGATTCCACGGGCAAACCTCCTGGCAGATGTCGCAGCCGGCCACCCAGCCCTGCAGTGCCGTGGCCATGGCCGCGGGCAGCTCTGGATCCCGATTCTCAATCGTGTGGAAGGCGATGCAGCGGCGGCTGTCCACCACGAAGGGCTCGGTGATGGCGCCGGTGGGGCAGGCCGGCAGGCAGCGGCTGCAGCTGCCGCAGAGGGGTGTGGCGGGGGTATCCGCCGGCAGATCCAGGCTGGTGAGCAGGTGGCCCAACAGCAGCCAGGAGCCGCGGCGGCGGTGGATCAGGTTGCCGTGTTTGCCGATCCAGCCGAGGCCGGCCTGCTCGGCCCAGGCTTTGTCCATCAGCGGGGCGCTATCGACGCAGGCCCGCCAGCGCACCCCGGGCACCTGCTGCTCCAGCCAGCGGCCCAGCCGGCGCAGCCGCCCCTCGATCAGCCGGTGGTAGTCGCGGCCCCAGCCGTAGCGGGCCACCTTCAGGGAGCCGGGGGCGCGCTCGGCCGCCACGTAGTAGTTGAGCCCCACCGCCAGCAGGCTGCGCACCCCTGGCAACAGCTGCTCCACCGCGCGCCGGCGCGGGTCGGCCATCCAGGCCATGTCGGCCTGATAGCCGGCCGCCAGCCAGCGCTCCAGGGCCGCCGTCCGCAGGCTTAGGCGCTCCCCGGCGGGCACGGCGGCGAGGCCCACCGGGTCAAACCCCAGCTGCCGGGCCTGCTCTTTGAGCTGGTGTGCCAGCTCGTGATGGGCGTGCTGCGTCATCGCCCGTACAGTTGCGCCGTTCCCTCAATCTGCCGCGAGCGCGATCTGTGAGCACTGCTTCCTTCGGCCGTCTGGGCCATCTGCTGCGCTGGCTCGGCCTCACCCTGGTCGTGTTGCTGGTGCTTCAGCTGCTGGTGCTGCTGGGCTCCTGGAACTGGGGCGAGGAGGGTTACCGCCAGCTGCTGATGGACCGGTTGGTGACCCAGTCGCCGATGGCGTTGGTGGGCCTGCTGCTGATGCTGTTCGGCAGCCGCCTCGACCATCCCGCCGCCGGCCGCACGCCCCTGCGCTGGCTGGTGGCGGTGCTCAGCATCCTACTGGCTCTGGCGATGCTCGTGGCGGTGCCGGTGTCGATCAGTGGCGACCGCGCCCTTTCCGACCAGGCCGACCAGCAGCTCGAGGCCCGCAAGGCCCAGCTGGCGGCGGCCCGCTCCCAGATGGACAACCCCCAGGTGATCGACCAGTTGATTGCCCAGGCCGAGCAGGCTGGCCAGATCCCTGCCACTGCCACTGCTGAGCAGAAGCAGCAGGCCGCCAAGGCGTTCATGGAGCGCCAGCTCCAGCAGGCCGACGACCAATTGCAGCAGCAGCAGCGCGCCCGGGATCTCACCGTCAACCAACGCCGCTACGGCGGCACCGGCACCGCCGTGGTGCTGGCCATCGGCTTTGTGCTGGCGGCCCTGGTGGCCCTGCTTTGAGCCTGGCTGGCTAAGTTGCCAACAGGTAGCGAATGGGCCGGACGTCCGGGTTGTCAGTTGGTTCAATCCAGTCCCAAATCTGATCAGCCCCTGGGGGACCGGCTTCAGGCCGACCTCAAGAATGACCTGATCGCCGGCCTGCTGGTCGTCATTCCCCTGGCGACCACCATCTGGCTGGCGACCACGGTGAGCCGCTTTGTGCTGGCGTTTCTCACCTCGATCCCGAAGCAGTTCAACCCGTTCAACACCCTCAACCCGTTGCTGCAGGAGCTGATCAACCTGGGGGTGGGTCTGTTGGTGCCCCTGCTCGGCATCCTGTTGATCGGCCTGATGGCCCGCAACATCGTCGGGCGCTGGTTGTTGGAGTTTGGTGAGGGCACCCTGCTGCGGATTCCCCTGGCGGGCTCGGTCTACAAGACCCTCAAGCAGTTGCTGGAAACTTTCCTGCAGGGCAGTTCCAGCAAGTTTCGCCGGGTGGTGCTTGTGGAATATCCGCGGGAGGGGTTGTTTGCCCTGGGTTTTGTCACCGGTGCGATCGGCACGGCGCTCCAGGCTGGTTTCAGCGAACCGATGCTGAGCGTGTTCATCCCCACAGCCCCCAATCCCACCACCGGCTGGTACACCGTGGTGCCCGAGCGGTCGGTCAAGGACCTGGACATCTCGGTGGAGGATGCTTTCCGCACGATCATTTCCGCCGGCATCGTCAATCCCGACGAGCGCTCCACGCCCAATCGCAGCTTCTCCAGCCTGCTGGCTCAGCTGCGAACCCCCCAACTTTCCTGAGGCCGAGTCGTTTTGATGCAGAGCCGCACCCTCTCGCGCGAACTGGCCCTGCTGATGCTCGGCCAGACCAGTGACCGCGCCGGCGCCTCCTCCGTAGCCCAGCCCATCGCGATGGAGGGTCTGTTGCAGCAGGTGCTCGCCACCCTCAGCCAGCACGTGCGCGAGGCCCTCGACCGCTCTGCTGAGGACCTGCAGGCCGCCCAGCAGGACCTGCTGGACAGTGAGCTGCAGGACCAGGGCGAGCAGCAGTTGCCGCGGGTGCGCCAGCACCTCAATGCCGGACTGGCGGCGGCGGAGCAGGCCATCAACCGCCTTTCCGCCAGCCTGGAACTGCCCCGGCTGTTGCTTCTAGCCGACCAGGACGAGGTGCGCCGCGGCGCTATCGACCGGGTGGAGGCGGTGCTGCGCGATCGGGAGTCCATCGATGCCCGACTCGACGGGGTGATGGAGGGCTGGCGGCTCACCCGCCTGCCTCGCATCGACCGCGACATCCTGCGTCTGGCAGCCGTGGATCTGGACCGTTTCCGCACCCCCGCCGCGGTGGCCTGCAATGAGGCCGTGGAGTTGGCCAACCGCTATAGCGACGAGCAGGGCCGCCGCATGATTAACGGCGTGCTGCGGCGCTTCACGGTTGCCCGGCCCGTGGCGGAGGCCTGAGGGCGCCATGGTGTACGACTGGTTCAATCGCACCGGGCCTGACGCAGCCGACGGCGAGACGCCGCCCAGCCAGGCATCTGGGCCTCCGCTTGCCCCGGATGATCCGACCCCAGCGGCTTCTGCTGCTGCCCAGCCCGAAGTCAGCTCGGCTGATCCCAACCCGGATCCCAATGCGGAGGCCCTCGAGTGGGCGCGTCAGGCATACGCCCGCCTGAAAGCTCAGCAGGAAGCCCAGAAGCAGGCCCAGCAGGAGCCTGCGCCGAACCTCACTGACGAACTGCAGGCTGATCTCCAGGCTGATCTCCAGGCGGACTCCCAAGCACAACAGTCCCTGCCCAGCTCCCGTCCCGATTCTGTACAAGCTGTACAGAATTCTGCAGAGGGCTTCGCTTCCCCTACCTCTGCTGAGCCACCTCCAGGCCTGTCGCTGTTGGAGCAGGCCGCCGCCCAGCGGGCTGAGCGCCAGCAGGCCATCACCGCCAGTGCTGCCGTCGCTCCGGTCGAGGCAGCCCCCGCAGACTCCGCCGAGCCCTGCCTGGGCGACTTCGACACCACCTTCACCTGGTCGGCGGAGGTGCTGGCGGCCCAGGGCAAGCGGGTCGATCAGGTGTCGCTCGAGGAGATCGACTGGCTGGGGCGCCTGCGCCAGGGCCTGGAGCAGACCCGGCAGGGTTTTGTCACCCAGCTGCTGGACACCCTCGGCGACGATCCGCTCACCCCTGAGGTGGTGGACGACCTGGAAACCACATTGTTGCGGGCCGATGTGGGCGTGCGGGCCACCGATCAGGTGCTGGACGCCCTGCGCAAACGCATGAACGAGGAGGTGGTTGATCCGGCCGAGGGGCTGCGCTTCCTCAAGGAACAGCTCCAGGACCTGCTGGATGCCCCGACCCGGGCCAGCGGTTCCCCCCTGCTGGCCCCCGAACGCGATCGGCTCAACGTGTGGCTGATGGTGGGCGTCAACGGCGTCGGCAAGACCACCACCCTCGGCAAGCTGGCCAACCTGGCGGTGCGCAGCGGCTACAGCTGTTTGATTGCCGCCGCCGATACCTTCCGGGCCGCGGCGGTGCAGCAGGTGCAGGTGTGGGGCGACCGCAGCAACGTGCCGGTGATTGCCAATCCCAGCGCCAACGCCGATCCGGCCGCCGTTGTGTACGACGCCATTGGCGCTGCCCAGGCCAAGGGCACCGAGCTGGTGCTGGTGGACACGGCCGGCCGCCTGCAGACCAAGCACAACCTGATGGAGGAGCTCAGCAAGGTGCGCCGCATCGTCGACAAGCTGGCGCCGGAGGCGGTGGTGGAGTCGCTGCTGGTGCTCGATGCCAGCCAGGGCCAGAACGGCCTGCGCCAGGCCATGGCCTTTGCCAAAGCAGCTGGGCTCACGGGCGTGGTGCTCACCAAGCTCGATGGCAGTGCCCGTGGTGGGGTGGCCCTGGCGGTGGCCTCCGAGGCGGGTCTGCCGATCCGCTTCATCGGTGCCGGCGAAGGCATCCGCGACCTGCGGCCCTTCAACAGCTTCGAATTTGTGGAGGCCCTGTTGGCCCGTTAAGCCGATCAGGCACCGCCGGATTCGAGAGCTATCTTGCGGGCTCGCCGCGGCCGTCCCGTGAGCAATCGGTGAGCAACAAGCCGCCCCCCCACCCGCATCAGCAGGCCGCGTCTGCCGCCGCCCCGGTGCTCTCGGCTGCGGCCTCGCTGCGTCAGTTGCTCGACAGCCTCAACCGGGAGCAGCGGCGCAACCAGGAGCTGCTCGCCTCGTTGGCCTTCGCCCTGCGCAGCTTCACCAACCTGGGCCGGTTTCTGGAGCTGGTGCCCGTGGTGGCTACCCGCCTGGTGGAGGCGAAAGGGGCCGTGCTGGTGGTGTTCCACGAGGACGGTCGCCTCTGGCGCGAGCAACTGCAGGCCACCCCGGTGGAGCGCTGCGCTGAGTTGGTGCGCCAGTTGGCGGCCCTCGGTGATGCCGAGCTGGCGGCCCTCAGCGGCGAAGCGGCGGTGGTCGCCCTGCTCGACCAGCGCATCGGCCGGCTGCTGGGGGGAGAGCAGGTGTTTGCCACGTCGGTGGTGTCCCGCAGCCTGCAGCGGGGTCGTTTGTATGTCTTCAGTGGCCGCAAGGGGTTTGCCTGGAGCGAAGTGCACCGCCGCCACCTGCAGCTGGTGGCCGATCTCACCGCCGTGGCCCTGGAAAACGAGGCGCTGCTGCAAACCATGCGGCGCCACGAGCGCTTGGACCGTCAGCTCAGCATTGGCGCCGAGATCCAGGCCCAGCTGTTGCCGGATCGCTGTCCGCTGATCGACGGCGTGGAGCTGGCGGCCCGCTGCCGCCCCGCCTTCCAGGTGGGGGGTGATTACTACGACTTCATCCCCACCCGGCCCCAGCTGTTGGGCCGCCGCCGTGAGCAGGCTCGCTGGGCTCTGGTGATGGGGGACGTGATGGGCAAGGGAGTGCCGGCCGGCCTGCTGATGACCCTGCTGCGCGGCATGTTGCGGGCCGAGGTGCTGAGCGGCCACTCCCCCGAGCGGATCCTCCACGACCTCAACCAGCTGGCCCAGGAGGACCTGGCCCAGTCGCACCGGTTCGTCACCCTGTTCTATTCCGACTACGACCCCCGCACCCGCCTGCTGCGCTTTGCCAATGCGGCCCACAATCCGCCCTTGATCTGGCGCCGCCAGCGCAACCAGGTGGAGCGCCTCGATGCCCCCGGGCTGCTGATCGGTTTGCAGAGCGAAGCCGATTACGGGCTCGAGCAGACCGTGCTCGATCCAGGCGATGTCCTGCTCTATTACACCGATGGCGTGACGGAAGCCACGGGCTTCAGTGGCGACCGTTTCGACGAGGAGCGGTTGGTGCGGCACCTGCAGGGGGCCTGCCGCTCCGGCATCGGCGCCCAGGGGATTCTCGATCAGCTGTTCGCCCGGCTCGATCGTTTTGTGGGGGCCGATCGGCAGCTCGACGATGACGCCTCGATGGTGGTGCTCAAGGTGCGGGAGGAGGTGATGCTGCCCTCCCTGCCAAGCTGATTGCCTGCGAAGCAAACCTTCTGCCCCGCGCAGCTTGCCAAGTCCCGAATGGCCGTTGATTCCACCGCCTCCACCTGGAGCCAGCGCTTCGAGCAGGGTCTGCATCCGGCCATCGAGCGTTTCAACGCTTCGATCGGCTTCGACATCACGTTGTTGCAGCAGGACCTCGATGGCTCGATCGCCCATGCCCGCATGCTGGGTCGCTGTGGCGTGATTGCCGAGGACGAAGCCAGCCGGTTGATCGAGGGGTTGGAGGCGATCCGCGCTGAAGCCGCCAGGGGTGACTTCAACCCAGGGCTGGAGGCCGAAGACGTCCATTTCGCCGTGGAGCGGCGCCTGATCGAGCTCCTGGGGCCCCTGGGCAAAAAGCTCCACACCGGCCGCTCCCGCAACGACCAGGTGGGCACTGATCTGCGCCTTTGGTTGCGGGGCCAGATCGACGCCATCGATGCGGCGCTGCTGCGTTTTGAGCGGGCCCTGCTGGCCCAGGCCGAGCGTCACAGCAGCGTTTTAATCCCCGGCTACACCCACCTGCAGCGGGCCCAGCCGGTGTGCCTGGCCCACCACCTGCTGGCCTACATCGAGATGGCAGAGCGGGATCGCTCCCGGTTTGCCGATGTACGCCAGAGGGTCAACATCTGCCCGCTGGGGGCGGCGGCCCTGGCCGGCACTCCCGTGCCGATCGATCGGCGCCAGACGGCCGAGGAGCTGGGCTTCGAGGCCATCTACGCCAACAGCCTCGATGCGGTCAGCGACCGGGATTTTGCGGTGGAGTTCATGGCGGCCGCCAGCCTGGTGTTGGTGCACCTCAGCCGCCTCAGTGAGGAGGTGATTCTCTGGGCTTCCGAGGAGTTCGGCTTCGTGGGCCTCACCGACCGCTGCGCCACCGGCAGCAGCCTGATGCCCCAGAAAAAGAACCCCGACGTTCCGGAGCTGGTGCGGGGCAAGAGCGGCCGCGTGTTCGGCCACCTGATGGGGCTGCTCACCATGATCAAGGGCCTGCCCCTTGCCTACAACAAGGACTTCCAGGAGGACAAGGAAGCCCTGTTCGATGGGGTGCGCACCTGTCTTGATTGCCTGGAGGCGATGGCGATTCTGTTTGAGGAAGGTCTGGAGTTTCGGCCCCAGCGGCTGGAGGCGGCGGTGGCGGCGGATTTCTCCAATGCCACCGATGTGGCCGACTATCTGGTGGCGAAGGGTGTGCCCTTCCGCGAGGCCTATCAACTGGTCGGCGGCCTGGTGAAGGGATGTCTGGCGGAGGGGATTTTGCTGCGGGACCTGCCGCTGGAGCGCTGGCAGCAGCTCCATCCTGCTTTTGAAGCCGACATCTACGCCGCCATCACTCCCCAGCAGGTGGTGGCGGCCCGCCGCAGTGAGGGCGGCACCGGTTTCGAGCAGGTTCAGCAGCAGTTGCAGCGAATCCGGATCCGTGTTGCCCCCTGAGGGGAAGTAGGCCTCGCCGGGGGTCTTAGGCTGTTTTGGTTAGCGGCCCCTCTGGTTCGTGAGCATTTTTGTCGGCAACCTTCCCTTCCGCGCTGAGCAGGACGACGTAGCGGAATTGTTTGCACCCTTCGGTGAAGTGGTCAACTGTTCGCTGCCCCTCGAACGCGAGACCGGGCGCAAGCGTGGTTTCGCGTTTGTGGAAATGTCGGATGACACCGCGGAAAGCAAAGCCATTGATTCGCTGCAAGGCGCCGAGCTGATGGGCCGCCCCCTGCGCATCAACAAGGCGGAGCCCCGGGGAGCTGGTGGTGGCGGAGGAGGAGGAGGTCAGCGTCGTGGTGGCTACGGCGGTGGCGGCGGCTATGCAGGCGCTGGTGGTTATGGCGGCGGCGGGGGCTACAACCGCGGAGATAGCGGCGGGGGCTACGCCGGTGCCGGTGGTGGTGGAGATCGGGGTTCAGGGGCTCGGGGCTGGGAAGACCGCAGCTACGGCGCTGGCAGTGCTGCGCCGAGCGATGGCTTTGATGCCGGCCGCACCCGGCGCCGCCGCAGTGGCAGCGCCGAGGGTTAATACCCCCGTTCCTCCAGGGCCCGAGCGGCGGCCTCCAGCACCTCAGCACCGGCCTGCCGGTCTCCGGCGGCTTGGGTGAGCTGCTGGCGCCAGCGCCGGGCGCCGTTCACACCCTCCACCACGTGCACCAGGTGGCGCGCGATCGGCCAGAGCCGCTCGCCCCGGCTGCGCCACTGCTCGGCGTAGGGAATCAGCCCGCGCACCACGTGCGAAGCGCTGGCCGGAGGCCGGCTGGTGTCGGCGAACACCCGCTGATCCACTGCAGCCCACTGCAGGGGATGGGCATAGGCGGCCCGGCCCACCATGGCCCCATCCAGCTGCTCCAGGTGTGTCAAACAGCTCTCCAGGCTCTCCAGGCCCCCGTTGAGTTCGATGGTCAGCCCGGCCCGATCCCGTTTGAGCTGGTGCACGATGTCGTAACGCAGGGGCGGAATCGTGCGGTTTTGCTTGGGATCCAGCCCCTCCAGCCACGCCTTGCGCGCGTGCACCGCAAAGCGCTGAGCTCCCGCGGCAGCCACCGCATCCACGAAGGCCAGCAGCTCGGCGTAGGAGTCGCGGGCGTCGATGCCAATCCGGTGTTTCACCGTCACCGGCAGTGGGCTGGCGGCGGCCATGGCGGCGACGCCGCGTGCCACTTGGTCGGGTTCGGCCATCAGGCAGGCTCCGAAGCGACCCTTCTGGACTTTTTCGCTGGGGCAGCCCACGTTGAGGTTGATTTCGTCGTAGCCCCAGTCGGCCGCCAGCTGGGCGGCCTCCGCCAGCAAGGCCGGATCATCTCCGCCCACCTGCAGGGCCAGGGGTTTCTCGATCGGATCGAAGCCCAGGAGCCGCTCCAGCCGGCCCCCCGGCGCGCTGGCTCCGGGTTCCAGGCGGGCGTGGTGCAGGGCCTGGGCCACCACCATTTCGGTGTATAGCAGGCTGCGCCGGGTGATCTGCCGCATCAACACCCGGAAGTGCCGATCTGTGTAGTCCATCATCGGAGCCACACTGAAGCGAAAGCTGGCTGGATCGGTCTGGCCCATCACCCCATGCTGCCCACCCGTGTCCCCCGCCCTGCTGCTCCGTGAGCCTCCCGAGCCATGCCGCCGTGGTGGTGGCAGGTGGTGGCGCCGCCGGATTCATGGCCGCCATCGCAGCCGCTGAGGCGGGCGTCCGCAACATTGTTCTGCTCGAGGCCACCGCCGAGCCGCTGCACAAGGTGTTGATCAGTGGCGGCGGGCGCTGCAATGTCACCCATGCCTGCTGGGATCCGCGGGCGCTGGTGGGTCACTACCCCCGCGGCGGCCAGGCCCTGCGGGGCCCTTTCTCTCGCTTCGCCACGGGCGATGCGGTGGCCTGGTTCGACGCGCACGGCCTGGAGCTGGTGGAGGAGGCCGACGGCCGGCTGTTCCCTCGCTCCAACCGCTCCGAGTCGGTGGCCGCCACCCTGCGCCGGGCGGCCCTGCAGGCCGGCGTGCAGCTGCACACCGGGGTGGCGCTGCAGCAGGCCAGTCCCCGGGCTGGGAGCGGTTTTGACTTGCGGCTGCGCGGTGGCCAGACGATGGCCGCCGATCGGCTGGTGTTGGCCACGGGGAGTCACCCCAGCGGCCGCCAGCTTGCCGCCGCCCTCGGCCATGGGCTGGTGTCGCCCGTGCCGTCGCTGTTCACGCTCGCTCTGGCGGGCGATCCCCTGCTGGAGTTGGCGGGAGTGGTGATGGATCCCGTGGAGCTGGCCCTGCATCTGCCAGCGGATCCGCAAGCCGGCGGCGGTGGCGCTGAACAGCGTTTCCGCCAGCGCGGGCCGGTGCTGATCACCCACTGGGGGTTGTCCGGTCCGGCCACCCTGCGTCTCACCGCCTTTGCCGCCCGGGCCCTCAAGGCCGCCGGCTACCGGGGGGAGTTGCGGCTCGACTGGAGCGGCGGCCAGTCCCAGCAGGATCTCGACGCCCTGTTTGCCGAAGCGAAGCGGGTTCAGGCCAAGCGGCAGCTGGCCAATTGGCGGCCCTGGCCCGCCCTCAGCCGGCGCCTCTGGCTGGCCCTGCTGCAGCGCCATGGCCTCGATCCCCAGCAGCGCTGGGCCGACCTGGCCAAGCGACACCAGCAGCTGCTGATCACGGCGCTGCGCGACACCCGGGTGGCGGTCACGGGACGGGGCCCCTTCGGCGAGGAATTCGTGACGGCGGGCGGCATTCCCTTGGGGGAGGTGAATCTCGCGACGATGGAGAGCCGCCAGCACGCCGGCCTCTACCTGGTGGGTGAACTGCTGGATGTGGATGGCGTGACCGGGGGATTCAACTTTCAGCACTGCTGGAGCAGTGGTTGGCTGGCCGGTCAGGCTCTGGCAACTGAATAACCCCCAGCACTATTTGATATTTTCAAAAACGGCAAACATGGGCATATACATTGCCAGAAGAATGGAGCCAACGATTCCGCCCACTAGCACGATCATGGCTGGCTCCAACATCGAGGTGAGGGCTTTGACAATGGCTTCCACTTCGTCTTCGTAGAAGTCGGCAACCTTGGAGAGCATGGCATCCATCTCGCCCGTTTCTTCGCCGATCGAGAGCATGCTGATTGACATATCTGGAAAGACATTCATGCGTCCGAGGGCCACGCTCAATGGAATGCCCTGGAGAACATCTTCGCGACTGTTGGTGATCGCGTCTGAAATGATGGAGTTGTTGGTGATTTCTCGCACAATGTCCAGCGACATCAAAATCGGGACACCAGCTCGGGTTAGGGAGCTGAAGGTTCGGCAGAATTGAGCTGTGGCTGTCTTTTGAATCAGTTCGCCAAACAGAGGAAGTTTGAGAATGATGGCATCCACCCGGCGACGGCCAATGGGAGTGGCATAGAATTTGCTGAAGAGATAGACGAAAACAATCAGACCGAGCCCTAGGTAGAGCGAAAAGGTTGAGCGCAGAAGACTGCTGAGATCCACCATCATTTGGGTGAACCAAGGCAGATCGGCGCCCAGGCTGTCAAAAATCTCAGCGAAGGTAGGAACGAGGAAGATTGTCATTCCTAGAAAAACTGCAACAGCGATGACAAGCACTGCCACCGGGTAGCCCAGGGCGCCTTTGATCTGGTTCTGCAACTTGGCGTTGTCCTCCAGCAGCTTGGCCAGCCGCCTGAGCGATTCATCAAGGACGCCACCGGCCTCACCGGCTTCCACCATGGCGATGCTCAGCTTGTCGAACACCTTGGGCCAACGGCGCAGCGCTTCACCCAACGACATTCCTTGGTTCACTTCTAGACTGACCGACTGGAGGGCACGTTTGAACAGCGGCATCTTCTGCTGGGATGCCATCAAGTCGATGCTGCGCACAATCGGTACCCCGGCATTGACGAGGGCGGCCATCTTGCTGGCAAATACAGCTTTCTCCTTGATGCCGGGCTTGGCTTCCAGCAGTTCATTCAGCTTGGAAAACCTCAGCTTGTTGTTCAGTTGGGCAGCTGCACTTGAGCTGGTGGCGGTCGCATTTGGTTTGACTTTGATTTCGGTGGCTCGAATGCCCCGCAGGCGCAGGCTGCGTTTGGCCTGGACTGGATCGGCTGCCTCAACGTCGATCAGCGCCGACTTGCCCTGGGGATTGATGTAGGTGGCGATGAATGTGGCCATGGCTCTGGGGGTGGCCGAAGATCAGCTCAGTTGGGTCACGAGGCGTTTGAGTTCCTCGGGCCGAGAGGTTTTCAGCAGGGCTTCGTCCATGGTCACCTGGTTGCTGAGCACCAGATCGCCCAGGGCTTTTTCAAGGGTTTGCATGGAGAGCTGGCCACCGGTCTGGATCTGGGAGTAGAGCTGAGCCGTTTTGCCCTCCCGAATCAGGTTGGCGGTGGCCGGCGTGTTGATCATGATTTCCTGGGCCATCACCCGTCCAAATTGACCAGGACTTGGGTTGTGGCGTTTGCAGAGGGTCTGGGCGAACACGGCCACGAGGCTGCTGCTCAGCTGGACGCGAATCTGGGTCTGCTGGCTGGGTGGAAAGACGTCCACCATGCGATCGACCGTTTGGGCTGCGGAACTGGTGTGCAGGGTGCCGAACACCAGGTGACCGGTTTCTGCCGCTGTGATGGCTAGCTGGATGGTTTCCAGATCGCGCAGTTCTCCCACAAGGATTACATCCGGATCTTCCCGCAGGGCGGCTTTAAGGGCGTTGGCAAAGCTACGGGTGTCGTCATTGAGTTGACGCTGGTGGATCACACTCTTGACAGGTTTGTAGGTAAATTCGATCGGATCTTCTATGGTGAGGATGTGTTCAGCACGTGTTTGGTTGATGTGCTCCAGAATGGCAGCCAGGGTCGTTGTTTTGCCTGAGCCGGTGGGTCCGGTAACAAGAATTAGCCCCTTTGGCATGTGACTCATTTCCTCAACAATTGGAGGCAGACCGAGGTTTTCCAGGGCGGGTACGCTGTTGCCGAGAGCTCTCAGGCAGGCAGCATAGGTCCCCCGCTGGCGATACACATTGACCCGGAATCGTGCGACCCCTTTGAGACCGTAGGCGCAGTCCAGTTCCCAGGTTTGCTCGAGTTGTTTGCGCTGGGCATTGTTGAGCATCGAGAAGATCAGCTTGTTGCAATCTTCTTCAGCTAATGGTTCATCCTGTAGGGCCCTGAGTTGACCATTGAAACGCCCGTAGGGTGGCACCCCGGCGCTGATGTGGAGATCACTGCCACCATCTCTCACCAGTTGGCTCATCAGGTCTTCGATCATCACGGCCATGGGGCGTTCAGCGGCTGGTCAGACAGTAGGGACATTCAAGCCATTCATCCTGCAGTCCTGCACCGCAGCAGTTGCAGGTGAGCGTGCTGAGCGAGCGAGACCGACGTTCTGATTCGAGCCCGGAGTCGGTCAACAGCATGCGCTCAACTTCCGTCAACGTTGTGAGACCTTCTCGGACGAGTTGGAGTCCATAGCCTAAAAGGGTTTTCATGCCGCCTTCCAGGGCCATCCGGCGGATCACATCTGTGGTTTCCCGTTTGGCCACAGCCGCAGCGAGCGTGTCGTTCATTCGTAGAACTTCGTAGACACCGACGCGCCCCTTGTAACCAGACCCGTTGCAGGTTGGGCAGCACCCCTCCTGGCTGTTCTGCTGGGTGTTTGCCCGAAAGAAGTTCACATTCGTTTCGTGGCTGCTCAAGAGGCCAAAACGGCCGAGATCTTCATGGCTGGGCTTGTAAGGTATGCGGCAATCGGGGCACACGCGTCGTACCAGCCGCTGGGAGACGATGCCCAGCAGCGAGGCGCTCACCATGAAGGGCTCCACGCCCATTTCGTCCAGTCTGGCGATAGCACTGGCCGTGTCGTTGCAGTGCAGAGTGGTCATCACCAGGTGGCCGGTGAGTGCGGCTTCAATCGCGGTTTTTGCTGTCTCTAAGTCGCGCGTTTCTCCTACCAAGAGTACGTCCGGGTCTTGACGCATGAAGGCACGTAGGGCTGTGCTGAAGTCGAGGCCCTTTTCGCGGTTGACCTGGGTTTGGGTGATGCCGTGGAGGGTGTATTCGATCGGGTCTTCAACGGTGGAGATGTTGATGCCGGGGTCGTTGCGTTCCGACAGCAAGGCGTAGAGCGTGGTCGATTTGCCCGAGCCGGTTGGACCCGTGACCAAAAGCATCCCGTAGGGCTTGGAACCCAAGTCCCGCACGATTTTTCGGGCTTCTGAGTCGGTGATGAGCGTATCCAGGCCCAGTTGGGTGGCGCCGCTGTCGAGCAGCCGCATGCAGATCTTTTCGCCGTTGCGGCTGGGCAACGTGCTCACCCGGAAATCCATTTTGCGGCCCCGAAACAGGCGTCGGACCCGGCCGTCTTGGGGCAAGCGCCGTTCGGCGATGTCCAAGTCAGCCATGATCTTGATTCTTGAGGTCACGGCCGGCGTCAGGCTCTTCGGCAGATCGTCAAACTGCTTCTGCAGCACCCCGTCAAGGCGAAAGCGGATCTCCAGGGAGTTTTCCTGGGGTTCCACATGTATGTCACTGGCTCCCGAAGTCAGCGCCTCGATCAGAATCCGGTCCACCAAGCTGATGATGGGGGAGGCGTTCGCGCTCGCTGTCGCGGTGTCGTTGATTTCGAGGTTTTCGATAGCGGCGGTCTCCTGGAGATCGCCGTCCGATGCACCGGGGATGTCCAGATCCTGGGTGAGGGATCGGGGGGTGCTGGAGGTCGAGGTGGGCTTGGGTTGGGGGGGTCTGGCGTGGAGAACTGCGGTCAGGTTGCTGGCCAAGGCCAGCTGGAGATCGGCGCCAAACCCCGCCCGTTGCAGTTCCTCGCGCAGCTCCTGGCGCTGCTGGGGGGTCCAGTGGCTGGGAACAGCCACGACCAGCCGGCCATCGGACTCGTGGAGGGGTAGGGCGCCCAGCTCGCGCCAGCGATCGGTGCACAGTCCCTTGCCGCTCAGAAGCAGGTCTTGGCCGACAGCTTGCAGCTGGATGTCCTCCAGCACTGGTTCGCCCATCAGCAGTTCCACCTCCAGGCGTTGCTGCTCCTCGCTGGCGGCTTCAGGAACAGGACGCGAGGGTGTGAGAGTCATGGCGTCAGGAGGTGCGGGCTTCCGCCGCTTGTGGGAGGTGGGCCCTGAGCTTCAACATGTCTAGAAACAAAGTCTGACCATGTCAGCCATGAGCGGGGACACCTCGATGAGCGGTGATAGCAATCCGGGAGCCGAGGTCTCCCATCCCGGCGAATCCATCGAGACCCCGCCCAGCCCGGGGAGTGCCTCAGAACAGGCCGTGGACGCCGATCAGACTGATGGAGCTGAGGCCACTGGTTTGGACCGGGCCGCCCAGCTCGAGGTCCAGCTGGCAACACTGAAGACCGAGCACGAGGCCCTCAATGGCCAGTACATGCGGCTGGCGGCCGACTTTGACAACTTCCGCAAGCGTCAGAGCCGTGACAGCGAGGACCTGCGCCTGCAGATCACCTGTTCAACGCTCGGCGAAATCCTGCCGGTGGTCGACAACTTCGATCGAGCCCGTCAGCAGCTCAACCCCCAGCATGAGGAGGCCCAAAGCCTGCACCGCAGCTACCAGGGCCTCTACAAGCAGTTGGTGGATGTGTTCAAGCTGCTCGGCGTCTCGCCGATGCGGGTGGAGGGTGAGCCCTTCGACCCCAGCCTGCACGAAGCGGTGCTGCGCGAACCGAGCGACGCCCACCCGGAAGATGTGGTGATCGAGGAGTTGCAGCGTGGTTACCACCTCAATGGCCGGGTGCTGCGGCATGCCCTGGTCAAGGTGTCGATGGGCCCTGGTCCGGCCGATGCTGGTGCAGCGACCGTTTCGGAGAGCGGCCCGGTTGAGGAGCAAGGCGGCTGATGGCCGACTACTACGACCTGCTGGGCATCGCCCGCGATGCTGATCCCGACACCCTCAAGCGGGCTTACCGGCGTCTGGCGCGTCAGTACCACCCGGATGTCAACAAGGATCCGGGCGCTGAGGACAAATTCAAGGAGATCGGCCGGGCCTATGAGGTGCTGAGCGATCCCCAGACCCGCGCTCGCTACGACCAGTTTGGTGAGGCGGGCCTGGGCGGCGGCGGTGGCATGCCCGACATGGGCGACATGGGCGGCTTCGCCGATCTGTTTGAAACTTTCTTCAGCGGTTTTGGCGGTGCCTCCCCCGGTGCGTCGGGCCCCCGGCGCCGAGGGCCCCGGCAGGGCGACGACCTGCGCCTCGATCTCAGCATCAGCTTCCAGGAGGCCGTGTTCGGCATCGAGAAGGAGGTGCAGATCCGCCATCTCGAAACCTGCACCACCTGCCAGGGCTCCGGTGCGAAGGCGGGCAGCGGTCCCACCAGCTGCGGCACCTGCGGTGGCGCCGGTCAGGTGCGGCGCGCCACCCGCACTCCCTTCGGCAGCTTCACCCAGGTGGCGGCCTGTCCCACCTGTGAAGGCTCAGGTCAGGTGATCGCCGACCCCTGCAGCGCCTGCGGCGGCCAGGGGCTCCAGCAGGTGCGCAAGAAGCTGCGGATCAACATCCCCGCCGGCGTCGATTCGGGCACACGGCTGCGGGTCGCCAATGAAGGCAACGCCGGCCAGCGGGGTGGCCCGGCCGGCGATCTGTATGTGTTCCTGAGTGTGCAGTCGGCCTCCGGCTTGCGCCGCGATGGCATCCACATCCACTCCGAGGTGACCCTCAATTACCTCCAGGCCATCCTGGGCGACACCATTGAGGTGACCACGGTCGATGGCCAGGAGCAGCTGGAGATTCCAGCCGGCACCCAGCCTGGTGCCGTGCTCACCCTGCAGGGCAAGGGGGTGCCCAAGCTCGGCAATCCCGTGGCCCGCGGCAACCATCTGGTGAGCATCAAAGTGCAGTTGCCCACCAAGCTCAACAGCGAGGAACGGGAGTTGCTGGAGCAGCTGGCCGGCCACCACACCAGCAAAGGGCAGAAACACCCCCACAAGAGTGGCCTGTTTGGAGGTTTGTTCGGTTGACGCTGGGGTGCGCTGATGACGAACCGGCCGCCCAGCTCGACTTGCGGGGCACCCCCTGCCCGCTCAACTTCATCCGCACCAAGCTCGCCCTGGAGCAGGTTGCCCCTGGCAGCTGTCTCCAGGTGGATCTCGATGCTGGCGAGCCCCAGCAGCTGGTGACCCAGGGCTTGGAGAGTGCCGGCCACGGGGTCGACTGCCAGCCCCATCCTGACCAGGACGGGGCGGTGCGGCTGCGGATCCGGCGCCATGGGGGCTGAACCCGGGCACAGCGAACCCGGGCTGGTGGTGGCCCTGCTGGCCAATTACTGCTGGGTCGAGCTGGAGCGGGCGGGCCCGAGTGGCGTGAGCCGGTTGCTGTGCACCCGCCGCACCCGGCTGGGCAAGAGTGGCCAGACCATCGCCGTGGGCGATCGGGTTCGGGTTGACGGCATCGATTGGTCGGCAGGCCGTGCGGCCGTGGCGGCCCTGGATCCCCGCAACGGCCTGTTGGAGCGGCCCGCGGTGGCCAATGTGGCGCGGGTGGTGGTGGTGGTCGCCTTGGCTGAGCCCGCGCTCGACCCCCTGCAACTCACCCGCTTCCTGCTCACCGCCGAGGCCACGGGCCGGCCGGTGTTGTTGGTGTTTTCCAAGGCCGATCTGGTGCCCCCAGACGTGGCCGACGACTGGTGCGGGCGGGCCAGCGCCTGGGGGTACGAGGCCCTGGCGGTGTCCACCCGCACCGGCCAGGGCCTGGAGCGGCTGCAGCAGCGTCTGGCCCAGCCGGGCATTGCCGTGCTCTGTGGCCCCTCCGGGGTGGGCAAAAGCAGCGTGCTCAACGGGCTTTGCCCGGAGCTGGGTCTGCGGGTGGCGGCGGTATCGGGGCGGCTGCAGCGGGGGCGGCATACCACCCGCCATGTGGAGCTCTTCCCCCTGGCGCCCGGGGCCCTGTTGGCCGATACGCCCGGCTTCAACCGTCCGCGCTTACCCGCTGATCCCGCCGCCCTGGGGGCCTTGTTCCCAGAGATCCGGCAGCGGCTCGGTTCCGCGTCCTGTCGGTTCAGCAATTGCCTGCACCAGGGTGATCCGGGCTGTGCCGTGGGCTGCGACTGGGAGCGGTACGGGCTGTATGGCCAATGCCTCGCCGATCTGCTGCTGGAGGGCGAGCGGGCCGGCCGCAGCCAGGGCCGGTCCGCGGAGCCCGGTCTGCGTCGCCGCAGTCAGGGGTTGGAGCCGCGCTTGGCTCCAGGCTTGCGTCAGTCTTCCCGGCGGCGTCAGCGCCAACAACTGCTCGACGGGGAACCAGACCAGGAATCAGACGGGCAATCGGGTGCCGAAGACGGGCAAGACCCCAGCAGCGAGCTCAGCTCCCCAGACCCGGCAAATTGAGATTGAGACCGCCGGTGAGCTCTTCCATTCGGCCTTTCATGGTGCCGGTGGAGAGCTCATAGGCCGCCTTCAGGGCTTCGAGCACAGCGGCCTCGCTGGCTGCGGCCCCTTCGGCCACCAGCTCCGGCGCCAGCTGCACCCGCAGGGGCTGCTGGTTGCCGGAGAGCCAGACGCTGGCTCGGCCATCGCTGCTGCGGCCTTCCAGTTCCATGCCATCGAGCTCCTCCTGGAGCTTCTGGGCGTTCTGCTGGAGTTCCTGGGCCTTCTTGAAGGCCTCGGTGAGCTGACCGAAGTTGGGGAGTCCGAAGCCAGCCATGCCAAGGGAGGTGTTTGTTGCAGGCTAAGGGTCGGCTAGGGGGCTGGCTGGAAGCCCAGCCGTTTCACTTCCGGGTGAAGGGCGATGCCGTGGCTGGCCATCACCCGATGTTGCACCTCCAGGATCAGGGCATCGATGTCGGCGGCGGTGGCCTGGCCCGTGTTGACGATGAAATTGGCATGGATCGGCGACACCTGGGCCTCACCGATTTGCAGCCCCTTGAGCCCCAGCTCCTCGATCAGGCGCCCGGCTTTGTGCGGTTCTGGGTTGCGAAACACACTGCCGCAACTGGGTTGCTGGTAGGGCTGGGTGCTGGTGCGGCTGTGCAGGTTGGCGCTGGTGCGCGCCGTGATCGCCACGGGATCGTGGCCGGGCTCCAGCTGGAAGCAGGCCGACAGCACGATCCAGGATTCGGCCTGGAGGCGGCTGTGGCGGTAGGCGAACGCCAGCTCGTCGGCCGGCAGTTCGAAGGGCGTTTCGGGTTGGGCGGGATCCAGTACGCGTACCGTCCGCAGCCAGTCGGCGGTGCAGCCACCCTGGGCTCCCGCATTCATCACCACAGCCCCCCCCACGGTGCCGGGGATGCCCACGGCCCACTCCAGCCCGCTGAGCCCCAGGCGGGCTGCCTTGCGCGCCAGGCTGGGAATCGGCTCGCCGGCCTCCGCCTCCACCAGGCCGCTGCTGGCCTCAAGCCGGCTGCCTTGCAGGCGGCGGTTGCAGAGGGTGAGGCCCGGCAGCCCGGCATCGGCGATCAGCAGGTTGGAGCCGGCGCCGATGCAACGCAGGGGCAGGCCCTGGATCTGGGCCCAGGTCGCCAGAGCGATCAGCTCGTCCTGGGTGCCAGGTTCGGCGAACCACTCGGCCGGGCCCCCCACTTTCCAGGTGGTGAAGGCGTGCAGCGCCACGGCCTGGCGCAGCGCGGGAGGGCAGCTGGAGGCCGCAACCATGGGGTCAGGCCGCCAGGGCGGTGTCCGCGTCGGCCGTGCTGCCATGAGCACCTGGTTGCCATTGGCCGAGGCGATCCCAGAGGCTGTTGACATCGCCTGCCCCCATCGCCAGCACCAGGTCGCCCTCGCGGCTGGCGCTGGCCAGCTGGGCTGCCAGTTCCTCGAGGCTGCCGGCCACTTGAACCGGCAGCTGCGGCGCCCGTTTGCGCACAGCGTCAGCCACCGCCGCGCTGCTGATGCCCGGGATCGGGGCCTCACCGGCCGCGTAGAGGGGCGCGATCAGCACGGAATCGGCCTCGCTGAGGGCCGCGGCGAAGCCCTCCAGAAACTGGGCTGTGCGGCTGTAGCGATGGGGCTGAAACACCGCCACCACACGCCGAGGCGCCACGGGCAGGGAGCTGCATCCGCTCGTCACCATCAGGCGGGCCATGGCCAGGGTGGCCGCCACTTCGCTGGGATGGTGGGCATAGTCGTCGACCACCAGCCGGCCTTCCCAGAGCCCGCGGAAATCAAAGCGACGCCCGGGGGTTTTCAGGGCGGCGACGGCCTGGCGCAGCTCGGCAAACGACACCCCCTCCAGCCGGCAGGCGGCCATGGCGGCGACAGCATTGCTGAGGTTGTGGCGGCCGGGCAGGGGCAGCTCGAAGCAGCCCACCGCGACGCCGTCTTCGTAGAAGTCGGCCACGGTGCCGTCCCCACGCTCTTCGCGGGCAATCGCGGCAAACGAGACCCCTTCAGACGTTTCGATCGACCACCAGTGCGCCGGTTTGAACCGTTCCCGCAGGATCGGACAGTCCCGGTTGGCCAGCAGTCGCTCGGTGTTGCCGGCAAACCGCTGCAGGGTATGGATCAGGGCCTCGAGGTCGGGGTAGTGGTCGGTGTGATCAAGCTCAACGTTGGTGAGCACGCCCAGGGAGGCGCGGAATTTCACCAGCGATCCATCTGATTCATCAGCTTCGGCCACCAGCAGGCGCCCTTGCCCATGGCGGCCATTGCTGCTGAAGGCGGGCACGATGCCACCGATCACGGCGGTGGGGTCGTGGTGGGTGGCGGCCAACAGCGTGGCCACCAGAGAGCTGGTGGTGGTTTTGCCATGGCTGCCAGCCACGGCGATCGAAGCCTGGCTGTTGATCAGGGCGGCCAGCACATCGGAGCGATGGCAGATGGCCAGCCCCACGCGACGGGCTTCGACCAGCTCCGGATTGGTCTCCGGAACGGCGGAGCTGATCACCACCCGGGGAGCGACGGAGGTGCCGCTGCGGATTGCAGCCACGGTGGCGGCGCTCTGCTCGAGGAACACCCGCACGCCCAGCCGGCGCAGGCGGTCGAGCACGGCGTGATCGCGGGGATCCGAGCCGCTTACCGCATAGCCCCGTTCCGCCAGGATCCCAGCCAGGGCCGACATGCCGATGCCGCCAACCCCGATGAAATGAAGCGGCTGGTGGCGATCGAGCAGGGGTGCCAAGGGCAACTCCGGTTCAGGGCTTCGGTGAGCACGAAACTAAGCCGACAACGGCCCGTAAACCTTTACGAGATGCTGCGCGTCTGTGCATGGTCCGTCGTGAACGCCCCGTTTGCAAGAGGGGAGAGCGGATCAATTTCTGTATGATTTGCAGCCAAAACCACCTTCGCTAGCGGCTTTTGCCGTTTTCGGCCATGACTTTGCGCGTTGCGATCAATGGATTTGGCCGGATCGGTCGCAACTTCACGCGCTGCTGGCTGAGCCGTGGGGCCAATACCGGCATCGAACTAGTGGGCATCAATGGCTCCGGTGACACCAACACCAACGCCCACCTGCTCAAGTACGACTCGATGCTGGGCCCCCTGCGGGGCGTTGACGTCACCACGACCCAAGACACGATCGTTGTCAACGGCAAGACGATCAAAACCTTCTACGACCGCAACCCTGCCAACCTTCCTTGGAAGGAATGGGGCGTCGATCTGGTGATCGAGTCCACCGGCGTGTTCAACGACGATGTGGGAGCCAGCAAGCACTTTGAAGCTGGTGCCAAGAAGGTGATTCTCACGGCTCCCGGTAAGGGAGCCAAAGTCGGCACTTTTGTTGTCGGCGTCAACGCTGATCAATACCGCCACGAAGACTGGGACATCCTCAGCAATGCCAGCTGTACCACCAACTGCATGGCTCCCGTCATCAAGGTGCTGGACCAGGAGTTCGGCATCATCAAGGGCACGATGACCACCACCCACAGCTATACCGGCGACCAACGCATTTTGGATGCGGCCCACCGCGACCTGCGCCGTGCCCGTGCCGCTGCGGTGAACATCGTGCCCACCAGCACCGGGGCCGCCCAGGCTGTGGCGTTGGTCTACCCGCCGATCAAGGGCAAGCTCAGCGGCATTGCCATGCGGGTGCCAACCCCCAACGTGTCGGTGGTCGACATGGTGCTCGATATCAGCCGCGACACCACCAAGGATGAAGTGAACGCTGTGCTCAAGGCGGCATCGGAAACGTCCATGAAGGGCATCATCAAGTACTGCGATCTGCCCCTGGTGTCAAGCGACCACGGTGGCACTGATGAATCCACGATCATCGATTCTCTTCTCACCCTGGTGATGGGCGGCAATATGGTCAAAGTCATCGCCTGGTATGACAACGAATGGGGTTACAGCCAGCGCGTTGTCGATCTCGCCGAAATCGTTGCCAAGAACTGGAAGTGAGTTGAGCCGATCAGCTCTGGTTCAAAGCCGCCCCACAGGGCGGCTTTTTCATGCCCGTTCGTTTCAGCCTTGGGGCTTGAGGTTTTCGCCACCTGCCAGCACCCGAGCTTTGACGATCCCGTCATCGGCGGTGAGTTCCTCGAGCACGTCAAAGCCATCCACTACATAGCCAAAGGCGGCGTAGCGGCCATCGATCAGATTGAGGCCGGCGGGGGTCAGTTCCGGTTCGAACAGAAACAGGAAGAACTGGGAGGAACCATCGTCGAGCACTTCGTCGGAGTGGGCCCAACCGAGGGTGCCCTTGGTCGAGAAGGGCAGCTCCGGGGCAGCCTTGAACAGGCCCAGGTCTTCGAAGGTCTCGTTGTAGAAGGGCGCCGGCTGACCGGGAACCTTGATCTCCAAGGGGACTCGGCGCTCGGATTTGGTGTTGGGGTCGATGAATCCGTCTTCCGGGCCGGCTGGATCACCGGTTTGCAGCACGTAAAAGTCTTCGGCGCGGATGAAGGGCAGGCCGTCGTAGAAGCCGCGCTGCACCAGATCCACGAAGGCGCCGGCGGTCAGGGGCGCGTTGTAGCCGTCCACCACGGTGGTGAGGTCGCCCTTGGTGGTGGTGAGCTGCACGGTGGCCCGGCCCAGCAGCCGCGGCAGACCAGCAAATTCGGCTGGAATCTCAAAGGGGAAGGGGCCCACCAGCAGGTCTTCCGCGTCCCCGATCGTGGCGAGGGCATCGCGGCGGGCGGCCAGGAAGGGATCGCGTTCCTGCTGTTCGGCGGCCGCGGCGAGCACCTGCAGCTGGTCTTCCAGCTGGTCGAGCAGGGTGGCGGCCTGGGGTCTGGTGTCGTTGGAGAAGCCCTCCAGGATGGCGGCCTTGCGGGTGCCGAGCAGGGAGCCGCAGCGCCGCACCGTGCTGTTCAGGGCTGGCCAGCGCTTGGCCCGGAGGTCGTCGCTGGTGCTCTCCAGCCGGTGCTGGAGATCCTGCAGGTTGGGGGCCTGGATCGGCAGGGCATTGCGCAGCAAAGCCGCCGGATCGGAGACGGCATTGCCCTGGGGCAGGGCTGCCCAGGCGGCGGGGGCTGACAGCGTCAGGAGCACCATCAGGCTGATCAGGCCGGCCCATATAGGCGCCCATCCGGACCGATGCGTCCACCCGGATTGGCGCCGTGCCATGGCAATGCTGTGTTGTTGAGCGGACTTTGGCACAACTCTCCAGCCCTCGGGATGCCCGGCGTCGGGCCCGCTCTGGTAGCCAGCCGTACAATCGCCCAGATCTGAACTGCCGGAATGATCTCCAGCAACGACTTTCGCACTGGTACTTCAATTGAGCTGGATGGCCAGGTCTGGAGGGTCGTTGAGTTTTTGCACGTGAAGCCCGGCAAGGGATCGGCTTTCGTGCGCACCAAGCTCAAGGCGGTGCAGAGCGGCAACGTTGTGGAAAAGACCTTCCGGGCGGGCGAGATGCTGCCCCAGGCCGTGCTCGAGAAGAGCACCCTCCAGCACACCTACATGGAGGGCGACGACTACGTGTTCATGGACATGGGCACCTATGAGGAAACCCGGCTCACCGCCAAGCAAATCGGTGACAGCCGCAAGTACCTCAAAGAGGGCATGGAGGTGAACGTGGTGGCGTGGAACGGCAAGCCTCTCGAGGTGGAGCTTCCCAACTCGGTGGTGCTCGAGATCACCCAGACCGATCCAGGCGTCAAGGGCGACACCGCCACCGGCGGTACCAAGCCCGCCATTGTCGAAACCGGAGCTCAGGTGATGGTGCCCCTGTTCCTCTCGATCGGCGAGAAGATCAAGATCGACACGCGCACCGACAGCTACCTCGGTCGGGAGAACTGATCGCCATGCAGCTCAACCAAGACCAGCTACACCAGCTCCTGGCCCTTCTGGGAGACAGTGACATCCAGGAATTAAAGCTCGAGGGCGACGATTTCCGTCTGGAGGTGCGTCGCAATCTCCCCGGCGTGGCACCGGCGGCGGTGGTTCAGGCCGCAGCGGCTCCTCCCCAAGCGATGTCACTGCCCGCGGCCGCTCCCCTGCCCGCCACCCCTTCAGCCCCGCCTCCGCCCGCCGCGGCCAGCCGCGGCGATCTGCTGGAGGTCACGGCTCCGATGGTGGCGACGTTCTATCGGGCCGCGGCTCCTGGCGAGCCTCCGTTCGTGGAGGTGGGTGCTCGCATCAAGGTGGGCCAAACCGTCTGCATCCTCGAGGCGATGAAGCTCATGAACGAGCTCGAGTCGGAGGTGGGTGGCGAGGTTGTCGAAATCCTGGTGGAAAACGGCACCCCAGTGGAATTTGGACAGGTGCTGATGCGGGTGCGGCCGGCCTGATCGGTTGCGCTTAAATCCTCAGCCCAGATCCCGGGCCGTGCGCAGGGCTGCCGTCATGCTGTCGGCCCGGGCCAGGCCCTGGCCGGCGATGGCGAAGCCGGTGCCGTGATCCGGCGAGGTCCGCAGAAATGGCAGGCCCAGGGTGGTGTTCACCGCCGCATCAAAGGCCAGCAGCTTCACCGGAATCAGGCCTTGGTCGTGATACAGCGCCAGGTACCCATCCGGTCCCGAGCCTGAGCCCCTCCAGGCGCTTGCTGCGCTGAGCCAGCAGGTGTCGGGCGGCAGCGGCCCCTCCAGCCGCACCTGGGGATGCCGCTGGCGCCAGGCGTCCAGGGCCGCTTCCAGCCAGGTGGATTCTTCGCCGCCCAGTTGACCCACCTCCCCCGCATGGGGATTAAGCCCGGCCACCACCAGGTGGGGGGAGGCGCTGAAGCGCTGGCAGAAGGCCAGCAGGGCATCGAGCTTGCGCTGCACCAGGGCTGCATTGAGCTGCAGGGGCACGGCGGCCAGGGGGATGTGGGTGGTGGCCAGCAGGGTGTTCAGGCGCCACTGGCCTACGGGCGCCAGGGCGGTGAACAGCATCGAGGCCTCCGGGCTGCCCGTCAGTTCGGCCAGCCGCTCGGTCTGGCCTGGGTAGGTGTGACCCGCGGCGTGCCAGCTGGCCTTGGCGATCGGCGCGGTGACCAGGGCCTGGCAGCGACCGCTTTGCACCAGCTCGACGGCGTCGGTGAGCCAGGCGAAGCTGGCGTCTCCGCAGGCCGGCGTGCTGAGGCCAGGCCGGCAGGCCTCCGCCAGGGGCCTGTCGATGATCTCGAGCTCAGCGGGATCCCGCAGCGGTTCGAGGCCGTTGCTGGCAGCTGCGTGGCGGCGCAACTGCTGGTAGCTGGTTTCCAGCCAGCGGCGACAGCCCACCAGCAGGGGCTGGCGGGCCTCGGCTGAGCACCATTCAGGATGGGCCAGGGCTTTGAGGATCACCTCGGCGCCGATGCCGGCGGGATCCCCCAAGGCAATGGCCAGCCGGACGGGCCTGGGGTTGGATGGGGCCTGGCTGCTGGTGGACGAGCCCATGCTGCGCTGGTTGGTGCTGGGGGGGTTGGTGCTGGGTCTGGGGACGGGATTCAGCAAGGGCTGGCTTGAGCTGCGCTGGGGTCGCTTGCTGGGCGACCTGGGCTTGCCCTATGTGGCGGATCCTGGTGATCTGGGGGACTGCCCGCCCCCCCGGCCTTCAGCCGCTCCTGCTCCCCCTTCCTCAGCCAGGCAGGCTCGGTAGCCCTCCCGGTAGCTGGGGTAGCGCAGCACGTAGCCGAGGCTCTGGTGCAGCAGCTGGTTGCTGGCTCTCCGGTTTTCGGCCCAGAAGCTGCGGGCCATGGGTCTCATGCTGGCGGCAATGGTGTCGTAGCGCTCCATCGGCGGCAGGGTTTGCCCCAGCAGGTGGGCG
This sequence comes from Synechococcus sp. 8F6, assembly GCF_002252665.1. Classification (GTDB taxonomy): domain Bacteria; phylum Cyanobacteriota; class Cyanobacteriia; order PCC-6307; family Cyanobiaceae; genus Cyanobium_A. The sequence continues at coordinate 146,128 of NZ_NQKZ01000001.1, forward strand.
GCGTAGCCCAGGGTCTCGCTGGAGGGGCAGGGGCAGTCGTCGGCCACGTTGACCACAGGCGGGCGTTGCTCCAGCAGCAGGTTGAGGCAATGCAGCAGGCAGCCGACGATGTCATCCACGTGCACGCGCGAAAACACCTGGCCGGGCTTGTGGATCAGGCGGCTCTGGCCGGCCCGTAGGGCCGTAAACGGCGAGCGGCCGGGGCCGTAGATCGCCGGCAAGCGGAACAGCTGCACAGGCAGCCCACTGGCCAACCAGGCCTGCTCCGCCTCGAGGCGGAGCAGGCTGCGGCCGGCTCGGGCGGGGGTGGGGGCGGTTTCGTCCACCCAGGCCCCGCCGGTGTTGCCATAGACGCCGGTGGTGGAGAGGTAGCCCAGCCACTGCAGTGGCAGCTCCCGCAGCATCGGCCCCAGCAGCCGCAGCACCGGATCGCCCAAGCCCGGCTCCGGGGGCACCGACACCACCACGTCGGTGGTGTCGGCCAGGGCTGCGGCTGGCGGCAGGACGAGCGCTTCGGGATCGCTGTTGAAGGGGAGCCAGGCCAGGCCGCCCGCGTCTGGGCGCGGTTGACGGCTGGTCAGCTTGACCGCCATGCCCTGCTGGCGGGCTGCCCTGGCGAGACGCACACCGGTGTAGCCACCGCCAATCACCAGCAACCGCCGCTCGGACTTGACAAGCTCCTGCGTCATGAGTACATCTGTATCAACGCTTTGCAATGCTCGCCATGACAGCTTCTCTCGCTCCCACTTCTCTGACTCCGGCTTCCCTCTCCCGTCCCCGCATCGCCCGGGTCTCCCGTTCCCTGCGCAGCCAGTCTGGGCCGTTGTCCGCCTCCCCGTCGCGTCCTGCTGCTTCGGGTGTCATGGTCCCGGCGGCCCTGGCCGCGGTGTTGCTGGTGGTGGCGGTGGTGCTGGCCCCCGAGCGGCCCCAGGATCAGGAAGCCATCTGCCAGCGCCACAACGGGGTGGACGCCTGTCGCGTTTGGTGAGGCCCTGGAGCCGCCTGGGGCTGGTCGGGATGGGCCCACTGCAACAGGCGTAGGGCTAGGCGCAGATCTCCGTCGGTCCAGGCCCGGATGGCCATGGCGCGGCGCGGGTCGTAGAAGGGCTGGCGGCGATACCACTCAAAGGCGTCGGCGTCGCCTTTGTGGCCGTTGCAGGCCAGGCAGGCCGGTACACAGTTTTCGGTCACGCTCAGACCGCCCCGGCTTTGGGGATGCACGTGGTCGATGGATTCCGACCGCTCGCCGCAATAGATGCAGCGTTGGTCGGTGGCGTAATGCAGGGATTGGCGCCAGCGTCTGACGCGCAACTTGGGGCAGAGATCTTCAAGGAAAACCGCATCCCTGGCCTGCATCGGCGCGTCTCGGTTGGCGGCAGTTTGCCCCCAGCGTCTGGGCTGTCAATGTGTCGAGGGTTGCACTTCCGCGGATGCGCTGTCTGCTGCGGTTGGGGGCGACGGGCCAGATCGAGGTGGTCAGTCCCTACGACGCGGTGACCCAGGCCCAGTTGCGGGCGATTCGCCCCCGGGGCGTCTGGTCGGGCCGGCAGCGCTGTTGGCACTTTCCCCTGGAGGCCGCCCCAGCGCTGCAGCGGGTGCTGGCGGGCCGCTTCCCCGTGGAGCCCGAGCTGGCCCAGTGGCTGGCCTGGATGGAGCAACCGCTGCCCCCTCTGCCACTCCACCGGCAGCTGGTGGCGGCGGCCGATCTGCAGCGGCCCTTGCCGGATGGTCGTCAGCTGTTTGCCCACCAGCGGGCGGCGGTGCGGTGGTTGCTGGCCCGGCGTGGGGCGGTGCTGGCTGACGCCATGGGCCTCGGCAAGACCCTCTCCGCTCTGGCGGCAGCCCGGGCGATGGTGCGGCTGGCGGATTTCCGCATCCTGGTGATTGCCCCGGTTGGTCTGCATGGCCATTGGCAGAGCGAGGCGGCGGCCCTCGGCCTGCGGCTGGAGCTGCACAGCTGGGCGCGCCTGCCGCAGGCGCTGCCCCCGGCTGGCACCGTGCTGATTGCAGACGAGGCCCATTACGCCCAGAACGGCCAGACCCGACGCAGCCAGGGGCTGTTGCGGTTGGCCCGTCACCCCCGCTTGCGGGCCATCTGGCTGCTGACGGGGACTCCGATGAAAAATGGCCGGCCGGCCCAGCTGTTTCCACTGCTGGCCGCCATCGGCCATCCCCTGGCCCGCGACCAACGGTCCTTCGAGGAGGTGTTCTGTCAGGGCCACTGGCGCGAGCAGGGGGGACGCCGCCTCTGGCAGGCCAGTGGCGCCAGCCATCTCGAGGAGCTGCAGCGGCTGGTTCGGCCCCTGGTGCTGCATCGGCGCAAGCAGGATTGTCTCGATCTGCCCCCCAAGCACCGGCAGCTGTGGCCTGTGGCGTTGGACGACCTCCAGGCCCGTGGCTTTCAACACCGCCTGCAGATCAAGGTGGACGACTACCGCCGCCGAGCAGCTAGCGGTGAGGTGCGCCGCGATGCCGAGGTGTTGGCGGTGCTGACGGCCCTGCGCCAGATCGGCTCCGACTACAAGCTGCCGGCCACCTGCTCGTTGGTGGCGTCGTTGCTGGCCCAGGGCGAGGCGGTGGTGGTGTTCACCGCTTTCGTGGCCACCGCCCAGTTGCTGCATGGCCGTTTCGCCGCCAGTGCACTGCTCACCGGGGCCCTGCCGCCGGCCCAGCGGCAGGCGCAGGTGGATGCCTTTCAACGGGGCGATCACCCCCTGCTGATTGCCACCTATGGCACCGGCGGGCTGGGCTTCACGCTGCATCGGGCCCGGCATGTGGTGTTGGTGGAGCGCCCCTGGACGCCGGGTGATGCGGAGCAGGCCGAAGATCGCTGCCACCGCATCGGCATGGGAGCCGCCCTGACCAGCCACTGGTTGCAGTTGGGGGTGGCCGATCAGTTGGTGGATGGCTTGATCGCCAGCAAGGCCGAGCGCATTGCCCTGTTGTTGCAGCGCCGCCCCCATCAGCTCGAGCGCCGCAGTTTGCCGGCCATGGTGCGCGATCTGATCGATCGCTGGTAATGGTTTCAGCGGCCGGGGCGTGGTTCCCGGCAGAGCTCCTGGCGCAAGGTCAGATCGGTGCGCAGCTGGGGGTCGAGGCGGTTGGCCGGCAGCGCGCGGGCCAGGGCTGCCGCCCGGGCGATGTCGGCGCAGGCGGCCACCTCGTTGCCCGCCAGGCTGTGCAGCAAATAGCGGTCGTTCAGCGGGGCGGGGTTGGTTGGGAAGGCGGCCACCACGGCGTCGCAGCGGCGGATCTGCTCGGCCAGCTGGTCGAGCTGCACGGCCTGGAGACAGTCATCGCTGCGCACCTGCCGCTGGGGCAGGGGTTCCTCCGCACAGCCCGTGGCCAGGAGCAGCAGCCCGCTCAGGCCGGCCAGGCTGATGCGCCGCCATGGGTCATGGGCCGACCTATTGCCCGAGTCGATCGCTGCGGGTGACGCCGCTGGGGGCCGTGTTGGTGCTGGCCTCTGGCTTGGGTTCGGGCTTTGTGAACAGGTCACCGAGATACCGGCCGCAGTCGGGAAAGACACTGGGGTTCTGGACCACCGCTTCGGTGATCATCACCGCGGCGTGCTCCGGCGAGGTCTTGAACAGCTTGTCGCTCTGGCGCTTGATCACGGCATAGGCCGCATCCCAGCTCACCTGATGGTTGTTGCCGCTGTTGCGCATGAAGCAATAGATCTGGGCGCCCTTGCCACCGGGCCCGGCGTTGGCGGCAGCGGTGTTGTTTTCCGCTGTCTGGGCCCGAACGGGCAGGCCACCGAGGCCCAGTCCCGCACCACCAAGGGCGCTGATCAGGCCCACGCGGAGCAGGGCCCGGCGCAGCCGAGGACACAGCGGAGAAGACAGGCTCAGAGCCATGGCTGGGGGCAACGTCGAACAACCTGGCCCCAACGTATCGATCGGCCCGGCCTGGGTCGAGCCCTGGAGCAGCAGTCTGGTCTTGGCTTGGTCTTGGCCGTGGCGGCTGGGTGTGTTGTCATCGGTTCCTCTGCTCGTTGCACCGTGGTTTCTGAGTCCGTGTCCTTCCGCATCAGCCGCAACGCTGAAGATCTGGCCCACACCGTGCATGCCCTGTCGCAGCGGTTGGTGAAGTTGGAGCAGCGCCTGGAAGCCCTGGAGCTGCAACTGGATCGCCAGGTCGAACGGGATCCGCAGGAGATCAGCAGTCTCGACAATGTGGAGCGGTTGTTGCTCGACTGCCGCGCCCTGCTCGAGATGGCAGAGCCGGCCGAGGACGTGTCCTACGCGACGGCAGCTTGAACACGGGGGCTGGCCAGCGGTGTCACAATGGGAAGAAAGTGGACATGGCTTACCCCACTGCATCTCATCCGGGTCCGTCTCACCTTGGCTCCCAGCACGGATCCTCCAGCCGTTTCACCCAAGCTTCTCGCCCTGGATTTCCCCCCTCGTCTGGTGAGGGAGAGCATCAGTTGGAGAAACTAGAATTTGCCCTGGCTGTGGCCCTCACCCGCGGCGATCTTCAGCGCTCCCAGGCTCTGAGAGATCAAATTGCGGCATTGGGTGGCAATCAGGAAGAGCCCGGTACGTGATGGCTGATCCCGTGGCCTGAGAGCCCATCCAGGCCACGGTTTTGGGGTTCGCCCTTCTTGGCGACAACTTTTGACAGCAGGCGTTGCGATGACAGCTATTTTTTCCACGCCCATGCGATCGCCATCGGCAGCTCCCATTCCTGACGAGCGTCGCGGCCAGCTGAAGCAAGCCATTCGAGACAATGAGGCCCGGGCTCAGCTCGCGGCTGAACAGGGGGATCTGGCTCAGTCTGCGCGCTTCATTTTGGCGGCTTTGGACGGTGAACGCCGCATGGCATCAACGGGTCCCCAGGTGCTGCAACTGATCAAGCCCCGGAGCTGAGGTGCTTTGTTGCTTGTATCAGATTGTTGCTTGAATCCGGCGCTATTTCTAACGACTGCGAAATAAAGCTGTTTGCGAACCGAAGCGGGTGACCGGACTCGAACCGGCGACGTTCAGCTTGGGAAGCTGACATTCTACCACTGAATTACACCCGCAGAAGTGAAGTAAAGCTGTTTGGAATTTGCTTCACTTCACCAATGTACCCGGTCAGGACATCAGCCGGCCAGAGCTGCTGCGCAGGCGGCCACGCCAGCGCCTGGTGTGCCCTTGTGCAGGCCCAGATCGGCGAGGGTGGCTTCGATGGCGGCCACGGCGGTGAGCACGTCGCGATCGCACACGAAGCCCAGGTGGCCGATGCGGAACACATGACCCTTGAGATGGTCCTGGCCGCCGGCCAGCAGGATGTCGAACTTCTCCTTCACGGCCTTGCGCAGGGCCTCGGCGTCGATGCCCTCGGGGGCCACGGCGGTGATGGCGGGGCTGCCCGTGCCCTCAGCGGCGTAGAGGGGCAGGCCGATGGCCTTCATGCCGGCCTGGGCGGCGGCGCGGTGGCGGCTGTGGCGGGCAAAGATCGCCTCCAGTCCCTCGGTCTGCATCATCTCCAGGGCCGCCTCGAGGGCGAAGTAGAGGTTGATGGCGGGCGTGAAGGGGTTGCTGTCGGCTTGGGCCGATTTGCGGTACTTGCCCAGATCCAGATAGAACTTCGGCAGGTCGGAGCGCTCGTAGGCGGCCCAGGCGCGCTCGCTCATGGCCACGAAGGCCAGGCCCGGCGGCATCATGTAGCCCTTCTGGGAGCCGGATCCGATCACATCGAGGCCCCAGGCATCCATCGGCACGTTGCAGGCGCCGAGGCTGGTGACGCAGTCGGCAATCGTGAGTGCCGTGCCATGGGCACGCACGTGCTCGGCGATGGTTTCCAGGTCGTTGATCACGCCCGTGGAGGTTTCCGAGTGGGTGAGGATCACCGCCTTGATCGCCTTGGCGGTGTCGGCCTCCAGGGCAGCGCGGAAGGCCTCGGGATCGAGGGGCTGGCCCCACTCAGCCTTGATCACCTGCACATCCAGGCCATAGGCCTGGGCCACCTTCACCCAACGCTCACCGAATTTGCCGTTGTCGCCGCAGAGCACCGTGTCGCCCTTGCTCAGCACGTTGATGATCCCGGCTTCCATGGCGGCGGTGCCGCTGCCGGTGATCACCAGCACGTCGCTGCTGGTTTGATGCAGCCACTGCAGCTGCTCGGTGGTGCGCTTGACGATCTTCTGAAAGTCGGCGCTGCGGTGGCCGATCGGGTGGCGGCCCATCGCCTGCAGGACGGTTTCCGGCACCGGGGTTGGGCCGGGGATCATCAGGGTGAGCTTGTCCTGCATGGGTAGGGGGGCGCTGCGGCGGGCGGCGGCGGACCGCACAATCGACCACCATAAAAAACAGTGCTCCCCAGGCCCTTGGCCGAGTCGATCCAACCCCAGAACACCGCCGGGGATTTCACCGGGGGCTACACCGGGGGCTACACCGTGCCGGTGTGGCTCACGGCGGCGGCGAGGGCAGCCCTGCTGACCCTGCGCAGTGAACCCTGGGAGCGGCTCCAGCTGCTCTGGCTTGATCCTGCAGCCGCCCCTGGTGCACCTGGTAGCGAGCCCCGGCACGTGCCGGTGGAGGCGGCTGCCCCCCTGGCGGATGGCTGGGTGCTGGCCATCGCCCGCTGCGATCCCGGCCCTGGCGTGCTCGATCTCACCCGCGACCTGGCCCTGTGGGTGCTGCTGCGTTGGCAGGAGGGGCCCGGCGACTGGCTCACCTTGCGGGCCGGCGCGGGCGTGGGGGTGCTGCAGGCCAGCGGCGAGCCCTGTCTGTCGACCTATGCCCGCCAGTTGCTGGAGGTCAATCTGCGCCCCCTTGTGCCGCCGGGGCGTCGTTTGGAGCTGCAGGTGGTGATTCCCGAGGGCCGCCGGCTGGCGGAGCGCACCAGCAACGCCGCCTTCGGGGTGGTGGAGGGCCTGGCCCTGATCGGCACCCAGGCCGAGGTGCAGCGCAGTGCCGCCCCCGATCAGCTGGAGGCGGCTCTGGCGGCGCTGCGCCAGCGAGCGGCAGCTCCGCAGTTCGCTGGCGATCTGGTGCTGGTGATCGGCGAGAACGGCCTCGATCTGGCGCCGCGTCTGGGCTTGCCGCCCGAGCTGGTGGTGAAGGCGGGCAACTGGCTCGGCCCGTTGTTGGTGGCCGCGGCGGAAGCGGGGGTGCAACGGCTGCTGCTGCTGGGCTACCAGGGCAAGCTGATCAAGCTGGCCGGGGGCATCTTCCACACCCATCACCACCTGGCCGATGGCCGCGCCGAGGTGCTCACGGCCCTGGCGGCCCTGGCGGGCCTGGGGGGTGAGGCGCTGCAGGCCCTGCACGACGCCCCCACGGTGGAGGCGGCCCTGGCCGAGGTGGCCCAGCGCGATCGCCCCCGGGCTGATCAGCTCCGCCAGCGCATTGCCGCGGCGGTGGAGCAGCGCAGCCAGCGCTACCTGGCCCGCTATGGACAGGAGTCGATGGCGGTAGGGGCGGTGTTGTTTGATCGGTCCCGCCAGATCTGCGGCCAGGGCCCGGTGGGTCTGGATCTGCTCACGGCGCTGCGGGGTGTTGCCTGAGGGCGCCGCCTAGTGTGGTCCGAATGCCCCTGGGCCCAGCGTTGTCGATGTCTCAAACCGCGTCTCCCCGGCTCGACGCCGCCTCCCAGTCGACGCGCCATCCGGCGATTGTGATCCTGGATTTCGGCTCCCAGTATTCGGAGCTGATCGCCCGGCGGGTGCGGGAAACGGAAGTGTTTTCCCTGGTGATGGCTTACACCACCACCGCCGAGGAGCTGCGGGCGATTGCGCCGAAGGGGATCATCCTCAGCGGCGGCCCCAGTTCGGTTTACGAGGCGGGTGCGCCGGTGTGCGACCCCGGCATCTGGGAGTTGGGCATTCCGGTGCTGGGGGTTTGTTACGGCATGCAGCTGATGGTGCAGCAGCTGGGCGGCTCGGTGGTGGCCGCTGGCCGCGCCGAATACGGCAAGGCGCCGCTGCATGTGGATGATCCGGTGGATCTGCTCACCAACGTCGACGACGGCTCGACGATGTGGATGAGCCATGGCGACTCGGTGCAGCGCCTGCCGGAGGGGTTTGCGCGCCTGGCCCACACCGACAACACGCCCGAAGCGGCGGTGGCCGATCACCAGCGCCGGCTGTATGGCGTGCAGTTTCACCCCGAGGTGGTGCACTCCATCTGCGGCATGGCGATGTTGCGCAATTTCGTGTACCACATCTGTGGATGCGAAGCCGACTGGACCACTGCCGCCTTCATCGACGAAGCGGTCGCCGATGTGCGCGCCCAGGTGGGCGACAAGCGGGTGCTGTTGGCTCTTTCGGGCGGCGTCGACTCCTCCACCCTCGCCTTTTTGCTGCACAAGGCGATCGGTGATCAGCTCACCTGCATGTTCATCGACCAGGGTTTCATGCGCAAAGGCGAGCCCGAGTTTTTGGTGGAGTTCTTCGACAAGCGTTTCCACATCAACGTCGAATACATCAACGCCCGTGAGCGCTTCATCAGCAAGCTCGATGGCGTGACCGATCCGGAGGAGAAGCGCAAGCTGATCGGCACCGAGTTCATTCGCGTCTTTGAGGAGAAGAGCAAGCGCCTCGGTCCCTTCGACTACCTGGCCCAGGGCACCCTCTATCCCGATGTGATCGAGAGCGCGGGCACGGGCATCGACCCGAAAACCGGTGAGCGGGTGGCGGTGAAGATCAAGAGCCACCACAACGTGGGCGGCCTGCCCAAGGATCTGCAGTTCAAGTTGGTGGAGCCCCTGCGCAAACTGTTCAAAGACGAGGTGCGCAAGGTGGGCCGCAGCCTGGGCCTGCCTGAGGAGATCGTCGGCCGCCACCCCTTCCCGGGGCCGGGTCTGGCGATCCGCATTCTGGGCGAGGTCAACAGCGAGAAGCTCAACATCCTGCGCGATGCCGACCTGATCGTGCGTGAGGAGGTGAAGGAAGCTGGGCTCTACAACGAGATCTGGCAGGCCTTCGCCGTGCTGCTGCCGGTGCGCAGCGTGGGCGTGATGGGCGACAAGCGCACTTATGCCTTCCCGATCGTGCTGCGCTGCGTGTCGTCGGAAGACGGCATGACGGCGGATTGGTCACGCCTGCCCTACGACCTGCTGGAGACCATCTCCAACCGCATCGTCAATGAGGTGAAGGGCGTCAACCGGGTGGTGCTCGACATCACCAGCAAGCCCCCCGGCACAATCGAGTGGGAGTAGGGGGGTGGGAGTAGCCCCGGCGGTCGACGTTCGATACCATCGGCTCCCAGCCCAGCCGTCGTGACTGCCGCCTCCGCGCCCCCCAGCTCGACACCCCCGGATCCCGACATGCAGCGCCGGTTGCAGCAGGACAGCATCGTGCTGGGCGGGAAAACGGTTTACCTCAACCCCTTTCTCTACTGGCGCCGCTTCGACGCCAACACCGACCGATGGCTGCGGGAGCCCGGTCAGTTGATGGAGGATCAGATCGCCAGCAATCGGGCGCGCTTCTACCCCGAGATCGACTGGGAGTTGCTTGATGACGCCGAACGGGCTGCCAAGGATGGCGCCGTGGAGATGTTTCTCAAGAGCCTGGAGCTGATCAGCACCTTCAACCCCGAGCTCACGGCCGGCCACCTGCTTGAGGTGGAGCGCAAGATGGCGGTCACCAAGAAGAAGTCGTTTGAGCGCTGGGTGGCCCGCTCCCTGCGCCGGCGCCAGCAGGAGGAGGACAAGGCCCGGCGCCGCTTCGATCGGGAGCGCACCCTGCGGGCCTGGGGCGAGTGGCTGGCCTTGGATGTGACCCGCCAGGCCCTGGTGCCGCTGGCCTCGCTGCTGGTGATCGCCGTGGGGGCAGGCTGGTGGTGGGGCAGCCAGCAGAATTGCCGCCAGGTGATCGTCGATCCGGGCATCCAGCGCCCGGCTCCCTAACGCCGACCCGGCGCGCGTCAGACTGGAGGCCCTGTGCCTGGATCGCCGCCATGGCCACCGACCCCCTCGATGCCCTCCGGCTCACCCTCATGCAGGACGTGCTGCCCGTGGGGCTGGCCGTGGTGGAGCGGGCCCGCAAAGGCGGTGCCCAGGAGGTGATGGCGGCCTTCGATGGCCGCTCCGCCGATCCCCTCGGCACGTTGCGCCAGGAAGGGGAGCCCGCCGCCAGCGAGCTGCGCCAGGGGCTGGATCGTGTGCGGCCCGGCCTGGGCAATCCCGTGATGAAGGTGGAGGTGCACGATGTCGCTGCTGAAACGGCTGATCCCCAGGACGCCCTGGAGCTGCAGCACGGGTTGGCCCGCATTGCCGAGCGGTTGGAGCAGCTGGAGCAGCGGCTCGGCAGCCCAGAGCGTTTGGCCGCCGGCAGCAACTGATCATGGCGTTTGGTCCGGCAGCGTCGCGCCACACCGGCATGGGCCGTCAACCGGCCGTGTTGCTGGTGGTGGTGGTGCTGTTCAGCAGCGCCATGGTGGCGCGCCTGGCCTGGCTGCAGCTGGCCCACGGCGCTGAGAACCGCGCCCGGGCTGATGAAAACCGGATCCGGTTGATGCCCCGCAATCCGATCCGGGGCCGGCTGTTAGATCGCCATGGCCAGGTGCTGGCCACCAGTCGCCTCACCTACAACCTCTACATCCAGCCCCGGGAGGTGGGCGATGCCCAGTGGCCGGCCCTGCGGGAGCGGCTGGCGGCGGTGATCGGCGTTGCGCCGTCCCAGCTGGAGGAGCGGCGCCGCAGCGGCGCCAATGCGGAAGGGTTTCGCATCCCCCTGGCCAGTGGCCTCAAGCCCGAGCAGGTGCTGCGCTTCCGCGAGCAGGCCAACGGGCTGACGGGCGCCGAGGTGGATGTGGACATCCTGCGCAGCTATCCCCATGGCCGGCTGGCGGCCCACGTGCTGGGTTACACCAGCGGCATCACGGAGGAGGAATACGACCAGCTACAGGTCAAGGGCTACCGGATCCGCGATCGGGTCGGCCGCAGTGGGATGGAGAAGCAGTTTGAACGCCACCTGCGCGGCGAGTGGGGTGGCCAGCAGGTGGAGGTGAATGCGGCGGGCCAGGTGCAGCGGATCCTGGGGGAGAAGCCCGCCCGGGCCGGCAAGGACCTGCGCCTCACCCTCGATCTGGCCTTGCAGCAAGCGGCGGAGCGGGCCCTCGATGGGGTGCGCAAGGGGGCGATCGTGGCGCTCGACCCCCAGACCGGGGCGATCCGGGCCCTGGCCAGCCGCCCCAGCTTCGATCCCAACGTCTTTTCCCCCGCTCCCAGCTCCAGCCAGTGGGCCAAGCTCAACGCCCCGGATTCGCCCCTGCTCAACCGCGCCTTCCAGGGCTTCCCCCCCGCCAGCACCTTCAAGATCGTCACCTCCGTGGCGGGGCTGGAATCGGGCCGCTATGCGGCCGATTCCAAGGTGATGACGATGAATTCGTTCTGCTACGCCGGCCTCTGCTACGGCGACCATGGCGCCCATGGGGCCATCGGCTTTCCCTTCGCCCTAGCGGTGAGCAGCAACACCTTCTATTACCAAGTGGGGCTGAAAGTCGGCCCCGATGAGCTGTTTAAGGCGGCGCGTCGCATGGGCTACGGCCGGGTCACCGGCGTGGAGCTGGTGGAGGAGGAGACCCCAGGGCTGCTGGGTGATCAGGCCTGGAAACGGGAGGTGCTGGGTGAGGGCTGGACGCCGGTCGACACCATCACCTCGGCGATTGGCCAGGGGGCCCTGCAGGTGACCCCGATCCAGATGGCCCGGCTCTACGCCGCGGTGGCCAATGGCGGCTGGCTGGTGACGCCCCACCTGGTGGAGCGCCCCACCGAACGCACCTGGATCGGCCTCAAGCCAGCCACCCTGCAGGTGCTGCGCGATGGCCTGCGTCAGGTGGTCACCAACGGCACCGCCACCCTGCTCAACGATCCCAGCCTGCCGCCGGTGGCTGGCAAGACCGGCACCGGCGAGGATCCTCCCCGGCCCGACCATGCCTGGTTCGGCGGCTATGCGCCGTCCGACAAACCCACCTTGGTGATCATTGCCTTCGGGGAAAATTCCGGCGGCTATGGCGGCACCGTGGCGGTGCCGATGGTGAAGGCCCTGATGATGACCTGGTTCCGAGGCAGCCTGCCCAGCGCGGCCGCCCGAACCTGATTCAGGCCACCAGCTGCAGTTTCGGTTGCTCCAGCAGCGTGCGGTAGTAGCCGCGCAGCTGCTCGGTGGCCCCGGCCCAACCCCAGCGTTCGGCTTCCTCGCGGGCGTTCTGGCGCAATTGGGCCCGTTGGCTCGCATCCCCGAGCAGGCGTTCCACGGCGGCGGCCAGGCTGCCCTCCTGGTTGGGCTCGTACAGACAGCCGTTCACCCCGTCACTGACGATGTCGGGAATGCCGCCCCGGTTGGCGCCCACCACCGGGCAGCCTGCAGCCATGGCTTCGAGCAGCACCAGCCCCAGGGTTTCGGTGCTCGACGGGAACAGGAAGGCATCACCGCTGGCGTAGGCGGCCGCCAGATCTTGGCCGGCCAGGTAGCCGACGAAATGGGTGGGGGTGCCGGCAAAGATCTTTTCCAGTTGCTGGCGGTAGGGGCCGTCGCCCACCAGGGCCAGGCGCGCATCGGGCATGGCGTCGAGCACCGGCCGGATCCGCTCGATCTGCTTCTCGGCCGAGAGGCGGCCGATGTAGAGCAGCAGCTTGCCCGTGTCGCGCTGGCCGTTGAGCAGCCGTGCCCGCATGGCGTCGGAGCGCAGCGAGGGCTGGAACAGCTCGGTGTCGACACCGCGTTGCCACAGGTCGGTGTGCTGGATGCCCTTCTCGCTTAGTTCCTGCACCATCGCTGTGGAGGTGCAGAGGTTGAGGCGGGCCTGGTTGTGGGCGGCCTTGAGCAGCTCCCACAGCAGGGGCTCCAGCATGCCCATGCCGTAGTGCTCGAGGTACTTGGGCAGGTGGGTGTGATAGCTGGCCACCAGGGGGTAGGCCTTGGTTTTCGCCAGCCAGATGCCGCCCAGGCCCAGCACCGCCGGGTTCACCACGTGCACAAGGTCGGGCTGGAAGCGATCGAGGGCTTCGGCCACCGCTGGCCGCGGCAGGGCCAGTTTCAGCTCGGGGTAGAGGGGCAGCGGCATGGCCGGCACCCCCACCACCCGGGCTCCCATGTAGGTGTCCGGCGCGCCTTCGGGACAGAAGATCAACACTTCATCGCCGGCGGCCACGAGGTGCTGCACCGTCTTGGTGAGGCGCGTGACGATGCCGTCCACCTTGGGCAGGAAGGTCTCGGTGAAAAAGGCGATCTTCAAGGGTGGGGGGCCGGCGTCAGACCGTTTGGATGGCCTGGGCCTGGGTGCGGGTCCAGGCGGACTGGCAGGGGATGCGGCTGCGGTCGCAGCGGTCGGCCCAGCGGCGGGCCACATCCACCACCTCCGCCAGCAGGCCGTCGTCGAGGGTGGTGGGGTTGAGGCCCAGCTCGATGAAGCAGCGGTTGTCGACGATCAGGTCGTTTTCGACGGCCTCATTGCGGGGGTTGGGCAGGTAGTTGAGCTCGGCACCCGTCAGGGCGGCCACCTTGCGGGCCAGTTCACCCACCTGGTGGCTCTCGGTCATCTGGTTGAAGATCTTGACCCGTTCGCCCCGGGCTGGCGGGTTCTCCAGCGCCAGCTGCACGCACTTCACCGAGTCGCGGATGTGGATGAAGGCGCGGGTCTGGCCGCCGGTGCCATGCACCGTGAGCGGGTAGCCGATGGCTGCCTGCATCAGGAAGCGGTTGAGCACGGTGCCGTAGTCACCGTCGTAGTCGAAGCGGTTGGTGAGGCGCGGATCCCGCTCGGTGGCTTCGGTGTTGGTGCCCCAGACGATCCCCTGGTGCAGGTCGGTGATGCGGATCTGGTCGTTTTTGTTGTAGTAGAGGAAGAGCAGCTGATCCAGCGTCTTGGTCATGTGATAGACGCTGCCCGGGCTCGCCGGGTGCAGGATCTCCTCCTCGAAGCGGCTGCCATCGGGCTGGGGCACCTCCACCTTGAGATAGCCCTCGGGGATGGTGGCGCCGCGGTGGGAGCCGTAGCCGTACACGCCCATCGTGCCCAGGTGCACGATGTGGATGTCGAGGCCGCTCTCCACAATGGCGGCCAGCAGGTTGTGGGTGCCGTTGACGTTGTTGTCGACGGTGTAGCGCTTGGTGGCGCTGCTCTTCATCGAGTAGGGCGCGGCCCGCTGCTCGGCAAAGTGCACGACTGAATCAGGGCGCTCGGCCACCAGCAGATCCACCAACCGCTGGTACTCATGGGCAAGGTCGAGGTGCACGAAGCGCATCGGCTTGCCGCCCACTTGCTCCCAGGCCTTGAGGCGGTCGCCCATGGTGGCGATTGGGGTGAGCGAGTCGACCTCCAGGTCGACATCGATCTTGCGGCGGCTGAGGTTGTCGATGATCACCACCTCGTGGCCCGCATCGGCGAGGTTCACCGCGCAAGGCCAACCACAGAAGCCGTCGCCACCGAGAACGAAGACCTTCATCCCAACCCCCATTCCGACCTCATTCCGAAAAACCCCAGACCCCTGCAGGACGAGCGGATGCTCTGCCTCGCAAGCTACTACAGGCGTTCGGCAGGGAGCTCAGCTGCCCACCCGACCGGCGCTGGGGGAACTGGCGCTGGCCTGGCCCCGGACCGGCAGCCGGCCGGCGTGGAAGGCCGTGCGGCCGGCTTCCGCCGCCAGGGCCATGGCGCGGGCCATGGCCGGGGGATCGCCCGCCAGGGCGATGGCGCTGTTGATCAGCAGGGCGTCGGCCCCCATTTCCATCGCTTGGGCAGCCTCACTGGGCACACCGATGCCCGCGTCCACCACCACCGGCACCGTGGCGTTTTCGATGATCAGGGCGATGTTGGCGGCGTTGCGGATCCCCTGGCCCGAGCCGATCGGTGAGCCCAGCGGCATCACCGTGGCGCAGCCCGCCTCCTCCAGCCGCTTGGCCAACAGCGGATCGGCATTGATGTAGGGCAGCACGGTGAAGCCCTCCTTCACCAGTTGCTCGGCCGCCTCAAGGGTGCCGAAGGGGTCGGGCAGCAGATGCTTCGTGTCGGGGATTACTTCCAGCTTCACAAACGTGTTGTCTTCCTGGCCGGCCAACTTGGCCAGTTCCCGCCCCAGGCGGGCTACGCGGATCGCTTCCTCGGCAGTGGCACAGCCGGCGGTGTTGGGCAGCATCCAGATCCGCGTCCAGTCGATGGCGTCCATCAGGCCTTCATGGCCGGCGGCCTGGCTTTGCACACGCCGCACCGCCACGGTGACGATCTCGCAGGCGCTGGCGGCCAGGCTGGCTTGCATGGCCTGCAGGCTTGGGTACTTGCCGGTGCCGGTCATCAGGCGGCTGCGGAAGCGGCGACCGCCGATCACGAGCGGATCCCGGTCGGTGTGCGGATCGCTTGGACGGACGGGGGTGACCACGGAGCAGGCCCAGATCTCGGCAACGGTCCTAGCCTCCCATCAGTTGGTAACCCTTGTCGTGTCCATCGCCGTGCTTCGGGCCGCCTGGCCGTTGGCTGCTCTGCCCCTGGCTGTTCTGCCCCTGGCGGCGTCTGCCGCGATGGCCGCCACCCCCCTGGCCAGCGACGCATTTGTGCCGTTCACGCCCCCTGTTGCGTCAATTCTGGGCGGTGAGTCGCTCAGCGGCCTCGGTGGCGCCGAAACCTTTGATCCTGTGGCCAGAGCTCAGCTGTTGGCGCGGGAGATGCCGCTCAACTGGAGCGGGCGCTATCAGTCGTTTGGCCAGTCCCAGGCCGTCAACGCCGAGCTGCGGTTGGCCAGTGTTGTGCCGATGGGCCAGATGATTGACCTACGCGGTGAGCTCACGCTGGGCGGGGTCACCACGCCGGTGCAGGGCAATCTCAATGCGGAGTCGGACCAGCTCGATTTATTGATGCTCTGCCAGTGCGAGGTGGCAGGTCTCGAGCCCGGCGGGGTGTTCACGGGCTTGCAGGGGCTGCAGCTGTCCGGTTGGCAGGCCCCTCGGCTCACCAACCCAGGCGGGCGTTTGGATCTGAGCCCGGTGAGCGCCAGCAGCGCAGGCAGCCCTGGCGGGATGGGCAGTGCTTCTGGTGCAGCGGTGCGCGGACTCTGGTGAGCCCAGGGGATTGGCCGGTTCAGGCGGCTTGGTTGAGGCCAGCCTTGCGCTCGAGCAGCTTCAAGCGTTTGCGCGCTGTTTTGTTGCTGGCATCCAGGGCGATCACCTGCTCGTAGGTGGCCCGGGCTTCTTCAAGCTTGAGCTGCTTTTCGAGGGCGTAAGCCAAATTGTTGAGCGCCACGGGATAGGCCGGCTTGGCCTCCAGGGCCAGGCGGTAGTGGCGAAGGGCGCCCTTGTAGTTGTTTTGGGCAGCTAACGCAAAACCCAGGGCGTTTTGGATCACGGCCTGGGCTTCGGGAGGTTCCTTGGAGGCTTCAGCCTTTTTCAAGGCCTGTTTCAGAGACTCGGCCGCCTGACCGTAGAGCCGCTTGCGCAGTTGGACGGAGCCGAGTTCGTAGAGCGTTGCTGCATCGGAGGGCTTGGCTGCATCCTTCTGTTCCAGCTTGGCGAGGGTGACCTCATCGGCCCGCACCCGCCAGATCTGACGGGCCACCACCACAGCGGCGACCCCGAGGAGAACAATCAGCCCAATCAGGTAGGCCTGCGGCAGGAGGGCGTCCAAGGAGACCTACGGGTGAAACTCAGTTGTTGGCGGCACCCACCACGCTGGTGAAGCTGGCCGGATCGACCACGGCGAGCTGGGCCAGCATCTTGCGGTTGATGCGCACGTCAGCCTTTTTCAGACCCCCCATCAGGCGGCTGTAGCTGAGGCCGTTGAGGCGGGCGGCGGCGTTGATGCGGGCAATCCACAGACGGCGGAAGTCGCGCTTGCGGCGGCGACGGTCGCGGTAGGCGTTGCACAGCGCCTTCATCACCCGCTGGTTGGCGGTGCGGAAGAGGGAGCCGTTGCCGCCGCGGAAGCCGCGGGCGAGGCGAAGGATCTTGTTACGGCGTTTGCGGGCAACGTTGCCCCTCTTGACGCGAGCCATGGCAGGGAATCAGAAAAAATAAAAACTTGAGGATGCGGCGGCGGGCCTGCAGGTCAGGCGTAGGGGAGCATGGCGCTCACGTTGTCTGCATCGCGCTCGTCAACCACTGCCATGGTGCCCAGGTAGCGCTTGCGCTTGGGGCTCTTGTGGTCGAGCAGGTGGCTGCGGAAAGCCCGACGACGCAGGAACTTGCCGCTGCCGGTGGCCTTGAACCGCTTGGCGGCTGCTTTGCGGGTCTTGAGCTTCGGCATGTCTCGCGTCGCGGCGGGCACAAACAGGCAGAGTACGACGTGGCAGTGCCTTCCACCAAGACCCCCGACCCACCGCGATGCCCTCCTCCCGGATCTCCCCGCCCCAATTGCTGATGCCGGCGGCGGTCTGGATGGGTTCGCTGCTGCTGGCCGGGGGCTGTCGGGCGGCGGTGCCTCCGGTCCCTTCGGCCGTGGTGCCCCCCTCTGCTCTGCATTGGCCCGTACCGCCGCCGCCGGCGGTGGCCGCTGCCTCACCCGTGCTCTGGGTGGCCCTGGCGGCCCATCTGCGCCCGCCGGCTCCCCTGGAGCTGCGCAGTGCCGCCGGCAACCTCACCCTGCAAACCGCCAGCGGCCAGCGGTTTCAGGCGCCCCAGCTGCAGTTGCACTGGCGCAGCGAGCCCCTGGCTGAACCCCTGACCCTGCGGCGCCAGGTGTGGGGCCCCTTCGCCAGTCATGAAAGTGCCCAAGAGGCTGCAGCCCGCTGGCGCCAGGCCGGAGCCAGCCCGGTGATCGCCCATCCGGGGGAGTGGGAGGTGTGGGCCGCTGCCGATGCGCCGGTGCCTGCGGGGGTGACCGTTCGCCGGCTGGAGCAGCTGCAGCGCCAGCGCCTGGTGTTGGAGCTGCGGCGCCCCGCTGGCCCGCTGCTGCTGGAGGGTCCGCTGCGACTCGAGGCGCCGGGGGGCCTGCGCTGGCAGGGGGGCGTGTTTGCCGGCCCGTTCCGGCTGCAGAGCGATGCCTACGGCAGCTGGACGCTGGTGGAGGAGGTGCCCCTGGAGCGCTATCTGCTCGGCGTGGTTCCCCACGAGATCGGGGCCGGTGCTCCCCCGGCCGCCTTGGCAGCCCAGGCGGTGCTCGCCCGCACCTGGGCCGTGCGCAACCAGGAGCGGTTTGCGGTGGATGGCTACCACCTCTGCGCCGACACTCAGTGCCAGGTGTATGGCGATCCGCGCCAGGCCGGTGCGGCGGTGCGCCAGGCGATCGGGGCCACCCGCCACCAGGTGTTGGCCTGGCAAGGCGCCCCGATTCATGCGGTGTATCACGCCACCAACGGCGGCATTGCGGCCGGGTTTGAGGAGGTGTGGAGCGGCGACGCGCTGCCCTACCTGCGGCCGCGGGTGGATGCTTCGCCTGCTGTGCAGGCTCGCGTCGCCCTACCCCTAGATCCGGCCGGCGTGCCGGCGGCCCTAGCTGCCACCGCCCGGGCCTACGGCTTCGACCATCCCCGCTTCCGTTGGAGCCGCAGCCTCGATGCCGCCCAGATCCAGCAGGCACTCAGCCGTGCCGCCCTGCCACTGGCTGCCCCCACCCGTGTGGCGGTGCTGCAGCGGGGCCCCAGCGGCCGGGTGCTGGCCTTGGAGATCGAGGCGAAGGGCTCGGCAGGTGCCCCGCAGCGCCAGGTGCTGCGCCGCGATGCCATCCGCCGCACCCTGCGGCAGTTGCCCAGCACGTTGTTTGTGGTGCGGCCTGATGGTTTGGGGCGCTGGCGCTTTGAGGGCGGTGGTTTTGGCCATGGCGCCGGTTTGTCGCAGGCCGGTGCCATCGATCTGGCCCGGCGTGGCTGGAGCCTGGCGCGGATTCTCGAGCACTACTACCCGGGCACCAGTCTGCAGCCCTTGGGCGCCTTGCCAGGTGCGAACCCCACGGGGCCCAACAGCCCTGCCGCAAGCTCCCCTTAGAGTTTGGCCACTTCCGGGATCGCCATGGCTGCGGGTGACCGTTCCACCGATCACCGTCGTGGCAAGTCCGCCCTCTTCCTGATCGGTTGTGGCTGGGCGGGCCTGTCCCCCCACTGGCTGGCCGAATCGCTGCGCCTGATTCCCGCCCTCAGCCTGGCGCTGCTGCTGGGCAGCTACAGCTTGCGCACCGTGTTGCTGCAGGCTTTCAGACCCGCGTCTCCCCCTTCCATAGACCCCTCCCATCCGCCTGAGTCGCTGCCGGCGGTGGATGTGGTGGTGGCCGCCCGCGACGAGCAGGCCGTGATCGGCCGGCTGGTGGAGCGCATCGCCCAGCTGCGCTACCCGGAGGGCCAACTGCGGCTCTGGGTGATCGACGACGCCAGCCGCGACCGCACCCCTCAGGTGTTGGCGGAGCTGCAGGAGCGCCATCCTTTTCTGCAGGTGCTGCGCCGGGAGCCCGATGCCGGCGGTGGCAAATCCGGCGCCCTCAACCTCGTGCTGCAGCAATTGCAGGGGCGCTGGATGTTTGTGCTCGATGCCGATGCCGATCTCCAGAGCGACACCCTGGAGCGGCTGATTCCCTACGCCGAGGCGGGTGGCTGGTCGGCGGTGCAGCTGCGCAAGGCGGAGGTGAATGCCAACGCCAACTGGCTCACCCGGGCCCAGGCCATGGAGATGGCCCTGGATGCGGTGATCCAGCAGGGCCGACTGGCGGTGGGCGGTGTGGCGGAGCTGCGGGGCAACGGCCAGTTGCTGCGCCGCGATGCCCTGCTCAGCAGCGGTGGCTTCAACGAGGCCACGGTCACCGACGATCTCGACCTCAGTTTCCGGTTGCTGCTTGATGGTCAGCCGATCGGGATCCTGTGGGACCCGCCGGTGCAGGAGGAGGCCGTGCTCAGCCTGGCGCCCCTGTGGCGCCAGCGTCAGCGCTGGGCTGAAGGCGGCCTGCAGCGCTTCTTCGACTACGGGCCGGGCCTGCTCTCGGATCGGCTTAACGGCACTCAGAAACTCGATCTGGCCAGCTTTTTCCTGCTCCAGTACGTCTTGCCCGTGGTGGCGATCGCCGATCTGCTCGGCGCCGTGCTCACCCGCACCCCACCGACGATCTGGCCCCTGTCGTTTGTGGCCTTCGGTCTGTCGGGCGGCGCGATCCTGGCCGGCTGCCGCCGTCCTTGCGAAGGTCCGGCGCTGCCGGCGATGAATCCCTGGAACCTGGCCCTGGGCATCGCCTATCTGGCCCACTGGTTTGTGGTGATTCCCTGGACCAGCCTGCGCATGGCGCTGTTGCCCAAGACCCTGGTGTGGGTCAAAACCATGCACCTCGGCGAAGACGAGGACACCCCGATCGAGGATCCGGCCACCGCCTGAGCCAGGGGGACCGTTTGAGCCCTGGCTGGTTCAGACCGCCGAGGTTTAGGCCGCCGCTTCGTTGGAGGGAATGCCGTCGAGCGGGCCATCGAGTTCGATCACCTCGCCGTTGAAGAACTCGGCCAGCCGCCTCGCCTTTTTATCGAGGGGGGCGGCCGGAGCTGGAGCCGGAGCGGGGGTTGGAGCAGGCGTTGGAATCGCAGCCGCAGCCGGCTGGGCCATTGGGGTCTGGGCCACCGGCGCTGAGGGACTCATGGCCGCGGGAGTCGGGGTTGGGGCTGGGGCAGGAGTTGCGGCAGGAGCTGGGGGCGCAATCACCCGGGTGACCGCTGGCGCTGGGGCGGCGCTGGGGGGGGGCGTGTGTTCGCCCCCGCCTTCCAAAACCAGCTGCCGCGGGCTGCCCAGGGCCTTGGCCACGGCGGCCTCCAACAGGGAGGCGCGGCTCTGCACCATGGCCATCCAGTTGCCGGCCACCTGCACCACCGCCCGGCGCTCGTCGAGGCGCACCAGCTGGGCCTGCTGGGACAGCAGCATGCGGGTGGAAGGCAGCTCCAGCCCAGCCAGGATCTGTTGCCACAGCTCTGGCAGGTTGGTGGCGTTTTCGGCGGCCGGAGCGACTGCTGGTGCGGCTGCTGGTGGTGCCGGGGTGGCCGGCAGGGGGGCGGCCGCGGCCACGGGAACCGGAATTGGAGCTGGGGCGGGTGCGGGGGTTGATGCAGGCGCGGAGACTGGAGCGGCCATCGGAGCCGCTGTGGCTGTGGCAACCGGTTCGGCCAGCAGGCCTAGCAGCAGCACCTCCAGCCATAGGCGTGGGTTGACGCTGTGGCGCAGCTGCTGCTCGCTGCCCTTGAGCTGGGCCTGCCACTGCAGCAGGCGCGCCTTGCCGATGGCTCGGGCCAGTTCGGGCAGCTCGGCGCGGAACTGGGGCGACACGCTGGTGAGCTCGAGCCGGTCGGGGGCGGTGCCGGCCAGCACCAGATCGCGCAGCAGGCTCACCAGCCCCTGCAGCACCGCGGCGGGCTCCCGGCCCCGCTCCAGCAGCTCCCGGCTGCCCTCCAGCAGGGCGAGGGGTTCGGCGCCAGCCAGGGCCCGGGCCAGCGCCAGCAGCTCCTGCTCTGGCACTGCCCCCAGCAGCTCCCACACCGCCGTGGCCTCGATCGGCGCCGGCAGCAGGCTGAGCTGATCCAGCAGGCTCTCGGCGTCGCGCAGGCCCCCCTGGGCCCGCTGGGCCACCACGTGCAGGGCTTCAGGGGTGATGCCGATCGATTCCTGCTCGGCGATCCAGCCCAGGTGCTGCTCCAGAGCCTGCAGGGGGATGCGGCGGAAATCGAAGCGCTGGCAGCGGCTGAGGATCGTGGGCAGCACCCGCTGGGGGTCGGTGGTGGCCAGCACGAATACCACCCGCGGCGGCGGCTCCTCGAGGGTTTTGAGCAGGGCGTTGAAGGCGGCGGTGGAGAGCATGTGGCACTCGTCCACCACGTACACCTTCCAGCGGGCCTGCACCGGTGCGAAGCGGGAGCGCTCGATCAGCTCGCGGATGTTGTCGACGCCGGTGTTGGAGGCGGCGTCGATCTCGATCACATCGAGGGCATTGCCGGCGGCGATGGAGGTGCACAGCTCGCACACACCGCAGGGCTCAGGCGTGGGCCCATCACTGCCGATGCAGTTGAGCGAGCGGGCCAGGATGCGGGCGCTGGAAGTTTTGCCGGTGCCGCGCGGGCCGCAGAACAGGTAGGCCGGGGCGATTCGGCCGGTGCGCAGGGCGTTGCCCAGGGTGGCGGCGATCGCCTCCTGACCCACCAGCTGGTCGAAGCGCTGGGGCCGGTACTTGTGGTGGAGGGGCTGGTAGCTGGACATCGCCGCTTGAGGTTACTGGTCCTGTCCCGGTTCGAACTGACGCCGCAGCCGCTCTTCCAGTTCTTCCACCTCCGTGAGCCGGTCGGCCAGGTTCTGGGCGGCCAGCCGCAGGCTTTCGAAGCGATCCTGGCCCCAGCGCGCCTCAGCCCGGCTCAGCTCCTCCTCCAGCTTCTGCTGCAGGCTCAGGCGCAGCTGGTCGAGTTGGGCCAGGCTGCGGCGGGCCAGCTCCTTGCCCTGCTCGAATTGGATGTTCTGGCGCAGCAGCAGCCGGGCGCCGGTGAGCACAGCAGCTGGCATCCATTGGCCGAGGGCCAGGGCCCCGAGGCTGCCGGTGCGCAGCCAGTCTTCGACCTGGGCGCTGCGGTGGCGGCCGGTTTTGCACCAGTGGGCGAAGTGCTCGCAGTTGTTGAACAGCAGGTTGTAGTTCTGCTCGCCCAGCCGGCCCATGGCCCGCCGCAGGGTCACTCCGGCTGGCGAGCAGGTGCCTGCGGCGTAGGGCACCGCCGCCATCGGTTCGCCGCGGCTGAACTCAGCCACCGGGCTGCGCAGAATTTCGCGGCCCTCCAGGTAGTGGGCCACGCTGCCGTCGCCCAGGTCGATGCCGTGGTGCAGGAACAGGCCGTGCTGGCGCGGCACCTGCAGGTGGTCGGCGGCGGACATCGGTGCAGGGGCAGCGGGGCCCGGCCTCAGGCGCTGGCCTGTTGGGCTTCGTCGAGGTTGCCGGCGCTCAGCGGCACCACCTTGCCCTTGCTGCGCTGCTCCACCAGCTCCCGGGTCACGGTGAAGGCCTTGACATCCTTGCGGGAGGGCAGGTCGTACATCAGATCGAGCATCAGCTCCTCCACGATGCCCCGCAGGGCCCGGGCGCCGGTCTTGCGGCGGTGGGCCTCGATGGCGATGGCTTCGACGGCCCCCGGTTCGAACTCCAGTTCGACGTTGTCCATGCTCAGCAGCGTCTGGAACTGCTTGACCAGGGCGTCGCGCGGTTCAGTGAGGATGGCCTCCAGGGCGGGCGTGTCGAGGGGTTCGAGCACCGCGCTCACCGGCAGGCGCCCGATGAATTCGGGAATCAGGCCGTAGCGCACCAGGTCTTCGGGTTCGAGGTGGCGCAACACCTCGGCCGCATGGCGATCCTTGCCGCTGCGGGGCCGGCTGCTGCCATCGGCGTTGAGGAAGCCGATGGCGTTGCGGCCCATCCGCTTCTGCACCACATCTTCGAGGCCCACAAAGGCACCGCCGCAGATGAACAGGATCTGGCTGGTGTCGATCTGGATGCAGTCTTGATAGGGATGCTTGCGTCCCCCCTGGGGCGGCACGTTGGCCACGGTGCCCTCCAGCATCTTCAGCAGCGCCTGCTGCACCCCCTCGCCGGACACATCGCGGGTGATCGAGGGGTTTTCGCTCTTGCGGGCGATCTTGTCGATCTCGTCGATGTAGATGATGCCGCGCTGGGCCTGCTCCACATCCAGATCGGCCTTCTGCAGCAGGCGCAGCAGGATGTTTTCCACGTCTTCGCCGACGTAGCCCGCCTCGGTGAGGGTGGTGGCGTCGGCCACCGCAAAGGGCACGTCGAGCATGTCGGCCAGGGTTTGGGCCAGCAGGGTCTTGCCGCAGCCGGTGGGGCCGATCAGCAGGATGTTGCTCTTGTGCAGGCGCGTGGCGGTCTGGTCGGTTTCACCCTTGCCATCGCCCTGCCAGGCCAGACGCTTGTAGTGGTTGTACACCGCCACGGACAGGTTTTTCTTGGCTTCTTCCTGACCCACCACCTGGCGGTCGAGGAAGGCCTTGATCTCCTGGGGCTTGGGCACCTCCGCCAGGGTGGGGGCAGGCTTGGAGGTTTTCTTGGCAGGCGCCTTGCTGCGGCTGGTGTCCGGGGTATGGCGCCCGCCACTGCCACTGCCACCGCTGCTGCCCTGGCCGTCCACCAGTTCCTCATCCAGGATCTCGTTGCAGAGATCGATGCATTCATCGCAGATGTAAACGCCTGGACCGGCGATCAGCTTGCGCACCTGTTCCTGCGACTTGCCGCAGAACGAGCACTTCAGGTGGGCGTCGAACTTGGCCATTCGGGGCGACGACGGGCGGGCAGAGGGCCTGGATCCAGGATCGACGGGAAACGACCGTTCGTCAGCCGACCTTAAGGATCAAACCGGGCCGGAGTCGGTCACAACCCGATCGATGAGGCCGTATTCAACCGCTTCCGCCGGTGAAAGGAAGTAGTCCCGGTCTGTGTCTTCGGTGATCTTTTCGAGCGGTTGGCCGGTGTGCTCGGCCATCAGCCCGTTGAGGGTGTCTTTGAGGAACAGGATTTCCTTGGCCTGGATTTCAATGTCGACGGCCTGGCCCTGGGCGCCGCCGAGGGGCTGGTGAATCATGATCCGGGCGTTGGGCAGGGCGAGCCGCTTGCCCTTGGTGCCACCCGAGAGCAGGAAGGCGCCCATCGAGGCCGCCAGGCCGTAGCAGATGGTCACCACGTCGGGAGCCACCTGCTGCATGGTGTCGTAGATCGCCAGGCCGGCTGTCACCGAGCCGCCGGGCGAATTCACGTAGATCTGGATGTCCTTTTCCGGATCTTCGGCTTCCAGAAACAGCAGCTGGGCCACCAGCGAGTCGGCCACCTGGTCGTCGATGCCAGTGCCCAGGAAGATGATCCGCTCGCGCAGCAGGCGCGAGTAGATGTCGAAGGCGCGATCGCCCTTGCCCGACTGCTCTACCACCGTGGGCAGCACCCCGGGGGAGCCGCTGGGGCTCCAGCTGCTGTGGATGGGATGGCGGATGGTGGCGTCGATCACGCGCGGGGGAGGGCTCGTGGTTGCAATCTATGGGCTTTGACCCGGCACCGGGCCCGGATCAGGCGTCGGTGGTCGCGGCGGCCTTGCTTTCGGTCTTGGTCGCTTTCGCTTTAGCTTTCGCCTTGGGCTTGGCCTGATCACCGCTCTTCGGAGCGTCCTCGGAAGCTTTTTCGGTGATGGTGCTGTTGGCTTCCAGCCACTCCAGCAGCTTGTCGCGCAGCAGGTCGTCGGCCACGGCCAGGCGCAGCCGTTCGGGATCGATGTTGCCCTGCTGGCTGAGGCCGCGGCTGATCTCCTTCACCTTGGCTTCCAGCTCCTGGGCTTCCACCTCGATCTTTTCGGCGGTGGCCAGGGCCTTGAGGGCCAGGCTGCGGCGCAGACGCTCCTCGGCCTCGGGGCGAGAGGTGTCCATCAGGCTGCGCACCAGGTCGGGGGTGAACAGCTTTTTGACGTCCATCCCCTGCTGGGCGATCTGGCCGGCGGTCTGCTCCACCAGGTTGCGGATTTCCTGCTGCACCAGGGTTTCGGGCAGCTCCACCTCGAGCTCCTCCACCAGGGCGGCCAGCAGGGCGTCGTGACGGCTGGCCTTGGCCCGGCGCTCGGCGTCGTCCTTGAGCCTGGTTTCCAGATCGGCGCGCAGCTCCGCCAGGGTGGCTTTGTTGCTGGCCTGCTGGGCGAAGGCGTCGTCGAGGGCGGGCAGCTCCCGGCTTTTGAGGTCTTTGAGGCTGATCTCGAAGCGGGCCGCTCGACCGGCGGCGTCCTCCTGGGGGTAGCTCTCGGGGAACTGGCAGTCGATGGTTTTGCTGTCGCCCACCGCCATGCCGATCACGCCCTCAACGAAGCCCGGGATCATGCGGCCCTCCTCCAGCTCCACCTCCATGGCATCGCTGCTACCGCCGCTGATCGCCTCGTTGGTGTCGGTGTAAACGCCGCTGAAGCTGAGCACCGCCACATCGCCGCTGGCGGCGGGGCGGCCCTCCACCGGCACCAGGGTGGCGAGCTGCTTGCGCGATTGCTCGATCAACTCGTCCACGCGGGCGGGGTCGTAGGCAATCGCTTCGGCCTCGGCCTTGAGCCCCTTGGTGGCCTTGAGGCTGGGGGTTGGCTCGACGTCGAGCTCCAGGGTGATCGTGAGCGCGCTGCCGGGTTCGAAGCGCTCCAGCACGGCCTCAAAGCCTTCGCTCAGCTCGGGCCGGCCGATGGCCGCCACCGGCTCCTGCTCCAGGGCGTCGCGGAAGGCGGCATCCACCAGGTCTTCCAGGGCGGTGGCCCGGATGCGCAGGGGGCCGATCTGCTGCAGCAACACTGGGCGGGGCACCTTGCCCTTGCGGAAGCCGGGCAGCTTGATGCTGCGGCTCAGCTTCTCCACGGCCGCGTCGTAGCTGGCCTGGCTGCGGCCGCCGGGGATGGCCACCTCCAGGGCCACGCGGCTGCCCGGGCGGGGGGTGGCCTTGACGGTCAGCGTGGCGGTGGCGGTGGCGGCGGCAGAGCTCATGGAAAACAGTTGCAGCCCTTTATCCTAGAAACTGACCGTTCCGAGCTCTGAACGCGTATTGTCCGATCGGCGCACGACGAAGGCGATAGCTTCCCAATCAGCGAGGTTTCGGTCTGGTTGCAGGCCTCTTCTTTGCGGCAGCGTCTTGCCCTCGGCACGGGTCCGTTTCAGCCCGCTCCGCTTCCGCCACCAGTTTTTGATTCCAGTCCCGTTCCCTTGACCGCCGCCCAGACCGCCCCTTCCCCCACCCCCACTTCCCTTCCCAACCGACCCCTGCGGGTGGCGGTGTTGGGCGCCACTGGCGCGGTGGGCCAGGAGCTGCTGGAGCTGCTCGACGAGCGGCAGTTCCCCGTGGCGGAGCTGATCCCCTTGGCGTCGCCCCGCTCCGCGGGCCAGAGCCTGCGCTGGCGCGATCAGGCGCTCACGATTCAGCCCGTGGAGGCCTCGGCCTTTGACGAGGTGGATGTGGTGTTGGCTTCGGCCGGGGGTTCGGTGTCGCGCCAGTGGGCCCCGGTGGCGGCGAGCGCTGGTGCCGTGGTGATCGACAACTCCAGTGCCTTTCGCATGGACCCTGAGGTGCCGCTGGTGGTGCCCGAGGTGAATCCGGAGGCCGCCTTCGGCCATCGCGGCATCATTGCCAACCCCAACTGCACCACGATCCTGCTCACCCTGGCCCTGGCTCCCCTGGCGACCAAGCGGGCGATCCGCAGGGTGGTGGTGAGCACCTATCAGAGCGCCAGCGGGGCCGGGGCCCGCGCCATGGAGGAGCTGCGCAACCTCAGCCGCACGGTGCTCGACGGGGGCGAACCGGTGAGTGAGGTGCTGCCCCACTCGCTGGCCTTCAACCTGTTTCTGCACAATTCGCCGCTGCAGCCCAACGGCTACTGCGAGGAGGAGCTCAAGATGGTTAACGAGACCCGCAAGATCATGGGCACGCCCGAGCTGCGGCTCTCGGCCACCTGTGTGCGGGTGCCGGTGCTGCGGGCCCACTCGGAAGCCGTCAACATCGAGTTTCACGAGCCCTTCCCGGTGGATGAGGCCCGGGCCTTGCTGGCGGTGGCGCCCGGCGTGGAGCTGCTGGAAAACTTCGAAGCCAACCGCTTCCCCATGCCCACCGACGTGACCGGGCGGGATCCGGTGGCCGTGGGCCGCATCCGCCAGGACCTCAGTGAGCCCAACGCCCTGGAGCTGTGGCTCTGCGGCGATCAGATCCGCAAAGGTGCCGCCCTCAATGCCATCCAGATCGCCGAACTGCTGATCCAGGGCCCGACAGAAGTGCCAGGAGGTGCCGCTTGAGCCTCGCCCCGGGGTCGTCCGCGCCATTTGGGCGCGTGCTGACGGCGATGGTGACGCCGTTTGCCGCCGATGGTTCGGTGGATCTGGCGCTCACGGCCCGGTTGGCCGAGCACCTGGTGAGCCAGGGGTCCGATGGCTTGGTGGTGTGCGGCACCACCGGCGAGTCGCCCACCCTCAGCTGGGCTGAGCAGCATGCCTTGTTTGCGGCGGTGAAGGGTGCCGTGGGCGGCCGCGCCAAGCTGATTGCCGGCAGTGGCAGCAACTGCACCGCCGAGGCGGTGGAAGCCACCCGGGAGGCGGCGGCCCTCGGTGCCGACGGCGCCCTGGTGGTGGTGCCTTACTACAACAAGCCCCCCCAGGACGGTCTGGAAGCTCATTTCCGCGCCGTGGCCGCGGCGGCTCCTGAGCTGCCTCTGATGCTCTATAACATCCCGGGCCGCACCGGCACCAGCCTGGAGCCGGCCACCGTGGCCCGGCTGCTCGACTGCCCCAACGTGGTGAGCTTCAAGGCCGCCAGCGGCACCACCGAAGAGGTGAGTGCCCTGCGGGCCCTCTGCGGCGACCGCCTTGCCATCTACAGCGGCGACGACACCCTCACCCTGCCGATGCTGGCGGTGGGGGCCGCGGGCGTGGTGAGTGTGGCCAGCCATCTGGCTGGGCCTCAGATCAGCGCCATGATCCGCGCCTTCCTCGCCGGCGATCTGGCCGAGGCCCTTGCCCTGCATGAGCAGCTGTTGCCCCTCTGCAAGGCGCTGTTCTGCACCACCAATCCCATCCCCGTCAAAGCCGCCCTGGAGCTCTGTGGCTGGCCGGTGGGTGCCCCCCGTCTTCCATTGCTTTCTGCCACCGCCGACGTGCGACAACGCCTCTCTGAAACCCTGGCCGCCCTGCGTCCTACCTGACGCCAAGGCTTGAGACCAGTTCCGTTCCGATTGTTTCCATTCCCTAAATCGTTTTTGTTTGTATGACCCATTCCAACGACACCAACCCATCCGGTATCAAGAAGCCGGCCCTGCGGGTGATCCCCCTCGGCGGCCTGCATGAGATCGGCAAGAACACCTGCGTGTTCGAGTACGGCGACGACATCATGCTGGTGGATGCCGGCCTGGCCTTCCCCAGCGATGGCATGCACGGCGTCAACGTGGTGATGCCGGACACCAGTTATCTGAAGGAAAACCAGAAGCGCATCCGCGGCATGATCGTGACCCACGGTCACGAAGATCACATCGGTGGCATTGCCCACCACCTCAAGAACTTCAACATCCCCGTGATTCATGGGCCGCGCCTGGCGCTGGCCATGCTCACCGGCAAGATGGAGGAGGCCGGTGTGACTGACCGCACCATTCTCCAAACCGTCGCCCCCCGCGATGTGGTGAAGGTGGGCCAGCACTTCTCGGTGGAGTTCATCCGCAACACCCACTCGATGGCTGACAGCTTCTCGCTGGCCATCACCAGCCCGGTGGGCACGGTGATCTTCACCGGCGACTTCAAGTTTGACCACACGCCGGTGGATGGCGAAACCTTCGACATGGCCCGCCTGGCCCACTACGGCGACCAGGGCGTGCTCTGCCTGTTCAGCGATTCCACCAATGCTGAGGTGCCGGGCTTCTGCCCCCCCGAGCGCTCGGTGTTCCCAGCGCTGGATCGTCACATCGCCCAGGCGGAAGGCCGGGTGATCATCACCACCTTCGCCAGCTCGATTCACCGGGTGTCGATGATCCTGGAGCTGGCCCTCAAGAACGGCCGCAAGGTGGGATTGCTGGGCCGCTCCATGCTCAACGTGATCGCCAAGGCGCGTGAGTTGGGCTACATGCGCGCCCCTGATGATCTGTTTGTGCCGATCAAGCAGATCCGTGATCTGCCCGACCGCGAAACCCTGCTGCTGATGACCGGTAGCCAGGGTGAGCCGCTCGCCGCCCTGAGCCGCATCTCCCGTGGTGAGCATCCCCAGGTGCAGGTGAAGAGCTCCGACACGATCATCTTCTCGGCCAGCCCGATCCCCGGCAACACCATCTCGGTGGTGAACACCATCGACCGGCTGATGATGCTCGGTGCCAAGGTGGTGTACGGCAAGGGCGAAGGCATTCACGTGTCTGGCCACGGCTTCCAGGAAGACCAGAAGCTGATGCTGGCCCTCACCAAGCCCAAATACTTCGTGCCGGTGCACGGTGAGCACCGCATGTTGGTGGCCCACAGCAAAACCGCCCAATCGATGGGCGTGCCCGCCGACAACATCCTGATCATCGACAACGGTGATGTGGTGCAGCTCAGCCCCGATTCGATCAGCAAGGGCGATCCGGTGAAGGCCGGCATCGAGCTGCTCGATGCCTCCCGCAACGGCATCGTCGATGCCCGGGTGCTGAAGGAGCGCCAGCAGTTGGCGGAAGACGGCGTGATCACCCTGCTGGCCGTGATCAGCACCGATGGGGTGATGGCCGCGCCGCCGCGGGTGAACATCCGCGGTGTGGTGACCACGGCCGATGCCCGCAAGCTCTCGATGTGGGCCGAGCGGGAAATCGGCTGGGTGCTGGAGAACCGCTGGAACCAGCTCTGCCGCAACACCGGCGGCAAGGCTCCCGACGTGGATTGGGTGGGCGTGCAGCGCGAGGTGGAGGTGGGCCTGCAGCGCCGCCTGCGCCGGGAGCTGCAGGTGGAGCCCCTGATCATCTGCCTGGTGCAGCCCGCTCCCGCCGGCACGCCGGCCTATAAGGGCCGCGTCGACGCCGAGCCCGATAGCCGTCCAGCTCCCCGGGGTCGGGGCGGCCGTGATGGAGGCGGCCGTGGCCGCGACGGTGCAGTTCCGGCACCCCAGCGTCAGCTTGCTGCCGTTGGCGCCCCTGCCCCCGCAGCTGCCGCCGCGTCTGCCCCAGCTGTGGCTGTGAAAACACCGGCACCAGCCGAACTCGAGCCCGAACACTCCGGCCGCACCCGCCGCCGCGGCTCCGCCGCCGCCGTGGGCTGAGGCCCCGGTTCAGGCGGGGTCTCAGCGGATCACCACCCGCAACAGCCCCTTGGAGAGCTCGGCTGTCTCCTCGGGGCTCAGGTGGTTGATGGGCTCGATCGGCAGCTCCTGAATGGCAGCCGGCAGCTCTTGGCTGACGGCCACTTCGATCAGCTCGGGTTCGTCGATCACCTCCACTGCCAGCTGCGGCAGCTCCACCGCGAGCTCGGGCAGCGTTGATGGGGCTGCCGGATCAACGCCACCCAGTTGCTCCATCCAGGGCATGGCAGGCAGGGCGACGGGCCTCGCTTCTGCTGGGGCCGGCTCGGGTGTCGGCGGTGGGGTCACCGTTTGGCTGCTGCACTGCTGGAGTCCCAGGGCGGCGATCTCCACAAGCACCGGCTCCTGGGTGGCGGCCTGCACCCGGCTGTAGAAGCCGGATGCCGTAACGGCGTCTTGGTAGCCATACAGGTAGGTGTGACCGAGCAGCAGCTGCAGGCGCTGGCGCAGGGGATGGCCGGGGTCGTCGGGTAGCTCCAGCAGCAGTTCTTCGCTCCGCCGGGCCACGTCGTCCCACCGGCGTTCGCTGTACACCCGCTCAATCGCCTCGTAGCGCTGCTGCAGAGGGTCTGGTGTGGCGGCCATGGAGGCGGCGGTCATGGCGGCGGCTGTGGGGCAGGAGGGTCGAGCCACAGTGTGAAGCGATCCCAGCGCAGCTGCCAACCCGCGCCCAGATGGGCGCCGCCTGGAGCCTGGCCGGATTGCAGCCGCTGCCGCAGGTCCTCCAGCGGGCGGGCCGCCAGCACCTGCCCGGTGTGGCGCTCGAGCCAGCGGTGCAGCAGCTGGCGCTGGTTGGCGGGCGCCAGGGCCACCAGCAGCCGGCGTTGCAGGGCTGGCGTGGCTTGCGAGGCGCTGGTGCTGCTGAGGGCTTGCAGGGCCAGGTCCACCAGTTCGCCGCCACAGTCCACCTCGTCCACCAGCCGCTCGGCCTGGGTGCTGATGCGCACTGCGGCGCCGGGATGCAGGGCTTCCAGCACGGGCAGCACCTCGGCTCGGACGCGGTTGCGGCTGTAGCGGCGGTCGTTGTTGCACGGGTCGTGCAACAAGGGCAGATCCAGTTGCCCGCAGAGGCGGCCCGTGTCGGCGCGGGAGAAGGGCAGCAGCGGCCGGGCCAGCAGCAGCGGGCTCGCTCCGGCGGCGAGGGGGCGCAGGCTGCGCAGGCTGGCCAGGCCGCGGCGGTGGCTGCCGCGGGCCAGGTGCAGCAGCAGGGTTTCGGCCCGGTCGCTGGCGGTGTGGGCTGTCACCACATGGCTGGCCCCCAGCTCCCGGGCTCGGGCCTCCAGCTGGCTGTAGCGCCAGGCGCGGGCGCCGGCCTCACTGCGCTGATCTGTGGTGTTGGGCGCTGCGGGCGGTTGCTCCCAGCGATCGATGTGGAGGGTCAGCCCCTGGGCGGCGGTCCAGGCGGCCAGCTCGGCAGCTTGGCGGCCGGATTCGGGGCGCCAGCGGTGATCGCCGTGCCACAGCAGCAAGCGCCAGTGGTGCAGCCGCTGCAGGTCGTGCAGCAGGGCCAGCATTGCCATGGAATCCTGGCCGCCGGACACCGCCAGCAGCAGCGTGGCCCCTTCCGGCAGCAGCTCCGGGTGGCGCCGCAGGTGGCGGTGCAGGCGCAGGTGGTCGGGGCTCCAGCGTGGACCGGATGGGAGAATCACCCCACTATTCCAATGGTTGTGTCCCATGGTTGCGAAGTCGCGTCTCGATCAGCTGCCCAGCGCGCTGCAGGCCGCGTTGGCCGAGCGTCGCCTGCTCAAGGTGATCGCCGGCCTCACCAACTTCGATGCCGCCGCCGTGGAGCGCATCAGCCAGGCGGCCGGCCAGGGTGGCGCCGACCTGATTGATGTGGCCTGTGATCCGGCGCTGGTGCGCCGCGCCGCCGAAGCCAGCCAGCTGCCGATCTGCGTCAGCGCCGTGGAGCCTGAGCTGTTCCCCGCCGCCGTGGCCGCCGGCGCCGCCATGGTGGAGATCGGCAACTACGACGCGTTCTACCCCCAGGGCCGGATCTTCGACGCCGCCGAGGTGCTGGAGCTCACCCGCCGCACCCGCGCGCTGCTGCCCCAGGTGGTGCTGAGCGTCACCGTGCCGCACGTGCTGCCCCTGGATCAGCAGGAGCAGCTGGCGGTGGATCTGGTGGCTGCCGGCGCCGACATCATCCAGACCGAGGGCGGCACCAGCGCCAAGCCCTTCAGCGCCGGCACCCTCGGCCTGATTGAGAAGGCGGCCCCCACCCTGGCGGCGGCCCATGCGATCAGCCGCGCCCTGGCGGCGGCCGGTTGCGAGGCTCCCGTGCTGTGCGCCTCCGGCCTGTCGGCTGTCACCCTGCCGCTAGCGATTGCCGCCGGCGCCGCCGGGGTGGGCGTGGGCTCGGCCGTCAACCGGCTGGAGGATCCGCTGGCGATGGTGGCGGTGGTGCGCGGCCTGCAGGAAGCCCTGGCGGCCTTGATCACCGCAACTCCAGTGGCCTGACCCCGACAATGGGGGCATGGTTCCGTTCCAACTCCACGCCCCCTACCAGCCCAAGGGTGACCAGCCCACCGCCATCGCTGGGCTGGTTCAGGGCGTTGATGGCGGCGAGCGCTACCAGACCCTGCTGGGGGCCACCGGTACGGGCAAGACGTTCACGATCGCCAATGTGATCGCCCAAACCGGGCGTCCGGCGCTGGTGCTGGCCCACAACAAGACCCTGGCGGCCCAGCTCTGCAACGAGCTGCGGGAGTTTTTCCCGCACAACGCCGTTGAGTACTTCATCAGCTACTACGACTACTACCAGCCGGAGGCGTATGTGCCCGTCTCCGACACCTACATCGCCAAAACAGCGTCGATTAACGAAGAGATCGACATGCTGCGCCACTCGGCGACGCGCTCGTTGTTTGAGCGCAAGGATGTGATCGTGGTGGCCTCGATCAGCTGCATCTACGGCCTTGGGATTCCTTCGGAATACCTCAAGGCGGCCGTGAAATTCCAGGTGGGCGAAACCCTCAACCTGCGCGGCTCGCTGCGGGAGCTGGTGAACAACCAGTATTCCCGCAATGACCTGGAGATCTCGCGCGGCCGTTTCCGGGTGCGGGGCGATGTGCTGGAGATCGGCCCGGCCTACGAAGACCGCCTGGTGCGGGTTGAGCTGTTTGGCGATGAGGTGGAGGCGATCCGCTACGTGGATCCCACCACCGGCGAGATCCTGCAGAGCCTGGAGAGCATCAACATCTACCCGGCCAAGCACTTCGTGACCCCCAAGGAGCGGCTGGCCGAGGCGATCCAGGCGATTCGTACCGAAATGCGGGAACGGCTGGATGTGCTCAACGGCCAGGGCCGGCTGCTGGAGGCCCAGCGGCTGGAGCAGCGCACCACCTACGACCTGGAGATGCTCGAGCAGGTGGGCTACTGCAACGGCGTCGAGAACTACGCCCGCCACCTGGCGCGGCGGGAAGCGGGCACGCCGCCGGAGTGCCTGATCGACTACTTCCCCGACGACTGGTTGCTGGTGGTCGATGAGAGCCACGTCACCTGCTCCCAGCTGCAGGCCATGTACAACGGCGACCAGGCGCGCAAGCAGGTGCTGATCGAGCACGGCTTCCGCCTGCCCAGCGCCGCCGACAACCGGCCGCTCAAGGGTTCGGAGTTTTGGGAGAAGGCGAAGCAGACCATCTTTGTGAGCGCCACCCCCGGCAATTGGGAACTCGAGCAGAGCCATGGCCAGGTGGTGGAGCAGGTGATCCGCCCCACCGGTGTGCTCGATCCGATCGTGGAGGTGCGCCCCACCGAGGGGCAGGTGGACGACCTGCTGGGCGAGATCCGCACGCGGGCCGACAAGCAGGAGCGGGTG
Source organism: Synechococcus sp. 8F6 (assembly GCF_002252665.1). GTDB lineage: Bacteria > Cyanobacteriota > Cyanobacteriia > PCC-6307 > Cyanobiaceae > Cyanobium_A. Next base: position 180,598 of record NZ_NQKZ01000001.1, read on the forward strand.
CTGGTGACGACGCTCACCAAGCGCATGGCTGAAGACCTCACCGACTACCTGGCTGAGAACGGTGTGCGGGTGCGCTACCTGCACTCGGAGATCCACTCGCTTGAGCGGATCGAGATCATTCAGGATTTGCGCAATGGTGAATACGACGTGCTGGTGGGCGTGAACCTGCTGCGCGAAGGCCTGGATCTGCCGGAGGTGTCGCTGGTGGCGATCCTCGATGCCGATAAGGAAGGCTTCCTGCGGGCTGAGCGCTCTTTGATTCAGACCATCGGCCGTGCGGCGCGCCACATCGAGGGGGTGGCGCTGCTCTACGCCGACAACCTCACCGATTCGATGGCCAAGGCCATCTCAGAAACGGAGCGTCGCCGTGCCATTCAGCACGCCTACAACGAGAAGCACGGCATTACGCCCAGCCCTGCCGGCAAGCGGGCCGGCAATTCGATCCTGGCCTTCCTGGAGGTGTCGCGCCGGCTGAACGACGACCAACTGGAGCAGGCCACCGAGCAGGCCGAGCACAACGAGGTGCCCCTCGATGCCCTGCCGGAGCTGATTCAGCAGCTCGAAGACAAGATGAAGACCGCCGCCAAGAGCCTGGAGTTTGAGGAGGCCGCCAACCTGCGCGACAAGATCAAGACCCTGCGCCAGAAGCTGGTGGGCAAGGCCTAAACGGCGGCTTCGGTGCCTTCGGCCCGGTGGCTGATCGCGCCACCCAGGCCAAAGGCGGCGTGCACGGCCTGCAGGGCCCGCACGCCGTCGGCTTCGGCCACCACGCAGCTGGTGCGGATTTCGCTGGTGGCGATCAGCTCGATGTTGATGCCGGCATCGGCCAGGCAGCGGAACATGCGGGCGGCGGTGCCGGGGGTGCAGGGCATGCCGGCACCGACGGCGCTGACGCGGGCGATGGCGGGCCCCTGCTCGAAGTGGGCGCCAGGCCACTGGCGCAGCAGGGGGGCCAGGGTCTGCTCGGCCCGGGCCAGATCGTCGCGCTTGAGCACGAAGCTCATGTCCCTGCTAGGGCCGTCATGGGTGCGCTCCGATTGGACGATCGCGTCGAGGCTGATGCCGGCATCGGCCAGGGTGCGGCACACGGCCGCGGCAGTGCCGGGACGATCCGGCAGGCGCTGCACCGCCACCTGGGCCTGGTCGCGGTCGAGGGCGACACCGCGCACGGCCGGATCGCCCAGATGGCAGAGGCCGGGATCGTGGCGCAGGTGCTGCTCCGGCAGCTCGAAGGCCTCGGCGGCGGCCCGCAGGGCCTTGGCAGCCTGGTGGCCGGCCACCAGCACGCTCACCTTCACCTCGCTGGTGGCGATCAGGCGCAGGTTGATGCCGGCGCGGGCCAGGGTGTCAAACAGGCGGGCGGCGACGCCCGGCCGGCCCATGATGCCGGCGCCGGAAATGCTGAGCTTGGCCAGGCCGGCTTCGGCGCTGAGCTGGGCGCCGCCATCGCCAAGCGCCGCCCCCATCCCGGCCAGCACCTCGCGGCACACCAGCTGGGCCCGGTCGCTCTCGGCGGCCGCCAGGGTGAAGGCGATGTCGTTGGAAGCCCCTTCGTGGGTGGCCTGCACGATCAGGTCGACGTTGAGGCCGGCCGCGCCCAGGGCTTCGAACAGCTGGGCAGCCACCCCGGGCCGGTCGGGCACATGGGAGAGGGCCAGAACGGCCTGGTCGGTGTCGAGCTCGGCGCCATCCACCGGCTTGCCCAGCTCCAGCCCCTCGTGGCCAATCGGCCGGGCTGTGCCGCTGGTAAGCAGGGTGCCGGGCTCCTCGTTCCAGCTGGAGCGCACCACCAGGGGCACGCCGTAGTTGCGGGCGATCTCCACCGCCCGCGGATGCAACACGGACGCTCCCAGGCTGGCCAGCTCGAGCATCTCGTCGCAGGTGACGGTGGCCATCAGCTGGGCATCGGCCACCTTGCGGGGGTCGGTGGTGAGCACACCGGGCACATCGGTGTAGATCTCGCAGGCGTCGGCCCCGAGCGCTGCGGCCAGGGCCACCGCCGAGGTGTCGGAGCCGCCGCGGCCCAGGGTGGTGATCTCGGGGGTGCCGCCGGCGCCGCTGCTGGTGCCCTGGAAGCCCGCCACCACCACCACCTGGCCTTCGGCCAGCAGGCGCTGCAGCCGTTCGGTGCGGATCTCGAGGATGCGGGCACGGCCGTGGGCCGACTCGGTGACGATCCCCGCCTGGGTGCCGGTCATCGACACCGCTGGCACGCCCTCGGCATGGAGCGCCATCGAGAGCAGGGCGATCGACACCTGCTCGCCCGTGGCCAGCAGCATGTCCATCTCCCGCTGGGGCGGATGGGCGCTGATCGCCCGGGCCAGGCCCGTGAGCTGGTCGGTGGTGTGGCCCATCGCCGACACCACGATCACCAGCTCATGGCCGTCTTCGCGGCAGCGGGCGACGCGGCGGGCCACCGCCTGGATCCGCTCCACATCGGCCACCGAGGTGCCACCAAATTTCTGAACCAGCAGGGCCATGGCGGGGGCGACGGTGGTGGGGGTCTGGGACAGAAGGGTTGATTATCCGTCCTGGTCTGTGGTGGGGGTTGGGCTTAGGAGCTGAGCAGGAAACCGTCGCGAAAGGCGTCGCCGGCTTCGGTGCCGCGTTTGAGGGCGGCTTCGACATCGAGGAGCTGGCTGAGCAGGCGCAGGAAGACGGCGGGCTGGCGGCCGCGGATCTGTTTGCGCATCACGTAGATGCGTTTGGGGTTGCCAATGCCGGCGGCCTTGGCGATCACGGCCACGTCCTGCTCGCCGGCCCGCTCCAGCAGCGTCACCCAGAGCCAGCCGCGGATCTGACTGGTGAGGGCGGCCACGATGCGCAGGGCCGGTTCGTTGGCCTCCAGCAGGGCATCCAGCCGGGCGATGGCCTCGGCCGGCTGGCCCGCCAACAGCGCATCGCCCACCGCCAGGGCGCTGGTGCTCTGGCCGCCCACCAGGGCCTGCACGGCGGCCAGAGAGATCGGCGCGCCCGGTGTCGCGTAAAGGCTCAGCTTTTCGAGCTCACTGGCCAGGCGGGCGCTGTCGCTGCCCACGGCGTCGGCCAGGGCTTCGGCTGCGGCCGGCTCCAGCTTCAGCCCCAGCTCCTGGGCGGTGCGGCTCACCAGCTCCACCTGGCCGGCGCCGTCCCAGATGGCCGGCAGGGCAAAGCTCTGCTCGCTGGCCTCGCCGGCCTTCACCAGCTTCTGCAGGGCCTTGGTGGTGCGCAGGCGGGCGTCGGGTTTGCCGGGGCTGACCAGCAGCAGGTGGCAGCTGTCGGCCACCTGGGCCAGGGCCGCCTCAAAGCCTTCCGCCAGCTCGGCCGGGCACTGGCTGCAGAACGGGCTGCGCTGCAGCAGCACCACCCGGGCCCCGGCGCCGAAGGGGGGCGTGCGGGCTTCCTCCAGCGCCTGGGCCGCCTGGGCGCTGTCGTTGCCATCGAGGCGGCTCAGGTTGAGGCTGGCCCAGCTGGGATCGAGCTGCTCCTGCACCAGCGCCTCCACGGCACGGTTGCGGGCCGCCTCGTCGTCGCCCCAGAACAGGTGAATGGGCATGGGGTGGGGGCTCAGAGGCGCAGGGCGGTGAGCACGGGGTGCTGGCCAGTTTGGGCCAGGGCGGGATGGTCGGTGACCAGCACCGTCGCATCGGTGTGGATGGCGGTGGCCAGTTCGATGGCGGCGCTGTCATCGAGCTGGGGCTCCTGGCGGCGCAAGCGCACGGCCGCTGCCGCAATGGCCGCATCGGCGGGCACCAGCTGCCAGTGCTGGGGGTTGTCGAACGCCTTGGCGTAGCGCTGGGCCAGGGCCTCGTCGCCTTGGGCCAGGGGCCCCTCGAGCACCCGGATCAGGCTCACGGCGCTCACGACCCCGATCCAGTAGCCCGCGGCGATGCCCTGCATCAGGGGTTGGAGATGCTTGCCGGCGTTCTTGGCATCTGCCAGGAACGCCACCAGGGCCGTGCCATCGAGGGCGATTCGCGAGCCCTGGGCCAGCAGCCGCGGATTGAAGGTGCGTTGCCCTGGAGCCTGAGGGCCGAGGTTTTGAACCGGCTGAACGAAGGCCGGTGGCGGTGGCGCCGGCCGCGCCGGGTGGCGCTGGTTGGGGTCCCAGCAGCCGCGGCCGCTGCCCTGCAGGGCCATCAGGCTCTGCACCTGCTGCTGGCGCCTGCGGGGATCGGTGGGTGCTCGCCCCGCCAGCGGCACCAGGGCGGCCATGGGGGTGCGATGCCGCTGGATGACGAAGCGCTCGCCGGCGGCGGCCCGCTCCAGCAGTTCCGGGAGCCGGCGGCGAGCCTCCTCCACGCCCAGGGTTGTGTCGGGGTTGGTCACGGTGCTGCGGCGGGGTCGCCGCCGGGTGTGTGCCTAATTCTGTACAGGCTGTACAGAATTTAGGAGCGCTCGCGCCCACAGGGCACAACCTGGGCTGAGTTTGCTGCCGTTGTTCATGCCCTCAGAAGGCGAGCAGGCGTTTGAGCAGGCCTTTGATCACCCGATCTTTCGCGAGAGCCTGCGGCTGATTTGGGAGCTGCCGGGGGTGGCGGCGGCCCTGGCTCCACTGACGCCCTTGCAGCAGGACGTGCTGTTGCGGCTGATCCACAGCAGCGGCGATCCGAGCCTGGTGGCCGAGCTGCGTTGGTCGCTGGGGGCTTGTGAGGCGGGGCTAGCAGCCTTGGCCGCCGGGGCGCCGATCCTTACCGACACGGCGATGGCGGCGGCGGCGGTGGCGCCAATGGCGCGGCGCACCTTCGGCCATCCGGTGCGCAGCGTGCTCGATTGGGCGCCGGATCAGGCGCCGGCGGGCTCCACGCGCACAGCGGCGGGCATGGCCGCGGCCCTGGCGGAGCTGCAGCAGCCCGCGGTGGTGCTGATCGGCAGCGCGCCCACAGCCCTGGAGGTGTTGCTGGCACAGGGTGCAAAGCCGGCCCTGGTGATCGGCATGCCGGTGGGGTTTGTGGGGGTGGCGGAGAGCAAGCGTCACCTGGCTGCGAGTGGCCTGGCCCACATCCGGCTCGAGGGCTCCAAGGGCGGAGCCGGACTGGTGGCCGCGGCCTGCAACGCCCTGCTGCGGGCGGCCTGGCTTCAGGCGGCGAGCGCACCGTCTGCCCCGCCGGCTTCCTGCTGACCCACGCGTACGACGCTGTTGGCTTCGATGCGGCCCAGCACCTGGCGGGCGCGCAGCACCACCGCCGCCGGCACGCCGGCCAGGCGGGCGGCCTCGATGCCGTAGCTGCGGCTGGCGCCGCCCGGGGCCACCTGATGCAGGAACAGCAGGGCGTCGCCGGTTTCCTGCACCAGCACCTGGGCATTGGCGACGTTGGGCAGCAGCTCCGCCAGCGCGTTGAGCTCGTGGTAATGGGTGGCGAAGATGCTGCGGGCGCCGAGGCCGCCGCGCTCGGGCGGGGTGGCCAGGTGTTCGGCCACGGCCCAGGCGATCGAGAGACCGTCGAAGGTGGCGGTGCCGCGGCCGATCTCGTCGAGCAGCACCAGCGAGCGTGGCGTGGCGTGGTGAAGGATGTTGGCGGTTTCGGCCATCTCCACCATGAAGGTTGACTGGCCGGCCGCCAGGTCGTCGCCGGCGCCGACGCGGGTGAAGATGCGGTCGGCGATGCCGAGGCGGGCCGATTTGGCGGGGATCCAGCTGCCCATCTGGGCCATCAGCTGCAGCAGGCCGGTCTGGCGCAGGTAGCAGCTTTTGCCGCTGGCGTTGGGGCCGGTGAGGATGATGAGGTCGGGGGTGGCCCCAAGGCGGATGCTGTTGGCGGTGAAGGGCTCCTCCACCAGCAACTGCTCCACCACCGGGTGGCGGCCGGCCTCGATGGTCAGCAGGCGGGCTTCGGGGCCGCTGGGGTCGGTGATCTCGGGGCAGCAGTAGCCGCTGGTGGCGGCCACCTCCGCCAGCGATGCGATCGCATCGAGCTCGGCCACCAGCCGGGCGGCGTGGCGGATGGCGGTGCCCTGCTCGCCCACCTGGGCCCGCAGGGCGCAGAACAGCTCGTATTCGCGCTGGGCGGCGCGGGCCTTGAGCTGCTGGATGGCGCCCTCGCGGTGGCGCAGGGCCGGGGTGACGAAGCGCTCCTCGTTGGCCAGGGTTTGGCGGCGGATCCAGTGCTGGGGTACCGCTTCCGCCTTGGCCTTGGACACCGCCAGGAAGTAGCCGAAGGTGCGGTGGTACTGGAGTTTAAGGGTGCTGACGCCGCTGAGCCGGCGCTCTTCGGCCTCCTGCTGGGTTAGCCAGGCGTCCTGGTCGTCGAGCTGGTTGCGCAGCTCGTCGAGGCTGGGGTCGACGCCGTCGTGGATCAGGCCGCCTTCAGTGAGCGATAGGGGCGGGGTGTCGAGCAGGGTGTGGCGCAGCGCGGCGGCCAGGGTGTCGAGCTCGGGCCAGGGACGGGCCAGGGCCCGCAGCGGGGCGCTGGTGGCCTGGGCGAGCTGGGCCGCTAGCTGGGGCAGGCGCTCCAGACCATCGGCCAGGGCCACCAGATCACGGGCCGAGGCGCTGCCGGCGCCGGCTCGGCCGGCCAGGCGCTCCAGGTCGCCCATGGGGCGCAGCAGCCGGCGGATCGCCAGCCGCAGGCTGCGCTGCTCCACCAGCTCGCTGACGCCGCCCTGGCGCTCCAGGATCGCGGCGCGCTCCACCAGCGGTGCCAGCAGCCAGCGGCGCAGGCAGCGGCCGCCCATGGCGGTGTGGGTGCGATCCAGCGCCCACAGCAGGGAGCCCTGCAGCTGGCCGCCCAGCTGGGTTTTGGTGAGCTCCAGGTTGCGGCGGGTGGCGGCATCGAGCACCAGCTGGTCGCCGGCGTGCCAGGTGGTGGGGGGATCCAGGGGCACCTGCTGCTCCTGCAGGGTGCTGTCGAGGTAGGCCACCAGGCCGCCGGCCGCCCGCAGCGCCAGGGGCAGCTCGCCCAGCCCCAGGCCCGACAGGCTGGCCAGGCTGAAGCGTTGCTTGAGGGTGGTGCTGGCTTCCAGCGCTTCAAAGGGGGTGCGGGGCAGGGGCGTCAGTCGCAGGGCGTCGGGGCACCAGGCGGGGCTGGTGGCGTCTGAGCTGGCGGCGGGCCAGAGCACCTCGGCGGCTTCCACCTGCAGCAGCTCCTGGTGCAGGGCGTCGCTGCCTTCGCGCTCGGTGACCCGGAATTCGCCCGTGCTGACATCGGCCACCGCCAGACCCCAGCGGGCGGCTGAGCTGCCGGCGCCCTCCAGCACCACGGCGCACAGCCAGTTGTTGCGGCGGGCCGCCAGCAGGCCTTCCTCGAGCACGGTGCCGGGGGTGAGCACCCGGGTGATGCCGCGCTTGAGCAGTTCGCCCTTGGCGGGGGTGGTTTCGAGCTGGTCGCACAGGGCCACGCACAGGCCGCGGCGCACCAGTTCGCCGCAGTAGCGCTCGGCGGCATGGTGGGGGATGCCCGCCATCGGCACCCGGCCGATGCCCTTGCCGCCCTCCTTGCCGGTGAGGGTGAGCTCCAGCAGGCGCGAGAGGGTGATGGCGTCTTCGAAGAAGCACTCGAAGAAGTCGCCGAGTCGGTAGAGCAGCACCCGATCGGGATGGGCGCGCTTGAGCTCCACGTAGTGGCGCAGCATCGGCGTGAGCTGCTCCGGTTCCACCAGGCCGTGGTGGTGCCAGGGGGGCAGGTCGGTGTCGCTCTCTGGGGGGGCTGCCGGCGCAGCTTCTGGGGCCGGCTGGCGCTGGCGGGGGCGGGGCCGCGCTGAGCCTGTGGGGGGCTGCTCGGGCAGGCCGAGGGCGGCGGCGAGCGAAAGCTGCTGGTCGGCTTCCGCGGCCACGGCGAGGGGCATGCACAGGAGGTCATTGATCGTAGGCGCGTTGGCCTGGTGGCTCACCCCACAACTTGTGAAGGATCGCCGGGGGGGCTCGGCTGGGGGCCGGCCCGTCGTGTGAGAATCCGCCCACTGACTTGATCAGGCTCAGTTCTGATCTGGCTCCGCGCCACTCGCCGCATCCGCCATGCAGATCCTCAACACCCTCACCGTTTTGGCCCTGGTGGTGCTGTCGTTTGCCCTGATCGTGGCGGTGCCGGTGCTGTACGCCAGCAGTGAGGATTCGGGCCGCTCCAATCGCCTGATCCTGCTCGGCGGCATCGCCTGGGTGGGCCTGGTGCTGCTCAACTGGGGCATGAGCTTCTTTGTGGTTTGAGGGTTTTCAGCCCCGCTGCGTAGCCTGAGGGCATTCGCACACCAACTCCGTGGCCAGCTTCGAAGGAACCTTCACCGGCGCCAGCGGCCTCAGAATCGCCATCGTGGTGGCGCGATTCAATGATCTGGTCACCGGCAAGCTGCTGAGCGGTTGCCTGGATTGTTTGGGCCGGCACGGGATTGATACCGCTGCCACCAGCTCCCAGCTCGACATCGCCTGGGTGCCCGGCAGCTTCGAGATTCCCTTGGTGGCCCAGCGCCTGGCGGCGAGCGGTCGCTACCAGGTGGTGATCACCCTGGGGGCCGTGATCCGCGGCGACACCCCCCACTTCGACGTGGTGGTGGCCGAGGTGAGCAAGGGCGTGGCCGCCGTGGGCCGCTCCACCGGCGTGCCGGTGATCTTCGGTGTGCTCACCACCGACACGATGCAGCAGGCCCTGGAGCGGGCCGGCATCAAGAGCAACCTGGGCTGGAATTACGGCCTGCAGGCGCTGGAAATGGGCAGCCTGATGGCGGCGCTGCCTGGCTGAGTGGGCTGCTGAGGTGACGGCGGCGCGGTGGATGCTGCGTTTGCGCGTGCTCCGGAATTCTGTACAGGCTGTACCGCTTTTGGCACAGTGCGCAGCGTTGCTCTCCGCGGCGTTGCTCTCCTCGGCTCAGGCGGAAGAGCTGCCATCGCGCTGGGGCCTGCTCGCTGCTTGTTTCACCAGCAGCACCTGGGGCTCCGCAGTGCGGAAGCCCAGCTGCTCGTAGAAGCCGGTGCTGTTGGTGGTCATCAGGTAGAGGCGCTCGACGCCGAGCAAGGCCGGAGTGGCCAGCAGGGCTTCCACCACCCGGCGGCCGAGGCCCTGGCCGTGCAGGTCGCCGGCCACCACCACATCCCAGAGCACGGCGCGATAGATGCCATCGCTGCTGGCCCGGCCGAAGCCCACCAGACGCTTGCCCTGCCACAGGCTCACCACCACGGTGCTGCCGGCCAGCAGTTTGCGCAGCTGCGCCATGGTGCGCCCCTGGGCCCAGAAGGCGTGCTTGTTGAACAGGCGCTGCAGCTTCCACAGGCCCCGGGTGGGTCGCAGGCCAGGTCCGAGGCCAAACCAGCGCAAGCCTGGGGCGCCCGGGGCGTGGATCAGGAGCCGCAGTGCTGCCATCGCACCATCCTCAAGCTTTAAGCGATCACCGCTTGGATATCCGTGAGGCCAAAGTCGTTGCCCTTGAACAGCAGTGGTGCGGCGCAAAACTGTGCCAGGGCGTAGGAATAGCAATCACCCAGGTTCAAGCCTGCAGGGTGGCGGCCTTTGCCGAAGCGGCGGAAGGCCGAACGGGCGATCTGGGCCTGATCGGCGTTGAAAGGCACAATTGCCACGTTCGCCGTGGCCAGGAACAGGTCCAGGTCACTTTGGCCGTCGATGCCGAAGCGGGCCTCCACCACGATCGAGAGTTCCACCAGAGAAGCGGCGGACAGGCGCCGTTGATCGGCTGCGGCGATGGCGGCGTTGAAGGCAGCCCGCTCCGGCTCGTTTTGAAGGATCGCCAGCACGGCGGAAGGGTCGATCACCATCAGCCGGAAACGCCGATGGCGTTGTAGCCGAGGATCTCTTCAGGGCTGCGGCTGTCGATCACGGGACGGCTGGCCGCACGCAGGGCAATCTCATTGAGGCGATCGGCGAGGCATTCACGCCCCTTGGACGCCTGTTGCCGTTGCTGTTTCAGGCGATCGAGCCTTTCGTGCAGCGACTGGATCACAGCAGCTGTTTTGGTTTCACCGGCGAGAGCCGCAACTTCGCCAGCCAGGCGATCGGCTTCGCTGTTGCGGATGTTCAGCGCCATGGCGGGCGGTGTGTAGCAACACTCTTCTGAGTGTAGACAGGCCTGGCTGAGCTGCCATGGCACCATTCTCCAAGCGGAGTGCGCCCTATGGCCCGCAAGGGCATCATCTTGGCCGGCGGCAGCGGCACCCGGCTGCATCCGATCACCCAGGCGGTGAGCAAGCAGCTGCTGCCGGTGTTTGACAAGCCGATGATCTATTACCCGCTCAGCACACTGATGCTGGCGGGGATTCGGGAGTTGCTGATCATCACCACGCCCCAGGATCAGCCGGCTTTTGAGCGGCTGCTGGGCGATGGCACCCGCTGGGGCATGACGATCGCCTACGCCGTGCAGCCCAGCCCCGATGGGCTGGCCCAGGCTTTTCTGATCGGTGCCGACTTCCTGGCCGGTGCGCCGGCGGCCCTGGTGCTGGGCGACAACCTGTTCCACGGCCACGACCTCAGCCCCCAGCTCCAGGGCTGCAACGGCGATCGGGCCGGGGCCACGGTGTTTGCCTATCCCGTGCGGGATCCCCAGCGCTATGGCGTGGTGGGTTTCGATGGCGACGGGCGGGTGACCAGCCTGGAGGAGAAGCCAGCCAAGCCGCGCTCGCGCTACGCCGTGACCGGGCTCTACTTCTACGACGACACCGTGGTGGAGCGGGCCCGCCGGGTGCAACCCTCGCCCCGGGGCGAGCTGGAGATCACCGACCTCAACCGGATGTACCTCGAGGAGGGCCTGCTCAAGGTGGAGCTGATGGGCCGGGGCATGGCCTGGTTGGATACGGGCACCTGCGAGTCGCTGCATGAGGCCGGCAGCTACATCCGCACCCTGGAGCACCGCCAGGGCCTCAAGGTGGGCTGCCCCGAGGAGGTGGCCTGGCGGCTGGGCTGGATCAGCGCCGATCAGCTCGCCGCTCTGGCTGCCCCGCTGCGCAAGAGCGGCTACGGCGATTACCTCCTGCAGCTGCTGGAGACTCCCGATGCAGGCTGAAGCGCTCTGCACGGCGGCGGGCTTCCCCATTGAGGGTCCGTGGCTTTTGACGCCACGTGTATTTGGCGATGCGCGGGGCTTTTTCTTCGAGAGCTGGAACCAGCAGCGCTTTGCCGAGCTGCTGGCGGCCGATGGCCAGCCCGTGCTCGGCTTCGTGCAAGACAACCATTCGCGCTCCAGCCGGGGGGTGCTGCGGGGTTTGCACTACCAGCTGCCGCCCCATCCCCAGGGAAAGCTGGTGCGCTGCGTGCTGGGGGAGATTTTTGATGTGGCGGTGGACATCCGCCGCAGTTCGCCCACGTTTGGCCAGTGGGTGGGTGTGGTGCTGAGCGCCACCAACCATCAGCAGCTGTGGGTGCCGCCGGGGTTTGCCCACGGCTTCCTCACCCTGAGTGAGCAGGCCGAGGTGCTCTACAAAACCACCGACTTCTGGAGCCGCGATTGCGAGCGCGCCATCCGTTGGGACGACCCCGCGCTGGCGATCGCCTGGCCGCGCGAGAGCCTGGCGGGTGGAGAGCCACAGCTTTCCGAGAAGGATGCCGCAGCGCCGCTGCTGGCGGAGCTGACCGAAGGAGATTTGTTTCCATGAAGATGCTGCTTACCGGAGCTACCGGTCAGCTGGGCCAGGCCTTAATCGTCTCGAAGCCGCCGGGGATTGAGCTCATCGCTTGCAGCCGCGCTGAGCTGGATCTCGCAAACCCCGGCGCTTGCCAGCTGGCAGTGGTCCGGCATCAGCCGGATTGGGTGCTCAATGCCGGCGCCTACACGGCCGTGGACAACGCGGAAAGCGAGCCGGAGCTGGCCATGGCGGTGAATGCCGGAGCTCCGGCGGCCTTCGCTGAGGCTCTGGCTGCAACGGGTGGCCGGCTGCTCCAGCTAAGCACGGATTTCGTGTTCAACGGGGCCCAAGGCTCCCCTTATCGCCCCGAGCAGCCGTTGGGTCCCCTCGGCGTGTACGGGAGAACCAAGGCGGCGGGGGAGGCGGCGGCCTTGATCCTGCCGGAGGCGCGGGTGTTGCGGACCGGTTGGGTGTATGGACCGGTTGGTCACAACTTCTGCCTCACCATGCTGCGACTCCACGCTCAGAAGGCTGCGCTGGGCGAATCCCTGGGGGTCGTGGCGGATCAGGTGGGCTGCCCCACCAGCACCGCTACCTTGGCGGAGGCCTGCTGGCGGTCGGTCGGGGTGGGTCCTCCGGCAGCCAACGCCAAACCCGCTGAGGGCCCGCGGATCCTCCATTGGAGCGATGCTGGCGTGGCCAGCTGGTACGACTTCGCGGTGGCGATCGGTGAATTGGGGGTGGCGGCCGGCTTGTTGGCGCAGGCAGCCACCGTTCGCCCGATCACCACCGCTGACTACCCCACCCCTGCCCGGCGACCCAGCTATTCCCTGCTTGACTGCACTATTAGCCGCCTGGCACTGGGACTGGAGCCGGTGCATTGGCGAGCAGCGCTGGCTCAGGTGCTTGCTAGAGCGCTAATACTCTGAATATCCATTAATGCATCGAGTGAGCACCTCCCCGCTACCAAGTGGCATTCGGCGGGTGCTGGTGACTGGCGGTGCTGGCTTCATTGGTGGGGCGCTGGTGCGGCGCCTGCTGCGCGACAGCACCGCGCTGGTGTTCAACCTTGACAAACTTGGTTACGCCAGCGATCTCACCAGCATTGAGCTTGCCCTTGCTGTGTTGGGCTCGACCGCTGAGAGCCGTTACCAGCTGCTGCGGGTGGACCTTATGGATGCCACTGCTACGGCCGAGGCTGTGCGGCACGCCGATCCGGATCTGGTGTTCCACCTGGCCGCCGAGAGTCATGTCGACCGGTCAATCGAGGGCCCAGGCGTGTTCCTCGAGAGCAACGTGCTGGGCACGTTCAACCTGCTGCAGGCGGTGCGCGCCCACTGGGATGGCTTGCCTCACGAGCGCCAGGAGCGCTTCCGCGTCCACCACATCAGCACCGATGAGGTGTTCGGTTCCCTAGGGCCCATGGGCTGGTTTTCGGAAGCAACCCCCTATGACCCCCGCAGCCCTTATTCCGCCAGCAAAGCAGCCAGCGACCACTTGGTGCGCGCTTGGTACCACACCTACAACCTGCCGGTGGTCCTCACCAACTGTTCCAACAATTACGGCCCCTGGCAGTTTCCCGAGAAGCTGATCCCGGTGGTGATTCTCAAGGCATTGGCTGGCCAGGCGATCCCTCTTTACGGCGATGGTGCGAACGTGCGCGACTGGCTCTATGTAGAGGACCACGTGGATGCGCTGTTGCTGGTAGCGACCAAGGGTCAGTTGGGTCAGAGCTACTGCATTGGCGGCGCGGGGTCCACTGGCCAAGATCGTGAGCACACCAATAGGCAGGTGGTGGAGGCGATCTGCACCCTGATGGATAGGCACCGACCGGAAGCTGCCCCCCACAGTCGCTTGATCACAGCGGTCACTGATCGCCCTGGCCATGATCGGCGTTACGCGATTGACTCAACAAAAATCAGGTCTGAGTTGGGGTGGAAGCCCCGGTACCCGTTTGAGCAGGGGCTGGCGCTCACTGTGAGCTGGTATCTGAATCACGGGCGGCCTCAGTAGGCTGACGCGATTGCTTTGGTAGCCATTCCCACCATGCTCAAGCTCCTGCTGGGTGACCCCAATGCCCGCAAGCTGAAGCGCTACCAGCCGATCGTTTCTGATATCAACCTGTTGGAAGAGGAGATCGCCCCCCTCTCCGACGACGAGCTGCGCGGCCTCACCGGCGAATTCCGTCAGAAGCTGGAGCAGGTGGCCGGCAACGCCGCCAAGGAGCGCGCCCTGCTCGATGAGCTGCTGCCCCAAGCCTTCGCCGTGGTGCGCGAAGCGGGCAAGCGGGTGCTGGGCATGCGCCACTTCGATGTGCAGCTGATCGGCGGCATGGTGCTGCACGACGGCCAGATCGCCGAGATGAAAACCGGCGAGGGCAAAACTCTCGTGGCCACCCTGCCGGCCTACCTCAACGCCCTCACCGGCCGCGGCGTGCACGTGGTGACGGTGAACGACTACCTGGCCCGGCGCGACGCCGAGTGGATGGGCCAAGTGCACCGCTTCCTCGGGCTCTCGGTGGGCCTGATCCAGCAGGAGATGGACCCGGCCACCCGCCGCGCCAACTACGCCTGCGACATCACCTACGCCACCAACAGCGAGCTGGGTTTCGACTACCTGCGCGACAACATGGCGAGCGATATCGCCGAGGTGGTGCAGCGCGCGCCCAACTTCTGCGTGATCGACGAAGTTGACTCGATCCTGGTGGATGAGGCCCGCACACCGCTGATCATCTCCGGCCAGATCGAGCGCCCCCAGGAGAAATACCGCCGCGCCGCCGAGGTGGCCGAGGCCCTCGAGCGCGCCGCCGAGATGGGCAAAGACGGCATCGATCCTGAGGGCGACTACGAAGTCGACGAGAAGCAGCGCAACGTCACCCTCACCGACGAGGGCTATGCCAAGGCCGAGGCGATGCTGGGCGTGAGCGATCTGTTCAACCCCGACGATCCCTGGGCCCACTTCATCACCAACGCCCTCAAGGCCAAGGAGCTGTTCACCAAAGACGTCAACTACATCGTGCGCAGCGGCGATGCGGTGATCGTCGATGAGTTCACCGGCCGGGTGATGCCGGGCCGCCGCTGGAGCGATGGCCTGCACCAGGCGATCGAGGCCAAGGAGCAGCTGGAGATCCAGCCCGAAACCCAAACCCTCGCCTCGATCACCTATCAGAACTTCTTCCTGCTCTACCCGCGCCTGGCCGGCATGACCGGTACCGCCAAAACCGAGGAGGTGGAATTCGAGAAGACTTACAAGCTCGAAGTCACGATTGTGCCTACCAACCGGGTGCGCTCCCGCTCCGACTGGACCGATCAGGTGTACAAAACCGAAACGGCCAAGTGGCGCGCCGTCGCCCTGGAAACCGCTGAGGTGCACCAGAGCGGCCGGCCGGTGCTGGTGGGCACCACCAGCGTGGAGAAATCGGAGTTGCTCAGTGCTCTACTGGCCGAGCAGGAGATTCCCCACAACCTGCTCAACGCCAAGCCGGAAAACGTGGAGCGGGAGGCCGAGATCGTGGCCCAGGCGGGCCGCGCCGGGGCCGTCACCATCGCCACCAACATGGCGGGCCGCGGCACCGACATCATCCTCGGCGGCAACAGCGACTACATGGCGCGCCTCAAGCTGCGCGAGATCCTGCTGCCCAAGCTGGTGCGGCCCGAAAACGAGCACCGACCGATTCCCTCCGCCAAGGCCAGCCGCGACGCCCGGGCTCTCGGCAGCCTCTACCCCTGCACCCTCACTGAGGGGACCGACCAGGCGTTGGTCAGCCTCGCCAAAGCCCTCGTGGCGGCCTGGGGCGACCGCAGCCTCACCCTGCTGGAGCTCGACGATCGCATCGCCCAGGCGGCCGAAAAAGCCCCCACCGACGACCCCCAGATTCAGGCCCTGCGCGACTGCATCGCCCAGGTGAAGGACGAATACGACGCCGTGGTGAAGCAAAACGAGCAGCAGGTGCGCGAGGCCGGTGGCCTGCACGTGATCGGCACCGAGCGCCACGAATCCCGCCGCGTCGACAACCAGCTGCGCGGCCGCGCCGGCCGCCAGGGCGACCCTGGCTCCACCCGCTTCTTCCTGTCGCTGGAAGACAACCTGCTGCGCATCTTCGGTGGCGATCGCGTGGCCGGATTGATGAATGCCTTCCGGGTGGAGGAGGACATGCCGATCGAATCCGGCATGCTCACCCGCTCGCTGGAGGGGGCTCAGAAGAAGGTGGAAACGTACTACTACGACATCCGCAAGCAGGTGTTCGAATACGACGAGGTGATGAACAACCAGCGCAAGGCCGTCTACACCGAGCGGCGGCGCGTGCTCGAGGGCCGCGAGCTCAAGGCCCAGGTGATCGGCTATGGCGAGCGCACGGTGGACGACATCGTGGAGGCCTACGTGAATCCTGAGCTGCCGCCCGAGGAGTGGGACCTCACTCGGTTGGTGGACAAAACCAAGGAGTTCATCTACCTGCTGGAAGACCTCACCCCGGATCAGTTCCAGGGCCTGGGGGTGGATGAGCTCAAGGCCTTCCTGCAGGAGCAGCTCCGCAACGCCTACGACATCAAGGAGGGCCAGATCGAGCAGCAGCGCCCCGGGCTGATGCGCGAGGCCGAGCGCTATTTCATTCTCCAGCAGATCGACACCCTCTGGCGCGAGCATCTGCAGGCGATGGATGCTCTGCGCGAATCGGTGGGCCTGCGCGGCTACGGCCAGAAGGACCCCCTGATCGAATACAAAAACGAGGGCTACGACATGTTCCTCGAGATGATGACCCAGATGCGCCGCAACGTGATCTACTCGATGTTCATGTTCCAGCCGGCGCCGGCTCCTCAAGGGGCAACGGCCTGAGGTCAGCTCTGGGCCCTCAGCTCGTAATCCCGGGGTTATCGCCTAGGAATTCCAGGATTTCGCGATCCTTGAGGTTCTGGGCGGCGCCGGCGCAGGGCTCCAACAGGGGCCGACCAGCGGCGAGCTCCCGTAGGCAGCCCTGAGTGCGGGCCAGCTCCGTTTCCAGGGCATCGATGCGCTCCATCAGGTTGCGGATCACGCGGGCTTCGGCATCGGGCAGAGCGGAGTGGGCCAGGGGATCGATGCGCACGCCACTTTGGTGGATCACCCGGCCAGGGATGCCAACCACCGTGCTGTCGGCTGCCACATCGCGCAGCAGCACCGAGCCGGCGCCGATGCGGGTGTTGGCGCCCACGGTGATCGCCCCGAGCACCTTGGCGCCAGCGCCCACCACCACGTTCTTCCGCAGGGTGGGGTGGCGTTTGCCGTGGGCCTTGCCGGTGCCCCCCAGGGTGACGCCCTGATACAGCAGGCAGCGGTCGCCAATCACGGCCGTTTCGCCGATCACCACGCCCATGCCGTGGTCGATGAACACACCATGGCCGATGCGCGCCCCCGGGTGGATCTCGACGCCGGTGAGTAATCGTCCCAGCTGGCTCAGCACCCTCGCCATGAGCGGCAGCAAAGGCAGCCGCTGGCTCCACAGCCAATGGCTGAAACGGTGCAGCGTCAGGGCATGCAGGCCCGGATAGCAGAGCAGGATCTCCAGCGTGCCGCGGGCCGCCGGATCGCGCTGTTTGATGATCGCCAGGTCGGCCTGCAGTGCCTTGAGCATGGAGCCATCCTGCCGGAGCTTGTGGGGTTTGACCGAGGGGCCCCCCGTCATGCATGATCCTCAAGTCGACGCGCTCGACGCCCGCGGATGTAGCTCAGTGGTAGAGCATCTCCTTGCCAAGGAGAGGGTCGAGAGTTCGAATCTCTTCATCCGCTTGAAATGGCCCTTCAGCCTCTAAATCAGGCAGGTAGGAGCCCAATTTCTTTGCGCAGGCCGTCGATGGTGGCGGCCCCCAGGTAGCTCTGGGCGCAGTGCACCACCGGCATCCGCATCAGCTGGGAGCGGTTCTGGCGCAGGCTCTGCTCCACCAGCGGCAGGCTCGGGCGGTCGCAGAGCACGTGACTGGCGGCCCGGAGCAGGGCCAGCAGGCGGCTGCCGGTGTCGGGGTTGGCGGTCATCACCAGCAGCTCGTTGCCGCGCATGCTGTGGAGGATCACCTCAGCGGCCCGCAGGATGCCCGGGCTGATGCTCACCAGGCCCACGCAGCTGCCCTGACGCAGCTCTTTGAGCAGGTCGAGCTCGTGGCGGAAATCGTTGAGGTCCACCGCCACCGCGCGCACGCCGTGGAGCTTGGCGATCTCCTCCACCGGCTGCAGGAAGTAGCGGCTGGTCACCACCGTGCCGTTGTTGGATTCGGTGAGCACCGCCGCCAGCTCCTCCATTGGCACCACCTCCACCGGCACCTGCAGATTGGGGGTGAGCTCCTCGGCGATCAGGTGGGAGGCGCCGAGGTCTTCCCGCGGGGTGCTGACCAGCACCCGGGCGCCGCAGCGCAGCCGCCAGTCGATCTCGCGGGTGAGCAGATCGCGGCTCTGCTGCAGGGTGCAGCCGGCATTCAGCAGCCCATCCACGCTCTCGCGCACCTGGCGGTCAATGTCGGGCAGCGAGCGGCCGCGGGGCCCCGGTGGCGGCTTGATCTCCTTGGGCTTCTGCTGGTCGCGCACGTAGATGCCCGAACCGGCCATCGCCTCCACGACGCCGTCGGTTTCCAGCTGCCGGTACACCTTGCTGATCGTGTTGCGGTGCAGGCCGGTTTGCATGGCCAGCTGCCGGGTGCTGGGCAATCGGTGCCCCGGCGGGTAGTGACGGGCCGCAATGGCAAAGCAGATCTGGTTGTAGAGCTGCGTGGAGGCCGGAATGTCGCTTTCCTGCTGAATGTGGAATCGCACGCCGGGGTTTGGGCCAATTGGGCTGGTGGCCACCATAAGGAGCATCTGCTCTGGGGACAATCCCCCCGTTGGCATACGCGCGTGTGCCGGTTGGGCCTGGCTTGCGTGGGGTGAGGGGGTGTGAGTTGGCGACCCTCCTCAATTCTGTACAGCCTGTACGAAACTCTGGACACAGCCACAACAACACTTGCCAGCCCAGCAATCACCGACACCCCCCCCATGAACCAGTCCCCCGTTCCCGTGCAGGCCGGCTGGCAACTGCTCTCGCCCCAGTTGCGCGGCTGGTGGGCGTGGCCGGCGGACCGGGTGCCACGGGCGGCGGTGCTGGTGCTGCCGGAGGTGTTTGGGGTGAATGGCTGGGTGCGCAGCGTGGCGGAGCGGCTCGCGGGCCACGGCTACGCGGCGCTGGCGCTGCCGATCTTTTCGCGCACCGCCCCCGATCTGGATGTGGGCTACGACGCCGCAGGCCTGGAGGAGGGCCGCCGCCACCGCGATCAGCTCACCGCCGCCGAGTTTCTCGACGACGCCCGCACCGCCATCGCCTGGCTCCAGGTGCAGCCGGGTCTGGAGCAGCGCCCGGTGGGCTGCGTGGGCTTCTGCTTTGGCGGGCACCTCGCCCTGCTGGCGGCCAGCCTGCCTGAGGTGGCCGCCACCTGCGATTTCTATGGCGCCCGCGTGTCCACCGATCGCCCCGGTGGCGGGCCGCCCACCCTCGCGGTGATGCCGCAGATCAGCGGCAAGCTGCTGTGCTTCTGCGGCGACCACGACCCGCTGATGCCCCCCGAGGAGCTGGCCGCCATCGAGGCCGCCCTCGCGGCCAACGGCCAGCCGCCCCTGATCGTGGCCGCCGGGGCCGGCCATGGCTTCATGTGCGAAGCCCGTGCCGATTCCCACCCCGCGGCGGCGGCCGAGGGGTGGAGCCAGATGCTGGCGTTGTTTGAGGAGCGGCTCTAGCGCGCCGGCTCAGCAGCAGTTATTCCGCAGCAGCGCTCGCTGGGGCCTTGCCATTGCCCTTCGGGGCGGCGGCCTTGCGGGGGCTGAGGAACATGATCATGTTGCGGCCCTCCCGCTTGGGGGGCTGCTGGATCTCGGCATTGTCTTCCAGGTCTTTGGCCATGCGCATCAGCAGCACCTCGGCCAGGGCGGTGTGCTGGATCTCGCGGCCGCGGAAGATCACGGTGCACTTCACCTTGTCGCCGTCTTTGAGGAAGCGCTGTGCCTGGCCGATCCGCACCTGGTAGTCGTGCGAATCGATCTTGTAGCGCATCTTCACCTCTTTGACTTCGGTTTGGTGCGACTTTTTCTTGGCCTCCTTGGCCTTCTTCTCCTGCTCAAACTTGTATTTGCCGTAGTCCATGATCCGGCACACCGGCGGATCGGCCTTCTCGCTCACCAGCACCAAGTCGAGCTCGCGGTCTTTCGCCACCTCCAGCGCCGCTTCTCGGGTGATCACCCCCAGTTGACTGCCGTCGGCATCCACCACCCGCAAATTGGGGTAGCTGATGCGGTCGTTGATGTTGGGCAGCTCCCGCACGGGAGCACGGCGGTCAAAACGGGGACGGGGAGGCATTCAGGGGTGTGAAGGATCGCGAAATCGCTAACGCTTCACCCTAGACCGCGCGCGACCACTTGTAAGGCCTGGCTCAATTGTTCTTCAGGGCTGCGGCCCTCCAGCCAGATGGGCGCGTGCCGCCGCCGGAACCAGGTGCGCTGCCGCTTGGAAAACTGGCGGGTGCGCTGCTCGGTGAGCGCGATGGCGTCGGCTTCGTTGAGCTCACCCGCCAGCTGCTGCCGCGCTTCGGCGTAGCCGATCGTGTCGAGCAGGGGCAGCTCCGCCCCGTAGCGCCTGATCAGGGCTTCGGTTTCGGCCACCAGCCCTGCCGCAAACAGGGCCCGGGTGCGGGCGGCGATGCGGGCCTTGAGATCCCCTGGATTGAGGCCCAGCTCCAGCACCCGCCAGGGCGGCGGCGTCGTCCCCTGCTGGCTGGAGAGGGGCCGCCCGGTGGCATACAGCACCTCCAGGGCCCGCTGGGTGCGCACGGCATCGGCGGCGGCGATGCGGCCGGCGGCGGTGGGGTCGCCCTGGCGCAGGAGCTGGTGGCAAAGGGGCTGGCCGAGGGCCGCCAGTTGGGCCCGCAGCTGGGGCTGGGGCGGCACCGCCGGCGGCTCCATGCCTTGGGTGATCGCCTGCAGGTAGAGGCCGCTGCCGCCCGCCAACAGCGCCACAGGTGGCCCGTTGACGCGTGGGCGGCCCAGCTCGGCATTGAGTTGGGCTTCGGCGATGGCGCGGAATTCCTGCAAGTTGATCGGTTGATCCGGATCGCGCAGATCCAGCAGCTCATGGCGGGCCTGGGCCTGCTGGGCGGCCGTGGGCTTGGCGGTGCCCACATCCATGTGGCGGTAGAGCTGGCGCGAATCCACGTTCAACACCGCCAGATCCAGGGCGCGGGCCAGGCCGATCGCCAGGTCGGTTTTGCCGCTGGCGGTGGGGCCCAGCAACACGATCACCAGTGGCTGGCTGGGCGGCTGAGTGGGGCTCATGGGTCCACCTTGCCAGGGGGTGCCCCGCCGGGTTGGCGGTGGTAAATTGCCTTATGTGACGGGCTTTTGGGTCTGATTCACGCCTTACTTGCCCAGGGATCTCGCTGTCCTGTGCCGAATCCCTGGGGAAACCTTCCTGCATGAGCGCTGAAAGCCAAGCTTCCACCAAAATTCAGGCCGCCTACGGCGCCGAGCAGATCCAGGTTCTGGAAGGCCTGGAGCCGGTGCGCAAGCGCCCGGGCATGTACATCGGCTCCACCGGGCCGCGGGGCCTGCACCACCTGGTGTACGAGGTGGTCGACAACGCGGTGGATGAGGCCCTGGCCGGCCACTGCGACCAGATCCTGGTGGTGCTCAACGACGACGGCTCCTGCGCCGTTACCGACAACGGCCGCGGCATCCCCACCGACATCCACCCCCGCACCGGCAAGAGCGCCCTGGAGACGGTGCTCACCGTGCTGCACGCCGGCGGCAAGTTCGGCTCCGGTGGCTACAAGGTGTCCGGCGGCCTGCACGGCGTCGGCGTGTCAGTGGTCAACGCCCTCTCCGAGTGGGTGGAAGTCACCGTCTACCGCCAAAATCAGGTGCACACCCAGCGCTTCGAGCGCGGGGCGCCGATCGGCATCCTGCAATCCGCCCCCGGCGAGCAGGGCCGCACCGGCACCTCGGTGTGCTTCAAGCCGGATATCGAGATCTTCTCGACTGGCATCGAGTTCGACTACCACACCCTCTCCTCGCGCTTGCGCGAGCTGGCCTACCTCAACGGCGGCGTGCGGATCGTCTTCCGCGACGACCGCGCTTCGGCCCGCAATGCCGCCGGTGAGTGCTATGAAGAGATCTACTTCTACGAAGGCGGGATCCGCGAATACGTTGCCTACATGAATGCGGAGAAAGATCCTCTGCATCCGGAAATCATCTACGTCAACCGCGAAAAGGACGGTGTGCAGGTGGAGGCGGCACTGCAGTGGTGCGTGGATGCCTACTCCGACAGCATCCTGGGCTTTGCCAACAACATCCGCACCGTGGATGGCGGCACCCACATCGAGGGTCTGAAAACGGTGCTCACCCGCACCCTCAACACCTTCGCCAAAAAGCGCGGCAAGCGCAAAGACGCCGACACCAACCTCGCCGGTGAAAACATCCGCGAGGGCCTCACCGCCGTGCTGTCGGTGAAGGTGCCGGATCCGGAATTTGAGGGGCAAACCAAAACCAAGCTGGGCAACACCGAGGTGCGCGGCATCGTCGACACCTTGGTGGGCGAAGCCCTCAGCGAATACCTGGAATTCAACCCCTCGGTGATCGATCTGATCCTCGAGAAGGCGATCCAGGCCTTCAATGCCGCCGAAGCCGCCCGCCGGGCCAGGGAGCTGGTGCGCCGCAAGAGCGTGCTGGAGAGCTCCACCCTGCCCGGCAAGCTGGCCGACTGCAGCTCCCGCGACCCCTCCGAATCGGAGATCTACATCGTGGAGGGCGATTCCGCTGGTGGCTCCGCCAAGCAGGGCCGCGACCGCCGCTTCCAGGCAATCCTGCCGTTGCGCGGCAAAATTCTCAACATCGAGAAAACCGACGACGCCAAGATCTACAAAAACACCGAGATCCAGGCCCTGATCACGGGGCTTGGTTTAGGGATCAAGGGTGAAGACTTCGACGAGAAGAGCCTGCGCTATCACCGGATCGTGATCATGACCGACGCCGACGTCGACGGCGCCCACATCCGCACCCTGATCCTTACCTTCTTCTTCCGCTACCAGAGGGCCCTGGTGGAAGGTGGCTACATCTACATCGCCTGCCCGCCGCTCTACAAGGTGGAGCGCGGCAAAAATCACACCTATTGCTACAACGAAGACGACCTCAAGAAGACCATCGAGGGCTTCGGCGAGAAGGCCAACTACACGATCCAGCGGTTCAAGGGTTTGGGCGAAATGATGCCTCAGCAGCTCTGGGAAACCACCATGGATCCCACCACCCGCATGATGAAGCGTGTGGAGATCGAAGATGCCCTCGAAGCCGACCGCATCTTCACGATCCTGATGGGCGACAAAGTGGCCCCGCGCCGGGAATTCATCGAAACCCACAGCGCCAGCCTCGATTTGGCCCAGCTGGACATTTGATGCTGCTTTCCGCATGAGGCAGTCACCTGCAGCCTGGCGCTGGGCGGCCCTGCTCGGTTTTGCCTTGATCACTCCGGTGGCGCTGCCGGCAGGCGGGGCTGATCGCCGCTCGCCCGAGGTGCGGCGGCGCACCATGGGCGATCCCCTGCTGTCCACGGGGGCGATGGCACTGCGCGTCGCCCCTGAGCAGCAGGCGCCGGCTCTTCAGGGTCTGTCAGCCGATCAGCCGCTGCGGGTTGTGCGCAGCTGGCGGGGTGGATCTGGCCAGCGTTGGTTGCAGGTGCAGGCCGGCGATCGCCGTGGCTGGCTGGCGGCCGGCTGATCCTCCCGGGCGGAATGCTGGCTGGTGGGGTGACAGGCCCTCTTTTCGTGTCGCCGCTGCACTTCGGCGCTGCTCGACTGGCGGAGCCGTTCCCCACGGGAGCTCTCCCTAATTCTGTACAGCCTGTACAGAATTAGGGAGAGGCTTGAAGGAGGCCCCTCAACCTGCAGCGCCGCCCGTGCAGCGAATAGGTTCAGGCCGCGGCTAAGGTAAGGCCGCTTCGATTGCGCTCTTCAGCTCAGCCGAATCGGGCTCCACGTTGCTCTTGAAGCGCGCCAGCACCGTGCCGTCTTTGCCGATCAGGAACTTCTCGAAGTTCCAGGCCACGGGGCCGGCCGGCTCAGCCTGGCTGAGGGTTGTGTAGGGCTCCTCGGCCATGGTCACCTTGTCGAGCAGGGTGAAGCTGGCGCCGTAGGTGGTGGAGCAGAACTGCTGGATCTCCGGCAGGCTGCCGGGTTCCTGGGCGCCGAAGTCGTTGCAGGGGAAGCCGAGCACCGCCAGGCCCTGGGGGCCGTAGGTGTCCTGGAGCGCCTGCAGGCCGGCGTACTGGCGGGTGAAGCCGCAGCGGCTGGCCACGTTTACAACCAGCAGCACGTTGCCGGCCCAATCGCCCAGGCTGCGTGCGCCGCCTTGGGCATCGCGCACGGTCACGGTGCTGACAGAGATAGCCATGGGTGCGGGAATCAACAAGTGACTGGACCCTAGCGGCCCATAAACTCGAGATTGAGGCGTCGCGGGGGCCATGAGCGAAGCCAACGGCGTCCAGGTGGCCGAGGTGGTGGCACAGCAGCTGGAAACCCTGCTGGAGGCCGGCAACTACGACGGCGCCAAGCTGCTGCTTGGGCCCGTGCAAGAGGTGGATGCGGCCGAAGCGATCGGCAGTTTGCCGCGCACCCTGCAGGCCCTGGCCTTCCGCTTGCTGCCCAAGGACGAAGCCATCGCGGTGTACGAGTACCTCGATGCCGCGGTGCAACAAACCCTGCTGGAGCGGCTGCGCTCCGGCGAGGTGCTGGAGCTGGTGGAGGAGATGTCGCCTGACGACCGGGTGCGGCTGTTTGACGAGCTGCCCGCCAAGGTGGTGCGGCGCCTGCTGGCCGAACTCAGCCCGGCGGAGCGGCGGGTGACAGCCCAACTTCTTGGCTATGAGGCGGAGACGGCGGGTCGGTTGATGACCACCGAATTCGTCGACCTCAAGGAGTTTCACAGCGCCGCCCAGGCGCTGGAGATCGTGCGCCGCCGCGCCCGCGACACCGAAACCGTTTATTCCCTCTACGTCACCGACGGCTCCCGCCACCTCACGGGCATCCTGTCGCTGCGGGATCTGGTGGTGGCCGATCCGGAGGCGCGCATCGGTGATGTGATGACCCGCGAGGTGGTGAGCGTGGGCACCGACACCGACCAGGAGGAGGTGGCGCGGGCGATTCAGCGCTACGACTTTCTGGCGATTCCGGTGGTGGACAGGGAGCAGCGGCTGGTGGGGATCGTCACGGTGGACGACGTGATCGACGTGATCGAGCAGGAGGCCACCCGCGACCTCTACGCCGCCGGTGCGGTGCAGGCCGGCGATGAAGACGACTACTTCCAGAGCAGCCTGTTCACAGTCGCCCGCCGCCGCGTGGTGTGGCTGCTGGTGCTGCTGGTGGCCAACAGCGGCACCGCGGCCGTGATCGCCTCAAAGGATGCGGTGCTCCAGCAGGTGGTGGTGCTGGCGGCGTTCATTCCGCTGCTGATCGGCACCGGCGGCAACGTGGGCGCCCAGAGCTCCACGGTGGTGATCCGCGGCCTCAGCACCCAGCGGCTGCAGGCGATCGGGGCGGGCCGAGCGGTGGCGCGGGAAGCCCTGGCCGGGCTGCTGCTCGGGCTGCTGCTGGCGGCGGCGGTGGTGCCCTGGGCCTGGCTGGTGGGCGGCAACGTCACCGTGGCGATCTCGGCTGGCTTCAGCTTGGTGGTGATCAGCACCCTGGCAGCCACGGCCGGTTCGGTGTTGCCACTGCTGTTCGCCCGGCTGGGACTGGATCCGGCGCTGATGTCGGCGCCTTTCATCACCACCGTGGTGGACGTGGCCGGGGTGTTCATCTACCTGCAGACCGCCTCCTGGCTGCTGCAGCGGGCCCCAACTGGCTGAGTTTTTGGGATTTGTGAGAGGAGTTCACACTTCTTCAGGTTAGGCTTTACACATCTTCAAAGCCTTGCCGTCGTGGTTGTCGCTACTGCCATCGCCACCGCCGCCATCCCCGCCTCGCCGGCTCGCTCGATGCCCCAGGCCGATGGCGATCTGGTGCGCAGCTACCTGCGGGACATTGGCCGGGTGCCGCTGCTGAGTCACGAGCAGGAGATCACGCTGGGGCGCCAGGTGCAGGAGCTGGTGGCGCTGGAGGAGCTGGAGTTGGAGTTGGAGAGCCGGTTGGGCAACAAGCCGAGCCAGGCGGAACTGGCCCAGGCGGCGGGCCTCAGTGCACCGCTGCTGAAAAAGCGGTTGCAGGCGGGTCGCCGGGCCAAGGAGCGGATGGTGGCGGCCAACCTGCGGCTGGTGGTGAGCGTGGCCAAGAAGTACACGCGGCGGAACATGGAGCTGCTGGACCTGATCCAGGAGGGCACGATCGGGCTGGTGCGGGGCGTGGAGAAGTTCGACCCAACGCGGGGCTACAAGTTTTCGACCTATGCGTATTGGTGGATCCGCCAGGGGATCACGCGGGCGATTGCGGAAAAGAGCCGCACGATCCGGCTGCCGATCCACATCACCGAAACCCTCAACAAGCTCAAAAAAGGTCAGCGGGAACTGAGCCAGCTGCTGGGCCGCACCCCCACGGTGACGGAACTGGCGGAAGCGGTGGAGCTCCCCGAAGAGGAGGTGAAGGACCTGCTGTGCCGGGCCCGCCAACCGGTGAGCCTGGAGACGAAGGTGGGTGACGGCGACGACACCGAACTGCTGGACCTGCTGGCGGGTGACGCGGAACTGCCGGAGGACCGGGTGGATGGGGAGTGCCTGAAGGGCGACCTGCGGGCGCTGCTGGAGCAGCTGCCGGAGCTGCAGGGTCGGGTGCTGAAGATGCGCTACGGCATCCCCTGCGCCGACAACCCCGAGGGGGGCGAGCCGATGAGCCTCACCGGCATCGGCCGCATCCTGGGCATCAGCCGCGACCGGGTGCGCAACCTCGAGCGCGACGGCCTTGCCGGCCTGCGCCGGATCAGCGATGCCGTGGAGGCTTACGTCGCCGGTTGATCTAGGCGCGGCGCTTGATCCGTCAGGCTTCACCAGGCTTGTGCGTTCACGGCCATCCGGGCGATGCTGAGGGCAGAGGTGCCCCGATGACTCCAGCCACCACGGCCGCGACCGCTCGCGATCCCGCCGCCATCGGGGAGGAGCAGTTGCGCGACATGGCCGCTGAGATTCGTGCCGAGATTCCTGGAGCGGAGGTGCGTCTGTTTGGCTCCCGGGCCCGTGGCGAGGCGAGGCCCGACTCCGATATTGATCTGTTGATCACTGTGCCGGATGCCTGGCTGGCTGAACACGATCGCTGGGCCGTGCTGAATCGCCTGCGTTGGCGACTCAGCAGTGCTGATTGGCCAGTGGATCTGTTGCTGTTTTCCCAGAGTCAGGCGAGGCAACGCCTCCCTCTCACCAGCAGCGTGGTGCGCCAAGCCTATGAAGAGGGCTTGTGCCTGGATGGCTGAGGCCGATGCGCGATCGATGCTCACGCTTGCGCGGCGCGACCTGAAGGCCGCTCAGGCGCTGCAGGATGCCTCCATCAGCGAGGCCAGCTGGGGATTTCAAGTTCAACAAGTGGTGGAAAAGGCGCTCAAGGCCTGGCTCTATCAGCTGGGTGATGCCCCTCCGTTCACTCACGATTTGGTGGTTCTGTTCAAACGGCTGCTGCGAGCTGACGCGGAGGTGGAGACCCATCGGGATCTCGCTCAGTTCACGGATTTCGCGGTGCAGTTTCGCTATGACGCGGACCTCGAGCCCATGGATCTCGATCGCTCCCACTGGCTTCAGCGGGCTGAGGCCTTGGTGGAGCACGTTGAAGGGCTTGTCGGTCGCAGTGCCTGAGGTTGCCGCACTGCGCAAACGGTTGCTGAGCTGGTGGGAGGCGCACGGCCGCCACACCATCCCCTGGAAGCTGCGCGCCGATGGCCATCCGCCGGTGCCGGGCGAGGCGCTGGATCCCTACGGCGTGTGGGTGGCGGAGGTGATGCCGCAGCAAACCCAGCTGCAGGTGGCGCTGCCCTACTGGCGGCGCTGGATGGAGCGCTTCCCCAGCCTGGAGGCCCTGGCGGCCGCTGAGGAGCACGACGTGCTGCTGCTCTGGCAGAGCCTGGGCTACTACGTGCGGGCCCGGCGGCTGCAGCAGGGGGCGCGCTTGTTGCAGGGCCACCCCTGGCCCCGCACGCTCGAGGGCTGGCTGGCCCTGCCGGGCATCGGCCGCAGCACCGCCGGCAGCATCCTCTCCTCGGCGTTTGATCTGCCCTTTGCGATCCTCGACGGCAACGTCAAGCGGGTGCTGGCGCGCTTGATCGCGAGCCCCCGGCCACCGGCGCGGGAGCTCAACGGGCTGTGGCAACTGAGTGAGCTGCTGCTCGACCCGCAGCGGCCCCGAGCGTTCAACCAGGCTCTGATGGACCTGGGCGCCACCGTTTGCACGCCCCGCAACCCCAGCTGCGGCGTGTGTTCATGGCAGGCGCATTGCGCTGCCTACGCTGCCGGCGACTCTGCCGCCTACCCGGTGAAAGAAGCGCCCCGCGAGCTGCCGTTTCAGGTGATCGGCGTGGGGGTGGTGCGCAATGCGGCTGGTGAGGTGCTGATCGACCAGCGGCTCAACGAGGGCCTGCTGGGCGGGCTGTGGGAGTTTCCGGGCGGCAAGCAGGAGCCCGGCGAGGCGATCGCGGCCACCATCGCCCGCGAGCTGCGCGAGGAGTTGGCGATCGAGGTGGCAGTGGGCGAGGAGCTGATCACGGTCGAGCACGCCTACAGCCACAAGAAGCTGCGCTTCGTGGTGCACCTGTGCACCTGGCTGAGCGGCGAGCCCCAGCCGCTGGCGTCCCAGCAGGTGCGCTGGGTGCGGCCCGAGCAGCTGGGCGACTTTCCCTTTCCCGCCGCCAACGCCCGCATCATTGCGGCGCTACTGGAGCGCCTCTAATCGGGAGCGCATCCAAAAAAGAACCACACTTGTGGTCTCTTTTTTAAGCCTGTTTGTCCCGCTTGTTGTCACCCTCGTTGTCTCGATCGGAGTCCCGGCCCATGCCTTTGCCCCAGTCCCCCGCCGCGCCGCTGGTGCTCTGTCTGGGTGAGGCCCTGGTGGACCGGCTGGCGCCCCCCGATGGCGACCGCCTCGGCGGCGCCCCCGCCAATGTGGCCTGCGCCCTGGCCCGACTCGGCACCCCCAGCGCCTTTCTGGGGCGGCTGGGGCGCGATGCCATCGGCGAGGCGTTTCGCGAGCTGTTTGCCGCGCGCGGCGTGAACACCTCGGCCCTGCAATGGGATGCCCAGCGCCCCAGCCGCGTCGTGCTGGTGCGACGCGATGCCAGTGGTGATCGGCAGTTTGGCGGTTTTGCCGGCGCTGTGGGTGGGGCTGGCGAAGGCGGTGGCGAAGGCGCGGCGGGCTTTGCGGATCAGGCGCTCGATGTCAGCGAGTTGTCTGCCGCACTCGGGCCCCTGCTGGCGACGGCGCGCTGGTTGCTGGTGGGCACGATCCCCCTCGCCTCACCCGCCGCGGCGTCAGCCCTTCAGCTCGCCTGCCGTCAGGCCGCGGCGGCCGGCGTGGCCCTCGCCCTCGATGTGAATTGGCGCCCCACCTTCTGGGATCCGGCCGCCGACCCCGCCAGCGGCCCCACCCCCGCCCAGATCGCCGCCATCACCCCCTTGCTGAACCAGTCCGCCCTGCTCAAGTGCGCGGCCGAGGAAGCCCGTTGGCTGTTTGGCAGCGACGACCCGGCCGTGGTGTGCGCCGCCCTGCCGCAGCACCCGGATGTGGTGGTCACCGACGGTGGGGCGCCGCTGCGGTGGTGCTTCGCGGGCCGCAGCGGCGAGTTGCCCGCCTTTCGGGTGCCGGTGGTCGACACCACTGGTGCTGGTGATGCCTTCACGGCGGGCCTGTTGCACGGGCTGTTGCACAACCAGCCGGAGCCGCTGCTGCGCTTTGCCAGTGCCTGCGGGGCCCTGGTGTGCCAGGGGGCCGGCGCCATTGATCCCCAGCCCAGCGCCGACGCTGTGTGCGCTTTTCTGGCGGCAAACTAAGCCAAGACTTAGCTAAGCAGGCGCGAAGACAGGCTCCCCGCCCGGAGCGACCAGGCCAAGCTGGCGCCCGGCATCGGGGTTGTGGGGGTCGGCCAGGCGCAGCTGGATCCGCCAGCAGCCCGCCGGCAGCACGCTGAGCCGCTCGGGCCATTCCACCGCCAGCAGGGCGCCCAGAGCCCGGGCTTCCTCCTCTTCCTGGGCAAACAGTTCATCGGCCGCGGCGGGCAGCTCCAGCCGGTAGAGGTCGAGGTGCACCAGGCCACCACCACCACCACCATCACCTCCTCGGGGCAGTGGATAGTGCTGGGCCAGGGCGAAGGTGGGGCTGGTGATCGGTTCGGTGATGCCCAGGCCGGCGGCGAGCCCCTGCACCAGGCAGGTTTTGCCGGCGCCCAGATCGCCTTGCAGCAGCAGGGTGCTGCCGGGGCTGAGGCGGGCCGCTAGCTGCCGTCCAAAGGCGTGGGTGGCGGTGGCATCGGCGAGGAGGTGGGTCATGGGGGGCGTTCACGCGGGCTCAAGACCTGCTTGTAGATTGCCCTTACAGCGAGCCCGAAGCCTCGGCGTCTCCGCAGAACTTTCCAAACCACGCCCTCCCAGCCGGGAGCGAGCTGTACCCCAAGCGAGAACACAACCCATGGTGGCTACCCCCGCCGCTCCTGCACTGCAGAGCACCAACACCTATGTGATTGCCGATCTCGGCCTGGCCGAGTTCGGCCGCAAGGAGATTGCGATCGCCGAAACCGAGATGCCCGGCCTGATGGCCCTGCGGGCCAAGTTCGGCGCCGAGCAGCCCCTCAAGGGCGCTCGCATCGCGGGCTCCTTGCACATGACGATTCAGACCGCCGTTCTGATCGAAACCCTGGTGGCCCTCGGCGCCGAGGTGCGCTGGGCCAGCTGCAACATCTTCTCCACCCAGGACCACGCCGCCGCCGCGATTGCCGCTGCCAACGTTCCTGTGTTCGCCTACAAGGGCGAAACCCTGGATGAGTACTGGGCCTTCACCCACCGCATCCTCGAGTGGGGCGATGGCGGCACGCCCAACATGATCCTCGACGACGGCGGCGATGCCACCGGCCTGGTGGTGCTGGGCACCAAGGCCGAACGGGATCTCTCCGTTCTCGACCATCCCTCCAACGAAGAGGAAACGGCCCTCTTCAACAGCATCCGCCAGAAGCTGGCGGCCCAGCCTGGCTTCTACTCCCGCATCTACGCCAACATCCAGGGCGTCACCGAGGAGACCACCACCGGCGTGGCCCGCCTCTACCAGATGCAGAAGGCTGGCGAGCTGCCCTTCCCCGCCATCAACGTCAACGACTCGGTCACCAAGAGCAAGTTCGACAACCTCTACGGCTGCCGCGAATCGCTGGTGGACAGCATCAAGCGTGCCACCGATGTGATGGTGGCCGGCAAGGTGGCCCTGGTGCTCGGCTATGGCGATGTGGGCAAGGGTTCGGCCCAGTCGCTGCGCGGCCTCGGCGCCACCGTGATGATCGCCGAGATCGACCCGATCTGCGCCCTGCAGGCCGCCATGGAGGGCTACCGCGTGGTGCGTCTCGACGACGTGGTGGGCGATGTGGACATCTTCGTGACCGCCACCGGCAACTTCAAGGTGATCCGCCACGAGCACCTGATCCAGATGAAGGATCAGGCAATCGTGTGCAACATCGGCCACTTCGATAACGAGATCGATGTCGCCTCGCTCAAGCAGTACACCTGGGACAACATCAAACCCCAGGTGGATCACATCGTGCTGCACTCCGGCAACAAGATCATCCTGCTGGCCGAGGGCCGCTTGGTGAACCTGGGCTGCGCCACCGGTCACCCCAGCTTCGTGATGAGCAATTCCTTCACCAACCAGGTGCTGGCCCAGATCGAGCTGTTCACCAAAGGCGCGCAGTACGAAAAGCAGGTGTATGTGCTGCCCAAGCACCTCGATGAAATGGTGGCGCGCCTCCACCTCGACAAGATCGGCGCCAAGCTCACCGAGCTCAGCGCTGAGCAGGCCGATTACATCAACGTGCCGGTGGAGGGCCCTTACAAGCTCGAGCACTACCGGTACTGAGGCAGTCCCCCTGAGCTGGTGTGATACGCCCGCCCGCACATGCGTGCGAACGGCGGGCTTTGATCACACCAGCTCAGGCGGATCAGGGGCCATGACTGAAGGGCACCCTGCACCTGAAGACTGATTCGTAGCCCTCGCTGGAGTTCCGGCGGGGGCTTTTGGTTGGCTTGGGGGCCTCAGGTGCCCCCGAGGCGCCTGATCAGAAGGGCACTTCCTCTTCGCTGGGGGCGCCGCCACCCATGCCGGCTTCGGCGTCGCGCTTGGAGCCGAGGAGCTCGAGCCGGTCGACCCGGATCACGGGTTTGGTGCGCTCCTCGCCGCTGGCCCGGTCGGTCCAGCGGTCGAGCTTGAAGCTGCCGATGATGCCCACCAGGGCTCCCTTGCGGACGTAGTCAGCCGCCACCTGGGCTTGTTTGCCCCAGATTTCCAGGTTGAACCAGTCGGGTTCGTCGTCGCGACTGCGGCGATTGACGGCGAGGGTGAGGTTGGCCACCACACTCCCCGATTCGAAATAACGGACTTCTGGGTCGCGGCCGGCCCGGCCGACGAGGGTGATGGAATTCACGCCCATGGTGATGTCTCCTGTTGCTGATGGATCAATGATGCGGCACCCGGTTGGGCTGCCACCTTTCATCAGTTCCACCGTTCAAGCCGTCTGTAACACCCTCGTATGATTCGGCTCTTGCAGGCCGGGCGTCCGTGTTTTTTCGTCGTTTCCAGTTTTCGCGGGATATCGGGATCGATCTGGGCACCGCCAACACGCTGATTTTCGTGTCGGGCAAGGGCATCGTGCTGCAGGAGCCCTCCGTGGTGGCGATGGATCTCGAGAGGGGTGTGCCCCTTGCCGTGGGCGATGAGGCCAAGATGATGCTGGGCCGCACCCCCGGCAACATCCGCGCCGTGCGGCCGCTGCGCGATGGGGTAATCGCCGATTTCGACGCGGCAGAGCAGATGATCAAGACCTTCATCCAGAAGGCCAATGAGGGCCGCGGCATCGTCGCCCCGCGGCTGGTGATCGGCATTCCCAGCGGCGTCACCGGCGTCGAGCGCCGCGCCGTGCGCGAAGCCGGTCTGGCCGGGGCCCGCGAAGTGCACCTGATTGATGAGCCCGTGGCGGCGGCCATCGGCGCTGGCCTGCCCGTCACCGAGCCGGTGGGCACCATGATCGTCGACATCGGCGGCGGCACCACGGAAGTGGCGGTGTTGAGCCTGGGGGGCACCGTGATCAGTGAGTCGGTGCGGGTGGCTGGCGATGAGCTCAGCGACGCCATCGGCGTGTATCTGAAGAAGGTGCACAACCTGGTGGTGGGCGAGCGCACCGCTGAGGACATCAAGATCCGCATCGGCTCCGCCTTCCCCGACGACACCCACGACAACACCTCGATGGACGTGCGCGGTCTGCACCTGCTTTCCGGCCTGCCCCGCACCATCAACGTGCGCGCCGGCGACATCCGCGAGGCCATGGCCGAACCCCTCAACGTGATCGTCGAGGCGGTGAAGCGCACCCTCGAGCGCACCCCGCCCGAGCTGGCGGCCGACATCGTTGACCGCGGCATCATGCTGGCCGGCGGCGGTGCCCAGGTGCGCGGCATCACCGACCTGATCAGCCACGAAACCGGCATCCTCACCCACGTGGCCGAGGATCCCCTGCTCTGTGTGGTGAACGGTTGCGGCATGGTGCTGGAGGACTACAAGCGTCTGCAGCGCGTGCTCGACACCCCTGACTTCGCACGTCAGATCGCCTGAGCCCGATGCAGGCCGGCCGCAGGCTTCGCCTCCCCGCCCTGCGGGTGATCCTTCAGGCCTGGCCCTGGGCCCTGCTGCTGCTGGCCCTGGTGGCGGTGCGGCTCAGCAAGGGGGCGGGTGTCAGCGATGTCTACGCCCTGCTCAGCCGGCCCTTCTGGCCCGGCAGCGCCCAGGGTGAGTGGATCCGCAGCGCCCAGAGCCTCAGCGACCAAACCCGGCTGCGCCAGCTGGACGCTGACAACCGCCGGCTGCGGGAGCTGTTGGAGTTGCAGGGCCGGGGCGGCCGGGAGGTGTCGGCGCCGGTGATCTCGCGGCAGGCCGGGGGCTGGTGGCAGCAACTGGTGATCGGCCGCGGCGAGCTGCAAGGCCTCCGGCCCGGCTTGCCGGTGACGGCGCCCGGGGGGCTGATCGGCCGGATCGCCAGCGTCACCCCCACCACCGCCACCGTTGCCCTGCTCACCGATCCCGGCAGCCGCGTGGGCGTGTGGGTGGGCCGCACCCAGCGCCATGGCCTACTCACTGGGATCGGCACCAGCCGGCCCGTGCTGCGCTTTCTGGAGAAGGATCCTGGCGTGCGAGCCGGCGATGTGGTGGCAACGTCGCCGGCCAGCACCCTGGTGCCGCCCCACCTCACCGTGGGGGTGATCCAGTCGGTTGACGACCGCGCCGTGCCAGCCACTGAGGCCGTGGTGCAGCTCAGTGCCCCGGTGGATGCGGTCGATTGGGTGCAGGTGCGGCTGCCGTGAGTCGTCTGGCCCGTCACGGCTGGTGTGTGGCCACGGCCCTGCTGGTGCCGTGGCTGGTGCTGGCCGCCCCGGCGCCGTTGACGCTGGCGGGGGTGCCGCCGGCCTGGCCGGTGCTGTGGTTGCTGCCCTGGGCGCTGGTGGATGGTCCGCTCTCCGGGGCCCTGGCCGGCGTGGGGCTCGGTTTGGTGCTGGACGGGCTCCAGCTCGGCCCGATCACCCAGATTCCGGCCCTGGGCTTGCTCGGCTGGTGGTGGGGCCGGCTGGGCCGCCAGGGCCCGCCGATCGAGCGCAGTTTCAACCTGGGGCTGCTGGCCCTGTTGGGCACGGCCCTGCTGGGGGGCAGCCTGATCCTGCAACGCCTGTTGCTGGGGTCGTGGGTGCCAGGGGAGGGGCCGCCTTCGCCAGCCCTGCACACCTGGCTCGCCCAGACCTTGCTCACGGCACTGCTGGCGCCGCTGCTGTGTTCCCTGCAGCTGCTGCTGTGGCGTCAGCAGGCCCAGGGCGGGCGAAGCTGAGCCGATGGCACGCGAGCAGGGCCGGCGTCGCTTTCTCGAACTCCTCGGCGGGGGTTCGGCCGCGGCGTTGCTGGCAGTAGGGCTGGGCAGTTGCGGCCGATCCGGTGGGGGAGAGGGCTGGCGCGGCGGAGCTTCCGGCGCGCGGGTGCTGAATTTTTGGACCCTTGATCTGGCTCCCAAATTCAACGGCTATCTGCAGGGGCTGATCGCCAGCTGGGAACGCCAGAACCCCGGCCTCCGGGTGCGCTGGACCGACGTGCCCTGGAGCTCGGTGGAGCGCAAGTTGCTGGCGGCGGTGTTCGCTCGCACCGCCCCCGATCTGGTCAACCTCAACCCCCCTTTTGCCGCCAACCTGGCCAGCAAGGGCGGGCTGCGGGATCTCACCACGGTGCTGCCCGCCGGGGCGGCTGACGCCTACCTGCCGGCGATCTGGGACGCGGGGCGTCAAGAGTCGGGGCAGCAGGGTTCGGCGCAGCAGTTCGCCATTCCCTGGTATCTGACGGCCCGGATCACCATGGCCAACCGCCGGCTGCTGGAGCGGGCTGGCTACCGGGCGCCGCCGCGCTCCTGGGAGGAGGTGCCCGCCTTTGCCGAAGCGGTGCGCCGCCGCACCGGCCGCTACGGCCTGTTTGTCACCGTGGTGCCCGACGACTCGGCCGAGCTGCTGGAAACCCTCGTGCAGATGGGGGTGCAGCTGCTCGATCCCGACCACCGCGCCGCGTTCAACAGCCCGGCCGGCCGCCGCGCCTTCGCCTTCTGGAGCGACCTCTACCGCCGCGGGCTGCTGCCGCGGGAGGTGGTGAGCCAGGGCTACCGGCGGGCGATCGAGCTCTACCAGTCGGGCGACCTGGCCCAGGTGGCCACCGGCCCCGATTTCCTGCGCAACCTGCAGACCAATGCCCCCGGCATTGCCGCCGTGACGGCACCCTTTGCGCCCCTCACCGGCGCCGGTGGCGAGGCCAATGTGGCCGTGATGAACCTGGTGGTGCCGAAGCAGAGCCGCCTGGTGGCCGAGGCGGCCCAGTTCGCGCTGTTTCTCACCAACGGCCCCAACCAGTTGGCCTTCGCTGAGCAGGCGCGGGTGCTGCCCTCCAACCGCGAGGCCCTGCAGCAGTTGGAGGTGTCCCTGGGGGTGCCCGGTGGCGCGCAGACGCAGCAAGAGGCGCTGGTGCAGCGGGCCCGGCTGCTTTCCGCCCAGACCCTGCGGCGGGCGCGGGTGCTGGTGCCGGCCAGCCCGGGGGTGAAGCGGCTCCAGGCGATCGTGTACACCCAGCTGCAGCGCGCCATGCTCGGCCAGGTGGGCAGCGATGCTGCTTTGGCCGCGGCAGCCGACGAATGGAACCGCTACGCCAGCGCCCGCTGGGGCTGATATCAGCACTGCCGCAATCTGTCTGTTTCTGCAGAAATCCTTAAAAGTGGTCAGATCGGCTCCGGCATCGGCGATCTGGGGGATGACCGCAGGGCGCTTAGAGAGGTATGGTTGTGATTCTTCATCTGGCTTCCCGCATATGCCCTCGGAGGACAGGCCCAGTTCGGGGGATCGGGCGTTTCGTCCAGCGGCTGCTGAGCCCTTTGCCGCTGAGCCCTTCGCCGGCGCCTCCTCCGACATGTTTAGGACTGGCCCGGTAGAGCCGAAGGCCACCGTGATGGTGGTGGACGATGAGGCGGCGGTGCGCCGGGTGCTGGTGATGCGCCTGCAGCTGGCCGGCTACCGGGTGATCTGTGCCGAGGACGGTGAAGAGGCCCTCAGCCTGTTCCACCAGGAGCAGCCCGATCTCGTCGTGCTCGACGTGATGCTGCCCAAGCTCGATGGCTTTGCGGTCTGCCGGCGCTTGCGGGCCGAATCCTGCGTGCCGATTATTTTCCTCTCGGCCCTCGATGCCATTGCGGAGCGGGTGTCGGGTCTGGATCTCGGTGCCGACGACTACCTGCCCAAGCCCTTCAGCCCCAAGGAGCTCGAGGCCCGCATCGCCACGATCCTGCGCCGGGTGGGCCGGGGTTCGGCCTCCACGGAGCTGCGCGAGGTGCAGAGCGGCAGCGGCGTGTTGCGGGTGGGCGATCTGGTGGTCGACACCAACCGCCGTCAGGTGACCCGCGATGGTGAGCGCATCGGCCTCACCTACACCGAATTCAGCCTGCTGGAGCTGCTGTTCCGCGAGCCGGGCCGGGTGGTGCCGCGGGCTGAGATCCTCGAGCAGCTCTGGGGCTACCCGCCCCGCCGCGCAGCCGACCTGCGGGTGGTGGACGTGTATGTCGCCCGCCTGCGCGGCAAGCTCGAGCCCGATCCGCGCAACCCGGAGCTGATCCTCACCGTGCGCGGCACCGGTTACGCCTCCCAGCGCATGGCCGAGTCGGGCCTGGCGGCTAATGCCTGACGCACAACAGCCTGCCTGAGGCACAACAGCCCGCCTGATCCCGCCGTCGGGCGTTCCTGCAGGATGGGCCGGTTGAGCCCCCTGTCTGCCTTGTCGGAGCTGCGCGAGACCCGTCTGGAGAAAGCCGCAGCCCTGGCGGCCTTGGGCCAGGGACCCTATGCCCTGCGTTTCGAACCCACGCACCGCACCGCCGCGTTGCAGCAGGCCCACGCCGACCTGGCCAACGGCGAGGAGCGCGATGTGTCGGTGGCCGTGGCCGGCCGGGTGATGACCCGTCGGGTGATGGGCAAGCTCGCCTTCTTCACCCTGGCCGATGAGACCGGCCCGATCCAGCTGTTTATTGAGAAGGCCACCCTGGCGGCCTCCATGCCGGAGGATCCCGAAGCCTTCTCCCACCTCACCGCGCTGGTGGATGCGGGCGACCTGATCGGTGTGCAGGGCAGCCTGCGCCGCACCGATCGTGGTGAGCTGTCGGTGAAGGTGAAGGGCTGGACCATGCTCACCAAATCGCTGCAGCCCCTACCCGACAAGTGGCACGGCCTGGCGGATGTGGAGAAGCGCTACCGCCAGCGCTACCTGGATCTGATCGTGTCCCCCGACACCCGCGAAACCTTCCGGCGCCGGGCCCTGGCGGTGAGCGCCATGCGCCGCTGGCTCGATGAGCGCGACTTCCTGGAGATCGAAACGCCGGTGCTGCAG
Organism: Synechococcus sp. 8F6; assembly: GCF_002252665.1. Lineage (GTDB taxonomy): Bacteria > Cyanobacteriota > Cyanobacteriia > PCC-6307 > Cyanobiaceae > Cyanobium_A. Next base: position 218,206 of record NZ_NQKZ01000001.1, read on the forward strand.
AGCGTGCCGGGCGGTGCCGATGCCCGGCCATTTGAAACCCACCACAACGCCCTCGATCTGCCCCTCACCCTGCGCATCGCCACCGAGCTGCACCTCAAGCGGCTGGTGGTGGGCGGCTTCGAGCGGGTGTACGAGCTGGGCCGGATCTTTCGCAACGAGGGGATCAGCACCCGCCACAACCCCGAGTTCACCTCGGTGGAGATCTACCAGGCCTACGCCGACTACACCGACATGATGGCGCTCACGGAGCAGCTGATTGCCCACCTGTGCCAGCAGGTGTGTGGCACCACCCAGATCAGCTACCAGGGCGCCGAGATTGATCTCACCGCCCCCTGGCGTCGGGCCACGATGCACGAGCTGGTGCAGCACGCCACGGGCCTGGATTTCACCAGCTTTGGCAGCCGCGAGGAGGCTGCTGCGGCGATGGCGGCCCAGGGGCTGGAGGTGCCGGCCCTGGCGGATTCGGTGGGCCGGCTGCTGGTGGAGGCCTTTGAGCAGCGGGTGGAGGCCGACTTGATCCAGCCCACCTTCGTGCTCGATTACCCCGTGGAAAATTCGCCCCTGGCCCGGGCCCACCGCAGCAAGCCGGGGATGGTGGAGCGCTTCGAGCTGTTCATCGTCGGCCGGGAAACCGCCAATGCCTTCAGCGAGCTGATCGACCCAGTGGATCAGCGTCAGCGCCTGGAGGCCCAGCAGGCCCGCAAGGCCGCTGGCGACGACGAAGCCCAGCAGGTGGATGAAGACTTCCTCCAGGCCCTGGAGGTGGGCATGCCCCCCACGGGCGGCCTGGGCATCGGCATCGACCGGCTGGTGATGCTGCTCACCGACAGCCCCTCGATCCGCGATGTGATCGCCTTCCCGCTGTTGCGTCCCGAGGCGCGGCCGAGCGCAATGGGATAATGACTTCAGTAGGCAATATCCCCCATTAGGGGGCCAGCGATTCCATGAGTGGCGAGCGCGTCGGTTTTCGCTTCAAACACGCGGATGCTGTGGTGAAGCGCAACCCCCAGGGTCGCTCGCGCCGGGGCTGGGTGATGGAGCCGGTGGAGCAGACCACCAGCCGCGGCACCAAGATGCCCGCCTACCGGATCCGCTGGCGCGACAGTGAACGTCCCGAGATCGTGCTGCAGCACATGCTGATCGCCGATCCCGACCCCACGCCGCCGCCCGATGGCGTCAGCCTGGTGCCTCCGGCTCCCAAGGCCTGAACGAAAGCCGATAGATCGCCAGCCCCAGGCGCTCCTTGAGGGCCACGGCGCTGAGATAGAGCGCTTCGGCGTCGGGCAACAGACTCTTGAGCGTGTTGCCGGCCCTGGTGAGAGCTGCTGGGATTTTGAGCTCTCTTGGATTCTGTACAGCTTGTACAGATTTCAGGAGAGCGCGATCGGGGGTGGCCTCGACGGTGTCCTCGATCGCGGTGTTCTCAGGCCTGACGCCGTCGCAACTGCTCTAAGGCCTGCTCGGCTTCAAAGGCGGCCCAGTCCTGCTCGAGGCTGGAGGCCCGTGGCGGGCGCGGCCGGCTCTCCAGTTCGCCCAGGTCGCGCTCCACCGCCGCGAAGCTCACCCCCAGCTCGCTCAGGTGTTGCCAGCGCTGGCGGCCCTGCTCCATCAGGCCTTGCTGGTGGGCTTCGGCGCGTTCGGCCAGGGCGGTGGCACCGGCGGCCCGGGCCTTGATCACCCGCTCCTGCCAGCGCCGGATCTCGTTGGCCAGTTGCAGCAGGGCCTGGCGCTCCTGCTCCGCCTGCCGCTGCAACTGGCGTCGCTGCCCCACCAGCTTGGCCTGGCGATCACGCGCTTCCTGCTCCTCCAGCAGGGCTTCCTGGGCCGGGTTGGCCCGCAAAAAGCTCTCCAGCTGCTGGTCCAGCCGCGCCTCCAGTTCGTCGAGCCAGCTCACGGGGCGGCCTGGGGATCGGGTTCGGGGGCCGGGCTGCCGGCGGGGCTGGTGATCAACGGCGCTTCGATCTCCTGCTGCAGCGGCGTGATCGCCGCCTCGCGGGAGCGCAGCAGCAGTTGGGTGAGCCGGGCGATGGCTCCCTCGCCGAGGTCGTGGTTGCTGATGCGGTCGAAGGCGTCCCGATACAGCTCCTCGAGCTCGGCGATCAGACCTTCGCGCACCTGGCGCATGGTGGCCCGTTGCTCTTCACGACCCATGGCGCTCTTGCCTCTGGCTAGGAGTCTGCCGTTACCAGCAGGTGCAGCGAGAGATCGCCGGCTGGATCGCTCCAGCGGCCGGCGCCCCGCCAGCCGGCGCACGCGGCGAGGGCGAGAAAGGCCTCCGGGTCGTACTTGACGCTGTATTCGGTGATCAGCGGCTCGCCCGCGGCGAAGCGCCAGGCCTCCCCCGCCAGCTGCACGGTCTGCGCCTGGCGGCTCACCAGGGCCATGGCGATGCGGCTGTGTTCGGGCTGCCACCAGGCGGTGTAGGCGAAGGCCTCGGGGTTGAAGCTGCCCGCCAGGTCGCGGTTAAGCCGCACCAGCAGGTTGCGGGCAAAGGCGGCCGACACGCCGGCGGCATCGTTGTAGGCGGCCTCCAGCCTTGCCACGGCCTTGGGCTGGTCGATGCCGATCAGCAGCCGGGCACCTGGCCCCAGCAGCTGCCGCAGCTGCACCAGCAGCACCCGCGCCTCCTCGGGGCTGAAGTTGCCGATTGAGCTGCCGGGGTAGAAGCCCAGCCGCCGCTGGCCCTGCAGCAGCGGGTGTTCGGGCAGGTCCTGCAGCTGGCTGTAGTCGCAGCAGATGCCGAGCACCGGCACCGCCGGGTAACGGACCTGCAGGGCCACGCAGCTCTGCTGCAGATGCTCGGCGCTGATGTCGAGGGCGACGTAGGCCGGCGGCCGCAGCGCTTCCAGCAGGGGCCCCACTTTGCGGGCATTGCCGGCGCCGAATTCCACCAGCACCCCCGCCCCCAGGGCCGCTGCCAGCTCCGGGGCCCGCTCCTCCAGCAGGGCCGTTTCGGTGCGGGTGAGGCCGTATTCCGGCTGCTCGCAGATCGCCTCAAACAGCCGCGAGCCCTCGGCGTCGTAGAGCAACCAAGCCGGCAGCTGGCGGGGCCGCTGCGCCATGCCCTCGCGCACCAGCCGCCGCATGTCGGCCGGTTCCGGGTGGAGGTCGATCAGGTCGTGGTGGCTCTGCACCGTCATGGCAGCTCTTGGGCCAGGCGCAGGCCAGCGGCCATCCAGCGGCTCGCCGGTGGATAGAAGTTGCGGTAGGTGGGCCGCGCGTGGCCGGCGGGGGTGAGGAAGCAACTGCCGCGCAGCACCATCTGGGAACTCATGAACTTGCCGTTGTATTCCCCCACCGCCCCGGCGGCCGGCGCGAAGCCCGGATAGGGCCGGTAGGGGCTGGCGGTCCATTGCCACAGCACCCCGAAGGCTTGCTCCAGCTGGGGCGCCAGCAACTCCCATTCCGCCTCGCTGGGCAGCCGGGCGCCGGCCCAGCGGGCGTAGGCGTCGGCTTCAAACCAGCTCAGGTGTCGCACCGGCAGCTCGGCCCGCCGCGGCTGCCGCCCCGCCAGCGAAAACTCCTCGCCGTCGCGCCAATAGCGCGGCCCCTGCCAGCCCCGCGCCTGCACCTCCGCCCAGCCCTCGCTCATCCACAGCTCCGGTCGCCGGTAGCCGCCATCGGCGATGAAGGCCTCAAAGTCGCCGTTGCTCACCAGGCGGGAGCTGAGCGCAAAGGGTTCGAGCCACTGGCGGTGCCGGGGCGCTTCGTTGTCGAAATGGAAGGAGCCTGCCGGGCTCTCGGGGCCGCCGGCTCCCTCCGGATGGCCGATCTCCACCAGCCCACCCCCGTGCTGCAGCCAGACGGGCGCCTGGGCCTCCGCCCCATCTGGCACTGCGCGGCGGTAGGCGTCTTCCGGCTGGGGTGCGTAGGCCGGCTCGAGCGGGTTGTGCGAGAAGCCATCGAGCAGGTCCATCAGCAGCAGCTCCTGGTGCTGCTGCTCGTGCTGCAGACCCAGCTCCACCAGCTCCAGCCGGGGATCGCCGGGCTCCAGCTGCGCCAGCAGGGCCAGCACGGCCCCATCCACCCGCTGCCGCCAGGCCAGCACCTCCGCCAGCGCCGGCCGGCTGAGCAAGCCCCGCTGGGGCCGGGGGTGGCGGGCGCCGACGGCGTCGTAATAGCTGTTGAACAGAAAATTCCAGGCCGCTGGCGCCGGTGTGTAGCCCAAGGCCACCCCAGCGTCTTGTTGGGGGCGCAGCAGAAATTGCTCAAAAAACCAGGTGGTGTGGCCCAGGTGCCACTTGGGCGGGCTGGCGTCTGCCATCCCTTGCAGGCACAGGTCTTCTGGCTCCAGGGGCGCCACCAGGGCGAGGCTGTGCTGGCGCACCTGTGTGTACTGCGCCCCCAGCTCCTGCCCCATTCCGCCGCCGCCTATCCCGGCTGAATTCAGGCCCGACCCTAGAGGCCTTGCCTACGATCCCGCCACGCAAAGCACGCGGGTATGGCCGGCATCACTTCAGGGTTCGTGGGCGCCGTTGGCAACACGCCCCTGATTCGGCTCCATGCCCTCAGCGAAGCCACCGGCTGCCAGATTCTCGGCAAGGCCGAGTTCATGAACCCCGGCGGCTCGGTCAAGGACCGCGCGGCCCTCGGCATCCTGCTGGAGGCTGAGGAGCAGGGGCTGCTGCAGCCCGGCGGCACCGTGGTGGAGGGCACCGCCGGCAACACCGGCATCGGCCTCACCCACCTCTGCAATGCCCGTGGTTACAAGGCGCTGATCGTGATTCCCGACACCCAGTCGGCCGAGAAGATCGGCCTGCTGCGCAGCCTCGGCGCTGAGGTGCGCACGGTGCCGGCGGTGCCCTACCGCGACCCCAACAACTACGTGAGGCTCTCGGGCCGCATTGCCGCCGAAACGCCCGGCGCCGTGTGGGCCAACCAGTTCGACAACCTGGCCAACCGCCGCGCCCACTACCACTCCACCGGCCCGGAGATCTGGCAGCAAACCGAGGGCCAGGTGGATGCCTGGGTGGCGGCCACCGGCACCGGCGGCACCTACGCCGGCGTGGCGCTCTACCTCAAGGAGCAGAACCCAGCGGTGCACTGCGTGCTGGCCGATCCCCATGGCAGTGCCTTGCACGCCTGGGTCACCCGGGGTGAGCTCAGCAGCGAGGGCAGTTCGATCACCGAGGGGATTGGCAACAGCCGCGTCACCGCCAACCTGGAGGGCGCCCCCATCGATGACGCCGTGCGCATCGACGACCAAACCGCCCTCGAGACGATCTACCGGCTGCTGTGGCAGGAGGGCCTGTTCCTGGGGGGCTCGGTGGGCATCAACGTGGCCGCGGCGGTGGAAACCGCCCGGCGCCTTGGCCCGGGCCACACGATCGTCACGGTGCTGTGCGACAGCGGCGATCGCTACCGCTCACGCCTCTACGACGCTGCGTGGCTGGCCGCCAAGGGGCTGCACCAGCCCCAGCGGGCTCTCGCCGCAGGAGCAGCCTGATGGCAGCGCAGGTGGGCCAGCTGATCGGCGATCGCTACCGGCTTGAGCAGTGCCTCAGTGCCGCCTCCCCGGGCGAGGCTCCCCAGGGGGAGCTATGGCGCGCCAGCGACCAGCTGGCGTCCGAGGCGCCCATGGCCCTGCGGCTGCTGGGACCCGGCATCGATCCGGAGCGGGCCCGCCAGCGCTGGGGCCGGCTGCAGGGGGTGCTCCATCCCCAGGTGCCGCGGCTGGGGGCGGTGATCCCGGCGGCCGAGGGGTTGTGGCTGGTGCGCGAATGGCAGGCCGGCCGCACCTACCAGCAACTGCTGGCGGCTCGCGCCGAGCGCCAGCTGGTGTTTGGTGCCGGCGAGGTGCTGTTGCTGCTGCGTCAGCTGCTGCCGGTGCTGGCGGTGTTGCACAGCCAGGAGCTGGTGCACGGCGATCTCAGCCCCGCCAACCTGCTGCGCCGCGACAGCGATGGCCTGCCGGTGCTGCTGGATTTCGGCCTGGTGGCCGGCACCCCGGCCGCCACACCGGGCTATGCACCGCCGGAGCGGGCCCGCGCGGCTGAGCTCGAGCCCTGGATGGATCTCCATGCCCTGGGGGCGGTGGCCCTGGTGCTGCTGAGCGGCGACGAGCCGGCCCGGCTGCTCGATCCGGTCACCCTCGCCTGGCGCTGGCCGGCCAGCCTCAGCGCCGAGCCGGCCCTTCAGGCCCAGATCGCTCGCCTGCTGGAGCGCGAGAGCGGCGAGCGCTTTGCCTCGGCCTCCCAGGCCCTGGCGGCGTTCCAGACCCTGCCCATGCCCGAGAGCACCGGCCCAGTGGCCCGCGCCGATCGCACCGTGGCTCTGGTGCCCCCGCCCGTGGCTGCCCCCCCGCCCCAGGCCCCCGAGCCACCGCCAGCCCCGGAGCCGCCACCTCCTCCCCCTGAGCCGGAGCTGCCACCGCTCACCCCTCCCTCACCGCCCGCAGCCCTGCGCACGCGTTTGGAGGAGCGGGAGGAGGCCGCCGAGGGCGGCATTTGGCCGGTGGTGATCGCCCTGGTGCTCTCGGCCGTGGTGGGCACCGCCCTGGGCTGGTGGTGGCTGAGCCGCGGCCGCTTGGCCCTGCCCACCCCCGACGCGGCCCTGCAGCTGCCCAGCAGCCTGCCGCCCGCTGAGGTGGATCAGCGCCAGCAGCTGCTCAACCGGCTGCGGGCGATGCAGGTGGATCGGGGTTGGTTTTTGAAGTTGGTGGACGCCAGCCTGCTGGCCCAGTTTCCGGAGCGGGGCGGCCGCCTGCCCAGCGACTCCCTCGAAGATGCGCCCTTACGCAAGGTGTGGAACGAACTCGCCGAGGAGTGGCTGGCCCGGGTGGAGCAGCTGCCCCTTGAGATCCGCCGTCGCCTGGGCAGTTACACCAATGCCGACTGGGAGCGGCGCCAGCAGGCCCTGGTGAGCCAGGGGCTCAGCCCCGCGGTGCTGCGCCAGCTGGTGTCGGGCAGTGCCCAGAGCCTGCTGCCGGGCCGCCCCGGCGCCGACATTCCTGCTGAACCCTTCCGTCAGCTTTGGTTTGCTGCGGCCGAGCAGAGCCTGGCCAATGTTCAGATCGAGGCGATTCAGGCCCAGCCCCAGGAAACCCGGGTGCTCTCGGCCCAAGTAGAGGCCGGTGGGGCGCGGCTGTTCCCGGTGCGGCTGCCGCCCGGCTACCGGCTGGTGCTGGGGGTAAACGGCTCGCCCCTGATGCAGATGAGCGTGTTCGGCCCCGATGGCGACCTGCTGGAGGCCAAGGGCCCCCTGCGGGTGGTGAGCCTGGGGGTGCAGAAGCGCTCGCCGGTGCAGCTGCTGGTCACCAACGAGGGCGTCGCGCCGGCCCTGATCACCTTGTCGCTGCGGGCGGATCCGCCGGCACCGGTGGCCGCCCCTGAGCCCTCAGCGCCGGCGCCGGCGGACCAGTTGGAGACGCCGCAGGTCCCGACCACCGTGCCGGTGCCCGCACAGCCTGTCGCTGCTCCGCCACCGCCGGTGCCACCGGCAGTGAATTGAGCCCAGCCGGGGTGGTTGCTGGGTTGCGCGTCTCCCGAGTTCCGTCTCCGGGATTCTGTACAGCCTGTACAGAATCCCGGAGAGGCATCCGCACACAGGCTGCGCCCCCGGCCCCCTGAATTCAGAGCCGGGCGATGGCGACCTTGGCGTCCTTGATGTCCTGCTTGCGCCGTTCCTCGTGGCGCTTGTCGTGCAGCTTGCGGCCCTTGGCCAGGCCGATGGTCAGCTTGATCCAGGAGCCCTTGAGATGCAGGTTGAGCGGGATCAGGGTGAGGCCCTTCTGCTCGAGCCCCACCCGCAGTTTGTCGATCTCGCGGCGTTGGGCCAGCAGTTTGCGCACCCGCAGGGGCTCGTGGTTGAAGTAGGCCCCGGCATGGCTGTGGGGCGAGATGTGCACGTTGTGCAGCTGCAGCTCCCCCTTGCGGATCAGGCAGAAGCCGTCGCGCAGGTTGCACTGGCCGGCCCGGATCGACTTCACCTCCGTGCCGAACAGCTCAATGCCGCACTCCAGCGTTTCGAGGATCTCGTACTGGTGGCGAGCAAAGCGGTTGTCGGCCAGCAGCTTGTTGGCGGCATCGCGCTGGGCCTTGGCGCTCTTCTTGCCCCCGCCCTTGGCCATCGCTGCTCCGCAACCGTCCCTTCGATCTCCCGACCCTAGGGAGCCCCCGGTACCCTCGCTTCATGGCGATTGTTTCCTCGGGATCCCCGGCGCCCCGCGGCCGCCCCAGCCACGAGCCCAGGCGCCCGGACGCGCCGCCGCGCCTGGTGGATCCCACCCCCGTGCCGGAGGGGGTGGCGCCCGCCCGGGAAGACGGCCTGCGGCCCCGGCGCCTGGCCGACTACATCGGTCAGAGCGAGCTCAAGCAGGTGCTGGCCATCGCCGTGGAGGCCACCCGCGCCCGCCAGGAGGCGCTCGACCACGTGCTGCTCTACGGCCCGCCGGGCCTGGGCAAAACCACCATGGCCCTGGTGCTGGCTGAGGAGCTGGGGGTGCGCTGCCGCATCACCAGTGCGCCGGCCCTGGAGCGCCCCCGCGACATCGTCGGCCTGCTGGTCAACCTGCAGCCCCACGAGCTGCTGTTCATCGACGAGATTCACCGGCTCAATCGGGTGGCTGAGGAGATCCTCTATCCGGCTATGGAGGACTTCCGCCTCGACCTCACCGTGGGCAAGGGCACCACGGCCCGCACCCGCAGCCTGGAGCTGCCGCCCTTCACCCTGGTGGGGGCCACCACCAGGGCCGGCTCCCTGAGTTCGCCGCTGCGGGATCGCTTCGGCCTGATCCAGCGGCTGGAGTTTTACGGCCTGGACGATCTGCAGGCGATCGTGGAGCGGGCCGCGGGCCTGCTGCAGATCGCGCTCGAGGCCGACGCCGCACTGGAGGTGGCCCGCCGTTGCCGCGGCACCCCCCGTATCGCCAACCGCCTGCTGCGGCGGGTGCGCGATGTGGCCTCGGTGCGGGGTCATGGCCGCATTGGCGCTTCGCTGGTGGCCGAGGCCCTCAGCCTGCACCGCGTTGACGACCGCGGCCTCGATGCCAGCGACCGGCGCCTGCTCACCTTGATGCTGGAGGGCTACGGCGGCGGCCCGGTGGGCCTCGACACCCTCGCGGCGGGCCTGGGGGAAGATTCCGCCACCCTGGAAGCGGTGGTGGAGCCCTACCTGCTGCAGCTGGGTTTTCTGCAGCGCACCCCCCGGGGCCGGATCGTCACCCCGGCGGGCCGCCGCCACCTGGGCTGGCCCGCTGGAGCGGCGGCATGAGCGGGCCCCTTTCATGAGCAGCTCTCTGTGATGTCCACCCTGCTGGCCCTGCTGCTGGGGGTGCAGTTGCTGCTGCCCCAGCTGTTTGATCAGGCCCTCAGTGCCAGCCGCGAGGGGCGTTTCAGCGAGGCCCTACCGCTCTGGAATCAGGTGCTGGAGGTGGCGCCGAATGATGCAGCGGCCTGGAGCAACCGCGGCAATGTGCAGCTGGCCCTCGGCGACCCCCGGGCCGCCATCGCCGATCAAACCAAGGCGATGGCCCTCGATGGCGACAGTCCCGACCCCCATCTCAACCGCGGCACCGCCGAGGAGGCCCTGGGCGAGTGGGCCGCCGCCGAGGCCGACTACCGCTGGATCCTGGAGCGGGCCCCGAGCGATGCGGGCGAACCGCGGGCTTCGGCCCTCTACAACCTCGGCAATGTGCAGGGTTCGCTGGGCGACTGGGAGGCAGCGCGCCGCTGCTTTGAGGCGGCGTCCCTGGCCCGGCCCGGTTTTGCCATGGCCCGCTCCAGTGCCGCCCTGGCCGCCTTCCAGCTGGGGGACAGGGCTGAGGCGGAGCGGGAGCTGCGCAACCTGATCCGCCGCTACCCCCTGTTTGCCGACGCCCGTGCCGCGCTCACGGCCCTGCTCTGGCAGAAGGGGGCCAGTGGCGAGGCCGAGAGCAACTGGGCCGCCGCTTCGGGTCTCGATCCGCGCTACCGGCAGCAAGAATGGTTGCGATCGACGCGGCGCTGGCCCCCCGAGCCGGTGGAAGCGCTGGCGCAATTCCTGGCCCTTGTTTCCTGAATGACGGCCTCCTGAATGACGGCCTGCTCGATGACTGCCTCCTGAATGACGGCTCCACCCTGCACCCTGACTTGGCAAGCGCTTGGGCTCGAGGAAGCTCTGGCTGGGGTGTTGCCGGTGCTGATCCAGCTGCGGCGCCACATTCACCGCCATCCCGAGCTCAGCGGCCACGAGCAGCAGACCGCCGCCTTGGTGGCCGGTGAACTGCGCCGCTGGGGCTGGCAGGTGCGCGAGGGCGTTGGACGCACCGGGGTGGTGGCCGAGCTGGGGCCCCAGCAGCTGGCCGATGGCAGCCCCACGCCCCTGGTGGCCCTGCGGGTGGACATGGATGCCCTGCCAGTGGAGGAGCGCACCGGCCTCGACTACGCCTCCACCCAGCAGGGGCTGATGCATGCCTGCGGCCACGACCTGCACACCGCGGTCGGGCTTGGGGTGGCCTGCTTGCTTGGAGGGCTGGCCGAGCGCCATCCCGAGCGGCTCACGGCCCGGGTGCGGCTGCTGTTTCAACCCGCCGAGGAAACGGCCCAGGGGGCAGCCTGGATGAAGGCTGATGGCGCCATGGAGGACGTGGACGCTTTGTTTGGCGTGCACGTATTTCCCACCCTGCCGGCGGGCACGATCGGGGTGCGCAGCGGCAGCCTCACGGCCGCGGCGGGGGAGCTGGAGGTGGAGGTGCTGGGCGAGGGCGGCCACGGCGCCCGGCCCCACCAGAGCACCGATGCCATCTGGATTGCGGCGCGGGTGGTGAGCGGGCTGCAGGAGGCGATCAGCCGCCGGCTCGATGCCCTGCACCCGGTGGTGGTGAGCTTCGGGCGCATTGAGGGCGGCAAGGCCTTCAACGTGATTGCCGACCATGTGCGCCTGCTGGGCACCGTGCGCTGCCTCGACACCGACGTGCACGCCCAGCTGCCGGGCTGGATTGAAGACACCGTGCACGCCCTCTGCCAGGGCCATGGCGGCGCGGCGCGGGTGCGTTACCGGGTGATCTCGCCGCCGGTGCACAACGATCCGGCCCTCACCGAACTGGTGGCCGAGGCGGCGGTGGAGCTGCTGGGCCGGCCCCAGGTGCAATGGCTGGAGCAGCCCTCCCTCGGCGCTGAGGATTTTGCCCAGCTGCTCGAGGGCACCCGCGGCACGATGTTTCGGCTCGGGGTGGCGGGGCCTGATGGGTGCACGCCTTTGCACAGCAACACCTTTGCCCCCAATGAGGCGTCGTTGCCGGTGGGCATCCGGGTGCTCACCTGGAGCCTGCTGCGTTGGATGGAGCGGCGGCCATGAGGCGCCGGCCCTGGTTGCGGGGGTTGCTGGCCCTCTCCTCGCCCCTGTTGATCCTGTTGGCCTTGTTGGTGCTGCTGCAGCGCCGCGGCGTTGATCGCTTGCCAGCCTTGCCGGCGCTGCTGATTGGCACGGGCCTGCTCGTGACCAGCGCCCTGGGCCAGCGGCGGCGGTGGCGGGAGTTGCTGGCGGCCCTGCGCCACGATGGAGAGGTATGACCCTTCCCTCTCCCGATCTGTCCGCCCTGCGGGACGCCATCGTGTCCGGTGATCCCAGCCGGGCCATGCCGGCCCTGGTGGGCCTGCGGGAGGTGCCGGTTGAACAGGCCGTGCCCCTGCTGCTGCTGGGCCTGGAGCAGGGCATGTTCATGGTGCGCTCGCTGAGCTGCGCCGGCCTGGGGGTGAAGCAGAGCGAGGCGGGTTGGCAGGCGCTGGTGAACGCCATGCAGCACGACGAGGACGCCAACGTGCGCGCCGAAGCGGCCAACTCCCTGGTGAGCCATTCGCTGGAGCGATCCTGGCCCCTGCTGCGGGATGTGTTTGCCGCCGATCAGCAGTGGCTGGTGCGCTGCAGCATCCTCTCGGCCCTGGCCGAGCAGCCAGCCATTGATCCGGCCTGGCTGCTGGAGCTCGCGGCGATGGCCATCACCGACGCCGATGGCACCGTGCGGGTGGGCGGGGCCGAGATCCTCGGCCGTCTGGTGCGCGACCGCGGCGATGCCGAAGCCCGCAGCCTGCTGCAACAGCTTCAGGGCGACACCGACCACCGGGTGGTGGCCGCCGCGCTGAACGGGTTGCAGCGCTGAGGCCCTAGTGGGTGAGGCTGTTTCGGGTGTGTCCAGATTCTGTACAGTGAACAAAATCCTGACAGCTCTGAATCCCGACGACCCTGACCCGCGTCTCCTTTAGAGGTCCCAGCCTCTTGCGGGCTTGCTAGGTTTTACCTGTCACTAGGGGTGCCCCGCTGCCGGCCCAATTAGCCGTGCAGCTTCGGGCTGAGATCACACCCTCCGAACCTGATCCGGGTCATGCCGGCGCAGGGAAGTGGAAACGAACTCGGCATCGGCACAGGACCCCCCTCACCGCTCTTTTGCGGTCCCCTGTTCTTCGCCACCGCCCATCATGCGCAGCGCCTGGATTGAGAAGCGTCGCGGCACCGCGAACTATTCCCAGATGCATTACGCCCGCCAGGGCGTGGTGACCGAAGAGATGGCCTATGTGGCCAAGCGGGAGAACCTGCCCGAATCGCTGGTGACGGAGGAGGTGGCGCGGGGCCGGATGATCATCCCGGCCAACATCAACCACACCAATCTGGAGCCGATGGCGATCGGCATCGCCAGCCGCTGCAAGGTGAACGCCAACATCGGCGCTTCCCCCAACGCGTCCGATCTTGAGGAGGAGGTGGCCAAACTGCGCCTGGCGGTGAAATACGGCGCCGACACGGTGATGGATCTCTCCACCGGCGGCGTCAACCTCGATGAGGTGCGCACAGCAATCATCAACGCCTCGCCGGTGCCGATCGGCACGGTGCCCGTGTATCAGGCGCTCGAGAGCGTGCATGGCTCAATCGAGAAGCTCGACGCCGACGACTTCCTGCACATCATTGAGAAGCACTGTCAGCAGGGGGTCGATTACCAGACGATCCACGCCGGTCTGCTGATTGAGCACCTGCCCTTGGTGAAGGGTCGCCTCACCGGCATCGTCAGCCGTGGCGGCGGGATCCTGGCCCAGTGGATGCTGTATCACCACAAACAGAACCCCCTGTTCACCCATTTCGATGACATCATCGAAATCTTCAAGCGCTACGACTGCAGCTTCTCCCTGGGCGATTCGCTGCGGCCGGGTTGCCAGCACGACGCCTCCGACGCCGCCCAGCTGGCGGAGCTGAAAACCCTGGGCCAGCTCACCCGCCGCGCCTGGGAGCACGACATCCAGGTGATGGTGGAGGGTCCGGGCCACGTGCCGATGGATCAGATCGAGTTCAACGTCAAAAAGCAGATGGAGGAGTGCAGCGAAGCCCCCTTCTATGTGCTGGGCCCGCTGGTGACCGACATCGCCCCCGGCTACGACCACATCACCAGCGCCATCGGCGCCGCGATGGCCGGCTGGTATGGCACGGCGATGCTCTGCTATGTGACCCCGAAGGAGCACCTCGGCCTGCCCAACGCCGAAGACGTGCGCGAGGGCCTGATCGCCTACAAGATCGCCGCCCACGCCGCCGACATCGCCCGCCACCGCCCGGGGGCCCGCGACCGCGACGACGAACTCAGCCGCGCTCGCTACGCCTTCGACTGGAACAAGCAGTTCGATCTCTCGCTGGATCCCGAGCGGGCCCGTGAGTATCACGACGAAACCCTGCCGGCCGACATCTACAAACAGGCCGAGTTCTGCTCGATGTGCGGCCCCAAGCACTGCCCGATGCAGACCAAGATCACCGACGCGGATCTGGAAGGGCTGGAGCAGGTGCTGGCGGAGCAGAAAGCCAAAGCCGCGCAGCCAACAGGTGAGCCAGCGCCGGTTTGATCCGCTTCGGCACAGTCATGCAGCCTGGCCTTACTTCGCCAGGCTTAGCGGGATATTGGGGCTTTCAGGGTTCACATCCAGGCTCTGCAGCTGGGGCCGCAGTACTAGGTCCATGTCCTCCATGGGGATGGCGCCCAACAGCACTTCATTGCCTAGCACCATGGCACCGGTGAAACAACGGCGGTTGCGGAAGCGCACCTCTACCGGACCCACATAGGGCACCGTGCGGCGATGGCCGTCGGCCAACACCACCTCGCGGCGCTCCAACTCGCCCAGGCTGAGCTGGAGCGCTAGATGTTCGGGGATGCATAGATGCACCGCTCTACTGTCTGCCAGCGCTGAAACTTCGAGGGCAGCCAGCTCCGGCTTGGTGGGGTTGCTGATGGAAACGGTGCCGCGGATCAGTCCCATGGGTTCAGCTTAGGGTCCATTCCCATTGACACTGGCTTCTCCCGAGAGAGGCCAAAAAAAGCCCCACCTTGCGGCGGGGCTTGAAACGGATGCGCAGCAGGAGCAGGCCAGCCTGGCGGATCAGCCCAGGGCCTTGGCCTTGGCCACCACGTTGTCGACGGTGAAGCCGAACTTCTCCAGGCACACCGGGCCGGGGGCGGAGGCGCCAAAGCGGTCGATCGAGACGGTGTCACCGTCGAAGCCCACGTACTTGTGCCAGCCGAAGGAGCTGGAGGCTTCCACCACCAGGCGCTTGCGGCAGGCGGCGGGCAGCACGCTCTCGCGGTAGGCGGCGTCCTGCTCTTCAAACAGGTCGACGCAGGGCATCGACACCACGCGGACGTTCTTGCCTTCGGCGCGCAGCTGGGCGGCGGCCTTGGTGCAGAGCTCCAGCTCAGTGCCGGTGCCGATCAGGATCAGATCGAGGCTGCCGTTGCTGTCTTCCAGGATGTAGCCGCCCTTGGCCACATGGGCTGCTGCCGAACCGGGTTGGTTGGCCATCGCCTGGCGGCTGAGGGCCAGCACCGTGGGGCGCTTGCGGTTGGTCACGGCCACCTGGTAGGCGCCCATGGTTTCGTTGCCGTCGCCGGGGCGCATCACCAGAAGATTGGGGATGGCGCGCAGGTTGGCGAGGGTTTCCACCGGCTGGTGGGTGGGGCCGTCTTCGCCCAGGCCGATCGAGTCGTGCGTCAGCACATAGATCACACCCAGCTCGCTCAGGGCCGAGAGGCGCATGGCACCGATCATGTAGCCAGCGAACACCAGGAAGGTGCCGCCGTAGGGGATCAGGCCGCTGCCGTGGTAAGCGATGCCGTTCATGATCGCCGCCATGGCGTGCTCGCGCACACCGAAGTGCAGGTAGCGGTTGGCCTCACCACCTTTCTGGAAGCTGGCCTCGCCCTTGATGTCGGTGAGGTTGGAGTGGGTGAGATCGGCGGAGCCGCCGATCAGCTCGGGCAGGTTGGGGCCGAAGGCGTTCAGCGCGTTGTAGGAGTGCTGGCGGGTGGCGAGGCCCTTGTCCTCGGGGCTGAAGCTGGGCAGGGAGGCATCCCAGCCCTGGGGCAGTTCACCGCGCAGCTGGCGCTCAAATTCAGCCGCTTCGGCGGGGTATTGGCTGCGGTAGGAGGCCAGGGTGGCGTTCCAGGCGGCTTCGAGGGCTTCACCGCGGCTGATGGCCTGGCGCCAGTGGTCGTAAGCGTCTTGCGGCACCTCAAATGCGCCGTAGCTCCAGTCGAGGGCCTTGCGGGTGAGTTCGGCTTCATCGGCGCCGAGGGCGGCACCGTGCACCCCGGCGGTGTTGGCCTTGTTGGGGGAGCCATAGCCGATGGTGGTGGTCACCTTGATCAGGCTGGGCTTGTCGGTCACGGCCTTGGCGGCCTCGATCGCCCGGGCGATGCCGGCCACGTCGGTGTTGCCATCCGCCACGTGCTGGACGTGCCAGCCGTAGGCCTCGTAGCGCTTCAGCACATCCTCGGTGAACGACACCGCGGTGTTGCCATCGATGGTGATGTGGTTGTCGTCGTAGAGGGCGATCAGCTTGCCCAGGCCCAGGTGGCCGGCCAGGGAAGCAGCCTCACCGCTCACGCCCTCCTGATGGCAGCCGTCACCCATGATCACGTAGGTGTAGTGATCGACGAGTTCGCAGCCGGGTTTGTTGAACTTGGCGGCCAGGTGGGCTTCGGCGATCGCCAGACCCACGGCATTGGAGATGCCCTGGCCGAGGGGGCCGGTGGTGACCTCAACGCCGGCTGTCTCGAAGGTTTCGGGGTGCCCAGGGGTGCGGCTGCCCCACTGGCGGAACTGCTTGATGTCGTCCAGGGTCACCGAGTCGTAGCCGGTGAGGTGCAGCAGCGCGTACAGCAGCATGCAGCCATGGCCGGCCGACAGCACGAAGCGGTCGCGGTTGAACCACTTGGGGTTCTTGGGGTTGTGCTTGAGCACCTTGTCCCACAGCGCGAAGGCCATGGGTGCGCAGCCCATCGGCAGTCCAGGGTGGCCGGAGTTCGACTTGTTGATCGCGTCGATCGCCAGGAAGCGGATGCTGTTGACGCAGAGCGACTCGACGGACGTGGAGGGGGCGACGACCATGGCTTTGAGGGTTTAGGGAGGGAGGAGGGTCACGCCATGCGGCGGAACGCCAGGCAGACGTTGTGACCGCCAAACCCGAAGGAATTGGAGAGCACCACGTTGAGGGTGTGTTCCCGGGCCTGGTTGGGAACCACATCCAGATCACAGGCTGGATCCGGATTTTGGTAGTTGATGGTAGGCGGCACCAGGTTGTGCTCCATCGCCAGCACAGCCGCCACCGCTTCGATGCCACCGCTGCCTCCGAGGAGGTGGCCGGTCATCGACTTGGTGGAGCTCACCGGAATCTGATAGGCGTGCGCGCCGAGGGCGCTCTTGATGGCCGAGGTCTCGTTGCTGTCGTTGGCCTGGGTGCTGGTGCCATGGGCGTTGACGTAGTCGACCGCTTCGGGCTCCAGTTGGGCATCCCGCAGGGCCAGGCGCATCGCCTCGGCACCACCAACGCCGCCAGGGGAGGGTGACGTGATGTGGTGGGCGTCGCAGGTCATGCCGTAGCCCACCACTTCGGCCAGGATCGTGGCGCCGCGGGCCTGGGCGTGTTCGAGGCTCTCGAGCACCAGCACCCCGGCTCCTTCGCCGATCACGAAACCGTTGCGCTCGGTATCAAAGGGGCGGCTGGCTGTGGCGGGGTCGTCGTTGCGGAACGACAGGGCCTTGGCGCTGGCAAATCCAGCCACACCCAAGGGAGTGATGGCCGACTCAGCCCCGCCGGCAATCATCACGTCGGCCAGGCCCAGCTGGATCAGGCGGTAGGCATCGCCGATGGCATTGGAGCCGGCGGCGCAGGCGGTGGCCACGGCGGTGCTCGGTCCCTTCGCCCCCAGGGCGATGGCCGTCAGACCTGTGGCCATGTTCGGAATCATCATCGGCACGCAGAACGGGCTGACCCGATCCGGACCGCGATCGTTGAGCACCTGGGCCTGGGTTTCCATCATCAGCAGTCCGCCGACGCCGGAGCCGATGGCCGTGCCAACCCGATGTTGGTTGGAGGCGTCGATCGTGAGGCCCGCATGGGCGACGGCCTGCTTGGCCGCCACCACCCCGAACTGGCAGAAGCGATCCCAGCGCTTGGATTCCTTGGGTTCCAGCCAGCCGGAGGGGTCGAAGTTTTTCACCTCGGCCGCAAACCGGCAGGCATGGCGACTGGCGTCAAACAGGGTGATCCCCGCTACGCCATTGCGCGCCGAACGCAACCCCTCCCAGTAACTGGGAACGTCGTTGCCGATCGGTGTGATCGCGCCGAGACCGGTGACGACGACGCGCTGGAGACCCTGCACCATGGGGTGGCTCAGGCCTGCTTGTCCTGGATGAACTTGACGGCGTCACCCACGGTGGTGATGCCTTCGGCGGCTTCGTCTGGGATTTCGATGTCGAAGGCCTCTTCGAGGGCCATCACCAGCTCGACGGTGTCGAGGGAGTCAGCGCCGAGATCGTTTTGGAAGTTGGATTCGGGCTTGACGTCACCGGCATCCACGCTGAGCTGCTCGGCAACGATCGAGCGCACTTTCTCGAAGATCGCTTCCTGGGACATGGCCGCTGTGAGAGTCGACGCACTCTACGGGTCGCCCTGCGGGTCGCTCCGCGGCGTATGAACAAGGGTGACGGGCTGTCGCGGGCTCTGCTGCGGGCTCGAAAGCTTTGGGTACGTTGGCCTCACGCCGTTTGTTATCGGCCACCTCCCCATCGAGGCCCAATGTCCCACGCCGTCAAGATCTACGACACCTGCATCGGCTGCACCCAGTGCGTGCGTGCCTGCCCGCTCGACGTGCTCGAGATGGTGCCCTGGGACGGTTGCAAGGCCGGTCAGATCGCTTCGTCGCCCCGCACCGAAGACTGCGTGGGTTGCAAGCGCTGCGAAACCGCCTGTCCCACCGACTTCCTCAGCATCCGGGTGTACCTGGGCGACGAAACCAGCCGCTCGATGGGCCTCTCGTACTGAGTCCTGTCCCTCGGCGCCACTGCCAATAAGCTCAAGCCCGGCCCCTCGCCGGGCTTTTTTGTTGCGCCCCCTCTTGCGCCCCTCGCTGGCCCAGCCCTATGTGCGGCATCGTTGCCCTGATCGGATCGCGGGAGGCGGCTCCCCAGCTGCTGGAGGGTCTGCGCCAGCTGGAATACCGGGGCTACGACTCGGCCGGGATCGCCACGGTGGATGCCCAGGCGGATGCGGGGCCGGGCCGGCTGCACTGCCTCAAGGCCGAGGGCAAGTTGGTCAACCTCACGGCGCGATTCGAGGCCCAGGGAGCTCCCGGGCACTGCGGCATCGGCCACACCCGCTGGGCCACCCACGGCAAGCCAGAGGAGCGCAACGCCCATCCCCATCTCGATGGCAGCGGCCAGCTGGCGGTGGTGCAGAACGGCATCATTGAGAACTACCGCACCCTCCGCGAGGAGCTGCAGGCGGAAGGGGTGGTGTTCCGCTCCGAGACGGACACCGAGGTGATCCCCCACCTGCTGGCCCGTCAATTGGCGCGGCTGCAGGCGGGCGTGCAAGGCGGGCGAGCCCGGGTGGCCAGCGGCAGCCTGCTGCTGCAGGCGGTGCAGGAGGTGCTGCCCCTGCTGCACGGCGCCTACGCCCTGGCGGTGGTGTGGGCCGAAGCGCCTGGGGCCCTGGTGGTGGCCCGCAAGGCGGCGCCGTTGTTGATCGGCCTGGGGGAAGGGGAATTTCTCTGCGCCAGCGACACCCCGGCGCTGGCGGGTTTCACCCGCACGATCCTGCCGATGGAGGACGGCGAGGTGGCCCTGCTCACCCCCTTGGGCATCGAGCTTTACGACGCCGACGGGGAGCGGGTGCAGCGCAGCCCCAGCCTGCTGAGCGGCACCGAACACGTGGTGGACAAGCGCAGCTTCCGCCACTTCATGCTCAAAGAGATCCACGAGCAGCCCGAAACCGCGGCCCTGTGGGTGGCCCGCCACCTGCCGGAGGCTGTGGTCGGGCAAGCAACACCTTTGGTGGCGCTGCCGCTGGCGGCGGAGGTGTTGGAGGGGGTGGAGCGGATCCAGATCCTGGCCTGCGGCACCAGTCGCCATGCCGCCCAGGTGGGGGCCTACCTGCTCGAGCAGCTGGCCGGCATTCCCACCAGCGTCTTCTACGCCAGTGAATTCCGCTATGCGCCGCCGCCGCTGACGCCCCACACCCTCACGATCGGCGTCACCCAATCCGGCGAAACGGCCGACACGTTGGCGGCTCTGGCGATGGAGCAGGAGCGGCGCCAGCTGGTGGCCGATCCGGCTTTTGCGCCGCGGTTGCTGGGAATCACCAACCGGCCGGAAAGCTCCTTGGCGCGGATGGTGGACCACATCCTCGACATCGGCGCCGGCATTGAGGTGGGCGTGGCGGCCACCAAGACGTTTCTGGGGCAGCTGCTGGCCTTCTACGGCCTGGCCCTGGCCTTTGCCGAGCGGCGGGTGGGCCAGCGCCAGGGGGGTGGCACGTCGGGCCGCAGCCGCGAGGAGCTCAAGGCCCTGGCGGCGGCGTTGCGGCAGCTACCCCAGCAGCTCGAAGCCTTGGTGGCCGATCACGACCAGCGCTGCGCCGCCCTGGCCCACCGCTTTGAGGGCACCCAGGATGTGATCTTCCTGGGGCGGGGGATCAACTACCCGATCGCCCTGGAGGGTGCGCTGAAGCTCAAGGAGATCAGCTATATCCACGCCGAGGGCTATCCGGCCGGCGAGATGAAGCATGGCCCGATCGCCCTGCTCGACGCGAAGGTGCCGGTGGTGTCGATCGCGGTGCCCGGGCTTGTGTTCGAGAAGGTGCTGAGCAACGCCCAGGAGGCCAAGGCCCGCGATGCCCAGTTGATTGGCGTGGCCCCCGATTGCCCCGATGCCGAGCTATTTGATGTGCTGCTGCCGGTGCCGGTGGTCGATGAGCTGCTCAGCCCGCTTCTGACGGTGATTCCGATGCAGTTGCTCAGCTATCACATTGCCGCCCACCGGGGTCTGGATGTGGATCAGCCCCGCAACCTGGCCAAGAGCGTCACGGTTGAGTAGCGGCGACGGTGTCGCTGCGGCCATAGCGGTCTTCAAAGCGCACGATGTCGTCTTCGCCCAGGTAGGGGCCGCTCTGCACCTCGATCAGTTCCACCGGGATCTTGCCGGGGTTGGAGAGGCGGTGGCGGCAGCCCAGGGGGATGTAGGTGCTCTGGTTTTCGCCCACCAGCTCCTGGCGGCCGTCCTTCTCCACGACCGCCGTTCCCTTCACCACGATCCAGTGCTCGGCGCGGTGGTGGTGCATCTGCAGCGACAGGCTCGCCCCCGGATTAACCACGATCGTTTTCACCTGCCAGCGCTCACCTTCGGTGATCCCGTCGTACGACCCCCATGGCCGGTAGATCTTGCGGTGGGCCTTGCTTTCCGGCGCGCCCTCCCGCTCCAGCAGCCCCACGATGCTTTTGATGTCCTGGGCCCGGTCGCGGTGGGCCACCAGCACCACATCATCCGTTTCCACCACCACCAGGTCTTCCACCCCGAGGCCCACCACCAGCCGGTGCTCGCTGCGCAGGTAGCAATTGCGGGCGTCTTCGTGGATCACCCGGCCCCGCAGCACGTTGCCTTGCGCGTCGCGCTCCGCGGCCGTTTCCCACAGGGCGCTCCAGCTGCCCACATCGCTCCAGCCCGCCTCCAGCGGCAGCACAGCGCCGCGGTCGGTGCGCTCCATCACGGCCACGTCGAGGGCCACGTTCGGGCAGCCGGCAAAGGCTTCCCGCTCCAGCCGCAGGAAATCGAGATCGGCGCTGTCCTGCTCCAGCGCGGCGCGGCAGGCATTCACCACCTCAGGGGCCAGCCGCTCCAGCTCCGCCAGGATGGCGCTGGCCTTGAACAGGAACATGCCGCTGTTCCAGGTGAAGCGGCCCGTGGCCAGAAACGCCTCGGCGGTGGCCCGATCCGGCTTCTCCACAAAGCGGGCGATCGGCACCGGCGCGCTGGCATCCGTCAACGCGTGGGCAGCTTCGATGTAGCCGTAGCCCGTCTCCGGGGCGGTGGGCACGATCCCAAAGGTCACCAGTTGTCCCGCCTCGGCGGCTGCCGCACCGGCGACAACCGCCGCGCGGAAGGCGGCCGCATCCCGGATCACATGGTCGGCCGCCAGCACCAGCAGCAGCGGATCGTCGCCCTGGGCCGTGGCCTGTAGGGCCGCCACCGCCACGGCCGGAGCGGTGTTGCGGCCGATCGGCTCCAGCAGGATGCCGGCGGGCTCGACGCCGATCTGGCGCATCTGCTCGGCCACGATGAAGCGGTGGTCCTCGTTGCAGATCAGCAGTGGTGGCGCCAGCCCTGGCAGGCCCTTCAGGCGCTGCTGGGTTTGCTGCAGCAGGGTGTCTTCGCCGTTGCCAGCCAGGGGCCAGTACTGCTTGGGATAGCTGGCCCGCGAGAGCGGCCACAGCCGCGTGCCGGTGCCGCCGCACAGGATCACCGGTACAAGACTTGTCATCGCGCGGGGGTGGAAGCCAGGCCTACGGCTATTTCAGCAGCCCAGGCGGCGCTTCGCCTGCAGAGGTGTTGCGCAAGGCCTCCTGAATTCTGTACAGCCTGTACAGAATTCAGGAGGAAGCCGGGAAGAGGGTTCAGGCCGGCTCTCCTCGGCTTTTCTCCTGCGCCATCCCCAGCTCCAGCAGCCCCGGTGGCGGGGTAATGCCAACCCAGCCTTCGCTCAGGTGCACTTCGGGCACAATCGCCTTCACGAAGGGGATCAGCAAACGCCGCGGACCACTCGGGCTGGCCTGCTCCACCTCCAGCAGGTCATTGCCGGCGTGGATCAGGTCGCAGACCCGTCCGATCACCTGCCCCGTTTCCAGCAGCCGCACTTCGGTGCCCACCAGATCGAGCAGGTGGAATTCTCCTCGGGCCAGCTTGGGCCGGTCGTTGGCGCGCACCAACAGCTGCTCGCCCACCAGGGCTTCGGCCGCCTCGCGGCTTTCGACATCGGCCAGCCGCACCACAAACAGCCCCTTGCCCGGCAGCTGGCGCCCGCCCCGCAGCTCCACCAGCCGCGGATCCTCGTCGCGCCGCTGCAGCCAGCGTTGTCCGGCCCGGGTGAAGCGTTCGGGGAAATCGCTGAGGGGCAGGATCCGCAGTTCCCCCATTAGTCCCTGGGCGGCCACGATCTTGCCCACCACCATGAGCTCGTCTTGGGGGGAGTCGCCGGGACGATCGGTGTCGCTCAGATCAGCCATGCCCGTCTGATTCCCTCGCCGGTCCTTCTCCCCCGATAATGACCCCACGCCTCGCCTGAACCATGGCCGACCTGTTGCCGATCCTGCCGGGCTCCACCGTGGTGGTGCGCGACGGCCGCTCGATTTACAACGGCTACCGGGGCTTCGTGCAGCGCATCAGCGGCCAGCAGGCTGCCGTGCTGTTTGAGGGGGGCAACTGGGACAAGCTGGTCACCATGCCGCTCAAGATTCTCGAGCAGGCTTGAGCACCGCCAGGGCGGCGCGAGCCGCTTCCTGTTCGGCGCTACGCCGCGAGCGGCCCCAGCCTTCGTGATCCCCGTTCACCGCGACTCCAGGGCCGCAAACCGTCACCGTGCAGCGAAAGCGGCATGGGTCGGCGTGGATCTGGCTGCACTCCTCGCAGCTGTAGTGGGGCAGGCCCAGCCCAGCGGCCTGGGTCCATTCCTGCAGGGCTGACTTCCAGTTGTGGCGGTCTGGATCGGCCAGCAGTTCGGCGCTGCTGCGCTGCCAGTGGGGGGTGAGCCAGCGGTGCACTGGCTCCAGGCCGCCCTGGCCGGCACCCCAGGCCTCATAGAGGCCGCCCAGCAGGGCTTCGCAGCATTCCGCCCGCACGGTGGCCTGTCCGGCCCGGTCGCCGCTGGCCATCGGACCCAGGTGCAGCATGGCTTCGATGCCGCAGCGCTCGCCCAGTTCGGCCAGCCAGCGGTCGCTCACCAGCTGGGCCCGTAGGGCTGAGCAGCGCCCCACACTCAAGCTCGGATAGTGCTGCTGTAGGAATTCGGAGGCCGCTAGCCGCAGCACGGCGTCGCCCAGAAACTCCAGCCGCTCGTGGTTGACGGCCCGGCCCGCGGACGTGTGGGTGAGGGCCTCCTCAATGGGAGCAAGATTGCGGTTGCCGGGTTCCAGGTCTAAGGACCGCAGGAAGGCAACCAACTGCTGGTGGCGTTCGGGTCCCATGGCTGGAGGGGATCGCGGGCTGGAGCAAAGGGTGAAAGCAGGACGTAAGCCGGGTTCTGTTCTCCCGCCGCAAGCCCGGAGGCCAGGGGCGGGGGGTGATCATCTGTCTGGGACCGCCGTTACCGGCGGCCTCGAGCGGCGCACTTGAAGCGGGACGGGTGTCATGGCCAACCGTTGTCCCTTGGCCTTGCTCCCAGCCGGGGTTTACCGAGCCAGCACCTCTCGATGCTGCTGGTGCGCTCTTACCGCACCCTTGCACCCTTGCCTGATCAGGGGGCGAGCCCCCTGCCATCGGCGGTGTGTTTCTGTGGCACTGTCCTCACGGTCACCCGCACTGGGCGTTACCCAGCAAGCCTGGCCATTGGGGAGCCCGGACTTTCCTCAACCAGGCGCTGGGGCTCCTCCGCAGAAGGACCCCAGCCCTGATCGCGATCACCTCGCCTGCTTTCACATCCCATAATGCCCCTGCGGACGTCTTGCGGGATGGTCGCGGGGGGCTGTAGCTCAGCCGGATAGAGCGACGGTTTCCTAAACCGTAGGTCGTGGGTTCGAGTCCCGCCAGCCCCGCTTCTGGTCCCAGCCGCTGCGCTTTCTGCGTTGCTGGTAGTGAGCGCTACGGGTGGTGGTCTACCCATTTCGGCCACCGGGGCTAGCGTGGTTCCAGTCGTCTGACCGCGATGACCCAGCTTCACGATCTGCGTCTGCGGCTGCTGGTGCAGCAGGAGAGCGAGCGCATCGCTGACAGCCAGCCCGATGAGCTCGACCTTTCGGTGGTGCAGGCCCGCTGCCTCTGCTGGCTGGCCCTGCTGGCGGAAGCCCATGAAGAGCAGGCCACCGACGCCGAGCGTCGCGGCGACACCGAGCAGGCCATGGGCTGGTTTGCCGATTCCATGCGCCTGCGCGATGTGATCCATGTGGTCACCTCGATCGAGATCCCCCTGCCGGCCGCCAGCGGCGAGATCGACGAATTGGGCGACGACCAACGCGACCCAGGCCCCCTGGCGGCGTGAGTGTCATGATGGAATTTGACAACCCAAGGGAGTGCGGTGCCCGAAGAGCCCTGCCAATGCCCTGATTGCCAGCGTTTCTATCGGGAACACGACCGATTGATCCGTGAAAACCCCACCCTGCGCCAGCAGCAGGAGCTGAATTGGGCTGCGCTGCAGTCGTTTCGCACCCTGGCTGGACGGGTGATGGAGGAACTGCAGAAGCAACAGGAGGCGGCCGAGTCCGCCGCCCAGTCCGCTCCTGCCGCCCAGGCAGCCGGAGCTGGGGCCGATCAGGCCGGAGATCAGGCTGGCGAGCCCGATGCGTTCCAGCAGGCCATGGCCGATCTGGAGAACATCAACGCCCACCTGTTCTCGATTGAGGCGCTGATGGAGCGCATCTTCGATGTGCGCGTGCCCGAGGAGGTGGAGCAGAAGTTCCGAGAGGTGGCCGGCGAGCTGGCCCCCGACCCCCTCAATGCCGACCGCCTGCGGCTCAATCGCCTGCTGCACCAAACCCCGGACCTACCGGGTTAGGCCTTCGGGTTCGTCCATCTCACAGGTGATGGTCACAGGGAAGCTCTCGGCCCGCCAGATCCGTTCGGCGTAGTCGCGGATCGAGCGGTCGGAGGAGAAGAAGCCGCTGCGGGCTGAATTGAGCAGCGACATCCGGTTCCAGCGGCCTCGGTCGGCCCAGGCACGATCCACGTCGGCCTGGGCCTGCAGATAGGCGTTGAAATCGGCCAGCACGAAGAAGGGATCCCGGCCGGTGAGGTTCTGCAGCAGGGGCCGGAACAGGTCGCCGTCGCCATTGCTGAAGTGGCCCTGCTCCACCAGCCGCAGGATCTCAGCGAGCTCCGGCATGCTGCCGATCAGCTCCCAGGGGCGGTAGCCACTGTTGTGCAGGCTGGAGATCTCCTCTGCGGTTTTGCCGAACAGGAAGAAGTTGTCGGCGCCCACCTGCTCGCGGATCTCCACATTGGCGCCATCCAGGGTGCCGATGGTGAGGGCGCCATTCATGGCGAACTTCATGTTGCCGGTGCCGGAGGCTTCCTTGCCGGCGGTGGAGATCTGCTCGGAGAGATCGGAGGCGGGGTAGACCCGCTCGCCCAGCTTGACGTTGTAGTCGGCCAGGAAGATCACACGCAGGCGGCCCTCCATGTCGGGATCGGCGTTGATCGTTTCGGCGATGCCGTTGATGAAGCGAATGATCAGCTTGGCCATGTAATAGCCGGGCGCTGCCTTGCCGCCGAAGATGACGGTGCGGGGTGCCATGCCGTCGGCCTGGCCGTTCTTGATCCGCAGGTATTGGGCGATCACCTGCAGGGCGTTGAGGTGCTGGCGCTTGTATTCGTGGATGCGCTTCACCTGCACGTCAAACAGCGACGCCGGATCCACTAGCACGCCGGTGTGGCGGTGGATGTAATGGCTCAGCTGGCCCTTCACGGCCAGCTTGGTGGCCTGCCAGCGCTCCAGGAAGCTGCTGTCGTCCACAAACTGCTCCAGCTTGCGCAGTTCATCGAGGTGATTGACCCAGCCCTCGCCGATCGATTCGTTCAGCAGGGCTGAGAGCTGGGGATTGGCCAGGGCCACCCAGCGCCGGGGGGTCACGCCGTTGGTGACGTTGGTGAACTTCTCCGGCCACAGGGCGGCGAACTCAGGGAACAGCTCGGTTTTGACCAGTTCGCTGTGCAGGGCCGCCACACCATTGACGTGGTGCGACGCCACGGTGGCCAAGTGGGCCATGCGCACCGCCTTGCCGCCCTCCTCGTCGATGATCGACACCCTGCGCAGGATCTGCTCGTTGCCCGGGTACTTGAGACGCACCTGCTGCAGGAAGCGGCGGTTGATCTCGTAGATCAGCTCCAAGTGCCGCGGCAGCAGGGAGCCGAACAGCCCCAGCCCCCACTTCTCTAGGGCCTCGGGCAACAGGGTGTGGTTGGTGTAGGCCACCGAACGGCTGGTGATGCTCCAGGCAACCTCCCAGTCGAGGTGTTTGTCGTCGAGCAGCAGGCGCATCAGCTCCGCCACGGCGATCGCCGGGTGGGTGTCGTTGAGCTGCACGGCCCAGTGGTCGGGGAATTCGGTGATCGGGATGCCGCGGGCATCAAGATTGCGGATCATGTCCTGCAGGGAGCAGCTCACGAAGAAGTGCTGCTGCTTGAGGCGCAGGCGGCGGCCCTCGTCGGTGCCGTCGTTGGGATAGAGCACCTTGGAGAGGGTCTCCGAACCCACTTTTTCCTCCACGGCGCCGTAGTAATCGCCGATGTTGAAGGCGTAGAAGTCGAAGGATTCGGTGGCGTCCGCGCGCCAGAGGCGCAGCCGGTCGCAGGTGTTGACCCGGTAGCCCAGCACCGGCACGTCGTGGGGGATGCCGATGGCGTGCTCCTCAGGAATCCAGCGCACCCGGTAGGTGCCGTGCTCATCGCGGTAGCTCTCGGTGCGGCCACCGAAGCCCACGAAGCAGGCCTGGTCGGGGTGGGGCAGCTCCCAGGGCCAGCCGCTCTTGAGCCACTTGTCGGTGATTTCCACCTGCCAGCCGTCGCGGATCAGCTGGTCGAAGATGCCGAACTCGTAGCGGATGCCGTAGCCGGTGGCGGGGATCTCCAGCGAGGCCAGCGATTCGAGGAAACAGGCCGCCAGCCGCCCCAGTCCGCCGTTGCCCAGGCCCGGCTCCTCCTCCACGTCGAGGATCTCGTTGATGTCGTTGATGCCGAAGCGGCGCAGCGCCTCCGCCGCCTCCTGCTGGATGCCCAGCATCAGCAGGTTGTTGCCCAGTTGCGGCCCGATCAGGAATTCGGCCGAGAGGTAGGCCACCACCCGCGTGGGTGTGGCGCTCAGGGCTTCAATGCCGGCCAGGTAACGGGTCATCAGCCGATCGCGCACGGCGTAGCTGAGGGCCATGTAGAGGTCGTGGAGGCTGGCCGTGGGGGCGAGTTTGCCGAGCGTGTAGAAGAGGTGCTCGGTCATGCCGTCGAACACGTCGTCAGCGGCGAGCCCGCTGCGATCGGAGTCCGCGTAGCAGCCTGGGGTGGGCAGGTGCAGGTTGCTGGGTTGAAGGTCGCTCATACGAGCAATCCTCCGTCATGGGCCGGGGCACGGCCTGCAGACCACCGCCAGTTCGTCACGTCGTCGGCATCCATGCCGTGCAGGTGGGCGTAGGCACGGTTGGCCAGGATCGCCTCCTTCATCCGCTCCTTGACGTGGGCGGCTCGCGATCCCAATCGTGGCACCCGGTCGATCACATCGATCACCAGGTTGAAGCGGTCGATCTGGTTGTTCATCGCCAGTTCAAGCGGGGTGTTGATATTCCCCTTCTCCTTGTAGCCGCGCACGTGGAAGTTGGGGTGGTTGGTGCGGTGGTAGGTGAGCCGGTGAATCAGCCACGGGTAACCGTGGAAATTGAAGATCACCGGCCGATCGGTGGTGAACAGGCTGTCGAAGTCGCGGTCGCTCAGCCCGTGGGGGTGTTCGTTGGGGGTGGTGAGGGAAAACAGCTTCACCACGTTGAGCACGCGGATCTTGAGCGAGGGGATTTCGCGGCGCAGGATCTCCACGGCCGCCAGCGTTTCCTTGGTGGGGACGTCCCCGGCGCAGGCCATCACCAGATCGGGCTCATCCGGTTCGGTGCCGCAGTCGTCGTTGCTGGCCCAGCTCCACAGGCCGATGCCCTTGGCCACATGGGCGCGCGCCTGGGCGAGGTTGAGGTACTGGAGGTGGCTCTGCTTGTCGGAAACGATGATGTTGCACACGTTGGTTTCCAGCAGCGCTTCTTCGGCCACCGCCAGCAGGCAGTTGGCATCGGCGGGTAGGTAGACGCGCACCACCTCTCCGCTCTTGTTGCCAGCCAGGTCGATGAAGCCCGGGTCCTGGTGGGTGAAGCCGTTGTGGTCCTGGCGCCACACGGTGGAGCTGATCAGGCAGTTCCAGGCGGAGATCGGGGCCCGCCAGGGGGCGTGATGGATGCAGCTCTCCAGCCACTTGGCGTGCTGGTTGAACATCGAGGCGATCACATGGGCGAAGGCCTCGTAGGTGTGGAAGAAGCCGTGCCTACCGGTGAGGACGTAACCCTCCATCATTCCCACCAGGGTGTGCTCGGAGAGCATCTCCACCACCCGACCGCTGCGGGATAGCTCGCTGCCGCCCGCGCCATTGACGCCGGCGTCTTCAGGCAGCAGCTCCTCCATCCACACCTTCTTGCTGCGCTCGTAGATCGCCTGCAGGCGATTGGAGGCGGTTTCATCCGGCCCGAACACCCGCACCGAATCAGGGTTGAGCTCAATGGCATCGCGCAGCAGCTCGCCCAGTGGGGCGGTGTTCTCATGCTCCACCTGACCTGGAGCATTGAGGGCAACGGCGTAGCGCTCGATCGCCGGCAGGCGCAGCTTGCGGCGCAGCAGGCCGCCATTGGCATGGGGGTTGGAGCCCATGCGGCGGCGGCCCGTGGGGGAGAGGGCCTGCAGGTGGGGCCGCAGGCTGCCGTTGTCGTCAAAGAGCTCCCAGGGGCGGTAGCTCTTGAGCCAGGCCTCCAGCATGTGCAGCTGCTCAGGATCGCCTTTGGGGTTGGGCAGGGGCACCTGGTGGGCGCGCCAGAAGTTTTCGAGCTTCTTGTCCCCCAGGGCCGCTGGGCCGGTCCAGCCCTTGGGCGAGCGCAGCACGATCATCGGCCAGACGGGGCGGCTGACGCGGGTGGGATCACCGCTGCGGCGTGCCTCCGCCTGGATGGCGGCGATGCGGTCCGCGGCGCCGTCCATCGCGGCGGCCATGGCAGCGTGCATGGCCATCGGCTCGCTGCCTTCCACAAACAACGGCTCCCAGCCGTAGCCCCGCATCAGGCTGGCGAGCTCCTCTTTGGGGATGCGCGCCAGCAGGGTGGGGTTGGCGATTTTGTAGCCATTGAGATGCAGCACCGGCAGCACCGCCCCGTCGCTCATCGGGTTGAGAAACTTGTTGATGTGCCAGCTGGTGGCCAGCGGACCGGTTTCCGCCTCGCCATCGCCGACGCAGGCCAGGGCAATCAGTGAGGGGTTGTCGAACACGGCCCCACAGGCGTGGGAGAGCACATAGCCGAGCTCGCCGCCCTCATGGATCGAGCCGGGTGTTTCCGGGGTGCAATGGCTGCCGATTTGGCCAGGGAAGGAGAACTGCTTGAGGAACCGCCCCATCCCGGCGGCATCCTGGGATTTGTTGGGATAAATCTCGCTGTAGGAGCCGTCCAGGTAGGTCGGTGCCAGCACGCCCGGGGCCCCGTGGCCTGGGCCAGACAGGTAGATCATGTCGAGATCGCGCTCGCGGATCAGCCGGTTGGCATGGGCCCAGATGAACGCCTGACCCGGGGAGGATCCCCAGTGACCTAGCAGGCGGTTCTTGATGTGCTCGGGCCGCAGCGGTTCGGCCAGCAGCGGGTTGTCCTGCAGGTAGATCATCCCCACCGCCAGGAAGTTGGCGGCTCGCCACCAGGCATCCAGGTGTTGCAGCTGCTCCGAGGTCAGGTCTTCAGCCATGGCGTTTGCATGAATCCTGGATTCAGACCGTAGCGATGGCTGCCACAGCCGAACCGCCCGCCCGGATAGAGATCTGCTCACGAACACGTTGAGCCTGGCCGCTTTAAGGTCGGCGCCTCAACGGCCCTGCCAAGCGCTCTCAGCCTCCATGGTGTTGCCAGCCCTGTTGCTTGAAATCGGTAGTCATCAGGCGGAGGTGGCCGAAACCCTGATTTCGGTTGGGGAATTCCTGGTGATCTTTGTGGCGGCTCGCTTCCTGGCCGAGCTGATGGTGCGGGTTCAGCTGCCCACGATCCTGGGTGAGCTGGTGGCGGGTGTCCTGATCGGGGTGTCCGGTCTGCACCTGATCGTGCCGCCCGACACCCAGGTTCAGCTCAGCAGCTGGGGGCTGGGGTTGCTCAGCTCCCTAGCCGATATTTCGCCAGAAACGGTGCAGGCGATCTACGCCGAAACCTTCCCCAACCTGGAGGCGGTTTCCCAGATCGGCCTGTTTGCCCTGCTGTTTCTCACAGGCCTGGAGAGCGAGCTCGACGAGCTGGTGGCGGTGGGTGCCCAGGCCACCACCGTGGCGGTGACCGGCGTGGTGCTTCCCTTTGCCCTCGGCACCGGCGGCCTCTATTACCTCTTCCATGTGCCGCTGATTCCGTCGATCTTTGCCGGGGCGGCGATGACCGCCACCAGCATCGGCATCACAGCGAGTGTGTTCGGCGAGCTGAAGTTTCTGCGCACCCGCGAAGGCCAGACCGTGATCGGTGCCGCCGTGCTCGACGACATCCTCGGCATCGTGATCCTGGCGGTGGTGGTGAGCCTGGCGGGGGGGGAGGGCTTCAGCCTGGGGCCGATTCTCAAGTTGGTGGCGGCGGCTGGGGTGTTTGTGGCGGCGGCCCTGTTCCTGAGCCGCACCGCCGCGCCTGCTTTCGACTGGGTGCTCGACCAGCTCAAGGCCCCCGGCGAGGTGGTCGTGGCGGCCTTTGTGGCGTTGTCGTTGTGCTGCTTTGTGGCCCAGGCCATTGGCCTGGAGGCGGCCCTGGGGGCCTTCGCGGCGGGATTGATCCTGAGTGGCTCGAAGCACACCCATGCCATCCAGGACACGGTCAAACCGCTGGTGGCGCTGTTTGCCACGATCTTCTTCGTGCTGATCGGTACGGGGATGGACCTGTCGGTGCTCAATCCGCTGGACCCTGCCAACCGGGAGGGCCTGGTGGTGGCGGCGTTCCTGCTCACCGTTGCCATCGTCGGCAAGGTGGCCGCCGGTTGGAGCTACGTCAGCAAGGAGAAGACCAACCGGTTGGTGGTGGGTCTGGGGATGATGCCCCGCGGTGAGGTGGGCCTGATTTTCCTGGGGCTCGGCACCCAGGCCGGTTTGCTGACCAAACCCCTGGAGGCCGCCATCCTGCTGATGGTGATCGGCACCACCTTCCTGGCGCCGATCCTGCTCAGAGTGGTGCTGGGTGGCAGTGCTGGAGGACCCGATCTTGACCCGCTTGCCGAAATCCCCACCTGAGTCACCCTTGAGGCCCCCGGCCAACCCGCTGCGGCGCTGGGGCCTGAGCTGGGGCGGTTGGCTTGACAACCGCCATGGCGAATGGTGGCTGCTGGCCCAGTTGGGTCTGATCGCGGCCCACCTGCTGCCCCCCTGGCCGGCTCCGGGAGCCTGGGGCTATGCCTGGCCCCTGCCCCTGGCCCTTGTCGGCGCACTGCTGTTTGTGGTGGGGTTGGTGTTGGCGGCCCAGGCGTTCTGGGGGCTCGGAGCCAGCCTCACCCCCCTGCCCGATCCGATCCCGGGCGCCCCTCTGGTGAGCAGCGGCGCCTATGGCCGCTGCCGTCATCCCCTGTATCAAGCCGTGCTGCTGTGCTCGCTGGGGGTGACCCTGGCCCTGGGCAGCCTGTTGCATCTGGCCTTGCTGCTGGGCCTGGCAGCCGTGCTGGGCGGCAAGGCGCGCCGGGAGGAGCGGGCACTGGCGGCGGTTCACCCCGAGTACGCCGCCTACCGGGCCGCGACGCCCGCAATCATTCCCCGCCTTCCCTGGCTCGACTGGCGAGTGCTGTGAACAGCCCCCAGCCGGCGGCGATCAGGCCGAGGCTGCTGGCCCAGTCGGGGCCGAGGGCCCAGCTCAGGGCGAGGTCGGCCAGCACCCCGATGGCCAAGGCCAGCAGCAGGCTGCTGACCACAAGCGCCACCTGCTGAGCTGCTGCGGGCAGGGGACCTGCCGCCAGCGCCTCCTCCAGGCGTGCGAGGGGACCGCTCAACGGCAGATAGAGCGCCAGGGCCCAGAGGGCGATCCCCGGCAGGAAGGGAGTCCAGTCGGGGCTGGTGAGGGGCAATGGCGCGCCGCGGTTCTCCCTAGCATCAACCACCCTGGCGCCGTGCATGGTGGCTTCTGTGTCGAATCCGCAGCCCTGGAGCTATGCCGGCCATCCCGTGCATGCCGTGACGGCGGCCCCAGCCCAGCCCGAAGGGCCGGCGATCCTGCTGGTGCATGGCTTTGGCGCCTCCACCGACCACTGGCGCTACAACATTTCCGTGCTGGCCGAGCGCCACGAGGTGCACGCCATCGACCTGCTGGGCTTCGGCCGCAGCGCCAAGCCCGCCGCGCTGGCCTATGGCGGCGCCCTCTGGCGCGACCAGCTGGCCGCCTACGTGAGCGAGCGCATCGGCCGGCCCACGGTGCTGGTGGGCAATTCGCTCGGGGGTTTCTCGGCGTTGGCCGCCGGGGTGGCCCTCGGCAGGCAGGCTGCCGGGGTGGCGTTGCTCAATGCTGCCGGCCCGTTCAGCGATGAGCAGGCGCCGCCCAAGGGCTGGGGCGCGATCGCCCGCCAGACGATCGGGGGCGC
The DNA here is from genome assembly GCF_002252665.1 of Synechococcus sp. 8F6. Classification (GTDB taxonomy): domain Bacteria; phylum Cyanobacteriota; class Cyanobacteriia; order PCC-6307; family Cyanobiaceae; genus Cyanobium_A. The sequence continues at coordinate 250,989 of NZ_NQKZ01000001.1, forward strand.
CTTGCTGAAGAGCCCGGTGCTGCAGCGGCTGCTGTTTGAAAACCTGCGCCGGCCCGCCACGATCCGCCGCACCCTCAATCAGGTGTACATCGACAAGACCAACGTCGATGACGCGCTGGTGGAGGCGATCCGCCGGCCCTCTCTGGATCCGGGCGCCTTTGGCGTGTTCCGCACCGTGTTCGACATTCCCCGCGGCCAGCCCCTCGATGAGCTGTTCGCCCAGCTGGGTTGCCCGCTGCTGCTGCTCTGGGGCATCCGCGATCCCTGGATCAACGCCGTAGGCCGCCGCGCCGCCTTCCAACGCCATGCACCGGCTGCCACCAGCGAGGTGGTGCTGGACGCGGGCCACTGCCCCCACGATGAGGTGCCTGGGCTGGTGAATGCGGCCCTGCTGGAGTGGATCGATGGGCTCAGTGCGGCGGCGGCTGCACCCCCGGCAGCCGACCTCGCGCCAGTAGCTGCTTCGGGTCGAACTGGCGCTTGATCGCCTCGATCATCGGCCGGGATGGGGCATCCAGCCAGGCTGGGAGCTGGGCCCCAGCCGGCTGACGCAGCACGGTGAGATAGCCGCCCCAGCCCAGGCAGCTGCGCCGCAGTGCCTCCACTCGGTAGGCCGGCAGTTGGCCTGGCGCTGCCCAGGCGAAGCCGATCCCGCTGCCGGCACTGAGGCACACCGGCAGGCCGGCCAGCGCGGCTTCAGCCAGCAGGACGGGCGCCTGGCTGGGGCGCACGGCCAGGCGCAGCAACCAGTCGCAGGCCTCGGGTCCCGGGCCACGGCTTTTGGCCACGCGGGCATCGAGGTCGGCCGGCTCCATCGGCAGGGCGGCGATGCCAAAGGGGGTGGCTTTGGCGGCGATGCAGGTGATCTGCTCGTCGAGGGTGCGGGCGTTGATGCTGGCGAGGCTGATCAGCAGTCCGGTGTCGCCCCCTTGGGCGGGGCCGGCGCGCCACCAGTCGATTCGCTCCGGGCTGAGGCTTGAGCTCAGCAGCCAGCCACTCAGCTGCCCCAGGGCCTCCAGCGGGCCACTGAGCCACAGGCCCCGCCGCTGGGGCGGCAGCGGCAGGGTGCGCAGGGTGACGCTGGTGATCAGGCCCAGCGCGCCCCAGCTGCCGGTGAACAGGCGCATCAGGTCGTAGCCGGCCACGTTTTTCACCACCTTGCCGCCGGCCCGGGCGCGGGTGCCGTCGGCGCGGATCAGCTCGATGCCGATCAGCTGGTCGCGCACGCCCAGGTAACGCTGACGCAGGCCACCGGCCAAGCCTCGCGCCACCAGGCCGCCGAGGCTGCCGCTGGCTTCACCGGCGGGCCCGCTGCCCCAGGGCCAGTCGAGGGCCAGCCACTGCCCGTGGTGGGCCAGCTCCGCCTGCACCTCCACCAGTGGTGTGCCGGCCTGGGCCGTCACGGTGAAATCGCCAGGGCTGTGCTCGACGATGCCGCGCAAGCGGCCGCAGCTCACGGTTGTGCTGCCAGCGGCCACCGGCGGCCCCCAGCTGAGGCGGCTGCCCAGGCCGGCGGGTTGCCAGGGGGTGGCCTGCCGGTGCAGCGCTCGCACCAGCTCCTGCAGCTCGCTGGGCTCCGGAGTGATCACGGCACGATGGTGCCATGGCCGCTCCCACCAAAATCATCGTCATCGACGATGACCCCACCGGCTCCCAGACCGTGCACAGCTGTCCGCTGCTGCTGCGCTGGGACCCAGCCACCCTGGCGGCGGGGCTGAGGCACCCGTCGCCGCTGCTGTTTCTGCTGGCCAACACCCGGGGCCTGGCGCCCCAGCCGGCCGCCGATCGGGTGCGCGAAATCTGCCGGGCCCTGGCGGTGGCCCTGCCCGCTGCCGGCATCGCGCATTGGTGGCTGGTGAGCCGCGGCGATTCCACCCTGCGGGGCCATTTCCCCCTGGAGGTGGACGTGATCGCTGCTGAGCTGGGTCCGTTCGCCGCCACCCTGCTGATCCCGGCATTTCTGGATGGGGGGCGCACCACGGTGGGCGGGGTGCACCTCCTGAATGGCCAGCCCGTGCATGAAACGCCCTTCGCCAGGGATGGCTTGTTCGGCTATGGCAGCAGCGACCTGCCGGCCTGGGTGGAGGAGAAGAGCGGCGGCCGCATCCCCGCTGCGGACGTGCTCCGCCTCGAAGGCGCCGAGCTGGATCGGGCTGCTCAGGATGGGGGCCACGACCTGGCCCAGTGGCTGGACGGGCTGGAGAACCAGCCCGTGGTGGCCGTGGATGGGGAGCGGCCTGGGCAGCTGGCGGCCCTGGCCGGGGCCGTGCGCGCCGCGTCCAGGGCCGTGCTGTCCCAGTCGGCGGCGAGCTGGATCCAGGCTTTGGCGGCCCTGCCGCCTCAGCCCCGCGATGCGGCTGGTTTGGCGGGGTTGCGGCGCCGCGATCGCGATGGTGCGCCGCTGCCGGGTTTGGTGCTGGTGGGCTCCCACGTGCCCCTGGCTGATGCCCAGCTGGCTGCCCTGCTGGTGGAGCCGGTTTGCGGGCTGGTGGAGCTGGATGTGGCCAAAGTCCAGCGGGTGCTCGAGGGGCCGGCACCCGCGGAGCTGCTGGCTTCGCTGGAGCGGAGCTGGCTGGCGCAGCTGCAGGCCGTGCTGGCGGCGGGGCAGACGCCGGTGCTGGCCACCAGTCGCGGGGAGCTCGTGTGTGCTTCGCCTCAGGAGCGGCGCCGGCTTGGGGAGGCCCTGGCTGGGCTGATGGCGCGGTTGGCGGCGGCCCTCGCCCCCCGGCTTGGCTACGTGATCAGCAAGGGCGGCATCACCAGCCACACCCTGCTGGCCGATGGCCTTGCCTTAGCGGCGGTGGAGTTGCAGGGCCAGCTGCTGCCGGGGCTGTCGCTGGTGCTGACGCCCGCGGATGGGCCGGTGCCGGGGCTACCCGTGCTCACCTTTCCCGGCAACCTGGGCGAAGCGGACACCCTGCGGCAGGCCTGGTGCTGGATGGAGGGGCAGGGCTCAACTTCCTGCTTGGGAGACGCGGATTAGCCGGGAGGCTGCGTTGCCCAGGGCCACCAGCACCAGGGCAGCCAGGCTGTCGACCCAGTCGCCCAGGGCCGTGCCGACCAGATAGGCCAGCGACACCGCGGCGACCAGCAGGGGGGTGAGGGGGTAACCCCAGGTGCGGAAGGGGCGGGGCAGGTTGGGCTCCTGGCGGCGCAGGGCCAGCAGCGCGGCGATGCCCGCCAGCGGCAGGCTCACGTAGAGCACGGCACCCATGGCCAGGAGCCGCTCGAACGAGCCGGCCAGCACCAGGGCCGCCGCCGCCGTGCTGGTGATCAGCAGGGCAACGGCCGGGGTGCCGCCCCCGTTCACCGCCGCCACAGCGCTGGGCAGCAGGCCATCACGGCTGAGGCCAAACAAAATCCGTGGCGCGGCCATCACCACGGTGTTGATCAGGCCCAGCAGCGACACAAGCGCGATGGCTGTGATCAGCACTGCCCCCAGCGGGCCGGCCAGGGCCAGGGCCGCGGCTGCGGCCGGCAGGCTGGAGTTGGCCAGCTGGGCGATCGGCAGCACGTGCAGCAGGGCCAGGTTGATCAGCAGGTACAGCACGAGCACCGCCAGCACCCCGCCGATCAGGGAGCGGGGCAGATCACGCCCCGGTTCGCTGAATTCCTCGGCGAAATAGACCGGGCTGGCCCAGCCGTCGTAGGTGGTGATCACCGCCTGCAGGGCCAGCACCACGGCCAGGCTGAGGTTTCGCCAGCCCAGCGTCGTCATGGGTTCAGGGGTTGGCGGCGCGATGGGGGCCGCGGTGGGGATGGGCAGCAGGAAGCAGGCCGCCACGAGGGCCAGAAAGGCCACCGCCTTGGCCAGGCTGAGCAGTTCCTGGCTGGTGCTGCCGGCCCGCAGGCCCCGCAGCTGGATCAGGCTGAACAGCCCGATCGCCAGCAGGGCCAGTCCCTTGCTGATGCTGCCCTCCAGTGGCATCCCTGCCGGCAGCAGATCCGCCGGCAGGAGGGCCAGGCTGTAGTCGCCCACGGTGGTGGCCACCCAGGCCAGGCCGATGCAGTGGGCCAGCCAGTCGGTCCAGCCCACCAGGAATCCCACCTGCCGGCCGAAGGCCCGTTCCGCGTACACATACCAACCGCCGGCCTGAGGGAGCGCTGCCGCCAGCTCGGCGATGCACACCGCCCCCAGCAGGGCATAGACCCCTCCGGCCAGCCACACCGCCAGCACCAGGGCCGGGCTGGGCAGCTGGGCCGCCACCAGGCCAGGGGTGCGCAGGATGCCTGCCCCGATCGTGCCGCCCACGGCGCCGGCCAAGCCGAAGCCCAGGCCCAGGATGTCCAGCAGCCGGCCTGGGGCTGGCTGGCTCATCAGTGTTGGCTCAGGCACGCCCCGCCCGCCAGCTGCGCTGCAGCAGCTCGATCGGGTGCAGCACAGGCTGCGGGAAGTCGCCCTCGCCCAGGTGGCGGCGCAGTTGCAGGCTGCAGCCGATGTTGGCGCTGGCCACGAGCTCGGCGCCGGTGCCAGCCAGGTCGGCCGCCTTGATCCGGCCCAGCTCAGCGGCTTCCTCGGGCTGCACCAGGTTGTAGATGCCGGCACTGCCGCAGCACACCCCGGCCTCCATCGCCTCCCGCAGCTGGATGTGGGGGATGGCGGCCAGCAGCTGCCGCGGCTGCTCGCGGATGCCCTGGCCGTGCAGCATGTGGCAGGCGTCGTGGAATGCGATCTGCAGGGGGCGCTCCGCGCTGGCGGGGGTGCCGTCGGGGTGGTTCAGGGGTGCCAGGTGTGCCCGGAACGTCTCGCTTAGCCCCAGCTCAGCCAGGAATTGCTGGATGTCGGCCACCTGGCCGGCGAAGCCCGCCGCCGTGGGACTCTCCAGGATCGCGCCGTAGGCCTTGAGGGTGTGGCCGCAGCCGGAGGCCGCCACCAGCACCGCATCCAGAGGGCCCACGCCGGCGAAGCTCGCCATCAGGTCGGTGGCCAGCTCGCGTGTTTGCGCCAGTTCTCCCTGGTGGTGGGTGGCGGCGCCGCAGCAGCCCTGGCTCGGCGGGATCACAACCTCGATGCCGTTGGCGCTGAGTACCTCCACCGCCGCCTCGTTCACAGCTGGATCAAACAGGCGCTGGACGCAGCCCAGCACCAGCCCCACCCGGGCGCGGCGTTCGCCCTGGGCCGGCACCACCTGGGGGAACGCCTCGCGGAAGGCCTCCGGCGCCAGCGGTGGCAGCAGTTGTTCCATCGCCTCCAGCTGGGGCCCGAGCAGCCGCAGAAGGCCACTGCGGCGCGCCAGGGCTTGCAACGGCGTGCCGGCGTAGGCCCGCAAGGGCGTGAGCGCCGCCCGCAGGCGGTTGGGGTAGGGCAGCAGGGCAAACAGCAGTTTGCGGAAGGCGCGCTCAACCGGCGTGCGCAGCTCCGGCGCATTGAGCTTGGGGCGGGTGGCTTCGATCAGCTGGTCGTAGCGCACCCCCGAGGGGCAAGCCGTGACACAGGCCAGGCAGCCCAGGCAGCTGTCGAAGTGCTTGGCCACGGTGGCATCGAGCTGCAGCTCTCCGGCTTCGATGGCCTTGAGGGCATGGATGCGCCCGCGGGGCGAATCCATTTCCGTGCCCAGTACCCGGTAGCTGGCGCAGGTGGGCAGGCAGAAGCCGCAGTGCACGCAGGGGTCGGTGTTCATCCCCCGAAGTGCTGGATCACGGCGTCGGCGAAGCCGCTGCAGCTCACCGGCTCCACGGGGGGCTCCATCAGGCGGGCCAGGTCGTAGGTGACCTCCTGGTTGGCGATGGCGGCGCTGAGGCCGGCGGTGATCAGGTCGGCCGCTTCCTGCCAGCCCATGAACTCCAGCATCATCACGCCGCTGAGGATCACCGAGCCGGGGTTGATGCGGTCGAGGCCGGCGTGCTTGGGCGCGGTGCCATGGGTGGCCTCGAAGATGGCGGCGTTGTCGCCGATGTTGGCGCCGGGGGCCATGCCCAGGCCGCCCACCACGGCGGCGGCGGCATCGGAGATGTAGTCGCCGTTGAGGTTGAGGGTGGCCAGGATCGAGTAGTCGGCCGGGCGGGTCTGGATCTGCTGGAAGATGCTGTCGGCGATGCGGTCGTCGACCAGCACCATCGCCTTCCACTGGCCGTTGCCGTGGGAGGCGCCGATGGCGTCGATCACGCCCTGCACTTCGGCATCAATGGCGGCCTTCTTCTCGGGTGTGAGGCTGTCGTAGCCGGGCTCGACCATCCGGGCGTTGGCTTCGATGCTCAGGCCGGGGTTGCGGTCGGCGTTGTCGAGGATCCAGCTCTCCCGCTCGGTCACGCACACGCTTCGGAACTCCGTGGTGGCCAGCTCGTAGCCCCAGTCGCGGAAGGCGCCTTCGGTGAATTTCATGATGTTGCCCTTGTGCACCAGGGTGACGTGGCGCTTGTCGCCCTCGAGGCGCAGGGCGTGCTGAATCGCCTTGCGGATGTGGCGCTGGCTGCCGTGCTTGCTCACCGGCTTGATGCCGATGCCTGAGCCGGCGGGGATCTGGCGCTTGCCGAGCTTGCCGTTGGCCGGGATCACCACCTCATTGAGGTGGCGGATCAGATCGAGGCACACCGGGTCGCTGGCTTCCCATTCGATCCCCATGTAGATGTCCTCGGTGTTCTCGCGATACACGATCACGTCGAGGTCCTGGGGCCGTTTGTGGGGGCTGGGGGTGCCTTCGTAGTAGCGGCAGGGGCGCACGCAGCAATACAGATCGAAGATCTGGCGCAGGGCCACGTTCAGCGAACGGATGCCGCCGCCGATCGGCGTGGTGAGCGGGCCCTTGATCGCCACGCCGTAGGTGCGGATCGCCTCGAGGGTGTCCTCGGGCAGGTATTGATAGGTGCCGTAGAGGTCGCAGGCCTCATCACCGGCGTACACCTTGAACCACTCGATCCGGCGCTCACCGCCGTAGGCCTTGGCCACGGCCGCATCCAACACCTTCTGGGTGGCGGGCCAGATGTCCACGCCGGTGCCATCGCCGCGGATGAAAGGGATGATCGGGTCGTTGGGCACCACCGGCTGGCCGTTCTCGAAGCGGATGGCCGTTCCCTGGGCCGGGGCTGTGAGCTTTTCGAAGCTGGCGGCGGGGCTGGTGGCCATGGGCTTGTGCTGACCGGGGGCGGCGCGATCGGTGTGGCGAGCCTAGGTTTCGGGCATGCAGCGGTTCTGCTCAGGGGAAACGGCATGAATGCCGCCGACCAGGTTCGATCGTTGGCCCAGGCCCAGGCGATCGCCTCGGTGGCGGCCCTGTTTCGGGCCCACTTCCCTGATGCCCGCGCCAATCTCACCCCCTGGCGCGACGACCCCCTCACCCGTGCCTTCGCCGAGCAGGACAGCCTGGATCTCTCCTTTCATCTGCCCGGTTGGAGTCCCCGCAGCCAGTGCCGCTCGTTTCTGGTGCAGTTGCGGCTCCAGCAGCCCCCGGGCTTGGTGGGGGGTTCAAGCTCGTTGGCGGGCTCAACCAGTGGCGAGCGGCCGCGGCTGCTGGGGGTGACCGTGCGGGGGCTCACCTATGAGAGTGAGCGCTGGCGGCTCGCCACCGTGGGCGACTGGCAGCCCACCGGTAGCCATCTGCCCCAGGCCGAGGTGGCGCAGAAATTGCAGCAGTTCTGTCGGGAGTTGTTCGACCTGTTTGCCGACTCCACCGCTGCCGGACACTCCGAGGCGGCCTGAGCGCGCTTGCAGCCACGGGTGGCCCCATCGCTGTCGCTCTAGTCGTGCCGTTGTGAAACGCCGTGTTGAACAGGTGTCGAACGGCTCGCGAGCGAACCTCCCCCTGGGCAGCACGCGCCTGGCGAGCTGGCGGCGTAACCCTTCGCAACCTTGTTGCTCGCCTGGGCAAAGGCCCCGCCTAACTTGGCCCCTCGCCCGTGCAGCGCCCCCGACTGATGGCTGTCGCCCTTGCTTCCCAACTGCGTGAAGGCACCAAAAAAGCCCACACGATGGCGGAGAACACCGGCTTCGTGAGCTGCTTCCTCAAGGGGGTGGTGGACAAGGCCAGCTACCGCACCTTGGTGGCCGATCTCTATTTCGTGTATTCAGCGATGGAGGAGGAGTTCGGCAAGCTCAAGGACCACCCCGTGGTGGGTCCAGTGGCTTTTGTCGAGCTCAACCGTCGCGAGAGCCTCGAGCAGGACCTGGCCTTCTATTTCGGCCCGGATTGGCGCAGCGCAGTCAAGCCCACCCCCGGGGCTCAGCAGTACGTCGAGCGCCTGCACCAGGTGGCGCGGGAGTGTCCGGAGCTGCTGGTGGGCCACCACTACACCCGCTACATCGGTGATCTCTCCGGTGGTCAGATCCTCAAGAACATCGCCCAGAAGGCGATGAACCTGGGTGAACACGACGGCCTGCGCTTCTACGAATTCGACGCGATCCCCGACGAGAAGGCCTTCAAGACCAACTACCGCGCCACCCTGGATGCCCTGCCGATCGACCAGGTCATGGCCGATCGCATTGTTGAGGAGGCGAACCACGCCTTCCACCTCAACATGACGATGTTCCAGGAGCTGGAGGGCAACCTGATCGCCGCCATCGGCAAGGTGCTGTTCGGCTTCCTCACCCGCCGTCAGCGCGCTGGCAGCACCGAAGCCGTCGCCGCCTGATCGCCCGTTGAGGCCCCTCCGCTTCCTGGTTCCCGGAACAACCGGCCGGTACCGCTGCGGGGGGTTGCTTGTGGAGCAGCAGACAGCCCGGCTGTTGGCCGACCTGGTGCCCACGGAGCTCGTCACCTACCGGCAGCGGGAGGAGGGTCTGCCATTCCTCAACGACCTGTTGCGGGCGGAGCCCCTGGGTGCCGCCGCCGCCAACCAGGCGCTTTGGATCGTCAGCTGGGGCTTTGATGTGCCCCGGCAGCTGCGGGCCCTGCGGGGCCGGCCGGCGGCCTATCACGCCCACAGCAGCGGCTATGGCTTTCGGCTGCCGCCTGGCGTGCCGGTGCTGGCGGTGAGCCGCAACACCTTGGGCTACTGGGGCCAGTGGGCCAGCCGCAATCCCTTGTTTCTGGTGCCCAATGCCCTGGGGGCCAGCTGGATCGCCAATGGCAATCGCCCCCACAACCGCCCCCCCCACAACCCCGGTGGCCGCACGATCGACGTGCTGGTGCAACGGCGCAAGTGCAGCGCCTACGTGCTGGAGCGGCTGGTGCCAGCCCTGCGGGCCCTGGGGCTGCGGGTGGAGGTGCAGGACGGCTGGGTGGAGGATCTGATGGGCTTGTTCAACAGCGCCACGGTGGTGCTCTACGACTCCGCCGACCACTGGCGTTGCAGCGGTGTGAGCGAGGGATTCGGCCTGCCACCGGTCGAGGCGCTGGCCTGTGGCTGCGTGCTGTTCAGCAGCTTCAACCACGCCCTGGCCGACACGCTCGATCCCGGCGGCCTGGCCCACCAGATCGGGGCGGGCACCCTGGCTGCCGATGTGGCGCGGATCACGGCGGCTGTGGCTGATCCCGCGGCCTGGCTGCCGCCGCTGCGCCAGTTGGAGGAGCTGCTGGAGGAGCTCAGCGAACCGCGGCTGCGGGAGCGCTGGCGCCAGGCCCTCATCGCCATCAACGCCCATCTCGATCGCCTGCAGGCGGGAGAACCGCCGCTGCGAGCTCCCTCGCTGGCACGGTTGCGGCTGGAGCGCTGGCGGCAGCGGTTGGGCAAGCGGCTTCCCGCAGGACTGGCTCGCCGGCTTGCCTAGGGTCGGGCCCATGAGTGCTTTCCTCGCCGGCCTGAATGACGCCCAGCGCAAGGCGGTGGACCACCACACCGGCCCGCTGTTGGTGGTGGCCGGCGCCGGCAGCGGCAAGACGCGGGCCCTCACCCATCGCATCGCCCACCTGATCGGCCACCACGGCGCCGATCCCGCCCATCTGCTCGCCGTCACCTTCACCAACAAGGCGGCCCGCGAGATGAAGGAGCGGCTGGAGCTGCTGCTGGCCCAGAAGTTGGCCCAGAGCCAGTTCGGTCAGCCGTGGAGCACCTTGCCGGCGGTGGAGCAGCGCCAGCTGCGCTCGCGCATCTACCGCGAGGTGATCAAGGAGCTGTGGATCGGCACGTTCCACGCCCTGTTCGCGCGGCTGCTGCGCTTCGACATCGACAAGTTCAAGGATCCCGAGGGGCTCAGCTGGACCCGCCAGTTCTCGATCTACGACGAGAACGACGTGCAGAGCCTGATCAAGGAGATCGTGACCCAGGAGCTGCAGCTCGATCCCAAGCGCTTTGAGCCCAAGAAGGTGCGCTGGGCGATCAGCAACGCCAAGAACCAGGGCTGGATGCCCGAGCAGCTCGAAGCCGATGCCGGCGGTCAGCGGGGCCGGTTGATGGCGGAGACCTACCGGCGCTATCGGCGCGCCTTGGCGGCCAACAACGCCCTCGACTTCGACGATCTGTTGCTCTTGCCGGTGCAGCTGCTGCGCCAGAATGAGCAGATCCGCGACTACTGGCACCGGCGTTTCCGCCACGTGCTCGTGGATGAATACCAGGACACCAACCGCACCCAGTACGACCTGATCAAGCTGTTGGTGACCAACGGTCGCGATCCGGCCGCCTACGACGACTGGGACGGGCGCTCGGTGTTTGTGGTGGGGGACGCCGACCAGAGCATCTACAGCTTCCGCGCCGCCGACTTCACGATCCTGATGGGGTTTCAGGACGACTTCGGCGATGGCGCCGCCGCCGAAGCCACCAGCACGATGGTGAAGCTGGAGGAGAACTACCGCTCCACCGCCACGATCCTGGAGGCGGCCAACGCCCTGATCGCCCACAACTCCGAGCGCATCGACAAGGTGCTGCGGCCCACCCGCGGCGAAGGCGAGCTGATCTCCCTCACCCGCTGCGATGACGAGATCGCCGAGGCGGAAGCGGTGGTGCACCGCATGCGCATGCTGGAGGCTGCCCACCCCGATCTCAGCTGGGGCGACATGGCTGTGCTGTATCGCACCAATGCCCAGAGTCGGGCGATGGAGGAGTCGCTGGTGCGCTGGGGCATCCCCTACATCGTGGTGGGTGGGCTGCGCTTCTACGACCGGCGCGAGATCAAGGACGTGCTCGCCTACCTCAAGTTGCTGGTGAATCCGGCCGATACCGTCAGCCTGCTGCGGGTGCTCAACACCCCCAAGCGCGGCATCGGCAAAACCACGATCGAGCGGCTCACCGACGCCTCCAACCAGCTCGGCATTCCCCTTTGGGATGTGGTGAGCGATGCCGAGGCAGTGCGCTCCCTGGGGGGACGGTCGGCCAAGGGGCTGCTGCAGTTCTGCGAGCTGATCAATGGCCTGCAGGCCTGCGCCCAGGACATCGCCCCCTCCGAACTCGTGCAGCGGGTGATGGAGCAGAGCGGCTACGTGGCGGAGCTGATCGCCGATGGCACCGACGAAGCCGAAGATCGGCGCCGCAACCTCAACGAACTGGTGAACGCCGCCCTGCAATACCAGGAGGAAAACGAGGAGGGCTCCCTGGAGGATTTCCTGGCTTCGGCGGCCCTCGCCAGCGACGCCGATTCGAAAGATACCGAGCAGGACCGGGTGACGCTGATGACCCTGCACGCCAGCAAGGGCCTGGAGTTTCCGGTGGTGTTCCTGGTGGGCATGGAGCAGGGCCTGTTCCCCAGCTACCGCTCCCTCGACGATCCCGCCTCCCTGGAGGAGGAGCGGCGGCTCTGCTACGTGGGCATCACCCGTGCCAAGGAGCGCCTGTTTCTTTCCCATGCCAGCGAGCGGCGCCTGTGGGGTGGCATGCGCGAGCCGGCGGTGCCCTCGGTGTTTCTCTCGGAGCTGCCCGAGGAGCTGGTGCAGGGTTACATCCCTCGCAGCGGCGGCGCGGCGATCCGGCGTGAGCAGCGGCTGGATCGCCTCACCCGCGTGGATCGTGAGGAGAGCCGGCGGGTGGCCGGTGGTGGCGAGGCTGGTGCCCCCAGCAACTCGGTGCGCCGCCGCGGGGCGGCGGTGCCCGGCCGCAACTGGGCGGTGGGTGACCGACTGTGTCACGTGGCTTTCGGCGAGGGGCGGGTGACGCACCTGTTCGGTAGCGGCGAGAAGATCTCGCTGGCGGTGAAGTTCGAAGGAATGGGACCGAAGATCCTCGATCCCCGCCTGGCGCCGATTCAGCCGCTTGGCGAGCCCACCTGAGCCGCAGCGGGGGCGGCGCTGCTGCCGGAAAGTCGGCGGTCGTACTCTCTGATATCACGAAGACGTGATATCTTGAAATCCCTATAGCCATGTTCTGGTCCGTGCTCCCTGCGGGCCGTCGCTCTGCCGCCTTGCCGATGTCTTCTCCAGTGCCCGTCCCGGTGTTTGTGGGCTACGACCCCCATGAACGGGCGGCGGTGAATGTGCTGATCGATAGCCTTTACCAGCACAGCAGCCTGCCGCTGGCGATCACGCCAATCGTGGCCTCCCAGTTGACTGACGTATTCACCCGGGAGCGCAATCCCCAGCAGAGCACCGAGTTTTCGTTTACTCGTTTTCTGGTCCCCTATCTGATGGGCTATCAGGGGTGGGCGGTGTTCATGGACTGCGACATGTTGTGTCGCGGCGATCTCGCCGAACTGTGGGCCTGCAGGGATGATCGCCATGCGCTGATGGTGGTGAAGCACAGCCACGAGCCGGAGGAAACAGTGAAATTCCTCGGGGCTGTGCAGACCCGCTACGCCCGCAAGAACTGGAGCTCCCTGATGCTCTTCAACTGTTCGCGCTGCACCGCGCTCACGCCGGACTACGTGAACACCGCTACGGGGCTGTTCCTGCACCGCTTTGAGTGGCTGGATGACGACGCGATCGGCGCGCTACCGGCCCAGCGCTGGAACCATCTGATCGATGTTCAGGAGGCGCCGATGCTGGCGCCGGAGCAAGGCGGGCCGCTGCTGGTGCACTGGACCAAGGGAGGGCCCTGGTTCCGTGACTATCGCCACGCCGGGGCGGCGCTGGCGGCCGAGTGGTTCGCATCACGTGACGCCGCTTTCCGCCTCTGGGACTGATTCGCCACGCGCTGGTGTGGCACGCTCCCGGGGTGCCTGCCATGACAGCACCATGGATATTCCGGGCCTTCCCCCCAGCCTGCTGCGCCAGCTCGCTGCCGCCGCCGCGGATTGCCGGGTTGCGCTGGTGGGTGGGGCCGTGCGGGATCTCCTGCTGCACCGGGTTCACAACGACCCCTGGCGGGGGTTGCCCGATCTGGATCTAGTGGTGGAGGGACAGGCCAGTGCGTTTGTGAGCCGGTTGGCACAGAGGTTGCCGGCCGCGGCCTTGCTTGCGGCCCGGGAGCATGGCGCGTTCGGCACCGTGGAGCTGGAGGTGGTGATTGACGGACAGCCGGTGCTCCTCGATGTGGCCTCCGCCCGCGCTGAGACCTATCCGGTGCCCGCAGAGAATCCCCGAGTGACCCTCGGTGGCCTGGAGGATGACCTGGCCCGCCGCGACTTCAGCATCAACGCCATGGCCCTCGATCTGGGCAGTGGCCAGCTGCTGGATCCCCATGGGGGGCAGCTGGATTTGCAGCAGCGCCGACTGCGCTTGCTCCATGCCGCCAGCATCCTTGACGATCCCACCCGCCTGGTGCGCGGCGCCCGTTACGCCGCCAGGCTCGGGCTGGAGCTGGAGCCCGCTAGCGCCGCGCAGGCCCGCGCCACCCTGGCGGCCTGGCCCTGGGGCTGGCGGCTAGGGGATCCGCCGGGTCAGGCTCCGGCGGCCCTGGGCACCCGGCTGCGGATGGAGCTGGAGCTGTTGTTGGAGCGGGAGCCCTGGTTGGCGGCGCTCACGGCCTTGCAGCGCTGGGGCGCGCTGGCGTTGCTGGATCCGGCCCTGCAGGCCGATGGGACGTGGCCGCGGCGGCTGCGCTGGGCCGAGCGGCTGGGGCTGCCTCCGCTGGCGGCACTGGTGGCCGCTGCACGCGATCCGCTGGCGCTAGCGGAGCGGCTGCAGCTGCCCCATCGCCAGCATCGGTTGCTGGTGCAGTGGCTGGAGCTGCGGCGCCGGCTGCAGGAGCGGCAGGGGGAGGACCTGCCGGTGTTGGCAGAACACTGGTGTGCCCTGCTGGAGGCCCCGGGCTGCAGCCCTGACGCGGTGGCCCTGGCCCTTGCCTGCGGCATCGGCCCGCGCCGACCCCTGCTGCGCTGGTGGCTGCGTTGGCGCCAGGTCAAGGCCGCGTCGACCGCCGCAGACCTGTTGGCAGCTGGCCTGCGGCCAGGGCCTGAGCTGGGCCAGAAGCTGCGGGAGCTGCGGGCCGAGCGGCTGCGGCTGGAGCGGCTTTAGCGTGAATACATGACCGATCCGGTGCGTGATCCTTGCGTTGTGGTGGCCGTGCCGGCCCGCCTGGCATCAGCGCGGCTGCCGGGCAAGGTGCTGGCCGACATCGCCGGCAAACCGATGCTCCAGCACGTGCTCGAGCGCTGCAGCCAGGCCAAGGGCGTGGCGGCGGTGGTGGTGTGCACCGACAGTGATCAGGTGCGCGCTGACGCCGAAGCCTGGGGGTTTCCGGTGCTGATGACCTCCCCGGATTGCAGCTCGGGCAGTGAGCGCCTGGCCAGTGTGGTGAAGGAGTTGGTGGCCGCCGCGGGTGGTTGGTCTTTGGACCCTGCGCTCTCGGACACGCTGGTGATCAATGTGCAGGGGGATCAGCCCCTGCTGGATCCAGGGATCATTGAGGCGATGGTGGCTCAGTTTGTGGCGCTGCAGCGGCCGCCGGTGCTGACGCCGGTGTATCCGCTCACGGCCGACAAGCTGCACGATCCCAACGTGGTGAAGGTGTTGCGGGCCCGTGACGGCCGGGCCATCACCTTCTCCCGCAGTGCTCTGCCCCACCTGCGCGGCGTGCCGCCGGAGCAGTGGGCCGACCACACCACCTACTGGGGCCATGTGGGCCTCTACGGCTACCGGGCCGATGTGCTGGCCAGCTGGACGGCGCTGCCCGTCTCCCCCCTCGAGCAGCTGGAGAAACTGGAGCAGCTGCGGCTGATCGATGCCGGCATTCCCCTGCTCACCTTCGCGGTGGATCAGGACTGCCTCTCGGTGGACACCCCGGAGCAGCTGGAGCAGGCCCGGGCCCTGGCGCCTTAGGCGTTGCCGTCCCGCCAGCCCTCCCGGTTGAGCTCTCGCCACAGCCCCCGCTGCTGCAGCAGCGACTCCGCCAGCTCGCGCACGGCGCCATCGCCCCCCCGGCACCGCAGCACCCAGTCGGCCTGGCGCCGCAGGCCCGCGGCCCCATCGGCGGGGCTGATCAGCAGGCCTGTGGCGGGGCGCACCGTGAGGTCGTTGAGGTCGTCGCCGATGAAGGCGGTGTGCTCCCGCTCCAGCTGAAGCGTGGCCTGGAGTTGGCGCAGGGCGCTGAGTTTGTCGCCCACCCCCACCAGGCAGTGGCTCACCTGCAGGTGCCGGGCCCGCTGCTCGATCGCACCGCTGCGGCCGCCACTGAGAAAGGCCACCTCGATGCCAGCCCGCTGCAGCATCCGGATCGCCAGGCCGTCGCGCACGTCGAAGCGCTTCACCACCCGGCCCTGCTCGTCGTAGTGCAGCCCCCCGTCGGTGAGCACGCCATCCACATCGCACACCAGCAGTTGGATCTGGCGCAGGCGGGGGCTGAGCAGGCGCCGTTGCAGGCGAAACCGCAAACCAAGCCGGCTCACAGCGTGCTCACCGCCAGGCCATCGGCCACCGCTGCGCGGATGGCCAGCAGCTGGCGCAGCAGGGCCTCCAGGCGATGCAGCGGCACCATGTTGGGTCCGTCGCTGAGGGCTTTGTCCGGGTTGGGATGCACCTCCAGGAACAAGCCATCCACGCCCACCGCAACCGCTGCTCTGGCGAGGGGTGCCACGAATTCCCGCTGGCCGCCCGAGGTGGTGCCCTGGCCGCCGGGCTGCTGCACCGCGTGGGTGGCATCGAAGATCACCGGGCAACCCAGGGCCTGCATCTGGGGGATGCCGCGGTAATCCACCACCAGGGTGTTGTAGCCAAAGCTGCTGCCACGCTCGGTGAGCCAGAGGTGGCCGCTGGCGGGATCCAGCCCGCATTCGGTGAGCTTGTTCACCACCTGGACCATGTCCCAGGGCGCCAGGAATTGCCCCTTTTTCACATTCACCACCTTGTTGGTGCCGGCCACGGCCTTGGCCGCGGCCTCCAGCAGGTCGGTCTGGCGGCAGAGAAAGGCCGGGATCTGCAGCACGTCCACCGCCTGGGCGGCGGCGGCGGCCTGGTGGCTTTCGTGGATGTCGGTGAGCACCGGCAGGCCGAAGGTCTGCCCCACCTCCTGCAGGATCGCCAGGCCCTCCTCGGGGCCGGGCCCGCGAAACGATTTGCCGGAGCTGCGGTTGGCCTTGTCGAAGCTGGCCTTAAACACGTAGCGGATGCCGAGGCGATCGGTGATCGCTTTCACCTGCTCGGCCACCTGCAGCACCAGATCGCGACTTTCGATCACGCAGGGGCCGGCGATCAGGGTGAAGGGGATGGCCGTCATGGGCGCTCAGCGGCGGTGCTGGTGGTGAACCCAGCCTGCACCAGATCGTGCAGCCGCAGCAGACCCAGCAGCTGGCGGGGCCGGGTTGGATCCACCACCGGCAGCACCGAAATCGCCTGGCGGGGATTGCGCTCCATCAGCTCCAGCGCCGCGATGGCCAGGGTGTTTGGCGCCACCGTGATCGGGTTGGCGGTCGCCATGGCGCCGGCTCGCAGGGCAGCCCAGTGCTCGGGAGCATGGCGTTGCAGGGTGCGGCGAAGATCGCCATCGGTGATCAGCCCGGCCAGCTCGGCGGGGTTGTGAGCCGCCTGCACCCAGGCGGCGCCAAGGCTGCCCTTGCCGTTGCTGCCCTCGGTGAGCCGGCCGATCACCTCCGCTAGGGGGGCTTCGGGTGAGAGGCCCGCCAGATCGCTGGCCGGCACCATCAGATCGGCCACGGTGAGGGTGAGCTGGCGGCCGAGGGAGCCGGCGGGATGGTTGATGGCGAAGTCTTCCGGCGAGATGCCAGCCCGCTCCATCCACACCGCCGCCAGGGCATCCCCGATCGCCATCGCCACCGCCGTGCTGGCGGTGGGGGCCAGGTTCAGCGGGCACACCTCCCGATCCACCGCCCCATCGAGCACCACGTCGCAGCCCAGCGCCAGGCTGGACGCCAGGCGACCCACCAGGGCGATGCGGGCGGTGCCGCGGCGGCGCAGGTGAGGAAGGATGGCCAGCAGCTCTTCGGTTTCGCCGCTGTTGGAGAGCAGCAGGGCCACGTCGTCGGAGGCGACGATGCCCAGGTCGCCATGCAGGGCGTCGACCGGGTTGAGAAACACGGCCGTCAGGCCGATCGAGGAGAAGGTGGCGGCGATCTTGCGGGCAACGATGCCGCTTTTGCCCACCCCCGTCAGCACCAGCTTGGCGCGGCGCTGCCGGCAGCCCTCCAGCAGCTCCAGGGCGGCTTCCACCTGCTCGCTGCTGAGGCGCTGGGCGACGGCGGCAATGGCAGCAGCCTCTTCCTCCAGGCAGCGGGTGAGGGCAGACAACAGGCGGGGATCAGCAGTGAAGCCATTCTCCCTGCCGGGTCGCTGTGGCGGTGCTCAGGTGTGCACCTGGCCGATCACGGCGGCCTGGGGGAAGCCCGCCTGCTGCAGCGCCCTGAGGGCGGCCTGGCATTGATCGGCGGGAATCGCTGCCAGGAGGGGGCCGCAGGTCTGGGGATCGATCAACAAGCCCTGCTGCGCCGCGCTGGCTATTCCCTGCAGCTGCACCCGTTCCCCCAATAGGGCCAGGGCGCTGGCGTTGGAGGGGGCCAGGCTGCTGGCCCAGCCCTGCTCCAGCAGCTGCAGCGCCCCGGGCAGGGCTGGGATCGCGGCAGCCTTCAGCGTCGCGCGGCAGGGGTCGGGGCTGGCGGCCAGCATCTCGCCCAGGTGGCCCAGCAGCCCGAAGCCGGTCACGTCGGTGCAGGCCCGGCAGCCGTGGCGGGCCAGGAGCTCCACCAGGGCCGCCTGGCTCTGCTGCATCTGGAGCAGGGCGGCGTCGATCCACTGGGGCGCGGCGGCCCCGGCCATGGCGGCGGCAAACAGCACGCCGCTGCCGATCGGCCGGCTCAGCAGCAGGCCATCGCCCGGGCGCAACGGCCCCTTGCCCCAGGGTTCACCGGCGCCAGTGCGGCCATTCACGCTCAGCACCAGGCTCAGACCACCCCCTGCGGGCTCTGGCTGGTTTTGGGTGTCGCGGGCCTCCAGGGTGTGGCCGCCGATCAGCCGGGCCCCCAGCGGCGCCAGCACCGATTGGATCCCCGCCAGGGTGTCGCTGAGCAGGTCGGCCTGCACTGGAGCCGCCAGCTCGGGCAGGGTGACCACCGCCTGCACGCTCTCCACCCGGGCGCCGCAGGCCCAGAGGTCGCTGCAGGCGTGCAGGGTGGTGAGCCGGGCATTGAGCCAGGCGTCAGCCACCAGGGCCGGGAAGCCATCCACGCTCTGCAGCAGCAGCGTCCCATCCGGCGTGGGGCCGATCACGGCGGCGTCTTCGGCGCTCGCCGGTGTGCCGCCGCCCAGGCTGTTGCGTGCCAGGGCGTCCTGCAGTGGGCTGGCGGCCAGCTTGGCGGCGCAGCCCCGGCAGGCCATCGGCTCGGCCCCGTTGCGATCCATGGCCTTCAGGCGGCTGAAGCGAGCCATGAACTGCTGATCGAGGTGGTGCTTCCAGCGCCAGAGCAGGGGGCTCGGCCCGAAGGCCCAGGGGCCCCAGAAGGCCACGGCTTGGGGCTGCCGCATCAGGCTGCCGCCATCCCCCAGCAGTTGCAGGGCCCAGCGCTGGGGCCGCCAGGGCCGCAGCGGCCGACCCGCCACTGCGGCGGCCAGGTTGCGGGCCAGGGTCGGGGCGCAGCGCACGGCCCAGACGCCGGCGGGAGGGCGTGGGTGGCCTGTGATGACGCCGCAGTCGCCGCTGGCAAACAGCCTGGGGTGGCCCTGCACCCGCAGGCTCGCTTCGGTGAGCAGCCGCCCATGGGCGTCGCAGGGCAGTCCACTGGCGGCCAGCCAACGGGGCCCGCGGCTGCCGGTGCAGGCCAGGTCGGCCGCCGCACCTGCGGGGCTGTTCGTCTCAACGGTGATGCCTGCGCCCTGGAGCAGCCGTTCGCCGAGCCGGTTGGCCGCTGCCGAGCCCAGATGCAAGGCGTGCCCCCGCAACAGCAGCTCGGGTTGCAGCCCCCGGCCCCGCAGGGCCAAGGCCACCTCCACGGCCGCCGCGCCACCGCCCCGGATGCGCAGAGAGCCCTGCTCCTGCTGGGCGCACCACTGCAGGAAGGGCTCCAGGGGCTTGACGGCCACCGCCGCGTGCTCGCTGTCGACGGTTTCCGCCCCCACATCGAGGCTGAGCCAGTCCCAGCGCAGGCTGGGCCGGCCCTCCAGCTGCAGCTCCCGTGCCTGGACATCGAGGCCCGTGATCTCTGCCTGCACGAAGGTCACCTTGGCCAGCCGGCAGAGGCGACGCAGGTCGATGCTGCAGGCCTGGGTGTCGTAGAGGCCGGCCACCAGCCCCGGCACCATGCCCGAATACAGGGCGGTGCTGCACCGACTCACCAGCGTGATCTGGGCTGGTGGGCGCAGACTGGGCCGGCGCCTGGCCATGCCCCACATTCGCAGCAGCAGCGCATGGCTATGGCCGCCACCGGCCAGCACCAGTCGGGCATCAGCCGCCATAGCCCTGGGGGTTGGCCTGCTGCCAGCACCAGCCGTCGCGGCACATGTCGGACAGGCTGCGGCGGGTGCGCCACCCAAGCCGCTCGGCGGCCAGGGCCGGATCGGCCACCGTGCTGGCGGCGTCGCCATCACGCCGCGGCACCACGCTGTAGGGCACCGGGCGGCCACTGGCCGCTTCGAAGGCGTGTACCACCTCCAGCACGGAGTGACCCACCCCGCTGCCCAGGTTGAGGGTGAGCAGCTGGGGTGGCTCCGCCAGCAGCACATCGAGGGCGGCCCGGTGGCCGTCGGCCAGGTCCATCACGTGGATGTAGTCGCGGATGCCGCTGCCATCGGGGGTGGGCCAATCGCCGCCGAACACCTGCAGCCGCTCGCGCCGCCCCACCGCCACCTGGCTCACGAATGGGAACAGGTTGTTGGGGATGCCGCTGGGGTCTTCGCCGATCCGCCCGCTGGGGTGGGCTCCGACGGGGTTGAAGTAGCGCAGCCGGGCGATGCGCCAGCCGGGCTCACTGGCGGCCAGATCGGCCAGCAGCTGCTCCACGGCGGCTTTGCTGTGGCCGTAGGGATTGATCGGCTGAATCGGCGCTGTCTCCGGGATCGGCACCGCCTCGGGGTAGCCATAGAGAGTGGCGCTGCTGCTGAACACCAGGGTGCGGCAGCCGCGGGCCTGCATGGTCGCCAGCAATTGCCGCGAGCCCGCCAGGTTCACATCCCAATAGCGCAGCGGTTCGCGCACCGATTCCCCCACCGCCTTGAGCCCGGCGAAGTGGATCACAGCCGCGATGGGCTGGTCGCCGGGGGCGGCGGCGAAGGCCCGCTCCAAATCCCCAGTGGAACGGATGTCGCCCTCCACCACCGTGAGCCGGCCGGCTGCCTCAGGGCCGGCCAGCTGCTGCACCCGCCGCAGCGCTTCTGGGGAGCTGTTGGTAAATTTGTCGAGTACCACCAGGCTGTGGCCGGCCTCCAGCAGCACCAGGGCGGTGTGGCTACCGATGAAGCCGGCGCCTCCCGTGATCAGCAGTTGGGCCAAGCGGGGCATCCCGTGCTTCAGGGATAGTCTCTCGCTATCGGCCTGCCGCGTTCCATGGCGTCATCAACCATTCGCAGCATTTGCTGTATCGGCGCGGGCTATGTGGGCGGTCCGACGATGGCGGTGATTGCTGATCGTTGCCCGCAGATCCAGGTGAGCGTGGTGGATCTCAATGCCGAGCGCATCGCCGCCTGGAACGATCCCGATCTCAGCCAGCTGCCGGTCTACGAGCCGGGTCTGGATGCGGTGGTGGGCCGCTGCCGTGGCCGCAATCTGCACTTCTCCACGGCGGTGGAGGCGGCGATCGCCGCGGCCGACATGGTGTTCCTGTCGGTGAACACGCCCACCAAGACCAAGGGTTTGGGCGCTGGTCAGGCCAGCGATCTCAAGTGGGTGGAGGCCAGCGCCCGCACGGTGGCCCAGGCGGCCCGGGGTCACACGATCGTGGTGGAGAAGAGCACCCTGCCCGTGCGCACCGCAGCGGCGGTGAAGGCGATCCTGGATGCGGGCCCGGCGGGCAAGAGCTTTGCGGTGCTCTCCAACCCCGAGTTTCTGGCGGAGGGCACGGCGATCGGTGATCTGGAGGGTCCCGATCGGGTGCTGATCGGTGGCGAGGATGCCGAGGCGATCGAGGCCCTGGCAGGGATCTATGGCCAGTGGGTGGCCCCCCAGAAGATCCTGCGCACCAACCTCTGGAGCAGCGAGCTCTCCAAGCTCACGGCCAATGCCTTTCTGGCCCAGCGGATCAGCTCGATCAACAGCATTGCGGCCATCTGCGAAGCCACGGGTGCCGATGTGCGCGAGGTGGCCAAAGCGATCGGTGCCGACAGCCGTATTGGCGCGAAGTTTCTGCAGGCGGGCCCTGGTTTTGGTGGCAGCTGCTTCCAGAAAGACATCCTCAACCTGGTGTATCTCTGCCGCCACTACGGCCTAGAGGAGGTGGCGGCCTACTGGGAGCAGGTGGTGCTGCTCAACACCTGGCAGCAGCACCGCATCGCCAAGCTGGTGGTGAACAAGCTGTTTGGCACGGTGACGGGGAAACGGATCGGGGTGCTGGGCTTTGCCTTCAAGGCCGACACCAACGACACGCGCGAATCGCCGGCGATCCGCATCTGCCGGGATCTGTTGGAGGAGGGGGCGGTACTGGCGATCATTGACCCCAAGGTGAGCGAGCGGCAGATGGCGCGCGACCTGGGTCAGCCGGCTGGCGCGGCAACCGGCGATCACACAGCCGAGGGGAGCTGGCACCCGGTGAGCGATGTGCAGCAGGCGGCCAGCGGAGCCGATGCCCTGCTGCTGCTCACCGAATGGCAGCAATTCGCAGCGATCGATTGGCCAGCGGTGGCGACGGGGATGCGACAGCCGGCCTGGCTGTTTGATGCCCGGGCTAAGGCGGACGCCAGCGCCGCCCGGGCGGCGGGTCTCAACGTCTGGACCGTGGGGGAGGGCTGAGCGATGCCGGCTTCGATCACGCGCAACCTGGTCACCGGCGGCGCCGGCTTCGTCGGCTCTCACCTCGTCGATCGCCTCATGCAGGCCGGTGAGGAGGTGATCTGCCTCGACAACTTCTTCACCGGCCGCAAAGCGAACATCGCCCAATGGATCGGCCATCCGCGCTTTGAGCTGATCCGCCACGACGTCACCGAGCCGATCAAGGTGGAGGTGGACCGGATCTGGCACCTGGCCTGCCCGGCATCTCCGGTGCACTACCAGTTCAACCCGATCAAGACCGCCAAAACCAGCTTCCTGGGCACCTACAACATGCTGGGCCTGGCCCGCCGCGTTGGTGCCCGGCTGCTGCTCGCCAGCACTTCCGAGGTGTATGGCGATCCGGAGGTGCATCCCCAGCCCGAGAGCTACCGGGGCTGCGTCAACACCATCGGCCTGCGCAGCTGCTACGACGAGGGCAAGCGCATTGCCGAAACGCTCTGCTTCGACTACCGGCGCATGCATGGCACCGAGATTCGCGTGGCGCGGATCTTCAACACCTATGGCCCGCGCATGCTCCCCGACGACGGTCGGGTGGTGAGCAACTTCATCGTGCAGGCGTTGCGGGGCGAACCGCTCACCCTCTATGGCGACGGCAGCCAGACCCGCAGTTTTTGCTATGTGGATGACTTGGTGGAGGGCTTGATCCGGCTGATGAATGGCAGCCACACCGGCCCGATCAACATCGGCAACCCGCGAGAGTTCACGATCCGCCAGCTGGCCGAGCTGGTTCGCGCCCGCATCAATCCCGACCTGCCGTTGACCTGTGAACCGCTGCCGGCCGACGACCCGCTGCAGCGGCAACCGGTGATCGAGCTGGCCCAGCAGGAGCTGGGCTGGCAGCCCACGGTGCCGCTGGAGCAGGGCCTGGACCCCACGATCGCCTACTTCCGCGAGGCGATCGGCTGAATGTCCAAGGCCCCGTTCCGCAAGCTGCTCTCCCTGATTCCGTACTGGTTGTACAGAATCCGGCACAGGACGCCGTGGAGCTTGCTGGCCGTTCCCCCCGCAGGTCCGGAGCCCCTTCCATGACTATTTTCTTGACTGGTGCTGCCGGCTTCATCGGTGCAGCCGTGTGCGAGCGCTTGTTGGCTCGCGGCGAGCGGGTGGTGGGGTTCGACAACTTCAATCCCTATTACGACCCCGCCCTGAAACGGGCCCGGATTGCCCAGCTCCAGGCCACGGCGGCCACCACGGGCACCTCCGGCACCCCCTTGGCGCTGATCGAAGCCGATCTGGAGGATCGGGCTGCAGTGGAATCGGCCTTCGCGCAGCACAAGCCCACCACAGTGATTCACTTGGCGGCCCAGGCAGGGGTGCGCTACTCGATCGAAAACCCGGCCGCCTACATCCAGGCCAATCTGGTGGGCTTCGGCCACATCCTCGAGGGCTGCCGGCACCACGGCATTGAGCATCTCGTCTATGCCTCCAGCAGCTCGGTGTATGGCGGCAACACCAACCTGCCGTTTGCCGAGCATCAGCCGGTCAACCATCCGGTGAGCCTCTATGCGGCCACCAAGAAAGCCAATGAGCTGATGGCCCACACCTACAGCCACCTCTACGGGCTGCCCGCCACCGGCCTGCGTTTCTTCACGGTGTACGGCCCCTGGGGCCGGCCCGACATGGCACCGATGCTGTTTGCCAAGGCGATCCTGGCGGGGGAGCCGATCCGGGTGTTCAACCAGGGGCGCATGCGCCGCGATTTCACCTTCATCGACGACATCGTGGCCGGGGTGATCGCGTGTGCCGACAAGCCGGCCACGGCCAATCCCGCCTTCGATGCCGCGGTGCCCGACCCAGCCACCAGCTGGGCGCCCCACCGCCTGTTCAACATCGGCAACAGCGAGCCGGTGGAGCTGCTGCGCTTCATCGAGCTGCTGGAGCAGGCTCTGGGCCGGCCGGCGATCCAGGATCTGCAGCCAATGCAGCCCGGCGATGTGGAGGCCACCGCCGCCGACACGGCCCTTTTGGAGGCCTGGGTGGGTTTTCGGCCTTCGACGCCGATCGCCGTGGGCGTGGAGCGCTTCGCCCGCTGGTACCTCGCCAGCAACGCCGCCACTTACTCCTGAGCGCCGGCAGGCAGACTCACCCCACTTGCTCCTTTCGCCTTGGCGTCGCTGCAGAGCCTGCGTGGCATGGTCGATCTGCTGCCGGAGCAGATCGGCCTGTGGCAGCACGTGGAAGCCACGGCCCGGGAGCAGTTCCGCCGCGCGGGGATCGCCGAGATCCGCACGCCGCTGCTGGAGGTCACCGAGTTGTTTGCCCGCGGCATCGGCGAGGCCACCGATGTGGTGGGCAAGGAGATGTACACCTTTCTCGATCGCGGTGAGCGCAGCTGCACCCTGCGGCCGGAGGGCACCGCATCGGTGGTGCGGGCGGCGATCCAGCACGGTCTGCTGAGCCAGGGGCCGCAGCGGCTCTGGTATGGCGGGCCGATGTTCCGCTACGAGCGCCCCCAGGCGGGCCGCCAGCGCCAGTTCCACCAGATCGGCCTGGAGCTGCTGGGCTTTGCCGATGCCTGCAGCGATGCGGAGGCCATCGCCGTGGCCTGGGATCTGCTGGCCGCGCTGGGCGTGGGTGGCCTGGCCCTGGAGCTCAATTCCCTCGGCAGCGCTGAGGATCGGGCCCGCTACCGCGAGCTGCTGGTGGCTTGGCTTGAGCAGCGGCGCGAGCTGCTCGATGCCGATTCCCAGGCGCGTATCCACAGCAACCCCCTGAGGGTGCTGGATTCCAAACACCCAGGCACCCAGGCGCTGCTGGCGGAGGCCCCCAGCCTGGCGTCAGCCCTCAGCGACGACAGCCAGGCCCGCTTCGCCGCCGTGCAGCAGGCCCTCGCAGCCTTGGAGATCCCCTTTGTGCTCAACCCCCGCCTGGTGCGGGGCCTCGACTACTACAGCCACACCGCCTTCGAGATCACCAGCAGCCAGCTGGGCGCCCAGGCCACCGTGTGTGGCGGCGGCCGTTACGACGGCCTGGTGCAGCAGCTGGGCGGCCCAGTCACTCCCGCGATCGGTTGGGCCCTCGGTATGGAGCGGCTGGTGCTGCTGCTCAGCCAGCTCGAGCGGCCGCTGGCGGCCGCTCCGGCGTTGGATCTTTATGTGGTGAGTCGCGGCGAGGCGGCGACCACGCAGGCGCTGGCGCTGGCGCGGCTCTGCCGCCAGGCTGGCTTGGCGGTGGAGCGCGATGCCAGTGGCGCGGCCTTTGGCAAGCAGTTCAAGCGGGCCGACCGCTCCGGAGCCCGCTGGGCGGCGGTGATCGGTGAGCAGGAGGCGGCTGATGGCCTGGTGGGGCTCAAGGATCTGCGCGCCGCAGCTAGCGACCAGGAGGGCGCCCAGGCCGATCAGCGGCTCAGCCCCGCGGCCCTGCTCCAGGCGCTGCAGGCTGCCCTGAAGGGGCCATGACGCCGCAGGACCTGTCCACCACAGCCAGCCACTCCAGGGTGTTGGGCCTTTGACTGCCCATACCACTGAGCGCGGAGCAGTTTCGGCCCTGATGGGTGATCCGACCCTCGCGATCATTGCCGGTGAGGGCGCGCTGCCGAGGATGCTCTCGCAGGCCCTCGCCCGGGCGGGCCGCTCCCACATCGCCTGCTACCCCCATGGGTTGGAGGTGGATGTACCAGCGGCGGAGGAATTCTTCTTCGAGCGCTCGATCGCTTTCATCAAGTCGCTGCAGCAGCGGGGCATCGAGCAGATCGTGATGGTGGGCAAGTTTGTGCGGCCGCGCTCGCTCAACCTGCTGCGCTTCGAGGGTTCCACCTTGATGGCCGCTCCGCGCATCCTGGCCTCGCTGCGCAACGGCGATGACGCCTCCCTGCGGGCCCTGGCCCAGATCATCGAGGAGCACGGTTTGCGGGTGGTGGGCATCGAGGATGTGGCGCCGAACCTGCTGCCGGAGCCCGGGCTCTACGCCAGCACCGTGCCCAGCGACATGGACCGGGCTGATGTGGAGCGCGCCGCTTACATCGTGGAGGCCATCTCCCAGGTGGATGTGGGGCAGGGAGCGGTGGTGGCCAAGGGGCTGTGCCTGGCCACCGAAGCCCTGCCGGGCACGGACGCCATGCTCGAGTGGGTGGCGGCCACGCGCACCGATCGGCCGGATACGGGCCGCTCCGGCGTGCTCTACAAGGCCCCCAAGCTCAACCAGGACAGGCGCATGGACCTCCCCGGCATCGGTCCCACCACCGTGGCCAAGGCCGCGGCGGCGGGCCTGGCCGGCATCGCCTGGGAAGCGCGCAGCGCCCTGTTGCTCGATGCGGAGCAAACGATGGCGGATGCCGAGCGGCTGGGGCTGTTTCTGTGGTCGCGGGAGTCGGATCCGGGCTAGTGGGCTAGTGGTCCCGGCAGTGGCCTTCCTCAGCTCCCTGCCTGCTCCAGCACGCCTTTGCTGCTCGGCACGGCGCCGGCGCGGCGTGGATCCACTTCCACGGCCAGGCGCAGCGCCCGCGCAAACGCCTTGAAGCAGGCCTCCACGATGTGGTGGGAGTTCACCCCATCCAGCTGGCGGATGTGCAGGGTGAGGCCACTGTTGTTGGCCACGGCCACGAAGAACTCCTTCACCAGCTCCGTGTCGTAGCTGCCGATCTTCTGGGCCGGGATCTGCAGCCCGTAGCTGAGGTGGGGCCGGCCGGAGCAGTCGAGCGCCACCTGCACCAGCGCTTCATCGAGGGGCGCCACGAAGTGGCCGAAGCGGTGGATGCCGCGCCGGTCGCCCAAGGCCTGGGCCAGGGCCTGGCCCACGGCGATGCCCACGTCTTCGTTGGTGTGGTGGTCGTCGATGTGGGTGTCACCCCTGGCGCTGATCTCCAGGTCCACCAGGCCGTGGCTGGCCAGCTGGTGGAGCATGTGGTCGAGAAACGGCACGCCGGTGTTCACCGTGCAGCGGCCGCTGCCGTCGAGCCCCAGCGTCACGCGCACGTCGGTTTCGCCGGTGACGCGGTGGATGGTGCCGGTGCGCATGGGACAACCGCGCCTGCGGGCGCCTGAGCAAGATGTACCGATCATGCCGAAGCCAGGCCCTTCGCCGCCAAGCATCTTGATGCCATGATGTCTTAGGCGTAAGCACTTTGATGCCATGCGCACCACGCTCACCATTGACGACCGCCTGCTCCGCCAGCTGCGTCAGAAGGCGCTCGACAGCGGCAGGCCTTTCAAGCAGGTGGTCAACGAGGTCCTCCAGGCCGGTCTCAACGCGCCTCCGGTGGGTATGCGGGAGCCCTATCGCTGCCCCACGTTTTCCATCGGTGCCCTGGCTCCAGGGGTGGATCTCACCAGGGCCAATCAACTGGCGGCAGCCCTGGAGGATGAACTCCTGATCGAGAAACTGCGGCAGGGCCGGTGATCCTGATCGACACCAACCTGTGGCTGTATGCCGCCCTGCAGGAGAGTTCCCAGCACCAGCAAGCCAAGGCCTGGCTGGAGGCCAGCTTCAACGGCGATGAAGCGATTGCCCTGCCCTGGAGTGTGGTGTTGGCCGTGCTGCGGATCAGCACCCAGAGCCGGTTGATGCAATCGCCGCTCACTGCCGTCCAGGCCCTGGAGCTGGTTGAGGGCTGGCGGCAGCATGCCCTGGTGGCGGAGCTGCAGCCGGGCCCGAGCCATTGGAGTGTGCTGCGATTGCTGCTCGAGGAGGCTGGAACGGCCGGCAATCTCACCAGCGATGCCCATCTGGCCGCCTTGGCCATTGAGCACAACTGCACGCTCTGCTCGGCCGACAGCGACTTCCTCCGCTTTCCAGGCCTGCGCTACCGCAATCCGTTGCGCTGAGGCCCAGCCCTCACATGCCGGTGATGCAGTAGCCGGCGTCCACGTAGATCACCTGGCCGGTGATGCCGGAGGCCAGCGGGCTGGCCAGGAAGGCGGCGGTGCTGCCCACCTCCTCCTGGGTGACCGTGCGCTGCAGGGGAGCCTTGGCCTCCACGTTGTGGATCATGTCGAGGATGCCGCCGATGGCGCTGCTGGCCAGGGTGCGGATCGGGCCGGCGCTGATCGCATTGACGCGCACCTGCTTCTCGGGGCCTAGCTCGGCGGCCAGGTAGCGCACCGAGGCCTCCAAGGCCGCCTTGGCCACGCCCATCACGTTGTAGTTGGGGATGGCCCGCTCAGCCCCCAGATAGCTGAGCGTGATCACGCTGCCTCCTTCGTTGAACAGGGGCTTAGCCCAGCGGCACAGCGGCGCCAGGGAGTAGGCGCTCACCTCCAGGGCCCGGGCGAAGCCCTCGGGGCTGATGGCGGAGTAGTCGCCGATCAGTTCGTCCTTGCCGGCAAAGGCCAGGCAGTGCACCAGCACATCGATCGAACCCCACTGCTGCTTCACCCGGTTGAACACGGCCTCGATCTGGGCCGGCTCCTGCACGTTGAGGGGCTCAAACAGGGTGGGTGCAAGCGGAGCGGTGAGTTCGCGCACCTTGGCTTCGAAGCGGCCCTTCTCATCGGGCAGGTAGGTGACGCCCAGCTCTGCGCCGGCGGCATGCAGCTGTTGGGTGATGCCCCAGGCGATCGACTTGTTGTTGGCAATACCCGTGACCAGGGCCTTCTTGCCGCGCAGATCGAGGAGCATGGGAGAAATGGCCAGGAGCCGAAGTGATGCGATCGGGGGATTCTCTCCCACCCGGGGATCTGCCCCGCCAGTTCGCCAGCCGCGCCGAGCTGGAAACCACCCTGCGGCAGCTGTTTCCTGAGGCCCCTGGCGGGTTGAGCCCGATCCCAGGTGGGCGCCGGGCGGCTGAAACGGCGCTCGCCGCCATCGATCCGCTGGCCTATGGCCGTAGCCGCAACCACCTCGATGGGGCTGTAACGCGCCTCTCGCCCTGGATCCGCCACGACGTGCTCAGCCTGGTGGAGGTGCGCGAGGCGGTGTTTGCCTGGCTGGAGCGCAGCGGCCAGCCTCCGGCAGCGGCCCAAAAATTAATCAATGAGCTGGGTTGGCGCGACTATTGGCAACGGCTCTGGCGCCAGCTGGGCGATGGCATCTGGCATGACCGCGAACCGCTCAAGACCGGCCATGCCCCCGAGCGCTACGCCGCCGCGCTGCCGGCCGACCTGCTCGAGGCCCGCACCGGCCTGGCCTGCATCGACGGCTTCGCCCACGAGCTGCACGCCACCGGCTGGCTGCACAACCATGCCCGGATGTGGCTGGCCAGCTACGTGGTGCATTGGCGCCGGGTGCGCTGGCAGGCCGGCGCCCGTTGGTTTCTGCAACACCTGCTCGATGGCGACCCCGCCAGCAACAACCTCAGCTGGCAGTGGGTGGCCAGCAGCTTCAGCAGCAAGCCCTACCTGTTCAACCGCGACAACCTGGAGCGCTTCAGCTCCGGGCGCTACTGCCGCACCTGCGTTGCCGCCACAGACGGCACCTGCCCGTTTGACGCCAGCTACGAGCAGCTGCAGGCCCAGTTGCTGGCGGTCGAATCGGGTTCTGAATCGGAGATCGCGCCGTGAATCCCGTGCTCTGGATTCATGGCGAGGCCCTGGGGCCGGCCAATCCAGCTCTGCTGGCCCATCCGGGGGCGCCGGCGGTGTTTGTGTTTGATCGGCAGCTGATCGCCCAGGCGGGCCTCAGCCTCAAGCGCCTGGGCTTTCTGTATGAGTGCCTGCTGGAGCTGCCGGTGACCCTGCGCCACGGCGATGTGGCCGAGGAGGTGCTGGCCTTCGCCCGTCGCCATGGGGCCGATGGCGTGGTGACCAGCGCTGGCGTGGATCCGCGTTTCGCCCTGCTGTGTGATCGGATCGCCGCCCAGCTGCCGCTGCAGGTGCTGGAGCCCGAGCCCTTCGTGGCGTTGCCGGAGCCGGTCGATCTACGCCGTTTCAGTCGCTACTGGCGCCGGGCTGAGCCGGTGCTGTGGGCGCGGACTGAAGCAGGCGCTCCTCCTGCTCGAGCACGGCGTTGGGATCGCTGAGCAGGTCGGGCTCCTCCAGCAGCGGATAGGTCTCCGGCTTGACCTCGCCGGCATTGCGGGGGGGCTCCACCCAGCTGAAGCTGCTGCGGGGTGCCCGCGCACGGCAGAGGGCTTCGCTCTGCTGGCGCAGGGCGCGGTGCACATCGGCGCGGGCCACGGCCTCGAAGAACTCCTGACGCGGGGCCAGGCCCGAGCTGAACGGCGCCGTGCCGTTGCCGTTGAAGAGCCGGGCCGTATCGACGCTCCAGCGGGGCTGGCAGCGGCCGCTCTGGTGGGTGTCGGTGTCGAGCCAGATGTGCAGGCCGTAGCCATCGGGTTGGCTCACCACGGCCAGGCCGTCGTGGGGCACCACCCGCTGCAGGGGGTAGATCGCCCAGCTCGCGTGGCGGTGGGCCGGCACGCAGGCGCTCAGCAGGGCAGCGCCGAGGGCGATGGCAAGGGCAGGACGTCTCCGGAATGGGGTCAAAATTGCTGGCACATGGCGGAGCCGCAGGAATCATGGCCCTCACCCCCTCCACGATGCTGCCGCTGGGCACACCGTTGCCGCTCGAGTTGATCCGCTCTGAACTGGCCGCCGGCAGCACCCAGCAGGTGAGCGGCAGCCCTCTGGATCTTCAGGCGCTGGCGGGTCGGCCGGTGCTGGTGCTGTTTCTCTGTGCCCACTGTCCGTTTGTGAAGCAGATCGAGCCGGAGCTGACCCGGCTGGCGGGCGAGCACGCGGGAGGCGCGGGCGTCTCCGGGTTGCAGCTGATCGGCATCTCCAGCAACAGCACCCTCACCCATCCCCAGGACGGCCCAGAGGGTCTGCGGGCTCAGGCCGCTGCCCATCACTGGAGCTTCCCGTACCTGTTCGACGCCGACCAGGCCCTGGCCCGGGCTTTTCAGGCCGCCTGCACGCCCGATCTGTTTCTGTTTGGCGCCGACCATCGCCTCGCCTATCGCGGCCAGTTGGACGACAGCCGACCTGGCAATGACCTGCCTTGCAATGGCCGCGACCTGCGGGCTGCCATCGCCGCCGTGCTGGCCGGCGATCCGGTGCCTGGGGAGCAGCGGCCGGCCATCGGCTGCAACATCAAGTGGCATCCCGAGCGCGGGCCGGTGGTGCGGGCGACTTAAGTTGCTCCGATGCAAGTGCCTCCGTTCAGCCTCAGCGAGCAGATCCATGAGCTGGGTGCGGCTCTCGATCAGGCCGTTCTGGAGGTGTTGCGCAGTGGTCAGTACATCGGTGGCGCCACGATTGGCCGCTTTGAAGATGACTTCGCCAGGGCCTGTGGCGTGCCCCACGCCATCGGCTGCAACAGCGGCACCGATGCCCTGATTCTGGCCCTGCGCGGCCTGGGCATCGGCCCCGGGGATGAGGTGATCACGGCCTCGTTCAGCTTTTTTGCCACCGCCGAAGCGATCAGCGCCGTGGGCGCCACGCCGGTGTTTGTGGATGTGGAGGAGAGCAGCTACCTGATCGATCTCGATCAGCTCGAAGCGGCCATCAACCCCGCTACCAAGGCGCTGCTGCCGGTGCACCTGTTCGGCCGCCCGGTGGATATGGAGCGGGTGTGCGCCATCGCCGAGCGCCATGGCCTCCGGGTGATCGAAGATTGCGCCCAGGCCACCGGGGCCAGCTGGGCCGGTCGGCCGGTGGGCAGCTGGGGCGATGCCGGCTGCTTCAGCTTTTTCCCCACCAAGAACCTCGGCGCCGCCGGCGATGGCGGGGCGGTCACCTGCCGCGATGCCGGCCTGGCCCAGGCCATCCGCGAGCTGGCCGTGCATGGCATGCCGCGCCGCTACCTGCACACAGCCCTGGGCTACAACAGCCGCCTCGATTCCATCCAGGCTGCCGTTCTCAACGTCAAGCTGCCCCACCTGCCGCGCTGGGTGGAGCGCCGCGGCGCCATCGCCCGCCACTACCGCGATCACCTGGTGGCCCTGGGTGGGGTGGCGTTGCCGGAAGCCGGACCCGCCGGCCACAGCTGGAACCAGTTCGTGCTGCGCGTGCCCCAATGCCCCGGCGCCCGCGCCTGCGAAGGGGCTTCTGCGGCCTGCGTGCCCTCCCCTGATAGTGCCAGTTTTGGCCTGCCCGAGGCCTGCTGCCGCGACTGGCTCAAGCAGCAGCTGCAGGATGCCGGCGTCAGCACGATCATTTACTACCCCATCCCGATCCACCGTCAGCCGGCCTACGCCGATCTGGGTTATGGCGCGGGATCCCTGCCGATCACCGAACGCCTCTGCACGGAGGTGCTCAGCCTGCCGATCTTCCCCGAGCTCACCGACGAGCAGCAGCAGCGGGTGATCGCGGTGCTGCGCAGCGTCGTGGCTCAGCCCTTGATCGTGGCGTAGAGGGCCTTGAAGCGGGCCTGCTGGAGTTTGTGGTTCACCAGGGGTGCTGGGTAGCCGCGGCGTTCCAGCGGTGCAATCTCGCCGCTGATCAGGTCGCGGCTGCTCACGTGCTTGAGCTCCGGCAGCCAGGTGCGGATGTAGCTGGCGTCAGCATCGAACTTGGCCGCCTGGGTGGCCGGGTTGAAGATGCGCAGGGGTTTGGGGTCCATGCCGCTGCTGGCGCTCCACTGCCAGCCGCCGTTGTTGGCGGCCAGGTCGCCATCCACCAGGCGTGCCATGAAGGCCGCCTCGCCCCAGCGCCAGTCGCAGATCAGGTCCTTCACCAGGAAGGAGGCCACGATCATGCGGCAGCGGTTGTGCATCCAGCCGCTTTCGTTGAGCTGGCGCATGGCGGCGTCGATGATCGGCATCCCGGTGAGACCGTCGCGCCAGGCCTCAAACCAGGCGTCGTTGTTGTCCCAGGGGAAGGCGCGCCATTGGGGCCGGTAGGGGCCGCCTGCCAACTCCGGGAAGTGAAACAGCGCCTGTTGGTAAAACTCGCGCCAGGCCAGCTCCTGCTCCCACACCTGAATCGACTGGCGCTCCTCCTCGCTGCGGGCCAGCGGACGGGCCTGCTGGGCGGCGGCCCAGGCCTGGCGCGGGCTGAGCGTGCCGAACTTGAGGGCGGCGCTGAGGCCTGAGGTGCCTGCCTCGCCGGGGATGTTGCGGCCTGGTTCGTAGCTCAGCAGGGGAGTCTGGCGGCCATCCCCAATGCAGAAGGCCTGGAGCTGCTGCTGGGCAGCGTGTTCGCCGGGGCGGCAGGGGCAGAGTTCGGCGCCGGAGAAGCCGTGCTCCAGCTCGGGGCTCACCAGTGGCAGCCCTTTGAGCTGGGTGGTCTCGCAATCCATCAGGGCGCTCGGCGCCGGCAGGGGATCCAGGCCACCCGAGGCGGCCGAACCCAGGGCGCTGGCTTGCTCCACCTGGCCGCGCCAGTTGCGCCAGAAGGGCCCGTAGACCCGGTAAGGGTCGCCGCTGCCGGTTTTAAGGGCCTCGGGGGGGATCAACAGCTGGTCCCAGTCGGCAAGCACCTTGCGGCCATCCGCCTGCAGGGCCCGTGCCACCCGCCGGTCGCGCTCGCGCCCGAACGGCTCCACGTCCCGGTTCCAGGCCACCACTTCGGCGCCCAGGCCAGCGGCCAGGCGGGGTAATAGCTCGGCGGGGTCGCCGTTCAGGATCACCAGCCTGCTGCCGGCCTGCTGCCAGGCCTGCTGCAGCTCCCGCAGGCTCTCAGACAGAAACCACAGCCGCGCCGGGGCCATGCTGGGGTCCGTGAGGATGGCGGGATCCAACACGAACACCCCCGTCACCGCTGGAGTGGCGGCGGCGGCCGCCGCCAGGCCCCGGTTGTCGGCCAGGCGCAGATCGCGGCGATGCCAGAACAGCCAGCGCTCCGGAGCCATCAGATCCCCAGCAGTTGCTTGGCCCGCAGCCAGGCGGTGACGCTCTTGCCATCCAGATATTCGTCGCCGCTGGCCAGGGCCCCATCCAGCTCGCCGGGTTCCATCAGCAGCACCTCCAGGTCCTCGTCGTCGTCGCCGGCGGGGGGCTCGGCCAGGGGGCTGAGGTCGCGGGCCAGGAACAGGTGAATCACCTCATCGGAGTAGCCCGGGCAGGGCAACATCGCCCCCAGGGGATCCCAGCGGCTGGCGCTGTAGCCGGCCTCCTCCTGGAGTTCTCGTTGCATGGTGCTGAGCGGGTCTTCGCCGTCATCGAGGGTGCCGGCAGGAAATTCCAGCAGGCGGGTGGCCACGGCGAAGCGGTATTGGCGCAGCACCACCACGCGGCCGTCTTCGAGCATGGGCACCGCCAGGGAGGCGCCGGGGTGGCGGATCAGGCCGAAGCTGCCCACCAGGCCCATCGGCAGCTCGACGCGGTTGACCTCAAAGCGGATCTTGCGGGCGTCCAGGGCGGCAGTGGTTTCCAGGTGGCGCGCAGGCTCGGGAGCGGGGAGGGGAGCCATGGGCGAGCGGTGGCTGCAGCAGTACCATCAGCATCGCGCAGGGATGGCTTTGGCCGCCTGTGTTGGTGGGTCACGCTTGCGCCATCCCGGCCAGAGCCGGATCTGACCTGTCTTTCTCTCTGTCTGAAATGTGGTCACACTTGTGACTACATGGCTAACACTCTGAACAAGCGGTTCCTGGTAGCCCATGGATGCACCGGTTAGGGATGAACTGGTTAGGGATGAACTGGTTAGGGATGAACTGGTTAGGGATGAACTGGTTAGGGAAGTACTGGTTCAAGTCAGCCTGCGGGATGCCAAGGCCCAGCTCTCGCGCTTGGCGGATGCGGCCCACCAGGGTGCAACCGTGGTGCTCACCAAGCACGGCCGGCCCTGGGCGCGGTTGATGCCTTTGGAGGCTGGCCCGGCGCCTGGTTGACCGACCATGACACCGCGACCGCAGGCTTCAGGCTTTCTGCTCGATACCCATGCGCTGCAGTGGTGGTGGTGTTCGCCCCGATTGCTTTCGGAGCCCGTGCGGGAGGTGCTGCGCGATCCCGCCCAGCGGGTGGTGGTGAGTGCGGCCAGTTGGTTTGAGTTGGCGGAGGCCCATCGGGCAGGTCAGCTGCCGGGTTTGGAGGTGGCCCTGGAGCGCTTTCCCCAGTTGCTGGAGGCCGATGGCCTGGGTTACCTGCCGGTGTGGCCCAATCACCTGCAACGGGCTGGCAGGGCTGCCCGTCCTCGAGATGCCCACTACCAGGCTGATCCAGGGTCTGTGGATCGGGTGGATGCCCTGTTGGTGGCCCAGGCCGAGCTGGAGAACCTGCTGCTGATCAGCCTGGACGCGGGTCTGCTTCGGCTGGGGGCTCGTCTGTTCTGGTGAGCCAAGCGGCTCCCAGCTGCTCGGGCCAGCCGGTTCGGCCAGCCAGGGCGATCGCTGTGCAGTTGGGGCCTGGGGCCGTGGCTTCCAGGGCCGCACCCAGGGCCGCCAGTGGGGCCAGCACGAAGTCCCGTTCCTGCCAGCGGGGATGGGGCAGCTGCAAGCGGGGGGTGTGGCAGCGCAGATCCCCCCACCAGAGCAGGTCGAGGTCGAGGCTGCGGGGTCCCCAGCGTTCCTGGCGCTCCCGGCCGAAGTGTTGCTCCAGTTCCTGCAAGTGCCCCAGCAGGTCCTCGGCAGCATCTGCGGTGGCCTCTGGGGCGGCGTCGGCAGTCACGCTTGCGCCCTCCACCAGCACGACGGCATTGACGTAGTTGGGTTGGCCGGGGGGGCCACCCACAGCTTGGGTTTCAAACAGCGGAGACCAGCGGAAGGCAGTCGTCTCTCCTGGGCGCCGCAGATCCTGGCTCCATCCCCGCACGCTCGCTTCCAGCAAAGGCCGCACCGCGATCAGGGTGGCGATTGGGTTGCCGCAGCGGCTGGGCAGGTTGGCGCCGAGGGCGATGGCCAGGCTCGGCGTGGCACCGCCGCCGGTCTGATCAGCGAGACTGGCGCGCACGTGAATCGGCTCTGGGCCCCTCCATGGTTGCAAGCGAATCGGTTGCAAGCGGATCGCCCACCACCAGTGATGCCGCGGCCCGTGCCTTCCCCCTGGCGGCGATCACCGGCCACGGCACCCTCAAGCTGGCCCTGCTGCTGGCTGCGGTCGATCCCGGCCTGGGCGGGGTCGTGATCGCCGGAGGGCGTGGCACCGGCAAGTCGGTGCTGGCCAGGGGTTTGCACGCCCTGCTGCCGCCGATCGATGTGCTCGATGTGGGCGGTACGGCCCTCAACATCGATCCCCAGCGCCCCGACGACTGGGACGCCGCCACCTGTGCACGCCTCACCGAGCTGGGCGCCGACCCCACCGGCGCCGATGCCAACGCCCTGCTGCCCACCACAGTGGTACCGGCGCCGTTCGTGCAGGTGCCTCTGGGCATCACCGAAGACCGGCTGGTGGGCTCCGTGGATGTGACCGCCTCGCTGGCCAGCGGCCAGGCGGTGTTCCAGCCGGGCTTGCTGGCGGAAGCCCACCGGGGCGTGCTCTATGTGGACGAGCTCAACCTGCTCGACGACAACATCACCAACCTGCTCCTGGCGGCGGTGGGCTCGGGCGAAAACCGGATCGAGCGGGAGGGCCTGAGCCTGTCGCACCCCTGCCGCTGCCTCCTGATCGCCACCTACAACCCCGAGGAGGGGGCCGTGCGCGATCACCTGCTGGATCGCTTCGCCATCGCGCTGTCAGCCAACCAGGTGCTGGAGCTGGATCAGCGGGTGGAGATCACCCGCAGCGCCATGGCCCAGGCCGAATCGAGCCAGGCCTTCCGGCAGAAGTGGCAGGACGACACCGATGCCCTGGCCACCCAGCTGCTGCTGGCGCGTCAGTGGCTGCCCGATGTGCAGATCTCCCGCGAGCAGATGGCCTACCTGGTGAACGAGGCCCTGCGGGGCGGCGTGGAGGGACACCGCAGTGAGCTCTATGCGGTGCGGGTGGCCAGGGCCCATGCGGCCCTCAGCGGCCGCGATCGGGTCGAGGCCGACGACCTCCAGGTGGCGGTGCGGCTGGTGATCGCGCCGCGGGCGCTGCAGCTGCCGCCCCCCGATCCCGATCAGCCGATGGAGCCGCCGCCACCCCCCCCACCGCAGGGCGAGCAGCCGCCGGAGGATCCGGAGCCGCCCGAAAACGAGCAGAATCCGGACGAATCAGACCAGGACGACACCGAGGACGAACAAGAGGACGACACCCCCGAAGACCAGGCGCCTCCCCAGGTGCCGGAGGAGTTCCTGCTGGATCCCGAGGCCATCGCCATCGACCCCGACCTGCTGCTGTTCTCCTCGGCCAAGGCCAAGACCGGCGGTAGCGGCAGCCGGGCGGTGGTGTTTAGCGATTCGCGCGGCCGCTACGTCAAGCCGATGCTGCCGAGGGGCCCGGTGAAGCGCATCGCTGTGGATGCCACGCTTCGGGCTGCGGCGCCTTATCAGAAATCCCGCCGTGAGCGCGAACCGCACCGCACCGTGATCGTCCAGGACGGCGACCTGCGGGCCAAGCAGCTGCAGCGCAAGGCTGGTGCCCTGGTGATCTTCCTGGTGGATGCCAGCGGCTCGATGGCCCTCAACCGCATGCAGAGCGCCAAGGGGGCCGTGATCCGGTTGCTCACCGAGGCCTATGAAAACCGTGATGAGGTGGCCTTGATCCCCTTCCGCGGTGAGCAGGCCGAGGTGCTGCTGCCCCCCACCCGTTCGATCACCGCCGCCCGCCGGCGGCTGGAATCCATGCCCTGTGGCGGTGGTTCACCCCTGGCCCACGGCCTTTCCCAGGCCGCCCGCG
Organism: Synechococcus sp. 8F6; assembly: GCF_002252665.1. GTDB lineage: Bacteria > Cyanobacteriota > Cyanobacteriia > PCC-6307 > Cyanobiaceae > Cyanobium_A. The sequence continues at coordinate 288,598 of NZ_NQKZ01000001.1, forward strand.
TGGGGGCCAACGCTCTGGCCACCGGTGATCTGGGCCAGGTGGTCGTGGTGGCGATCACCGATGGCCGCGGCAACGTGCCCCTCAGCCGCTCCCTGGGGCAACCCCAGCTGGAGGGCGAGGAGCCGGTGGACCTCAAGGAGGAGGTGAAGCAGGTGGCCAGCAAGTACCGGGCCCTGGGCATCAAGCTGCTGGTGATCGACACCGAGCGCAAGTTCATCGGCAGCGGCATGGGCAAAGACCTGGCCGAGGCCGCCGGTGGCAAATACGTGCAACTGCCCAAGGCCAGCGATCAGGCCATCGCCGCCATCGCCATGGAGGCGATCAGCGGGGTGTAGTGGCCTTCTCTCGTGCCGCTTTGTCGCGGGCGGCACCGGTCTGGGCGGGGTAGAGCTCTTCGAAGAATTTGCCCAGCCCCACGGCCACGCTGCGGATGCCGTCCATGAAGCGGGGGTCGTCGGTCAGCTTGGTCACATCACCGCCCACGGCATTCCATTTGGCGGTGAGCTGCTCGGCATTGCTGACGGTGGACTGGAGCTCGTGCAGGGTTTTCGGGTTGTCGAGGGCTGCGATCAGGTGGCGCAGGTGGGCCGTGCTGCTGTTCAGGTTGGTGATCGTGGGGTGGGCCGCTTTTACCGTTGCCTCCAGCTCCCGGGCCAGGGCCTGGCCGTCCTTCATGAAGGCGGAGGTGTCCTTGGCGGTGCGCTCGAAGCTGCCGGTGGCTGTCGACACCTTGCTCAGCAGCTGCATCTGGTCGGCTTCCACCAGCAGCTTGTGCATCAGGCTGGTCACGCTCGTGAGACTCGGCCCCTGCAATCCTGTGATGGTCGCGCCATTGCACAGGGCCAGGCTGGGATTGCAGTCTTTGGAGCGCGGATTCGGGGCGCTCGGAGGCATCGGTTTGCCGCTGCTGATCAAGGACACTTGAGCGTCCCCGCCCAAGAGGGAAGCCTCGCCGATCTGGGCGAAGGCCGGTCGAGCCAGCTTGAGGTCGGGATGGTTGATTTCCAGCTCGGCAATTACGGCCTGCGGGGTGACCCGCACCGTCCTCACGCTGCCTACCAGCACCCCTCGATAGACCACCGGAGAGCGCTCGGCCAACCCCGCGGCTTCATCGAAGTTGGCCTTCACGGTCCAGTTCTGACGTCCCAGGGAGATGCCGCGCAGCCAGAAGGACAGTCCCATGGCACTGCCAATGGCCGCCAGCAGGGAGAAGCCGACAATCGCCTCACGAATACTGCGGCGCATGGACCTAGGACTCCGCCGGCTGCATCGGTCCGCGCAGGCTACCGCTCCTGAACTGCACTACGTAAGGATCGCTGCAATGGCGGTAGTCCTCAACCGTGCCACTCCAGCGAAACTGTCCGTCGTAGAGCAGCACCACCCGCTCGGCCGAGCGTTCGATGGTGCTGTGCACATGGCTGACCACCACCGATGTGGCCTGGGCCACATCGGTGGTGCAAACGATCAGGTCTTCAATCCTGGTGCAGGCCACCGGATCGAGGCCGGCGGTGGGTTCATCGAACAACAGCAGCGGCATCTGATCGCTGGCTTTGCGCGGATCGTTGATCAGGGCCCTAGCAAAGCTGACCCGTTTCTGCATGCCGCCGCTGAGCTCCCCGGGCAGTTGCTCTTCGGTGCCATGCAGCCCCACGGCGTCAAGGGCAGCGCCCACCCGGTTGCGAATCTCCCGCTCGCTGAGGCGGCCGAAGCGGTAGAGCAGGAAGCCGACGTTTTCGCGCACGGTCAGGGATCCCAGCAGAGCGGGGTTCTGAAACACCAGGCGCACATCCGGAGGGTTGCGCTGATCGAGGCGCAGGTAGGTCTGGGGAACGCCGTAGAGCCTGAGCTCGCCGCTGCTGGGCAACTGCAACCCGGCCAGCAGACGCAGGATCGTGGATTTACCGGCTCCGGAAGGGCCCACCACCACCAGGCGTTCTCCCGGCGCGATCTGCAGGTTCACCCCGTCCAGCACCCGTCGGCTGCCCCAGCGCACGCTGAGGTTGTCCATCACAGCCAGCGGCGGGGCCTGGAGCGGTGCTGAGGAAGCCAGGGGTGGCGCGGCAAAGCTGGATCCCATCCTGACCCTTTGCGCCCGCGAACAGCCTCCGTAAAGTTCAGCCAGTTGCGGCAGCGTCCTCCCTCGCCCTTTGCCCCCCCCCGCTCCAGCCTCCCGATTGCGGCCCTCCCGCCGACCGCTGCCGAAACCGGGCTGGTTGGGCCGCGGCGATCTGCGCCAGAAGGATCTGATGAGCCGCTCCAGGCGGGCGGCCCGCTGGTTGCAGCCCGGGTTGGTGGTGAAGCGTTGGGTGTTCACTTCCGGCCTGGGCTTGCTGGTGGCCCTGTTGGGTGCGGCGGTGTGGGCCGATCTGCAGCCGATTTACTGGATGCTCTCGAGCATTCAGTGGCTGCTGGCGCAGGTCACCGGGGTGCTGCCCCGCAAAATCACCGGGCCCCTGGTGCTGCTGGTTGGCGCCGTCTTGATCTGGCTCGGCCAGAGCCGCAGTTTTGGCTCGATCCAACAGGCCCTGGCCCCGGAAAAGGACACCTTGTTAGTGGATGCCCTGCTGGCCCAGCGGCGCCTCAACCGGGGGCCCAACATCGTGGCGATTGGGGGTGGCACCGGGCTTTCCACCCTGCTCAGCGGCCTGAAGCGCTACAGCAGCAACCTCACCGCCATCGTCACGGTGGCGGATGACGGAGGCAGCAGTGGGGTGCTGCGCCGGGAGCTCGGGGTGCAGCCGCCCGGCGACATCCGCAACTGCCTGGCCGCCCTGGCCAGGGAGGAGCCTCTGCTCACGCGTTTGTTCCAATACCGCTTCAAGGCTGGCAGCGGGCTGGAGGGGCACAGCTTCGGCAATCTGTTTCTCTCGGCATTGACGGCGATCACCGGCAACCTGGAGTCGGCGATCACGGCCAGCAGCCGGGTGCTGGCTGTGCAGGGGCAGGTGGTGCCCGCCACCAATGCCGACGTGCGCCTCTGGGCGGAGCTCGAAAACGGTGAGCGCATTGAAGGTGAATCGAAGATTGGCCATGCCGCCAGCCCGATCGTGCGGTTGGGTTGCATCCCGGAGCGGCCCCCAGCCCTGCCCAGGGCCCTGGAGGCCATTGCCAACGCCGATCTGATCGTGCTGGGCCCCGGCAGCCTTTACACCTCGCTGCTGCCCAACCTGTTGGTGCCCGCATTGGTCGAGGCCATCCGCCGCAGCAAGGCCCCCCGCCTCTACATCTGCAATCTGATGACCCAACCCGGTGAAACCGATGGGCTCGACGTGGAGGGGCATGTGCGGGCCATCGAGGCCCAGCTCGCCAGCCTCGGCGTGGATGAACGCCTGTTCACGGCGGTGTTGGCCCAGGAGGATCTGGGTGATTCCGCCCTCGTGGCCCACTACCGCCATCAGGGGGCCGAGCCCGTGACCTGCGACGCGCGCCAGCTGCGCCGCCAGGGGTACGACGTCACCCTGGCCCCACTTCAGGGGGCCAAGCCCACCGCCACCCTGCGCCACGACCCCCGTAGCGTTGCCCTGGCGGTGATGCGCTTCTTCCGCAAGCACCAGCGCGGCGCCTGAACAAACGCCTTCAGTAAGCGTCCTGCATTTCGTAAAAGTCGGGCTGCACGTAGTCCTTGCGCAGCGGGAAGCCCTTCCAGTCTTCGGGCATCAGCAAGCGCTTGGGGTGGGGGTGGCCGGCGAATTGGATGCCGTACATGTCGAAGGTTTCCCGTTCCTGCCAGTCGGCGCCACGAAACAGCCCGTAGAGGGTGGGAATGGTGAGCTCGCCGTTGCGCTCCAGGAACACCTTGAGCCGCACCTCTTCAGGGCTTTGATCGGCAGCCACCACGCCGGCGCTGGAGTGATCGGCCAGGGCTGCCAGTTTCACCAGGTGGTAGAAGCACACCAGCCGGCCGCCCGGCCCTTCGTCGTAGCCGCCCTGGCATTGCAAGTAGTCGAAGCCCTGGGTTTTGAGGGCGGTGGCGATCACGGGCAGAAACGCCGCTTCCACCCCGATCATCTCGACGCCCAGGTGGTCGCTGCCGAGGGCCAGCTGCTCAAAACCCTGGCTGGCCAGCCACTGGCCCACGGGGCCCGGTGTTGGGCTGTCAAGCGCTCCGCTGTCGCTGGCGTCGGTCTGGGGGGTGGGGGTGTCTGCAGGCATGGCGGGCGCGCTCAGGCGTTGGCTTGGGCAGGGATGGCGGTTGCCGGGGCGGGCATGGGCAGGGCGCTGGCAGCCGCCAGGGCCTGCTTCTGGGTTTCGGCCGCCAGATACTGACCGTTAACGATGGGGGCCACGGCCTTCATCTGGTGGGAGACGGTGCAGTAACGGTGTATCTGCTGCACGTTGCCACGCTCGGCCAGGGCCTCATTGCCCACCTTCTTGCGCAGCTTGATCACAGCATCGAAGATCGCCTCAGGCCGCGGCGGGCAGCCGGGCAGGTAGAGGTCCACCGGGATCAGCTTGTCCACGCCGCGCACGGCTGTGGTGGAGTCGGCGGAAAACATGCCGCCGGTGATCGTGCAGGCCCCCATGGCGATCACATACTTGGGCTCCGGCATCTGTTCGTAGAGACGCACCAGGGCTGGCCCCATCTTCATCGTCACGGTGCCTGCCACGATCAGCAGGTCGGCTTGGCGCGGGCTGGAGCGCGGCACCAGGCCGAAGCGGTCGAAGTCGAAGCGAGAGCCGAGCAGCGCCGCAAATTCGATGAAGCAGCAAGCGGTGCCGTAGAGCAGCGGCCAGAGGCTGCTGAGCCGAGACCAGTTGTGCAGATCGTCGAGGGTGGTGAGGATCACGTTCTCGGACAGATCCGAGGTGACCGTGGGAGCACCCACCGGATTGCAGCTGGCAGCGCGCAGATCCTTGAGGGCGTCGATGGAGAGGCTTTCGATTGATGGGGTGTTGGTCACGGGATCAGCTCCACTCGAGGGCGCCCTTGCGCCAGGCATAGGCCAGCGCCACCACCAGGATGGCAATAAAGACGAGGGCTTCGATGAAGGCCAGCAGGCCGAGCCGGTGGAACGCCACGGCCCAGGGATACAGGAACACGGTCTCAACGTCGAAGATGACGAAGACCAGGGCAAACATGTAGTAGCGGATGTTGAACTGAATCCAAGCGCCGCCGATCGGCTCCATGCCGGACTCATAGGTGAGCTCCCGCTCGCCCATGCGGCTCTTCGGCGAGAGCAGCTTGTTGGCCACCAACGCCAACACGGGCACCACTGCTGAGATCAGCAGGAAGCCCAGAAAGGCGTCGTAGCCGGAGAGCACAAACACGCGAGCCAGGCCAAGCTGTGGCGCAGTCTGGCATCCGCGCCCGCAGCCCCGTCGATAAACTGCCCCCACCACCTGAGGCCCAGGGATGAGCTCCACGTCCACACCTGAGCTCACGCCTGAGCCCCCACCCGAGCCCGCAACCGAGCCCACACCCGAGGCCCAGAGCGAAACCGGTGGCGCAGCGGAGCCAGATCCGGTGGCCAAAGTTGATTCGGCCACCGAGCTGGACGTTGATCCAGCCACCCACCGTTTCGAGTGCCGCAGCTGCGGTTTCGTTTATGACCCGGCTGAAGGGGTGCGCAAGCTCGCGATTGAGCCCGGCACGCCCTTTGTGGAGCTGGATCCGATCGCGTTCCGCTGCCCGGTGTGCCGCAGTCGGGTCGGGGCCTTCAAGGACATTGGCCCGCGCAACAAGCCCAGTGGCTTCGAGGAGAACCTCAATTTCGGCCTGGGCGTCAACCGGCTCACCCCCGGCCAGAAGAATGTGTTGATCTTCGGGGGCTTTGCTTTGGCTTTCGCCTTCTTCCTCTCCCTCTACTCCCTGCGCTGATGACTGGCTCACCCTTGCCCCGTCTGCTCCAGGCCGTGCTGCGGCCCCTGCTCAGCCTGGTGCTGGTGGTGGGCCTTGGCTTCGGTCTCTCCGGTTGTGTCACCACGGGATTGCCCGTGGCCGCGTCCAGCCCTTGGCAGCCGGTGCCCTTGGCCACCAAGGCCAACCCTCTCGATGTGGCCTTCACCGACGACCGCCATGGCTTCCTGGTGGGCAGCAACCGTCTGATTCTGGAAACCAACGACGGCGGTGCCAGTTGGGAGGAGCGGGCCCTGGATCTGCCGGAGGAGGAAAACTTCCGTCTGATCAGCATCGACTTCCGCGGCGACGAGGGTTGGATCGCCGGTCAGCCCGGGCTGCTGCTCCACACCACCGACGGTGGTCAGAACTGGAGCCGCCTGTTTCTCGACACCAAGCTGCCCGGTGAGCCTTACCTGATCACGGCTCTGGGCATCAATCAGGCAGAGCTGGCCACCAATGTTGGTGCCGTTTATGAAACCCGTGATGGCGGCACCAACTGGCAGTCCGAGGTGGAGGATGCCGCCGGTGCCGTGCGGGAGCTGCGCCGCTTCAACGATGGCCGCTACGTGAGCGTCAGCAGCCTGGGCAATTTCTTTTCCACCTGGGATCCCGGTCAGGGCACCTGGCAACCCCACCAGCGCATGAGCAGCCAGCGGCTGCAGTCGATGGGCTTCCAGCCCGATGGCTCGCTGTGGATGCTGGCCCGCGGCGCCCAGATCCGTTTCAATCCCGACGCCAGCAATGTGGAGGACTGGGGCAAGGCCGTGATCCCCATCACCAACGGCTACGGCTACCTCGACATGGCCTGGGCGCCTGATGGCTCGATCTGGACCGGTGGCGGCAGCGGCACCCTGCTGGTGTCCGGCGACGGTGGCAAGAGCTGGCAGAAGGACCCAGTGGGCGCCCAGCAGCCCTCCAACTTCACTCGCATCAGCTTCAGTCCCGATGGCAAGGGCTTCGTGCTGGGCGAGCGGGGCTCCCTGCTGCGCTGGGTGGGCTGAGGCCGATGGCCTGCCGCCTGCTCGGTCGCCAACTTCTGTAACCAAGCGCGCTTCCGCCTCCCATCAACCCAAGCCCGACCCCTAGGATCTCTGGTCTGAACGCTTGTCGCTATGGCTGCCGGCTCAACAGGAGAACGCCCGTTCTTCGAAATCATCACGAGCATTCGTTACTGGGTGATCCATGCGGTCACCCTGCCCTCCATTTTCTTGGCCGGCTTTCTGTTCGTGTCCACGGGCCTGGCTTATGACGCCTTTGGCACGCCCCGCCCCGATGCCTACTTCCAGGCCCAAGAAAGCAAGGCTCCAGTCGTGAGCCAGCGCTATGAGGGCAAGAGCCAGCTTGATCTGCGCCTGCAATAAGCCATGACCCAGACACCCATTTCCACCACGCCGCGCAACTACCCGATCTTCACGGTCCGGTGGTTGTCGGTTCATGCTCTCGGCATCCCCACGGTCTTCTTCCTGGGCGCCCTGGCGGCCATGCAATTCGTTCGCCGCTGAGCCGGTCACTCCCCATCAGCCATGCAACGCTCCCCCAATCCCAACAACCTGCCGGTTGAACTCAACCGCACCAGTTTGTTTCTCGGGCTGCTGTTCGTGTTCACGATCGGCATTCTGTTTTCGAGCTACTTCTTCAACTAAGTCCTCTTCACGTCACCAGGAGAGCCCCCGATGAGCGGCAAGAAATCCAACCTGCCTGACGGCCGGATTCCGGATCGCCTTCCCGACGGTCGCCCGGCTGTGGCCTGGCGCTCCCGCTGGACCGAAGGGGTGTTGCCCCTGTGGCTCGTGGCCACCGCCGGCGGCATGGCTGTGATCTTTGTGGTGGGTCTGTTCTTCTACGGCTCCTACGTGGGTGTCGGTTCCGCCTGAGTCCGGGCAGGTTTGTTTAGGGGTGCCCCCGTTGGCTCGTCTTGTGGCGGCCTTCGGGGGTTTTTGATGGAACGGCTCTGCGGAGCGTGGTACTGCGAAGACGCTGGGGTCACCGGTTTGGCGAAGAAGCGAACCCTGCTCAACAATCGGCTCCTGGCCACGGTCGCGGGGTTCCTTCTCAATGCCTATGGGGAGGTGTTTCGCCTCAGCTCACGGATCCAGATCCAGGCCCATCCCGAGGTGGATCGGCTGGTCAAGGAGCAGGGCATCGCCGTGATTTACGCCCTCTGGCATCGCCATGCCTTTTTTGTGCCGCTGTTGCGCAGCTATGGCGGCAGGTCTATGGCGGTGCTGCTGAGCACCCATCGGGATGCCCAGATCGTTGCGGTGGCGGTGCGGCTGCGGGGCCTCGCGGTGGTGTCCGGCTCATCGACCCGCGGCGGCCTCAAGGCCTACCGCCTGCTGCGGCGCTTGCTGGAGCAGCGCCAGTCGGTCTGCATCACACCGGACGGGCCCAAGGGGCCGCCGGAGTCGGTGAAGAGCGGGGTGATCCACTTGGCCCAGCAATCGGGCTGCGCGATCGTGCCGGTGTCGGTGTTCTGTTCCCGCGCCCATCGGCTGCGCTCCTGGGATCGCTCGGTGTTGCCCCTGCCCTTCGCGCGGGTGGTGCTGCAGTTGGGCGAGCCTCTATTTCCGCCATCGGGCTTGGCGGAGGGGCAGGCCCTGTTGGCGGGGCGGTTGCACGCGACCGCTGCGCTGGTCGGTGAGGGATCGCCATGACTGGTCGCGGCTGGTTGCTGCTTGGCGGTTATCGGCTGCTGGCCCTGGCGCTCACCCCCGTCTGGCTGGCCCTGTTGCTGATGCGGCTGGTGCAGGGCAAGGAGGATCCACGGCGGCTGGTCGAGCGCCTGGGCTGGCCGACGCGGCGGCGGCCTCCGGGGCCCTTAGTGTGGTTTCACTGCGCCAGCGTCGGCGAGCTCAACAGCCTGCTGCCGGTCTTGCGGCAGCTGGGCCCCCTGCCGGTTGTGTTGGTCACCACGGTGACGCGCACCTCGGCGGCCCTCGCGGCCCGGGTGTTGCCCGCCAGGGTGATCCACCAATACGTGCCCATCGACCACTGGCTGGCGATGCTGCTGTTTCGCAGCTATTGGCGCCCCCGGCTTGGCGTGCTGGCGGAGGCGGAGCTCTGGCCTGAGCTCATGCTGGCGATGCCCCATCTCCTGTTGATCAACGCCCGCATGAGCGAGCGCTCCTATCAGCGCCACCGCCGCCATCCCTGGTATGCCGCGTGGTTGCTGGCTGCTGTGGAGATGTGCCTGGCCCAATCGCAGGCTGATGCGGAGCGGTTTAGGCGCCTGGGTGTTTGCGATGCCCGTGCCCTGGGATCCACCAAGCTCGATGCCGAACCGCTGCCGGTTAATGCGGTCCATCTGAGCCGATTGCGCCAGGCTTTTGCCGGCCGCCTGGTGTTGCTGCTGGCCAGCAGTCACCCCGGCGAAGAGCAGCAGTGGTTGGAGGCGTGGGCTGGCTGCGACGCTGCGGCCCGGCCCGTGGCGCTGCTGCTGGCACCACGCCATCCCCAGCGGGCCCTCGGGGTGCGAGAGCAGGCTGCCGCCTTGGGGTTCACGGTGGCCCTGTGGAGTGAGCTGTTGGCAGGAGCGACCCCGCTCCACCCGGATGTGGTGGTGGCGGATGTGATCGGGGAGATGGGCGTCTGGATTCGTGCGGCGACTGTGGTGGTGATGGGCGGCAGTTTCCATCCGATGGGCAGGCCCCACGGCGGCCAGAATCCCCTCGAACCCGTTGCCCTGGGGCGCCCGGTGTTGTGTGGCCCTGATATGGCCAATTTTTCCGATCTGATCGAGCCGTTGATCGAGGCCGGTTGCTTGCAGCAGCACCCCGACATGGCAACGACCTTGGCGGCGGCCTTGGCACTGCTTGCGTCGGCGCCGCGGCCTGTTCGCCCCCAGCTGCGGGGGCCGTCCCAGCTGGTGGCGTCGTTGGTACGGGATCGATGCCGCTGACCACTCCCCGTTTCTGGTATCAAAGCCGCCGCGGTTGGCAGGCCTGGTTGCTGTTGCCGCTGGGTTGGCTCTACGGCGCCGCCGTCGGGCTGCACCGCCGCAGCACCCGCTCCTGGCGGTGCGGTGTGCCGGTGCTCTCGATTGGCAATCTCACCCTGGGGGGAACGGGCAAGACGCCGCTCGGGATCGCCCTGGCCGAGGGACTGGCCGCGCGTGGCTGGCGGGTGGCGGTGTTGCTGCGGGGGTACGGAGCCCGGCGCCGCCAGGCGTGTTTGGTCACCGCCGCCAGTCGCTTCGAAGAGGTGGGCGATGAGGCCCTCGAATACCGACAGAGCCTGGGCGAAGACGTGGTGTGGGTGGGCTCCAACCGCCGTCAGAGCGCCAAGCTGGCCGTGGCGGCCGGCGCCGATTTGATCCTGCTCGACGATGGCCTGCAGCATTGGCCTCTGGCCCGGGATCTTGATGTCTCGGTGCTGGATGCCCGCCACGGCCTTGGCAACCGTTGGGTGTTTCCGGCGGGGCCCCTGCGCGAGCCGCTCCGCCAGTTGGCCCGGGCCGATGTGTTGGTGCTCACCGGGTCTGCTGCCCCGGTGGCCTCGCCGGCTGCGTCGCAGCTTGGCCCACCAGGCGGTTGGCCTGCGGGTAAACCCTGGTTTGCGGTGCGCTTCTGCCTGGAGCCGCCGGCCCATCTGTTGGACTCCCGTCTGCTGGCCTTCTGCGGCATCGGGTTGCCGGAGAAATTCTTTGCGGCCCTGCGGGCCTGCGGCCTGCAGGTGGTGGCCACGGAATCCTTCCCAGATCACCACGTCTATGCTGAATCAGATCTGCAGCGCCTGTTGGATTTGGCCCACGCCAATGGCGCCCGCTTGGTCACCACGGTCAAGGATGGGCAACGATTGCCGCCCCGTTTCCGCGATGGCGTGAGCCTTGTGCCTTTGAGGGTTGAGCCGGCCAGCCTCGAGCCGTTGCTGCTTTGGCTCGATCGACGCCTAGCACCCCTCGCCGGGCGGTTGCACCATGGTTGAGGTGGTCCCGAAGCGGGTCTTGCTTGTGGCTGGAGAGGCCTCCGGCGACCTCCACGGAGGTTTTCTGGTTCAGGAGTTGCAGCGCCAGTTGCCTGGTGTGGAGATTGCCGGTGTCGGCGGCGATCACCTGCGCGCCCGTGGCATCGACATCCTGGCGGATGTGCGCCTGCTCTCGGCAGCAGGATTGGTGGAGATCATCAGCAGCCTGCGCCGTCACCACCGGGTGATGGAGCTGCTCAAGCACCAGATGGACCATCAGCGCCCGGATGTGGTGGTGTTGATCGATTACCCGGGCTTCAATCTGTTTGTGGCCAAGGAAGCCAAGAAGCGCGGCATCCCAGTGTTTTTCTACATCGCGCCCCAGGTGTGGGCGTGGGGCAAAGGCCGCGCCAAAAAGATGGAGCGGTTGATCGAGCGCCTGGCCGTGATCTTCCCGTTTGAAGAGGCGATCTTCAATGCCCATGGCCGGGATTTCGCCCGCTATGTCGGCCATCCGCTGGTGGATGAGCTGCATGTCAGCGGCACCCGCGAGCAGATTCGCCATCGCCATGGCCTCGCGCCCGATCAGTCCCTGCTGGTGTTGATGCCTGGCAGCCGGCGGGCCGAGGTGCGGCTGCTGCTGCCTGCGATGCTGCAGGCCGCCCAGCAGCTCAAACGCGACGGTTGGCAGGTGGTGCTGCTCAAGGCTTCCACGATCGATCGCTCCTATCTGGAGCAGGTCAGTGGCAACCGGGCGCTGCCTGTTCCCTTGATCGAGGCAGATGCCTACAACCTGCTGCATGCCGCCGATGCTGGCGTGATCGCTTCTGGCACAGCGACCCTGGAGGCGGCTTTGCTGGGCTGCCCCCATGTGATTCTCTATCGCTTCTCGCTGCTCACCTATCTGATTGCCAAACTTGTTATTGGCCGGCGCATTCTTGGCTTGCCTAATGTGATCCTCGGCCGCCAGCTCTTCCCGGAGCTGATTCAACGCGATGTCACGGCAGCCAACATTGTCCGGTCGGTGCAGCGCATTCGGGATGATCGGGTGTTGTTTGAGCAGGCCGTGAAGGAGCTGCAGGCTGCGATGGGGTCTCCCGGGGCATCTCGCAGAGCGGCTGCGGAGTTGGTGGATTTGATGCGATGAAGACGGGAATCTATGCGCGTTTGGCGGCCTATGGGCGCCGCCATCTGTGGCCAGCCTTTTCTTTGGCCCTGTTCTTTAATTTTCTCTATGGTGCCTCCACGGGCTTTGTGCCCCTGGTGATTCGCTATCTGTTTGATGATATTTTGCCGTCAAGTGATCGCGACCGTCTGTATATGGCGCCGGTTGTGATTGTGGTGGTGATTCTGCTTAGAGCGGTTTCCCAGTATTTGGGCTCCTATCTCACCGAATGCGTTGGTCAGTCGATTACGGCCGATCTGCGTCACGATCTTGCTGAGCGCGTTCTCGGTCTGCCCCAGTCTTACGTGGATCGCAATCCTTCAACGGTTTTGGTGTCGCGGGTTCTCACCGATGTGACGCTCGTCAAAACCGGAATTGTGGATGGCTTTTCATCGGTGTTCAAGGACGGCCTAACCCTGACCGTGTTGGTTTCCGTTGCCTTTTATCAGGACTGGTTCTTGTCGTTGATTGCATTCATTTTGTTTCCTGTTGCGATTGCTCCGATTCTCAATTCGTCTAAAAAAGTAAGGCGCCACTCCAGTCAAGGGCAGCTCAGTTTGGCGCGTTTGGCCTCCTTTTTGCAGGAGTCGGTGGTTGGGTTGCGCGTTGTCAAAATCTTTGGCATGCAGGCCTACGAGCTGGAGCGCTTTGATGAGGAAAATCAATCAGTGTTGCGGGCTGCTCTCAAGACCACGCGTGCCAAGCTGGCCAATCAGCCCTTGATGGAAATCCTGGGCGCGATGGGGTTCAGCGCGGTGCTGGTATACGGCGGTGAAAATGTGATCGCAGGCACCCGAACGACGGGTAACTTCTTCGCCTTCCTCACTTCTCTCTACTTGTGCTATGCCCCCTTTAAGGGGATTGCCCGTTCCAATTCCACCCTGCAGCAGGGTGTCTCGGCGGCTAAGGATCTCTTTGGCATTTTGGATACCCAGCCTGATCCCCAGGAGACTGCGCAGCCCTGTGAGCTGCGTGGTGTCTCGCAAGGAGTCAAGGCTGCCCATGTGTGCTTTGGTTATGACGATGAGCGGGTGATTGATGATCTCAATTTGGAGGTTCCCTGTGGGCGCACGGTGGCACTGGTGGGCTCGAGTGGCGGCGGTAAAAGTACAATCATCGATCTGTTCTGCCGATTTTATGATCCCTGTTCGGGGGTGATCAGCATTGATGGAGTTGACCTTCGGGATCTATCACTTCAGTCGTTGCGCCGCTTGATTTCGGTGGTGGACCAGAACACGTTTCTATTTAACGATACGGTTGCCAGCAACATTGCCTATGGGTTGGCGACTGCTTCTGCGGACCAGATTGAGCAGGCTGCTCGGGCGGCCAATGCCCACGATTTTATTTCCCAGCTACCGGATGGTTATGCCACGGTGATCGGTGAAAACGGCACCATGCTGTCGGGTGGTCAGCGCCAGCGGATTGCGGTTGCCCGCGCCCTGATCAAAAACGCACCTATTCTGTTCCTTGATGAAGCCACTTCCGCGCTCGATTCGGCTTCGGAGCAGGTGGTGCAGCAGGCCTTGGATCGGCTGATGGCCAATCGCACCACTTTGGTGGTGGCCCACCGTCTATCCACGGTGGTGAATGCCGATTGCATCTGCGTCATTTCTGCCGGACGCGTTGTTGAGTCGGGCAGCCACGCCGAGCTGCTGGCTCGCGGTGGATGCTATGCCGACCTATTTTTGACTCAATTCGCTAGCGCTGAAGCGGGATCTCCTGGATGACCACCACCACCTCCCCGCAGCCGACAGGCCATCAGGCCGCCTACGCCCGTCACGACTGGTCCAGCGCCTTTCGCAACGTGGGAGTTGAACTCACGGATGTGCCTCTGGTTGCAGCGCGGGGCAGCATTCCCGCTGACCTAGCTGGCACCCTCTACCGCAACGGGCCCGGACGCTTGGAGCGAGGTGGCCGCTGGGTGCATCATCCCTTCGATGGCGACGGGATGATTGCAGCATTTCGGTTTGATGCCGGACAGGCCTATCTGACCAATCGTTTTGTTCGCACCGAAGGTTGGTTGGCTGAAGAGGATGCCGGCAAGTTTGTCTACCGGGGGGTGTTCGGCACCCAGAAACCCGGCGGCCCTCTGCCCAATGCTTTCGATCTGCGGCTCAAGAACATCGCCAACACCCATGTGGTGCAGCTCGGCGATCAGCTGCTGGCGCTTTGGGAAGCGGCTGAGCCCCATGCCCTCGATCCCCGCAGCCTGGAGACCCGGGAACTGTCGCGACTGTCCGGGGTGCTCAAGCCCGGTGAGGCGTTCAGCGCCCATCCCCATTTTGATCCCGGGCACCATGGCGAACCCCGCATGGTCACCTTTGGCGTTAAGGCGGGACCCACCAGCACCATCCGGCTGATGGAGTTTGCGACAGAGGATCAGCCCGGTGGCGTGCGGGCTGGTGATCTAGTGGCGGACAGCCGCCACAGCTTTAAAGGCTTCGCCTTCCTCCACGATTTCGCCATCACCCCCAGTTGGGCGGTGTTCCTGCAGAACGCTGTGGCGTTCAACCCCCTGCCGTTCGTGCTCGGTCAGAAGGGTGCGGCCCAATGTCTGGCGTCCAAGCCCGGTGAAGCGGGTCAATTTTGGTTGGTGCCGCGCCAAGGCGGCCACCATGCCGGTGCCAGCCCGGTTCTGGTGCCAGCACCCGAGGGGTTTGTGTTTCACCACCTCAATGCTTTCGAAGATGCGGCGACCGGCGAGGTGGTGGTGGATTCGATCTACTACGACGATTTCCCGTCGATCGGCCCCGAGGTGGATTTTCGTGAGATCGACTTTGGTGCGATTCCAGAAGGACAGCTGCGGCGTTGCCGGATTGATCCCCGCACCGGTGCCGTGCAGAGCGAGTGGCTGGAGCAGCGCTGCTGTGAGTTCGCCATGGTGAACCCCGCACGCCAGGGACTGGAGGCCCGTTTTGCCTGGATGGCGGTGGCCGAGCGGGAGCGGGGCAACGATCCCCTGCAGGCCATTGAGAAGCTTGATCTGCACACCGGCGAGCGGCTGGTCTGGAGTGCGGCCCCCCGCGGGTTCGTTACGGAGCCGGTGATGGTGCCCCGCTCTGCCCCTGCCGAAGAGCACTCCGCCGAAGAGCACTCTGCCGAAGAGCACTCTGTCGAAGACAGTGGTTGGGTGCTGGTGCCGGTGTGGAACGGCGCCCGCTGCGCCACGGATCTGGTCATCCTCAACGCTGCCGATATGAGCGAACAGGCGGTGCTGGAGTTGCCCCTGGCCATTCCCTACGGCCTGCACGGCAGTTGGGCCCCCGGCGGCTGATCAGCGCCCGAGCAGTTGTCGCAGGGCCGGTTCGAGTTGGGCAAAGGCCCGGCCCCGGTGGCCCAGCTTGGCTTTGAGGTTTGACGGCATCTCCGCAAAGGTGAGGCCTGCTTCCGGCACCAGGAACACCGGGTCGTAGCCGAATCCTCCCGTGCCCCGCGGCGCCTCGAGAATCACCCCCGGGCAGCGGCCTTCCACCTCCAGGCGGATGGTGCCGTTCGGGTCGGCCAGGGCCAGGGCGGCGGCGAAATGGGCCTGGCGGCTGGGGTTGCTGCTGCTGGCCTGGGCCTGCTCCAGTTCGCGCAGCAGCCGGGCAATGCGGGCGCTGTCGCTGTCGGCGTAGCGGGCGGAGTGCACGCCGGGGGCGCCGCCCAGGGCGTCGACGCTGAGACCGGAGTCGTCGGCCAGGGCCCACGCGCCGCTCGCTCTGGCAACGGCACTGGCCTTGAGGCGCGCGTTCTCGGCAAAGGTGGCGCCCGTTTCCTCCACCTCCAGCCCATCGGGCTGGGGTTGGATCTCCAGGCCCAGGCCAGCCAGCAAGTGGCCGAATTCACGCACTTTGCCGGCGTTGCCGCTGGCGATCACCAAACGGGTCATGGCTCAGGCCGCCTCCGCCTGCGCCCGAGCCCAGCCCAGCACCTCAGCCACGCGGGCCTCACTGGGGGCTTCGCAGTAGAGGCGCAGCAGCGGCTCGGTGCCGGAAAAGCGCAGCATCAGCCAGTGGCTGGGGCCCAGGCGCAGCTTCACGCCATCGGTGGTGATCACCTCCAGCACGGGGCTGCCGGCGACCGCGCTGGGGGGTGCGGCGGCCAGCTTGGCCTCCAGTCGCCGCCGGGCTTCCATATCGGGCAAGCGCAGGTCGAGCCGGTTGTAGGCGGCGGCACCGCCGCAGCGCTGCTGCAGGGCATCGATCCGCTCGCCCAGGGGCACCCCACCCTCCACAAGCGCTTCGATCAGCAGCAGGGCCGCGAAGGGTGCATCGCGCTCGGGCAGGTGCATGCCGAAGCCCACACCGCCTGATTCCTCGCCGCCCACCAGCACCTCGCTCGCCAGCATTTCGGCGGCGATGTATTTGAAGCCCACGGGCTTCTCCAGCACCCGGCGGCCCAGGCCTTCGGCCACCAGCTGCATCAGGTCGGAGCCGCTCACGGTTTTGACCACAGAGCCCGGCAGCTGGCGGGCCCGGGCCAGGTGGTCGATGAACAGGGGCATCAGCAGCTGGGTGCTGCAGAAGCGGCCGCGCTCATCCACCGCGGCGATGCGGTCGCCGTCGCCGTCGAACACGATCCCCACCGCTGGTCGGCCAGCGGCCGTGCTGGCCTGCACCGCGGCGATCAACTCGCCTAGGTAGGGGGCGAGGGGTTCGGGTGGGTTGCCCCCAAACAACGGATCCCGCTGCGCCCGAATTTCGCGGATGGCACCACTCGCCGTGGCCCGCTCGCCCAGCAGGGCCGGCAGCACCCCGGCCGCCGAGCCGTGCATTGGGTCGACGATCACCGTCAGCCCCAGGCGCTCGAGCCCTTCGGCCAGGGCAGCGGTGTCCACCTTGGCCTGGAGCCCTGCCACGTAAGCGTTCAGGGCCGCAAGCCGCCGCACCTCACCCGGAATCGGCACACTGATGCCGCCGGCGGCCAGCCGGGTTTCGACGCGGTGGGTGAAGTCGCCCTCCACCGAGCCGCCGAAGGGGCCCTTGATCTTCAGACCCAGCCATTCCGGTGGGTTGTGGCTGGCGGTGATCACCAGGGCGCCGAGGGCCTGGCGTTGCACCACTGCCCAACTGGAGGCCGGTGTGGGGGTGGGGGTGTCGCAGAGCAGGGGTTCGAGGCCACAGCCCCGCACGGCGCTGCAGATCGCTTCGGCCAGTTCAGGGGCCAGGAAGCGGCGGTCGTAGCCGATCACCACTTCGCGGCTCTCCAGGCCCTGCGGGGCGGAATGAGCCAGCTCCTGGGCCGAGGCCGCAGCCACCGGCAGCAGGCGCTCCATGGTGATGTCGACCCCGAGGATGCCGCGCCAGCCATCGGTGCCGAAGGCGATCGGACTGGCCGCCAGGGGCAGGGGGGCTGAGGCCATGGGGGCGGAAACGCCGAGCTGGGTCGATTCTGCTGTGCCGCCGGCGCTCCAGCCCTAGCGTTTGCGCTGGTGGATGCTCTCCTTGACGCCCCAGCCCCCAACGTCGCAGCCCCTGACGCCAGCTCCCCTGACCGATCGCCTGCTGCGCAGCTGGTTGCGCTGCCGGCGTCGTGCCTGGCTCGATCGGTTTGGCGAGCCAGGAGAGCGTCAGTGGAATGCCCACCGCGCCCTGGCCCTGAGCGACCAGCTGCGCAGTTTTCAAACCCTGCTCCCCCAGCGCCCCGGCCATGGCGAGGCGGCCTGCGCCGACGGGGCGCCTGGGGTGGTGGGCTTGCGTCTGCGGGGACGCGGCCCCCAGGGACTGCAGGTCGAATCCCATCCAGCCCTGCTGGAGCGCATTGAGGGCCAGAGCCGTTGGGGCGAGTTTGCCTACCGGCCGGTGCTGGCCCGTCAGGGGCGGCGGTTGACCCGCGAAGCCCGGGTGGTGCTGGCCCTGTGGGGGCGCTTGTTGGCCGAGCACCAGCAGGCGCCGGTGCCCCATGGCCTGGTGCTGGCGGGTGAGGGCCGGGTCCTGCAGCGGGAGCGCCTGGCCCTCGGTGGTGGCCTGCAGCACCAGCTCGATGAAAGCCTGCAGCGCTTGGCCGCCGACCTCGACCCGGCCACGCCCCCTCCGCTGGTGAGTGATCGCAAGAAGTGCACCCTGTGCAGCTGGCGGGGTCTCTGCGATCAGGAGGCCGCAGCGATGGGACACCTCAGCGAGGTGAGCGGCATCGGTGGCAAGCGCCGCGAGATGTTGCTGGAGCAGGGGGTGACCAGCCTGGCGGCCCTGGCAGGCCGGGACCCGGAGCAGCTGGCCGAGGCGCTCTCCGTGTATGGCGAGCAACACCGCGAGATTGCCGCTGAGCTGGTGGACCAGGCCCGGGTGCAGGCCTCAGGAATCCCCGAGCCGCTGGGGGAGGGGTCGGCCTTGCCTGAGCTCGCCGGTGCCCCTGGGGTGTTGCTCTACGACATCGAATCCGATCCCGATGCCCGCGATGATTTCCTGCACGGCTTCCTGGTGCTGGAGCGCGATGGGGCCGGCGGTTGGAACGAGGCCAGGGCCCGGTATCAGCCGCTGCTGGCCCTGCAGGAGCACGGCGAGCAGCGGCTGTGGCAGCGCCTGCAGCGGTTGCTCGTGCGCTACCCCGGTTGGCCGGTGCTGCACTACGGCGAAACCGAGGTGATTGGACTGGTGCGCCTGGCCCAGCGCCAGGGGGCCACTGAGGCCGAGGTGCAGCAGTTGCGCGGGCGGATGCTGGACGTGCATGCCCGACTGCGCCGCCACTGGCGGCTGCCGGTGAGCAGCTATGGGCTCAAGGCGGTGGCTGGTTGGCTGGGCTTTGCCTGGAGCCAGAAGGGCGTTGATGGGGCCCGCTGCCTGCTCTGGTGGCGCCAGTGGCGGCACTGGCACCGGGACGCCGGACGCCGGGGCCAGGCCAGTCGCCACCAGCTGCAGCGGATTTTTCTCTACAACCGCGACGACAGCCTGGCCACCTGGGCGGTGGTGCGCTGGTTGTTGGCCCAGGACTGACGCTGGAGAGCTGACGCGTCAGCCCTGACGGCCGGCCCCGACGGGCGGATCCACGAAGGCCGGTGGTTTCGATAGGTGCAGCGCCGGGGCCTGGGAGCCCTCACCGGCACGGAGCTCGGAATCCTGCAGGGCCTGGCGACGCACCAGGGCCAACCCGATCCACATCCCATCCTCAAGGGCCAGGGCCGAGGTGATCTGGCCCGCCCGGCTGCTGCCGGAAGTGCCGGAAGAGCCGTTGTTGGCTCCCTCCAGCCGGAACAGGGCCGCGCCCTGGGCCGGCGCCGCTGCGGACCCCTCGGGCGCGGGCCCGTGCCAGCGCCGCAGCTGCTGTTTGACCCCGTCGTAGGTGGCGAGCTTGGCCAGGGTTTCCTGGCCCACATAGCAGCCCTTGCTCAGGCTCACCCGATCGGCCAGCCCCGCTTCAAAGGGGTTGGTGTCGTCGTTGATTTCCCCTGGGGCAGCCGGCCAGCCCTGCTGGAGGCGCCAGCGCTCCTGCTCCAGGGCGGTGAGTGGGGTGCGCTCGGCTAGCCACGGGGGCAGCTCGGCCTCCGCCAGCAGCACCACCTGCCGGCCCAGTAGCCAGCCGCTGCCGTTCTCCAGAGCCTGCCACTGGCCAGCTGGGGCCTGGGGCAGGGCCGCGAGGGCGTCACCCAGCGGTGTGATCCAGCGCGCTGGTGTCACGGGGCCCAGCCGCACCTGATCGGCGGGGAACAGCACCCGGTCGAGACTGTGCCAAACGGATTCGGCATCGCCGCTGCTCAGCAGCAGCCAGGCACCGCTGTCATCCACCAGCACTTCGGCCAGGGCCCGCAGGCGGCCGGTGGCGGTGATGCAGCAGGTGGGGATCCAGCTGCCGGGCGTGCTGCTTTCGATGGCGGCACTGGTTTGGCCATGCAGGAAGCGTCGTGTGTCGGCTCCACCGAGCCGAATCAGGTTGGTGGCTTGCTCCCAGCGGCGCGGCCCGGCTGGTTGCCAACTCCAGGGGTCGGGGCTCATGACGCGGCCTGGCTGGCGGCGATGGCCAAAGCGGCAGCGGCCACCTCCTCCAGCAGAAACAGGCTGCGCAGCTCCAGGCCGGCGGCGGCCATGGCTTCCAGGCCCCCTTCCTGGCGATCCACGATCGTGACCACCCGTTCCACCCGAAAGCCCGCCTCCCGGAGCTGGTGCACGGCCTTGAGCGAGGAGCCGCCGGTGGTCACCACATCCTCCAGAACGGTGATGGCGCTCCCGGGTTCCGGCAGCGGACCCTCCAGCCAGGCGCCGGTGCCGTGGCCCTTGGCCTCCTTGCGCACGATCAGGGCATCGAGCCCGCGGCCCCCCAGGGCGGCCCGCATCGCCACGGCGCTCACCAGCGGGTCGGCCCCGAGGGTGAGGCCGGCCACGGCCCGGGCCTCCGGCTCCACCTGCTCCAGCATCAAGGCCCCCAGCAGGGCTAGCCCGGTGCTGCTGAGGCTGACGGGCTTGCAGTTGACGTAGTGGTGACTGGTGCGTCCCGACGCCAGGGTGAAGCTGCCGTGGCGATAGGCCTTGGTGGCGAGTAGAGGCAGCAGCGCCATCCGCATCTCGGCGGGTGAGGCCGCCAGGGAAGTGGCAGCCGGGGAAACGGTCGACAAGAGCTGGTGCAGACGCAATTGGTTGTCTAGTTTGCGGCCAACATGACGACAACCGCTGCTGGGATGACTTAATCCATGGCGAACATCTCTCTCACCAAGATCATTCGGGCTGCGGCTGCCAGCTCGGCAGTGGCTGCTGTGCTGATCGCTCCAGCCTGGGCGGGGCCGGTGGTGTGCACCACCACCCTTGAGGCCCCTGTGGTTGGTGGCCGGCCGAGGGGTGGCGATGCCACGGGGCCGGTGGAGGTGACCCGCTGCGGCGTGGTGCAGACCACGCCCGAACTGATGGAGAGGCGGTTTTACAGCTACACCGCGCCCTACGCCCGCGGCGTCAGCCTCACCAACCAGATCACCGATTTGTTCGGAATTGCCATGGGGGGTGGCGATGGAACCAAGGTGATGGGCTTCGGCTTCCCCGACCAGACGATCATCTGGGACGGCACCGCCGTGGAGAACACCTATCAGGTGCTGCTGGAGCAGCAGAGCGACCCCATGCCTTGGCGCACGGGAGATGTGTCCAATGGCTATTCCGGCAGCCTCGGATCCGGCGCTGGTGGTTCGGGGGGTGCGGCTGCCCAGGGCACTGGCTGGCAGGACGGGGGCGCGAGCTACGGCGCGCCGGTGCGGGGCCTCTGGTAAGTCTGGGTGAACGGGCTTCGGCCCATGGGGGGTCTAGCAATCTGGTGAATGCAGCGAACTCATAATTCGCCTTAGCCGGGTTCGATCCCCGGGACCCCCATCCATCACCCATCCCGACAGCCAGCCCGATTCGGTGGCTGCTTCTATCCTCGGCTCATTGATGGCTCCCCTGGTGGGGCTTCCCGTGATCCAACTCCTGGCGTTGGCCATCCTGCTGGCCCTGCTGGCGTTCTTTGCCGCTGGGGAATTCGCCCTGATTCGCCTGCGGCCAAGCCGGGTGCAGCAGTTGCAGGAGTCTGGCGAGCCCGGGGCCCAGGCCGTGGCGAAATTGCAGCATCGGCTGCGGCGGGTGCTCGTGGCCACCCAGTTGGGTGCGGCCCTGGCCCTGGTCGCCCTGGGTTGGGCGGGGCGCGGTCTGGCCGAGCGCTTGGGGGTCTGGCTGGGAAGCCAGAACGGGATGGGTACCGCTCCCCAGGGATGGCTGGATGCGGGCGTTTTTCTGCTGTTGGTGTTGCTGGCAACCGTGCTGGGCGGGCTGCTGCCCAAGGCCTGGGTGTTGCACCGGCCGGAGGTCTCAGCCCTGCGGCTGGCACCCCTGCTGGATTCCGTGATCCGTAGCCTGGCCCCGCTGCTGTCGTTGCTGGAGCGCTTCAGCGGCACCCTGTTGCGTCTGTTGGGGCTTCCCCGCAACTGGGATGAGCTGGTGCCGGTGCTCTCCGCCGGAGAGCTCGAAACCCTGATTGAAACCGGCAGTGTCACGGGTCTGATGCCCGATGAACGCAACATCCTGGAGGGGGTGTTTTCGTTGCGCGACACCCTGGTGCGTGAAGTGATGGTGCCGCGCTCCGGCATGGTCACCCTGCCGCTGGATGTGAGCTTTGCGGAGCTGATGCGGGAAGTGCACGACACGGCCCATGCCCGCTTTCCGGTGATCGGCAGCTCCCTTGACGACGTGCGTGGCCTGCTGGACCTGCGGCGTCTGGCCGATCCGATGGCCCGGGGCCTGCTTAGTGCCGACACGCCCCTGGCCCCTTACATCACCCCGGTGGCCCGGGTGCAGGAGAGCACCCCCCTGGCCGAGCTGTTGCCGCTGATTCGCAGTGGTCAGCCCCTGCTGGTGGTGGTGGACGAGCACGGCGGCACCGAGGGCCTGGTGACCGTGGTCGACCTCACCAGTGAGATCGTTGGAGATGAGGACGATTCCCTCGAGGCGGCTCAGGATCTGCAGCAACTGGGCGAGGGCTGCTGGTCGGTGGCGGGTGATCTCGAGATCTTTGAACTCAACCGGCAGCTGGGCCTGCAGTTGCCCGAGGCGGAAGGCCATCACACCCTGGCGGGCTTCCTGTTGGAGCGTCTCCAGCACATCCCTGCCCCGGGCGAGGGCCTGCGCTGGAAGGGGCATCAGTTTCGGGTGTTGGCCATGGATGGGCCCCGCATCGAACGGGTGCAGATCGAGCGCCCGGTGGCGGAGCCGATCCCTGATAATGCGCCCAGCCGTGAGCCCCAGCCATGAACCCTGTGCGCGTGGGTGTCATCGGCATCGGCAACATGGGCTGGCACCACGCCCGGGTGCTGAGCCTGATCAAGGATGCCCAGTTGGTCGGCGTGGCCGACCCGGATGCGGTCCGCGGTGAGCTGGCGACCCAGCAGTTCGGCTGTCGCTGGTTCCCGTCCTATGAGGCGATGCTGCCGGAGGTGGACGCGGTCTGCATTGCCGTGCCCACCCTGCTGCATCACCGGGTGGGCCTGGCCTGCCTCAAGGCGGGCGTGCACGTGCTGATCGAGAAGCCGATTGCCGCCAGCCAGGAGGAAGCCTCGGAGTTGATCCAGGCGGCCGAAGCGGCCGGGCGGCTGCTGCAGGTGGGCCACATTGAGCGGTTCAACCCCGCCTTCCGCGAGTTGGTGAAGGTGGTGGCCAATGAGGAGGTGGTGGTGCTGGAGGCCCGGCGCCACAGTCCCAACGCCGATCGGGCCAACGACGTGTCGGTGGTGCTCGACCTGATGATCCACGACATCGATCTGGTGCTGGAACTGGCCGGGGCCCCGGTGATTCGGTTGGCGGCCGCCGGCGGGCGCAGCGCTGAAGGTCCGATCGATTACGTCAACGCCACCCTGGCCTTTGCCAACGGGGTGGTGGCGAGCCTCACGGCCAGCAAGATGGCCCACCGCAAGATCCGCAGCCTCTCGGCCCACTGCCGGAGCAGCCTGGTGGAAACCGACTTTCTCAACCGCACCCTGCACATTCACCGCCGTGCCCATGAATCGGTGAGCGCCGACCATGGCGAGTTGGTGTATCGCTCCGATGGCGTGATCGAGGAGGTGAGCACCACGTCCATCGAGCCCCTCTACGCCGAGCTTGAGCACTTTCTGCAGTGTGTGCGCGGCGTGGACACTCCTGCGGTGGGTGGTGTGCAGGCCTCCCGGGCCCTGCTGCTCGCCGATCTGATCGAGCAGTGTGTGGAGCAGCCCAACCTCTGCATGAGTCTTGAGGTGCCGATCTAGGTCGCTTTGGCTGGGTCGGTGAGCTGGCGTAGGGCTTCGAGTTGCCAGCGGCGGCAGTCGCCAGGCGACGCCAGGTAGAAGGCATCCCAGGCTTCCGCCTTGTGCAGGCCGTACTGCTCTGCTGCGATGTCGGGATGGCGTTGTTGCCAGCCCACCCGCACGGCATGCCCGATCACCACGTCCAGCACCAGGTCGTCGTCAAACACCACCTCGGGGTTGGCGCCCACGAACGCGATCAAGGTGATCAGGGTTTCGGTGCAGAGCTGGCGGTAGTCGGGGGCTTCGATTTTGCTCAGCAGGTGATCGACGAGGGCGGCGAAGTTGCGTTCGCCGGGGGTCTTTTCGCTCAGCAGCGGCGCACTGTCGAGGCGGTTGCGCTTCTCGAGTTTGTCGCCGATCACGATGCCGCGGCAGTGGTGCAGCAGATCCCAGATGCCGGGGTAGAAATCGCGGGGTACACGGCCCAGGGCCCCAAGCCGCAGTCGGTGTTGCAACCAGCAGCCCTCCTTCGGCAGTTCCTCAAGCGGATCGGGCACGTCCCAGCGCACCCGGCCGCTCACATGCAATTGCTCCTTGCGCTGCAGGGCGGCCTTGGCGTGCTCCAGGTCGGCCAGCACCGCCCGCAGGCGGCGTTGGATGGCGTGGGGAGGCTGGTCGCAGAGGGCCTCAAAGGCATCGATCGGGCTTCGATCGGTTTCGGTGGCCAGTTCACTGGTGAGCAGCAGCAGCAGTTGACCCAGTTGCAGGGTGAGGCTGCCGCTGAGCAGCGCTGGCTCGTGGCGGGCCAGGCCATCGAGGGCGAGCAGCAGCTCCTGCTGCAGCATCCATTCCCGGCCGTCTTCACCGCTGAAGCGCTTGATCATGGCGGCGATGCTGGCGCTGCCCTGGGGTTCGCTGATGCGGGAGTCGCTGGTGTAGTTGCGCCCCACCACCACCTGCTTCTGGCGCACCAGCAGGTCGGTGAGGGCGTCCTCCAGCTGGGGATGCACCAGATCGAGGGCCCCGGCGACGCGCCGCACCACGTTCCAGTCGGCTTCGGCCAGGGCCCGGCGGTACACCTCTTCCAGCAGCGCCTGCAGGCGCACCGGCTGGTTGCCGGCGGGCCCCTGCAGGCGTGAATCGGGGCCCAGGCGACGCACCAGCTGTTCGAGCACTTCGCCCTGCTCTTCCAGAGAGGAACTGCGCCAGAGCCGTTCGGCGAGGTCGCCGATGCTGATGTCCTGGCGCTCGAGGTCCTGCTCTTCGCGGGCCGACAGCGGCGCCTGGCTGGTGCTGGCCCGCAGCAGGGTGGGGGCCGGGGGCTGGGGCAGCGTTGCCAGGCCCGCCTGGGGTGGTAGCTCCACCCAGCTGCCCTGGTCCAGCAGGTCCGTCAGGCTGCCCAGTTGCACCGGCACGCCGTCCAGCAGGCCAGTCTGTAACTCCCTCCCTAGCCGCAGAAAGGCCTCCGGGTTGGCCTGGAGGGCCCCTTCGGCCACCGGGATCAGCAGCAAGGGCGCGCCGCTGCCCCGCCAGTGGCGCTGCAGCAGCCGCAGCTCGGCTATCACGGCATCCACCAGTTGTTCCGGATCGTCGGCGAGGTAGAAGGTGTCCTCCTCCAGCACGGCCGGCAGGAAGGCCAGCCTGGTGTCGCCCTGGCGGTAGAGCCGGGCCGTGGCCATGGTTTCCATCCGCACTGGCGGGTGGCCGCTCAGCCCTAGGGCCGGGTTGGCGCCCACCTGGGCCATGCGCTGGGCCAGCTCCTGGGAGCTGCCGATCCGTATGGCCGTGGCGTGCTCAGCGCCGTGGGCCAGCGGCAGGCCAGCGGCTTGCAGGGCCGCGGCGATGCCGGCATGGGCCGGCACCAGGGCCACCAGCACCTGGTCGGCCCCGAAGGGGCTGGGCCGGCGGCGGCCGATGGGGTCGAGGTCGTCCGGGCTGATCAGCCCGTGCAGCAGCAGGTCGGCGAGCCAGGTGAGGCTCTGGGTCCAGAGCAGCGGCACGTTGGGATTGGCCACCCGGGGCTGGCTGCCCGGCTGGCGCCGTTCGGCCTCGATCGCCTTCTCGGGCACCAGATAGAGCTCGGGAAGCAGCGCTCCCCCCTCCTGCTCCAGGCTCACCTCCGCCAGGCGCTGCCGCCACTGACGGGCCTCATCCCAGCGCTCCTCGCAACAGGCGGTGACCAGCTCGTAGGCCCAGAACAGGGGCCACTCGCATTCGATGTGCTCGAACTGGGCCAGCTCCTCCCGCTCGTAGTGCAGGCGGGTGTGGTCTTCGACCACGGTCTGGTGGCCATCGCGGCGGAAGCGCTTGTAGCCGTATGTGCCGCCTAGCTCGGCGCGGATCTTGGCGCGGGTGCGCTCCGCCAGCTGGGGATCTTCCACCGCCCAGGCGGGGTAGCCGATCACCGAAAGACAGGCGCTGTCCACCTCCTTGCTGGCCGACTCGCGCGGCAGTAGGCCGCGCAGCGCCCGCCGCAGCCGCACGATGGCGTCGTGGGGGATCACCAGGCAGCAGCTTCCATCGCCGTGGGGGCCGTAGAGATCAAGGCCTTCGAGGGCTTCCAGGGCCGCCTTCACCAGGCCGATGGAACTGGCATTGCGCTCCGGCAGACCGTGGTTGCCCTTGTCACCGCGCTCCCAGATGCCGTAGTCGGCCACGCGGTAGGCGCGAGCCACGTAGTACACCAGGTTTTGCACGAAGTCGCATTCGTGGCTGCTCTGCACCACCACCAGCCCCGAGCGGGTCAGCTGAGCCAGCTGCAACAGAAACAGCGCCGTGGCGTCGAGCTGCAGATGCCCCCAGCCGTCGTCGGCCACCACGGGGCCACCGCTGGCTGTGTCGAACTTGGCGTGGATGGCGTGCAGCCGGTGCAGGCTGTGCTTGAACCGCTCCACCTTCGGGGCCTGGCGCAGCATGGCATTGAGCAGGCCGCGCATCAGCTGCAGCACCCGCCCTTCGAGCTCATAGACCCGACGGCTCGGTCCCCGCAGCCGGCGATGGGCGAGGGCCAGTCCCCAGACGCATTGAATCGAGTAGATGCAGTCGCGAACCCAGGCGTCGGCGTAATTGCCGTGCACGGTGTGGGCTGTGCTGGCGGGCAGGAGGCCCGTGATCGGGTGCTGCCGGCTCAGCACCACCCGATCGATCTGCTGATCGAGCTCCTGCAGCACGGCCCAGGCTTCGGCAGGATGGGTACCGATCGCTTCTGTTGAGGCGCTCGTTCCCGTGATTGGCCCCGAGATTGGCAGGGATTGCGCCATGGGTGCACCAGTGCCAGTGGCATGCCAGCCACTAATTCTCCACCCCCACCCCCCCCCGCCCCTATGGCAGCAACGGCAACCGAACCACAGCGCACCAGCGTTCTGGGGGTTCCGGTGGATGTCTGCGCCGACGTGGGCGAAGCGGCCCTGGCCCTGTGGCAGCGGGGCGGCGGCCAGATCGTCACCCTCAATGCCGAAATGACGATGGCGGCCAAGGCCGACCCTGCCCTGGGCGCGGCAGTTGCTTCGGCGGCCTTGGTGATTCCCGACGGTGCGGGGGTGGTGTGGGCCCTGGGCCGCCAGGGTTTCCGGGTGCGCCGCAGTCCCGGCATTGAGCTGGCCCGCAACCTGCTGGCCCATGCCGCTGCCCACGGATGGAGGGTGGCCCTGGTGGGCGGCTCGCCGGCGGTGATGGAGCAGCTCACCGCCCGCCTGCGCCAGGAGCTCCCCGGGCTGCAGCTGGTGCTCAGCGCCCACGGCTACCAAAGCACCGAGGCTTGGCCGGGCCTGGAGCAGCAGCTGGTCGGCGCCCGGCCTGATCTGGTGTTGGTGGCCCTCGGCGTGCCGCGGCAGGAAACCTGGATTCAGCAGCTGCCGGGGCGCCGGGGTGGTCTCTGGATGGGCGTGGGCGGCAGCTTTGACGTTTGGGCAGGGGTCAAAAAAAGAGCCCCCACCTGGATGGGAGCTCTACAGATCGAGTGGTTGTACCGCTTGGTGCAGGAGCCGAGCCGCTGGCGGCGCATGCTGGCTCTGCCGGCCTTTGCCTGGGCGGTGCTGCGGCAGGGTTAAGGCCCGTTGGCTCGGCGGAAACCCACCGCTCAGCGGAAACCCACAGAGGCCTGCCACACGAAGGCCAGCAGCAGGAAAAACAGGGGGATGATCGGCAGGATGTCCACCAGGGGGCCGAAGGCCTGGTAGGCCTCGGGGAGCTGGGCCAGGGTCTGCAGGGTGTAGGCGGCCATCCCGGAAATCACTGCGCGTGAGGCGGACGCTACCACGTGTGGGCGGCTGGGGAATCGGCGTCCCACGGAGCGAAATCCTCTGCAAAACAGCCGTCCTGGATCGCCCGGCCCATGGCGCTGCTGAAGCGCCCCAGCTGGGTGATGTTGTGCAGGCTCAACAGGATCTTGCCCAGCAGCTCCTCGCTCTTGATCAGATGGTGCAGGTAGGCCCGGGTGTGGTTCCGGCAGGCCGGGCAGGGGCAGCTGGCATCCATGGGGGTGTGGTCGTGGCGGAAGCGGGCGTTCTTGAGGTTCCAGCGCTCGCCGCCCACCAGGGCAGCGCCGTGGCGCCCCAGCCGGGTGGGGATCACACAATCAAACAAGTCGAAACCATTGGCCACCGCGATCGCCATCTCCCGCAGGGTGCCCACGCCCATCAGGTAGTGGGGCTTTTCCTCCGGTAGCAGCGGCCCCAGCTGACGCACGATCCGGTGCATCTCTTCGGTGGGCTCGCCCACGCTCACGCCGCCCACGGCGATGCCAGGCAGGTCCAGTGAGGCCACCATCCGCGCCGATTCCTGGCGCAGATGGGGGAAGCAGCCGCCCTGCACGATGCCGAACAGGGCCTGATCGGGCTTGGTGTGGCTGGCGATGCAGCGCTCCAGCCAGCTGTGGGTGCGGCGGCAGGCGGCGGCCACATCCGCTTCGCTGGCGGGGTAGGGCGGGCATTGGTCGAAGGCCATGGCCACGTCGGCCCCCAGAGCCATCTGGATCGCCATCGAGCGCTCGGGGGTGAGCTCGATCCGGGCCCCGTCGCGGGGGGAGCGGAACACCACGCCGTGGTCGTTGATCGTGTTGATGTCGCCCAGGCTGAACACCTGGAAGCCGCCGGAATCGGTGAGCATCGGGCCGTCCCAGCCCATGAAGCGGTGCAGGCCGCCGGCGTCGGCCACGATCGCCTCGCCCGGCTGCAGATGCAGGTGATAGGTGTTGGAGAGCACCATCTGGGCGCCGGTGGCGCGCAGTTGATCCGCCGTGACCCCCTTCACCGTGGCCAGGGTGCCCACCGGCATGAACCGGGGCGTGGTCACCACGCCATGGGGCGTGTGGAAGCAGCCGCAGCGGGCCCGGGTGCGTTGGCAGCGGGCCGTGATGGCGAAGGAAAAGGCGGGTGGGAAGCTGATTGCGCCGAACCGGTGCTGTTCTGACGCTAGGTGTCGCTTGCCGAAGCCTTTCTCTGGGTGGATTCCTGGCTGGCTCGCCGATCTGGCGGGGGCCTGGGTGTTTTATTCCGTGCTGCCGGCCTGGCCCGGGGTGCCGCTGCGCTTTGAGCGCATCGCCCGCTTTGGTCCCCTGATCGGTCTGGTGCTGGGCGGGCTGCAGGCCCTGTTCTGGGGGCTGTCGGCGGGCTGGTTGCCGCTCGGGGCCCAGGTGGCCGTGGTGCTGGCCCTCGGGTTGAACCTCACCGGTGGCCTGCACGTGGATGGGGCGATGGACACCGCTGATGGGCTGGGCGCCGGCCCCCGGGCCCTGGAGGCGATGGCGGACAGCCGCGTGGGCGCTTCAGGGGTGCAGGCCCTGGCCGTGCTGCTGCTGCTGCGGGCGGCGGGTCTGCTGTGCCTGGCAGCCGCCGCGCCACCGGCCCTGCTCTGGGCTGCCTTCTGGGGCCGGGTGGCCCCCCTTGTGGCCATCCAGTGGTTCCCCTATCTGCGAAAGCAGGGCAGCGCCGGTTTTCACCGGCAGCACTGGCGGGGGCTGGCAGCGGAACTGGCGCCGGCGCTGCTGGTGCTGCTGCTGGCGCTGGTGCTGTGGGGTTGGCTTGGCGGCTCCCCTCCGCAGGTGATCGGCCTGGTGCCGGCGCTGCTGGTCCCTCTCTGGCTGGGGCGCCGTCTCGGGGGCCACAGCGGCGACAGTTACGGCGCCTGCGTGGAGTGGGCCGAAAGCCTGGCGCTGCTGCTTAGTGGTCTGGGGCTGCGGCTCCTGGCAGCCTGAGGCAAAAGGCATTGCCCTGCGGTGGCAGCTCCGGCGCCACGGCGGCGGGTGGTACCACCAGGTTGAGTTCGCCGCCAAGGCTGCGGGCCAGGTCTCGGCCCAGGGCCAGTCCCAGCCCCGTGCCCGGCAGATTCTGACCATCACGCCCCCGAACGCCCCGCTCGAAGATCGTCTCCCGTTCCTCGGGCACAATCGGCGCGCCGCCGTCCCAGACCGCCAGTTGCCAGGCACCTCCCGCGAGGGGCTGGCAGTGCAGGCCAATGGCGCTGCCGGCGGGGCTGTAGCGGAAGGCGTTTTCCAGCAGGTTGGCCAGGATTTCGGCCACAGCGCCGCTGTCGCCGTGCCAGTCGGGCATGCGGGCAGGCGGCTGCCAGGGGCGACCCTGCAGGGCGGCGGTGGCGGAGGCCCGCTGCAGCAGTGGCTCCAGCCAATCTGGCAGGGGTTGGCCCTCCGGTCCCACCAGCCCTGGCGGAAGCAGCAGGGGCTGGGCCGCCTCGCCGGAGACCACCGGTGTCGTGCTGCGGCCCAGCTGGCTGAGGGCATCGACGTAGCGGTTGAGCTGGCGCTCCTCGGCCAGCAATCCCTCCACCAGGGGGCGGTTCTGGCCGTCCTGGTCCAGGCGCCGCAGCAACAGCTGGCCAAAGGTGCGCAGGGCGGCCAGGGGGTTGCGCAGTTGGTGAAGCAACAGGCCCAGCTCCGCCTCCTGTTGCTTCAGGGTCTGCTGCAGCCGCTGTTGTTCCAGGTCGAGGCAGAGAGCTTCGGTGAGACACAGGGCTACGGCCTGCAGTCGCTGGCCAAGGGTGTCGGGCCACGGCAGCGTGCTGGTTTCCACCTGGATGGCCCCCAGCAGCACGTTGTGGTGACGCAGCGGCAGCCAGCGCCGTTGTTCGGCCGGCAAGCGCAGCGGGCTGCTTGCCTCCACGGCCGGGAGGGCTCGGCCATCGCTGGGCCACTGGCCAATGGGAACCAGGCTTGGGGCGCTGCCGTTGCCGGGCTGGGTGACGTACACCACCAGCGACTGCAGATCACCCCGGTCGGCGAACTGGGCCAACTGAAAGCGAAGCAGGCTCAAAAACCTTTCGGAGACTTGCATCTGAGCCAATCAACCGCCGCCCTGCCGAAAAAATTTCAAGAGGGCGTGGGAAAACCGAGAAAAAGTCTTAAGATCTTTGGTATCGACCAATACGACGCGGTCCGCAAGCGGGCAGCGGCTCAACGTCGTGACGCCCACACACCTTTGTTGCCCTTTCCGGTAATTGAGGCTACAGCAGAGACAGATCCGACTTTTTGCCGATCCATGCTCTCTGTTGTTCGCAACCCGAATGGGCGGGTTGCGGTGTCACTGACCTTTTGGGCCGGCTGACGCTTCCGGGCATCAGAACGTTTGGACGTCGTCCGTGCTGCCGGTTTTCCGGCTGCCTGGGCGGGCTGAGTCACGGACCCTGCGCATGTTTTGCGCTCCCATGGTTCGTTCCCCTCCGGTTTCTCCTCGTCCCCTCACTTCTCCCCCCGCGGGAGCCGCTCAATGTCCAAGAAGCGCAAGCGGATCAGCCGTCGCCGGCTCGCCGGCCAGCGGGTACTGGCCCATGTCCCCACCTTCAACCTGGAAACGGGTTCCCACAAGCCGGTCACAGCGGCCCGCCGCTACATCGCCGAGGAGCTGCTGGTGCCCCCCGCGATCCTCAACGTGCGCCGCAACGAGCACACCACCGATCGCTTCTTCTGGGGCGAGAAGGGCCTGTTCAGTGCCCAGTACGCCGAAGAAAATCATTTCCTGTTCCCTTCGCTGCGTTCGATCGTCGATCGCATCGGTGAAGACGTTCTGTTCGAAGGCATCGAAGCCCTCGCCGCCGATGACTGGGAGGAAATGGAAGAGTACGAATACGCCTTCGTCTGACAGGCGATCTCCTCAGGCCGGCCACTGGCCGGCCAGGTAATGGCGCAGGGCTGGAAACAGGCTGGTGTCGATGGTGTGACCACCGGCAAAGCCGATCAGGTCAGTCTCAATTCCACCTTGGCGCAGTTGCTCCTGCAGCGCTTCGCTCGCCCCATAGGGCACCACCGGATCCTGTTCGCCATGGGTGAGCAGGATCTTTTTGATGGTCTGTGCGCCGGGCTGCCAATCCGGATGGGGATAGCCGCTGCAGCTGATCAGTCCGGCCAGGGGCAGACCTGCTCCGGATGTGCTCACATCCAGGGCCATGGCAGCCCCCTGGGAGAAGCCCAGCAGCACCGTCTGCTCCAGGGGCACCTCGGAGGCAAGCTGCTCCAGCCGTTGGCGCAGATGGGTCCGGGCCGCGGGCAGCTGGGGCCAGTTCGGCTGCTGCAGGTCGTACCACTGGCGGCCGCTGCCGCCCGGGTGGGGCAGGGGTGCCCGCAGCGCCACCACGCTTACCGCGGGCTCCACCAGTAGCTCAGCCAGGTCGAGCAGGTCATCGGCGTCGGCGCCCCAGCCGTGCAGCAGCACCAGCCGCCGCTCGCTCTGGTGAGGGCCCAGCCGGATCAGGTTGTCGCTGGCGGGGCTGCTGGGGGCGGTCATGGCGCGGGTGCTGCTGCTGCGTAGGTTGGCTCCAGACCAACATCCTTGGCAGCCATGGCCCCCACGGCCCTACTCAGCGTCTCCAACAAGGAGGGATTGGAGCCCCTGGCCCAGGGGCTGCTGGAGGCCGGCTACGCCTTGATTTCCAGTGGCGGCACCGCGGCTGCGCTCCAGGCCGCCGGGTTGCCCGTCACCAAGGTGGCGGAGCACACCGGGGCCCCTGAGATTCTGGGGGGACGGGTGAAGACCCTGCACCCCCGCATCCACGGCGGCATCCTGGCCAAGCGGGCTGAGCCCGGCCATCAGGCGGATCTGGCGGCCCAGGGCATCGCCCCGATTGATGTGGTGGTGGTCAACCTCTACCCCTTCCGCGAGACCGTGGCCGATCCGGCGGTGGCGTTCGACACCGCGATCGAAAACATCGACATCGGCGGGCCAGCCATGGTGCGGGCGGCCGCCAAGAACCATGCCGATGTGGCGGTGCTCACCAGCCCCAGCCAGTACGGCTCCTTTCTCGAGGCCCTGCGGGCTGGCGCCCTGACCCCAGCCCTGCGCCGCCGCCTGGCGCTGGAAGCCTTTCAGCACACCGCCAGTTACGACGCGGCGATCAGCACTTGGCTGGCCGCCCGTCTGGAGGCAGACGCTGCGGAGGAGGCGGCTGCTGCTGAGGGGGCGGCGCCCCTGCGACTCGAGCTGCCCGCTCGCCAGAGCCTGCGCTACGGCGAAAACCCCCATCAACAGGCCACCTGGCACAGCGAGCCCGCTGCCGGCTGGGGCGCCGCTGACCAATTGCAGGGCAAGGAGCTCAGTTACAACAACCTGATCGATCTCGACGCGGCCCTCGCCACGGTGCGGGAGTTTGGCTACGGCCCTGGAGCCGAGCCGGCCGCCGTGGTGGTCAAGCACACCAATCCCTGCGGGGTGGCCACAGGCCGCGATGGCGCCGATGCCCTCACCCGGGCCCTGGATGCCGATCGGCTCTCGGCCTTTGGCGGCATTGTGGCGCTCAACCGCCCGGTGGATCTGGGGGCCGCGGAGCAGCTCGGCAGCCTGTTTCTTGAGTGCGTAGTGGCGCCGGGCTTTGATGCTGCGGCCCGGGAGCGGCTGGCTTCCCGCACCAATCTGCGGCTGCTGGAGCTGGCCCCCGAAGCGATCGCGCGGGCCTCGCGGCGGCAGCTGCGCAGCCTGCTCGGCGGTGTGTTGGTGCAGGCACTCGACGACCAACTGGTGGAGGAGAGCGCTTGGCAGGTGGTGAGCGAGCGCCAGCCCACCAGCACGGAATTGAACGACCTGCGCTTTGCCTGGAAGCTGGTGCGCCACGTGCGCTCCAATGCCATCACCGTGGCCCGGGATGGCCAGAGCCTGGGCATCGGCGCCGGCCAGATGAACCGGGTGGGCTCAGCCCGGCTGGCCCTGGAGGCAGCCGGCGACAAAGCCCGCGGTGCGGTGCTGGCCAGTGATGGCTTCTTCCCCTTCGACGACACCGTGCGCCTGGCCGCAGGCCATGGCATCAAAGCCGTGATCCAGCCTGGCGGCAGCGTGCGCGATGCCGACTCGATTGCGGCCTGCAATGCTCTGGGCCTGGCGATGGTGGTCACCGGCCAGCGCCATTTCCTCCACTGAAGTCCCCCGGTGGGCGGGGTGAGCTGTAGCTTCGCTCCGACACCGCTCTGCCCAGCTCCCGGTTTTCATCGCCGGTGCCCATCGCCAGCCCCCTCCGACGCCATGCCTGAAGCGCTCGCTTACAACCTCAACTTTCTCCATCCCCTGCTGATGGGTGGTCTGCTGGCCCTGTCGGGCTACGGGATGTTCCTGGGTATCAAGGCCAAGAAAACCCGCACCGCCGACGCTGAAACCCGCAAGACCCTGATCAAGGGCCAGTTCGCCAAGCGCCATTTCCAGATCGGCAGCCTGATCCTGGTGCTGATGGTGCTGGGCACCTTCGGCGGCATGGCCGTCACCTACCTGAACAACGGCAAGTTGTTTGTGGGGCCCCACCTGCTGGTGGGCATCGGCATGACCTGCCTGATCGCCCTGGCCGTGGCGCTCACCCCGTTGATGCAGCAGGGCAACCTGATTGCCCGCAAGGCCCATGTGGGCCTGAATATGGCGATGATGACCCTGTTTCTCTGGCAGGCCGTGAGCGGACTGCAGATCCTCAACAAGATCTGGGAGAACAGACCCGCCTGAGCCTTCAGTCCGCCTGAGCCCTCAGAACTGGGCGTACCGCCGGGGCGGGCAGTCGAGGTTGTGGCTGGCGTGAAAGTCTTCCTGCACCTTCCAGGTGAGTTTCCGGGAGATCTGTCGCACGATCTGCTTCAGCAGGTGGTCGCCGCTCGACTGCACCAGCCCGTCGGGCAGCAGGGTGATCACCCCTGGCAGGCGGATCCAGACGCAGAGGTCGAGTTCCCAGCGCACCAGGGTCAGCGGCCGAGAATCGTCGGCCTCGTCGAGGCGCAGTGAGGCGTTGAACTCGACGTCGTAGAGACCGTCCAGGGCGGGATCGCCGCCGTGGTTCGGCACCGTGAGGATTCGGTAGAGCCCCTGGTCCTGGGGCAGCAGTTCCAGGCCGATGGTGGGCTCCACTTCAAAGCCGAAGTTGCCAAAGGTGCCAAGCGTCAGGGCGTAGCCCTGGCAGCCCAGGGGCTGCACGGTCATCGGCGCAGCGCAGCGACGGAACCAGCCCTCGTGGTGATCCAGGTAGTGGGCGACCACGGGCGCGCTGGCCCGCATTTCCATCACGTCGGCGAAGGCACTGGCGTAGCGCCGCACCCGGGAATCATCGCTGTGGCGCAGCAACGGGGACGCGCTCACGGCTCTCGTCGCCGGGCTGTCGTCGGCCGGAGTCAGGTCCATGTCCAGCGGTGCGGTCGACAACAGCAAAGACAACAGCGGCGACTCCTGGCGATGGACCCGCCGAAGACGGATCCGCTCGATCTTTAATCAATGTAAAGCCACTGCAGCGACCTTTCGGGGCCTGCTGTGACACCCGGACACCCACGGGCCGGACTCACGCGGCGCAGAGTTCGATCAGCCGCTCAATGACGTCTTCCACCACCCGATCTGGGGTGGAGGCTCCGGAGGTGATGCCCACCCGGATCGGGCCCTCGGGCAGGAAGGGCAGCTCAGTTTCCAATTCGCCGCCTAGGGGCATGTGCTCGATCCGGTTGCCGGGCCCGATGCGCTCAGGGGTGTCGATGTGGAAGGAGCGGATGCCCCGGCTGACGGCGATCTCCTGCAGGTGGGTGGTGTTGGAGGAGTTGTAGCCCCCGATCACGACCATCAGATCCAGCGGTTCATCCACCAGGGCGAAGATGGCGTCCTGGCGCTCCTGGGTGGCGTCGCAGATGGTGTTGAAGGCCAGGAAGTGCTCGTTGAGCTCGGTGGGGCCGAAGCGCTGCAGCATGGTGCGCTCGAACAGGCGGCCAATCTCCTCGGTTTCACTCTTGAGCATGGTGGTCTGGTTGGCCACCCCCACCCGGATCAGGTCGCGGTCGGGATCGAAGCCGGGGGAGCAGGCTTTGGCGAAGCGCTGCATGAAGGCCTCACGATCCCCCTTGCCGAGGATGTAGTCGCTCACCATCTGGGCCTCGGCCAGGTCGAGCACCACCAGGTAGGTGCCGGCGAAGCTGCTGGTGGCCAGGGTTTCCTCGTGCTTCACCTTGCCGTGAATGATCGAGGTGAAGGCGTGCTTCTTGTGCTTCTCCACCGTGTTCCACACCTTGGAGACCCAGGGGCAGGTGGTGTCGACGATGTGACAGCCGCGCTCATTGAGCAGTTGCATCTCCTGAACGGTGGCGCCGAAGGCCGGCAGGATCACCACATCGCCGCTGGCCACCTCGGAGAAGTCCTTCACGCCGTCTTCCACGGAGATGAACAGCACGTTCATCTCGCGCAGGTGATCGTTCACCGAGGGGTTGTGGATGATTTCATTGGTGATCCAGATCCGCTCGGTGGGGTAGTGGCGGCGGGTTTCGTAGGCCATGGCCACGGCTCGCTCCACCCCCCAGCAGAAGCCAAAGGCTTCGGCCAGCCGCACGGTGAGCCGACCGCGCTGCAGGGTGTAGCCGTTGTCGCGCAGTTTGGCGATCAGATCGCTTTGATACGCCTTCTCCAGGCTGCCGGCCACCTCGTCGCCCAGGCCGAAGCCGCGGCGGTTGTAGCGCTCCGAGTGGTGCAGGGAGCGTTTGAAGGCGCGGGTATCCACAACAGCCGGAGCTTGGGGCTCCGACTCTATGGGCGGCCGGCGGGGCCTTGTCGTTCCACGCTGGCCAGCCCCTGCCAGCTCACCGTGCTGGCCGTGAAGCAGTAACGGCAGGGCAGCACCTCCACGCCGGCGTCCAGGGCCTGGCGAAACAGGACGCCGTAGCGCGGATCGGCCGCGTCGCCAGGGGCAAAGCGCGTCACGTCGCTGCGGCTCAGGCAGGGCACCAGCACGGCCCGGCTCGCGGGCAGCAGGGCCATCAACTCCAAGAGATGTTTCTGGCCCCGCTCGGTCACGGTGTCGGGGAACAGGCCCAACTCGCCATGGGTCCAGGTGGTGTTCTTGACCTCCAGGTAGATCGGTCGGGGATCGGCGGCGCCATCGGCCGGGGTGAGCAGCAGGTCGATGCGGCTGCGGCGCCCTTCGCCGTAGGGCACCTCCGCCCGAATGCTTGCGATCGGGCCCAGCCAGGGCTCCAGGCAGCCGGCTTCGATCGTGGCCCGCACCAGCCGGTTGGGCAGGGCTGTATTGATGCCCACCCAGATCGGCTCTCCCGCGGCGCCCTGCACCTCGGCCTGCTCCCAGGTCCAGGCCAGCTTGCGGCTCGGCGAGGGGGCATGGCGCAGCCGCACCCGGCCGCCGGGATGGAGCACGCCGGTCATGGGACCGGTGTTGGGGCAGTGGGCCGTCACCACCTCGCCGTTCTCCAGCTCCACATCGGCCAGGAAGCGTTTGTACCGCTTCACCAGGGTGCCCTCCACCAGCGGGTCGAGGCTGAGCACGGGGGTGGCCATGGCGGGTGGGCTGGGTTGCAGCGGTGCAAGCCAGCCATACTGCCGCTCAACTCCCAGGGCCCAGGGCCCCTCTGGATGGCGAAGTCCCTGCGGCGCATTGCCCTGATCGTGGCGGTGGCCACCGCCCTCAGCAAGGTGGCGGGCTTGGTGCGCCAGCAGGTGATCGCCGCCGCCTTTGGCGTGGGCATTGCTTACGACGCCTACAACTACGCCTATGTGCTGCCCGGCTTTCTGCTGATCCTGCTGGGTGGGATCAATGGTCCTTTCCACAGCGCCATGGTGAGCGTGCTGGCGCGCCGGCCCCGTGCCGAGGGTGCCCACGTGCTGGCCGCGATCAACACCCTGGTGGGTGCGGCGCTGATTGGCGTCACCGTGCTGCTGTTCGTTTTTGCCGATCCGCTGATCACCCTGGTGGGCCCGGGTCTCGATGCTGTGCGCCACGAGGTGGCTGTGCTGGAGCTGCGCTGGATGGCGCCGATGGCCTTGTTTGCCGGTTTGATCGGTTTGGGTTTCGGGGCGCTGAATGCCGCCGATGAGTTTTGGTTGCCTTCGGTGAGCCCGCTGCTCTCCAGCGTGGCGGTGATCGCCGGGCTGGGGATCCTGTGGTGGCAGCTGGGCCCGGCGATCGCCTTGCCCGAATACGCCATGGTGGGCGGCGCCGTGCTGGCCGGCACCACGCTGCTGGGGGCGGTGTTCCAGTGGCTGATTCAGCTGCCGGCCCTGGCCAAGCAGGGGTTGCACAGGTTTCAGCTGGTGTGGGACTGGAAGCACCCCGGCGTGCAGGAGGTGTTGCAGGTGATGGGCCCAGCCACGCTTTCTTCGGGCATGTTGCAGATCAACGTGTTCACCGATCTGTTCTTCGCCTCGGGAATCGTGGGGGCGGCGGCTGGCCTGGGCTACGCCAACCTGCTGGTGCAGACGCCCCTGGGCCTGCTCTCCAACGCCCTGCTGGTGCCCCTGCTGCCGGTGTTCGCCCGGCTCACGGCTCCGGCCGATCGCCCTGAGCTGATCGGCCGCATCCGCCAGGGCTTGATGCTCTCCAGTGCCTCGATGCTGCCCCTGGGGGCGCTGATGGTGGCCCTGGCCGGTCCGATCGTGGCGCTGATCTATGAGCGGGGGGCTTTCAACGCCAGCGCCGCCGCCCTGGTGGGCGGGCTGCTGATGGCCTACGGCGTGGGCATGCCGGCCTATCTGGGGCGGGATGTGCTGGTGCGGGTGTTCTACGCCATGGGCGATGGCACCACGCCTTTCCGCTTCTCGGTGGCTGGCATCGGCCTGAACGTGATCTTTGACTGGTTGCTGGTGGGCGGGCCCACTCCCTGGGGGCTGCAGCTGCCGGCCCTCAACTTCGGCGCGCCGGGCTTGGTGCTGGCCACCGTGGCGGTGAACCTGATCACCTGCGGCGGGCTGCTGCTGGCCCTGCAGCGGCGGCTGGGCGGGCTGCCATTGCGGCTGTGGGGTCGCGACAGCCTGCTGCTGCTGGGATCAGCTCTGCTGGCGGGACTGGCGGCCTGGGCTCTGGCGATCGGGGTGGCCTGGCCGCAGCACCTCTGGGGCCGGCTGCTGGAGTGCGGCTTTGCCGGAGGCCTGGGGCTGCTGGTCTATGGCCTGCTGGCCAGCTGGGCTGGGGTGCCTGAGGTCAGCGATTTGATGGCCCAGCTGCGCGGCAGGCTTCCGCGGCTTGGCGCGCCGCGCTAAGGATCCAGGCGGACCTCCCGCTCGGCCCGCACCTGCACGGGGATTTCCAGGTGCGAACGGCCCAGCATCTGGGGCCCATCCACCGAAAAGATGCGGGCTTCGATGCCGAACTCCTTGAAGGCGGTTTCGAGTTCCTGGATCAGGGCCTTCTCCACCTGGGCCTCGGCATCCACCACCTTGCCGATCAGGCGCCCGCCCAGGCGACCCATGCGTTGGCGCACCACGTCGCGGGCGTTGGTGACCTCAATGACCAGCACAGCCCGTCGCCAGGTGGCGCAACCTTATCGGCAAAACGGCTCCAGCACCTCTTCGAGATCGCGCAGCTGGCCGGCCGGCACCAACCGCGCCAGGGGCAGGCGCGTCGGCCCGCCACCGATGGGCACCTGCACCGCTTCAAGCGCCTGACGCGCGCACACGCCAGCCCCCTGGTCGAGGCGGCCGGCACATTCGATGGCCAGAGTCTGGGCCAGGCCGGCATCGCCGAGGTAGAGATGCCAACCCGCCACCTGCAGGTACAGGCGATCGGCCAGGGCCAGTTCGAGCTCCTTGAGATCAGCGGCGTTGAGGGTCATGGCTCAGGGTTTGTCGGATGGCTCGGGGCTTCTGGCTTCGGGGCTCGGGCGCAGGGCGATCACCGTTCCAATGTGCACCAGCAGCACCGCCAGCCAGCTGAGGGTGAGCCAGTTGAGGTGGTCCCAGGGGTGGCGCAGTTCCTGCACGACCCACAGGCCGCTGTTGAGGGCAGCAAATAAGGCGGCGTGGAGCGTGAGATTCACGATCCGCTCGAAGTGCCTGTAGGTGGGGTCTTCGGGGTTGGCGGGGCCGTACCAGCGGATGGGCATGGGCGGAGTGGCGGGGGAGGGCGGCGGATGGCAGGTTGATTGACGGATGGGCCCTCCGTGCGGTGAAAATGGACCCATGCGCTTGTAGCTCAGCGGATTAGAGCATCTGACTACGGATCAGAGGGTCGGGAGTTCGAATCTCTCCAGGCGCGCTTCTTTTCACAACCGCTTCCGGGCGGTTTTTTTGTGCCCTTCGCTCGGCTTTGGGAGTGCTTCTTTACGATCGTCGTACGAACGAACCCTTCACCATGGCCCATTCCGGCGGTGCTGCCCTGAACCAGTCCCTCGCCGCCGGTGATCCTGCCATCGCCGCGCTGATTGCCAAGGAGCTGGAGCGCCAGCAAACCCATCTCGAGCTGATCGCTTCGGAAAACTTTGCCTCCCGCGCCGTGATGGAGGCCCAGGGCTCGGTGCTCACCAACAAGTACGCCGAGGGCCTTCCCGCTAAGCGCTACTACGGCGGCTGCGAGCACGTGGATGCCATCGAGGAGCTGGCGATCGCGCGGGCCAAGGAGCTGTTTGGTGCCGCCTGGGCCAACGTGCAGCCCCACAGCGGCGCCCAGGCCAACTTTGCGGTGTTTCTGGCGCTGCTGCAGCCCGGCGACACGATCCTCGGCATGGACCTCAGCCACGGCGGCCACCTCACCCACGGCTCGCCGGTGAACGTGAGCGGCAAGTGGTTCAAGGCCGTGCACTACGGCGTGGATCCCGACACCCAGCAGCTCAACTTCGACACGATCCAGCAGCTGGCCCTGGAGCACAAGCCCAAATTGATCGTGTGCGGCTACTCCGCCTACCCGCGCACCATTGATTTCCAGGCCTTCCGCGCCATCGCCGATGAGGTGGGCGCGGTTTTGCTGGCCGACATAGCCCACATCGCCGGCCTGGTGGCTGCCGGCGTGCATCCCAACCCTGTGCCTGTCTGTGATGTGGTCACCACCA
The DNA here is from genome assembly GCF_002252665.1 of Synechococcus sp. 8F6. Lineage (GTDB taxonomy): Bacteria > Cyanobacteriota > Cyanobacteriia > PCC-6307 > Cyanobiaceae > Cyanobium_A. Next base: position 329,363 of record NZ_NQKZ01000001.1, read on the forward strand.
CCACCCACAAGACCATGCGCGGACCCCGCGGCGGCCTCGTCCTCTGCCGCGATGCCGAGTTCGGCAAGCAGTTCGACAAGGCCGTGTTCCCCGGCAGCCAGGGCGGCCCGCTCGAGCACGTGATCGCCGCCAAAGCGGTGGCCTTTGGCGAGGCGTTGCAGCCCTCCTTCAAGGCCTACAGCCAGCAGGTGGTGGCCAACGCCCAGGCCCTGGCGGCCCGCATCCAGGAGCGCGGCATCGCCGTGGTCAGCGGTGGCACCGACAACCACATCGTGTTGCTCGATCTGCGCAGCATCGCCATGACCGGCAAGGTGGCCGACCTGCTGGTGAGCGATGTGCACATCACCGCCAACAAGAACACGGTGCCCTTTGATCCCCAGTCGCCGTTTGTGACCAGTGGCCTGCGCCTCGGCACGGCCGCTTGCACCACCCGCGGTTTCGACGAGGCTGCTTTCCGCGAGGTGGCCGATGTGATCGCCGATCGCCTGCTCAACCCCGAAGACAGCTCCATCGAGCTGCGCTGCCGCGAGCGGGTGGCAGCGTTGTGTGAGCGCTTTCCGCTCTACGGCGAACTCGCCGATGCGCAGCGTCAGCTGCAGCACGCCTGATCCCGGCATACACCCGTAAGGTGGGCCCCAAAGGCCGCCCCCCGGCTTCCTTCGGTCTGGCCCTGTGACCCTCGCCTACAGCCCTAACGCGGCCGCCCTGCTGACTTTCGCGGTGGCGGCCTTGTGCACGGCTCTGGTGGTCCCGCTGGTGCGGTACCTGGGGCTGCGTTGGGGGCTGGTGGATGCACCCGACCCCCGCAAGCAGCACACCACGCCGATGGTGCGGCTCGGTGGGGTGGGCATCGTGGTGGCCTTCAGCCTGGCCCTGGGCCTCACCTGGGTGTTTGGGGGCTTTGCCGATCTGGCCGCCGAAAAAGACCAGTTGATCTGGACCACCCTGGCCGGGGCCCTCTGTTTTTTCCTGATCGGTCTGGCCGACGACCTGTTCGCCCTACCGCCCCTGCCCCGGCTCGGCGGCCAGTTGGCGATTTCGATGCTGGTGTGGAACGAGGGGGTGCGGATCGGCAGCATCGAGTTGCCGATGGGCTGGCTCGGGGGGGCGGATCTGCAGCTACCCCTGCCCGACTGGTTGAGCCTGTTGGCCACCTTGATCTGGCTGGTGGGCATCACCAATGCGATCAACTGGCTGGATGGGCTCGATGGCCTGGCGGCTGGCGTGAGCGGCATCGCCGCGATTGGCCTGCTCTCGGTGAGCTTCAGCCTGCACCAGCCGGCCGCTGGCCTACTGGCCGCGGCACTCGCCGGCAGCTGCCTGGGCTTCCTGCGCCACAACTTCAACCCCGCCCGCATCTTCATGGGCGATGGCGGCTCCTATTTCCTCGGTTTTGCCCTGGCCGCGATCAGCATCGTTGGCCCGGCCAAGGGGCTCACCAGCGTCAGCCTGCTGCTGCCCCTGCTGATCCTGTCGCTGCCGCTGGCCGACATGTCGGCGGTGATCATGGGGCGCCTCAGCGAGGGCCACTCCCCTTTCTATCCCGACCGGCGTCACCTGCACCACCGCCTGCTGCGCACGGGCCTGAGCCACCGGCGCACGGTGCTGGTGATCTATGCCTTCACCCAATGGCTGGCGTCGCTGGCGCTGGTGCTGGTGAATGCCGAGATGCGCTTTCTCTGGCTGGCCTTGGCTACCGCGGTGTTGATCTGGGTGCTGGTGACCACGCGCCGGACCCTGCAACGGCCAGCAGCCAGCTCGGAGCGCTGAGGTCGTGAGCGCCGAGATCCTCTGCATCGGCACCGAGCTGTTGCTGGGCAACATCACCAATGGCAATGCCCGCTGGCTGGCGGAGCAGCTGGCGGCCCTGGGCATTCCCCATCACCGCCAGAGCGTGGTGGGCGACAACCGCGAGCGCCTGATCTTGGCGGTGCGAGAGGCGGCCGGCCGCTGCCGGGTGTTGATCACCACCGGTGGGCTCGGCCCCACGCCCGACGACCTCACCACCGCGACCCTGGCGGCCGCCTTCGACACGCCCCTAGTGGAGCACCCCGACATCTGGGCGGAGATCCAGGCCCGCATCGCTGCCCGCGGGCGGGTGTGCTCCCCCAGCAACCGCCAGCAGGCCTTTCTCCCCCAGGGGGCTCAAGTGTTGCCCAATCCCACCGGCACGGCGCCGGGGATGATCTGGACCCCGCCCGCTGGAGCGGGGATCCAGCCCGGTTTCACGGTGCTCACCTTCCCTGGGGTGCCCAGCGAGATGGAGGCGATGTGGCAGGCCACTGCCGCACCCTGGTTGCGTGCCGCTGGTCTGGCCGAGGGGGTGTTTGCCAGCCGCATGCTGCGCTTCTGGGGCGTGGCTGAATCGACCCTGGCCGATCAGGTGGCCGATCTGCTGGAGCAGGCCAACCCCACCGTGGCTCCCTATGCCGGCGCCGGCGAGGTGAAGCTGCGGCTCACCGCCCGGGCCACCAGCACGGCTGAGGCCGAGGCGCTGCTGGTGCCGCTGGAGGCCGAGATCCGCGCCCGCACCGGCGCGGCCTGCTTTGGTGCCGACGACGATTCCCTGGCTTCGGTGGTGCTGGAGCAGCTGCGGCGGCGGGGCGAGACCCTGGCAGTGGCGGAGAGCTGCACCGGCGGAGGGCTCGGCGCGTCCCTGGCGGCGGTGCCGGGGGCGTCCGATGTGTTTCTGGGCGGGGTGATCGCCTATGCCAACGGGGTCAAGCAGGGGCTGCTGGGGGTGCCGGCGGCGCTGCTCGAGAGCCACGGTGCCGTGAGCGATCCGGTGGCGATGGCCATGGCCGAGGGCGCCCGCCGGGCCACCGGGGCCACCTGGGCGATTGCCGTGACCGGCATCGCCGGCCCCGCTGGTGGCAGCGCCGAGAAGCCGGTGGGGCTGGTTCATCTGGCCATCGCTGGCCCCGATGGCTGCAGCAGCGAGGGGGTGCGCTTCGGATCGAGCCGCGGACGCGCCTGGATCCAGCGGCTCACGGCCGGTGAAGCGCTCCATCGCCTGCGTTCACGCCTGCTGGTGACCCACGACGCTTACTTGTGAACCACAACATTCACTTGTGAATCACAACATCCACGCCGCTCGTGCGGCGCTTCACCAGCACGCCCGTGTCCAGCTCGCCCCGGTGCAGCTGCAGGTCGATCTCCTCCTCGCCCAGCCGCAGCCCGTGGATCTCCAGCAGGTTGATCCGCTCCGGTAGCACCGGATTGCGGAACAACACCTCCACGCGACCGCTGTCGGGGTTGTGGCCGATCCCCATGCCGGTGATGGCCTCGAGCAGCCCAAACAAGCTGCCACTGGCCCAGGTCTGGGGGCTGCAGGCCACCGGGTAGTGGGTCGGCCCCTCGTCGGACTGGCGCGGGAAGCCGCAGAACAGTTCCGGCAGGCGCTGCAGCGGCATGGCCTGGGCGGTGTCGAACAGGCCCATCAGCACCCGCATGGCCTCCGGGGTGTGGCCATAGCGGGCCAGCCCCAGCGCGATCAGCGCGTTGTCGTGGGGCCACACCGAGCCGTTGTGGTAGCTCATCGGGTTGTAGCGGGCTTCACCCTCGTCCAGGGTGCGAATCCCCCAGCCGTTGAAGCTGCTGGGGGCCATCAGCTGTCGGGCGATCGCGCTGGCAGCGGTCTTGCTGGCCAGGCCGGTCCAGAGGCAGTGGCCGGCATTGGAGGCACGCACCTCGCAGGCCTCGCCCTGGCCGTCGAGGGCCAGGGCATAGGAGCCGATCCGCTCGCACCAGAAGGCGCCGTGGAAGTGGCGCTGCAGCTGGCGGGCCTCCTGCAGCAACCGCTCCGCTTCGGCATCGTGGCCGAACAGCCGCTGGATGTGGGCCATGGCTCGGCGGGCCCCATAGCTGTAGGCCTGCACCTCGCAGAGGGCGATCGACCCCTCCGCCAGACGACCATCGGCGTGGTGAATGGCATCGTCGGAATCCTTCCAGCCCTGGTTGCGCAGACCCCCCTGTGCTGTTCTCTGGTAGCGCAGGAAGCCATCGGTAGCGCTGCTCTCGGCAGCGCGGATCCAGGCCATCGCCCCGTCCAGGGCGCCGCGCAGCTCGCGGATGAAGGCCTGATCGCCACTGCGCATCAGGTAGTCGCCCGCCAGGATCAGAAACAACGGCGTGGCATCGACGCTGCCGAAGTAGTGGGCAAAGGGCACCTCGCCCAGGGCGGCCATTTCCCCCAGCCGCGCCTCATGCAGCACCTTGCCGGGTTCCGCATCGCTGGCGGGGTCGGCATGGCGGGCCTGGTGCTCCGCCAGAAACCCCAGCACGCCACGGGCCAGCCGGGGTTCGAACAGCAGCAGTTGCCGGGCCGTGATCAGGCCATCGCGCCCGAACGGACAACTGAACCAGGGCACCCCGGCGTAGGGGTACAGGCCATGGTCCAGCTGGCTGGAGAGCAGGTGCACATCCGAGGTGGAGCGGGCGATCCAGCAGTTGAAGGCAGGGTTGTCGCTGGTGACGCTGGCGGCCAGCCGGCTGGCCTCGCGGAAGCGATCCACCGCGGCTTCCAGGGCCGCATCAAACGCCGCCTCCGGTGTAGGTGGCTGGCGGTTGCCATCGGGATGGAAGTCGAGCACCAGGCAGAGCCGCCGCGGGCGGCGGGGCTCCAGTTGCAGGCTCAGCTGCAGGCAGGCTTCGTCCACCTCCTGCACAGGGCCGCTCAGCCGCACCAGGGTGCAGCGATCGCTGTTGTCGAGCCCGCGGTACACCGCTTCGAGTCCCTCGGGGGTGCAGGTGCGCACGGTGCGGCCACGCTCCGGTCGCTGGTAGCCCCTCACTTCGAAGATGTCGCGAAAGTCGGCGTCGAAGTGCAGCGTGATCGGCACCTGCAACGACGTTTGGGCAAAGCTGGTGAAGGTGAGTTGCTGCAGAAAGGCCGTCGGCGTGAGCACCGTGCTTCGCTCCAGATGCACGGTTTCGTCGTCGTTGCTGAGATGGCTCACCTGCAGCCCCAGTTCCCCCCGTTCGGTGGAGCTCAGCACCGCTCCAGCGCGGCCCCGCAGCCGCCATTCCAGTCGGCTGACGTGGCGCGTGCCCCTGTGAAAGACCCCTGAGTCCGCATGGGTGTCGGGGTGGATCTCGCCCCGGGCATCGAGCATCGCGAAGGTTTCCCCGTTCTTCAGCACGAACGGGGGGAGCACGTCATGCGGCATGAAGCAGGGGGTCGCGGGGTGGGCAGGGGCTGTGCAGGGAACGGTGACCGTCCTGGGCTGGCGGGTCGTCGTGGACGTCGATCAGGCGGCGGTAGAGCTGTTCGTACTGCTCGGCCTGGCGGGTCACGCTGAAGCGCTGCTCGAAGTCGCGTCGCACCGCACGGCGATCGAGCTGGTCGAGTTGGCGCACGGCAGCCACGGCCTCGGCGATTGAGTCGACCAGCACGCCGTTGAGGCCGGGTCGGATCACCTCCGGTGTGGAGCCGTTGCGCCAGGCAATCACGGGGGTGCCACAGGCGTTGGCTTCGATCATCACCAGCCCGAAGGGCTCCGCCCAATCGATCGGGAACAGCAGGGCGAGGGCATTGCCCAGCAACTCCTGCTTGCCGGCGTCGTCAACCTCGCCGATGAACTCCACCAGGGGATTGCCTTCGATCAGGCCCGCGATGTGGTCGCGGTAGTAGGGCGCATCACAGCTATCGATCTTGGCGGCCACCTTCAGCGGCAGGCCCAGCTGGCCGGCGACGGCGATGGCCCGGTCGAGGCGTTTTTCTGGCGAGATGCGTCCCACAAAGGCCAGGTAGTCGTCGGGCTCACGCACCGGTTGATAGAGATCCAGGGGCAGGCCGTGGTACACGGTGGCCAGCCAGTGGGCCTCGGGCAGGGGTTGGCGCTGCGCTTCCGAGATCGACACCAGAGGCAGCTGGTGGAACCGCCGGTACAGCTGGGCGCGGTCGGGGGCGGTCAGGGGGCCATGCAGGGTGTTGAGGTGGGGCACCGGCAGCTGCCGCACTAGGGGGTAGTGGCTTGCTCCGGTGTGGAAGTGCAGCACGTCGAAGCGATCGAGCTGATCCATCAACTGGTCCAACTGGATCAGTTCCGGCACGGTGGGGTCGCCGCTGTAACCCGCCAGGCGCAGGGCCTCGGGCACGCAGGGGAACAGCTCGGCGCTGGTGCGGGAATCGCCGCTGGCGAACAGCACCACGGCGTGGCCACGCCGCACCAGCTCTTCGGTGAGGTAATGCACCACCCGTTCGGTGCCGCCGTAGCGCCGGGGCGGGATGCTCTCGCAGAGCGGGGAAATCTGGGCAATTCGCATCGCTTGCGCGGACGGAGAGGGGCCGCGGCTCGTGTCGTCCGTGACATCTCAGTCATAGAGAGGGTTTTGGGGCGCGCGGCAGCCGGATCTGAGGCGAATGGGGCCCGGGGTGCAGCTCTAGGCTGGTTCGTCAGTCGAACGGGTCATCCGTGAGCGCCGGCACCCTCTACGACAAGGTCTGGGATCTGCATCAGGTGGCTGAGCTGCCCGGCGGCTCCACCCAGCTGTTCATCGGTCTGCACCTGATCCATGAGGTGACCAGCCCCCAGGCGTTTGCCGCCCTGAAGGATCTGGGCCTCGGCGTGCGCCATCCCGAGCGCACCGTGGCCACGGTGGATCACATCGTGCCCACCACGTCCCAGGCGCGGCCCTTCGCTGATCCCCTGGCTGAGGAGATGCTCGGCACCCTGGAGGCCAACTGCGCTGAGCACGGCATCACCCTGCACGGCCTGGGCAGCGGCCGCCAGGGGATCGTGCACGTGATCGCCCCCGAGCTGGGCCTCACCCAGCCGGGCATGACTGTCGCCTGCGGCGATTCCCACACCTCCACCCACGGCGCCTTCGGCGCGATCGCCTTCGGCATCGGCACCAGCCAGGTGCGCGATGTGTTGGCCAGCCAGAGCCTGTCGATGGGCAAGCTCAAGGTGCGGCGCATCTGGGTGGATGGCCAGCTGCAGCCGGGCGTTTATGCCAAGGATCTGGTGCTGCATGTGATCCGCACCCTGGGCGTGAAGGGCGGCGTGGGCTACGCCTATGAATTCGCGGGCCCGGCCATCGACGCCCTGTCGATGGAGGAGCGCATGACCCTCTGCAACATGGCGATCGAGGGCGGCGCCCGCTGCGGCTATGTCAACCCCGATGCAGTCACCTTCGCCTATCTCCAGGGCCGCCCCTATGCCCCCAGCGGCGAGGCCTGGGAGCGGGCCATGGCCTGGTGGAGCAGCTTGGCCAGCGGCCCTGAGGCTGTGTTTGACGATGAGGTGCGTTTCGATGCGGCCTCCATCGCCCCCACGGTGACCTGGGGCATCACCCCGGGCCAGGGCATCGGCGTGGATGAAGCCGTGCCCACCCTGGAGCACATCGCCCCCGATGAGCGCCCCCTGGCTGAGGAGGCCTACCGCTACATGGACCTGCAGCCCGGGGCGCCGATCGCCGGCACGCCGGTGGATGTGTGCTTCATCGGCAGCTGCACCAATGGCCGCCTCTCCGACCTGCAGGCGGCGGCGGCGGTGGCCAAGGGCCGGCATGTGGCTCCGGGCATCAAGGCTTTTGTGGTGCCGGGCAGTGAACAGGTGGCGGCCGCGGCGGAAGCGGAGGGCCTCGACCAGGTGTTCATCGCCGCCGGCTTCGAGTGGCGCGAGCCCGGCTGTTCGATGTGTCTGGCCATGAACCCCGACCGGCTTGAAGGCCGTCAGATCAGCGCCAGCTCCAGCAACCGCAACTTCAAAGGCCGTCAGGGTTCGGCGACGGGCCGCACCCTGCTGATGAGTCCGGCGATGGTGGCCGCTGCGGCCATCGCCGGCCAAGTGCGCGACGTGCGTGAGCTGCTGCCGGCCTGAGCCGATCCCCGCGCGTTCCGCTCCGCTTCCCCCTGATTCCTTGCCCCCTGATCACGCCGTGTCCGCAGCCATGAGCAGCCCCTCGTTCCCCATGGGCCCCATTACCGGGCTCCACGGCCGTGCCGTGGTCGTTGCTGGCGATGACATCGACACCGACCGGATCATCCCAGCCCGTTTTCTCAAGTGCGTCACCTTTGATGGCCTGGGTGAGCAGGTGTTCGCCGACGATCGGGTCGAACTGGCCGCGGCCCCGACCGGCCCCCATCCCTTTGATCGTTCCGAGGTGCAGGGGGCTTCGTTGCTGGTGGTGAACCGCAACTTCGGCTGCGGCTCCAGCCGCGAGCATGCCCCCCAGGCCTTGATGCGCTGGGGCATTCGTGCCGTGGTGGGCGAGAGCTTTGCCGAGATCTTTTATGGCAACTGTCTGGCCCTGGGCATTCCCTGCTTCACCGCCGCCCACGACGTGGTGCTGAGCCTGCAGGCGGCGCTGGCCGCCGTGCCCGATCAGGAGTTGCGGCTGTCGCTGGATCCCCCCGCCCTGGAGGCCCCCGATGGGCGCCTTTGGGAGCTCGAGCTCCAGGCTGGTCCTCGGCAGATGTTGCTCACCGGGCAGTGGGATGCCACCTCCCAGCTGTTGGCCCATGGCGCCCACCTGGAGCGCACCGCCGCGGCCCTCCCTTATCTCAACGGTTTCTAGGCCGGGGCACGAAGGGGGTGCCGGTGCCCGTGAAATTGAAGTCGTTGAGCTTGACGCGGATGCCGCCGATGCCGTCGTAGGGGCTGTAATACACCCCGAGCTCGTAGGAGCGGCGCTGCAGCTTCACTTCCACATAGGAATAGGAAACATCGCCGTAGAACTCTGAGCCGTTGTCGATGTTGAAGGTGGCGCCGGCCTCGACCACCAAAGGCCCGTAGATCTGTTGGGCGGCTTGGAAACTGAGGGTGCGCAGGTCCACCGTTCGATCGAAGCCGAAGGGACTGCCTCCGCCCAGGAAGGTGCCCGCGATGGAGGCGGAGAAGCGGGTGTAATCCAGGAAGGGCTTGTCAAACTGGCCGAGGGTGAAGCTGGGGCCGCCCCGGAGGGTGAGGGTGCTCTGGTTGGAGCCGTTGCTGTAACTGGCCAGGTAGCCACTGGCCCCGAAGTCGACGCCTAGGCCGGGAACCACCGGGCTGGGTGCGTAGCGGAGGCCCCGTTTCGGGTCGTCGCTGGCGTCAAGAGCGCTTCCCTGCCAAAGCTGCAGGGTGGTGCCGATCGCCAGATTGGCGTAGCTGCGCCAGAGGGTGTCCAGGGTGTTGGTCTCAAAGAGTGTCGCTTGGTAGTTGCCCGATTGGGCGGCCCAGTTCAAGACGACAGGCGTAAAAAATGGACCCTTGGTTTGACTGGGTATCGGCTGCTCGGCTGAATCGCCATTGCCAGTTGCGGCTGGTTTGGGACGATTAAAAACTGCCGTGCCGGCAAGATTGGCTCCGTAGGAATACGCCACGGTCTGCAATCCCAGGCTGCCGTTGTAGATGCGTTCGCGGTAAGAGCCAAACAGGGCAGCACTGGCACTGTCGTGGCCAGGAAGACTCAGGGGAGCGCTCAGGCGCGTGATGCTGCGGGTGCCGGAGCGGAAATTGTCAGGATTGAACGTGGATAGGCTGGCGTCGGCATCAAGGGAGACCCAGCCCATGGGCAGGTTGAGGGCGGCGAGCAGGCCGAACATGTCGCCGAATGTGGCTGACTGTTCAACGGTGGGGCTGGCCAGGCTCTCGCCCGGCAGCACGAAGCTGCTGGTGCGGCCTTCCAGGGCCCGCTGCACCATCAGTTGCGGTTGCAGTTGCAGGCTGCCGCCCCGCCCCAGTTTGATCGGCTCCAGGTTGTAGCCGATGTAAAAGCCATCGCGATCGTCTTTGTCGGTATCGATGGCAAATCGAGCTTCCTCTTCGCCAATGGTGGTGTTGGTGATGGCCGGCAGGGAAACTTTGCCGTCGAGCAGGATCTGGGTGCTGCGGCTGCTGATGCGGGTGACACCCCGCTCATCCATCACGGCCACCACCTTGCGCGCCAGGCTCCACGAGCCGGCCGGGGTGAAGGGATCATTGGTGAAGGCCATCGCCTCGGCTGTCCAGCGGTTGCCCCGAATTCGGATCTGGGAGCCCTGGAAGCGGATGCGGCTGATCGTGCCGCCTTTGTTGGAAGTCGGTCGGTAGCCCTGGCCGTTGCTGTTGAGCGAATCGGTGGTGTCGATCACGGCCGCTAGGTCGACCTTGATGCTGGTGCTCCAGCTCTGCTGGAACCTCACGTTGGCCAGGCGGGAATCGACCGCGGCGGGGCGATCCAGATCCAGAGCTGTCGGAGGCAGGGCGGTAGAGGATGGGATCGGCTCAGGGTTGGGAGGCCCACCCGCCTGGGGGGGGCCAAAAGCCACCGATTCCAGCGCCCGATTCAGGGGCAAAACCCGCTGGGAGAGCTCGCTGCCTGGGCAGCCGGCTGGAGCCGGCATGGTGGGCTGGCTGATGCGACCGGGCGGCAAAAGCCGCACCAGTGATCGGGCATTGGGGCTGGCACTCAGCGGCGGGCAGGCGAAGGCCGGACCTGGGGCTGTGGCGCCAGGGGCTGCTTCAGGGCTGTTGACATCCCGGGCGAGGGTGTCCTGGTCGATGACGCCATAGACATCCTCAATCTCGCCACTGCCTTCCCAGTCGCTGTAGCGCAGACGGCTCGCCTGCAGGTATTGATCGCCTTTGCTGAGACGAATCTGGCCAGAGGCGTAGACGCTGCGGCTGCTTTCCGCCAGCTCCACCCGATCGGCCAGGAGGCGCCAGCCATTGAACCGGGCTTCAACGTTTCCGCTGGCCACGAACCGGCCGAGCTGCTGGTCGTAGCCCTGCTGGTCGGCCCGAACCACCACAACGCCGGAGGCCTGCGTGGCTGGGGTGGTGGGCGCCGCGGGAATGGAGCGCTCGCCTGGGTCTCGGAGTTCTTCGGCCGCCAGGGTGGCCGGACTGAACAGGGCCGGCAGCAGCAGGGCTGGAAGGACTGCCGACGCCCGCTGCCAGCAGAATTGGCCAGGCCGGAACCCGGCCTTGAGGCTGAGACACAAAACCCGGATCATCGAGCCCAGAACCGCTGGTGAAGCTGGCCAGTACGGGAATGTCGGGAACGCATGTCTGCCACTGTTCCCGCGCCGATCACCCGATGGCCGCGATCATCCCATAGGGATTTGATCGTCCGTCCGTTGCAGGGTCAGTCTTCGAGGTCCTTGCGGCTCGGGGTGCGGCTGGGGTCACTGGCCAGGAAGCCGAACACGAAGATCCCGATAAAGAAGAAGACGACCGAATAAACCGAGATCTTGAGGGCGAGCATGGTTCGGCCTTGGGGAACGGCGAGCGGGTGACAGGGAGTGACAGGCGCCTTGGTGGGCCTGGTCGACCCCGCGGCAGCGGGATCATCCTATGGGACTCGGCTTGCCATCCAACGATGCCTGAGGCCCCTGCACCAGGGCTGCCCCTGCGGATTGAAACGTTTCAGTCACGTTCGCCTCCGTCTCGTTCCCGTTGGGATCTGCAGCCACTTTGGAGCTGCCACCAGGCGGATGGCTCCCTGGGGCCTGCCCTGGATGACCCCTGGGGGGCGCGGCATCGGCCCGATTGGGCGGCCCGGGGGCTGGTGATCTGGCCTCGCGGCGGCCAGTGGCGGCAGCTGACCCTGGATCTGGCTTGCCCACAGGACTGGCGGCAGCTGCAGGCTCCGGCGCCGGTGGCCCAGGCGCGACTGGTGCTGCGCTGGTGGGCCGACCAGGTGGAGTTGCGGGTGAACGGCCAGCCCGTGCATGCCGGCGACCTGTTTGACACGGCCTGCCGCTGGCTGTTGCCCGAGAGCTGGTGGCAAGGAGAGGTGCTGCAGCTCGAGCTGCGGCTGCGCAGCCCCCTGCACGACGACGGCGCCCTGATCGAAAGCCGGCTGGAACTCGAACCTCTGGATCCGGCCGATCCTGCGGCCCTGCTGGCCGAGACCAAGGCTGAGCTGGCCCAGATGCGGGCGGGGCAGCCGCTGGCGGGCGGCTTCCATGTGCTCGGCCATGCCCATCTGGATCTGGCCTGGCTGTGGCCGGTGGCCGACACCTGGCAGGCCGCCGAGCGCACGTTCGCCTCAGCCCTCGATCTGATCGAGCGCTTCGAGCACCTGCACTTCGGCCATTCCACTCCGGCCCTTTACGCCTGGCTGGAGCAGAACAGGCCGGCCCTGTTTACCCGGCTGCAGCATGCGGTGGCCGCCGGCCGCTTCGAGCCGATCAATGGCCCCTGGGTTGAGACCGACTGCGTGCTGATCAGCGGCGCCTCGCTGCTGCGCCAGTTTCAGCTGGGCCAGCACGACAGCGCTGCCAGGTTTCCTGGGCTGGAGCATCCGCTGGCCTGGCTGCCCGACAGCTTCGGGTTTGCGGCTGGCCTGCCCGCAGTTGCCCACAGCACCGGTGTGCGCTGGTTTTGCACCCACAAACTCTTCTGGAACGCCACCAATCCGTTCCCCCACCGGCTGTTTCGCTGGCGCAGCCGCTGCGGATCCGAGGTGCTGGCCTTGATGACCGCACCGATCGGCACCGACGGGGATCCGGTGGCGATGGAGCGCTATCGGCTGGCTTGGGAGGGGGCGAGTGGCGTGGATCAGGCACTTTGGTTGCCGGGGGTCGGCGATCACGGCGGTGGCCCCACGGCCGAAATGCTCGAGCAGCTGGAGCTCTGGCAGCACCAACCAGAGGCCGCGCCGCAGCACCACGGCAGCCTTCGTACCTATCTGGCCGCGCTTGAGCCCTTAGCCCCCCGGCTGCCGGTGTGGCGCGATGAGCTCTATCTCGAGCTGCACCGCGGCTGCGCCACCTCACGGCCAGACCAGAAGCGCCACAACCGCACCCTGGAGCGCCTGCTGCGGGAGGGGGATCTGGCTCAGGCTCTGGCCGGCGCGTCAGGGGCCCTGGCGGGCGGTGCTGTGGGCGGCTCAGCGGAGCCTGCCGACTGGCGGCCGCTGCTGTTTCAGCAGTTCCACGACATCCTCCCCGGCACTTCGATTCCGGAGGTGTTTGAGCAGGCCGAGCCTCAGTGGCGCGCGGCCCGCCGCAATGCCTGCCGGCAGCGGGATCGCGCCCTGCACACCTGGCTGGGGGGCGGACCGGACTGGTGGGTCGCCCAGCTGCAGCCCCTGCCGGCCCGGGCCCGCACCTTGCGGATGCCGCCGGGCGCCTGGAGCCATGGCGGCATCGGCCTGCCGGCCCAGGCGGCCTGGGCCGGTGGCCAGTGGCTGCAGCTGCCCGCCCTGGCGGGGGTGGAAGCCCTGCCCCTGGAGCGCAGAGCGGCGCCCGCAGCTGCGGTAGAGGCGCCGGTGTGGGTGGAGGGCTGGCGTTGCGGCAATGGTCTGGTGAGCTTTGCGCTGGGTCCGGGGGGCCTGGAGCAGCTCTGGGATGGCGCGGGTCAGCCCCAGCTGGCGGGCCCCCTGGCCTGGCGGCGCTACGCCGATCGGGGCGAGTTCTGGGATGCCTGGGATATCGCCGCCAACTACCGCGACCATCCGCTGGCCTGGGCTTGGCAGGGTGAGCCGATCTGGCTGGAACAGGGGCCGCTCTGCACCAGTTTTCTGTGGCGGGGGCGCTGCGGTGCCAGTGCGGGGCGGCTCGAGGGGCGGTTGCTGGCCAATACCCCCTGGCTGGAGCTGGTGCTGAGCGTCGATTGGCGCCAGCGCCATGAGCTGCTGCGTCTGGAGGTGCCCCTGGCCCAGCCTGCCCAGCGCTGGGCCGCCGACACCTCCGGCGGTGTGCTGGAGCGGCCCGCCCAGGCCGTGACGGCCCGGGAGCAGGCCCGCTGGGAGGTGCCGGCGATCAGTTGGCTGGCCTCGGTGGCGGCTGGCGGTGAGGGCTTGGCGGTGTTGCTCGACGGGCCCCAGGGTGTGTCGGCTTGCCCGGAGCAGTTGGGGATCTCGCTGCTGCGGGCCCCCACCTGGCCCGATCCCGGCGCCGACAACGGCTTTCAGCGCCTGCGCCTGGCCTTGCTGCCCTGCTCCTCCGGCTGGAGCCCCGCCCAAGTGCCCCAGCAGGCCGTGGCTTTCCGCGAGCCCTTCTGGCTGCGTCCGGCGGTGGCCCAGGGCCGGCCTGGGCGGCGTCAGGCTTTTCCTCCCCTGGGCGAGGGGCTGCTGCTGCTGGGCTGCCGGCCGTCAGGAGAGGGCGGAGCCGTGGTGCTCACCGTGCAGAACTGTTCCCCTGCCCGCCGCCGTCTGGAGCTCGGCAGCGCCTGGCACCTGCTCGAGCGCCTGGACGGCCTGGATCAACCGCTGTTGCGTACCCAGGCGTCTGGAGGGGATCCCTGGTTGCTGATGCCCTGGAGCCTGGGGTTCTGGCGGATTCGGCCAGCCAGGGATTGAGCCTCAGTCGTCGTGGTCGTCGAAGGGGTCGGTGAGTCCCTTGGAGGGCGGACCGAAGGCCTGATACACCCCGAAGCCGGTCAGGGCCAGCAGCACTGCCAGAACGGCGAGGGCCACGGATAGGGCCGGAGAGCTTGTGGTGGCGGTGGGGTCCATAGGGGGAAATCGGCGGGCCGGTCGGCGGGCAGGTGACGGGTTGCTTCACAACTGTCTTCGCCCCGGCGCGCTGAGGCACGCAGGCCCCTTACAGTAACGAGAGCGAATCCATGCCCGAGAGGCTGCAGAAGTCATGGCCCAACGCACCCGCCTCGGAGACATCCTGCGCCCACTCAATTCGGAGTACGGCAAGGTTGTTCCCGGCTGGGGCACCACACCCGTGATGGGCATCTTCATGGTGCTGTTCCTGGTGTTCCTGCTGATCATCCTGCAGCTGTACAACAAGTCGCTCCTGCTCGAGGGCATCACCGTCAACTGGAACGGCCTCGGCTGAGCCGGCGCTGTTCGCTCCGCCCCACCCCTTCTCCCAATGAACGTCTTCGGCATCGGCCTTCCCGAATTGGCGGTGATTGCTGCCATCGGGTTGCTGGTGTTTGGGCCGAAGCGTCTACCAGAGCTGGGGAAAACTCTGGGGCGCACCCTCAAAGGGTTCCAGTCGGCCTCCTCCGAGTTCGAAAAGGAATTTCGCTCAGCCATCGCCACCACCGATCTGGCATCCGCTGATCTACCGCCTGCGGCGCCTGCCAGCGTCGATCCGGAGCCAACGGCCCAGGTCCTTGATCCGACGCCCTTGCCTGATGATCCGTCGGATGCGCGTCCGGCGGCCTGATCTGCCGTGAGCTCAGGGTCTCCGGCGTCGGCTGCGCCGTTGCAGCTCCTGGTGGGCCTGGGCAATCCAGGCTCCAAATACGCCGCAACGCGCCACAACGTTGGGTTTATGGCGCTGGAGCGCCTCGCCGCTGCCGGGGGCACCGCGTTTCGCCAGCAGCCCAAGTTGCATGGTCTGCTGGCGGAGGTGGGCCAGGGGGCGACACGCCTGCGGCTGTTGATGCCCCAGACCTACATGAACGACAGCGGGCGCTCGATCCGGGCCGCCCTCGACTGGTTTGGTCTGGAGCCGTCCCAGCTGCTGGTGGTGGTGGATGACATGGATCTGCCCCTCGGCAAGCTGCGCTTGCGGGCCTCTGGCAGTGCCGGCGGCCATAACGGCCTGCGCAGCACGATCAGCCATCTGGGCACCCAGGACTTCCCGCGTTTGCGCATCGGCATCGGTGCTCCGGCCCAAAACCCGGCTGAACGCCGCGCCCGCACCGTGGGTCACGTGCTGGGGCGCTTCAGCGCGGCCGAGCAGCCCCTGCTTGCGGCGGTGCTGGCCGAGGTGGAAGCCGGCATCGGCTTGATCCAGCGCCTCGGGCTGGAGCGGGCCGGTAACCGTCTCAACAGTTTCCAGCCGGAAGACGCGGCAACCTGACGCCATGGCGCGCCTTCCCTCCACCACGGCCCAGCTGCGGGTGCTGCACCAGAGCTTCAGCCAGCGGGTGCTGGAGGGGGAGGTGAGCGCCGGTGGCTATCAGTGGAGGTTTCGTTGGGCTTTCGATCGCGGTGAGCTCAGCGTGGAGCCGTCGTTGGGCCGGGCCCTGATCCAGGACGCCCTGCTGCGCTATCTGCTCAAGGTGGATTACCAACTGGAGCCAGGTGGCGACTACGCCTTCACGGTGCGGGCTCGCTTCTGAGGCCCTGCAGGCTGCGGCGCACCTCCGGCGTGGGCCGCTGCAGCCGTAAGCCGCTGTGTCGCTCCACCAACAGCTGGGCCACCACGTCGTCGATGTCGCGGCGGGGTAGCCGCAGACCCGCCGGCAGCAGCCGCCACCAACCGCTGGCTGGAAACAGCTCCCAGTAGCGATCGCGGGCGGCCAGGGTGCTGCCGCGCTCGTCGACCAGCTCCAGCTTCAGGGCCAGTGCGGCCAGCGGGCCGCGCCAGGTGCCACTGCTGGTGCCGTTGCCCACCACCACCCGGGTCAGCCCCTGGCGTCGCCAGGCCTGGAGCTGGGCCCGGCTCGCCTCCGGGGGCAGGATCGCCGCCTCCAGAACGCGGGCTTGCGCTAGATCGGCCAGCACCAGGCCACATTTGCTGCGGCCTGGATCGAGCCCCGCGATCAAGCCCGCCGCCGTCATGGGCGGCCGGGGCCTGGGCCAGCGCCGGCCGGCGCGCCAGGTCGCAGCCAGCGCACCTCCACCGCAATTGGGTCGGGGGTGTCGGCATCGCGCATGGCCACGGCTTCCAGTTGCGCCACCTGGCCCGCTGGCCTTTCGCTCAGATCGCGGCCCAGTTGGCTCAAACGGGCCGCATCAAACTGCAGGCCCTCCGCCGCGGTGCCCTGGCGTTGGGCCTTGGCATAGGCCGCCGCCAACAGCAGGTTGAGCCGGCGATTGATCGCTTCCACGCTGCTGAGGTCGCCTTCGATGGTGGTGCTGGCCAGCACTTCGCCGGCCTTGACGACAGCCCGGTTTGGGCGGAGGTCGGGGAAGGCGAGCACCTGGCGCTCACCCCGCAACACGTTGGCGGCCGACAGGATGCTCACCACCCAGCTGCCGGGTTTGGCCAGGAGTCCCTCCAATTTGGCGATGTCGCTCTTGGGCACCAGCAGGATCTGGCGGTCGACCTGCTGGCCAGGCAACACCCGCCGGAATGCGGAGAGGTTGGCTTGTTGCAGCAGGGCCGTGATCACGGCGCTGGCCTGCTCGGGCTGCTCCAGGGTCACCTTGGCGCTGGCCAAGGTCTGACCGCTGGTGATCACCACATCGCCGCGGCGCAGGGCAATCAGGTTGCTCTCAAGATCCTTGAGTTCTTGGGCGCCTGCGGCAATGCGGCGGCGCACCTGGGCCAGTTCGGTTTCGGTGCGTCGGATGTCAGCGTCGCGGTCTTGAACCTCACGGCTGAGCCGTGTGCGTTCCACCTCCAGGCTGTTGCGTTGGGCAACCAGCGGAGCCAGTTCCTGACGCAGCTGATTGGCCCGCGCCTGGGCCTGTTCGAACCGCTGTTGCGCATCCCGTTTCCCCTGTTCGGCCCGGTTGAGCTCCTGCTGGCTGGTGGCCAGTTGGGCCTGACTGCTGGCCAGCTGGCGGCGGCTGCTCTGCAGACGATCCTCCAGCCGATCGAGCTCGAACAGACCCGTGCGCAGGCGCTCACTCACCAGCAGCATCAGCCCCAGCGAGATCGCGCTGATCAGGCTGCCGGTGAGCACCGTGATCAACACGGCGGTGCGTCGGGGCCTCAGCTTGAACAGACTGAGGCGCGCCTTGCCAACCCGGCTGCCCAGCCGGTCACCCAGGGTGGAGAGCACTCCCCCCAGGGCTAGCAGCGCCAAGATCAGCAGCCAGCCGGTCACATGCGTCTGCGAACGGGCCCCAGTATCCCTGCCCCTCAGCCGAAGCGCTCAGCTGAAGCGTTTGGCCAGGGCAATCGGGTCAAAGACGGTGATTTTCTTGCGGTCGATCTGCACCAGGCCGTCGTTGCGTAGATCCCCCAGCAGGCGGGTGATCGTGACGCGCGTGGAGCCGATGGCTTCGGCGATGGCCTGGTGGGACAGGCGCAGATCGATGGTGATGCCCTCGCTGCTGGGAACGCCGAAGTCGCGGCAGAGCACCAAGAGAAAGCTCACCAGCCGCGAGCTCATGTCCCGGTGGGTGAGGGTTTCGATCATCGTTTCGGTTTGCAGGATGCGTGAGGAAAGGCCCTGCAGCAGCAGCAACCCGACGCTGGCGTCCTGCTCGATGGCGCGCCGCACCGAGGTGGCTGGAGCGGTCACCATCTCGACCCGGGTGAAGGCCACAGCGTGATAAAAGCGATCTGAGCGCTGGCCCGTGAGCAGGGACAGCACCCCAAACAGGCTGTTTTCCCGCAGCAGGGCCACCGTGATTTCTTCGCCGGATTCGTAGACGCGCGAGAGCCGCACCGCACCGCGGCGCAGCAGGTACACCCGTTCGGCTGGATCGCCGGGGAAAAAGATCGTCTTGCCCCGTTCGATCGTTTCGACGCTGCTGCCGGCCAGCCCGCGGATCACCTCCAGCAGGGTGGGACTGGCCTGGCCAGCGCTGCCCATGCCGGCCACCACCCCTGGGGCCCCGGTCGATGGGGTGGCGGCGGTACGGCTGAATCCGTGGGTGGCGCCAACCATCGTGGCTTAGGCAAGTGGCCGGACCCTAAGGATCACCCGGGGGTGCCCCTGTAGCAACGCACACGATTTACCGTCGCCTTGCTGTTGCCCCTGGCTGGTTTTGGGCGCAGCAGTACGGATGTTTCCACCAGGGATGGTGTCATTCGCTTGTGGAACGGTCCGATCCCGCTACATTCAGGTCCCCGGGGGCCGCAGTCGCGACTTCTCTGGTGGGGAGTCACGTCCCTGTTTGTCCTGCCCCTTGTCCTGACTCGGTGTTCATGACCGCCAGCTTGCCCGTCCCAGGTCTGACCTCAGGAGCCGGAGCGGGTTTTTCTGCGGTCCAGCACGTTCTCCATCGCCCAGGCCATCGCCCCCTGGCGGCGGTTTCTCCCGCTCCCGTGCTGCGTTTGGTGGCCCAGCAGGAGGGTCTGCTCCAAATCCACACGGCTCCGTTCCGGGGCAGTTTCGGTGCGGTGCTCAGCCAGGCCCTGCGCACCGCCGGGCTGGGCAGTCGGGTGCTGGTGAGCCAGTTTCTCAAGGGTGGCGTGGATCAGGGGCTGGAGAGCAGCCTTTGGCTTTGTGGCCGTCTGCAGTGGTTGCGGCCCGGGGTGCCCGCCTGCCTCTCGGAGCGGGCCGCCAACCAGGATCAGGAGTCGGTGGAGGCGGTGCGCCAGGTGTGGGCCTTCAGCCGTGAGCAGTTGCTCAGTGGCGCTGTCGATCTGATGGTGCTCGACGAGCTGGGTCTGGCGGTGGAGCTGGGCTACATCGACAAGGCCGACGTCGTGGCCACCCTCGATCGCCGGCCGGCCCATCTGGATGTCATCCTGACCGGTCCGGCCATGGCTGCTGAGCTGATGGCGATGGCCGACCAGGTCACCCAGCTGCGTCGAGGTCTCTAATGCTCAAGAACGATCGCTGGATCAACGAGCAGGCCGCGGCCGGAATGCTGCAGCCTTTCCAGTCGAGCCTGGTGCGTCACCTGGATCCCGACACCGCCAGTTCACCGGTGCTCAGCTACGGCTGCTCGTCCTATGGCTACGACCTGCGCCTGTCGGCGAAGGAGTTTCTGATCTTCCGGCACGTGCCCGGCACGATCATGAACCCCAAGCGGTTCAATCCGGCCAACCTTGAGCCTGCGCCCCTGCATGAGGATGAGGATGGCGCCTATTTCATCCTGCCGGCCCATTCCTACGGGCTGGGGGTGGCGCTGGAGAAGATGAAGGTGCCGCCCAATATCACTGTGATCTGTCTGGGCAAAAGCACCTACGCCCGGCTCGGCATCATTGTCAACACCACTCCTGCAGAAGCCAGCTGGGAAGGGCACCTCACCCTTGAGTTCAGCAACTCCTCCGGGGCTGATTGCCGGATCTATGCCAACGAAGGCATCTGCCAGTTGCTCTTCTTTGAGGGCGATCCCTGCGAAACCACCTATCAAGATCGGGCCGGTAAATATCAGCACCAGCCCGAGCGCGTCACCCTCGCCCGCATTTAAGGCGCCAGGCGAGCCTTGTGCAGCCGGCTCTTTTCATACCACTCGGCAAATTGCGGGGTCCAGGCCTGTAAGTGAGGCCACATCAGGTCGCAGAGCTCGCGGATTTCCTGCTGCGCATCGAGCTTGGCCCGCAGGTCGAGGAAGTGCAGGAAGGCCCGCAAGGTGAAGCTCACCACGAAGTGCTGGCGGTAGTCGAAGGGCAGGATGCCGCGCGCGTGCTCTTCAGCGAAGCCCGCCGCCAGCAGGTCGCGGTAGCGCTCCGCCGCCGCCCGGCAGAGATCCAGATCCACGGCCCGCTGCTCGTCGGTGTAGGCGTATTTCTTGCCCTGCCGGTCGCTGTAGCTGCCAACCGGGCGGAGGTAAAACACCTCCTCCAGCTCCAGCTCTCCGTTGGCCGCTTTGCAGATGCGATCGCCCGTGTAGCGCATCGACTGCACGTCAAAGCTCACCCCCACACGGTGCGTGCGCGCCTGCTGCATCACCGAGTGGGGAAACCAGCCCACGTTGAGCACGATCTGGGCGTGCTCCATGGGGCCGTAGTGGCCCCGCTCTCCGGCCAGTAGCCGCTTGATGCAGATCTCGCCCGCCTTGGTTTCGTCAGGCCAGTTGGCCGTGTCTGCGACAACAAACCCCTCGCTGTAGTCCTGGTGCATGCCGGCATACACGCACTGCTGGGGGTTGGGCGTAGCGGCGATCAGGGCGACGCGGAAACGGGGATCCATGGCGGATTTCAGGGGGGAAATTAGGCGTGGCTGCGGGGTCCGGCCATCGTGGCAGCCTTTGGCGCGCCTGCAGCGACTTCGCCCTCTGTGACGTCGACGCTGGTGTTGGAGGTGGTGTTGGGCGTGGCATCGAGGCTGCTGACGGCGCCCATGCCGGCCAGGGCGGGTAGGGGTTCGCCGGCAATCAGGGCGCTGCTGAGGGCCTGCAGTTCTGCCGTGCTGCGGGCCCCGATCGAGCGGCCCACGGGCGTTCCGGCGGCATTGAACAGTTCCAGCTGGGGAATGCCGTTGACGTCGAAGCGCTCCAGCTCCGGCTGCCAGCGGGGGTTGTCGACGTTGAGCAGCACCACATCAAGCGTCCCCCGGTGTTGGGCCTCGATCGTCTCCATGGCCGGCGCCATGCTGCGGCAGGCCTCACACCAGTCGGCGTAAAACTCCACCACCGTCGGCTTGCCGTTGCGCAGGGCCACGGGCAGATCGAGCGACTGGCGCGCTAGGCGCTCCAGGGGCGCTTCGGGGTGCAGGCCACCCCGAAACCACACCAGGCCAGCCGCCAGCAGCACGGCCAGCACCAGCAGCAGCAGGCGTTCGCTCGGGCCTAAGCCGGGGTTTGGCGAGGGGCTGGTCATGGCTGCAGGCTGCGCAGGGCGCACTGAGGGAGCGTGGCTGCACTTTGCCAGTGCTTGCTAGCGTTTTGCTTGAGGTGAACCGGCCTTGTTCGTCCACCGGCCTCCCCTGTGAAACGGCGCCTCACCTTGCATTTTCCCCGCGAAGCGGTGCACCTGCCGATCACCTATCGGTTGGCCGTGGATTTCGACGTTGCCGCCAAGATCCTGCGGGCTCAGATTGCCCCCAACCAGAGCGGCACCATGGTGGTGGAGCTCTCGGGCGACATCGACGAACTGGCGGCCGCTGAGGCCTGGCTGGAGAGCCAGGGGTTGGGTCTCAACCGGGCGCCGGGGCAGATCGCCATCGACCGCGGCCGTTGCGTCGATTGCGGCCTGTGCTCCAGCGTTTGCCCCAGCGGCGCCCTCAGCCTACGTCAGCCCGCTTGGCAGCTGCACTTCGATGCGCAACGCTGCCTGGTCTGTGAACAGTGCATTCCGAGTTGTCCTCTGGATGCCATTGCCCTGGTGTTGGCTCCCCCGTGATGGCCCTGGTGCGTCTGCTGCTGTTGCCTGTGCGGGCACCAATGCTGCTGGTTCTGGCGGCCATCGCCGTCTACGAGGGGCTGCAGTGGAGCCAGCCGCTGGAGGGAGCCGCTGCCTCGGGAATGGGGCAGTTGTCCAGTTTGTTCTGGTCGCTGGATTGCCTCCACGCCCTGCTGGTGGTGGTGGTGTGCACGATGCCCGATCTGCTGTTGCAGCGGATCTCCAACGTGATGGCTTCCAGCCGGGTGATGAGCCTGGTGATCACGTTGCTGATCGTCACGGTGGGGGGCCTGTATCTGCTGCACCTCAAGGTGCTCACCAACGTGCTGATCCTCGGTTCGACGGTGCTGCTGGCCCGCCTGGATCTGGCCCGGGTGCGGGTGGCGCCTCCACCCCTGATCCTGGCCGGGGCCCTGGGGGGGCTGGTGCTCGCGGGGGCCGGCGTGGGCCGCTGGCTGGCCAGCAGCGGTTAACAGCCCGGCGTGGGCCGTTGCTGGAAGCTCCACAGATTGCCGAGCACCTTTTTGACGTAGAGCCGGGTTTCGGGATACGGGATCGCTTCGATCCAAAGCTCGGGGTCCTGCTGCAGCTGGGGGTTCACCCAGCCGGCTACGGCGCCGGGGCCAGCGTTGTAGCTGGCGGCCATCAGCACGGGGTTGCCCTGCCATTGCCCCAGCAGTTGCTTCAGGTAACGGGCGCCGAGCTGGGCATTGCGGCTGGGATCGCGCAGGGCCTCGGGCCCAAGCGGACCCCCGGCCAGTTCGGCTGCGGTGTCCGGCATCAGTTGCAACAGCCCCACGGCACCGGCGCTGGAGCTCACCCCAGGGCTGAAACGGGATTCCTGCTTGGCCACGGCGGCCAGCAGGGTTGCTGGCACGGCCGAGGCCGTGGCGGCTCGCTCCAGCTCCGCCACAAAGCTGGGGGTCTGCAAACTGCGCTCCAGTTGCTGCGCCAGCCCGCAGGACTGACCTGCGGGAAGCCGCAGGCTGGCCTGCTCCAGTTGCCCCAGGCCGATCCAGTGGTCGCCCACGGCGCGGCGCAGCCGGCCTTCCAGCAGCAGCTCCCGCGGAGCGCGGGGGGGGAGGGCGCGGCCCGTGCGCCAGTGCTCCCAGGCCTCCAGGGGTTGGTCGAGGCGCCAGAGCCGATCGAGGGCGGGATCGCCGCTGGCCAGGGGCTGCCAATTGGGGAGCAGGAGGGCAGGGCTGCGGCGTGGATCGAGGCTGAGATCCCCCTGGCCGAGCCGCACCGCGGCGCGCCAGCCGTAGTAACCCTCGGGATGGCGCTGGAGTAGGCGGGTCCAGGTGCTCTTGGCCTCGCTCCGCTGCCCCTGTTGCCATTGGCTGAAGCCCAGCCAGAAGCGCTGGCGGCCCGCCAGTCCCACCGGCAGCGCATGGTCGATCGGTGCGCTCAGCAGCGCCTCGGCCGTGGCCCACTGGCGCTCTAGCAGAGCCCGCCGGGCCCGTTGCCACTGCAGCTCCCAGCTGGCCGGATCGGCGGGCCAGCGCTTCAGCACCGCCAGCACGGCCTCGGTGCCTGGGTCCAGGGCGCGCCGGGCCTGCACCGGGGCGGTGTTCTGCAGGCTGGCGGGTAGCGCGGCGAGGGCCTGCAGGCTGCTTGGCCCGGGTTGCTCGCTGAGCAGGGCCACGGCCTCGCGGGCCTGGGGGGAGCCCGGCGCCGAGCGGGCCAGCTGCAGCAGCCGGCCCTGGGCCTGCTGGGCGCTGCCGCCGCTGAGCAACGCCTTGGCCAGTGCCAACTGGGTGTCGAGGCCGGGCTGGCTGCCGTTCAAGCAGGCCAGGGCGGCTTCCGCATCGCCCAGTTGCGCCAGGCCACCGGCCAGCTGGTCGCGCTGTTGGGGTGTGGGGGCGGCAGTGGGTTGCCGGCAGGCCTGGCGCAGCCGCGCTGCAGCGCCGGGCCAGCGCACACCGTGGCGGGCCAGGTGCAGGGCGCCGTCGCGGCGCGTCTCTGGGGCCGGGCCCGCCTCCACCGCAGCCGCTAGGGCCGCTGGATGGGCGGCGAAGCGCTGGAGCAGCTCCTGGCGGAGCCTGGGCTGGTCTCGGCCGAGGACGTAGAGCGCATCGGCAGCGGCCGGCGTCTGGGGGAAGCGCCGCAGCAGTTGCCGCCAGCGCTGCTGGGCGGCTTCGCGGTCTGCCAGCGCTTCGGCGGCCAGGGCATCGCGCTTGAGCACCAGGGCGGCGAGGCCATCGCGGCCCCAGCCCTGGCCGCGCAGCAGCTGGCGCGCGCGCGCCGGGTCCTCCCCCTGGCGGCCCAGCAGCAGCAGGTTGGCCTCCCGGCGCCGCGCTGGATCGGGGGAGAGCCGGCTCAGGCGCTCCAGATGGGCCGTGGGGGTGTTGGGGTCCGGTGCCGGGAGTTGGTTCAGCAGGGCCCGACCGCCCACCAGCGCCGCGCCACTACCCAGGCAGGTGAGGGCCAGCAGCAGGGGGAGGCGAGCCAAGGGCAACAGCGGCACGGCTTTTGCATTCTTCGGCATTCTGGGGAGGTTCGGATCCGGCCTTGCTGGTGCGCCTGCCCCCTCTGCCCCCCTATCTCTCCAGCCTGCCTGGCGCCGAGCAGCGGCTGCGGGCGTTGCGGGTGCTGGCGGCGGCCGGATTGGTGCTGTTGCTGCGCCCCTGGTGGTCGCTGATCTGGCTGCCGGGCTGGGTGGTGGGACTGCTGCTGCTGTGGGCCGTATGGGAGCTGCTGCGCTGGATCTGGTGGCCCCGGCGCTGGCGTTGAGGGCTCCCGCCAGTCCACGTAGCCTGAGCTCCTTCGCGGCACCTGCCCATGGCCGAGCTGGCTCCCCATCCCGTCGGCCATCCCCTGAGGGGTGGCGTGGCTGGCTTCGGCACCGATGGCATCCGCGGCCGCGTCGGCAGCCAGGTGAGTCCGGCGTTGGCGTTGCAGGTGGGCTTCTGGTGCGGTCAGGTGCTGCCCGCCGGCGCGCCGGTGCTGATCGGCATGGATTCCCGCAGCAGCGGGCCGATGCTGGTGGCGGCACTCACCGCGGGCCTCACGGCTGCGGGCCGGGAGGTGTGGACCCTTGGCCTCTGTCCCACGCCCGCGATTCCCGGTGCGATCAGGCGCCTGGGGGCGGCCGGCGGGCTGATGGTGTCGGCCAGCCACAACCCTCCTCACGACAACGGCATCAAGGTGTTTGGCGCTTCCGGCGCCAAGCTCAGCCGCGGCCAGCAGCGGGCGATCGAAGCGGGGCTGCAGGGTGTGGATGGGGGCCCCGGTGCTTCGGGTGGCTTCAGCGGCACCGGTGTCGTGCTGGATCGCCACGATCTGCTGGCCGACTACCAACGCGCCCTGCTGGCCAGCGTTAGGGGTCGCCGGCTGGAGGGGTGTCGGATTGTGCTCGACCTCTGCTGGGGTTCGGCGACGGCCTGCGGCGAGGCGGTGTTCCGCGCCCTCGGAGCTGAGCTCACGGTGCTGCACGGCCAACCCGATGGCGAGCGCATCAACGTGGGCTGCGGCAGCACCCACCTCGAGCCCCTGCGACAGGCGGTGATTGAAAAGGGCGCCGCGATGGGCTTTGCCTTTGACGGCGACGCCGACCGGATGCTGGCGGTGGACGGCCAGGGCCGGGTGGTGGATGGCGACCAGATCCTTTACCTGTGGGGATCGTCGTTGCTGGCGGAGGGGCAGCTGCCGGCCAATCGCATCGTTGCCACGGTGATGTCGAATCTCGGTTTTGAGAGGGCCTGGCAGGCCAAGGGCGGCGTGCTGGAGCGCACCGCCGTGGGTGATCAGTACGTGCACCAGGCGATGGAGCAGATGGGGGCGGGCCTGGGCGGTGAGCAGTCGGGCCACATCCTTTCGGCCCGTCACGGCATGAGCGGTGACGGTCTGCTCACGGCCCTGCAGGTGGCCACCCTGCTGCACCGCTCCGGCCAGAGCCTGGCCGACTGGATGGACAACAGTTTCCAGCCCTATCCCCAGACCCTGGTAAATGTGACGGTGCCCGATCGACAGCGGCGTCAGCAGTGGCAGCAGTGCGAGCCCCTGCGGCAGGCCGTGGAGGCCGCGGAGGCAGCCATGGAGGGCCGAGGCCGGGTGTTGGTGCGGGCCAGCGGCACCGAACCGCTGTTGCGGGTGATGGTGGAGGCGGCAGAGCAGCCGTTGGTGGATCACTGGGCCAGCCAGCTGGCCGCTGAAGCCGAACGGCATCTGAACGCGGCCTAATTTGCGGCCCCATCCGCGGCGGAGGATGCCAGGCAGTCGCGGGCCAGGGCGAGGGCGCCGCTGCAGGCATCTCCATCCGGCGTCAGCAGCTGGGCGCCGGGGCAGCGAAGTTCCAGGGCGGCGGCCAGCCGGGCGCGCAGCAGGGGCAGGTGCTCCAGGGCGCCACCCATGGGCCACACCGGCGGCGCCTCCAACTGCAGGCGTTGGCTGATGGTGATCACCATCTGGGCCAGGGCGAGCGCCGAGCGCTCCACCACCGCCGCGGCGGCCGCATCACCCTCGCTGGCGGCGGCCATCACCAGGGGGGCCAGGCGGGCGAAGCCCGCAGCGCCGAAGTTTGGTTCCACCACCTTGGCCTTGATCGCCTGGGCGGCGTGGGGATCGTCTGGGTGCACGTCCAGCCCGGCCCACAGCCGGGCGCGCAAGGGTGAGTCGGGCTGGCGGCCATCCGCCATCTCCAGGCTCAGGGCCAGCCCATCGCGGCCGATGTCCATGGCGGAGCCGGCCCCATCGAGCAGCCAGCCCCAGCCGCCGCAGCGGTGCTCCAGGCCGGCCGGGTTGCGCCCCACGGCGATCATGCCGGTGCCGCTGATCACCACGATGCCGCCCCGGTGACGGCCCATGGCGCCGCGCAGGGCCGTGCGCTCATCCCCGGTGACCACCACCCGCGGCAGGGGCAGCCCCAGGGCTTGGGCCGCCAGCTCGCGGGCGGCAGCTTGCACCGGAGCGCCCACCTCGATGCCGCTGGCCCCGATGGCGGCCGCCAGCAGGCGGGTGGGCGCTGGCGCTGTGCCAGCAGTTCCGAGCTGGCTGCAGGCCTGGGCCCAACTCTCCTGGAGGGCCGAACGCAACCGAGCGGGGCCTTCGGGAGCGGCCAGGTGACACACCCCGGGCCCCTGCCCTTCCGCCAGCACCGCAGCGCCGTCGGCGTCGCTCAGGCGACAGGTGGTGTGGGTCTGGCCGGCATCGAAGCCGGCGATCAACCGGAGTTCAGCCACGATCAGGAGTGGCTCCCGCCTCCGTAGCAGCCCCCGCCGCGAGGGTGGCCACGCAGAACCAACCGATCAGTTGGACCTCGGGCCGGAAAAAGATCGTGTCGGTGAGTCCTTGCACGCCAAGTCCGGCGATCACGGCGATCACGGCCAAGGCCGGCAGACTGAACACCCCATCGCCGCGCCACAGGCTGATGGCGCGGCGCAAGCTCGCCACCAGCAGGCCGATGCCCGCCAGCAGCCCCGGGATGCCGGCCTCGACCGCCAGCTCGAGAGGAATGGAGTAAGCGCTGAGGGCGTTGAACTTGGGTTGCTGAAAGAGCGGATAGATCTGGTTGAAGGCGTCGTTGCCAGGGCCGATCCCCAGCCAAGGGCGGGCCTGGATCATGTCCAGCGCCGCCAGCCACACATTGATGCGGAAGTTGTTGGAGCTGTCCTGCCGGCCTGCCACCAGGCTCATCACCCGCACCCGCAGCGGCTCCACCTGGGTCACCAGCACCACCAGCAGGGCCGCACCGCCAAGCAGCAGCAGCAGGGGAACCACCTTGCGCCACAGGGGAGGCCAGGCGCGGGTGCCGCGGATGGCGAGCAGCAACACGATCACAGCGGCTTCGGCCACCAGTCCCATCCAGGCGCCGCGGCTGTAGGTGAGCACCAGGGCCGCCACCCCGAGCACCAGGGCCGTGAGGGCAAACAGTTTGCGTGCCCCCCCAGGCCAGCGCAGCAGGGCCACCAGCGCCAGGGGCAGGATCGGCAGCAGGTATCCCGCCAGCAGGTTGGGGTTCTCCAGCGTGCTGTAGATCCGCACCGTGCCATCGGCCACGGAGTTGGGGTCGGCCCAGCGGGCCAGCTCGGCGGTGTCGCCGTAAAGCTGGCGGATGCCGATCACGCAGGTCACCAACTCTCCGGCCAGCAACGCCGCCACGATCCGGTCCCACCAGATGGATGCCGTTGCCAGCAGCTGGCGCATCAGGGCGTACACCCCGAGATAGCTCGCCAGCTTCAGCAGCCCCTTGGCGGCGGCCAGGGGCACCGGGGAGAAGCCCGTGGCCAGCAGGGCCAGGGCCAGGATCCCCAGGATCCAGCGATCGATCTCTCCCAGGGGCCCCGGGGGGGTGCGTAAAGCCAGCAGCAGCCACAGCAGGCCACTGGCCAGGATCAGCAGGCTTAGGCCGCTGCGGGTCACCAGCGGCAGGCCGGCCATCAGGGCACACAGCACCAGGCCGGCAATCAGGTGCAAATGCCGCCCGAGGGCCCTACTGGAAGCGCTTTGGAGCGTGCCCTGCCAGCGCAGCAGAACGGGGATGGTGGGGGCGCTCAAGGGGCGAAGGCTGCCGTCAGGCCGGATTATCGACCCCTTCCAGCAGATCCTCCAGGGTGTCGAGCGGTGGCAGGTTGTGGCTGTTGCGCCGGTAGAGCACTCGGTACACCGGCAGCCCCTGCGCCAGCACGTAGGTTTCGCGCTCGGTGGGCACCGGTAGGGGGTTGTCGGCCCGCCAGGGACGGCTGTCTTCGGGCGGGCGATCGAAGCCGCCAGTGGCCTCGATCAGCTGCACCATCGGCGTGATCACCGCCAGCACATCGCTCTGGATGAACAGCTCCCGCCCTGGGGCCAGGGCCTCGGCCAGGGCCAGCAGCAGGGCGGGCTGCAGCACCCGCCGTTTGTGGTGCTTCTTCTTGAACCAAGGATCCGGAAACTGGATCGAGACCCGCTCCAGCAGTCCGGTGGGCAGCGCCGCCAACCAGTCCTGCAGGCTGATGTTGGCGTTGCAGAAGAGGATGTGCAGGTTGGTCAGGCCCAAGGCCTGGCGCTCGACTTCAGCGGCATCCACCAGGGCCCGGCGGATCTCCACGCCGAGGTGGTTGCGGCCAGGCTGATGCTGGGCCAATGCCAATAGAAAGCGGCCGCGGGCGCAGCCGATGTCGAGGTGCAGGGGCTGATCCGGCGCACTGAACAGCTCCGCGGGCGCCGGTAGGCGCCGGGGCTGTTGGAAGAAGCGGCTGAGCGGATTGACGTGCTGGCGCACCATCAGCTGTCTCCGCGCTGCACCAGAAAGGCGAGGCTGGCGGTGTAGCCATGCAGGTGGGTGCTGCCGGCCACCGGCCCGATCTCGCCATTGCAGAACACCCCGGCGATCGGCACCTGGGCAAACGTCTCGCGGCAGAGGCTCACGTCGCCATCGGCTTCGCCGTAAAGCCCTGCGCCCCTGCCAAGACAGGCGAACAGCAGGGTGGCCAGGGGCTCTGGTTGGCGCGCTTGCTGCCGGCCGAGGAGCTGGCGCAGTTCTTGGCGTGAGGCGGCAGCATCGCGCAGCTGGAACTGCACCTGTTGACCCACCCGCATGCGTTCGGCCACGGCCACGGCCCCATTGCGAGGATCCACGCCGATCAGGTTGCGCACCAGGAAGGCCGTGGGACCGTCCGGTTCTGCGCGCTCGAGGCTGAAGCTGCTGCGGCCGACCCCCAGAAACAGGGAGTTCTTCACCAGCTCCCGCTCTCGGGGGTTGAGCTCGGTGAGGATCGCTTGCAGGGCGGCCACCGGGCTGCGGCGGGCCTGGCCCTGGCTCACTTCCAGCACCACATTGCGTTGGGCTTGTTCGACATCGAACACCGGGCCGATCGGGCGACAGCCCTGGGCCACGACCGGATCGAGCTGCCAGGCACCGCCGATCAGGCAGCCGACGGCTCCGCGCACGACCTGGTCGTTGAACAGCAGGGAGCCATGGGGGGCGCTGTGCTGGCCGGCAATGCCGCCGAGTTTGACCGCCTCCGGAGCGGCGTAATCCAGGCCGCTGATCAGATCGTTGATGCGGGAGCAGCTGGGATCCACCAGCAGCAGCATCGAGGGGCTGGACGCGGGGTTGGCTGGTTCCGGAACGCCCAGCAAGGCGCGCCAGGGGTCGGCTGGGCCATCCAGGTCGGGCAGGGTGTCGGTGTTGATGGCAAAGGGTTGGAGCTTGGCGCCAGGCAGGCGCAGCAGGGTGACGCTCAGGGCCGGCTTGTTTTCCAGTTCATGGGGGGCTCCGGAGGGGTCGGTGCCCACCACGCCACCACCCACGCAGCCCAGCCAGTGCTCGGCCCGCAGCTGCTCGCGCAGCAGGGGCAGCAGCCGCGGCAGATCACTGGCGTAGCTGGCCGCGGCAAACACCAGGGCCAGATCCGCTGGGCCTGCGCCGCGCAGCTGGCGGGCAATGCTCTCCACCGCAGCCTGCAGGGAGGTTTCGGTGGCCAGGGCGGTGCGGCACCAGGCCTGATCGGGCCGGCCTGCGAAGGGGCGGGAGAGCCAGCTGGGCAGTGAAAAGGCGGCCATGGGCTGGACCCTATCGTCCGCCGGGGGCCACGGATAATGGCGCCTTACCGAACCAGCCGCGTGCTCGCCGCCCTGCCCGAACCGTTGTACCGCTCGCTGGTGTGGCTCGATGTCCGCCTGGCCGTCCTGTTCAGCATCGCTTTGCCCCTGGTGCTCTTGATCTGGGCCACCGTGCGGCGCGAGGGCGCCCTGGTGCGGCTGCTGGGCATCTATTGGAAGGTGGCCAGCTTGCTGCTGCTTGCCACCCTGTTGCTCACCGACCGCCGGCCCCTGGGTTTTGTGCTGGCCGTGCTGGCCCAGCTGCTGGTGGTTGTGAGTGTGTGGTTTTGGCTGGATCTCAACGAGGAATTGGCCGATCTGCCGCCCTGGCGGCCCTTGCCCCTCACTCTGCGCATCTGGCGCTGGAGCCTGACGGTGTGGGGTCTGGCGGGGGCGGCCTTCAGTGCTACGGCCCTCCATTGCCTGGATGGCGCCGCCCTGGGCAAGGCCCAGTGCGCCATTTGGATCCAGCCCCCCCTGGGGCTGCACCGCCACGTGGAAGCCCTGTTTGATTTCGTCTTCGGCGGCGAGTGGACCCCGGCCGTGGCGGCGTTCATTGGCTACGTGGGCCTTGTGGCCTACGTGGTGGGCCTGCTGCAATGGCTGCTGGTCCGCCTACCCAAGCAGGGCCGCATCGCTGGAGAGTTCTGAGGGGTGGCGATCGTGGATTCGGCTCTGCTTGCCCAGTTGGAGCTGCTCAGTCGCGATCGCCCCGACCGGGTGCTCCGCTTGCGTGGCCAGTTGCAGGGCGCTGCTGAGGTGGCGGAAGCGTTTGAGCTGGTGATCTTTCGGGGCTTCTCGAGCAGCACCACCCATCCCACGGCCTACGACCCTGATCAGCCGTTGCTGCCTGATGGAGCCGTGATCGAGACGGCTGAACTGCTGCTGGGGCCCCTCAACCCCTCCGCTGAACAGCGGCTGGCTGGTCCGGCACCGGTGGATGGGTTTCTCGATCCCGCCAGCTGGCTCTGAAGGCTCACAGGCACCCCGCACAGAGGCGTTGCCAGTGCGGGCAGATCCGGCTCAGGGGCTCGGCATGGGCGGCCAGCTGGGCCTGGCTCGCCAGCTCGAAGTCGGCGAAGTCAAATCCGGGTGCCACGGTGCAGCTCACCAGGCTCCAGGCGCTGCCGGGCAGGGGTTCGGCTGCAAACCAGCTGCCCGCCGGCACCATGTGCTGGGGCTGCACTCCGGCCGACAGGTCGAGCCCCAGATGGGTGGAGCGCGCCTGGCCAGCCGGGCAGAGCTCATGGATCACCAGTCCGCCACCACCGTGGTGATGCCAGAGCTCGTCGGAGGCGATGCGATGCCAGCACGAGCGCTCGCCCGCTGCCAGCAGAAACAGGATCGCCGTGCTGGCTGCCCTGGGCCCCCGCGGGCTGTTCACCTGTTCGCTGGCCCGGTAGGTCTCGCGGTAGTGACCGCCTTCCGGGTGGGGCTGTAGCTGGAGCTGGGCGATCAGCTCTTCGGCACGGAACTCAGGGCCCGCTGCCGCAGGGCTGTTCATCCAGCCAGCACCGTCACGCAGCGGCCACAGAGGGTCGGGTGGGCGCTGTGGCTGCCGATGTCGGTTTCGTAGTGCCAGCAGCGCTCGCACTTCTGCCCTGCGGCTTTGGCGATCCGCACCCGCACGCCAGCGTCCTCGGCCTCTTGCAGAACAGCCTCCGGGGCTGCGCCACCAATGCGCAGGCCCGACACCAGCAGCCAGTCGGCCAGGTTGTCGACGGCGTGGTGGGGTGAGTGCTCCAGCCAGCCGAGCGCTTCCACCAGCACCTCGCTACCTGCGGTGAGCTCCATCTGCACCTGCGCTTCCAGCGAGGCGCCCAACTGGCCGCCGGCGCGGCAGCTCTCCAGCTGGCGGTTCACCAGGGCGCGGAGCTCCAGGATGGCGGCCATCGGAGCCTCCAGCTCAGGCTGGCGCCATTCCGCGGGCGCCGTCGGCCAGCCCCGCTCAAACACCGAGGCCTCGGCCACTGGGTAGGGGAGGTTCTGCCAGATGTCTTCGGCCATGTGACACAGCACCGGCGCGATCAGCCCTGCCAGGCGCTCCACCACCAGGCTCAGCACGGTCTGGCAGCTGCGGCGGCGGAACTCCGCGGCACCACTTACGTAGAGGCGGTCCTTGGCGATGTCGAGGTAGACGTTGGAGAGATCGACGACGCAGAAGTTCTGCAGCGCCTGGAAGAAGCGGTAAAACTCGTAGCGCTCGAAGTCTCCCGTCACGCTGTCGATCAGGGCAGCGGTGCGCTGCAGCATCCACTGATCCAGCAGCGGCAGCTCAGCGAGGGGCACGGCGTCGCCGCCTTCAGCTTGGGGGCGCGGGTCGAAGTCGTGCAGGTTGCCGAGCAGGTAGCGAGCCGTGTTGCGCACTTTGCGGTACACATCGGCCAGCTGCTTGACGATCCCCGGCCCCAGGGGCACATCGGCGGAGTAGTCCACCGAGCTCACCCACAGGCGCAGCACATCGGCGCCGTAGGCCGGATCCTGTTTCTCGTTCTTACCGCCCTCCACCAGCACCGCCGGATCCACCACGTTGCCCAGGGATTTGCTCATCTTGCGGCCCTTCTCATCGAGGGTGAAGCCGTGGGTGAGCACCCGCTTGTAGGGGGCATGGCCGTTGACGGCCACCGAGGTGAGCAGGCTGCTCTGAAACCAGCCGCGGTGCTGATCGCTGCCCTCGAGATACAGATCGGCGGGGTAGTGCAGGCCCCGCTCCTGGAGCACGCCGGCCCAGGAGGAGCCGGAGTCAAACCACACGTCCATGGTGTCGGTGCCCTTGCGCCATTGGCCGGCTTCGGCGGCGTAGGCCCCCGGCAGCAGGCCGGACTCATCGCGCTGCCACCAGACGTCGGCGCCGTGCTCGGCGATCAACCCCTGGATGTGGCGCAGGGTGGCTTCGTTGAGCAGCACCTCGCCGCTGTCGCGGTGATAAAAAACAGGGATCGGCACGCCCCAGGTGCGCTGGCGGCTGATGCACCAGTCGCCCCGCTCGCTCACCATGGCCTCGATGCGGTTGCGGCCGCTGGCCGGCAGCCACTCCACCGCCGCGATCGCCTCGAGGGCGGCGGCGCGGAAGCCTTCCACCGAGGCAAACCACTGCTCGGTGGCGCGGAAGATCGTGGGCTTCTTGGTGCGCCAGTCGTAGGGGTAGCGGTGCGCGTAGCGCTCCTGCTTGAGCAGCAGGCCGGTGGCCTCCAGGGCCGCGATGATCGTGGGGTTGGCGTCCTTCAGCACGTTGGTGCCGGCGAAGGGGCCGGCTTCGGCGGTTAGAGTGCCGGCCTCATCCACCGGGCAGAGCACCGGTAGACCCGCCTTTTTGCCGGTGTTGAAGTCGTCGACGCCGTGGCCCGGGGCCGTGTGCACCAGGCCCGTGCCTGCTTCGGTGGTGATGTAGTCGCCGCCGATCAGCACCGGGCTGGAGCGCTCCAGCAGCGGATGGCGGTAGACGATGCCTTCCAGAGCGGCGCCCTTCACGGTCAGCAGCGGCGTGAGCGTGAGCCCCAGGCTGGTTTCCAGGCCCTCGCGTAGCTCGGCAGCCACCACCAGGTGGCTGGCGGCAGGGGCGGCACCCTCACCGCGCGGGGCCACGGCGCAGATGGCGTAGTCGAGCCGCCCATTCACCGACACCGCCAGGTTGGCGGGCAGAGTCCAGGGGGTGGTGGTCCAGATCGCTACGGCCAGGCCGCCAGCGCCCGTGGCGGCTTCGGCCGGCAGGCCGCTGGCACTGAGCTGGGCCGCCAGGCCTTCAGGCAGCTCCACCACCGGGAAGGCCGCATACACGCTCGGAGAGGTGTGGCCGTCGGGATATTCGAGCTCGGCTTCGGCCAGGGCGGTGCGGGAGCTGGGGCTCCAGTGCACCGGCTTGAGGCCCCGGTAGATGTGGCCGGCCAGCACCATCGCGCCGAACACGCCGATCTGGGCAGCCTCGTAGTTCTTCTGCAGGGTGAGGTAGGGCTGATCCCAGTCGGCCCAGATCCCCCAGCGCCGGAAGCCGGCCTTCTGGCCCTCCACTTGTTCCAGGGCGTAGGCGTGGGCCTTCTGGCGCAGGCTCACGGGGGTGAGCTCGGCCCGCTCGCTGCTGCTCAGCCCTTGCAGCACCTTGAGTTCAATCGGCAGGCCGTGGCAGTCCCAGCCCGGCACGAACCGCGCTTTCTTGCCCTGAAGCAGGGCGGTTTTGTTGATGATGTCCTTGAGGATCTTGTTGAGCGCATGGCCCACGTGCAGGGCCCCGTTGGCGTAGGGCGGCCCGTCGTGCAGGGTGAAGGCCTCGCCCGCGTTCTCCTGGCTGAGCCGCGCGTAGATCTGCCGCTCGGCCCAGAACGCCTGGATCTCGGGCTCGCGCACCTTGGCGTTCGCCCGCATGGCGAAGGGCGTCTGGAGCAGGTTGAGGGTGTCCTTGTAGGAGATCTGCCCCGCTGCGGCGGTGCTATCGGGGGCAGAGCTGGCGGTCACGTCGCCACAGGGCAGCAAGGGCCGATTATCCCGCTTGGCTGCTGGCCGCCTCCGGCTCTGCTGGTTCAGCCTCGATCAGGGCATCGATCTCGGCAAAAGAGCTCACCACCACGGTGCCTGCCGGCTCGGGTTCCTCGGGGCGTACCCAGCGTTTGCCGCTGGTTTTCGGTTGGCGGCGCTCCGCGAACCACTGCCCCAGCCCGGTGCTGCTCGCGCCCACCTGGGCGATCAGATGGGTCACGGTCGCTCCCGCCTGCTGCAGGCTCGTCTGCCAGCGCTCCTTCGACCAGAGCCGCTGCTGTTCCTCCTGGCTGAGCTGCCGCCAGCGCCCCTGGGACACCTCCGCCGCTAGACGGCCGATCAGCAGCCCCCCGCAGAGCACGCCCAGCATTGGTGCTCCGGTGAGCCGATCGGCACTGGTCACCAATATCAGGCCCAGCAGGAGCACCACGGCACCCCAGACCGAGTCCCGCGGCCGGCTCAATTCGGTGGCCAACAGCGGCAGCAGCAGGATGGCGAGGCCGAGCAGCAGTGCCAGGAGTCCGCCCAGGGTGGCGAGCATGGCCGGATCAGAAGGATTCCACCATTCTGGGTGGCCTCCTGGGTGTGCGCTTCTCGCTCCTGTCCCTACAGTCCCGGTTCGCCCACCTGGCGGAATTGGTAGACGCGCTGGTTTTAGGTACCAGTGGCCTTGGTCGTGGGGGTTCAAGTCCCCCGGTGGGCATCAACATTTTCTTAAGTTGCCGGGAGCCAACCCTTTGGGACCTGTTTCAACCGCGATGACACAGGTTTTGGTAGCGACCCCCACGACCGTCGCCCCTGTCGGGGCTAAGCCGACACCGTCGAGCTTGGTGCCGCGCGAGTTTCTCGATCCCCCGGCCCCCTGGAATCCCACGGTGGGCCTGTTCCTGGCCGGCTATGGCCTGGCAGCCCTCACGATCTGGGGCTGGTTTGCGGGGGGCTGGCCCCTGCCCATGTTGCTGGCCACCGGATTTCTGGCCTTGCACCTGGAGGGCACCGTCATCCATGACGCCTGCCACAACGCTGCTCACCCCAACCGCTTCTGGAACGCGGTGATGGGCCATGGCGCCGCCCTGCTGCTCGGCTTCAGCTTTCCGGTGTTCACGCGGGTGCACCTGCAACACCACGCCCATGTCAACGACCCCAAGAACGACCCGGATCACATCGTCAGCACCTTCGGGCCGTTGTGGTTGATCGCACCGCGCTTCTTTTATCACGAGCTGTTCTTTTTCCGCCGGCGTTTATGGCGCCGCTATGAACTGCTCGAGTGGGGGATGGCCCGGGGCATTTTTGCGGCGATTGTGATTGCGGCCGCGAAATATAATTTTCTCGATTTTGTGTTCAATTGCTGGTTTGCACCGGCTCTGATGGTGGGAGTCACCCTCGGCCTGTTCTTCGACTACCTGCCCCACCGCCCCTTCCAGTCGCGCAACCGCTGGCACAACTCACGTGTTTATCCAGGGCGGCTGATGAATTGGCTGATTATGGGGCAGAACTACCACCTGATCCACCACCTCTGGCCATCGATTCCCTGGTTTGAATATCGGCCTGCCTATCACGCCACCAAACCGATTCTGGATGCCAAAGGCTCACCTCAGCGTCTTGGAGTGTTTGAAAGCAAAAGCGATGGGTTCAATTTCCTTTATGACATCTTCTTGGGGGTGCGCAGTCACCGCAAGAAGCGCAGCAGGCTGCGTCCCATTGCTGCCCTGATGCCCACCCGGCATGCGCGCCGGCGCGTGCTGGAGCTGCTGCACCGCACGGCCGTTTCCCCTAAGCGCTAGGAGCTCGTCCGTTAGTCGACCCGAATTTTAGTCGGCCAGAATTTTTGGCACGCGAATGAAGTTGCCTTCCCGCTGGGGGGCTTCGTCGAGAAGCTCTTCCCGCACGCTGGTGGGCGTCACGATGTCCTCGCGGGTCACGTTCACCACTTCCACGGCACGGGTGGTGGGAGGCACGCCTTCGGTGTCCACCGTTTCCAGGTGGGCTACATAGTCGAGGATGCGCTCCAGCTGCCCGGTGTAGGTGGCGATCTTCTCCTCCGGCAGGGCGAGGCGGGCCAGTTGGGCCACCTTGCGCACGTCGTCGGCAGTGATCTTGCTCATGGGGGCTGAACTCTCTGGCCTCGAAGCTAGCGCTCAAGCCAGAAAGGCTTCCAGGTCGGCGGCCAGGGCCGTGGCAGCCAGATCCAGGAAGCGCTCACCGTGGCTGGGCTGGGCCAGATAGGGGTTGGAGCCCATGCGGCCGTCAGGGTGGCGGCGGCGGAAATCCTCGGGCCCGTGGATGGGCCCGGCGGGGGCCGGTTCCGGCAGGGGGCGCTGCTTGGTTTGCAGGCTGGGCTCCAGGTGCAGGGTGAGGGCGATCTCGCTGGGGGTGGCATGGTGGCCCTCCTGGTCGCCATAGAGGCTGCGGGCCTCCTGCATCACCGGCCCAGCCATGAACCAATTGGCCAGCTTGCAGCGCAGCTGTGGGGCATTCGGCAGCCCGCGACTGGCGGCGGTGGCATAGGCCTGGGCGAAGGCGGCCTTGCTGGTGGCGATGTTGCCGCCGTGGCCGTTGATCACGTAGATCCGCTCGAAACCGTGGCGCGCCAGCGACAGCACCACGTCGTGCAGCACCGCCAGCAGGGTGGAGGGCTGCAGGCTCACCGTGCCGGCAAAGCCGAGGTGGTGCTCGGCCATGCCGAAGGCCTGGGCCGGCGTCACCAGCACGCCGGTGCGGCGGCCCACCTCCAGGGCCACCGCTTCGGCGGTGAGCGCGTCGGTGCCGATGGCGCCGGTGGGGCCGTGCTGCTCGGTGGAGCCCAGGGGCACGATCACGCCCTTGCAGTGCTCCAGATAGGCCTCCACTTCGGGCCAGCTGCGCAGTTGCAGCCGGATGGCTTCGGTGGGGCTGGCAGCCCGAGGGGCGGATTGGGTCATGGTGAACAGCAACGGGCCCGGGCGGGCTGCCTAGGATTTCGATGCCAGCAGTGCCCAGGGCCCATGCTGCACCGCAAGCTCTACCAGTTTTGTGCCGAACAGCGCCCGGTGTGGGTGTTCCTGCGGGACCAGCAGCGCTGGATCGAGGAGGCCACCGTGGTGGAGATCGAGGGAGATCTCGTCACCCTGCGCTACGACGCCGAGGACGACGACGAAACCCACAGCTGGGAGGAGAGCGTGCGTCTCGACTCGATCGGTGCCGTCAGCACCCGCCTGGCCTATGTGTGCCGCAGCGGCAGCCCCGATGACGTGATCACCTCCGAAGACTGCCCCGAAGCCGAGCGGCTCAGCAACCCCTAAAAAGGCTGGATCAGTGGGCGGTGCCGTTGCCGTCGTAGTTGTCGGTGTCGTAGTAGCCGCCCTTGGTGCCGAAGAACAGGGTGGCCAGCACAAAAAAGCCGCTGCCGAAGATCAGCACGGTGGCGAGGGTAAAGCCGGTGGAGTTCATGGCAGCCCGCAGGCCTGATGCATCAAGGCCCAGTCTGCTGGCTGCCGCGGCTGCTGGCGAGCAGCGCCCCGATCTTGTGGGGAATCCGTTGCCGAAGGCGTTCTTCGCCCGCCCCGCTGAGGTGGTTGCCCCCGAGCTGATCGGCTGCCTGCTGGTGAAACGCCAACCCACTGGGGAGCTGCTCTGGGGCGTGATTGTGGAAACGGAGGCGTATTGCCAATCCGAGCCCGCCTGTCACGGGCACCGCCGCCGCACCCCCAGCAACGAAACCCTGTTTGGGGAGCCAGGGCGGTTTTATGTCTATGTGAGTTATGGCATTCACCACTGCGTGAAGGCGGCCTGAGTATTTCTGCCCACTGTCTTGGCCTGGATTTTCATGGTCTCGGCAGGGTCAAAAGCCAATGCCCAAGCCGCTTCCCAAGGATTTCCCAGATTTTCCCTCCCAGGTGATGCCCAGGGCTACATAGGGCTACGAAACGGGTTGAGGGGCTTGGCCGCGGCGATGGGTCGGCCATAAGCCAGAGGTCAGAAGAGGCGTTGAGCGCCCAACGACCTGAGGCAACTACCCATGAGGAAAGCACCATCGCTGAGAAGCAACAACGGGGCACTGCAGGTCCGTGTGCGCCTTGATGGGCGGGATGTCTTCATCAACCGTCTGGGTCGCTGGGAAGACCCTGTGGCAGTGGCGAGGGCACAGGCCATCAGTGCCCAGATATGGAGCGACTACCAAGAGGGGACGTTTGACCGCTCCCTGCTGCGCTACACGCCACTGGTGAAGGGTCAGCAGGTAGGACTGCTGGATGCGATGCAGGCACTGGCAGACAGCACCCATAACGCCCGCTGCATCCATGCCCTGAGGGTCGTGCAGGGTTACGGGAAACCGCTGAGAAACCGCAGTGACGTTGAGGACTTTGTGCGGTGGATGCAGGCCAAGCCTCTTGCCAACCGCACCATCGCTGGGATTTTGCAGGTGTGCCGCAATGCCAACCCCAGCAACCGCCAACTCTTTACCTACCGCCTGACCCTCAAGCAGCGGTCTGTGCAGAGCGATGTGCTGAGCATTGAGGAAATCGGCATGGTGCTCAGGGACATGAAGGAGCAGGAGAGCTGGTTTTACCCGCTGTTTCTGCTCTGGTTGAGCACGGGACTACGGAATGCCGAGATTCGGGGACTGACCTGGGACTGCATCCGCTGGACCGACAAGGAGCTGCTGGTCTGTAAGTCGCTGAGAAGGGATGGTTATTCCAGCGGGAAGGTGGTCTGGGCGACGACCAAGACAGGCAAGGAGCGTGTCGTGCCCCTGAGCGATGCGGTGATGGAGACCCTGCTGGAGCACCAGTGCCAGATGCAGGAGCAGGGCCTGTATCAGCGAGAGGGGCTGGTTTTCCTATCGCCTGACACCTACACCAATGTGTATGACCATCTGTTGGGTCGGGTGTGGCATCGGTCCTTGAAGCGGTGCGACCTGAAACCACGACGCCTCTATGCCCAGCGCCACAGTTTTCTGTCCCATGCGCTGGCGATGGGTAACTCACCAGCAGACCTGGCACAGATTGCTGGCCATTCCACCGAGATGCTGCTGAAGACCTATGCCAAGCCAACAGGCCGCATTAAGTTGCCGTCATGGCCTGAAATTGCAAATTGAAAAAGGATGCTTATTCCTAATCTATAAAAGTGGGTGCATCCTATCTCAATGCCTCATCATCAAATCACTGGCCAGGGTCTCAGTCCTGTAGGTAGGGAGCAGCAGGGTCCCTCTGTCTGCGTTGCTGATGCTGCTTGACCTTGTGTGCCAGTCGTGCAGAGCACCCTGCCTGCTGCTGAGGGGTCAGGCGAGGCAGTTTGGTGATGGCTGGTTTCGGTGGTCCTGAAATCATTTGATTCTGTTTGCTTTCAGCACCATCTCCAGCACTGCTGCAACCAGTTTTCTCGATTCCACTACCTGATTCCACCACCTCTTCACCAGACACCCCTGTGACCTTCCCAGAGACCCTCTGAGCAGCATTGGAGAGTGTGGGTGCATTGGTGCCCTTCCCCGTCAGACCCAACCCAGGGCTGATTCAAAGTTTCAGCAGGGTTTCGCTTCCGGCCGGCGCATCGCCATCGCCAGCAGTGCCGTGATGTCGTGCATCACCGCCTGCAAGCCAGCCCGGATTGACCGGAACCCAGCCAGGCGCAACAGGTTCAAGGCGGCGGTGCGCAACGTGGCCATGACGCCGGCGCCATTCCCCCGGTAGCGGTGGGCGTCCTCGTGGAGCTGGGTGTCGCGAATCCAGTGCCAGCCCTCAATGCTCCAGCGGTCGCGCACCAGTTGCAGCAGTGTTTCTGGGGTGGTGCGCAGGCTGGTGATAAATAGGTGGGTGGCTTGAAACGGCTTGCCGTCGCGGGTGCCGACCGCAAACACCTCCACGATCCAGCTGGTGCCGATCCATGCCTCGCGGATGTGTTCCGGTGCCTGCTTGGCGCGCAGCGTCCAGGTGATGTCGCGGCCGTGGCCAGCCTCATGAGCCCCTGCTACAAAAGGGATCTTGCGCTTGCCCTGGAACTGGCTGTGGATCTGACGGTGGAGGTTTTTCTGGTTCGCCTTGACCGTCAGGAGGAAGTCGGCCCCCTGCTCCTGGAGCTGCCGAAAAACGGGCGCTGGGTATGGAGCGCGTCCGCCTGGATCAGCACGCCCTCGAGATCCAGCTCGCCGAGCAGTTGGCGCAGCACCGCCCGCTCGTGGTTTTCGCCGGTGGCGTAGCAGGCCTGGCTGATCGCCACACCCAAGGTGGCCGAATACAGCGTGACCTGGGCAATGAACGCCGAGCCGCCACCGGCGGTGGGCTTTATGGAGCCTCGGAGCGTCTTGCCGTCACACACCAGCTGATCGAGATCGCCTGCCCCGCCTGGGATCTGGGCGATTGTCCAGTCACGGATCGCAGCGCACAGCGCCGTCACGTCCACCTGGTGAAAGAAGTAGCGGAACGAGGAATCTGATGGCGGACGCCTGAGCTCAATCCCCAGCGCCTTGGTAAGAACGGTGTGGTGGCGTATGGCGAATCGCTCCAGATCCCGCAGGCTCTGGCAGCCGCTCAGGATTCCGAGCACGGCCACCAGCAGCAGATACCAAGACGGGAAACGCACCCCACGTCGCATCCGGGCATCTGGAATCGACCTCAGGTAGCTGATCAGGTCGAGATCGGTTGCGGCAGAGGCGCTGTCGGGCACAAGGAGGAGGCGTTTCCACCGACCTCAACCCATGCTGACAGAAGCGCCAAGGGCGGCTGTGACACACTTTGAATCAGCCCTGAGACCCAACCCATCACGCTCTGCCACATACTCCAAGAAGAGCGATGGAAAGTGGTCTTCTAAGAAGGTGTGAAACTGCTTGCCAGTCCCACAGCGATGACACTTGAAGTTGAGTGCATTGCCATTGCTGTAGAAGTATCCTTTGCAACGACCTGAAGTCATTGCTCGACCTTTGTGGTCTTTGCTTCCCAGTTGGCAATAAGGGCACTGGAAACGGTAGGCATTGAGTTGCCTGCTGAAGTGCGGTAGCAAGCCGCTAATTTGATTCAAATACTTGTCTTCTATGCTTGAAATACTGAGATTTAATGTCATGGCGATATCGGCTTTCTTTCTTTGGTGATTATAGCATAGAATTTCTGATGTGTAAATCCTCAAATGCATAAATAACCTTGTATAAGGTTGAAGAAGATATTGGCTATTGATTCCCAAGGGGGTCTTGACATAAACGCTAAAAAGCATTATAATAAACCTTGTAGTTGCTTCAATCAAGTATCTATTGATTCTTCTGGTTGATTCCATTAAGATGCTCCATGAGGGAATCATTAAAGTCCCCTAAAGAAGCATCATCTAACTCCTCAAGTATTTATCTTGAGTCAATATGGTGTTTATCCATTAAAACTCAAAAGAAGACCCAAATAAATATCAATCCGCTATTCATCTAAGACCGTATTGACTCAGGGGCCAGATTCCTCCTGAATCAATTCATGATAAATAGTTAAAAATTAAATCAAGAAATCACCAGAAAATATGTATTGCAGAAGCAAGGTCCAGCAAATCAGTTTTAAGTGTAGAGAATATCCACTATTGATGTCACAGCAGAAAAAGTTGATGGAATTCTACGGAATGGACATGAGTGGTCTCTACAAGCACCTTCTTAGAGAAAAGCACTCTCAACTGTTTTCTGCTTCAGTCGCTCCATGAAAACCTACCGCATTCAGTTAGACCCAGTGGAGGTTGCGATGCTCCAGGAGGTGCAGAAGGTTAATCGTGACTATAGGGACTTGCAAGTATTGGTCTCAAGTCAAATTCGTCTGGAATATGCAAAGATGCCTAAGAGTAGGCAGCAAGTAGCGCATTGAATCGACACAACACACCATCCCCTGGCATCAGATTCTCGTCATGTCTAGAGCGATTGCCTGTTGACAATGTGGGAAGCGGGTGCTAAAATAAACACATGAAAGACAGGCCTAATATTTCACTTGAAATTCCAGAATGTCCTTCATTAGCATCTAATGCTACGGCGCAAGCCAATACATCTTTGCCTCAAGGGGCGTATTTATTATTTGGAGAATACTATGACAAACGCTATTAATAACAATCTCTGGGAGGTTGAGGTCTTTTATGTCCTTCCTGCCGAAGACGAGGAGTTTGGGATTGCTTGGGAGGAGCATGTAGAAAAATGCTCGGTTTTGCTTCCTGCCCATATCGTAGATAATGACGAGGCACTCAAATACATCCAGAAATCGTCGGATTGGGTGGTCAATCTTGTGTCCGCAACTCCCGTCGCAGTTGAGTCAAATCAATAAGGAGGTAAAAGGATTCCTCGCGGAAGCAGTAAGCACACTTCGTCCACATACCATCAATGGTCGGGTGACTACGATTAATAACCGTGGTCACCTTAAAATCAAGTGTGAATTCCCATCAGGCACTCGCGCATTCGTAATGGGCACAACCCCAAGTGACTATCGATGGAAGCATCAAGCCCTTTCGGCGTTGAAGCGTTTTATCTGCACAGCAATCCTTGAAAACTAATCCTTGCAGTCACCTCTATGGTCTTGCGCCTATCTCCTTAGTTGGGGATGGGCGCTTTTTTAATGGAGTTGCTTGCATGATGCTTGGTTGCTCCACCCTTGCAGAGACCTCCAGGAGTCCCGATGAAGACCCACCGAATCCAACTGACAGCCGAAGAGCAGAAGAAACTGGAGCAGGTCCTCAGGCGCCTCAGGCAGCATGATGTGCAGTGGTATTTTTTGGCGCTCCTGCAGAAGCAGTGGCTGAAGTCGTGCCAGGTAAACTCTAATTTTGACATCTATCGCCATTTAAAACTTGCTTCTTAATGTGTGGTATGCGGCATTGATTATTTTGGCCCTTCTAGTGGCCTCATCTTGGATTTCCTTGCTGCACTTTGCAAACAAGTCAGGATGATAAATGCCGATTAACTGCCTGTAAGCTGTCTTGACATTTGAAAGGGATAAATCAGATGATTTATTCTTAATTCCAAGCACTTTATAGGGGTCCCTTGTAGTAAATCTGCTTGGTGGGTGAGGAAAGCGTATTTCTTCTTTTCCTTTCTCTCCTTGCTGCTGACGAGGTGCTCCCAGCAGCAGGCTGGCTTGATATTTGGAAGCTTTTGGCTTTAATGCTAAATCCCAATCTCCACGCAGTATGCTATACAGGTCAACAGTTTTAGAGATTATCTCTAGCAAAAGAATGCCAGCAAAGCCGCCTGCCATTAACGCAAAAACTATTAACATTGGCTTGCCAAGCCTCTATATGTATCCAGGATAAATCTTAGCCTTTAAAAGACAGCCATTTCTTCATGCTGCCAAATTCATCATTTCGTGCTAACTTGACAACTATCCATGCGAGGCCTGCGTAAGCAACAGACATTGCAGCTATTGACTTAGCCCACATGTAGTCACGCTCGAATTCTGAGCGAGCATTTTGCGTATTGGGCGAAAGCATTC
Organism: Synechococcus sp. 8F6; assembly: GCF_002252665.1. Lineage (GTDB taxonomy): Bacteria > Cyanobacteriota > Cyanobacteriia > PCC-6307 > Cyanobiaceae > Cyanobium_A. The sequence continues at coordinate 373,502 of NZ_NQKZ01000001.1, forward strand.
CGAAAATTCCAACTACCAGGCCGATGACGGATACAACTGAAAAGCATCTTGCATAACAGGTTGCAAGGAAACCCCAGTAACCGCTTGGATTAGCGTGTCGAGCAGCTTTAAAACTGCACCCAAGCATGTAGACTAGAGATATAAAGTATACAACAGCAGACGTTGTATTAAGAGGGCCTTCGGGGACCGCAAGCATGTATAAAATAAACATTGCGACTAACGCAGGTATGCCTGCCATGATTGGTGAGAATATTGTCATCAGCGCGTCTGTCTTGTCTATGAAGAGCGTTACCCGCTGCTTGCTGTGTAAGATTGCTACGACGACAAATCCAATGATTCCAAAAATCCACGACCGAGTTGAGAAATACTCTGAGAGTATCTCAACAACAGGATTTGCTGCGGATGTGCTTGTAGTTGCACTGGTCGCTAGCAGATAAAACGATTCGAGCATTGGGAATGAAGTAGAAAGTGTGTGGAGAGGATTTTCGAGTTTAGTGGCGTAATGCTTTTGGCAGGTAAAAACTGTGAAGTCAACGCATGGGTGATTTGCTTGCCGCCTGTTTTGCGAAAGGTCTATCCATTGTAAGGAGTGCATGTCCCTGCGCCAGCACAAACGCTTGATGCTGGGATAGCAATTATCATCAGGGTGGCGACTGGGAAAAGCAGGTTTGCGAGTAATTTCATCTGGTTAGTGCAACAATATTTCATAGCTTACTTTTCAGCCTTTGTCAAGTGTTGCTCTATGCACTTCCTGCATATTCCAGCTGCCTCCCAATAGCCTCCGCCCATCCCCCACTCAAGCCACTCCCATAGCCACAAAGACCGCTCAAGGCCTCCCAGCCCTCCCCCAAGCCTTCTTCGCCCGCCCCGCCGAGCAGGTTGCCCCCGACCTCATCGGCTGCTTGCTGGTGAAGCGCCAAGCCTCAGGCGAGCTGCTGTGGGGCGTGATTGTGGAAGCGGAGGCGTATTGCCAGAGCGAGCCCGCCTCTCACGTGCATCGCCGCCGCAGCCCCAGCAACGAAACGCTGTTTGGGGAGCCAGGGCGGTTTTATGTCTATGTGAGTTATGGCATTCACCACTGCGTGAATGTGGTGACGCACCGGCCCGATTGGGCGGATGGCGTGTTGCTGCGTGCCGTGGCCCTTCCTGGCGAGCCCGACCGGGTGGCGGCAGGTCCGGCGATGTTGGCGCGTTGGTTTGGCATCGATCGTTCCCATGACGCCCAACCGGTGCATCCCGATCAGGGGTTGTGGATCGCCCCGCGGCCGCCCGAGCTGGTTGGATTGGGCGATGCCGACCTGATGCAGACCAGTCGCATCGGCATCAGCCAGGGCCAGGACATTCCATGGCGCTGGTATTGGCGGGCCAGCCGCAGCGTCAGCAGGCGGGCCAAGGGGGATCGGCAGCCCCCCTACGATGAATTGGTCTTCTTGCTGGGGCTATGACCATTGCTCCTCCAGCACCAGGGGCTGATGCTCTGGCGCCCCTGCAGCTGCCTTCTGATCTATGCCTCAGCCCGGAGCAATTCGCTGCCGTCTGTGCCGCCAATCCAGAGGCGGTACTCGAGCTCGATGCTGCTGGGAACCTGATCCACATGACTCCAACCGGCGGGGAAACCGGCGCCCGTAACAGTCGCCTGTTGATGCGCTTTCTGGCCTGGGCCGATCAGCTCGGCGGCTGGCAGGTCTTTGACAGTTCCACCGGCTTTCGTCTGCCTGACGGCGCGGTGCTCAGCCCCGATGCCTCCCTAGTTCGTCTGGAGCGCTGGCAGGTCCTCACCCCTCAGCAGCGACGAAGCTTTCCACCCCTTTGTCCAGATGTGGTGGTGGAACTCGCCTGCCCCAGTGATCAAGGCCCCCGCGCTGTTGCCGCCCTGCGCCAGAAGATGGCGGCTTACCAGGCCAACGGGGCCCAGCTGGGCTGGTTGCTGATCCCTGAGGAGCGGGCTGTGGAGGTCTGGCCGGTGGCAGGTGAGCCGTACCGCATTGAGGCTGCCACCCAGCTGGATGGCGGCCAGCTTCTGCCGGGGTTGCGGATCGAACTGCAGGACATCTGGCAGGTGTGATCCAGGGCTCGTGCCCGGGAGCATCAGCTGGGAGTGATCACCCGCGGTTGCAGATTCAGTGCGCGTGCAGGCTTGGCGAAGCTGCGCTGATCGAAGGAGGCGATGGCCGTGCAGGCGCGGCAACTGGCATGGTGCAGCGCATCGGCGAAATCAAGTCCGGCACGTAGCCCTGCCAAGGCCTGTTCGATTGCGGCGCGGTCTTCAATCTGGAGGCTTGGCAGGTTCAGCAGTGCGTCAAAGACAAGCCCAACCTGATCTCGGCTGAATCGGTAATACCCCCGCAGCACCCACTCCAGTTCCAGAGCCACGGTTTTGGGTACATACAGGCCTTGGCCCGATTCGAGCAAGGTGCGTGCGGCTTCCCGCTGCTTGACGGTGGCGTCATCGGCGCCGGCTTCGTCGATGAAGTAGCGGGCCAGCACATTGGTGTCTAGGCCGATCACGGCTGCAACAACGTGGCCGGATCGAATTCGCTTGGCACCGGTGGGATGGTCGTTTTCAGCAGGCCAAAGCCGCTGTGTGTTGGGCTGCTTGCCGGTCGCGCCGGTCTGATCTCCAGGTGATCGCCCACCAACTCAAAACAAACACGGCTGCCCCTGTGCAAGCCCAGCTGCTGCCGCATCATCTGAGGAATCGTCACCTGCCCTTTGCTGGTCACGGCGCAACCGCTGGATTCAGCCATGGCGGGGCCTTGCTTTGGGAGAGGTATTACTTGGTAAGAATAGGTGCTGTTGGGTCCCTCGGCTGGCCCTACCCTGAGAACGTGAGCCGCCGCACCCCTTGAGCAGCTGGAGCCACCGCCACGTGCTGGATCTGGCGGCCTTCTCGCTGGATGACTACGCCACCGTGCTCTCGCTGGCCCAGCGCTTCCGGGCCTTGCCGGTCGCCGGCGCCCGCAAGTTGCCTGCCCTGCAGGGGCGGCTGATGACCAGTCTGTTCTTTGAGCCCAGCACCCGCACCCGCAGCAGCTTCGAGCTGGCGGCAAGGCGCCTCTCGGCCGATGTGCAGAGTTTTTCGCCCTCCTCCAGTTCCCTCAGCAAGGGCGAGAGCCTGCTCGATACGGCCCGCACCTACGTGGCCATGGGCGCCAACGTGTTGGTGGTACGCCATCGCTGCGCCGGGGTGCCCCAGAGCCTGGCGGCCGATCTGGATCAGGCCGGTGAGCGGGTGGCGGTGCTCAACGCCGGAGATGGGTTGCACAGCCACCCCAGCCAAGGTCTGCTTGATCTGTTCACCTTGGCGCGTCATTTCGCCCCGGCGGCCCCCACGCCCGCGGCCCTGCGCGGCAAGCGGATCGTGATCGTGGGCGATGTGCTCCACTCCCGCGTGGCCCGCTCCAATCTCTGGGCCCTCACCGCCTGCGGCGCCGAGGTGGTGCTCTGCGGCCCGCCCACCCTGCTGCCCGATGCCTTCGCTGATTTCGTGGCGGCGCCGCCTCCCGGCCAGGCGGCTGATCCGGTGGCGACGCGCGGCCCGGTGCGGATCGCCCGAAGTTTGGAGGCGGCCCTGCCTGGAGCCGATGCGGTGATGACCCTGCGGCTCCAGAAGGAGCGCATGCACCAGCACCTGCTTACCAGCCTTGACGCGTACCACCGCCAGTTCGGCATCACCCGCGCCCGCCTGGCCCTCTGCGGCCAGCCGGTGCCCCTGCTCCATCCAGGCCCGGTGAACCGGGGCGTCGAGCTGGCCGGGGAGGTGCTCGACGATCCGGCCGTTTCGCTCGTAGAGGAGCAGGTGCGCAACGGCATCCCGATTCGAATGGCTCTGCTCTATCTGCTGGCAGCAGCCGAACCGCTCACAGCAACTTGAAACCGTCCAGCAGCAGCCCGTAGAGCAGGCCGATGCGCGCCATGTCGATCAGTTGCAGCACCAGGCCATCACCACTGCGGCGCAGCAGGGGCCCCCGGGCACGGATGGCCAGCTCGATGGCGACCACGCAGATCAAGGCCCCAACGGGGTCGAGTTGGGCCAGGGTGCCGGTGAGTGAGCCGACGGCCCCGCCGATGCTGAAGCTGATCAGCAACACGATCAGCAGCAGCGACAGCCGCCGCCAGGGGTTGCCAGCCCAGCCTTCCAGCCCTGCCCTGGCCTGTGCAACCCGTTCTTGAAACCGGGTCTGCTGGTAGGGCCGTTCCGGGGGGCTGGCGATCACGACCGCACCTGCATGAGTGGGAGGCCATCAGTGGAAGGCCTTTAGCGTGGACTGAAATGAGGGGGGCAGGGAAGCTGACGGCGGTGATCCCCATCACCCGGCCCGAGCCCTGCCCGATCCTGTCTACACCATCTCTGGAGTGTGCGCAGCCTTTTACCGCTACAGATAGGGGATTCCAATAAAAAAGCCCGCGGCCGAAGCCCGGGCTGGGTGATGGGGACGTTGCAACCAAAGCGCCTGGATGGAGTGCTTACAACGGCAGAGCGGACGTTTGCCAGAGCGTCCCCAGGGGGCCTTGACGCCCTGGGGAGCAGCCCCGGTCTGCGTCTCAGCCGTCGCTGTCTTTCTTGCGGGAGGACTTGCCCTCCAGGAGTTCGAGCAGGGCCTCCATCTGGGCCATCACGCCGCGCACCTCACCGGCCTCGGGGAGCAGGCCGTCATCCATCACGCCCTGGTGCATTTCACGGAGCTCCTGGCGGATGTACCGCAGGTGGCTAACCACCTGTTCGCGTTTCGATTGCGACATCGATGGGTGTTGTACCAAAGACCCTTTTACCGCATCGCCGGATCACTTCTGTCCGAACTGGGCCTTGGCCTGCTCATAAAAGGGGGCGTCGACCTCGCTGCGGCCGGCTTCCTGGGCCATCGATTCAATGCGTCGCCGCACCGCAGGCCGCACAAAAAAGGGCACTTCCTTGAGTTTGGCTTTGGCGTCGGGATGCCAGTTCATGGTGGAGGTTCAGGCCTTCCCGCTGGTCAGAAGATGGAGAATAGGGGACTCGAACCCCTGACCTCTGCGGTGCGATCGCAGCGCTCTACCAGCTGAGCTAATTCCCCGATCCAACGAGCCCGAGGGCGCGTCTCTGCCAGAAATTATCAGTCCTGTGGCGGTGGCTGTTGTCCTGAGAGCCGAGAATGGAGATCACTGAGCAGGCCAGCGACTTGACCGATTCCCCACCCAAGGCTGCTTCCTCAACGATGGCAGCCTCCCCAATGACAGCAGCCGCAGCGATCACGCCAGAGTTGATCGCCTCCTTTGATGAGGCATCAACCGCCGCCTTGGCCCTCCGTCTCGACGAAGACGACTACCCCACCCCCTTCGCGGGCCTGCAGGACTGGCATCTGATGCGTGCGCTGGCCATTCACCGCCCTGAGCTGGCGCGTCCCTACGTGCATCTGGTGGACCAGGAACCCTTCGATGAAGACTGAGCCGGCCGACTCCGCTTCTGTGTTGGTCGACCCCCTAGCGGGCCGCCGCATCCTGGTGGGAATCAGCGGCAGCATTGCGGCCGTCAAGCTGCCGTTGGTGGTGAGCGCCCTGGCCCAGCGCGGTGCCGAGGTGCGTTGCGTGCTCACGTCCTCGGCGGCCGCCTTGGTGAGTCCGGTGGCCCTGGCGAGCCTGAGTCGCCATCCGTGCCACCTCGACGCCGATCAGTGGAGCCATCACGCCCCCCGCCCACTCCATGTGGAGCTGGCGGAGTGGGCGGAGTTGGTGCTGGTGGCTCCCTTGAGTGCCACCAGCCTGGGCCGCTGGGTGCACGGATTGGCCGACACCCTGCTGGCCAGCATCCTCTTGGCCACGGAGGCGCCGGTGCTGGCGGCGGCGGCCATGAACACGGCGATGTGGGCTTCCCCGGCGGTGCGGCGCAACTGGGAGCTGCTGCAGGGTTTTGAGCGGGTGTTGCCGTTGGGGCCTGCGGCGGGCCTGTTGGCCTGCGACCGCCGCGGTGATGGCCGCATGGCCGAGCCGGTGCAGTTGCTGCTCGCCCTGGAGAGCCTGCAGTTGTGGGGCTGGCAGCGCGACTGGGCTGGCCTGCGCTTGCTGGTCACGGCCGGCCCAACCCGCGAGCCGCTCGATCCGGTCCGCTGTCTCACCAACCCCAGCACCGGACGGATGGGCGTGCTGCTGGCTCAGGCAGCACGGCTGCGCGGGGCGGAGGTGACCTTGGTGCATGGCCCCCTGGCCCTCGATCCCCAGCTGCTGGCGGGGCTGCGTTGCGAGCCGGTCGAGACGGCAGCCCAGATGGAACAGGCCCTGCTGCGTCTCCAGCCCGATGCCGATGCCATCGCCATGGCGGCGGCGGTGGCCGATCACCGCCGCCAGCAGCCGCTGGCGCACAAGCTCAGCAAGGAAGCCCTGGAGGCTGAGCTCACCTCCGGCTGGCAGCCGGTGCCCGATCTGCTGGCCGGCCTGGTGGCCCGCCGGCCCGCCGGTCAGCGGATCCTGGGCTTTGCCGCCCAGTCGGGTGAGGTGCTGGCCGAGGCCCGGGCCAAGTGGGCCCGCAAGGGCTGCGATCTGTTGTTTGCCAATCCGATTGATCAGGCTGATGCCGGGTTTGGTGTGGACACCAACCACGGCTGGCTGCTGGGCGGCGTTGGCGGTGAGCAACGGCTGCAGCCTGGCTCCAAGCTGGCCATTGCCCAGCAGTTGCTCACGGCCCTGCGCCCTTAAAGAGCGGCAGGCTTCAGGCGGCCAGGGGCTCGCCGTCGGGGGTTTCGTTGTGGGGCCCATCGTGAGCTCCGTCGTGCTGGAGCAGATCCATAAAGGTGCGCAGCTGAAGCCGGGGGATGTAGGGCCAGCCGCCACTGCGCTCGACGCTCTGCAACAGGCTGAACAGCTGACCGCGATCGGCGGGGAGGCTGCTGCGGAAGGGTCCGTCCTGAACGGAACGGTGCAGTTGCTCCAGTTGTCGCAACAGGGTCAACAGGGCTTCCGGCTGGCCCTCCAGTTCACTGGCCAGGTGTTCGAGTTGCTGCAGTTGGCTGGTGAGGCGCTCCTGCTGGGACGGGGTAAGGCTCATGTCTTGTCTCTCTTCGCGCGCGGCGGGCTCTCGCATACAGGTTGTTGAGAGCCGCGACATCGTACGGGGAATCAGGGTTTTGCACCGGTAGGATCCGCCACAGCCCAGTTCCCATCCCCCGTCTCTGGGGCGTTCCCCCATGCGTTTTCGTCCTCTGCTGGCCCTTGTGCTGGCGCTGTGCCTGACCCTGGTGACCGCCTGCAGCGGCGGGGCCAAGGCCGTGGATCGCGCCAACCTCACCTACGACGACATCCACAACACCGGCCTGGCCAACGATTGCCCGACCCTGCCCGATTCGGCCCGGGGCTCCATTGCTTTGGATGCTTCGTCGAATTATCAGCTCCGCGAAATCTGCATGCACCCCGCTGAGGTGTATGTGAAGGGCGAGCCCGCCAACAAGCGTCAGGAGGCCCAATTTGTGGCCGGCAAGATCCTCACCCGCTTCACCTCCAGCCTGGATCAGGTGTACGGCGATCTCAACGTCAGCGGCGATGGCCTGACCTTCAAGGAGCTGGGCGGCATCGACTTCCAGCCCATCACCGTGCTGCTGCCCGGTGGCGAGGAAGTGCCCTTCACCTTCTCCAGCAAGGAGCTGCTGGCCACCGCTGATGGTGCAGCCCTCACCACCAGCACCGATTTCGAAGGCTCCTATCGCGCCCCCAGCTACCGCACCAGCAACTTCCTCGATCCCAAGGGTCGTGGCCTCACCACCGGCTACAGCAGTGCGGTGGGTCTGGTGCCGGCTGGCGATGAGTTCACCGGCGAAACCGTGAAGCGCTACGTCGATGGCTCCGGCACGATGAATCTCTCCATCACCAAGGTCGATCCGACCACCGGTGAGTTCGCTGGCGTGTTCACCGCCATTCAGCCCTCTGACTCCGACATGGGCACCAAAGCCGTCGTCGACGTCAAGATCGTGGGCCAGCTCTACGGCCGCCTCGAACAGGTCTGAGCACTCCGCGCACACCAGTTGCCAAGAGCCCCGGAAGGGGCTCTTTTTGATGGCCGCACCTGTTTGCGACCCTCAGAGCTCGGGCGGTGTGCTGCTGGTCTGGGAGAATCCACCCTCCCCTGAGCGTCCGCCCGCGATGACCGTTGCCGACTCCGCCGCCACCGGCCTGATTGCCCCCCATGGCGGCGCGCTCGTCAACCTGATGGTGGCGGCCGGTGAGCGGGAGTCGCTGAAGGCAAGCGCCAGCCGCCGCCTTGAGTGCAGCGACCGCAATGCCTGCGACGTGGAGCTGCTGGTGGTGGGCGGCTTCTCCCCCCTGCGCGGCTTCATGCACCAGGAGGATTACGACGCCGTGGTGGCCGGCCATCGCACCAGCAGCGGCCTGCTGTTCGGCCTGCCGATCGTGTTCGACACCGACGATGCCTCGATCGGTCTCGGCGAGCGGCTGCTGCTCACTTACCGGGGCCAGGAGCTGGCCGTGTTCACGGTGGAGAGCCGCTGGGAGCCGGACAAGGCCCGCGAAGCCCAGGGCTGCTATGGCACCACGTCGATCGAGCACCCCGCTGTGCGGATGATCACCGGTGAACGGGGCCGCTTCTACCTGGGCGGCAGCGTGCAGGGCCTGGAGTTGCCCCAGCGGGTGTTTCCTTGCAAAACACCTGCCGAAGTGCGCGCCACCCTGCCCGAGGGCCAGAGCGTGGTGGCCTTCCAGTGCCGCAATCCCATCCACCGCGCCCACTACGAGCTGTTCACCCGGGCTCTGGAGGCCAGCAACGTGAGTGAGCAGGGTGTGGTGCTGGTGCATCCCACCTGCGGGCCCACCCAGGACGACGACATCGCCGGTGAGGTGCGCTTCCAGACCTACGAGCGCCTGGCGGCCGAGGTCAACAACCCACGCATCCGCTGGGCCTACCTGCCCTATTCGATGCACATGGCCGGCACGCGCGAGGCCCTGCAGCACATGATCATCCGCAAGAACTACGGCTGCACCCACTTCATCATTGGCCGCGACATGGCCGGCTGCAAGAGCTCCCTCAGCGGCGACGACTTCTACGGCCCCTACCAGGCCCAGGATTTCGCCCGCGACCATGCCCCCGAGCTGGGCATGGAAACCGTGCCCTCGCTCAACCTCGTCTACACCGAGGAGGAGGGCTACGTCACCGCCGAGCACGCCGAGGCCCGTGGCCTGCACGTGCGCAAGCTGAGCGGCACCCAGTTCCGCCAGATGCTGCGCGGCGGCGAGGAGATCCCGGAATGGTTTGCCTTCCGTAGTGTGGTGGAGGTGCTTCGGGCTGCGGCCTGAGCCAGTTAACATTCCGTTACTAAATTCTCATCAGCAGAGGCACGAGTCTTGAAAAAGCGCTGGCGCAACGCGGGGCTCTACGTCCTTCTCGTGATCGTGATGATCGCGGTGGGCACCGCCTTCCTTGACCGACCCGATCCGGCCAATGCGCCCCGCACCCTGCGATACAGCGATTTCGTGGAGGCGGTGCAGGGCAATGAGGTGTCCCGGGTGCTGATTTCCCCCGACCGGGGCACGGCCCAGGTGGTGGAAAACGACGGCCGCCGCGCCGTCGTCAACCTCGCCCCCGACAAGGATCTGCTGAAGCTGCTGACCGACCACAACGTCGACATCGCCGTGCAGCCCAGCCGCGAGCCGGCGGCCTGGCAGCAGGCGGTGGGCAGTCTGATCTTCCCCCTGCTTCTGCTCGGGGGTCTGTTCTTCCTGTTGCGCCGCGCCCAGGGCGGAGGTGGTAACCCCGCCATGAGCTTCGGCAAGAGCAAGGCGCGGGTGCAGATGGAGCCCCAAACCCAGGTCACCTTTGGCGATGTGGCTGGCATCGAGGGAGCCAAGCTTGAGCTCACCGAAGTCGTCGACTTCCTCAAGAACCCCGATCGTTTCACCGCCGTCGGCGCCAAGATTCCCAAGGGTGTGCTGCTGGTGGGTCCTCCGGGCACCGGCAAAACCCTGCTCGCCAAGGCGGTGGCCGGCGAAGCAGGTGTGCCGTTCTTCTCGATCTCCGGTTCGGAGTTTGTCGAGATGTTCGTCGGCGTCGGCGCCAGCCGCGTGCGTGACCTGTTCGAGCAGGCCAAGAAGAGTGCGCCCTGCATCGTTTTCATCGACGAGATCGATGCCGTGGGTCGTCAACGGGGCGCTGGCCTCGGCGGCGGCAACGACGAGCGTGAGCAGACCCTCAACCAGCTGCTCACCGAGATGGACGGCTTTGAGGGCAACACCGGCATCATCATCGTGGCGGCCACCAACCGCCCCGACGTGCTCGATGCAGCCCTGATGCGTCCCGGCCGTTTCGACCGCCAGGTGGTGGTGGATCGTCCCGACTACGCCGGTCGTCTCCAGATCCTCGGCGTTCACGCCCGCGGCAAAACGCTTGCCAAGGACGTTGACCTCGACAAGATCGCGCGCCGCACCCCCGGCTACACCGGTGCTGACCTGGCCAACCTGCTCAATGAAGCGGCGATTCTTGCCGCTCGGCGTCAGCTCACCGAAGTCTCCATGGACGAGGTGAACGACGCCATCGAGCGGGTGATGGCGGGCCCCGAGAAGAAGGACCGGGTGATGAGCGAGAAGCGCAAGCGCCTGGTGGCTTATCACGAAGCGGGCCATGCCCTGGTGGGCGCCCTGATGCCCGACTACGACCCGGTGCAGAAGATCTCGATCATTCCCCGCGGTAACGCCGGCGGGCTCACCTTCTTCACCCCGAGTGAAGAGCGCATGGAGTCGGGTCTCTATTCCCGCTCATACCTGCAAAACCAGATGGCCGTGGCCCTGGGTGGACGCGTCGCCGAAGAGATCGTCTACGGCGAAGACGAAGTCACCACCGGTGCCTCCAACGACCTGCAGCAGGTGGCCCGCGTGGCCCGCCAGATGGTCACCCGCTTTGGCATGAGTGATCGCCTCGGTCCTGTGGCCCTCGGCCGCAGCCAGGGCGGCATGTTCCTAGGCCGCGACATCGCTGCCGAGCGTGACTTCTCCGAAGACACTGCCGCCGCCATCGACGAGGAGGTGAGCCAACTGGTGGCCGAGGCCTACAAGCGTGCCACCGCCGTACTCACCGAAAACCGTCCGGTGCTCGATGAGCTGGCCGACATGCTGGTGGAGAAGGAATCGGTGGATGCCGAAGGTCTCCAGGAGCTGCTGATCCGCAGCGATGTCAAGGTCGCTGAATACGTCTGAGCCCGAAGCTGGCTTGATCGAGGCTGGCTTGATTGAGGCGTTGCACCACCAGCCGTTGCTGGTGGTGCTTCGTGCTTTCGACCCTCTGGATCTTGCCGAGTCGCTGGAGCGGCTCCAATTGCTGGGTGTTCACCAGGTGGAGATTGCCTGGAGTGGTCATCCCCAGTGGGTGCCCCACTGCGCCTTGTTGCGCCAGCGTTTTCCGCGGCTTCATCTGGGGGCCGCTTCAGTGCTGGATGGCGCCGGACTTGCGGCTGCGGCTGCTGCAGGCCTTGCCTACGTGGTGTCGCCGGTGCTGGATCGCCAGCTGGTGGATCGGGCCCGGCAGTTGCGGTTGCCGTTGGTGCCTGGTGTGCTCTCGCCAACGGAGGTGTACCAGGCGCGGCTTTGGGGTTGCTCGCTGGTCAAGTTGTTTCCCGCCAGCAGCGTGGGGAAGGCCTACTGGCAACGCTTGGCCGGCCCTTTGGGGGGAGAGCGCAGCTTGCCCCATTGCATCGCCGCTGGAGGTCTTCGTCCAGGCGACGTCGAGCCCTGGCTTGAAGCGGGCGTGGATGCGGTGGCCCTGGGGGGAGCCCTCGCCAACGACGCGGAGTGGCAGCTTTTGGCCGCCCTCGTCGTGCGATTGGGGGCCCGATCGCGCTGATGTGTTGCCGTTGCGAGTCTGCAGTGCTACAGCTGAGACAGAGGTTCCCCCTTTTATGTCTCAGCTCACCATCAAGCTCAGCGACAAGGCCGATGCGTTGATCGCCCAACTGCAGAAGGAAATTTTCAATCGCCGCCGCAAGAAGGTCTCCGCCGCTGGCGTGATCGAAACCCTGGTGGAAAGTGGAGCCAAGTCGCAGTCCGACAAGCGGTTTGCGACCTCCTGGAGCAATCTGATTGCTGACATTGAGAAAGCGGCCAAGGTTGCCGACGCCCACGGCGCCAAGCCTGCCAGCCTCACCGATGCCGAGTGGGCGATGGTGCTCAGCCACCGCAGCCGCGCCGCCAAGCCAGCAACCCGCAAGCCGGCCAGTGCGTCTGGGGTGCCTAAAAAGCCGGTGCCGAAAAAGCCGGTGCCGAAAAAGCCGGCACGCAAACCAGCTCGCAAGACCGCTGTGTCCACTGCGGTGTCCACCAAGCGCGCGGGCTCATCGCCGGCGCGGCGGATGGCGAAGGCCGCCGGACTGCTCGGCGGCAACGGCCTGCAGCCCACTGCGGCAGCGATCTAGTCCAACAGAACAGGCTGCCGCTGCTGATCACCACAGGCTGCACTGGGCCTGCTGGCGCAGCAGGTGATCGGCGAGCACCAGGGCCACCATGGCCTCCACCATCGGCACCGCCCGCGGCAGTACGCACGGGTCGTGCCGACCCTTGGCTTCCAGGGTGGTGGCTTCACCCCGATCGTTGATGGTTTGCTGCGCTTTGCGGATCGTCGCGGTGGGCTTGAAGGCCACCCGGATCACGATCGCTTCGCCGTTGCTGATGCCGCCCTGGATTCCGCCGGAGTTGTTCGTGGCGGTGCGCAGCTGGCCGCCCTCGCTGGGCAGGAAGGCGTCGTTGTGCTCACTGCCCTTGAGCAGGGTGCCACCGAAGCCGGAGCCGATTTCAAAGCCCTTGGTGGCGGGTAGCGACATCACCGCCTTGGCGAGGTCGGCTTCCAGCTTGTCGAACACCGGCATACCCAGCCCCACCGGCGGCCGCCGCACCACGCATTCGATCACGCCGCCACAGGAATCGCCGTCGCGACCGATCGCCTCGATCCGCTCCACCATGCGCCCCGCCATGGCTGGATCGGGGCAGCGCACCATGTTCGACTCCACGGCCTCAAGGGTCACCGTGTTGGGGTCGATCGGCGCCTCCAGGTCGTGGATGCGCTTGACCCAGGCGAGCACTTCGGTGCCATGGGTCTTGGCCAGCAGCTGTTTGGCAATCGCCCCGGCGGCAACGCGGCCGATGGTTTCTCGGGCTGAAGCGCGGCCGCCACCGCTACGGGCTTGGATGCCGTATTTGGCCTGGTAAGTGGCATCGGCGTGGGAGGGGCGGAACGCCACCTCCATCTCCTTGTAATCCTGAGGTCGCTGGTCCTTGTTGCGCACCACCATGGCGATGGGCGTGCCCAGGGTCACCCCATCGAGCAGGCCGCTGAGGATCTCGACCCGGTCGTCCTCTTTGCGGGGGGTGGTGATCTTGCTTTGGCCCGGCTTGCGGCGATCCAGTTCCTGCTGAATCGCCCCAACATCAAGATCAAGCCGCGGCGGGCAGCCGTCCACGATCACGCCGACGCCCCCGCCGTGGGATTCGCCGAAGGTGCTGATCCGAAAAAGCTGACCGAAGCTGCTGCCCATGGGCGACCTGCGCTGGGCCGAGCCTACAAACTGGGCTTCGCTGGCGGCATGGCGCAACCTTGAAGAAGCAGGAACGGGCCACGCTGATCATGGAGCGCCTGCAGGAGCATTACCCCGAAACCCCTGTTCCTCTCGACCACAGCGATGCCTTCACCCTGCTGGTGGCGGTGCTGCTCAGTGCCCAGTGCACCGACAAGAAGGTGAACGAGGTCACCCCGGCCCTGTTTGAAGCTGGTCCGGACCCTGCCGCCATGGCGGCGTTGAGCGAACAGTCGATCCTGGCCCACATCCGCCAGCTGGGTCTCGCCCGCACCAAAGCCCGCAACGTCAAGCGCTTGGCGGAGCTGCTGCTCGAGCGCCATGGTGGCCTGGTGCCCTGCAGTTTTGAAGCGCTCGAGGCGTTGCCGGGGGTGGGTCACAAGACCGCCAGCGTGGTGATGGCCCAGGCTTTTGGCGTGCCGGCCTTTCCCGTGGATACCCACATTCACCGCCTGGCCCAGCGCTGGGGGCTGAGCAGCGGCCAGAGCGTGGTGCACACCGAGCGCGATCTCAAGGCCCTTTTCCCCAAGGAGGCCTGGAATCGGCTGCACCTCCAGATCATTTTCTACGGCCGTGAGTTCTGCACGGCCCGGGGTTGCGACGGCACCGTCTGCCCACTGTGCCGCGAGCTGTATCCCCGGCGCCGCAGCGCGGTGATCTGGCGGAAGGCCTGATCCCGATCCCCAGGTGGTGTATTCAAAGCCGCTGTTGCGGTTGTGAAACAGCCTGTGCAACAACGCCACAACCATTTCCAAGGCCATCTCCCATGAAAAAGCCCCCTCCGAGGAGGGGGCTTGAGGGATTCCGTTTGAGCGTCACGCTCAGCAGAGGCTGTTGCCTCAGCCGATTGCCGG
>NZ_NQKZ01000074.1 GCF_002252665.1 Synechococcus sp. 8F6
GCATCTGGCACTAAACAGAAAGAAGCTGCACAGCTTGAGCAGCAGCACTTAGCCGCAGAACGCGATCAGCAGCAACGCCTAGCCGCTGAACGCAAAGAAGCCGAACGTTTGCAAAAGCTGCGGCTCGCAGCTGAACAGAAGGAAGCTATACGCCTAGAGAAGCTGCGCGCAGCAGAAGTAAGCGCCGAGCAGCAACGCCTGGCCGCTGAACGCGAGCAAATCGAACGGCTAGAACAGCAGCATCTGGCAACTAAACAGAAAGAAGCTGCACAGCTTGAGCAGCAGCACTTAGCCGCAGAACGCGATCAGCAGCAACGCCTAGCCGCTGAACGCAAAGATGCCGAACGTTTACAAAAGCTGCGGCTCGAAGCTGAACAGAAGGAAGCCATACTCCTAGAGAAGCTGCGCATAGCTGAAGTAAGCGCCGTGCAGCAGCAACGCCTGGCCGCTGAACGCGAGCAAATCGAACGGCTAGAACAGCAGCATCTGGCAACTAAACAGAAAGAAGCTGCACAGCTTGAGCAGCA
>NZ_NQKZ01000013.1 GCF_002252665.1 Synechococcus sp. 8F6
TCCCCTGGTCCCTGCGCATCGGCACCAGGCTCTCCAGCACTCACCCCACCGGCCAACGAGCTTGTCGCCGACCGGCCAACTTCATTGTCGGCAGACATCAAATTTGTGGCGGGCGCCACGGCCGGTGACATGCAGTTCCTGCCGGTGTCGGCAGATTTCATCCGCCACTTCCCGCCGATGAGCGCGGTGGGGGCCCGTCAGCACCCGCAGCAGGGCCCCCTGCTCTCGGGGTCAGGCAGTGGTGGCGGGGTAGGAACCAGCGAAAGTGGATCAGGTCGCCCCACAACGGGCCTTCTATGGCCTAGGAGCAGATGGGCATAATCAAAGTGTCATAACAGTCAAGCATCAATAATCCCTTCGAAATGCATGGTCGAGCTTCCAGGGCAAAACGCCGTTAGCATCCCAATGGTCAAAAGCACTGCCAACCGAGGCGACATTAAAATTAGCCCGAAGCTAGCCAGGTTTTGCGACTGCGAAGCAAGAAAGACAGGATGAACCCAATTAATGCAGGCTGCACTAAGGCATCGGAAACAACCCCAATGCGACCTCCCACGTACTGCTCATAGAACAAGAAGAAAGTCCCTAAGCAAATCGAGGTCTTCGGGGTCTTCAGGGCTGGACTCGCGTTGTCAAATATGTTCGCGAAATAAGGAACCACGCCTAAACAGATAACAAGCCTGTAATCCCATGATCGACTTACCAGCCAAGTAACCAGGATCATGCAAGAAAACATCAATGCTGCCTGCCTAGAGCTCTCCAGTCTTTGATCGTCTTGACTCCCCGCAAATAAGCCGTCAAATCGATCGCTCCGTAGAATGTACGCAATAAAAACAACAACTGCAGCCTTGAAAGCCGTCAGGATCATCGCCATCATCCCCCCAAGCCTAGATTGATAAGAAGCCAAAAAGCCAAAACTCGTACCGCCGTCAGGCTTGGGCGTGTTTGCCATTATTTGAGAAAGGTCTCCAATTTGGATTAAAACCCCAAGGCAACTCATAACAAGAATCAAAATAGGAATCCATTTAGCTCTTCTATCTGGCCAGCGAATAGCGAGCCCAAACGACCAGGGTGCTAGCCCTACCAATGGAAATACTTTCAACGCAACAGCACTGAACGCCAATGCGGAAGCGGTTATTGCTTTTGCCGTTTGGCCACCAAAACCCTCTGGCGGGAACAGGAGCAATGGCACAAAAAGACATACCCCAAAGACAATTACATCATGATTTCCCCTTTCGATAGCAAGCTGAAAAGGAAACGACATGATAAAAGCCGTGGCTATAAGCAAGCCCTTCGTTCGGCCTTTTGTCAGGGCAAAAACAAAGACAGACACAGCAATGAGCCCAAATACACCAAACAAGGCTCCTGTCAGCTCAGTACCTTCAGCCCCTATCCCTAGACTACGCAAAAGCTGAAGACTGGGCCACGTATAATTGAATGGCCTCTGGAATGGATCGCAATTCGAAGTGTTTGCCAGAAGCTCCCAAAAACTGGAACCACAACTACTCGAATGAGTAAGCTGCCGCAAGTCTGCAAAAACTGGACTCATTCGGGGAACCCGAAAAAAAGCAAAAGATCCTCCAGCTGAAAAGTAATATGAGGCAAGCGAGGCAAGCGTATATGCCAATGAACAAAAGAATGCAAACGCTGCAAATAAGTGCAGCCTGCCAGTCGAGGGTTTGGCAAGGTGGCTGTCAAGCTTGCGATCCATCGGCGATATGGGAAGGGGCATCAGTGCAATCCAGCTCGATTTCGTATGGATGAATAAAACACGGCGAGTGGATCCAACAGCCTGGAAGGCCTCGCCCACTCAGAATACTGCTTATAACTTCTCAGGAACATCTCTCGCGCCTGCCTAGAATCCTTGGCTAGATACAGCCTCCCCCCGGCGGCCGCCACCTCTTCGTCCAATTGATCCAGCACCTCCAGCAGCCCCGGCACAGCAGCAGGCACATCTGCGGCAAGCGTCCACCCCGGAATCGGGAATGACAGCGGCGCTGGGTTACTAGGCCCAAAGCGCTTGAGCACCGTGAGGAAGCTTGGTGCTCCCACTTGCCGCAGGGCCTCCAGCGTGCGCGGCACCAGATGAGCCGCTTCATTGGGCACCGCGAACTGGTACTGCAGAAAACCTGCCGGCCCATAGATCCGGTTCCAATCCTGCACCCCATCGAGGGGATGGAAGAACGGCGCAATCGCCTGCAGCTCTCCCACCCCATGCTTGGGGGCCTTCCGGTACCAGGCCTCGTTGAACGCCCGCACCGTGAACTTGTTCAGCAGCCCACCCGGCAGGAACGGTGGTGCGGAAGCTAGGGCCTTGGGGTCGTAGTAGAGCGGGTTCGATTGCTGGCTCTTGGGTAGTGCTTCGGCAGGGGCATGGTCACCGCAGGTGAGGACGCCACGCCCTTTGGGATCAAGGCTGTCAACCCAGGCCACGCTGTAGCGGTATTTCGTATCGGCCTCCACCATCGCGGCCATCAGCGACTCCAGATCGCGGTAGCGGGTGGTGTCGACGCTGATCAGTGAGCTGGTGATCGGGATCAGTGAGAAGGTGGCCTCCACGATCACCCCCGTGAGGCCCATGCCGCCGACGGTGGCCCAGAAGAACTCCGCCTCGTCAAAGCTGCCCCGGCCGCTGGGGGTGAGTTCGCGCAGCGTGCCGGTGCCATCCACCAGCAGCAGCCGCTGCACGTGGTTGCCAAAGCTGCCGTCCACGTGGTGGTTCTTGCCGTGCACGTCAGCCGCAATCGCACCGCCCACCGTGACGTTGCGGGTGCCAGGGGTAACAGGCAGGAAGAACCCCGCCGGCACGATCACCCGCAAGATCTGATCCAGGCTTACTCCCGCCCCAGCCGTCACCGTGCTGCTGGCGGGATCCAGCTCGATGCGATTGAAGGCCGGCAGCTCGATCACCGTGCCGTCTTTGAGCTGGGCGGCATCGCCATAGGAGCGGCCCAGGCCCCGGGCGATCAACGACCTCGGCGGCGCACCACGGATCAGCTCCTGAAGCTGCTCCACCGAGCTGGGCTGAATCACCTGAGCGGATACAGGGTTGGTGCGACCCCAGCCGCTCAGGGTTTTCGTTTCGGCCGTGAGGCCTGCAGGCAGGGGGATGGTCACAGGGCTCAGAGCTTGGAGGCGATGGAAGCAGGCAGCAGACGGATCAGCCGCATCAACGGCGACCACCACCAGGGCAGGTATTCGATGCCCCGCTTGTTGGACCGGCGCAGCAGATCTCGCGCCACCGACTCGGGGCTGGCACACAATGCAGGCGGTGCCTTGCCCACGGTCATCGGTGTGGCCATGAACCCGGCCTTGATGATCCGCACCGCAAACGGCTTGCCGTGGCTGCGCAGCAGCAAACCCTCACACAACGCCGTGAGCGCTGCCTTGGCGGCGCCGTAGTGGTAATTCGAGGGCCGCCCCCGATCTGCTGCCACCGAACTGAACACCCACAGCCGCCCTGGTTTGGCGAGGCGTTCAGGCGTGGCGATGGCAGTGAGCCAGGGAATCAGGCCGCCCACGTTGGCCGCCAGGATCCGCAGGGCCTCTGCCGCATCGCTGCGGGCTAGCTCGGCATCGCCCAGCGATCCGGCGGTGATCAGGTAGAGGTCGAACTCCCCCACCTCAAGGCGCCGGGCTGGCTCCAGGGCGGCATCGGCTAGTAGGTCGGTGGTCTCGGTACTCACCGTCGCACCCCACCGCTGCTGTAGTTCAACGCCCAGCGGTTGGTTGGCTTCCCCGTTGCGCGCCACCAGGTGGAAGCGTTGGCAGCCCCGCCCAGCCAGCTCCCGGCAGATGGCCTTGGCCACCTCGCTGGTGCTGCCAAGCACAAAGGCGCTGCGGATTGCTATCGGAACTGCTGCGGCCATGGCTAGGAGTCTCGCCTGAGTTGGGACCCAGCAGGTAACGGAAGGACACCGATTGCAGCCGCGAGAGCCACCATCGACCAGAGCGTGATCAGCCGCCGCAGCACCGCAATAGGCAGGGCGATCCCCGCCGGCACGCCCTGCTGGCCCAGCAGCAGCACTGTGGCCGCCTCATTCACCCCGATCCCACCCGGCAGGGAGGAGGCCATTCCGGCCGTGCCCGAGAGCAGATAAATGGCCACCGCCGCCGGGATGGTGATCGCGGCCGGGGCCAGCAGATGCACCAGCAGCCAGAGCACCAGAGCTTCATTGGCCCACACCAGCACCGAGATCAAGGCCGCCGGCACCATCGCCCTGGCCAGGTCGCCACTGGGCAGGTGGTGGCGCCAGTGCTGCCAGCGACCTGCCAGCCAACGGCGAGGCCTGGAGCTGCTGGCCAGCACCACTGCGCTGCCGGCCAGCAAGGCGATGCCAAGCAACCAGGGGCTGCTCAACGCGGGGAACCGTCCGAGCACCTGGGCCGGGGTGAGCACCAGCAGCAACAGCGCCACGGCAATGACGTCAGCGCAGCGCTCGGTCACGAACACGTGCACCAGGGGCAGGCGGGGATAGCCGAGCTGCTCATGCAGCAGCTGCACCCGGCTCAGTTCCCCCACCTTGGCGGGGGTAGCGGTGAGGGCAAAGCCCCGAAACCAGCCCAGCAGATCTGGCCAGTTCGTACTGCCGATCCCCAACCGCCCCAACAGCAGGCGCCAGCGCCAGTAGCGGCCCCCGTAGCTCAGAGCCACCACCCCATAGAGCACCGGCAGCCACACCAGCAGCGACTGCAGCGCTTTGAGTAGGGCATGCTGCTGGCTAGCAGGGAGCTGCACTACACCGGCCGCAGCAATGGCGAGCAAGCCCAGAGCGACCAAAACGAGCCAGGGCTTACTCCTCACGGCCTTGTTGATCTGGCCTCAAAATCAACCACATCAACAAGTCCTGAACTCAACAATTGATGGCCAGATGGATAAGTCAAATCACATCTCCTGACGATCCGTTTCACCCCTAAACGTCTTGATCATCTGAGCTTCGGAAGGGTGGTCAGAGGCGTAGTGTGAAATCGAGTCGGACATCGTTTCAGCTGAGCCCGGAGAAGTTGCGTAGAACGCCACAACATCTGATGCAGGAGTGATCTGCCTGCCAGGGAGCTTGAGCTCTGCAACCTTAATCCAGTTTTCAGGAGTGACCGGAAACCAGCTGTCGTAGACGATTGCATGCTCAACCTTTTTGTCAGCCATCAAACGCGGAATCCACACTCGAGGATCAGCGTTGGGATCCCTACGAAGAGAAAGAGCCTCATATGAGCCCAGGCCCCAGAGATCAAGAACATATTGCCTGGAACTCAATGCGACAGCCCCCAGGTCATTGACTGCAACTGGCTTATTGAGGTATTTACCGGCAATCAAGGCCATTTGGACTTGTTGATCTTGAATATTCCGTGCTGCAGCAGGGGTAAGCAGGGTCGACTGCCAAAGTGGCCTTGTTCCAATGACAAAGATCACCATTAATGGAAATAAGGCTTGTTTCTTAAGAAGGCCGGGGAAGCTTCTGACCTGGCGTGGCGCGGATGCACCGGCGCCTTGGATCGAGTTATGAACGTTTTCAGTCCAGAGATCAGCAGAGATAATCAGGGCATACAAAAGAATGGAAACTTCGTACCGGCCAAACCACCCATTCCTGCCTAAACACAAATGGAGCACGACCGGAGCCAACAGAAGCATTAACACTCGAAGCCAGCTTCTCTGAAATGCCATAAACTCAGACAAAAAGGCAAGACTGAATACGGTGAAAGTGGGGAGAGAATAGACATTACTTATCACGCTTCCCGCCATTGACCTGGCAAGCCCAAAAACAGATCCAGCTGTTGTCGCAGACTGCTTGGCAAAAACTGATGAAGGCAGATACCCCAGCCCAAGGCTTCCTAGGAAAACAGAGAACAAAACCAGTGCAGCCGCGAGAAGCAGGCCGGTCCATAACGCCTTTGTCCTTGTGGCTGGCCCTTGCAAGCCCAGATAACAGATGACCGGTATTGATATCGCAAGCCCCTCATACCTAATTAAAGGAAGGAGAAAGAGAGAGCCCCACAAGAGGAAGCCCGACCTTCGCTCAGCGAGCGAGGCTGCAATAATTGCAACTAGCAGAACCTGGAGCGAATGCTCCATGCCAGTAAATACCAGGCCGTAAATATTGAGGCAGAAGGCAACGAACGATGCAAGCACCCAAGAAGCCAGCCAACCAGCTCTAAAGCGAGACAAAAGCAAGCGCTGCAGAACCAAAATAGT
This sequence comes from Synechococcus sp. 8F6, assembly GCF_002252665.1. GTDB lineage: Bacteria > Cyanobacteriota > Cyanobacteriia > PCC-6307 > Cyanobiaceae > Cyanobium_A. The sequence goes on from NZ_NQKZ01000013.1 coordinate 6,188, forward strand.
TCCAGCAAGGCAAGCCAGATTGACGATCAATGGCGCAAGCCAAAAGCCCTTCATGCTGGCAAATGGTGCCATAAGGAATGGCCACAGAACGCTGCTCGATGGGGCCGAGTACTCGGAAGGGTTAATCCCGTAATGGAAACTATTTATGCCTTTGGCAAGAGCTAAATGAATATACGGATCATCAAGAGTGTAAATAAACTGCCAGCCTGTTATTAAGCCAACCAGGTCCAAAAGAATTAGGGGGGGGTAAGCGCAATGAAAGGCCCGATGAGTTTGGATCGATTCATTATTCGAGTCAGGCAAGGTTGTTGAGGCAGAGTATATGGTCATCGTTTATTGCTCGGCCGCCACATCAGACACACCACGCCGAGGGCCGTGGCGAACCAGAGCGTCATTAGCCGGATCAGCAGCGTCGCTGGGGTGGCCGCCGCCACGCCCACGCCCTGCAGGGCCAGCAGCCCCACCGTGCCGGCTTCCGTGCTGCCGAGCCCGCCCGGCAGCAGGGTGAGGGCACCGAGCAGGCCGGCAGTAGTGTGGGCAATGGTGGCGCCACCGATGCCAACGGCTTCTATTCCCATGCCGCGCAGCAGCAGCCAGAGGCTCACCCCCTCCAGGGTCCAGGCCAGCGCTCCGATCGCCGTGGCCTGCAACAACAACCCTGGTTGCTGCAGTTGCCGCAACGCCGCCAAGCCATCGCCGCCGGCATTGGCCAGCTTGCGGGGCAGCAGTTGTTTCAGGCTGCCCTTGAGCTGGGCCTTGGCCCAGGGGCTGGTCAGCACCAGCCAACCCACGAGCACAGCAAACAGAGCGATGCCAATCGGTACGGCCAGCGGCACCTGCCAGCGCAGCAGCAGCGGCAGGTTGATGACCAGCAGCAGCAGCACCGCCGTGCCATCGGTGAGCCGCTCCACCACCAGCGCCATCAAGGTGGGCGGCACCGGCACGCCGCACTCCTGTTTGAGCAACAGCGAGCGCACCGCTTCCCCTGATTTGCCTGGTGTGGCCGTAAACGCATAGGAGCCCATCCAGATCCGTGCATCCGCAGACATCGGTGGGTGCTGCTTGAGTGCAGCGAGCAAAAGCCGCCAGCGGGAGTAGCGGATGCCGTAGCCCAGTAACACCAGCAGCAGGCCCAGGGCGATCTGCGGCCACAGGCTGCGCAGCAACGGAACCAACTGATCCCCTTGGCTCCAGATCCCCAGCAGTCCGTAGCCCAGCAGCGCCAGGGCCACCACCGGCAGCAGCGGTCCCAGCGAGAAAGCTGGATAGGGCTGGGGTTCGGATAGGAAGCTGCGGTAGTGGGGCAGGGCAGCCGCCTGCAGCAGCTCGCGGTCGCCTTTGCTGTCGCCGTAGGCCTCGATCGTGAGCCCATCCAGTGGGCCAAGGTGCTCCGCCAGTCGCCTCACCTTCTCGGGGCCCTTGCAGTTGGGGCTGGCCAGCTTGGGGAGCCATTGGCCGTGCTGGTGCTGCAGCTCGGTGCAGAGCAACTCCACCCCCAACCAATCGGCCAACGGCTGCAACAGCAGCCGGGGTGAGGCCGAACAAAGCACCACCCGATCGCCCCGCTGCTGGTGCCAGCGCAACCGCACCAAAGCTTCCGGGCGCAGCTGGGCCTGCAGTTCGCCCAGTAACCAGTCCCCACGGCCAGCTGCATTGGCCCGGTTCACGGCTCCGCAGACGCCAAACGCGGCGATGGTCTGCTGCTTGAACCGTCCCGTGCTCACCAGCCGCAGTTGCCAGCCAATCAGCCAGGGCAGAACGGCCATGGCGGCCAGCAGCTGCCCCATAGCTCCCTTGGATCGGCGGGCAGCCAGCCACAGGCAGTCGCCCCGCAGCAAGGTGCCATCGACATCAAAGACCGCGACCCTGCTGCCCACCGCCTGGCCCATCAGCTGGCGCGGCTGAGCAGCCCGATCACAGCTGTCGTCACCAACCACCCCACCAGGGTGAGCTTGATGCCCCGATCCCCCAGCAGGATCTCTTCGGGTTTTTCGCTGCTGCGCTCCGGCGCCCACTCCCGCCGACGCTCCGCTTCCTCGGGGTCGCTCAGCAGTTGATAACGAAAAATCCCCACCAGCACAAACGGCACCGTCAGCAGCATCCAGCTGGTGGGTGCTCCCCGCAACGCTGGGCCTGCTGCCCAGAGGGCGTAGCTGATGAACGCACTGGTGGCGACGGTGCTCTCCAGCCGCAGCAACAGCGGCAGCGAATAACGCTCCAGCACTTTGCGGGTGATCACGCCCCGATCCTGCGCCACCCGCAACTCGGCCTTGCGCTTCTCGATCGCCAGAAACAGGGCCAGCAGCCCCACCGTGAGCAGGAACCAGGGCGAGGGCGGCAACATCGCTGCCACCGCACCGGCAATCGCCCGCAGCAGAAAACCCGAGGCGATGCAAAACAGATCCAGCAGCGGCATCCGCTTGAGCTGCAGGCAATAGCCCACCTGGATCAGCCCGTAGAGCAGCACCACACCCGCCAGGGGTGGCGCTACCCAGGCAGCAAAGCTCAGGCTCACGACCGCCAACACCGCAGCTGTGGTGAGTGCAGTAGGCACGCTCACCAGCCCTGCTGCGATCGGCCGATTGCGCTTGCTCGGATGGGCCCGATCCGCCGCCACATCCAGGCAGTCGTTCAGCAGATAGATCGCGCTGGAAATCAGGCAGAACGCCACCAGCGCCCCTGCGGCCGGCAGCCACACGTCTGCTTCAAAGCGGAAGGCGAACAGCGGCGCCGCGAACACCAGCAGGTTCTTGGTCCACTGCCGAGGGCGGCAGGCCTCCACCAGGGGCGGCAGGGCGCCAGGGGAGCCAGCAACCATCGATCAGCCCTCCCCGGCCTGCGTGGGCCAGACCTTATAACGCTGGGTCAAAGATTTCTCTCTTTGTCTGGGTAGATGAAGGGACCCGGACTTGCGGCTGACATGTGTAGGTACGGCCCGCGCTGGGTTGGAGAGCTATGGTTCTGGAGCAGAGCCCTACAGAACCCGCGGTGGGGTAAGGGCCTCAGCCCCCACCCGCCAGCTGCTGCCGCAGGGCCGCCAGCGCCTTCTTCTGGGCCCGTTGCACCGACATGCAGCTGATTTCCAGCCGCTCGGCTGCAGCCCGCAGCGACAGGCCCTCCAGGACGGTGAGCCGGAGAGCAGTGGCCTGGGCTGCCGGCAGCTGATCGACCAGCTGCTCCAGCGCCAGGCCATTTATGGCCTCGCTGATAGCCGGCTCGGCTTCTGGAGAGGCCAGCAGATCGAGCAGGCAGGGCTCTCCATCGGCCTGGGCATCAAGGCTGCTGTGGCCCAGCGGGCACTGGCCCTGCTCATGCAGCCGGCGCGGCACGCGCACCAGCCGCACCCGATCGCGCAGGTGATGCTGCAGGGCCCCGGTGATGCAGCGGCGCAGATAGGGAGCCGCCGGCTCGCCTTCTCTGCAGCGGGGAGCGGAGCGAACCAGGGCCTCCCGGGCCACCTGGATCAGATCCTCCCGCTCCACCAGCGGGAACAGGCGCCGGGCTGCTGCAAAGGCGATGGCATCAGCCAGGGGCAGGTGCTTCAGCACCAGAGCATTGCGGGCCTTGAGAGCAGAGCGGCTGAGGGCTTGAGCCGGCTTCTGGCGGCGGGAGGGGGAAAGCGGGGAAGCCATCTGGGGGACGGCGGAGAACCCCACCCCCACCGGCCGGCCGCAGCGCGGCGACAAGGACGCCCGACACAGGAGGGCGCATGGCCCGATCCTTGACGCGGCGTGAGGACTGGCCGTGATCACCTACCGCGACCAGTGCATCCGATTGATTTCCGTTCGGCGGTCCAGACCAGAAGAGGTGGAGCTCTATGAACAGTTCTGATTTCGATCAACGTTTCGATGCCGGCGAGTCCGTGCTCGAGGCACTTGACCTCGGCGGTGCGCGTCGCCGTCGGCTGGAGCAGCGGACGTCTGCTTGAGCGCAGTGCTGTGACTTCTATCCAGAAGGATGAGGCCGCACCGAAACGGGATCTTGCAGCCTCAGCGCTTCAGGCCTGGCCATCGCGTAAAACACCCTCGCTCATGGCCTCGTACACCAAGGAGCCAGGCTCCTTGGCTCGGCGGGCCACTGCGCTGCTGGAGTGGAGCACCCGATGGACCGATAGATCCGGCTGGGCTACGGAACCCTTGCGCTGGCGATCGGCGTACCGGAGAGCCGTATCAACGCAATCGTCAAAGGGCGGCGGGCGATCACTGCCGACACCGATCTCGGCTGAGCATTCAGCGCAAAAAAGGGGGCCTTGCGGCCCCCTGTGATTCCTGATCGGCTGAAAGCTCAGCCGATCAGTGGTGGGCGTAGTGGTGGCCGCGGTAGGTGAGTTGCTTGGTCACCTCGCCGGGCTTGGGCTCGTCGTGGTGGGCATCCACGTAGGGAACCCCCCGGTAGGACTTGGCCATCAGGTATTGGGCGTCATCGAGACGCTGGGCCTTGAGGATCCGGTTGCGGATCAGTTCGAGCACGTTCATCACGCTCTCCACAGTGTCCGCGTCCCCGTTGCCTGGCGCGGAACGATCTGCATCCACCGCTGGGTGGATCAACGTATCTCTATTTAAGCGCTTGGTAGCGGTTGATACCACATGATCCACCGGATTGCTTCCGTTTCGTTGCAAAGGGGGTGCGGTTCAGCTCCTGGGCTCAGCCCGCACCAGCAAGCCATCTCGCGGGCTGGGGCTGGGGATCAGTTGCAGGCTGAGGTCCTGTTCCGGCTCCAGCTGCAGGGTCAGTTGCCGCAGCAGGCCCACTGCCATCAGGCGGATTTCCAGTTCGGCCAGGGCCTTGCCCAGGCACACCCGCTCGCCGCCGCCGAAGGGCAGCAGGGTGAGCCCGCTATCACCATTGAGATGGCGTTCCGGGCGGAACTGCTCCAGATCGTCGCCGCCGGCACCACCATCAAATCCGCCGTCGGCAGCGCTGCTGAAGCGGTTGGAGGCGGCCAGAGCCACCTGCACCACTTGGCCCGCCGGTACCAGCACGCCATCGAGAACCAAGTCGCGGGTGGTGCGGCGGAAGAAGCCGCCCACCGGCGGGTTAAGCCGCATCACCTCCTGCACCACGGCCGAAAGCCGTGGTGTGGCCTCCTGCTCAGCCAACGGCCAGCTCAGGCCATCGAGCTCGGCGTGTAGCCAGGGGAGTACCTCCGGGTGTTGCAGCAGCGCCGCCATCAGGCAGCTCAAGGAGGAGGCGGTGGTTTCGTAGCCGGCGAAGAGCAGCAGCAGCAACTGCTCCACCAGGTCGTCGTCGGTGAGCGGCAGGCCTGCTTCATCGAGGCCGCCACTGAGCAGATCCAGGCCACCGGCCAGGGGTTCTCCCTCCGCCACTTGCTGGCGGGCCCGCTCCAGCACCCCGGCCAGGCGTGCCAACAAGCGGCTGCGGGCCTGCAGCGCTCGGGAAAAGGGGCTGCCGGGCAGCGCAATCGGAATCGAAAACAGGGCGCGGGTCCAGATTTCAAAGTCGGCAAACAAGGCGTCGCGGTCGTCGCCCTCCAGCCCCAGCACCACCGTGGCGATCACCGTGAAGGCAAAGCGGCGCATGCGCGCCACCAGCGGCACCGGTGTGTTGGCGGCCTTGAGCTCCGCGGCCAGCTCCTCCACCAGCGTCACGATCGTGGGGGTGTACCGCCGCAGCGCCGCCGCCGAAAACAACTGCCCCACCACCCGCCGTCGGGCGCGGTGGTCGGCGCCATTGCGGTTCGCCAGCGAACGGCTGCCCAGCAGCTGGCGCACACTCTCGGGCCACCAGCCCTCGGTGGCGTCGGGCTGGGCCAGCAGATCGGTGATTGCCCGGCCGCCGCGGATGAACACCAGCGGCTGGCCCAGCAGCCGCGTTTCATACACGTTGCCAAACTGCTCAAAGCGCTGCTGGGCGAAGTCTGCGTCGCGGAAAAACGCCAGGGCCTCCAGCGCGCCCGTGCTGGCGCCGGTGCTGGGCAGGGGCCGGGGTGATGCAGGCAGGTCAACCATCGTGTTCCACCTTGGAGGCTCCACCAGGCTCGTCGGCCACAGCCTCAATCCGGTAGTACTCCCGATCGTCGGAGCAGCACAGATCGGCGTAGTACCGCTCCAGCACTGCGTGGGCTGCGCCGTAGCTCGTGAACAGCTCACCAGCGATGCCGTCGCGGATGCCGTCGTCGCGGAGGATCTGGTAGCGGCTCATGGTGTGGTGCACAGGCGACAGCCCGGGATTCAGTAATACCGGCCGGGATACTCGCCCGGATGCTCGATCCGACGCACCCGCACGCCCGAGGCGGACTGGCCGGAGAAGCGCAGGATGTCGCTTCCAGACACCGAAAAGCCGAGCTCCTGGGCCAGCAGCGCCACTTCATCGGCCGTGATCGCGTCTCCCACCTGCCGCTTCAGGGCCGGATCACGCTGCACGCGGGCCAGGAAGTGTTTGAGCTGCTCGAGCGTCACCACTAACCCCTGAGACATCCACCATAGTGCAGCCTTGGTGAGGACATTAGGCACACAGAGTCGCTACGCTGGTGAAATGAAGCCCTTCGCGTGGAGTCCTGAGAAAAATGCTCAGCTGATGGTGGAGCGGCAACTCTGCTTCGAAGCTGTCGTCATCGCCATCGAGGGGGGAGATCTGCTGGATGTGCTGGAGCATCCCAACCCGCAGCGCTACCCAGGCCAACGGATCCTCATCGTGCGCCTTGAGGGATACGTGCACTTGGTACCCATTGTGGAAACCGACGAGCATTTTTTTCTAAAAACGATCATTCCCAGCCGTAAGGCCCATCGGCAGTACACCTCTGAAAAAACCGACCAAACCGAACCATGAAGACGATTCCCGCCACTCCTCGCCTGGATGCAGAGGAACACCAGCTGCTCAACGATTTTGAAGCCGGTGCCCTGCGCAGCACATCCAGCCCAGAGCTGCTGCAAGAGCTCAGTCAGTCCGCCAAGGCAACAGGCCTGAAAGACCAGCGCATCAACATCCGCATCTCAAGCGGTGATCTGCAAGCTCTTCGTACGCGTGCACTGCAGGAGGGCATCCCGTACCAAACCCTGATCAGCAGCGTGCTGCACAAATACGTCAGCGGAACGCTGTAAACCTGCCAAAACTGCCGATCTTCTCGAAAACCCTGGTTGCTCCAGGTTCAGACGCGCCGCTCCCTGCAGACTGCGGCAGCTGGCCTGTCTGATCTGGATGAATCCCAATGCTCTGCCGCCGATCGCCGGGCGAGAAGCCGAGATCCTGGCCCTGGTGCAGCAGAACCGGCCCGTGTTGTTGCCCGCCGGCAGACGCGATCTCGCGCAGATCCACTCGGCCTTCGCCTGTGCGCTGCACATGCACCAGCCCACGATTCCAGCTGGGGCCAATGGGGAGCTGATCTCCCATCTGCAGTACATGCTCGAGCATCCCGGCGAGGGCGATAACCACAACGCCGAACCCTTCGCCCAGTGCTACCGGCGCCTCGCCGAGCTGATTCCCCAGCTGATCAGCGAGGGCTGCAACCCGCGGATCATGCTCGATTACTCCGGCAATTTGCTCTGGGGGTTCGAGCAGATGGGCCGCGCCGACATCCTCGAGGCGCTGCGCTTTCTGGCCTGCGATCCCACCATGCAACCCCACGTTGAGTGGCTCGGCACCTTCTGGAGTCACGCCGTGGCTCCTTCCACGCCGATCCCCGATCTGAAGCTGCAGATCCTGGCCTGGCAACAGCATTTCGCCGCCCTGTTTGGTGAAGCGGCCCTGCAGCGGGTGAAGGGCTTCTCACCACCGGAGATGCACCTGCCCAACCACCCCGACACCCTCTATGAATTCGTCAAGGCCCTGCGGGAGTGCGGCTACCGCTGGCTGCTGGTGCAGGAACACAGCGTCGAAAACCTCGATGGCTCCGGCCTCAGCCACGCGCAGAAGTACATCCCCAATCAGCTGGTGGCGCGCAGCTCCAGCGGCGACACGGTGAGCATCACCACCCTGATCAAAACCCAGGGCTCCGACACCAAGCTGGTGGGCCAGATGCAGCCCTGCTACGAGGCCCTGAGCCTCGGGCGCATGCCGCTGGGCGACACCACCATTCCCGCCCTCGTGTCCCAGATCGCTGATGGCGAAAACGGCGGCGTGATGATGAACGAATTCCCTCAGGCCTTTCTCCAGGCGCACCGCAAGCTGGCCGGTGACAGCGGCGGCGAAGGCGAGCGCACGGTGGCCCTCAACGGCACGGAATACCTTGAACTGCTGGACGCTGGCGGTGTGACAGCTGAGGCTTACCCCCAGATCCAGGCGGTGCAGCAGCACAAGCTGTGGCAACACCTGGATGGGCCAGCCAGCCCGGAGTCCGTGCAGGCCGCCATCGCCGAGCTCCAGGCCGGCGATTCCAGCTTCTCGATGGCCGGTGCCTCCTGGACCAACAACCTCAGCTGGGTGGAGGGCTACGCCAACGTGCTGGAGCCAATGAACCGCCTCAGCGCTGACTTTCACCAGCGTTTCGATGCCCTGGTGGCGGCCGATCCCGCCGTCACCCGCAGGGCGCCCTATCAAGAGGCCCTGCTGCAGCTGCTGCTGCTCCAAACCAGCTGCTTCCGCTACTGGGGCCAGGGCACCTGGACCGACTACGCCACGGAGATCCACCGCCGGGGTGAGGCCGCCCTCCATGGCCAGCGCTGATCCACTGCCGCCCTGGCGGCCCCTGTTGCGGGGGGCGCGCGAGCGGGAGGGGCGCTCCCCCCAGGCCCGCTGGTTGCAGCTGGCCAGCGTGGCGACCGACGGCACGCCGCGGTTGCGCACCCTGGTGTTCCGCGGCTGGGCCGGCGCAACGGAGCTGGATCTGCTCACCGATGGCCGCAGCGCCAAGGCTGCTGAGCTGCACCATCAGCCAGCGGTTGAGCTGGGCTGGCTGCTGCCCAAGGCTCGCTGCCAGTTCCGCCTGCGCGGCGCGGTGCTGCACCTTCCGGCGGAGCTGGAGGCCCGCGAGCGGCAACGCCACTGGCAGGGCCTCACCCCGGGCGGCCGGGCGCTCTGGGGCTGGCCGGCCCCGGGCCAGCCGCTCGAAGCCGAGGCGTGCTTCCCTGCCGAACTCGGCGATGAGCTGCCGATCCCCACCAGCTTCCAGCTGCTGCGCATCGGCCTGGAGCAGGTGGAGCTGCTGGAGCTCACCAACCACCCCCACCGCCGCCGCCGCTGGTGCCGCGAGGATGGCTGGGCGGAGCAGCGCCTCAATCCCTGACCCTTACCCCTCTGCGATGCCCCACCACGCTGACCGCCCCACCAAGATCTGCCCCGTGTGCCAGCGCCCCTTCCAGTGGCGCAAGAAGTGGAAGGACGTGTGGGACGAGGTGCGTTACTGCTCCGACCGCTGCCGTCGCCGCCGCAGCTCCCCTAGTGCCGAAGGGCAGGCTCCTGATGCGGCAGCACAATCATGACCACCAGTCCTGTCCCTCCTGATATGTCCGCACCCCTGACCCCGCCCTTCAACCACGACAGCCTGCGCCAGCTGTTCACCAAGCCCTATGGCGTGGCCGCGCCCTCGGCTGAACAGTGGAGGCAGGTGTACGCCGAAACCGTGCACTTTGAAGACCCCACCCAGAGCAAAGACGGCGTGGATGCCTACATCGCCGCCCAGCAGGGCCTGGTGCAACGTTGCGATGACGTGTTTCTGGAGGCCGATGCGGTGGCCATTGATGGCGACACCGCCTTCGTGGAATGGCGCATGGGCCTGAAGATCAAGGGGATCGAATTCCTCTATCCCGGCACCAGTCGGCTGCGCTTCGGGGCTGATGGCCGCATCGTTGACCATCGCGACTACTTCGACTTCGTTGGCCCCACCTTTGCGCCGGTGCCGTTGGTGGGCGGCTTCGTGCGCTGGCTCTACAAGCGCTTCGTGGCCTGATGGGCGCCAGCACCAGCACCATGCGCCTGCTCAGCTGGAGCGATTTCGATCGCGCCGTGGATCACATCGCCGCCCGCTGCGCCGAGCGCCGCTTCAGCGGTATTTACGGCATTCCCCGCGGTGGCCTGTGCTTGGCGGTGGCCCTGAGCCACCGGCTGGCACTGCCCTTGCTGGCTGACGCCCGCCCTGGTTGCTTGCTGGTTGACGATGTCTACGAGACCGGCCTCACCCTGGAGGCCCACCGGCAGCTGCCCGAAGCCCAGGCGGTGGTGTGGATCAGCAAGGCGGAACCGCAGTGGTGGCATGCCGTGGAGGTGACCAGCTCCAGCGACTGGATTGTGTTTCCGTGGGAAACCCAGGCTGCCGCCGCCGCCGATGAGCAGCGCTACCGCAGCTCGCGCAGCTGATCTCAGCGATGCCAGCGATGCCCAGCCCCACCCTCTACCTCGCCTCCCCCTACGGCTTCTCGCCCCACTGGCGCGAACGGTTGCTGCCGGATTTCATCACCGCCCTCGAGGCCCTGGGGCTGGAGGTGTGGGAGCCCTTCAGCCGCAATGGCCAGGTGGATCTGGCGCAGGAGGGCTGGGCCTGGCGGGTGGCCCAGGCCGACCTGCAGGACGTGCGCGACGCTGATGCTTTGCTCGCGATCGTCAACGGAACCCCTCCCGATGAGGGGGTGATGCTGGAGCTGGGGGCGGCGATCGCCCTGGGCAAACCGGTGTTTCTGTATCGCGACGATTTCCGCCGCTGCAGCGATTCGGAGGACTATCCGCTCAACCTGATGGTGTTCAGCGGCCTGCCGCAGCACGGTTGGCAGGATTCCCTCTACGGCTCGATTGACGAGCTCAGCGATCCCCGCAAGGCCCTGGTGCGCTGGTTGCAGCAGACGGCACCTGGCGGGGGCAGCTAATCCGCAGGTTCGCCGTCTTCGTTCACGCTCAACCGGCGGCAATCATGTGGATCGCCACCTCCTGGGACGTGGCATGCAACGGGGTTGGGGTGGGAGTGGTGGTTTGAGCCATAACGACAGACCTGAACAACATGGTCTTAGGCAAGACGCCAGAGCCCATGAGGAGCTGCCCCCAACCTGCCGATCAGTGCTGCAGCAATCCTGCGTGATCGCCAACGGGCTGCGGCTGCTGAAGGGTCTGGAGCCCCTTACCAGGGCAACCGCTCTCCATTGGCATGCCAGAAGCTGCCGGAGTTGTCCAGGGTGAGGGCATCGATGCGGGCCAGCAGTCCGCGCACCGACTCCTCCGGGCTGATCCCCTGGGGGTTGAAGTTGATCATGCGGGTGCGCACCAGGCCGGGGTGCAGGATCGCCACGGCGATGCCCCGGGGCTTCAGGTCGATCGCCAGCGATGTGCCGGCCATGTTCAACGCCACCTTCGACATCCGGTAGCCGTAGGAGCCGCCGGAGGTGTTGTCGTCGATGGATCCCATGCGGCTGGTCATCAGCACCAGCTTCGAGCCGCGCTGCAGCTGGGGCAACAGGGCGTGAGTGAGCCGCAGTGGTGCCAGGGCATTCACCTCAAACTGGCGCCGCAGGCTGTCTGGATCCAGGTGCTCGAGGCTGGTGGCCTCCAGCACGCCGGCGTTGAGAATCACCCCATCCAGCGGCAGGCCCGCCAGCCGATCCACCAGATCGGCAACAGCGGCCTCACGGGTGAGGTCCACCCCCGCTTCGATGCGCACTCCCAGTGCCTCCAGCTCAGGTGAGGGGGTGCGGCAGACGGCGATCACCCGCTCTCCCCGCTGCTGCAGCTGGCGGCAATACTCCAGGCCGATGCCCCGGTTGGCATCGGTGACGAGGAAGGTCTTCAAGGCAGATGAGTCGCGTGAGCCCACCCACGTCTAGCGGCGTCCGTTGACGATCACCGCGTTGCCAGAGCCGCCAGCGGCACCGGGCAGCGCCGGCACCACGGAGGTCTGGCCGTCCCACTTGTCGAGGAAGAGCTTGTAAAGCACCTGGTCATCGAGGCTGGTGTTGAGCGTCTCGTAGCGCTTGGCTTCCTGTTCGGCGATCAGCACTTCGGTCTGGGCCCGCAGCAGCTGCTGCTCGGCGATCTGCTTCTGCTCGATGGCGGCGCGGTATTCCTCGGCGATCTGCAGGCCCGTCAGGTCGAGGCCCTGCACGGTGACGTAGTCAAATTTGCGCAGTTCCTCCGCCACCTTCTCCTGCACGAGCTCGGAAATGGAGTTCCACTCCGTGGCAATCGTCACCAGCTCATATTGCGAGAACACGGATTTCAGCGCCTTGAGCAGGGATGGCTGAATCACCCGGGGGTAGATCTGCTGGTCGTCGGTGGCAATCGTTTCGTAGATGCGCCCGGCTTCGGCCGGTTTCATCGCATATTTCACCGTCGCCGTGGCCTGGATCACCTGCAGATCCTTGGTCAGGGTGGAAAACTGCTCGGGTCGCACCTGGGTGCGCACGTCAAACAGCGAGGTGTTCTGAACCAGCGGCGCCTTGATGTTGGCGCCGGGATTGCGCGGAACACCGGTCACCTTGCCGAGGGTGGTGACCACGGCCACGTTGCCGGCCGGAACAATGAAGACGGTCTGGCTCAGCAGGATCGCCAGCCCGACCACCACGGCAATGATCAGGCTGAAGGCTGCTCCCGGCCCCTCTGGACTGGCGGCGGAGCGAAGGGGCGACTGCATCGGGGAATCGTGCCAATTAACAACCCTAGGAACGGTCGTTGATGAAACAACGGCTGACAACGGGTGACGTCATGGCGCGCAACAGGGCGCTGTAGCTGAGCTGGTAGCGCTGTTCATCGCCCACCTGGGGAGCGGTGCCCGTGCATCCGACCACCAGGTGATCACTCGAGGCTCCCCGGATCGTCACCCCAACCGGTGGGCCCAGACCAGCCGGATCGACGTCCTGTTCCCCCAGGGCGAGCAAGGCCCTTTGTTCGGAAGCGGGCTCCCCGGCTGGAGGCAACAGCTGCGGCTGCGCCCATCTCACCCAGACTGATCTCGCCATGATTGAGGGATCCCGACTGGCTGCGATCCCATGGCTCTCTCTCAGGAAACCTGCATTCCCTGCACCGATGGTGCGCCCACCCTCAGCGACACCGAGCTCGCCGCCCTTCTGCCGGAGCTGCCGGGTTGGCAGGTGATCGAGGCGCACCACCTGCACAAGTCCTGGACCTTTGCCGATTTTCAGCAGGCTCTCGATTGGGTCAACCGTGCTGGCGCGATCTGCGAGGCACAGGGCCATCACGCCGAGTTCACCCTGGGCTGGGGCCACGCTGAAGCGCTGGTGTACACCCACAAGGTGGATGGGCTCACCCGCGCCGATGCGGTGCTCGCGGCCAAGTTGGATCAGGCCTAGGTCGTCAGGCCTAGGCGGGTTTGCAGCAGGCCGCTCTTGGCCGCCGCACCTTGGCGATGCCCTAGGGGGCTTCGACCCGTTAGGCGCTGTTCTTCACACAATCTTCCGTAGAAAACCTGCGGCTCCAGCCTCGATCAGCTCCAAATCTCCATAGGGTCCACAAAACGTGCGGTTTCGTCATGGCTTCCCGGGAGGAGCTCAACTCCAGCGGTGATCTGTTCGAGCCCCGCAGCCTGGAATGGCAAGACAACGGTGAGCTGGCCGCCAGTGAGGTGTTTGAGCTGGTCAAGCGTCTGCGGGCAGTGGAATCTGGTGAGCACGTCAATGAGTTGTGGCGGCTCAGCCAGAAAGTTTGATCTAAAGCACGTTGCAGCACGCGAGCTGCAAGATTGCGTGTATCCAACTCCGCAAGATCGCATCAGACTGTTGATAGCGATAGAGGGGAGGAGTTGATGTTTCTCAAATTGCGTGATGCCGACGACGAGAGCCTGGTGGAGGTGCTCGATCTGAAGCAGCTTTTGGATCCTTTTGTTGCCGATGTGCTGGTTCGTCTCCATGCCGGAGAGGAGCTACAGGATCCAGGTCTCGTGCGTAAGGACCATCTGGTGTTTCCCTCCGGGGAGGTGCTGCCGCGCTGCTGGGTGCAACTCAGCGCCAACGACTGAGGCCCCATCCCTTCACCACGGCCGCGATGGTTCGGTTTGCTCCCGCTGACAGAAAAGCTGAGCGGAGGCCCTGGCTTGCTGCTCCCCGATCGTGATCTGCTGACACGCCCGACCAAAAGGGCGGAATGCCGACAAGATTGCTGCATCTTTTGCCGAAATGCGCAGTGGCGAGCTCCTCAGGTTTTCCGATGTCCGGTGACAGCCTTGAAGCGAGCGACCTCACCCTGCGGCAGTTGCGCCACTTGGCCAGCAATCTCGGCATCGGGCGCTACAGCCGCATGTTGAAAGATCAGCTGCTGCGGGCCATCGAGCGTCAGGCGCCCTCTCCGGGCGAGCCTGGGCAGGGCCCGGCCGACCTCCGCGCCCTGGAGGCGGGCATGGCTCCGGCCCCTCGCCCAGAGGCCCAGACCTCCGTGGTCTTTCTGCCCCGTGATCCCCAGTGGGCCTATGTGTTCTGGGAGCTCTCTGATGCCGATCGACGTCAGGCGATGGCCGACGGAGCCAACCAGTTGGTGTTGCGCATCGCCGATGTCACCGGCCTCGGTGAAGGCGGCGCCCATCCCCACACCATGCAGGAAGTGGTGGTCAACAGCCACGCCACCGAGTGGTACCTGCCAGTTCCCCTGAGTGACCGGGCCTACCGGGTTGAACTGGGCTATCGGGTTGCGGGCGGTGCTTGGCGTTCCTTGGCGTTTTCCGCCGTGGCCCACGTTCCCTCACTCCATCCCAGCGAGCTGATCCTTGATCAATTCGTGCCCTTCACCCTCGAGGCTCCGGTGACCGAGGCCCCGGCTGCGCCGCTGATCTCCGAGGCCGCACCGGGAATCCACGAGCGCGTCTACCAGGTGGCCACCTCCACCTGGCGGGCGACAGGTCGCGGTTCGGAAGCCTTCCATGAGGTGGATACCTTCGCCGATTCCAGCCAGGGGCTCAACGCCTCCGGTGCTGGCCTTTGGGCCAGCGGCCGCACGGCATCGGGTGCCGGTGGGGTTGCCTCACGCCAGCGCTCCTTCTGGCTGGTTGCCGATGCCGAGTTGATCGTCTACGGCGCCACCGATCCCTCGGCCACCCTGCGCATCGGCGAGGAACTGGTACCCCTCGCCGAAGACGGCACCTTCCGCATCCAGGTGCCGTTCCGCGACGGTCAACAGCAGTATCCGATCACGGCAGTGGCGGCCGATGGCGAGCAGCGCCGCCACATCACCCTCGAGTTCAGCCGTTCTACCCCCGAAGCCAACGTCAACACCGTGGAGGACGCAGTCGCCGAGTGGTTCTGAGGCCCTCAGGGCACCAGGTTGACCAGCTTGCCCGGCACCACGATGACTCGGCTGGGGGCTTTGCCCTCCAGCCATTTGGTGGCGATCTCGCTGGCTAGGGCGAGCTGCTCCAAGGTGGCCTTGTCGGCATCGGCGGGCACTTCGAGGTTGCCGCGCACCTTTCCCTTCACCTGGATCACCAGCGGGATCGTGTCGCGCACCAGGGCGCTGGCATCAGCGCTTGGCCAGGCCTGGTGGTGCACGCTCGTTTGGCCATCGGGATTGCCCCCCAACCTCTGCCAGAGCTCCTCGGCCAGGTGCGGCGCGAACGGCGCCAGCAGCACCAGCAGGGTGCGCAGGGCTTCGCTGGCGACGGCCGCGGAAGCCCCCTGCAGGTGCTCGCCCATGGCGTTGCTCAGCTTCATCAGCTCCGAAACGGCCGTATTGAATTGGTAGTCGCCGTCGAGGTCATCGCTGATCTCGCTGATGGCGGTGTGAACGGCGCGGCGCAGGGCTTTGTCCTCCGGGCTGAGGCTGCTGGACGCGGTGCTGGAGCCGCCATCACCTAGCCCCAGACCCTGGCCCACGGCCCCATCCACCAGGCGCCAGAGGCGCTGCAGGAAGCGGAACTGACCCTCCACATCGGCGTCATCCCACTCGAGATCCTTCTCGGGCGGCGCCTTGAACAGGATGAACATGCGGGCGGTGTCAGCGCCGTATCTGTCGATCACCACGGCGGGATCGACGCCGTTGTATTTCGACTTTGACATCTTTTCGTAGAAGGTTTCCAGCACCTCGCCCGTGATCGGATCACGGGGATCGCTGGGATCGGCCACATCGGCCGGGGCGATGTACTTGCCGCTATGGGGGTTCTTGTAGGTGATGCCCTGCACCATGCCCTGGGTGAGAAGGCGCGCGAAGGGCTCATCGAAGCCCAGCAGGCCTCGGTCGCGCAGCACCTTGGTGAAGAAGCGCGAGTAGAGCAGGTGCAGGATGGCGTGCTCGATGCCACCCACGTACTGGTCCACCGGCAGCCAGGAATCCACCGCCTCGCGGTTGAAGGGCAGGGCTGAGTTGTGGGGATCGCTGTAGCGCAGGAAGTACCAGCTGGAGCACATGAAGGTGTCCATGGTGTCGGTTTCGCGCCGCGCGGGCTTACCGCAGCAGGGGCACTCGACACGCCACCAGCTCTCGAGCTGGGCCAGGGGCGAGCCGCCCTTGCCCTCAAGGTTGGCGCCCTTGGGCAGCTCCACCGGCAGTTGCTCCGCCGGCACGGGCACAACGCCGCAGCTGTCGCAATGGATCACCGGGATCGGGCAGCCCCAGTAGCGCTGGCGGGAGATCAGCCAATCGCGCAGGCGGTAGGTGATGCGGGCCCGACCCCAGCCCTCGGCTTCCGCAGCGGCGGTGATGGCCGTTTTGGCCTCTGCGCTGGCTAGGCCATTGAAGCGGCCGGAGTGGATCAGCACGCCGGGCTCGGTCCAGGCGCCACCCTCGTAAGCGTGCTCATCACTGCCCTCCGGGATGACCACCTGCTGCACCGGCAGCTCGTACTGGCGGGCAAACACAAAGTCGCGCTGGTCGTGGGCGGGCACCCCCATCACGGCGCCTGTGCCGTAGTCCGCCAGCACGTAGTCGGCGATCCAGAGGGGGATCAGTTCGCCGTTGGCGGGGTTGCGCACCTGCGCACCGATCGGCACACCGCGCTTGGGTTTGTCGTCGGCCGTGCGCTCCTGCTCGCTCTGGCGACTCACCAGATCACAGAAAGCCTCCACGTGGATCGCCTGCTCCGCAGTGGTGAGTGAGGCCACCCGAGGGTGCTCGGGGGACAGCACCACATAGGAGGCGCCAAAGATTGTGTCCGGCCGGGTGGTGAACACGGTGATGTGTTCGCCGGTGTCTGCGCCCTCGCCATCCACCACCGGGAAGCTGAGCTCGGCGCCGGTGCTGCGGCCAATCCAGTTGGCCTGCATGGTGCGCACCCGCTCCGGCCAGCCCTGCAGCTTGGGAAGGTCGTCGAGCAGCTGGTCGGCGTAGGCGGTGATCTTCAGAAACCATTGGCGCAGCTTGCGCTTCTCCACCAGGGCACCGGAGCGCCAGGAGCGGCCTTCGCTGTCCACCTGCTCGTTGGCGAGCACCGTCTGGTCGATCGGATCCCAGTTGACCGTGGCGTCTTTCTGGTAGGCCAGGCCGGCTTCGAGAAACTGCTGGAACAGCCACTGGGTCCAGCGGTAGTAATCGGCGTGGCAGGTGGCCACCTCCCGGTCCCAGTCGATCGAGAGACCCAGGCGCTGCAGCTGGGCGCGCATGGAGGCGATGTTCTGATCGGTCCACACGCCCGGATCGATGCCCCGCTCGATCGCGGCGTTCTCCGCCGGCAGGCCGAACGCATCCCAGCCCATCGGATGCAGCACCTGTTTGCCGCGCATGCGCTGCACCCGGGCGATCACATCGGTGATCACGTAGTTGCGCACATGGCCCATGTGCAGGTTCCCCGAGGGATAGGGAAACATCGACAGGGCGTAATAGGGCTCGCCATCAGCAGCGGCCGTGCGGTGTTGCCCGGCGGCATCCCACTGCTGCTGCCAGCGGGATTCAAGGGCCTGGGGTTGGTAGCGGGGTGCGTCGCTCACAGCAGCCAGGCCTGGATCAGAGTTGTGATCGTGCCACAGCCCAGTCGGTGAGGGCGGGATCAGCCCAGGGCGCGGATCGTGCAGGCCGCAGCACGGTTGATCAAGGTGAGAGGACGGCCTTCCGCCTGGCTGAGGGCGAGATAGGCGACGTCCTGCCAATGCAGGGTTCCTTCCAGTTCACCGACACCCATCACCTGGATGGCCACGGGAGTTTTGTGGCGGATCAGATCCTGCAGATGGCGAATGCTCGGCTGGGAGGTATCGAGAGCCGCCAAGCGCTTCTCGAAAAAGCTCTGCATAGGATTTGGCGGTGGCTGCGTTTGCCCCCATCGTGCTCCAGTTCAGCAAATATCAAGGTCTGGGAAACGATTTCCTCATGCTCGATGCCCGGGGGGCGGGCAGCAGCGACAGCGATCTGGGCCTCACTCCGGAACGGATTCAACGCCTATGCGACCGCCGCTTCGGCGTGGGCGGTGACGGGGTGATCCTGGCCCTTCCGCCCCGGGAGGGTGGAGAACTGCGCATGCGGATTTTCAATGCCGATGGCAGCGAACCGGAGATGTGCGGCAACGGCATCCGCTGCCTGGCGCGCTTCCTGGCCGACAGCGATGGGGATGCCCCGGGCCGGCAGTGGCAGATCGAAACCCTGGCCGGGCGCATCGTTCCCGAGCTCTGCATCGACGGCACCATCCGGGTGGACATGGGCGCCCCCTTCCTCGAGCCGGCGGCCATCCCCACCACCCTGGCGCTTGGCGATGCCGGGATCGCCCAGGGCAGCCTGGAGGTTGCGGGTGAGACCTTCGCGGTTGGAGCCGCTGGCATGGGCAATCCCCATGTGGTGATTCCTGTGGACGATGTGGCGGCTGTCGATCTGGAGCGCTACGGCGCCGCCCTGGAGGTGCATCCGGCCTTCCCCGCCCGCACCAACGTGCACTTCGTGCAGGCCCTCAGCCCCACCCATCTGGTGATGCGGGTGTGGGAGCGGGGTGCTGGGCCGACCCTGGCCTGCGGCACCGGGGCCTGCGCCACCTTGGTGGTGGCCCATCGCCTCGGCTTGGCGGAGCGCTGCGCCCGCCTGGATCTGCCTGGCGGCCCGCTGGAGATTGCCTGGGATGAAACCAGCGGCCATCTGTTTATGACCGGTCCGGCGGTGGCGGTGTTTGACGGTGTCGTCACCCCCGAGCTGTGGGGTGAAAGTGCCGCAGACCTCGAAGGCTCTGATGAGCCTGCAACCGGACTCCCGGTGAACGTTCAACAACCAGCGAAGGACATCGCGATTGCCGGGTCGGCAGAGGCCGAGATCGATTGCGCCACGGTCTGCATCAACGGTTGTCTGCGGCCGGATGCCTGTCCGTCCGCGGAGGCCCGGGCCCGGGTGGCGGCCCTGCTCAGCAGCAGCTCCCTCGACGACCTGGTGGCCCTGGCCACCAGCTCCCTGGAGTCGCGCACGCGGGCTCGGGTGGAGCGGGACAGCGGTTTGTTCAGCTAGCGCCTTGGCACCCTCCGCACCGGCTGCCTCCGCACCGATCTACCTCGACGCCTGCGCCACCACCCCACCGGCAGCGGAGGTGCTCGAGGCCATGGCTGCGGTTCAGGCTGATGCCTGGGCCAACCCCTCAAGCCTGCATGGTTTTGGGTTGGCCGCCGCCGAGCAGCTGGAGCGCAGCCGTTGGCGACTCAGCGAGCTGCTCGGCTGTGCCGCCAGTCAGCTGGTGTTCACCTCGGGGGGCACCGAATCGATCCACACGGCCCTGCTTGGAGTTGCCGGGCAGGGGACGCCAGGCCGGCTGTTGATTTCAGCGGTCGAACACCCGGCCACCCTGGCTGCTGCGGCACAGGTGCAACGGCTCGGCTGGCAGGTGGAGATCTTGCCGGTGGACCACCTGGGGGTGGTCGATCTCGAGGCCCTCGATCGCCTGCTGGTGCCGCCCACACGGCTGGTGTCGCTGATCTGGGGCCAGAGCGAAGTGGGCACGATCCAGCCGATCGAAACGATCGGGGCCCGCTGCCGCGATGCCGGCGTGCTGTTGCATGTGGATGCGGTGCAGGTGCTGGGCCATCGGCCGTTGGCCTTCGACGCCCTGCCGATCGACCTGCTCAGCCTGGCGGCCCACAAGCTGCAGGGGCCCCGGGGCGTCGGCGCCCTGTTGGTGCGCCCAGGCTTGACGCTGTCCCCCTTGATCGGCGGGGGCGGCCAGGAAGATGGGCGGCGAGGTGGCACCGAGCCGGTGGCCCTGGTGGCGGGTCTTACCCGTGCCCTGGAGCTCTCCCAAACGCGCCTGCAGGCCCACGGGGGCCGTGATCCGATCACGGATCTGCGTGATGGCCTGCTGGCCCACGTGCTGGCGCTGGAGGGGGTGTGCCTCAGCGGCCCCGATCCCCGCCACCCCGGCGATCCTCCCCGCCTACCCCACCACCTCAGCCTGTTGGTGGCCAGCCCATGCGGCACGCCCCTGTCGGGCCGTCGCCTGGTGCAGGCCCTCTGGCAGCAGGGGTATGCGGTCAGCAGTGGTGCGGCCTGCAGCAGTGGGCGCGCTGCCCAGCCGGGGGGGCTGGCTCCCAGTCCGATCCTGCAGGCCATGGGCTATGCCGATGCGGCGGCCGCCAGTGGTGTGCGCCTGAGCCTGGGGCCCTGGCTCACCGCTGCCGATCTGGCGGGTGTTCCCGCGGCGCTCGAGCAGGCCCGGTTGTGGCTGCAAGCTGAACACCCAGCAGACTGACGCCTTGGTCAGGGAGCCCTTAGGGTCAGCCGACCCGTGCTGGCTTGATGCTCCCCCCCGACCTGCGCAGCGCCGAGGCTGAAGCCATCACGGCGGTCCAGGCAGCCCTCAGCGGCGGTGCCAAGGGTCTGTGGACCGTGGAGCTGCGCTTTGAGGGCCTGCGGATACTGCCCTTGGCCCTGCGTCTGCAGGCGGCCCTCAGCCCAGCTCAGCCCAGCCTGCGGCTGTTGTGTCCAGACGCCGGCGCCACGGCCCTGGCCCAGCGCGATGCCCCGGATTTCGCCGCCCGCATCGCCAGCTTGCGGGATCAGATGCGCCTGCAACAGGCCGATGGCGGCAGCGAGGGCGTGCTGCTGCTGGTGGCCCCCTCCCCCGCCGACTATGAGGAGGTGGAGCAGGTGTGCGCCCTTCACCGTGAGGCGGTGGTGCTGCTCAACGGCAGCCTGGAGGATGCAGCGGTGGGCATTGGCAGCGTCGCCCGGCAGCGCCGCAAAGGATTTTTGTCGGGCTGGCAAAGCGCCTATGCCCTGATCCCCTCCGGCGATGGGGCGCTGCGCCGGGCTTGCCCTGATCCCTGGGAGCTCTACCGCTGCGATCCCGACGGCTACCGCTTTGTGGCCCACTTCGATCAGAAACCGGATCCAGAGCAGCAGGCCCTGGCTCTGGCCGGTGAGTGCGGGCTGGGGCTCGGCGGCAACCTCAAGGTGATGGATGCCTTCATCGAGGGGCTGCGCAACTAGGTTCTGGCCTGCCGCTGGCCGGTATCGGCTCTGGTGGGACCCGGCGAACCTCCGTACACTGCGCCGTACCCTTGCACAGCCCGATGGCCCCCGAGCGCGACCTGTCATCTGCACGCAACGGCCGCTCCTGGAGCCTGGTGGACCTCGGCGCCGCAGCCGCGGTGGTGCTCGCCGCTGTTGGTGTGATCTGGAGTCCCAAGCTCAGTGGCGCTGTGGCCCAGGCCACCGGTGCCCTCACGCCGGTGACGGTGCTGGTGGATGTGCGCGGTGTGCCGGTGGCGGATCCCGCCGCCCTGATTCAGGCGGCCAAGCGCGAGGGCAAGGTGGCCATCGTGATCCGCAACCAGCCCCATGGTTCGGTGGACGTGAAGCAGGTGCTGCCCTTGCAGCGCTTGCTGACGGCCGTGCAGCCCAACGGCACGGTGGTGACGGCAGTGGATCCGAACCAGGCCACCCTGGGCAGCCTGGATGCCCGCTTTGTGCTGCAGGGCCAAGGCCGCAAGAGCGGCGGCGGCGTCGTCTTTGGCAACCAAAACCTCAAGGTCGGCGCCCCCGTGGAAATTGAGGGGTTGCAGTACCGCGTTGGGGGCACGGTGAGTGGCCTGCAACTCGGAGGCCAGTGAGATGGGCACCATCTGTGGTTCCGTTCAAGCTGCTGGGGCGCTGATCACGCTGGCGGTGCTGCCAGCGGCAGCCCTGGCCCAGCAAGCCCCGGCGATCACCGCCTACGCGCTGGAGCCGGCACCGCTGGCCACCCTGCCGCCGCTGCCCCCTCCGGTGGGCCTGCCCCAGTTGCAGTTGCAGGTGAGCTGCCCGGCGCTGCAGCAGCGGCTCCTGACCACGGTGGGCAGCCAGGCACCGGTCTGGAGCATCAGCATTGCCGATAGCCAGGGGCGACTGCTGGCCGATCTCAACGGCACCCGCCCGCGCATTCCGGCGTCCAACCAGAAACTGCTGAGCACGGCCTATGCCCTCGATCGGCTCGGGCCTGATTACCGCCTCAACACCCAGCTCTGGCTTCTCAGCGACGGCAGCTTCCGTCTCACCGGTGAGGGCGACCCTGATCTGGCCCTGCCCCAGCTGCAACGCTTTGCCAAGTTGGCCCTGGGATCGGGTGGCAGCAGCGGCGAGACCCCTTCGCTGGTGCGCCTCCAGATCGCCGAAGAGCCTCGCCAGGCGTGGTGGCCCCAGGGCTGGCATCCCGATGATCGTTACTACGCCTACGGGGCCCCGATCACCCGGCTGGCCGTCACCAGCAATGCCATCCACGACTCGGTGATGAATCCGCCCTCCCGTCTGCAAGCCCTGCTGCAGAAATCCGTGGGCCAGCAGGGCGGCAAGGTGCAGGTGTCTCAGGTGTCGTCGCGCGCGCCCCTGCCGGGTGATGCGGTGCTGCTGCATCAGGAACCCTCAGCGCCGATGCACAACCTGCTGAGCCTGGCCAACACCGAGAGCCACAACTTCACCGCCGAGGTGCTGCTGCGGCAAGCTGCCGGCACCTGGGATCTGGGTCAGGCCGCCCAGCGCCAAACCCTCTGGCTGGGTGAGCAGGGCCTGCCGATGGATGGCGTGCGGATCGCCGATGGCAGTGGCCTCGACCGGGCCAATCGCCTCACCAGTCGCTTCCTGACGGCCCTGTTGCTGCGGATGGATCAACACCCCTACGGCCGTGCCTACCTGGCTTCCATGGCTGTTGCTGGTCAGCGAGGCACCCTGCGCAATCTCTACGTGGGCACCCCTCTGCAGGGCCAATTCTTCGGCAAAACCGGCACCATCAGCGGGGTGCGATCGATCAGTGGCGTGCTGCTCACCAGTGCTGGCCCTCGCTATGTGAGTGCGATCAGCAATGGCGCCAGCTCCCCCAACGACACCATCGGCCGGGTGCTGCGCCAGGCGCAGAACACCCAGCTCTGCCCGCTCTAACCCGCCAGCTGCTTGAGCGTGTTGGCCACCCGGCGGCGGCGGCTGACCGGCTCCTCACTACCGGCGGACGCCACTTCCGGTGTCTGGAGCCGCACCAGTTCGCGCCGGCCTCCCAGCACCACCTGGCTCATCTCCTTGAGGCGCCCTTCCAGTTCGCCGAGCACCTGTTCGGCGTAGCGGTTTGCCCCTTCCTGGATGGCGGCGGCCTCCTGGCGACTGCGGGACACCAGGGCATCGCATTGCTGCTGGGTCTGTTGGCGGAACTGCAGGGCGTCGTTGTGCAGCCGCTCCGCTTCGGCCTGGCTGTCGCGCTGCACCCGCATCCCCTCCTGGCGCACCTGCTCCAGCTCCGCCATCGCCTGTTGCCGGTTGCGCTCGTGTTGCTCCAGCAGCTGACGGTTGCGTTCGGCGGCCTCCTGCTCCAGCTGCTGGCGGCGGGCCGCAAATTGCTGCTCCATCTGGGCCGTGCGGGCTTGGTGTTCCTGCTCGGCCTGGGCCACCTGTTGGCGGGCCTGCAGCATCAGCTGCTCGCATTGCTGGCGGGCCTGGTCGCGCAACTCGGCCACCTGTCGCTCCGCCTCCTGGCGGATGGCGGCGCCGTTGATCAGCTGTTCACGCTCGCGCTTGCCGGTGGCAATGATCTCGTCGGCCTGCTGGCGGGCCTGGCCGATGAAGTCCTCCCGCTGCCGGATCAGCTCGACCGCCTGGCTCAGCTGGGTTGGCAGCGCCTCCCGCAGGGCATCCATCACTTCAATGGCGTCCTGTTCGTTCACCAGGCGGCAACCGCTGAAGGGAATGCGGCTGCCTTCGAGCACGATCTCCTCGAGTTGATCGAGCTGATCGAGCACGGTGATGGTGGCCTCGGCCATGGACGGCTCTAAACAGATGTCCGATTAAAAAGCCTGGCCAGGTCATCCGCCACTCCAGGAGGCACCATGTGGCGCACATCGCCACCGAACCGCGCCACCTCCTTCACCACCGAACTGCTCAGAAAGCTGTGGCGCACGGCGGTAGCGAGAAACAGCGTTTCCACCTGGGGGGCCAGGCTGTGGTTGGTGTGGGCGATCTGCAGCTCGAATTCGAAATCGCTCAGGGCCCGCAGCCCGCGCAGGATCACCTGGGCCTCGCTGCGACCGGCGAAATCCACGGTGAGCCCATCAAAACTGCCCACCTCCACGCCATTGAGGTGGGCGGTGGCGCTGCGGATCTGCTCCAGGCGCTGCTCCAGGCTGAAGGCGGGCTGTTTGCCGGGGTTCTGCAGCACCGCCACCACCACACCGTCAAACAGCCGGGCCGCCCGCTCGATCAGATCGAGATGGCCCAGGGTGAGGGGATCGAAACTGCCGGGGTAAAGGGCACGCATCCAGCCAGCCTATGGGCGCCCCCAGCGTTTCTAGAGTTGGGCCAGTTCCCCGCGCCCCCGGGCGCCTCTGCCGCCATGGCCCCGATTGCCACCCTCAACGCCGAAGCCAAGAAGACGCTGCTGCGCAAGATTCCCCATGGGGTGTTCATCTGCGGGGTGGCCGAAGCTGAGGAGGTGAACGGCTTCACCGCCAGCTGGGTGACCCAGGGCAGCTTTGAGCCGCCCCTGGTGGTGATGGCGGTGCGGGCCGACAGCACCAGCAACGGCATGATCCAGCGCACCGGCAAGTTTTCCCTGAACGTGCTGGCTGCCGACCAGAAAGACCTGGCTGCCGTGTTTTTCAAGCCCCAGAAAGGGGTGGGTGGGCGCTTTGACGCCGCCCCGTTCCAGCTCGGGGAGCTGGGCTTGCCGATCCTGGACAACGCGCTGGGCGCAGTGGAGTGCGAACTGGTGGGGCAGGTGGCCCATGGCGACCACACCGTGTTTGTCGGCGAGGTGAAAAGCGCCACCCTGCACCGCGATGGCGCTGCCCTGGAGCTGGGAGGCACCGGCTGGCAGTACGGCGGTTGAGCCTGCCCCTGCTGCAGCAGCCCGATCGGCTCAAGGCCCGGCTGCGGGAGGTTCCCTCCGAGCCGGGCTGCTATCTGCTGCGCGACGCCAGCGACCGGATTCTCTACATCGGCAAGGCCAAGCTGCTGCGCAACCGGGTGCGCAGCTACTTCCAGAGCGGCAGCGGCCACGCCCATAGCCCGCGCATCTCACTGATGGTGCGCCAGGTGGCCGAGATCGAGTTCATCGTCACCGACAGCGAAGCCGAGGCGCTGGCGCTGGAATCCAACCTGATCAAGCAGAACCAGCCGCACTTCAATGTGCTGCTGAAAGACGACAAGAAATATCCCTACCTCTGCATCACCTGGAGTGAGGCCTACCCGCGCATCTTCATCACCAGGCGGCGCCGCTTCCGCTCACCCCTCGATCGCTTCTATGGCCCCTATGTGGATGTGGGCCTGCTGCGCCGCACCCTGACCCTGGTGAAACGGGTGTTCCCTCTGCGCCAGCGGCCCCAGCCGCTCTACCGCGACCGCACCTGCCTCAACTTCGACATCGGCCGCTGCCCGGGCGTTTGCCAGGAGAAGATCAGTTCAGACGACTACCACCGCACCCTGCGCCAGGTGGCGATGGTGTTCCAGGGGCGCAACGAGGAGTTGTTGGAGCTGCTGCACGAGCAGATGGGCAAGTACGCCGAGCGGCTCGACTTCGAGAGTGCCGCCCGGGTGCGCGACCAGCTGCAGGGCATCGACACCCTCACGGCCGACCAGAAGATGAGCCTCGGCGACAGCTCGGTGAGCCGCGATGTGCTCGCCCTGGCGGCCGATGCGCGGGTGGCGGCCGTGCAGCTGTTCCAGATGCGGGCCGGCAAGCTGGTGGGTCGCTTGGGGTTCACCGCCGATGCCGTTGGCGCCGATGGCGTGCCCCTGGAGCCCGGCCGGATTCTGCAGCGGGTGGTCGAGGAGCACTACAGCCAGGTGGAGCCGGTGGAGATTCCGCCCGAGCTGCTGCTGCAGCACCCCTTGCCCCAGCAGCCCCTGATCGAGGAGTGGCTGGTGGAGCGCCGCGGCCGGCGCGTCAAGCTGGCCGTGCCCCAGCGGCAGCAGAAGGCCGATCTGATCGAGCTGCTGGAGCGCAACGCCAGCTACGAGCTGCAACGCGCCCAACGGGGTGCTGAACAGCAGTTGCTGGCCACCGAAGACCTGGCCCAGCTGCTGGAGTTGCCCAGTCCGCCGCGGCGCATCGAGGGCTACGACATCAGCCACATTCAGGGCAGCGATGCGGTGGCCTCCCAGGTGGTGTTCATCGATGGGCTGCCGGCCAAGCAGCACTACCGCAAATACAAGATCCAGAGCAGCTCGATCCGCGCCGGCCACTCCGACGACTTCATGGCCATGGCCGAGATCATGCGGCGGCGCTTCCGGCGCTGGGCCCAGGCCAAAGCGGAGGGAGCGGATCTGAGGGCCCTGCGTCGGGCGGCCAACACGGCCCTGCACTCCGGCGGGCTCAACGACTGGCCCGATGTGGTGATGATCGACGGCGGCAAGGGCCAGCTTTCCGCCGTGATGGAGGCTCTGCGCGAGCTGAACCTGGACGAGGAGCTGGTGGTTTGCTCGCTGGCCAAGCAGCGGGAGGAGGTGTTCGTGCCGGGGGCGAAGCAGCCGCTTGAGAGCGAACCCGACCAGCTGGGGGTGCAGCTGCTGCGCCGCCTGCGCGATGAGGCCCACCGCTTCGCGGTGAGCTTCCATCGCCAGCAGCGGGGCGAGCGGATGAAGCGCTCCCGCCTCTCCGACATTCCCGGCCTGGGCCCCAAGCGGGTGAAGGAGCTGCTGGCCCACTTCCGCTCGATCGATGCCATCCAGCTGGCGAGTCCCGATCAGATCGCGGCGGCCCCGGGGGTGGGGCCGGCTCTGGCCCGCCAGGTGTGGGACTACTTTCATCCCAGTGACGACCTCGCCGGCGAGGAATTGGCCAGTTGAGGCATCTTGCTGCTGTGGTGCTGCTTCCCCTGCTGGTGCTGCTGCTGCAGCTCCTGCCGGGGAGGGTTGGTCCGGCCTGGGCAGCACCCGGGATTTGCGTCGGCCCAGTGTGCGGTGATGAGATCAGCCGCAGCGCCAAGCACCATTGGCAGCTGCGCCTGCGGGTGAGCGACCAGCACGGCCAGCACGAGCGCCTGGTGGTGGATTGCCGCAATGGGGTCGTGAGCCCCTTGGCTGGTCCGGTGGAGCGGGGCTATGCCGCCGCTGTGGCGCGACGGGTTTGCCGCTTGGCCGGTGATTCCGCCGCATGACTGCCGGCATCTGGATCCTGGGCGACCAGCTCTCGCAGACCCATCCGGCCCTGGCCTCCCTCGCACCTGCCGAGGCTCGGGTGCTGCTGATCGAAAGCACATCGGTGCTGCAGCAGCGCCGCTATCACCGCCAGAAGCTGGTGCTGGTGTGGAGTGCGATGCGCCACTTCGCCGCTGAGCTGCGTCAGCTGGGCTGGAGCGTGGATTACTGCGAAGCCACCACCTTCGCCGCTGCTCTGCAGACCTGGATCACGCAGCACGGCATCCGTGAGCTGCACCTGATGGACCCGGCTGAGCGTCCCTTCCGGACGGCCATCGAGCGCCTGGACCTGACGGTGCCGTTGGTGTGGCATCGCTCCACTGCCTTCCTCTGGAGCCAGGAGGACTTCGCGGCCTGGGCCCAGCCCTACAAGCAGCTACGCATGGAGCTGTTTTACCGGGAGGGCCGCAAGCGTTTTGGTGTGTTGATGGGCGACGCCGGCCAGCCGCTGGGCGGCCAGTGGAATTTCGACCATGACAACCGCAAGGCCCCGCCCAAGGGGCTGGCCGGCCCAGAACCGCTGGGTTTCGCGCCCGATGCGACCACCCAGGCGGTGATCGCCAAGGTTGAGCGCCTGGCCGCGGAACTGGCGGCGAGTGGCGCCGAGGACTTACCCGGACAGAGCGAACCGTTCCGCTGGGCCGTCACCCGCAGCCAGGCCCTGGCGGTGCTGGAGCAGTTCATCGCCACCCGCCTCGATGGTTTCGGACCGTTCCAGGACGCCATGGTGAGTGGCCAGCCCACCCTCTGGCATGCCCTGCTCTCTCCGTACCTCAACCTGGGCCTGCTGCACCCGCTGGAGGTGATCCGGCGGCTGGAGCAGGCGGGCCTGGAGCGGGATACCCCGCTGGCGTCGCTGGAGGGGGTGATCCGCCAGATCCTGGGTTGGCGTGAATACACCCACGGGCTGTATTGGTGGTTTGGGGCCGACTATCCCCAGCGCAATCATTTCGGCGCCGATCGCCCCCTGCCGGTGTGGCTCGAGCAGCTGGGCGGCAGTGGCATGGCCTGCATGGACACGGTGCTGGCTGAGCTGGACAGCAGCGGCTATGCCCACCACATCCAGCGGCTGATGGTGCTCGCCAACTACGGCCTGATCGCCGGCCTCGATCCCCAGGCCTTCACCGGTTGGTTTCACAGGATGTTTGTCGATGGCTACGACTGGGTCATGCAGACCAACGTGCTCGGCATGGGTCTGTTTGCCGATGGCGGTTTGCTGGCCAGCAAGCCCTACGCGGCCAGCGGCAACTACATCAACCGGATGAGCACCTACTGCAAGGGCTGCCGCTACAACCCCAAGCAGCGCACGGGCCCGACGGGCTGCCCATTCAATGCCCTCTATTGGGACTTTCTGAGCCGCCATGCCGAAACCCTGCGGCGCAATCCCCGCATGGGCCTGGTGATGAAGCAGCTCGAGAAAATCCCTCACGACGAACTTGTCGCGATCCGGTCTGCAGCTGAGGCCCACCTGGGCGCTGAAGCGTGTCCGGGATGATGGTCGGGCGTTCGCGTCCCACCATGTCCACGCTGTTGACGGGTGGTCATGGTGATCCACCCCGCACCCGCCGTTACGACTACGGACTGGTGGTGCTGCAGCTGTTTTGGAGGATGCGCCTCGATCTGCTGCTATTTGGGCTCCTGGTGGCCGTTGCGGTGTGGCGCGGCCCCCTGCCGACCCGTTGGGGCCTCACCCCCATGGGGATCTCGGTGCTGGGGATCGCCGTGTCGATCTTCATCGCCTTTCGCAACACCCAGGCCATCAACCGCTGGTGGGAAGCCCGCACCCTCTGGGGAGCGATGGTGAACCACAGCCGCAAGTGGCGCGATGTGCTTCTGGCCCTGCTGCCCCAGCGGCAGCTCGCCACCCAGCGGGGACGCTGCCTGATGGAGTATCAGGTGGCCCAGGTGTGGCTGCTCAACTTCGAGTTGCGCAATTTCTGGCGCACCGATCTGCACCGCGGCGTTGAGGGCCTGCTGGCCGACCTGCAGCTCCAGCCCGCCACCTCCCTGCAGGAGGTTTGCCGGCAACGGGCCCAGGCGATCGAGCGGTTGCATCGCGATGGCTGGATTGATGGCTGGGGCCGGCAACAATTGAGCGAGGTGAGCAACCTCTGCCACGACGCGATTGGTGGTCTGCAACGCATTCGCAACACACCCATTCCCGCGTCCTACGACGTGTTCGTGCGGATGATCACCTGGCTCTATGGCCTGCAGTTGCTCTTGGAATTTCAACGTTCCAGCCACATCCTGGTTGGGGTGGTGCTGTTCATGGGCTTTCTCACCGCCGAGCGGATCGGTTCCTACGTGGAGGGACCCTTTGATCGCGATGGCAGCAGCTTCTCGCTACCCCTCAATGCCATCTGCAGCACGATCACCAACGACTTGATGCAACGGCCGTTGGATTTCGGCAGCTTCCGCCCTAGCCAGGATCCAGCTCGCTGGGATTGATGGGATCATGGATTGCGCCACCCAGGCCAGGGGGCCTGGGGCTTTACGTTGTGGCTCGCCCTGACAACCACCGCCATGCCCCTGCTGGCCCTGAGCTGGCCCCCGGAGGCCTATCTCTGGTTCAAAACGCTCCACATCGTGGGTGTGGTGGTGTGGTTTGCCGGACTCTTCTATTTGGTGCGGTTGTTCATCTACCACCGCGAAGCTGAGGAGCTCGATACCCCCCTGCGCCTGGCCTTTCAGGAGCAATACGGGCTGATGGAGCGCCGCTTGGCCAACATCATCACCACCCCCGGCATGGTGGTAGCTGTTGTTTGTGCGGCGGGCCTGTTGAGCGTCAACCCGGCCTGGCTCCAGCAGGGTTGGCTGCACGCCAAGTTGGCCTTTGTGGCGGCGCTGCTTGCCTATCACGTCTTTTGCTACCGGCTGATGGGGCAGCTGCGGTCCGGCCAGTGCAGCTGGAGCCCGAAACAACTGCGGGCCCTCAACGAGCTGCCCACCCTGCTGTTGGTGATCGTGGTGATGCTGGTGGTGTTCAAAAACCAGTTTCCTACAGGTGCTGCCACCTGGTTCATCGTGGCGCTGGTGGTGTTCATGGCGGCCTCGATCCAGTTTTATGCCCGCTGGCGGCGGCTGCGGGCCGAACGCCTGGCTGCCGGTGCTTAATCCCCAGCCAGCCCACCATCCGCTGCGGACCGTGCTGCAGCAGCTGACGCCGCGCTGTTGCCCGGGCCGGGTCAACTTCCACTGCCACACCACATGCAGCGACGGCAGCCTGCTCCCCCAGGAGCTTGCTGAGCAGGCCGTCGCTCTGGGCCTGGAGCACCTGGCGATCACCGACCACCACAGCATCTCCGCCTACGGGCCGGTGCTGGAACACTTTGAGGCTGCATCCCACTCAGGCCAATCGGTGCCGAGGCTCTGGCGGGGAGTGGAGATCAGTTGCCTGCTCGAAGGCTGCCTGGTGCACGTGTTGGCGCTGGGCTTTGGCGAGCATCACTCCAGCCTGGGGCCCTACCTGCACGGACAGTCCGTGGTGGGTCCGGCGCTACAGGCCGAAGCCGTGCTGGAAGCCGGCCGCCAGGCCGGGGCGTTGCTGTTGCTCGCCCATCCGGCCCGCTACCGCCTGCCTTTCCAGCGGCTGATCGCCGCCGCCTATCGGTTGGGCTTTGATGGAGCAGAGGCCTGGTACGACTACCAGATGCAGCCCCGCTGGGCGCCCACACCGGTGGTGTGCGAAGCGATCGCCGCCGACCTCCAGCAACGGGGCCTTTTGATGAGTTGTGGTACGGATACCCATGGCTTAGCGCTTCACGGCCGCTAGGGTTTGGCGACGCTTTCCCGTGCCAGTCGATGGGTCTGTTTGATCGCCTGTTCGCCGCCCGTGGCGGCAACACCAACAACGGTAATGTGCCCGCCCAGCCGAAGAAGGAGGCCGAAACCTTCTTCCTCGATGCCGACGCCTCCAGCAGCATGGGCAATGTCGAGTTCATGCGGCGCTCCAACACCATCCGCCGCACCTTCCCCGGCACCGTCGACAGCCCCGGCAACAAGGAGATGGTGGCTGAGGTGGCCTCGATGGAGGCCAAGCTCGAGAAGATGTCCGAAGGCCTTGGCGGCCAGACCAGCCAGCAGGAGTCGATCAACCTCACCGGTGGCATCCCCAAGCCGGTGAAGAAAACCTTCGCCCAGACGATGTCCCAGGCGGAGCTGGATCAACGGATGAAGGGAACGGCCTTTGGGGTGAATGTGCCCGGGGGTACTGCCGCCATCAAGAAGGAGCAGGAGCAGGTGCAGGCCGAGCCACAGGCCCAACCCCAGATCAGCCAGCAGCCCACCGGCAAGGCCGGTGCCATCGATCCGTTCAAGCAGATGGTGAGAGATCTCAACAGCTGAGTGCTTCGCTCAGCTGGCTCAGCTCAGTTCTGTTCGATCAAGCTTTCACTCTCCAACACCAGCTGGCGCAGATGCTCCAGCTGGTTTTTTTGTGCGCCGTCCCAGAGCCCACGGTTGTGGGCCTCCAGCAGCCGCTCGGCCATGTCCCGCAGGGCCCAGGGATTGCTCCGCTCTAGAAAAGCGAGCACGGCGGGATCGCTCAGCCATTGGTCGCAGAGGGCCCCATAGCCCCAGTCGGGCACCCGGCCGGTGCTGGCGTCGTAGGCAAACAGATAGTCGAGGCTGGCAGCCATCTCGAAGCCGCCCTTGTAGCCGTGCTGCTGCATCGCCTCGATCCAGCGTGGGTTAAGCACGCGGCTGCGCAGCACCTTGTCGAATTCCCGCTCCAGGCGGTGCAGCTTTGGCCGGGCGCTGCGGGAGTGGTCGCCAAACCAAAGGGCCGGCCTCTGCCCCGACAGCTTTTCCACGGCGGCGCTGAGTCCCCCCTGAAATTGGTAGTAATCGTCGGAATCCAGCAGGTCGTGCTCGCGGTTGTCCTGGTTGTGCAACACCACCTGGACGGCACCCAGCCGTTGCTCGAGGCCGTCCCGATCGGCCTGGGCCTCGATGCCCGCTTGGCCCGGAATGCCCGCCTGGCTGTCGTAGCGCCAGCTGCTCCAGTTGAGAAACGCCTCGCCCAGGTCGCCGCGCTGCTCCCACTGGCCGCTGTCGATCAGGCCCTGCAGCCCCGCCCCATAGGCGCCTGGGGCTGAGCCGTACACCCGGGCGCTGTGACCGTCCCGCCGCCAGGCCGCCGCCAGCGGGTTGTCGGCATCCAGCTCCTCGAGCGCCGCCACGAGAGCTGTCGCCCGGTTGACCCAGCTCACCAGCTGGGGGAACGCGTCGCGGAACAGCCCCGAGATTCGCAGGGTCACATCCACCCGCGGCCGACCCAACAGGCTCAGGGGGATCACCTCCAGGTCCACCATCCGGCGGGTGGGGCCATCCCACACCGGCCGCACGCCCAGCAACGCCAGCACCTGGGCGATGTCCTCGCCGCCATTGCGCATCGTGGCCGTGCCCCACACCGACAAGACCAGGGTCTGCAAGTGCTCCCCCTGCTCCTGGAGATGCAGCTCCAGCAGCAGTTCAGCGCTGCGACGACCCAGGTCCCAGGCGGCCTCCGTTGGCAGGCCGCGCAGATCGACGCTGTAGAAATTGCGGCCGGTGGGCAACAGATCGGGCCGGCCTCGGGTCGGGGCTCCGGAGGGCCCGGCGGCGATGCGCTCCCCGTCGAGCCCCCGCAGGAAGGCTTCGCGCTCAGCGGCGCCACAGGCCAGCAGCCGTGGCAGCACGGCCTGACGCAGATGCTGCACGGCCTGCTGCACGGCTGGCCCCAGCTCACCGGCCTCGACTGGCCCTGGCCCGTCCTCCCGCAGCTCCTGCTCCACCAGCGCCAGGGCCCGCCGCTCGAGCAAAGCCACGCCATCTCCCACCAGGCGAGGCGACTCACCCCCAAAAGCGGCCTGGAGGCGACGCTGGTCGCCAGGTTCGAGCGCCGTGGCATCGGCATCGGCCCAGGGGTCGAATCTGAGCTGCAGGTCATGGGCCAGGGCCTGGGTGAGGCCGGGTTGGTTGGCCAGGGGGCAGCGCACCAGGCAGAGCAGCAGCTCCGCCAACCGCTGGGGCTCCGGCAGGGTGCCGTAGGTGTGCAGCCCGAGCCGGATCTGGGCTTCCTTGAGTTCGCAGAGGTAGCCATCAGCCGCATCCAGGCGCGCATCCAGCTCCGCGGCGGTGCCCAGGGGCAATTGCAGGGTCTCCAGTTGTTCCACCAGGGTCTGCCGCAGCGGTGCGGCCCGCTCGCTGCCCAGCTGGCTGGCCTCCCAGTATTCGTCGAGCAGCACCTCAAGCTGTTGCAGGGCGCCGTGCAGCCCGGCGCGACCCAGCGGTGGGGTGAGGTGGTCGAGAATCACGGCCTGGCTGCGGCGCTTGGCCTGGGAGCCCTCGCCCGGATCATTGACGATGAAGGGGTAGAGATGGGGCAGCGGCCCGAGGGCCCACTCCGGGAAGCACTGGTCTGAGAGCCCCAGACCCTTGCCGGGCAACCACTCCAGGTTGCCGTGCTTGCCCACGTGCACCACGGCATGGGCCCCAAAGGTCTGACGCAGCCACAGGTATTGGGCCAGGTAGGCGTGGGTGGGGGGCAGGTCGGGGCTGTGGTAGCTGAGGGCGGGGTCGCGGTCGTAACCACGCTCCGGCTGGATCAGCACGGCCACATGGCCCAATTGGAGTCCGCGGATCGGGAACCCCAGCGCGGCCCCAGGGCCGGGGGCGCTCACCAGACCCGCATCCCGTTCCGGTGGCCCCCAGCGGGCCTCCAGGAGCTCCCGTCCCTCCCGCGGCAGTCCGGCATACCAGGCCTGGTAGTCGGCCAGGGGCAACAGGGCCAGGGGCGGGCGGTGTTCGCTTTCGGGATCGTTGCTGCGGCCGGCCAGCAGCTGTTGGATCAGGGCTTCGCCGCTGCTGGGCAGGCCCTCACTGAGCTGGTAGCCCGCCTCGGCCAGCCACTGCAGCATCAGGGCCGTGGAGGCCGGCGTGTCGAGCCCCACGCCATTGGCCAGGCGACTGTTGCGGGCGGGGTAATTGGCCAGCACCAGCGCGATGCGCCGCTCCCTGGCTGGGGTCTGCCGCAGGCGAATCCAATTGGCGCTGAGCTGGGCAATCCAGGCCAGGCGCTCCGGGTCTGGTTGGTAGCGCTGCAGGGCTGAAGCCAGGCGCTCACTGGCCCCCACCGTCTCCTTGAAGGCGCCGATGCGGGTGGTGAGCCGGCCATCCAGTTCGGGGAGAGCCACCTGCAGGCTGAGGTCGATGGGGCCCTGGCCAATGCTGCTGGCCTGCCACTGGCTACGGGGCTGGCTGCTGCACAGCAACTGCAGCACCGGCACCCCGAGTTGCTCCCACAGGGGAGCCCCCAAACCGGCCTCCTCAAATTGCACCGACGCAAACGACGTGCTGCAGAGCACCGCCTGCACCCTTTGCTGGTGCAACAGGTCGGCGACGCCCCGTTGCACGGCCCGATCCCGCAGCCCACTCACCCAGAGCGCCCGCGGGCAGAGACCAGCCCCCCGCAGGGCCGCGAGGGTGGCCTCGATCAGCGCAAGGTCGCCGGCTTGCAGCAGGGCCCGGTAGGCGATCACCCCCACCCGTGCTCCCGGCTCCTCGCGCCAGTCGTGGGGGAGGGGATCGGCCAGGGGCTCGGCGCAAGGTGGTGGCGGGATTTCGCCATCGAGCAGCCCCCGCAGGCACACCAGCAAGCGACGCAGATTGGCCGGCCCGCCCTCCCGCAAGCATTGGGCCAGGCCTACCGCCAGCTCAGGCGCCACCGTGCCCAGTTCGGCTAGGGCGGTTTCCTCCTCCGGCGTGCCGGCCAGCACCAGCAACTGGCGGTCTGGCTGGGCTGCCGCCCAGAGCTGCAGTTGCTCCAGTCCATAACTCCAGTGGCCCCGCCCACCCAGCAGCCGCACCACCAGCAGCCGGGCATGGCGCACCGTGGAGCTGAGGTAGTGGTCGATCTGGGCGGGATGGGCCAGAGCCGCGAGGTTCAGGCCCCGCAGTTCGGTCCCCAACAGCTGCGGCTCCTGCGCCAGCAACTGGTCGATGGCCAGCAGGTCGGTGTCGGCACTGCTGAGCAGCAGCACCGGTGCGGGGGGCTGCTCCACCAGGGCACCGACATCGGCTGCCTCCCCTCCTCCCGGTACCGATGCCAAGCGATGCATGGCCCCATCCTGCTTGCTGCAGTGAGAAGATCGGGGCATCACGGCCTCCGGCCGACGCCTCAGCTCCGCCCGCTTCGCCCCACCATGCACCAGTTCCTGCCCTACGCCTGGTTTGGTGGCAAATGCGTGCCCTTTGCCGAAGCCACCCTGTCGGTGGCCACCCATGCCCTGCACTACGGCACCGGCGCCTTCGGGGGCATGCGGGCCCTGCCCAATCCCAGCGACCCCGCTGAGATCCTGCTGTTCCGCGCCGACCGGCACGCCCGGCGCCTCAGCCAGAGCGCCCGGCTGCTGCTCACCGAGTTGCCGGAGCAGACGATTCACGACGCCATCGGCGTCTTTCTGCGGGCCAACAAGCCCACCTGCCCGGTGTATCTGCGGCCGTTTGTCTACACCAGCGACCTGGGGATCGCCCCACGGCTGCACAACATCGAAACCGACTTCCTGATCTATGGGCTTGAGCTGGGCGACTACCTCTCCCCCGAGGGAGTGAGTTGCCGCATCAGCTCCTGGACCCGCCAGGAAGATCGTTCCCTGCCCTTGCGCGGCAAAATCAGCGGCGCCTACATCACCAGCTCCCTCGCCAAAACGGAGGCGGTCAAGAGCGGCTTCGATGAAGCCCTGCTGCTCAACAGCCGCGGCAAGGTGAGCGAGGCCAGCGGCATGAACCTGTTCATCGTGCGCGATGGCGTGTTGATCACCCCCGGCGTTGATCAGGACATCCTTGAGGGCATCACCCGCGCCAGCGTGCTGGAGCTGGCCAAGTCGATGGGCATCCCCACCCTGGAACGCCCCGTCGACAAGAGCGAGTTGTTCATTGCCGATGAGGTGTTCTTGAGTGGCACCGCCGCCAAGGTCACCCCGGTGCGTCGCGTCGAATCCACTGACCTGCCCAGCGCTCGGCCGGTGATGAAGGCGATTCGCGAGCGCCTCACAGCGATCACGGAGGGCCGCGATCCCGCCTATGACCATTGGGTGACACGGATCCGCGTGGACGGTTGAGCGAGATGGGCACGGCGGTGGCACCCCGGGTGGGACAGAGGATGGGTTTTCTTGAGCGGCTGCACGCGCCCGAGCGGCCCGTGCTCGTGTTCGACGGTGCTACCGGCACCTCGCTGCAGCAGATGGATCTGAGCGCCGACGACTTCGGCGGTCCAGCGCTGGAGGGCTGCAACGAAGTCTTGGTGTTCACCCGCCCGGATGCGGTGCAGGCGGTGCATCGCCAGTTTCTGGAGGTGGGTGCCGATGTGATCGAGACCGACACCTTCGGAGCCACCTCCCTGGTGTTGGCGGAATACGACATCGCCGATCAGGCCTTTGCCCTCAACCAGCGCGCTGCCGAACTGGCCCGGGAGATGGCGGATGCCTACTCCACCCCAGAGAAGCCCCGCTTTGTGGCCGGCTCGATGGGGCCCACCACCAAGTTGCCGACCCTGGGGCACGTCGATTTCGACACGATGAAAGCCTCCTTCGCCGAGCAGGCCGAAGGGCTGCTGGCTGGCGACGTCGACCTGTTCATCGTCGAAACCTGTCAGGACGTGCTGCAGATCAAGGCAGCGCTGCAGGGCATTGAGGCCGCGTTCAGCAAAACCGGCCAACGCCGGCCGCTGATGGTGAGCGTGACAATGGAGACCACCGGCACAATGCTGGTGGGCTCCGACATCGCCGCTGTGGTGGCGATTCTCGAGCCGTTTCCGATTGATGTGCTCGGCCTCAACTGCGCCACCGGCCCGGAGCAGATGAAGGAGCACATCCGCTACCTGAGCGAGCACAGCCCCTTTGTGGTGAGCTGCATCCCCAACGCCGGCCTGCCGGAGAACATCGGCGGAGTGGCCCATTACCGGCTGACGCCGGTGGAGATGAAGATGCAGTTGATGCACTTCGTCGAAGACCTCGGGGTGCAGGTGATCGGCGGCTGTTGCGGCACCACGCCCGCTCACATCGGCGCCCTGGCAGACCTTTCGGCCGAGCTGCAGGCGGCGCCCAGGCCGGTGCGTACCCCCGAAAGCCAGCACGCGCGACCCCTGTTGCAGGGAGAGCCTGCAGCCGCCTCGATCTACGGCACCACGCCTTATCACCAGGACAACTCCTTCCTGATCATCGGCGAGCGGCTTAACGCCAGTGGCAGCAAGAAGGTGCGCGAGCTGCTGGCTGAAGAAGACTGGGATGGCCTGGTGGCCGTGGCCCGGGGCCAGGTGAAGGAGAACGCCCACGTGCTCGACGTCAACGTCGACTACGTCGGTCGCGATGGCGAGCGGGACATGCATGAGCTGGTGAGCCGTCTGGTCACCAACGTCAACCTGCCGCTGATGCTCGACTCCACGGAGTGGCAGAAGATGGAGGCCGGCCTCAAGGTGGCCGGGGGCAAGTGCATCCTCAACTCCACCAACTACGAAGACGGCGATGAACGCTTCTTCAAGGTGCTGGAGCTCGCCAAGGCCTACGGCGCCGGTGTGGTGGTGGGCACCATCGATGAGGAGGGCATGGCGCGAACGGCGGAGCGCAAGTTTGCCATCGCCCAGCGGGCCTATCGCGATGCCCTCGAGTTCGGGATTCCCGCCCACGAGATCTTCTACGACCCCCTCGCCCTGCCGATCTCCACCGGCATCGAGGAGGACCGCCTCAATGGTGCGGCCACCGTGGAGGCGATCCGACGCATTCGCACGGATCTGCCCGGAGTGCACGTGGTGCTCGGGGTCAGCAATGTGAGCTTCGGTCTGTCGCCGGCGGCGCGGATCGTGCTCAATTCCGTCTTCCTGCACGACTGCTGCGAAGCCGGCATGGATGCGGCGATCGTGAGCCCCGCCAAGATCCTGCCCCTGGCCAAGATCAGTGCGGAACATCAGCAGGTCTGCCGCGACCTGATCTACGACCGCCGCCGTTTCGAAACCGACCAGCCGGGCGCAATCTGCAGCTACGACCCCCTGACGGTGCTCACCACCCTGTTTGAGGGCGTGAGTGCCAAAGAGGCCCGGGCCTCAGGACCCTCCCTGGCGGACCTGCCGGTGGAGGAGCGGCTCAAGCAGCACATCATTGATGGCGAACGCATCGGCCTGGAAGCTTCACTCGATGAAGCGCTGCAGACCTACCCGCCCCTGCAGATCATCAACACCTTCCTGCTCGATGGCATGAAGGTGGTGGGCGACCTGTTCGGCTCCGGCCAGATGCAGCTGCCCTTCGTGCTGCAGAGCGCCGAAACGATGAAGGCGGCCGTGGCCCAGCTTGAGCCCCACATGGAGACGGTTGAAGGGGAGAGCTCGGCCAAGGGCAAGTTTCTGATCGCCACCGTGAAGGGTGACGTGCACGACATCGGCAAGAACCTTGTCGACATCATCCTCACCAACAACGGCTACGAGGTGATCAACCTCGGCATCAAGCAGAGCTGCGAGGCGATCATCGAGGCCCAGCAACAACACCAGGCCGATTGCATCGCCATGAGCGGCTTGCTGGTGAAGTCGACGGCATTCATGAAGGACAACCTGGAGGCCTTTAACAAGGCCGGCATCGCTGTGCCGGTGATCCTCGGCGGAGCCGCCCTCACGCCCCGCTTCGTCAACGGCGACTGCCGCGCCGCTTACAACGGGCAGGTGATCTACGGGCGCGACGCCTTTGCCGATCTGCGCTTCATGGATGCATTGATGGAGGCCAAGGCCGCCGATGTTTGGAACGATCACCAGGGCTTCCTGGGGCCGATCCCGGAAGGCCTGGGCCTGGCAGCCAGTGATGCTGCAGATGCGCCGGCCAGCAGCACGGAGCCAGTGGCTCCAGCCGAGCCCGCCACCGCGGGCACGGCACCGGAGCTCGCCCCCAACGACGAGCGCTCCGAGGCCGTGCCTGAAGAGCCCGCCCTGGAGCCACCGTTCTGGGGCAGTGCGGTGTTGACCGAGGAGCAGATCGATCTGGAGGAGGTGTTTGCCTACCTCGATCGCAATGCCCTGTTCGCCGGCCAATGGCAGCTGCGCAAAACCCAGCAGCAGAGCCGCAGCGACTACGACGCCATGCTGGCCGAGAAGGCGGAGCCCGTTCTGCAGCAGTGGAAGCAGCGTTGCCTGGCGGAAGGGCTGCTGTCGCCTCGCGTGGCCTATGGCTACTTCCCCTGTGGTCGCAGCGGCAATGCGGTGGTGCTGTTCGACCCCGTTGAGCATGGACGCGAGCTCGGCCGCTTTGCGCTGCCGCGCCAGCGCTCCGGCAACCGCTACTGCATCGCCGATTTCTACCGCGATCTCGCCGTGGGAGCCGATGGCGCGGCGAGGCCAACCGATGTGTTGCCGATGCAGGCCGTGACCATGGGGGAACGGGCCACCCGCTTCGCCCAGGAGTTGTTCAAGGCGGATCAATACAGCGACTATCTGTATTTCCACGGATTGGGAGTGCAGATGGCGGAGGCCCTGGCGGAGTGGGTGCACGCCCGCATTCGCCGCGAGCTGGGCTTCGCCGATCCAGCCGAGATGCCGCTGCGGGATGTGCTGGCCCAGCGCTATCGCGGCAGCCGTTACTCCTTCGGCTACCCGGCTTGCCCGAATGTGGCCGACTCCCGCCAGCAGCTCACCTGGCTCGGGGCTGATCGCATTGGGCTGTCGATGGACGAGAGCGAACAGCTGGAGCCGGAGCAGAGCACCACGGCTCTGGTGGCGCTGCACAGCCAGGCCCGCTACTTCTCGGCCTGAAAACAAGGCCGTTCTGGCCTGGGAGCGCGTGTGGGTCCTTCTAGCCTGATCGTTCTTGTGAAGCACGGCCATGGCCATTGCCGGACCCGGCGGCGTTGACGCTGCCATCGCCGCGGGGATCGACCTCGACGGCACTCCGATCCCCGCCGAGATGGTGGCCCTCTACACGGAGGTGATGGACCTGGAGAGCCAGCGTGCCCGCAGTGGCGTCAAGAAATCGATGCGCAACCGGATCGTGAAAACGGGCTCCAAGCACTTTGATCAGGCCACCCTCGATGCCCGATTGCAGGCTGCGGGATGGGAAGGACTCAAGCCGAAGGAGATTGCCTTCTTCTACTCCTGAGCTCTAGCTGCACATGTCCTCAAGGGTATCGATCACCTCCTGCTGAAACTCCTCCAGATTTGAGGAGTCGCTGAGATCGATGCCCTCGCCGGCGGCGTTCTGGGTGAGTTCCTGGAAATGGAAGGCCCCTTCGCCGTGGGCGAGGAACTCCATGGCGGAGGGTTCACCGCTTTCTTTGTAGGCGTCGCAGAGGGCCAGAAAGGCCGCATCTTCGGTGAATTCCCAGCTCATGAAGGGGGCCGCGCTGAAAAACAAGGTGAACGCGCTCACCGACCTTTAACGCCTACCCCCCGGAATCCGTCAACCACCCTGGCCAACTTTGTGCCGGTGTGTTGCCTTGGAACCTTTGGGTCTCGACGCGCCTCGAAGGCCCTGCAACGGCGCGAACCATTGGCCAGACTTGAGCCACCGCCCCAGAGAACGTCATCCCGTGAGCGAGTTCAGCGCCGGACCCAGCCCCGACCTCAACGTGTTGGGCGAACCCCTCGTGGTGTGCGGCTGTCAGCCGATGACCGGGTGGTTTCGGGATGGTCATTGCCGCACCAATGCGGCCGACCTGGGTCGCCACAGCGTCTGCTG
This sequence comes from Synechococcus sp. 8F6, assembly GCF_002252665.1. Taxonomy (GTDB): domain Bacteria; phylum Cyanobacteriota; class Cyanobacteriia; order PCC-6307; family Cyanobiaceae; genus Cyanobium_A. Next base: position 47,239 of record NZ_NQKZ01000013.1, read on the forward strand.
CGTGGTGACAGAAGCCTTCCTGCGCTACAGCCAGGCCCAGGGCAACGATCTGAGCACCCCGGCCCCGGACTACGGCTTCCCCGGCCTCAAGCCCGGCGACCATTGGTGCGTCTGCGCCCCGCGCTGGCTGGAGGCCTACGAAGACGGCATGGCCCCGCCGGTGCGTCTGGAGGCCACGGAGAACACAGCCCTGGAGGTGATTCCGCTCGAGCTGTTGCAGGCCAACGCAGCCTGAGGCTGGCGCTCTGGCCCGGCACCACCGCCTACCAGGGGATGGGTTGGCCGTCCCAGGCCCAGAACTGGCCGCTCTGCTCCGGCGTAAGCCCCTCCAGCACGTCCAGCAGCTGTCTGGCGGCCCTTGCGGTGCTGAACAGCTTCTCTGGCGCCACACCCGCCTGGAAGGGGCTGGAGAGGGCCGTGGCGGTGGTGCCCGGATGCAGCAGGCTCACGCAACCCTGGGGTTTTCTGCGCCGCCACTCCAGCGCCAAGGTGCGCAGCAACTGATTCTGGGCGGCCTTGGCGGCCCGGTAGGCGTACCAACCGCCCAGATGGTTATCGCCGATGCTGCCCACCCGGGCTGAAAGGCTGGCGAAGTGAAAGGGGGCCTGGGCCGGCAGGGCGGGATCCACGGCCTGGGCCAGCAGCAGGGGCGCAAAGGCATTCACCGCAAAGCTCTGCTCCAGGGCAGCACGGCTCACCTGGCTGAGGCGTTTTTCAGGCTGCAAGCCAGGCCCATGGAGCAATCCGGCGGTGTGGATCACCAGCCGCAGGGGGGGGAAGGCTCCGAGGGTGGGACCCAGCTGGGCCAGGCTGGCGTCGTCGACCAGATCCAGGGGAAGGTGCGTCACGCCCTGCCAACTGGCATCCCCCGTTCGTCGCCAGTCGCGGCGCGAGGCCCCCAGCAGCTGCAGGTGAGGTGCTCGCCGCGTGAGCTCCTGCAACAGCGCCTGCCCGATGCCGCCACAGCCCACCACCAGGGCGCTGCCCTGCCAGGCGTGCAGGGGGTTGGGGCAAGGGGGAGCTGAAGACACGCAAACCCTGGACTGGCGACACGACCTCAGCCCTGGCGCATGATGGCAGCGCCAAATGGCCTGCTGCACCGGAACCGATGGGGCTTCGCATTGCTGTGTTGGGCTTGGGGGCCTGGGGGCAGACCCTGGCGGAGCGTTGGCAGCGCCAGGGCCACACGGTGTCGGGTTGGTCCCGGCGCGACGGCGGCAGCGCTGTGGATCTGCTGAGCCAGCAGGATCTGGTGGTGTCGGCAGTGGCCATGGCTGGCGTCCCGCCCCTGGCCCAGGAGCTTGGCCCCCATTGGCCCGCAGGCCTGCCGCTGCTGAGCTGTAGCAAGGGGCTGGACCTCACCCAGCTGACCACGGCCACCCAGCTCTGGGCCGCCCAGTTGCCCAGCACACCACTGGCGGCGTTGAGCGGCCCCAACCTCGCCACGGAGGTGCAGCAGGGGCTGCCAGCGGCGAGTGTGGTGGCCAGTGTTGATGAGGAGCTGGCCCAGCTGCTGCAGCAACAGCTGAGCGATCGGGCCCTGCGCATGTACACCAACAGCGATCCGATTGGCACCGAAGCGGCCGGTGCTCTCAAAAACGTGATGGCCGTGGCGGCCGGCATCTCCGACGGCCTGGCCCTGGGCGCCAATGCCAAGGCCTCGCTGCTCTGCCGCGGTCTGGCCGAAATCGGCGTGGTGTTGGAGGGGCTCGGTGGGGTCACCAGCACCCTCTACGGACTCGCTGGGTTGGGCGATCTGCTGGCAACCGCGACCAGTCGCCTCAGCCGCAACTACCGCTGCGGCCTGTTGCTGGCGGAGGGATGCAGCGAGGAGCAGACCTACGACCAGATCGCCGCCACCGTGGAGGGGCCCCGCACCGCCCGGGCGGCCCTCCAGCTGGCCGCTCGCCAGGGCTGGCACCTGCCGATCTGTGAGCAGGTGGTGCAGGTGCTCGATGGCGCCGCTACCCCGGCGGATGCGGTGCGCGCCCTGATGGAGCGCGATCTGCGGCCGGAATGGGCCCAGCCATGACCAGCAGCCCGCCACGGGTTGAGCCGAAGCTGGTTCGTGGCCTGGTGCAGCGGCCAGCCGTGCTGGTGGAGGCCTTTGCCGATGGGCCCTGCTGCGGCAATGGTGCCGCCGTGGTGCTCCTGGACGAGCCCATGGGTGACCAGGCCCTCCAGGGCATCGCCCGCAGCCTCAACCAATCGGAAACGGCCTTTCTGCTGCGCCAGCAGGACCGCTGGTGCCTGCGCTGGTTTACCCCCAGGTGCGAGGTGCCCCTCTGTGGCCACGGCACCCTGGCGGCCCTTCTGGCCCTGGGCCATTGGCAGCTGCTGGGTCCCAACGAGGAGGTTGAGCTGCTCAGCCGCAGCGGCCCCCTGGCGGTGGCGCTCGACCCCGGTGGTGCCTCGGGACGCTTGGTGCTCCCCAGTGCCGGCTTGTTGCCGGCCGAACCGTCCCCGCCGCTGATTCGGCTCCTGCAGGCCCATCTGGGTGTCACCCCGCTGGCCTACTGGGCCTCGAGCCTGGGGTATCGCGTGGCGTTGTTGCCGGCTGCGCCCTTGCAGGCCATGGCGGGCCTTGCCGGGGAGCTCCAGGGTCCAGATCGGGCTGGCCTGGTGCTGATGCAGGCCTGTGCCGACGATCCGGCCGAGCCGCCCCCCACCGTGTTGGGTCAACCAGCCGATTACCAACTGCGGTTTTTCGCGCCGGGACTGGGCATCGATGAAGACCCCGTGACCGGTTCGGCCCACGCCCTGGTGGCGCCCTTTTGGTTGGAGCGGCTGGGCCGCAGCTCCGTGGTGGGTTGGCAATGCTCCCCGCGTCCCGGCGGCATGGTCTGCGAGGTGGTGTGCGAACCGGCGTCCTCAGGCATGATCCGCCTAAGCGGTACGGGCCATCTCCTGTGGAACGGCACATTGCGGGTGCACGCCGATGGCTCCGGAGCCGAGGCCTGGTCGTCCCTGTGCGCCCTCGCTTGATGCTGGCGGGCCCCATGGCGGTGGCGGCGGTGGCGGTTGGTTTTGCGGCCCAGGGCCTGGTGCCCCGGCCCTATGGCGCCGCCCAGGGCGAGCTGCTGGATGCCCTGATCGACTCACCACCACCGGCCGCCGACACCACCACCGCGGCGGAGCAGCTGCGGCGACTAGAGGCCCGTCGTGCACCCGCGCAGGGCAGCGCAGCCAGCGTGGGTCTGGTGGAGCCCGAAGCGGGGCCGGGCGTGGATCTGGAGATACGCGTCGCCCTGCTCAGCGCCGGTGCGGCACCGGATCTGACGGCACCTGGCCCCTGGCAGTTGTTGAGCCGAGATGGCCAGCTGCTGCAGCAAGGAGATGCCGAAAGTCGGGTTGATCTGGCCAAGGTGTGGCAGCAAGGCCCGGAGGCTTGGCTGCAAACCAAGGGTGGGTCGCTGCTGGTCAATGGACGCCCCTACGGCGGCCGGCTGCGGCTGATCCGCGATACCGAGGGCCCGCGGCTGGTGAACCACCTGGCTCTGGAGACCTACATCGACGCCGTGGTGGGGGCTGAGATGCCCAGCAGCTGGTCGATGGAGGCCCTCAGGGCCCAGGCCGTGGCCGCTCGCTCCTATGCCCTGGCCCACATGGCTCGCCCGGCCAACCGTCATTGGCACCTGGGCGATACGACCCGCTGGCAGGCCTACAAGGGCCTCTCCAGCAGCAACAACCGCACCCGCCAGGCCGCCGCCAGCACCGCTGGCCTGATTCTCAGCTACCAGGGCGCCATCGTCGAAAGCCTCTACGCCGCCAACCGCCAGATCAGCCTGGAAGCCCACGGCCATCTCGGCGCCAGCATGAGCCAGCACGGGGCCCAGGATCTGGCTCAACAGGGCTACCGCTACAACCAGATCCTTGGCCACTACTACCAGGGTGCATCTCTGGCCCGTCTCAAGGCCGGTGCGGGCTGAGCGCACCTGGCAGCGGGCCCTGGAGCGTTGCGGGGAGGCCCAGCGCTGCGGAGCCCTGGTGCCCCTGGCCACAGAAGTGGTACAGGCCCCCGAGCTGGAGCCTTTTGTGCTGCGCCGTCTGCTCAGCCGTACCCCCAAACACCTACGGGGTGGGGGGCCCAAGCCGAACCCCTTCCTCCCCTGGGAACCAGCCCTGGAGGTGGACCGTCTGGGATCCAGCCATGTGGTGCTGCTCAACAAATACCCCGTGCAACCGGGCCACCTGTTGCTGATCACCCAGGCTTGGCAGCCCCAGTCCGGCTGGCTGACAGCCGTCGACTGGCAGGCCGTGGCAGAGCTTGACGCGGATACGGGGGGGTTGTGGTTCTTCAACAGCTGCGCCGCCGCTGGTGCCAGCCAACCCCATCGGCATCTTCAAGTGTTGCCACGCCATGCCGGAGAACCCAGTTGCCCCCTTGCTGCGCTGTTTGCGGCCCAACTGGAGCCCCCAGGGGAGTCGATGCCTGGCGCCGCGCCGATGCCCTGGGCCTATCGGCTGAGTCGGCGAATCGATCCCCTAGGCAACAGCGATCTGGAGGGCCTGTACCGGGAGCATGCGGCGCAGCTGGGCCTGGGTTGCCCCCAGCACGACCCCCAGCCCCTCCATCCCTACAACCTGCTCTTCGACGATCACTGGTTGCTAACGGTGCGGCGCCGCCAGGAGCACTGTGCGGGCTTCAGCCTCAACGCCCTGGCCTTTGCGGGCTATCTGCTGTGCACCGAGCGCTCCGATCTCAGCTGGCTGGCACGGGAAGGGCCCTGGGCCTTGCTGCAGGCGGTGGCCAGTGCGCCGCTGCCGATCCGTTGAACGCCCATTCGTGGAACGCTGATCCGTTGAGCGCCGTTCCGTAATTTCTCGGTTGCCAAAGCCGATGCGGCTGGGGCTGGTTGGAAAGGAAGGGGTTGCGGCCCCTTGTCGAACGACCACTGACCCATGACCGACCACACGAAGCGTCCAAGCCACCCCACCGGCAACCTGTCACGCCGGGCCCTGCAACAACGCAACCAGCGGGTGAACCTCTACCGCGGACTGGTTACGCCCATCGCTGTCCACTACGGCCGCCGTTGCCCCGAACCTCTCGACGATCTTGTCCAGGTGGGCCTGCTCGGCCTGCTTCGGGCTGCGGAGCTCTACCAGCCCCAGACCACCACACCCTTTGAAGCCTTTGCCAGGCCGCACATCCGCGGCGCGATTCTCCACTACCTGCGGGATTCAGCCCTGGTGGTGCGCTTGCCCCGTCGCCAGATGGAGCTGCACGACAAGCTGCGACAACTCAAAGCCAGCTGGTGTGCCCAGCACGGCCAGGAGCCCAGTGCAACCGATCTGCGCATGGCTCTGCGGCTTAGCCAAACCCAGTGGCAAGATCTGCTGCGGGGCCAGGCGATGGGACGCCCCATGGCCTTTGAGCCCGGAGGAGATGAGCCTTTGGCCCTTTGGCGTCTAGGCAGCGGCTTGGCTGAGGATGAATCCCGCCTGGACCATGAGCCAGAGGAGCAGCGGGAGCTCCTGCAGCGGCAACTCCTGAACCTTGAGCTTGGCGTGCGACAGGTGATACAGAAGGTGGTGCTGTCGGGTTGGACCTATCGGCGCACCGCGGCCTGGTTGCAGGTGAGCCCGATGACCGTGCAGCGTCGGCTGAAGCGGGGCCTGGCGTTGCTGCGGGCGGCGCTAAGCCCTCCCGCAGCAGTTGAACTCAGCTCTCGGCGGAGGCCGCATCCCGTTGCATCTGTTGCTCCAGCGTGCTGATCGCCGCGTTGACGGCGGCCAGTTGGCGCTCCACACCATCACGCCAGAACTGCAGCATGCGCAGCTTGCGATGCTGATGGCGCCGCCAGCTGTCGCGACCTCCTTCGTCGCCGATGCCGCAGCAGCCCAGGGGGGGAAGCATGAGAAAGTGGAAGAGTGCCCAAAGGTTCTAGCGAGCTGCGCGGGTCACCCGAGTGTCGTGTTTCCTCCCCAGCAATGGCCTTGAAACACCTTTGGGCAAGCCTCTGTATCCCATTTGCAACAGGCCTTTCGCGTCCATTGGGAAGGCACTCCATTGATTCTTCAGCCCAGTCGTTTCAGCCCTCCAGCGTGGGGGCAGTCGGTCACGGAGCTCGCATGCGTCCGTTCCCCTGGTTGATGGCGGCTGCCCTGGGAGCGCCTGTGGTGCTGCTTCAGGTGCAGCCGGCATCCGCCTATGTGGCGCTGATGGCTGGACAGCAGGCCCGCCCCCTGAATGGCAGCTTCAACAAAGTGCCGGTGCTGCATTCCAACCAACCCGAGGAGGTGGAGGGCGCCGGCATCCTGATCAATACGGCCCCTGGCTATGCCTATGCCTCCGAAACTGGCCAACCCCTGCGCAACGCTGAATACACCTTCAACGGGGAGTTCGGCGTGCACATGCACCACAAATACTTCCCTCCCAACCGTGGCCAGATTTCAGCCTCGGCGAGGCGTCCCAAACTCACCCTCGGTCTGATTCTGATCAACCCGGGTGCACGTCCTGTGCACATCCGTTTTGAGAACGGAGCGGTGCGCAACAGCTTTGAAGCCCCCTATCTCCAGCAGTACAAAATGGGGGTGAGGCCGTTGGGGCCAAGGCCGTGGAACACAGGGCCGGGTGATGCCACCGCCATTCAGGTTCTGCGGGGGCGCCTCGATTCCAAACTCAGCCAGGAGATCACCATTCCGGCCCGCAGCCGCATCGTGCTGTTCCAGACCCAACTGCCTGCCTTGGGCATCGCCAATGCCCTGCTGAAGGGACGCAGTGATGGGCCCTTCCAAATGGCGGTGGTGGCGGCCAAAAACCCCCAAAGCGATTGGGATGTGCTGGCTGTGCTCGACCGGGGTCGCTTAGCCCCAGGCCGCGTTTATCTCAATCGGATCGCTGATATCAATGGGCGGCGTGTGTTCTCCCGAGTGGGTGGTGTTGCCATTGGCGATGGCTACGGGGCCAGCCTCGACCATGATCTGACCCAGCAGGGCCCATTGCATGTGCCCCTCACCAGCACCCACCGCCACAACTTCGGCACCCGAGAGGTGCAAGTGAATCCGCTGGTGAGCCGCATGGTCGACTCCTCCTTGGACAACGTCGGCACCTACGGGGTCCGCTTTGACGTCGATCTCAACCTCAAGGGGTCCGGTCCCTACGAGCTGGTGCTGAGCCACCCCTCCAGCACCGGCAGCAGTAAGCCGTTCACCGCGTTTCGGGGATCCTTTCAGGTGCGTTCTGAGGATGGGCTGCAGGAAATGCACGCAGGCCTGCGTTCCGGCCAGAGTGTTGCCCTCACAACCTTGAACCTGCGGCCTGGAGTTCCCAATCCGGTGCGTGTGAGCCTGGTTTATCCCGCGGATGCCACACCCGGCCATTTGCTCAGTGTGGTTCCTGCAAGCCAACTCACCATGGTGCAAAACCAGGAGCGCCAGCTCGAGATTGCCCGCAGCACCGCAGCCACCACCGCTCCCGCCCTGATTCCGATCCCTCCCGCTGTCCCCGATCCCACTGGCGTTGACGCGGATCCAGCGGAGAGGATGCCCCCGCTTGTCCTTCAGACCCCCCTGCCGGGCCTACCGCCGTTACGGTCCAATCCACCGCCACCACCACCGCCGGCGATCCTGTCACCGCGTTCCGCCGCTGGGGCCTCGTCGTCACCTCTGAATCCGTCGCTGGTGGATCGCTATCAGCAAGCGCTTGAGGCGCAACAACAAATGATGCGCAGCTTGATGGACCGTTAGGGATGGCTTCCCCAGGTGATCCCCAACGTCGTCGGTTCAGCCTGGAGCTCCCGGTTGAGCTGCTGGGGAAAATTGACGGACTCAAGGCGGAGTGGGGCCTGCGCAGTCGCGGTGACATTGTCGAGCGCCTGCTGCAAGAACTCTTCCCCAGCAATGAGGATGGGGAGAACGACTTGGCGGCTGATCAGGCTTCTGCCAAGGGCACGCTTGCCTCTGGCGATGACGATCATGCGTCGACATTCAACGAGCAGGGTGCGTTGGTGCTCGTCAGCCGAGGTTCGGGGGGCGAGCTCTGCCTCGATCTGGAAGACATCGACTTCCCCCTTGGGGAGACGATGCGCGTCAGCGCTCCGCCGCGTTCGGGCGGGATCGACCTGCCGGGGTTTGTGAGGCGCCAGTCGGATCAACTCAAGCGCAGTCTTCAGCCGCGCCAGCAAACCGTTGAAGCGTCCGTCGAACCCCTGCCCCATGTGGGTGGAGAAATGGTGGAGAGGGCCCTGGTGCGGGCCCGCAACCACTGGATCGAGCTCTACGGAAAGGATGCCAATGACGCCGTGTTGGAAGCGGCGATGGTCTGGTTGGCCCAAGACATCTGGGCCCAGAGTGATCAAAGTGACAACAGACCGTTCACTTGGTCGTTGGCCTGCGAGGTGGTGGCCAACACGGCGCCCAGTTGGGGGCACGAGCCCGCCAGTTTTGAGCGGGTGATGGTGATGGCCGGTCTGCTGGAGGATCCTTTCAGCACGTCCACCCTGGAGGTGCGACTGCCCACCCTGATTCGTCGCTTTGTGCATCGCTTCCGCAAGCGACGCAAAGGCACATCGTTCCAGACCCTCGAGCACACCATGACCCTGCACGGGGCGCTCAAGCTGTTGCAGTTACCCACCGCTCCGGGCCATCGACTCACCCTGGCTGAGATCCGTGAGGCCTATCGCGACCTGGCAATGAGCCACCATCCCGATTCCGGCGGCAGCGAAGAGACGATGCGCCGGCTGAATGAGGCCTACCAACTTCTCAAGGAGTTGTACCGCAATCATTAATGCGTCTCGCATGGCTCGCGAGAGCCACTCGTTGAGACTATAGATGGGTCTTGAGTGAGATCAGTAGGAGCTCCTGAGTGACCCTTGCTCCGCCGGGCCGATCGGCAGTTGCGCAGCAGACTCTTTTGCGACGCAAAATTGGTCTTTACATAAGACTCATCCAGGAAATGCGTTCTGCTGCTCGGTTGCGCTGCTCAGCCTTGCTCGTGCGGGCTTCTCCATCTTGTTTACCACGACATCGCTCCAATGGCGAATTGGTGGTCTCGCCTGTGCGGTGACTTTCAGGAAAGTTGTCACTCCTGGGCTGCTATTCAGGCGGCCTGGATTAAGGGTAGCGCCAGGGTCGGGTTTGGCTCCTCTGTTGGCTTA